>NZ_JBLREB010000001.1:0-2072920 GCF_048159605.1 Ectobacillus polymachus | reverse complement strand
TGACTACGGATCAAAAGGTTGGGGATTCGAATTCTCCTGGGCGCGTATTACGGGAAGTAGCTCAGCTTGGTAGAGCACCTGGTTTGGGACCAGGTGGTCGCAGGTTCGAATCCTGTCTTCCCGATATGGGGCCTTAGCTCAGCTGGGAGAGCGCCTGCTTTGCACGCAGGAGGTCAGCGGTTCGATCCCGCTAGGCTCCACATATAGATGATGGCGGTGTAGCTCAGCTGGCTAGAGCGTACGGTTCATACCCGTGAGGTCGGGGGTTCGATCCCCTCCGCCGCTACCATATAATAAGGACCTTTAGCTCAGCTGGTTAGAGCAGACGGCTCATAACCGTCCGGTCGTAGGTTCGAGTCCTACAAGGTCCACCATTTACAACTTAAGTACGGAGGAATACCCAAGTCTGGCTGAAGGGATCGGTCTTGAAAACCGACAGGTGGCGAGAGCTGCGCGGGGGTTCGAATCCCTCTTCCTCCTCCATTTTATTTTTTAAAAATAAAATAATTTATCTATCGTCGCGGGGTGGAGCAGTCCGGTAGCTCGTCGGGCTCATAACCCGAAGGTCGCAGGTTCAAATCCTGTCCCCGCAACCAAATGGTCTCGTGGTGTAGCGGTTAACATGCCTGCCTGTCACGCAGGAGATCGCCGGTTCGATCCCGGTCGGGACCGCCATTTGGCTCGGTAGCTCAGTCGGTAGAGCAGAGGACTGAAAATCCTCGTGTCGGCGGTTCGATTCCGTCCCGAGCCACTTTACTAGATTAAGTGTTGCCGACTTAGCTCAATTGGTAGAGCAACTGAATCGTAATCAGTAGGTTGGGGGTTCAAGTCCTCTAGTCGGCATTTTTTATTTTGAGCCATTAGCTCAGTGGTAGAGCATCTGACTTTTAATCAGAGGGTCGAAGGTTCAAGTCCTTCATGGCTCACATTTTGCGGGTGTAGTTTAATGGTAGAACTTCAGCCTTCCAAGCTGATAGCGTGGGTTCGATTCCCATCACCCGCTCCAAATAATGGGCCTATAGCTCAGCTGGTTAGAGCGCACGCCTGATAAGCGTGAGGTCGATGGTTCGAGTCCATTTAGGCCCACCATGTAAAATAATCATACATTTTTATTCCGCAATAGCTCAGCGGTAGAGCAATCGGCTGTTAACCGATAGGTCGTAGGTTCGAATCCTACTTGCGGAGCCATATAGAGAAGTACCCAAGAGGCTCAAGGGGCTCCCCTGCTAAGGGAGTAGGTCGGGATACCGGCGCGAGGGTTCGAATCCCTTCTTCTCTGCCACGGCCCGTTGGTCAAGCGGTTAAGACACCGCCCTTTCACGGCGGTAACACGGGTTCGATTCCCGTACGGGTCATACTAAGAGTCAGTGATGAATATACTGGCTCTTTTTTCATGTCCTACGATGTATAAACGTTTCATTTATGTATAGATAGATCCCTCGTAATCTCTGTCTGTTTTCTTTCCTTTATTCCTCTTTCGCAGAAGTAGTATATTCACGCTACTTATGTGAATTAATTCACAAAATCATCACAAAAATGGAATGGAATAAAAATAATTTATGTTAAAATGAAAATGTTCAGAGGAAATTACACAGAATATAGAATGAATGGATTTATAAAGAAAATGTAGACAATAAAGGAGAGCTTAAACATGAAGCAGAAGATTAATCGTGTTGTTTTAGTCGGAACAGGTGCAGTTGGCTGTAGCTATGCATATTCAATGCTTAACCACGGTGTAGCAGAAGAACTTGTACTCGTTGACGTAAATGAAGCCAAAGCAGAAGGCGAAGCAATGGATTTAAATCATGGTATGCCATTTGCTCCAGCTCCAACGAAGATTTGGAAGGGAAGCTACGCAGATTGTAAAGATGCAGACCTTGTTGTTATTACTGCAGGACTTCCACAAAAACCAGGTGAAACTCGCTTAGACTTAGTAGAAAAAAATACGAAAATCTTTAAGCAAATTGTTCGTGGAATTATGGACAATGGTTTTGATGGAATATTCTTAATTGCTACTAATCCAGTTGATATTTTAACATATGTTACTTGGAAAGAATCAGGTTTACCGAAGGAACGCGTTATCGGTTCTGGTACTACACTTGATACAGCACGTTTACGTTATATGCTTAGCGATTATTTTGATGTTGATGCACGTAACGTCCATGCTTACATCATTGGTGAACATGGTGATACAGAACTTCCAGTATGGAGCCACGCTTCTGTTGGGGTTCAAAAATTAGCAAAAGTTTTACAAGATCAAAAATATAAACAAGAAGATTTAGATGCTATTTTTGTAAATGTTCGTGATGCTGCTTACCATATTATTGAGCGTAAAGGTGCAACATTCTATGGTATTGGTATGGCTCTCATGAGAATTACAAAGGCGATTTTAAATAATGAAAACTGTATTTTAACTGTTTCTGCATACTTAAACGGTGAATATGGACAAAGTGACATTTATGTAGGTGTTCCTGCTATCATCAACCGTAGCGGTGTTCGCGAAGTAATGGAACTTGAAATGGACGAAGCTGAACAAGCTAAATTCGATCATTCAGTAAAAGTATTAAAAGAAACAATGAGCCCAGTATTATAATTTATCTTATATATTTGTTCAACATATCTGCAAAAACCTCATCATAATTATATTATGATGAGGTTTTTTTGTTTCATTAATTAATGTTTACATATTATTTCTAATTTTTATACAATTTCTTTACATAACTATTTTACTATTAGTGTAGGTACTCTTTTATTTATACAATTACATCCTGTAAATTACTTTTATACTATAGATTTTTCTAACATAATGAAATCAAATTATGAAATGCTTTCACACGGATTTTATAGCAGAAATTACATAGTTATTGTCTATAATGTGAATTATATCTAAATTTTCTTTTTACAGTAATGTTTTTCTTTCTAACAAAAGGAATTATAGAGTTTTTAGTAGAATAATATTAAAGTATTTGAAATATTATGTACCGGCGAGGTGAAAGCTGTGGTTTTGACTCAACTTACGGACTATGATTTACATCTGTTTCATGAGGGTAGCCTTTTTCAAAGTTATCACCTGTTTGGTGCCCATCGTGCGGTTGAAAATGATATAGAAGGTGTGCGATTTTCTGTTTGGGCCCCTCATGCAGCAGCGGTAAGTGTAGTAGGGGATTTTAACAATTGGATAGGCAATGAACATCAAATGACAAAAATTACAGATCAAGGTATATGGTCATTGTTCATTCCTGGGCTTAAGGAAAATGAGATTTATAAGTATGAGATTCAAACTTCATACGGTAAAACGTTATTAAAATCGGATCCCTATGCGTTTTTTTCAGAGTTACGCCCCCATACTGCTTCTATTGTTTATGATATAGGGGAGTATAAATGGAATGATCAGAAATGGTTCCGAAATAAAAAACGTAAATCGATTTATGAAGAACCATTCGCTGTGTATGAGATGCATATTGGTACTTGGAAAAAAAAGGATGAAGGTTCCTTGTATTCATACAGGGAGATGGCTGACATTCTAATTCCTTATGTAATCGATCATCATTTTACACATATTGAAATCATGCCGCTAGTTGAACATCCTTATGACCGTTCTTGGGGGTATCAGGGTACAGGATATTATTCTCCTACAAGTAGATATGGTACACCTTATGATCTTATGTATTTTATCGATCAATGCCATCAGCATGGACTAGGGGTTATTTTAGACTGGGTGCCAGGGCATTATTGTAAAGATGCTCATGGTCTGTACATGTTTGATGGGGAACCTACGTATGAATACTACGATTATAATGTACAAGAAAATCCTGTTTGGGGAACTGCTAACTTCGATTTAGGAAAGCCGGAGGTTCAAAGTTTCCTTATATCGAATGCACTATTCTGGTTTGAATATTATCACATAGACGGTTTTCGTGTAGACGCTGTTGCAAACATGTTATATTGGAACGCAAATGGACAATTTAGTCGAAATGAAAATGCAGTGAAATTTTTACAAAAATTGAATGAAGCTGTATTTGCCGTTCATCCAGAGGCTTTAATGATTGCAGAAGATTCTACTGATTGGCCGCTTGTAACAGCTCCAACCTATGATGGGGGACTAGGGTTTAATTATAAATGGAATATGGGATGGATGAATGACATCCTAAAATATATGGAATGTGAACCTCAATATCGAAAGCATATGCATGATAAAGTAACATTTTCACAGCTATATGCTTACTCTGAAAATTTTATCTTACCGTTATCACATGACGAAGTTGTACATGGAAAAAAATCCCTCCTTAATAAAATGCCAGGAGATTATTGGCGAAAGTTTGCGCAATTACGACTCCTATATGGATATTTCATCTCACATCCGGGTAAAAAACTATTGTTCATGGGTGGAGAATTTGGACAGTTTGATGAGTGGAAGGATCTTGAGGATTTAGATTGGATGCTTCAAGATTTTGAAATGCATAGGCTTATGCAAGAATATTTTAAAGAATTAATGGGTATTTATAAACGCTCTAAACCACTTTGGGAACTGGATCATAAGCAGGAAGGGTTCCGATGGATTGATGCAGATAATTGTGAGCAAAGTATTTTTTCATTTATTCGTTACGGCAAGAAAGACAATGAATCGTTAGTTATTATCTGCAATTTTAGTGAATACGTATACCACGATTATAAAGTAGGTGTACCGTTAGACGGATCCTATAATGAAATATTAAATAGTGATGATATTCGGTTTGGTGGCTCCGGTCAAGTGAATAAAAAACGCTTGAAAGCGATCAAAAAAGAGATTCATAATCAACCAGCTTGTGTAGAAATGACGATACCGCCTTTTGGTATTTCGATTTTGCGACCAGTGAAAACAAGGAAGGGGAATATGAGGGATGGCAATAAAGAAGAAATGCGTAGCAATGTTACTAGCAGGGGGAAAAGGTAGTCGTTTAAGTTCTTTAACAAAGAATTTAGCTAAACCAGCTGTCCCATTTGGCGGAAAGTATCGGATTATCGATTTTACATTAAGTAATTGTACAAATTCAGGCATTGAAACGGTTGGCGTCTTAACACAATATCAGCCGCTTGTACTTCACTCTTATATTGGAATCGGAAGCGCTTGGGATTTAGACCGTAGTAACGGAGGGGTAACAGTTTTGCCTCCGTATTCAGAATCTTCTGGCGTGAAGTGGTATAAAGGAACCGCAAGTGCCATTTTCCAAAACTTAAATTATTTGAAACAATACGATCCTGAGTATGTTCTGATTTTATCAGGCGATCATATATACAAAATGAATTATTCTAAAATGCTAGACTATCATATGGAAAAAGATGCGGACGTTTCGATTTCCGTTATTACTGTTCCATGGGAGGAAGCAAGTCGCTTTGGTATTATGAATACAAATGAAAATATGGAGATTACAGAATTCGAAGAAAAGCCTCCATTTCCTAAAAGTAATTTAGCATCAATGGGAATATATATCTTTAAATGGTCTGTACTGAAGGAGTTTTTAGAAATGGATGCGCGTAATCCTGAATCTAGTAATGATTTTGGGAAAGATGTTATTCCATTATTATTAGAAGAAAATAAGAAAGTTGTAGCGTATCCGTTCCAAGGCTATTGGAAGGATGTCGGTACAGTGAAAAGTCTTTGGGAAGCAAATATGGATTTGCTTAGCGAAGATTCAACCTTAAATATGTATGATAGAGATTGGCGTATCTATTCAGTAAATCCAAATCAACCTCCTCAATATATTGCTCCAACAGCAACAATTGAAGAATCTTTATTAAATGAAGGCTGTGTAGTCGAAGGAGAAGTAAAGCATTCCGTTTTATTCCAAGGCGTATCAGTAGGCGAAGGAACGGTTATTACGGATTCTGTTATTATGCCGGATGCGGTAATTGGAAAAAATGTAACGATTGATCGAGCGATCGTTGCACCGGGAATGGTAATCGAAGATAATGCTACTGTTCGCCCACTTAAGAATATGGAAGATATTATATTAGTAGCAGAGGAAGAATAAATCTTAGAGGGAAATGAGGAGGATTTATGTTAGGAATAATTAATGCAACAAACGAATTCAATTCATTAAAGAAGTTAACACAACATCGTTCGTTAGCAGCACTTCCTTTCGGAGGACGTTATCGTTTAATCGATTTTATGTTATCTAATATGGTGAATTCAGGGATTCATAGTGTAGCTATCTTTACTGGACATGAAAATCGCTCGATTATGGACCACCTTGGTTCAGGAAAACAATGGGATTTGGATCGAAAAAGAGACGGATTATTTGTATTTACCCCAAACTGTCCATGTGAAAAAATTGAATGTGGTTCGTTTCATCACCTTGATCGTAATATTGATTATCTTCTTAGAAGTAAACAGAAATATGTGGTTATTACAGCAGCTCATATCGTAACTTCTATTAACTTTAGACCAATCTTGTTACGTCATATTGAGATGCGTTCAGATATTACAGAGGTATACTACAAAGGACGCTCGCTTCAAACCTATATTCTGAGTAAAGATTTGTTGCTTACTTTAATCAAAGGATATAAAGATAAAGGTAATATAGGTATAAACGATATTGTCCGAGAAAATCCGACTTCTCTGCGTATACATCCGTACGAAGCACAACAATATGTTGCCATTATTGACTCCATTGAAAGTTATTATGAGAAAAGCCTTGCTATTTTACAACCAACTGTATGGAAGCAGCTTTTTCATAATGATGCGCCTATCTTTACAAAAGTAAAAGACGAACCTCCTACACGATATAGTAAGGGAGCAAAAGTAAGCAATAGCATGATTGCAAACGGCAGCATTATAGAAGGTACGATAGAAAATAGTATCTTATTCCGTTCTGTTAAAATTGGAAAAGGATCCATTATTCGAAATAGCATCATTATGCAAAAAACGGAAATAGGTGATAATTGCATTCTTGATGGGGTTATTTTGGATAAAGATGTGAAGATTGTAGATGGAACGGTATTAACAGGTGCGAAACAAGGATTGTCGCCATTTGTGGTTGAAAAAGGAACCGAACAAGGAGCTCTGATGAATTTGTGAATATATTATTTGCTGTATCTGAGTGCGTGCCCTTTATTAAATCTGGCGGCTTAGCAGATGTAGCGGGTGCACTTCCGAAGGAATTAAAAAAGCTAAACAATGAAGTTCGAGTCATACTACCTAATTATAGTCTTATTCCTTGGCATCTAAGAAAAAATGCTGTGCTGAAAACGGTAATATATGTTCAAATCGGATGGAGACAGCAACATTGTGGTATTTTAGAAACGAAATATGATGGGATTACCTATTATTTACTTGATAATGAATACTACTTTAAACGAGATTCGTTGTATGGTCATTACGATGATGGGGAACGATTTTCGTTTTTTTCCAGAGCTGTGTTAAATTGCATACCTTATTTAGAATTTGAACCAGATGTGCTGCATTGTCATGACTGGCATACAGCCATGATTCCATTTTTACTTAAAGAGGAATATCAGAATTTTCCAATGTATGCAAAGATAAAAACTGTATTTACGATTCATAATCTTCAATTTCAGGGAATATTTCCTCGCTCGGTCATGGATGAACTTCTCGGTTTAGATTCTAGATATTTCTCAATCGATTATTTGGAGTTTTATGGAAACATTAATTTTATGAAAGCCGGAATTATAGCATCGGATATGATTACTGCTGTAAGTCCTACCTATAAAGAGGAAATACAGCATCCATATTATGGTGAGAAGTTAGATGGCTTGTTACGATACTATCACTATAAACTTAAGGGCATCGTAAATGGGATTGATGATGTATTCTATAATCCGGAAACTGATTCATCGATTGCATCAACATACACTGCAGGGTCATTAGAGCGGAAGCAGCTAAATAAAGCTGCGTTGCAGCGTCAGTTAGGCTTTGAAGAAAAAGAACATACACCAATCATTGCTATGGTAACGCGTCTTACGAAACAAAAAGGAATTGATTTAGTGCGTCATGTATTTCATGAAATGATGCAGGAGGATATTCAATTTATTGTAGTAGGATCTGGCGATAAAGAATATGAGGATTTCTTTCAATATATGGCTTATTTATATCCAGATAAAGTAAAGGTGTATATTGGTTTTAATGAAACATTGGCGCATCATGTTTATGCAGGATCAGATATTTTTCTTATGCCATCCTTATTTGAGCCATGTGGTTTGGGGCAGCTTATTGCCNGGTGTATATTGGTTTTAATGAAACATTGGCGCATCATGTTTATGCAGGATCAGATATTTTTCTTATGCCATCCTTATTTGAGCCATGTGGTTTGGGGCAGCTTATTGCCCTTCGTTACGGATGTATTCCCGTTGTAAGGGAAACAGGTGGTTTAAACGACACAGTACAATCCTATAATGAAGTAGAAGAACAAGGAAATGGATTTAGTTTTAGAAATTTCAATGCTCACGATATGTTATACACGGTTCGGCGCACATTGTATTATTATCATCAACAAGATGTATGGCACAAGTTGGTGACTAGAGCTATGGATCAAGATTATAGTTGGAAACAATCTGCACAGAAATACCAGGACCTATATGAAGAACTAGTTCGACAGGAGTGAATAGCATGTTTTCAAGTACAGAGAGCTTCAAGGCTGCATTTTTAGAAAAGTTGGAAACGACCTATGGGAAAAGCTTTAAAGACTCTACTACTCGCGATCAGTACAACACACTAGGTCATATGGTGCGAGAATATATTAGTTCACGATGGATTGATACGAATGAAAAGGTTCGAGCCGATAACCAAAAACAAGTATACTATTTATCCATTGAATTTCTTCTTGGACGATTATTAGGTAGTAATCTACTAAATCTAGATATTTTAGAAGTAAGTAGACAAGGATTGGCGGAACTTGGTATTGATTTAAGTGAAATTGAAGAGAATGAGTCGGATGCAGGGTTAGGAAATGGTGGTCTTGGACGTCTTGCAGCTTGTTTTTTGGATTCGTTAGCTTCGCTTAATTTACCAGGTCATGGCTTTGGTATTCGCTATAAACACGGCTTATTTGATCAAAAAATAGTCGACGGGTATCAAGTTGAACTTCCAGAGCAATGGCTAAGAAATGGGAATGTATGGGAATTGCGAAGACATGACCAAGCAGTGGAAGTTAATTTTTGGGGACAAGTAGAATCCTCAATGGTAAATGGAAGATTAGAGTTTTTCCACAATAACGCTGAAACCATTATGGCGATTCCATATGACGTACCAATTGTGGGTTATCATACGAATACAGTAAACACACTACGCCTCTGGAGTGCAGAGCCTACCCCGTTTCCGCCGAACAACAAAAATGTACTTGTATATAAGCGTGAAACTGAATCTGTATCTGAATTTTTGTATCCAGATGATACACACGATGAAGGAAAAATATTGCGTTTGAAGCAGCAATATTTTCTCGTGTCAGCTAGTCTACGCAATATTATACGTTTGCATAAAGATCGGAACGGTACGTTAAAGAATCTGCATGAAAAAATAGCCATCCATATTAACGATACACATCCTGTGTTAGCTATTCCGGAACTTATGCGAATTTTGTTAGATGAAGAAAAAATGGACTGGGATGAAGCATGGTATATTACTGTAAATACCATTTCCTATACGAATCATACTACCCTTTCTGAAGCACTTGAGAAATGGCCGATTCATATTTTTCAACCGCTTCTTCCACGTATCTTTATGATTGTAAATGAAATTAATGAAAGATTTTGTCGTGAGCTTTGGAATCGGTATACATACGATTGGAAGCGCATTGAGAATATGGCTATTATTGCAAATGGTCTCGTAAAAATGGCGCATCTTGCTATTGTTGGCAGCCATAGTGTAAATGGGGTTGCTTATATTCATACAGAAATTTTGAAAAAGCGTGAAATGAGACTTTTTCATGAGTTTTATCCGAACAAATTTAACAACAAAACCAATGGAATTACGCATAGAAGATGGCTCTTAAAAGCAAATCCAGAACTGGCAAAGCTATTATTTGAAAGTATTGGATCCGAGTGGGTTGCAGATCCTACAAAGCTTACTTCGCTGTTAGCATATAAGAATGATCGTTCATTTTTAGAGAAATTTGAGGCTATAAAAACATTGCGAAAAGAAAAGCTAGCAAAGCGAATTCTGCAGAAGACAGGAATTGCTATCGATACGCAATCCATATTTGACGTACAAGTAAAACGCCTGCATGCGTATAAACGGCAGTTATTGAATGTTCTCCATATTATGTACTTATATAATCGATTAAAAGAGGACTCAACCTTTACGATGCAGCCAAGGACATTTATCTTCGGAGCCAAAGCATCTCCGGGATATTATTATGCGAAGAAAATTATTAAGTTAATCAATGATCTAGCTATAAGAGTGAATCATGATCCTCAAACAAATAAATATTTAAAAGTGATCTTCTTAGAAAACTATCGAGTCTCATTGGCAGAGGAAATATTTCCAGCCTCTGACGTTAGTGAACAAATTTCAACAGCTAGTAAGGAAGCTTCTGGAACTGGAAATATGAAGTTTATGATGAATGGAGCTATTACGGTTGGAACTTTGGATGGGGCTAACATAGAAATTCGTGATGAAGTAGGCGACGATAATATTTTCATTTTCGGACTTACTGCAGAGGAAGTGCTCCATTACTATAGTAATGGAGGGTATCAATCAAGTGATTATTATCACCATGATTTACGTATTACGAAAGTAGTGAATCAGCTTGTGAATGGATTCTTCGATAATGGTGATGATGAATTTGGTATGATTTATGATTCTCTTATCACACAAAATGATGAATACTTTGTGTTGCGTGACTTTGCTCCTTATTTAGATGTGCAAGAACAAGTTGGCAGGGTTTATCAAGACCGAAAGAAATGGTTAGAAATGAGTCTAACAAATATTGCAAAGTCCGGATATTTTACAAGTGATCGAACCATCAAGCAATATGCTGATGAAATTTGGAATATTAAGCCGATTCGTTAAAGTAAAAAAACAGGTGCTCATGCACCTGTTTTTTTCAGTTCCATACTTGTATAGCTGCTTTGTAAGATGATATATCGTGATTTTTTGTAATGGATCCTAGATTAGAAGTAAAGGTTATGAGGTTATTGACATGGTAGTATTCCCATTTGCGGTCAATCTTTTCTATTTTCACTTTTCGCGGCGGTAGGAGAGGGACGACATCAAATAAATTTACAAATCGGAAGCTGTTTGCTACTTGTAAGTTGTAGTAGTTTCGAAATGCAAGATCGCCTACCTTTGGTGCTCCGAAGTTGTAAAGAATACATGTACGAAATGATGTATTAACACGAGCATCTAGTATGTGAAGAACAGCGAGAGCACCTCCTAGACTATGACCGGTGACAAGAAGGGATTTGTGTGAGGAGAGCTTTGCTAATGCATCCATAATGGTATCGCGGCATGTTTCGTAAATAGAAAGAAAACCGCTATGAACATTGCCGCTATTTTGGGTATATGGATATTCTCGTTGATTGACTAACGAATCTGCAATCCAATCCGGATCAGATTGTGTTCCTCGGAATGCAACTATAATACTATCATCTGATTCTAGTATAAAGCCAAACCATTCGAGTGTACCGATGGCCTTCGCTTTAAATCCCATCACATATTGTAGTCCATCTGGCAATGAAAAGGATCCGTCTTGTATGTTTTGTTCATAGGTTAATTTACAGCAACTTGCCAGCAAAAAGCTTAGTTTTCTATCGATAGCAGAGAATGTAAGCAAAAAATGACCCTCCTATAGTGAACAGTATTGCCATCATTCAAAATAATAGTTAGAGTACTACTAATATATGAAAGGGTATGGTAATCCATTCTTTACTAAGGGATTGCCTTAGCCTAAGTACTTACAGAATTCCTAAAAAAAGCTTAAATCAATTCATTTACCGAAAGCTACCTTCATCGGTTTTGACCAGCAGATCCCTTGATACGCTGAGCAAGACGGCTTAATGTTAAGGATTGAACCCATACCGTTCCAGGTCCTTCTAATGTAGCAAAGAATAATCCTTCCCCGCCAAACAAAGCTGATTTAACATTACCTACAAGCTGAATATCGTAGCTTACGTCTTTGGTTATGGCAACTAAACATCCAGTATCAATACGTAGTCTTTCTCTAGCCTGTAGTTCTTTTTGATAGATTGTCCCACCTGCATGAATAAATGCTAAACCGTCTCCTTCTAACTTTTGCATAATGAATCCCTCGCCTCCGAAGAAGCCTGTACCGAACCTTTTCGTAAATTCAATGCCAATTGATAACCCTTTTGCTGCACAGAGAAAAGCATCCTTCTGGCAAATCAACTTTTCATTATATTGACTTAAATCAATAGGAATAATTTTACCTGGATAGGATGCTGCAAAAGAAATCTTTCTCTTTACTCTATCTGTATTCTTGAATACAGTCATAAATAAGCTTGTTCCTGTTACGATGCGTCTTCCAGCTCCGAGTAATTTATCAAAGAGTCCTTGTTGATCTGAGTTAGAGCCATCCCCGAAAATTGTCTCCATTGTAATTCCATCTTCCATCATCATAAGTGCGCCAGCTTCGGCTACTACACTTTCGTATGGATCCAGTTCTATTTCAACAAATTGCATATCATCACCATATAGCCGATAGTCGATTTCGTGGGAATTCATGAATATGCCTCCTTTTTTATAGAGAAATGTATAATTTTATTGTATTAAATATAAAATAAGAAAGAAATAAATTTTTTGTTAATTTTCCCAATAAATACATAATTTGTTTGACGAGAGATTGTAAATTATGATACATTAAAAATACTATTGAACTGCATATTCTGGTACGGAAATAAGGCAAGATTCCCATGTTTCATACATGATCGATGCGAACAATTCCTTTAATTCCTCCTTCATATGTAGAGCAATTAGTTTTATTTTTTTATCTTAGGAGGTAAAATAATGCAAGTAGGTAAAGTAAAATGGTTTAACGGTGAAAAAGGTTATGGATTTATTCAAGGAGAAGACGGTAGCGATGTATTTGTACACTTCTCTGCTATTCAAGGTGAAGGTTTCAAAACTTTAGAAGAAGGTCAAGAAGTTACTTTTGAAGTCGTTGAAGGAAACCGTGGACCTCAAGCTGCTAACGTTACAAAAAAATAAGAAAGTAATGAGCATTTCGCTTTTGTGAAATGCTCTTTTTGTAAGATATGAACCCAATTGGTTTAGCTAACTGCCAATGTCAGATGACAATGGTAGTTAGCTTATTTTTTTACAGCTATCTTTTCTTTCTAGAGACTTGACTGTAGTTCGTTACAGGTAAAGATTCTTCTTCGTTGTCTAACATTTGTTCATAATTTTCATGATCGTCACCTAAATAGGCCTTTGGATTCTTACCATACATATCTGTTCCAATAAAATTTTCGAAGTCTTCTATGGCTCCTCTAGGTTCATCGCTGTTGCTATACATAGTCGTAAATTCTTTACTATTTGGCTGCATCATATCTGAAGGTGTATCCGATGTTCCGTAACTCGCTACCTCTTGCCAGGTATCTTCTGCATCATTTCGTATGTTGTCGTCTCGTTCTTCTTTTGTAACTTGCGGAGTAATTGCTTCCTCTTCTACAGGACGAGAATCCATACGGAGCCTGTCGTTTGCATGCTTCGCAGTAGTTACAGCAGTTGGCATTGCTTCCAGTCTTTCAAGCGGAATGATTTCCCCTGAAACCTCACAAATTCCATAGTTTCCTGCGTCTATTCGGGACAGTGCATAATTTACATCATCAAGCTGCTTGTGCGCAAATTCGAGAAGACCGAAATCCTTTTCACGTTCATACAACTCTGTGGCGACGTCACCAGGATGATTATCATAAAGGGAAAGCTCTCCAATGGATTCGCTATGGGTTGCACGATCTTGTGTTTCGCGTGCTTGTATAGATTTCTCAAGCTCTTGTTTTTCTTGTAATAACACACGTTTAAAATGTTCGTATTGCCTTGGAGTTAGCATTGCTTCACCTTCCTGTTTTAAAATGTGGGTGCTATATCCAGTCTACGACCGCTTAAAAGAATCAAGCTTACATCTGTTGTAGTATTTGCAACAGCATCAAAAATATCAGGAATAAGATGAAACAAAAAAGATCGCTGGGGTACGCAGCGATCTTTTGCAGATAGGATAGAATTACGAATTAAAATATATACCCGAATAGCAGGCCAACAGAGAATAGAAAGCCAAAGATTGTGTTCAATTTAGCAGTGGCAATCATTGCTGGCATCATCTCTGCGGGTTGGCTTTTTCCAACAAAACCCCTTACAGCAGAAATTGCCTGTGGAAGACTTAAGAATACAACTAAAATCCAGGGAGTGACGATACCACTTAGCATAAGGAATACTGACCACACATACGCAATGCCAAAGAAAGCTCCAAGAACAGCAGTTGCATTTTTCCGACCGACAAGAATGGCTAACGTTCTACGACCATTTTCTTTATCACCGTCTAAATCACGGATATTATTTGCTAATAAAATAGAACCAATTAAAAGAGAAGATGGAATGGAAATCATAATTAAATCGTTTGTAACGACCCCTGTTTGAATAAAGAAAGAAATGCCAATAATGACTACACCCATAAATAAACCGGAAGTTAGTTCACCAAATGGTGTGTATGCAATTGGAATAGGTCCACCGGTATACAAATAGCCAACCAGTATGCTAATGATACCTACTAGTGCAAGCCACCAGCTGGTTTGCATGCAAATGATTACGCCTAATACTAAAGCAGCTGCAATACAGCCATAGGCTAAATTTAATACAGTATTCGGTTTAAATCCCTCGCGTACAATTGCTCCGCCAATTCCAACAGATTTTTCATCATCCAGTCCTCTTTTGAAATCAAAATATTCATTAAAAAGGTTTGTGGCTGTTTGAATTAACATACAGGATATAAGCATAATGAAAAAAAGTGGAAGATTTATCTTCATCGAACCTACAATTTGCAGGGCATACATAGTCCCGATTAAAACAGGTACAAAGGATGCCGTTAATGTATGAGGACGAAGCAAGTTCCACCATACACGAAAGCGGCTTTGTTTTGTTGTAGGTTGCGTTAAAGAAGAATTCGTTTCTGCCTTCATATGTGAGAATCCTCCTGTTCATAATAAGTACACAATTAAGTGTAGGAAAAGCTATCTATAGTGTCAATGTTTAATTTGTAGGAATCACAATGCTTTTTCACAGAAATGCTAATGATTGACACAGCTTTTATCAGGGGTGTAAATTAAATGTAAGTAGAGTTTTTTGCGTAAGGAGGAGACTCAAGTGATTGATATGAAGCAACACAGAATGCAGCAATCGCTCCTCACTGCTGTTGATGCACAAGAAGAAACAATTATTAGTACGGTCGAAAAAGTGGAATGGATTGATCCACTCCTTTTTTATGCAGCCGGAGTAGGATATAAGGAGCGCTTTTATTGGTCCGATCCCACACAACGTGTAATTATGGCAGGAGTCGGATCTGTTTTCACATTTACTGCCTCTTCAAAAAAGCGTTTTCAAAAGGTTCATCATGTATGGAATAAATGTATAAAGAAAATGAACGTAGACCGCTCACCCTATTCGTTTGGAACAGGACCGCTCCTTTTTGGCGGATTTACCTTTGATTCATTACAGAAAAAAACGGATACTTGGGACGCATATGCTGATGCTTCCTTTTGGTTACCTGCCTTTATGATTACATTAAAGGATGGAGAAGCGTGGTTAACGATAAATCGTATTACACGTGATGCAAAAGCAGAGGATATAGATGAGGACATTCAAGTAGCGATACGTGATTTACTTGAGAAAAGTAAAAATCCACTGACAGAGCAAACGGTCTCGTATGTAAATAAAAGAATTGGAAAACTAGGGGATTGGGTTCAAACTGTAACAACTGTTCAGAAAGAAATGGAAGAAAAGAATATACCTAAAGTAGTGTTAGCTCGTAAAATGAAATTAGAAACAGATCGAAATATAGATGCAGCTCCTGTTCTTGAAGCATTGCGCATTGGCCAACCAGGATGCTACATTTTTGCTATCGAACAGAATGGCTCTTGTTTTTTAGGAGCAACTCCTGAGAAATTAGTGAAAAAAGAGGGGGGAAATTATACCTCCATGTGTCTTGCGGGTTCAATTGGCCGCGGGTCTACGTTAGAAGAAGATGAACAAAATGGAAATGAGCTGCTATATGATGAAAAAAACCGTAATGAGCATAGCTTTGTAGTAGATAGTATACGAAAGACGATGGAGGAAGTATGTAATCACGTAGTCATTCCGCAAACTCCGGCGCTTATGAAAACAAAGCATTTAATTCATTTGTATACACCAGTAGAAGCAACTGGGACAACGAGTTTATTAACTATGGTAGAAAAGCTTCACCCAACTCCAGCACTTGGTGGAACACCTCGAAATGAAGCGATGAAAATGATTCGAGAGCATGAACAGCTAGATCGAGGTCTATATGGAGGACCATTTGGATGGGTAGATAGAGAAGGAAATGGAGAATTTGCTGTTGGTATACGTTCTGGTTTAATTAAGGGGAACCAAATCTCCTTATACGCAGGGTGTGGAATTGTTGCAGATTCGAAGCCAGAACTTGAATATGAAGAAACGAATATGAAGTTTAAGCCTATGCTTACAGCATTAGGAGGAAGCATAATATGAATCATAGGGAAGCACTGACCTATTATTTAGGATCATTTGTTGATGAGATCGCGCGCTTACATGTACGAGATGTAGTGATTAGCCCCGGATCAAGATCAACACCATTAGCTATGTTAATGGCTGAGCATGCAGATATAACTACGTATTTACACGTAGATGAGCGCTCAGCCGCATTTTTTGCACTCGGTATGGCAAAAGCAAAGCAAACGCCAGTTGCGCTGCTTTGTACTTCTGGAACAGCAGCTGCTAATTATTTTCCGGCCATATGTGAGGCATTTCATTCTCGTGTACCACTTCTTGTATTAACAGCAGATCGTCCACATGAACTGCGTGACATAGAAGCACCACAAGCAATGAATCAAATTGGATTATATGGATCGTTTGTAAAAAAATCGTTTGAGCTTGCTCTTCCAGAATCATCGAGCTCCATGTATCGCTATATTCGTACATCGGCTAAGCGAGCTGTTAGGCTATCTACCGATTTGCCAAAAGGACCTATTCATTTAAACTTTCCGATTCGAGAACCTCTCATTCCAGACTTTTCATTGTCTGATATTTGGGATCAAGGTAGGGTACATAGTAACGAGGAAAGCACAGGGACTATACGGGTTTCATCGCCATCCTATTTAGAATCGACAGCTAACCGTTTGCTTTCATTGGAAAAGGGAATGATTGTATGCGGAGATCAGCAGGATCCTATATTGGCACAAGCAGTCGTTGAATTGGCAGGTACATTACAATATCCTATTTTAGCTGATTCATTATCTCAACTAAGATGCGGCAGCCATGATAAAACATATATCATGGATTGCTATGATACGTTTTTAAGAAACGAAGAAATTGCAGCTGAATGGAAGCCAGATGTAATTATTAGGCTTGGCGCGATGCCTGTTTCGAAAGCCCTTTCGAAATTTATTGGCAAACAGAAGGATGCCCTGCACATTACGGTTGATGAAGCAGGAGCATGGCGAGATCCTGTCCGAATGACGAATGAAATGGTGTATGCAAATGAGACGCAATTTTGTAAGGAACTAGCTGTAAAGGTGAATAAAAAGGAAGAAAGTGATTGGATGCGTCTTTGGAAGAGGATGAATGACGTATCCAAGAAGCAACTTCAAGAAGTGGATAATTATGATGGTAGATTTGAAGGAAAGGTTATTACAGAGGTTGCCCGTATACTTCCTGATGGAGCAGCGTTGTTTCTAGGGAACAGTATGCCCATTCGTGATGCAGATACCTTTCTTTTTAACGAAGATAAGGAACTTACGGTATTTGCCAATCGTGGTGTGAATGGAATTGATGGTGTAATTTCGACTGCATTAGGAACAAGTATTATCTATTCACCACTTGTTCTAGTGATTGGTGATCTATCATTTTATCATGATTTAAATGGATTGCTTGCGGCTAAGCTTCATCAATTAAATGCAACGATTATTGTTGTGAATAATGATGGTGGTGGAATCTTTTCTTTTCTTCCGCAACATGAACATAAGCAGCATTTTGAGAGCTTGTTCGGAACACCGCTTGGCTTAGACTATGAACACGTTGTAAAAATGTACGGCGGTGCGTTTAGTCGTCCACAATCGTGGCAGCAGTTTCGCGAACATGTAAAAGCAGGTGTATTTGGAAAGGGATTACACGTAGTAGAATGGCGTACAGATCGAGAAAGCAATATGAGTACCCATCGTGATTTATGGGCTGCTGTTTCTAAACAAATTGACAAGGGATTGCAGCATGATTAAAGCTCAGGGCGTATCGTATGATGTAGAGATAGTGGGAGAAGGGGAGCCGCTCCTTCTTTTACACGGTTTTACGGGAAGTAAAGAGACATGGCGTTCATTTCTTCCATCTTGGAGTAATCATTTTCGTGTTATTGCCGTTGATTTGCTTGGACACGGGAAAACAGATCATCCTACAGATGAATTGCGTTACCATATCGAAACAATAGCTCAAGATTTGCTTATGATACTGGATAGCATTCATGTGGAGCAAGCTCATATTCTTGGCTATTCCATGGGAGGAAGGGTAGCTATTACATTTGCAAAACTCTATCCTCATCGGGTCCGTTCTCTCATACTAGAAAGTACGACGGCTGGCATAGAAGATGAAAACGAGCGTATCGGGCGCGTAAAAAAGGATCGGAAGTTAGCTGATTTTATTGAAAAATCGGGTGTTTCAGCTTTTGTTACAAGATGGGAAGACATTCCTTTATTTGCTTCTCAAAAGCACTTACCGAAACAATCTCGTGATGATGTTCGAAACGAGAGGTTGTTAAACCATGCGATTGGGCTATCAAACAGCTTACGAGGAATGGGAACGGGTGTACAGCCGTCTTGGTGGCAACGGCTACATGAATTTCATATGCCGGTATTGCTTCTTTGCGGAGAGTATGATGAAAAGTTTATCGGAATTCTTGCACGGATGGAACAGATGCTGCCGAATGCCACTCGCATTCAAATTTCTGAGGCGGGGCATGCAATTCATGTGGAACAACCGGAAAAGTTTGATACAATAGTAATGGGATTTTTGAAAAGTTTGACGAACAAGGAGGTAATTTGATGACAAGAGAATGGATTGTTCAAGGTTCATATGAAGATATCATTTATTCTACATACAATGGTATTGCAAAGGTTTCAATCAATCGTCCTCATGTGCATAATGCATTCCGACCAAAAACGGTTATGGAAATGATTGATGCGTTTGCGCGTGCTCGTGATGATGAAAATGTTGGCGTTATCATTTTAACAGGTGAAGGCGGACGTGCATTTTGTTCCGGCGGCGATCAAAAGGTTCGCGGTAATGGCGGATACGTTGGAGACGATCAAATCCCTCGCTTAAATGTACTAGATTTACAACGTTTAATGCGTGCCATTCCAAAGCCAGTTATTGCTATGGTAGCAGGCTATGCTATTGGCGGAGGACATGTCCTTCATATTGTAGCCGATTTAACGATAGCAGCAGAAAATGCTGTATTTGGACAAACTGGTCCGAAGGTAGGAAGTTTTGACGGCGGCTATGGTGCAGGCTATCTAGCTCGTATTGTTGGTCATAAAAAGGCTCGTGAAATTTGGTATTTATGCCGTCAATATGGTGCGCAGGAAGCACTTGATATGGGATTAGTAAACAAGGTGGTTCCGCTTGAAGAGCTTGAAGATGAAACGGTGAAATGGGCAGAAGAAATTCTTGAAAAGAGCCCAATGGCGATACGCTTCTTAAAGGCTGCTTTTAATGCGGATACAGATGGTCTTGCAGGTATTCAACAGCTTGCTGGGGATGCAACGCTTCTTTACTATACATCAGATGAAGCGAAAGAAGGACGCGATGCCTTTAAGGAGAAACGTTCTCCTGATTTCGGTCAATTCCCTCGTTTTCCTTGATGAAAATATAAGAAACAAAACTGGTACTCCTTTGAGTGCCAGTTTTTTTGTTAATCCGTTGTTTCTATTACGTAGTTAAAAATAGTAGTTTTCATTTTTGTTAGTATATAATACTTATAAAAACGGTTATAGAAAGCAGGAGATACGATGAATAGGATGCCGAACTGGTTAAAGCAGCGTGCTTTTCTAACACCGGAGAGGATTGCACTTGAGGCGGGAACGAGTATGGTCACCTTTCGCGAGTTAGACGAGCATGTAACCGCTCTTGCAGGACGCCTCTCTTATGCAGGAGTTCGTAAACAAAGTCATGTGGCAGTACTTATGCGAAATAGACTCGAAATGATATATGTAATTCACGCACTATCATACATAGGAGCAGTTGCTATTTTATTAAATACTCGTCTATCACGAGAAGAACTTATATGGCAAATGAAGGACGCTAAAGCAAATGTGCTCATAGCAGATGAAGAGCATACTTTTGCTGCAATGCCTATACCAAAAACGTTCACCTACGAACAATTATTGGCGCTGCCTTCCCAGGAGGCTAGATGCCAAGCAGAATTTGCAGAAGAGGAAACGATGACCGTTATTTATACGTCCGGCACGACTGGTAAACCAAAAGGAGTTCAGCTAACCTATGGAAACCATTGGTGGAGTGCAGTTGGATCTGCATTAAATTTAGGGCTTACGGAGAAAGATTGCTGGCTTGCTTGTCTGCCATTTTTTCATGTTGGCGGGTTATCTATATTAATGAAAAATGTAATATATGGCATGCGTATTATTATCTTAGAAAGAGCGGACGTAGTTCAAATCAACGAGAAAATTAATCATCGTGAAGTTACGATTGTTTCCGTCGTTTCAAAGGTTCTTACCGATATGATTCGTACCCTAGGAGATAAAGTCTACCCAGAAACTCTTCGCTGTGTATTATTGGGAGGAGGTCCGGCACCAAAGCCGTTATTAGAAGCTTGTGTACAAAAACATATTCCTGTATTTCAAACGTACGGCATGACAGAAACCTCATCGCAAATTTGTACACTGACAGCGGATTATATGCTTTCCAAAGTAGGATCAGCAGGAAAACCTTTATTTCCCTGTCAACTTCGAATTGAGAATGACGGAAAAACACTTCATCAGAATGAAGAGGGAGAAATCGTTGTAAAAGGTCCAAATGTAACGAATGGGTATTTGAACCGTGAGGATGCTACGAAACAAAGTATAATTGATGGCTGGTTTCATACAGGAGATATCGGATACTTAGATAATGAAGGCTTTTTATATGTATTAGACCGCCGCAATGATTTGATTATTTCTGGAGGGGAAAATATTTATCCTGCACAAATTGAGGAGGTTCTTCTTGCTCACCCGCTTATTTTGGAGGCTGGTGTAATCGGAAAAGTGGATGAAAAATGGGGGCAGGTTCCGATTGCTTTTGTAAAGGTAGAAGGAGCTATAACTGAGGAAGATTTGATTTTATTTTGCGAAGAACGTCTTGCTCGCTACAAAGTACCAAGTCGTATTTATTTTGTAAAAGAACTTCCGCGTAATGCTTCAAATAAGTTACTTCGTCGCGAATTGAAGGAGCGATTGCAATGATCATTAAGCGTGTGACACTTTATTATACGAAAATGCCACTTGTTTCCCCCTTTCAGACGAGTTACGGGTTGTATAAGGAGCGAGAAAGTATTTTAATCCAATTACATGATGAAGAGGGAAGAAGCGGCTGGGGAGAGGTTGTTGCATTCTCACAGCCTTGGTATACGGAAGAAACGATTGTAACCTCCTCACATATGCTAATTGATTATTTAATTCCTGCCATACTCCATACCCCTCTTTCTCATCCGAGCGACGTTCGTAAGCTGTGGAAAGTAAAACGCAATCATATGGCGAAGGCAGGGTTAGAGGGAGCTCTATGGGACTTGTATGCAAAGAGGACCAATCAGTCGCTAGCAATGGCGTTAGGCGGTTCAAAAGAGGAGATTGAAGTTGGTGTTGTCATCGGGCTTGATACAGTACAGGTGATGCTCCGCCATATCGAGCAATATGCAAAAGATGGCTATAAACGATTTAAAGTAAAAATTAAGCCAGACCGCGATTATGAAATTGTTTCTACCATTCGAAAGGAATTTCCGCAGCTTCCGCTAATGGTAGATGCAAATTCTGCTTATACACTGCAAGATATAGATAAGCTGAAGCGACTAGATGAATTTGGATTGCTCATGATTGAACAGCCACTTGGGTCTCATGATTTTCTCGACCATGCTGAGCTTCAGCAGCAAATACAAACGCCCATTTGTTTAGACGAGAGCATTCATACCTTAGAGGATGCAAGGGTAGCTATTCAGCTTGGAAGCTGCCGGATTATTAACGTAAAAGCAGGACGTGTCGGCGGATTAACGGAAGCGATTCATATCCATCATTACTGCCTGCAGCATAATATTCCGATTTGGTGCGGAGGAATGATTGAAACAGGGATTTCTAGGGCTCAAAATGTCGCACTAAGCACTTTGCCTAACTTTACGATTCCAGGAGATATTTCAGCATCTTCACGTCATTGGGAAGAGGATATTATTACTCCTCAAGTAACCGTTCAAAATGGGAAGGTTACAGTACCGAAGCTGCCAGGGATTGGTTATCATATTAACCATAAGCGTTTAGAACAAATTACGATGCATACACGCTGTTTTATGTAAGAGTGTTGGGAAGGTAAGTAGAGCAGACAATAAAAAAGTCACAGTTCAAAATTGAACTGTGACTTTTTTACTATGTGGAGATTAATGATACCCTTTTGCAGAGTCTTTCGTAATTTTTTCTTTAAAGATCGTGTAGCTCCAAATTTGGTATCCAATAACGATTGGTACCATAATAAGTGCTACGATGAACATAATTTGTAAGGTCATTTGACTGCCGGCAGCATTGTATAGTGTTGTGCTAAATGCATCATCAATACGTGAAGGCAGCATTCTTGGGAACATACCTGCAAAGCCTGTAGCCATAAACATAGTAATTGTCAACGAAACAGAAGTAAAAGCAAGACCAATTTTACGTTTTGTCACCGTCCAAATTGCAAGGATACTAAGAAGCATGGCTAGTGTTGGCAGTAAATAAAGCACTGGGTATTGATTAAAATTTTGAAATAAGTTTGTTTGATTTGCTGTTGCAACATAGAAGATGGCAACTAGAATTGCTGTAACCATGGATACTGGTTTTGCAATTTTATAGGATCGATCTGCAACTTCTCCCGTTGTTTTCAACATCGTCCAAAGCGCACCGGAAAGAGTGAAGATGGAAACGAATAGGATTCCTCCTAGTAAACCATATGGATGAAGAAGACTTAGCAAGTTGCCTTCATATCCATTCTTACCAATTAGTAGTCCGTAATAAAGATTAGCAAAGGCTACACCAAATAGTAGGGCAATTAAAAAACTTCCGATAGCAAACGCCCATTTACATGTACTTTGCCATTTAGGAGATTCTTCTTTATGCATAAATTCAAGTCCAGCAGCTCGAAAGAATAGAGCAAAGAGTATGAGAAAAAGCGGTGTATATAAGTAGCTAAACATGTTTGCATAGGTTACAGGGAACGCAGCAAATGTAGCACCACCAGCTGTAATGAGCCAAACTTCATTGCCACCCCAGAATGGTCCGATTGATTCTTGTAATTGATTACGTTCTTTGCGGTCCTTTGTTATGAAAGGAAACAAAATCCCTGTTCCAAGTGCATATCCGTCTAACACAAAATATACAGTCCATAATACGCCCCAAAGACCAAACCATATAATTGCTAAAACATCATGAGACATAATCTACATCCCCCTCATTAGAACCTAAGTTAGCTTCTGGTCCTTTTTTAGCATATTTAAGAATTAAGTACACATCTGCTATTAGTAATAAAGTATAGAATAGAATTATGCTTACGATTGAGAAGATGATTTGAGACATAGAAATCGGTGAAACAGATTGCGCTGTTTTCATAAGTCCATATACGGTCCAAGGCTGACGGCCTACTTCTGTTACCATCCATCCTAAGTTAATAGCTACATAAGGAAGTAATACTGACCAGATTGTAAGCTTTAAGAAACGTTTTGAATTTTCAATTTTTCCTTTGCGGTATAAGTAGAATCCAAACCATGTAAGTGCCATGAAGTAGACACCTAGCGCAACCATTGCGCGGAAGCCATAAAATACTAAGTTAACGTTCGGACGCTCATCTTTTGGAATATCTTTTAAGCCAACTACCTTACCATTAAAAGAGCTTGTATAGAAGAAGCTACCAAGCTTAGGAATGCTAAGTGCTTCAAAATTTTGTTCCTTATTAACATTTGGGAACTGAATAATATTAAAAGGTTGTCCTGTACCTGTATTCCAAATTGCTTCCATTGCGGCACCTTTAGCAGGCTGCATTTTAGCAGCATTAATACCTGATTCATGTCCGATTAATGGTGTTGCTGTTGCAGCAATAAGTCCAAAAATTAATGCGAATTTAAAAGATTTCATAAAGAATGGTACATTTTGTTTACGTAATAAATGATAGGCACTAATTGCCATTACAAAGAAAGAACCAACGATGTAAGCACTTACAACTGTATGGAAGAACATATGCCAAGCATAGGAATTTGAAATTAGTGCCCAGAAATCAGTTAATTCAGCTCGACCATTTCGAACAACATATCCTACTGGATGTTGCATAAATCCATCTGCCGTAATAATCCAAACTGCAGATATATTAGTTCCAATTGCTACCATCCACATACTGAAGGCTCTAAACTTTGGTGAAATACGATCTTTTCCAAAGATCCAAATGCCCATGAAAGTTGATTCAAGGAAGAAGGCAACAAGAGCTTCAATTGCTAGAGGCCCTCCAAAAATATCACCCATATACTTTGAATATTCAGACCAGTTTGTACCGAATTGGAACTCCATTGTAATCCCGGTAATAATCCCCATTACAAAGTTAATGGTAAATAATTTTCCCCAGAAATCTGCCATCTTTCGATACAGTGGATTAAGAGTTCTAGCATGCTGCGTTTCCATTATTGCTACAAGAATTACAAGACCAAGAGTAAGAGGAACAAATAAGAAGTGATAAAAAATTGTAACTGCAAATTGAATTCGACTTAATAAGAGTACATCCATCGTCTAACTTCAACTCCTTTTTTATTATCTATACTTATTTTATAGTGAAAAAGGGGTCTACTAACGTGGGATTTGTTACAAAGTTTTGTGGAAAATTCGACGGAATTATGTCTTTTTTTTTAGAATAATGATTTTTATGTGATTCCTTATTAGTGTAAAATTTCTAATGAGGGAAGTTACACTTCATTTCAATACTATATTTCATGTTGACATTCATTTATATTAAAGGGAACATAAAAACAAGGGGGAATAAAGAATGGCATTACTTGATGATATTTTAACGTTTAACAAGGGGTTTGTAGAAAGTAAGGAGTATGAAACTTTGAGATCAAATAAGTATCCTGAGAAAAAGCTAGTTATTATCTCATGTATGGATACACGTCTCGTAGAGTTACTTCCGAAAGCAATGAATTTCAGAAATGGGGATGTGAAGATTATTAAGGTAGCGGGAGCTATTGTTTCTCACCCATTTGGAAGTATTATGCGTAGTATACTTGTTGCAGTTTATGAACTTGGTGCTGCTGAAGTATGCGTTGTTGGTCATCATGACTGTGGTATGTCAAGTATTCAAGCACAAAATACGATTCAAAAGATGAAAGAACGCGGCATTTCAGAAGATAAGATTGAAACGCTTCGCTATTCAGGAATTGATTTAAATCGATTTCTTCGCGGCTTCTCTAGTGTACAAGATAGCGTAAAACATAGCGTAGAAACGATTCAAAACCATCCGTTATTAGTGTCCGACGTCCCTGTACATGGAATGGTAATTGATCCAAAAACAGGGGAATTAGAAGTTATCATAAACGGATATAACCATCAATGATGATGTTTATGATGTTTTTTCTCTGGAACGGGATCAAATCCACCAGGATGAAACGGATGACATTTCGATATGCGTTTAATCGTAAGCCAGCTTCCTTTAAGTGCGCCATGAATTTTAATTGCTTCAATGCCATAATGTGAACATGTTGGGTAAAAGCGGCATGAAGGCGGCGTTAATGGCGAAATAGCTTTTTGATAAAAACGAATAATAGAAATAAGAATATGTTTCATAATACAGGCTCCTTTCGAATACAACTATCATAGCACAAATTGGATTCAAAATTCGAATGGCATAATTTCTTTACTATTTGTGAAAAATTTTATATCATATTAAATATATCGGAATTATAAATTTTGGATAGATAAGGGGAGAACGACATGCCATCAGTTGAAAGCTTTGAATTAGATCATACGATTGTAAAGGCACCATATGTAAGACATTGTGGTGTTCATAAAGTAGGAAGCGATGGGGTTGTAAATAAATTTGATATTCGATTTTGCCAGCCAAATAAAGAAAATATGAAGCCAGATGTAATTCATACGCTGGAACATTTATTAGCTTATAATTTACGAAAGTATGTCGTAAACTATAATCATTTTGACATTATTGATATTTCACCGATGGGCTGTCAAACAGGATTCTATTTAGTCGTAAGTGGAACACCTTCTGTTCGTGAAATCATTGATTTGCTTGAAAATACAATGCGTGATGCTGTTACGGTTACAGAAGTACCAGCAGCTAATGTAAAGCAATGTGGGCAAGCGAAGCTTCACGACTTAGAAGGTGCAAAACGCCTTATGAATTATTGGCTATCACAAAACAAAGAAGACTTAGAAAAAGTATTTGGATAATAAATATATGGATAAAAAAAGACTATCTTCAGCGCAGTTGTAATTGCGTAAGAATAGTCTTTCTTTTTTTGTTTAGGAAATATGCAGGTCATGTTTTTATAGGATATTCCTGCATATTTCCTAGCTTCAAGGCAAAAATGAATGATGACAATTTAAGGGCGGTAAGCCCCAGTTTTAAGACTTTGAGAAAGGTCATGTAAAGTGAAAGTGGTGAGGAGCTTTCCCTAAATGTATAGGTCTCCCTTTGATAGCAGCAGGGAGATGAAAGAAAAACAACTACATAAGGAATTTTTCGCTTTATTAGGCAGATTCTACAGAATATGCTACAATTCACAGTAAGAATTCGTTATACTAGGAGCGCATTTTCATGTATATATTTAAAGATTACTACCAAAATACAGTGGAGTTATCGTTCGATGATTGTCCTTTTTCTCAAACCCCTAAGCATGTGTGGGTAATTTGCCGTTATCACGACAAATGGTTGTTGACTCAGCACCTACGTCGCGGTTATGAATTTCCAGGCGGCAAAGTTGAAGAAGGTGAAACTCCTGAAGAAGCTGCCGTTAGAGAAGTACTAGAAGAAACGGGTGGAATCGTTACGCATCTCGATTATATTGGTCAATACAAGGTGTCAGGAAAAGATAAGATTATCATTAAAAACATATACTTCGCCATTATTAATAAGCTAGTACAACATACGCATCTTGATGAAACGAATGGACCCATTCTATTAGATGAAATTCCAAAGTTCATTAAAAATGACAGACGTTACAGTTTTATTATGAGGGATGATGTATTAGTACGCAGCTTAGAGCAAGTGCAAAAGAGTTTTCCAATTATGTAAAAATGAATGGATCGTTAGAATGTTGATAATAGCATTCTGTAACGATCCATTTTTTTGTCCTTTTTAAAAGGATTATATGTTTTTATTTATAATGGCTTTTTCCAGCATTGCTACGAGAGCATACATAGCTGCTGCAAACAAGCACGTAAGGAGAACACTCAAGAGTACGAGTGTAAAATTAAAAACTTGAAAGCCGTAAAGAATGAGATAACCTAAACCTTGCTTTGAGACTAGTAATTCTCCAAAAATGACTCCAACCCAAGAAAGACCAACGTTTACTTTTAGTGTGGAAATAATTGTAGGGAAGGATGAGGGGAGAATAGCATGCTTAAAGATTTGCCACTTTGTTGCACCGAATGTTTGTAGAAGCTTTATATAATTGCTATCTACCTCTAAAAATGCAGAGTAGATAACAAGGATCGTAATAATAACAGATATAATGACTCCCATTGCAATAGAAGAAGTCACATTTGGACCAAATATAACAATAATAATGGGACCGAGTGCAACCTTTGGCATAGCATTGAGAACGACTAAATATGGATCGAGAATTTTAGCTATAAGAGGAATACTCCATAGTAATGAGGCGACGATAGCTCCAAGAAGTGTTCCCAGAATAAATCCTATACATGTTTCAAGCAAGGTTACGGACATGTGAGGCCAAAGGGACCCGTCTTGTAATTTACTAGCAAAAAGGTGAAAAATGCTTGATGGAGAACTAAATAGAAGTGGGTCAATCCAAGCTGCATTGCTAGCAACTTCCCATAGGGAAAAGAATAGAGCTAGAATGAGCAATTGTATGAATCGGATTCGATATTTGATTATTCTTTCTTTTTTCTTATAAGCGTTGTGTAAGTGAGAAAGATCATAATTATTGTTCAATGATTTCGAACTCCTTCCAAATCATTTGAAAGAGCGGGAGAAAGGAAGGATGCTGACGGGCTTGTAGAGGAGAAAGGATTCGTATCTCTTCAGGAATAATAATTTCTTTTGCCATTCTACCGGGTTTAGGTTTCAGGAGAAAGATACGGTCACTCATAGCGATTGCTTCTTCAATATCATGTGTAACAAGGATCGACGTTTTTTGAAATTTTTTCAGTAAGGAAAAGACGAGCTCTTCTAATTTTAACTTTGTTTGATAATCAAGTGCAGAAAATGGTTCATCTAATAATAGAAGCTTTGGGTGAGTTGCTAGCGTACGGACGAGAGCAGCACGTTGGCGCATTCCGCCTGAGAGTTGACTTGGATACAAATGTTCTACGTCTTGTAATCCAACTTCTTTCAATAGGTTAAGGGTGAATGTACGGCTTTCTTCATTATATGATTTGGTAATTCGTAGACCCGTTACAACGTTTTCAAAAAGGGTCTTCCAAGGAAATAAATAATCTTGTTGAAGCATGTAGCCGATTTTAGATGATGTTTTTGTAACGAGCTCATTTTCTATCGTAACTGTACCTTGCAATGGCTGTAGCAATCCAGCTATTACGGAAAGGAGTGTCGTCTTTCCACATCCACTTGGCCCTAAAATAGCAATAAATTCTCCCTCATTTGCTTCTATATTTATATTAGCTAGAACGAGACTAGCTTGCTGTTCAGTAAAGTATCCATGATATACCTGTTTAATAGAAAGAAAGTTCATCGTGCATTGCCCCTATTTTTTGATAACTTTCTCTGCAATTGCGGTATCAACTAACACATGGTAGTCAACTTCTTTTGGTAGTTGACCAGCTTCTTTCATAATTTTTTGGAGATTGTTCCATTCTTCTTCATCTAAGAGAGGATTATTTGCATAAGAGTGCTGACTTTGATATCGTTGAATAACCTTTATTATAATATCCTTAGGAGTATCAGGAAATTGAGACTGCAATACATCGGCAATTTCTTCTGGTGTATGTGTATTTACCCATTGTTGTGCCTTATAGATTGCTTTTGTAAACCTTTCAACGGTTGACTTGTGGTTTGTTAAATAACTTTTCTTAGTCATGAAGGAAGTATAGGGGACATTTCCAGATTCAGTACCAAAAGAGGCAACAATGTATCCTTTTCCGGATTTTTCAAATATACTTGCTGTCGGTTCAAATAGCTGAACATAGTCACCTGTACCGGAAGAAAAAGCATTTGCAATATTAGCAAAATCAATATTTTGAATAAGATTAAGATCTTGCTTTGGATCAATACTATGACGTTTCAGTACATATTCACCAACCATTTGCGGCATGCCGCCTTGTCGTTGACCGAGAAACGTTTTTCCTTTCAAATCGTTCCAATCGAAAGAATCTGTTTTAATGCGAGACACAAGAAATGTTCCGTCGGTTTGTGTGAGCTGAGCAAAGTTAATAACAGGATCTTTTGCACCTTGACTGTATACGTATATAGAAGTTTCGGAGCCGACGAGTCCAATGTCAATTCCATTAGAAAGAATAGCTGTCATTGTTTTATCCCCGCCTGCAGTTGTTTGCAGATCAATATCTATTCCTTCTTCTTGGAAATATCCTTTATTAATGGCTACGTATAAGGGGGTATAAAATAATGAGTGTGTTACCTCTCCAACACGCACCTTTTCTTTTTCTTCTTTTTTATTACAGGCAGAGAATGTAAAACAACTTAGAGCTGCGATTAAAAATACAAGTAGAAGCTTCCGCAATGCATGCACCTCCTATATAGAATCTACTTTTACTGTATGAATGGAAGCAAAACTGTGTGAATGCCTATGTAAAAAAATAATATAGTATGCTCTAAAGATAAGCGGAAAATTCTCAATTATTTTTTTAATTATTTTTTTAATTATTTTTGATTTAAAAGTCGACTACGTATTAGAAATCATGGTACAATGAAATTGTAAAACTTACTATCAAAAAAATTCAAAAATTATGAAAAGTTGATAAAGGCAAACCTATTGAAAAATAGGGACGCAAAGTCACAGATCTACGGTAGGAATACTATGATGGCTGGGCTGCCGCTTACGGAGGTAGCTAATGTTGATGAGTCAATCCAGAAAAGTTGGAGAAGAGACGAACGGAGCCTATCTTGACAGGGAGTGGTTATTATTAATTATGGAGGCAAAGAACTTAGGATTAAGCTTTGAAGAAGTAAATAATTTCTTGCGTTTTGCGTCTACGAGTAAATAGGTTATAACGATAAAAAGATTTGAAGGTTAAGCAAGTGCCCGAGATAAAATGGCAGTCATATGACTGCTTTTTTTATTAGGATAAATAGAAAGAAAAGGAATGACCTCTATAGGCCATTCCTTTTCTTTCTATGCAGAAGGTTAGATTAGTAAGGACCGCCTGCTTTAATAATGTCTTCAGAAACATTAGAGAAGTTCTTGAAGTTTTCTTTGAATTTACCTGCAAGTTCCAAAGCTGTTTTCTTATAAGCTTCTTTGTCAGCCCATGTTTTTTCAGGCATTAATACTTCGTCTGGAACACCAGGTACATGAAGTGGAATTTCAAGACCAAAAATACCATCCTTCACTGTTTCTGCATTGTCTAATTCGCCGTTAAGAGCAGCTTGCACCATGGCACGAGTGTATTTAAGGTTCATACGTTTACCTACTCCGTAAACACCACCGGTCCAGCCTGTGTTAACTAAGAATACTTTGGCATTGTGTTTTTCAATCTTTTCACCAAGCATTTCAGCGTAACGAGAAGCTGGTAGTGGTAAGAAAGGAGATCCAAAGCATGTTGAGAATGTTGCTTCAGGAGTGGTAACGCCGCGTTCAGTACCTGCAAGCTTACTTGTGTAACCACTTAAGAAATGATACATAGCTTGTTCTTTCGAAAGCTTGCTGATTGGAGGAAGTACACCAGATGCGTCAGCTGTTAAGAAAATAATTGTATTTGGATGTCCTGCTACACTAGGAAGAACAATATTGTCTATTGCTTCAATTGGATAAGCTACACGAGTGTTTTCAGTTAGAGTTACATCATTGTAATCTGGAATACGAGTATGTTCGTCAACAATAACATTTTCTAAAACAGAACCAAATGTTATTGCATCATATATTTGTGGTTCTTTCTCACGAGATAAATTTACGACTTTTGCATAGCATCCGCCTTCGATGTTAAATACACCGTTATCAGACCAACCATGTTCATCATCACCGATTAGCTTACGGTCTGCATCTGCTGATAATGTTGTTTTTCCCGTTCCAGAAAGACCGAAGAATAAAGCTACATCGCCTTCCTCACCAACATTTGAAGAGCAGTGCATAGAAAAAATTTCTTGTTCAGGTAGTAAGAAGTTCATAATGGAGAAGATACCTTTTTTCATTTCACCAGCGTATTCAGTTCCGCCGATTAAAACGATTCGTTTTTCAAAGGAAACGATGATGAAAGTTTCTGAGTTTGTTCCATCAATGCTTGGATCTGCTTTGAAGTTTGGAGCAGAAACAATTGTGAATTCTGAAACATGATTTTCTAATTCAGCTTCAGTTGGACGAATAAATAATTGTTGTGCAAATAAATTATGCCAAGCATATTCGTTGATAACTTGGATTGGCATTTGATAAGCTTTATCTGCTCCTGCATAACCGTTGAATACGAATATTTCATCTTTATTTTTTAAGTATTCTATTACTTTCGCATATAATTTATCGAATATTTCTTGTGAAATTGGTTGGTTAACTGAACCCCAATCTACTTTGTTTTCTGTAATAGCATCTTTAACAATAAATTTATCTTTAGGAGATCGTCCTGTATATTTACCTGTTGCAACAGAAACAGCGCCAGCAGAAGTTAAAATGCCTTCTTTTTTCATTAAAACTTTTTCTACTAATTGAGGAACGCTTGATTGAACATGCGCGTTGCTTCCGTTAATTAGTGCTTGTAATTCAGTGTGGACATTCACAGTACTCATATACATACCATCCTTTATGTGATTTATGAAATATGATCCTCATTCTGCATTAAGTATAACATATTAACTTAAATAACGTATACTATTTATTAATATTTGTTTCTTACTTAATTTAAGTTATTCGACAAAATATGAGATTATACTGCCTCCAAATATGAAAATTTATTGACAAGCAGCTGTTTTTACTATAATATACATTTGGACGGATACTCTCTTATCCTGAGTTGGCGGAGGGACAGGCCCCATGAAGCCCAGCAACCTCACTCTCAAAGTGAAAAGGTGCTAAACCTGATGCAAGGCTAATTAAGCCTTGAACGATAAGAGTGAAAGGCAAACATGAGCAAATTTTAACCTTTCCTCAAGGGGAAAGGTTTTTTATTTTTAAAAACTGGGAATTGTAAGTATGCCACGTAACATGTAGAGATGAGTTCCGTAATAATAGAAAAAAGGGGGGTTACTAATGACAACAAAGCGTCGTCTGTTTACATCTGAGTCTGTAACTGAAGGACATCCAGATAAAATTTGTGATCAAATATCTGATAGCATTCTAGATGCCATTTTAGAGAAGGATTCAAATGCACGCGTAGCTTGTGAAACATCAGTAACAACTGGTTTAGTATTAGTTGCAGGAGAGATTACAACTTCTACTTATGTAGATATTCCTAAAATTGTTCGTGAAACAATTCGTGAAATCGGTTATAACCGTGCAAAATATGGATTTGATGCAGAAACTTGCGCTGTGCTGACTTCTATTGATGAACAATCTCCTGATATTGCAATGGGCGTAAACCAAGCTTTAGAATCTCGCGAAGGCTCTATGACAGATGCTGAAATTGAAGCAATTGGTGCCGGTGATCAAGGATTAATGTTCGGCTTTGCTTGTAATGAAACAAAAGAATTAATGCCTCTTCCTATTTCTCTTGCACATAAATTATCTCGTCGTCTAGCAGAAGTTCGTAAAGATGATATACTGTCATATTTACGTCCAGATGGTAAAACGCAAGTAACCGTAGAATACGATGAAAACAATCAGCCTGTTCGCATTGATACGATTGTAATTTCAACCCAACATCATCCTGAAATTACCCGTGAACAAATAGAGCAGGATGTTAAACAATATGTCATTCAACCAATTGTACCGGCTTATTTAATTGATGAAAAGACAAAGTACTTTATCAACCCGACAGGCCGATTTGTAATTGGCGGTCCACAAGGAGATGCTGGTCTAACAGGACGTAAAATTATTGTAGACACGTACGGTGGCTACGCACGTCATGGCGGCGGTGCATTCTCTGGTAAAGATCCTACAAAAGTAGACCGTTCAGCTGCATATGCAGCACGCTATGTGGCAAAAAATATTGTCGCTGCCGGTCTTGCAGATAAAGCAGAAGTTCAGCTTGCCTATGCAATTGGTGTAGCGCAGCCTGTGTCCATTTCCGTTGATACATTTGGAACAGGAAAAGTCTCTGAAGAAGTTCTAGTAGATTTAATTCGTGCGAATTTTGATCTTCGTCCAGCTGGAATCATTAAGATGCTTGATCTTCGACGTCCAATTTATAAGCAAACAGCAGCATACGGTCATTTTGGTCGTACTGATGTTGATCTTCCTTGGGAACAAACAGACAAGGCAGAGGATTTAAAGAAACAAGCAGGACTATAATAAAGTAATATAAGAGAAACCTCTAAGGAACATTCCCTTAGAGGTTTCTCTTTTTTTTACATTTTTATAGAATATCCATTCCCTTTGAAGATAATCCGTTTTGTTTTGCTTTTCCCTGCCACTTATTCATTTTGCGCCTTGTGTTTTGGCGTTAGTTTGTTTCTTTGAAACGGTAACTCGAGAATTTCCCATAAATAGAATAGCAATGAAGGCAACAGCAATTGCAATCAAAGCAAGTGTAAATACATGCGTAATAGAAGAAGACATGGCTGCCACAATTTTATCTAAAATCGGAGCAGGAATTTTACTTCGCATACTCGTTTCAAAAATGGAACGAGAATCTCCAATCGCACCAAGTGGATTTGTACCCATTCCTTGAAAGGCATCCTTTAAGTTGTTTGTAAATGCATTACTTTGAATCGATCCGAAAATCGTAACACCTAGAGTCATACCTAATGAACGGAAAAAGGAGTTCGTAGAATTTGCTGAACCGCGATGGTGTGGTTCAATATTATGAACAGATGATGTTGGAAGTAATGAAAATGAAAATCCAACGCCAAAGCCAGCTACGATCATATAGATTGTGACAAGTGTACGTGCTGTTAGCGGAGTTAATGTGCTGAGAAGGTACATTCCCGTAAAAAAGAATACGACAGAAAGAAGCATTAAGTTTCGATAACTTGTTTTCGTTAAAAACGCACCTGCAATTGCGCTACCTACAACGGATCCTAACATCATTGGAGTTAAGATAAGTCCGGCATTTGTAGCAGATCCTCCATAGACGGCTTGAACAAAGATAGGAATAAATACGGTTAAAATGATAAAGGTTGCACCATATAAAAACGCAATTATTTGTGATATCGCAAATATACGACGTTTAAACATCCAAAATGAAATAATCGGATCTTTCACTTTTGTTTCAACGATAAGAAAAATGATAAAGAAAAGGCCGAACGATACGAATAGAGATATGATTTGAGTAGAGTTCCATGCATATTTATTTCCGCCAAGTTCTAATGCGAACATTAAGCTAACCACCGATAAAACGAGAGTAGCTGCACCCCACCAGTCAATTTTTTGTTCCTTAGGAGGATTTGATTCTTTGTATGCACGTAAGATAAAGAATAGGGAAAGTGCCCCGATTGGTACATTAATGTAGAAAATCCAATGCCAGCTAAGGTGTTCTGTAATGTATGCACCTAGCAAAGGGCCAAATACACTAGCAGAACCGAATACAGCACCTAATAATCCGGTCATCTTACCACGTTGTTCAACAGGGAAGATATCAAAGACGATCGTAAATGCAATTGGTAGCAGGGCACCGCCACCAACCCCTTGTATGGCACGATAAATACTAAGCTGAGTCATACTTTGTGCCGTACCGCAAAGCGCAGATCCTATTAAAAATAGAAGAATTCCAAATACGAAAAAACGTTTACGACCATACATATCTGATAATTTCCCGAAAATAGGCATACCAGCCATAACGGTAACCATATATGCTGAGGTAACCCATACGAATTGATCCAGACCGCCTAAATCAGATACGATGGTACCAATTGCAGTCGCTACAATCGTGTTATCCATTGCTGCCATTAAAATACCTAATAATAAACCAGCAACAACGAATCGAAGATTACTTTCCTTTGACACCATGTTTTTGTCTCCTCTTCATTAAAATAATAGTCTAATAAGACTATTATTTTATCGACATATCCCTTATTATTCAAGCCAGAAGGATGGAAAGAAAAAAGACCGGTAAGCAGAGTGATAAATCTTGCACTACTCTGCAAAACGGTCTTTTTTATCCCGCTTTAACGAGCAGTAAGACCCCCACCTTAAGATTCAGAGAGAAGCAAGGAAGATAGGTGGGGGTCAACTGCTCGTAAAAGTCCGATTGGTTCAACTAACCATCAGTGGGGGATGAAAAAACCCCACTGATGGAAGTTTCACTTTATCAAAACGATTTTTATTTAGAGAAATTATGCTAATAGCTCTGCAACAGGAACACGAATCGTATCTTCATAGTGTCCAAGGAGATTTTCAAATATGCTATCCCAGCTTTGTGTAAGTGCATATTCTCTAGCTGCAATACTCATGTTCTTTCGTTTGGATTCATCATCTAATAAAGAAAGAATAGACACTAAGAATTCATCTACTTCTTTAGGGGTACATAGGAAGCCGGTTTTATTAGGAGAAATAATGTTTTTCACACCACCAGCATTTGCTCCAACAACCGGTGTTCCGCAAGCAAGAGATTCCAATACCACATTGCCAAATGTTTCAGTAGGTGATGGAAATACCATTACGTCTGAAGAAGCATAAACCTGTGCTAATTGATCTCCTTTCAAATAGCCAGTAAATGTTATATTGTCTTTAAATTCTTCTTTTAATTCTGGGGCAAGAGGACCGTCTCCTACAATCAGCCAGTGTACTTGCTTGTCGCGTTTCTTATTTACGTCCTTTATAATTTTGCGCAATGTATCGATGTCTTTTTCTGGAGCGATTCGTCCTACATAAGAGAGAATATACGGTGCTGTAATATGATAAGTTTCACGAATACTTTGTTGTGGATAGTTTGGATGAAATAAATGACAATCAACTCCGCGACTCCAAATATGAAGATCACGAAATCCTTTCTTTTTCAATTGCTTTAATGTTTCGTAGGAAGGAACGAATGTTTTTTGAAGGGAACTATGAAACCAACGTAAATAATTCCATAGCATAGTAGATAGAAATTCCATTTTGTAATACTGTAAGTACGCATCGAAATCAGTATGATACGATCCTACTAAAGGTATGTTTAATTTTTTTGCATAGTACATACCGAATAGTCCCATATTGAAAGGTGTAGCTACATGAATGATGTCTGGCTGAAATTCAAGCAATTCCTTTTTTAAATAACCAGGATTTGGAATCGCTATTCGGCATTCAGGATAAATTGCTAATGGGATACTTTTAATTTTTTTTACATTTATCATGACGTTTTCTTCAGTTGTATTTTGCGGAGCAAAAACATAATATTCAATACCTTGGCGTTCCAAATACTTTGTAAATCGATCTAACGTTTTCGCTACTCCATTTACTTGAGGCGTAAATGTATCCGTAAAAATTGCAATTTTCATCCATAAACCCTCCATCTTCAAAAAAGTAATGAAAATTGATAATAAGAGATGATACCAGTAAGCGTTCCAAGGCATAAGCCTGCAAGAACATCTGAAGGATAATGAAGGCCAAGATATATTCGTGAAATACCTACGCTAAGTGCAATTGGAGCGAGAATGATTGTGAGTACGGGCATATATAATAGTAAAGGTACGACAACAGAAAAAATTGCAGTTGTGTGTCCAGAAGGAAAGGAATGATCCTTTAAAGGATTAATGGGATATTTCGTACCATCTACCATTAAATATGGCCTTTTTCTTGGATATAGCTTTTTTAAAAGTTGGACGGGAATGTGGCTAATCGTAAGAGAAATAGCACTTGTAATAACAGCCTGTCGTAAGGATCCTTTAGAAAATAGAAGGAGAACGATAACGGCAGTAATTAGAAAGGTAGCTCCGCCCATATGAGTTATCGTGCGGAAATACATATTCAGTGCTTTTCTTTCAAAATACCGATTAATTCTCTTAAAAATGTGACATTCTATTTCATATAAGGCGCTGATTGATTTTGACATCACCCAGCAGCACCTCCCTACTAAAAAATATTTGGAACTGCTTTATCATTTTAATAAAAATATATTGAGTAAGTAATAAGAAAATGTAAATCCCATCCTAAGATATGTAAAAAAACAGCAAGCAAAGCGAAGGCTTTACTTGCTGTTTTGTAGTCCTTTATAAAATTGGCCTTTTTCTACATATTCACGGCGGACGCGTGCCATATCCTGTTTGTCTTCCTCTGTCAATTCACGAATGACTTTAGCAGGACGTCCAAATGCGAGCGAGTTTGGTGGAATGATTTTTCCTTGAGGAACAAGGCTACCGGCCCCAATAAAGGATCCCTCGCCAATTTCAGCTCCATCAAGAATGATAGACCCCATTCCAACTAGCGCATTTTTTCGTATCGTACAGCTATGTAGAATGACTTGGTGTCCGACAGTTACATCATCTTCCAATATAAGTGGGTATTTTGGACTTTGATGAAGTGTACATTGATCCTGTACATTTACCCGATTGCCGATAATAGTTGGCGAAACATCACCGCGAATCACGGTATTAAACCAAATGCTTGCTTCTTCCCCGATAGTTACATCGCCTGTTATCGTAACATAATCAGCGATGAAAGCGCTTGTGGAAATGTTCGGGGTTTTGTCATGAAACGGATAGATCAAGACGGAAAACCACCTTTCTTTTCAATTATTCATAGTGTAGCATATAGAAGTACAAAGGGGGAGTATTCATGTGGAAATGGGAAGCGGAAGAACCGAAGGCAGTTATGGTTATGATACATGGTGCAATGGAGCATCATGATCGTTATCGGCCGCTCGCTGACATGTGGAAAGAGCTTGGATTTCATGTCGTATTAGGAGATTTACCAGGTCATGGAACTACCTCCAGATCACGAGGACATATTAACAGTTTTGATGATTATATAACGGAAGCATCAAAATGGGTAAAAGAAGCGAAATCCTATCAGTTACCACTTTTTCTTTTGGGGCATAGTATGGGCGGATTGATTGCCATTCGTATGATGCAAGAATTTAAACTAGATGTAAATGGTGTTATTTTAAGCTCGCCATGTCTTGGTATCCTATCTAAGCCCCCTTCTTATTTGAGAGCTATATCAAAGGTGATGAATTGGGTATATCCAAGTCTGCTTGTTTCATCGAATCTTACTGTTGAGATGGCAACGAGAAACAAGGAGATTCGTGATGCCATGGAGAACGATTCCTTATATTTACGAAAAGTTTCTGTAAGATGGTATAGTGAACTTCAAAGAGGAATCAAGGAAGCTACCGATAAACGAGATGAATTTCCTAATGTACCGCTCCTGTTGATGCAGGCGTGTGAAGATAAAATTGTAGATAAAACAATGGTTCGAACTTGGTTTGATGAATTAAAGATTGATGATAAAGCATATAAAGAGTGGGAAAATTGCTATCATGAGCTGTTTAATGAATACGAGAAAGATGAAGTATTTACGTACGCATACCATTTTACACAAGCTCATATGGGTAAATAGAGGTGGAAAGTAAATGAATGTGCCGAAGAATCCAATCACTTTAATGGCAAAGGTGTATAAAGGGGTTATGCCATATGTACATGAGGAACTTGCCTACTGGACAAAAAGAGCAAACGAAATTCCAAATGGTGAGCTAAGGAAGCAAGCACTCGCCAGCATAGAAGCGAAAACATTTCATTGCGAAGGTGGTGCAATACTAGCGCTGCTAGCAAGAGAATACCGAAAAGAATGTATCTCTTTTGTTGTTGCCTATCAAACCATAAGTGATTATCTTGATAATTTATGTGACAGAAGTACCTCTATGGATCCGCTAGACTTTGAAGCGCTGCATGAATCAATGCTACATGCACTTACGCCTGGCAGAGCTCCTATTAATTACTATCGCTACCGAGAGGATCAAGAGGATGGTGGCTATTTACACGAACTCGTAGAAACGTGTCAAACGATCTTACAAAAGTCGCATCATTATGCGAAAATTGCTCCAATCCTTCATGAGCTTGCAGGCTATTATTGTGATCTGCAAGTACATAAGCATGTGAAGGTAGAGGAACGAGAAAGTCGTCTACAAAACTGGTTTCATTCTTACGAAAACAAACTACCTGCGATGGAATGGTTTGAATTCTCCGCATGTGCGGGTAGTACGCTTGGAATCTTTTGTCTTGTTTCCTATTCCTTTCATGAGGAGCTAAGTGAAGAAACGATTATGAAAATAAGGCAAGGATATTTTCCTTACGTACAAGGCTTGCACATTTTATTGGATTATTTTATTGATCAAGAGGAAGATCGTCTGGGTGGAGACTTAAATTTTTGTAGCTATTATGAAAATAAGGAACAAACTTTAAGACGTCTTCAGCATTTTGTACAGGAAAGTAATCAACACGTACGTACTTTGCCAGATGCAAAGTTTCATCAGCTACTTAATTATGGCCTCCTTGGTGTCTATATGTCAGATCAAAAGGTAAATGAACAAAAAGAGATAAGAAAAATGGCAAAGAAAATTGTCAAGTATGGAGGTTTAACCTCGTACTTTTTCTATTTAAATGGCAAAATGTATCGAAACAGAGCGCAATAATAAAGCATCCAAAAAAATGCCCATCCACTAAAGACTATTAGTAGATGGGCATTTTTCATTTTCTCTTTTCTATCGCAATAATAAATGGAGGGTCATTTTGTTGATTAACAAATTCGTAACGTAGCACATGAGCTTGTTTTTGATCGAGCCCGTTTACGAAAGAAAGAATAGAATCACGCTCCACTTTTCCTTCCGGATGCCCATGATAAATAACAAGGACAATGATTCCTTCAGCCGCCATAACAGCAAGGAGCTGTGTAATAGCAGCAATCGTAGATTCTGGTTTTGTTACAATGCTTTTATCTCCCCCAGGCAAATATCCTAGGTTGAAAATAGCTCCGGTTATATTACCATGCGTATGTTCTGGTAGATGGCGAGCGAGATTTCCATGACTATCATGAATGAGCACAGCGCGATGTTCCAAATGTTTTTCATCTAAGAGAGCTTTTGTATGTTCCAATGCTTGCTCCTGAATATCGAATGCATATACCGTTCCAGATTCTCCTACGAGTTCAGCTAGCATGCATGTATCGTGACCATTGCCCATAGTGGCATCTACGCAAATATCTCCTTGAGAAACGGCAGCCTTCAGTAGCGTTCTGGCAAATGGCAATATTCCTTCTAGCTTCATTCATCTATCTCCTTATCACTACATTTTCCTTGCCAACTGTTCCGTCTAACAAATTCTGCGTCAATGGCATTCAGTACTTCCCACTTTTTTAAGCTCCACATTGGTCCTATCATTAAATCAGGAGGACCATCTCCTGTAATACGATGCACAATCACCTCGGGAGGGATTATTTCAAGCTGATCCACTACGAGATTTACGTAATCTTCTTGGGATAGAAATTGTAATTGTCCCTTTTCGTACTGTTTCACCATTGGTGTCCCTTTGAGGAGATGGAGTAAATGGATTTTAATTCCTTGAATATCAAGTTTGGCTACTTCTTTGGCCGTTTCCATCATCATATCGTACGTTTCAAGCGGTAAACCATTAATTATGTGCGAGCATACGCGAATATTATGTTTACGAAGTTTTTCGACTCCTTCTACGTACGTTTTATAATCATGCGCTCGGTTGATAAGAAGAGCAGTTCGTTCATGAACGGTTTGTAAGCCAAGTTCCACCCAGAGATACGTACGTTTATTAAGATCAGCCAGATAGGAAACGACATCATCTGGTAAGCAGTCTGGACGCGTCGCGATGGAAATGCCCACAACTCCCGGTAGTTCTAAAACAGGTTCAAAGGTTTGCTTTAACACTTCAACTGGTGCATGCGTATTGGTAAAGGCTTGAAAATAGGCCATGCATTTTCCGTTTTTCCACTTTTCATTCATTTTTTCCTTTACTTTGTAAAATTGTGAAACAACATCTTCTGCGCGGTTCCCTGCAAAGTCGCCGGATCCAGCTGCACTGCAAAAGGTACAGCCACCAAATGCAACCGTACCATCCCGATTTGGACAATCAAATCCAGCATCTAAAGAAACCTTGTATACTTTTTCTCCAAATTGCTTTCGGAGATGGTAATTCCATGTGTGATACCGTTTGTTATCATTGCTATATAGAAATGGATTTTCCATGTATATTTCCTCCAAATAAAGAGTGACTACTACTTAGAAAAACAACCATCATTATAACATACTTCCTCATATCATTGCCTGAATCAGGACACAATAAGGTGAAACTTCTATTTCCTGAGGTTTTAGTAACGGAAGTGAATAAGGAGGAAGTCAAATGACAGATCGTTATTCATTCGATCAAAGCATTACCGATGCGGAAGACATTTTGGAAGCTAGTAAAAAGCAGTTAGATCTTGCTTTGAGACAAGAGCATTATAATGATATCGAATATTCCGATGCACAGCTGCAGCTTGAACAGGCTTTGCTGTCATTAGAAGCTATCTTCCATAGTTCAAATGGGCAGCAGCGTGAAAGTATTGATCGAATCACTGCTAGAATCCGCATTATGCAACATCAAATGATTACGACCCCTCATTAAATGATAAGGAGATTGACTATGGTAAAACGATCGAAGCAAAATAACCCGGAGCAAAAAACGAACAACGGTACAAATCCTGAATATTCTAATGCTGCTGATCCCATTGTAGAAAGCAAGCAGCGAAATAAGGGAACAGGACAACCCCAAAAGGCGAAGCAGTAAAAAGTGAAATAAGTCTCTGAAGCAGGGATAAGAAAAAGTCTCGCAAATGGTGCGAGACTTTTCTCTTTTGAAATGAATAGTAGGGAAGCAAATTTTCCGAATAATTTGTATACACGTGAATCTGTTGTCATCCTTTCTAAAAAGACATACAATCGAAATGTTGTAAAAATGATAAGGTAGAGGAGGAAAGATCGATGCCGAAAAGAGTATGGTTATTAATTATTGGAATGGTTATTAATATTACAGCCTCTTCTTTTTTATGGCCTTTTAACACCATTTATATTCATACTTATTTAGGAAAATCATTATCCGTAGCTGGAATGGCCCTTATGATAAATTCATTAGCAGCTGCAGTTGGGAATCTTGCTGGCGGTTATATGTTTGATAAGATAGGCGGATACAAGTCTATTTTATCAGGAATTATTATTACCCTTGTTTCTGTAGCAGGATTGGTGATGATGCATAATTGGCCTTTGTATGTTGTATGGCTAGCTGCAATTGGTCTTGGTTCAGGCATGGTTTTTCCTTCTATGTATGCGATGATTGCCACGATTTGGCCAGAGGGCGGGAGACGCGCATTTAATGCTCTATATGTTTCCCAAAATTTTGGAGTTGCACTCGGTTCTGCTCTTGGTGGTCTTGTTGCTTCCTTGCGAATCGATTATATATTTTTAGCGAATTTTCTCTTGTATGCTGTTTTTTTTGTACTAGCAGTAATTGGGTTTCGAAATATTGAAACACACGCCACCCATATAGAAAAAGAAGAACGAAAACAAAGTATTTGGAAAATAACACCTATGTTTCAATCCTTACTTATCCTATGCTTTGCTTATTTGCTTTGTTGGGGTACATATGTGCAATGGCAAGGTGTGATACCAACCCACATGCAGGATTTAAATATTAGTTTGCAATCGTATAGCTTGCTTTGGACAGTAAATGGTGCGTTCATCGTGTTAGGACAGCCGCTCATCCAGTTTATTGTTCGAATCATCAAGGCTTCATTAAAACAGCAATTTATGATTGGAACGGTTATTTTCATGATTTCATTTGCTATCGTAAGCCAAGCCGAGCATTTCGGAACATACATGATTGCAATGGTGATTTTAACATTTGGCGAAATGTTTGCATGGCCTGCTGTACCTACCATTGCGAATCAGTTAGCGCCAAAGGGAAAAGCCGGCTTTTATCAAGGTCTTGTAAATAGTGCTGCAACAGGGGGAAGGATGCTAGGACCGTTAGTTGGCGGTATGATTTTTGATGCCTTTCATATTCATGTATTATTTATCGTCATTTTGGCGACACTACTGCTAGCTTTTCTCATTGCAAGATTTTACGATTATAAGCTTGTGCATAAGAAAGAGATTGATGGTAAAATCTCTGTTTGACTGGATATAGAACATAATTTAAAATAGAACATAAGATAATAGTTACATTGATAAGGAGTAGTAACGATTGTAAGCAGGACAGAGAGTTGACGGTTGGTGCAAGTCAATCCAGGCTTTGTCGTGAACTCGCCTTGGAGTAATAATCGTGAAATAAGTAGCGATTATCGTTTCATCCACGTTAAGGATGAAGAGCGAATGCAAGTTGCATTAACTAGGGTGGTACCGCGGGAATATAACCTCTCGTCCCTTTTGGGATGGGGGTTTTTTTGCATTCCTACGGAAATAGAATGGAGGGTATGTAGTGAGCTACGATCATCAAGAAATCGAGAAAAAGTGGCAAGCGTATTGGGAAAATAATAAAACATTCCGTACAACGGAGGATAAAGAAAAGCCTAAATTTTATGCATTGGATATGTTTCCATATCCGTCTGGCGTAGGACTTCATGTAGGACATCCAGAAGGATATACAGCAACGGATATATTAGCTCGTATGAAACGGATGCAAGGCAATAATGTACTTCATCCAATGGGATGGGATGCATTTGGTCTTCCAGCAGAGCAATACGCGCTTGATACTGGAAACGATCCAGCGGAATTTACGTTGAAAAACATTAATACATTCCGTAGACAAATTAAGTCGCTTGGATTTTCTTATGACTGGGACCGCGAAGTAAATACGACAGATCCAGATTATTATAAATGGACACAATGGATTTTCATAAAGATGTTCGAAAAGGGATTAGCTTATGTAGATGAGGTTGCTGTAAACTGGTGCCCTGCTCTAGGAACTGTATTGGCTAATGAAGAAGTAATTGATGGTAAGAGTGAACGCGGCGGACATCCGGTTGAACGACGTCCAATGAGACAATGGGTGTTAAAAATTACAGCGTATGCAGATCGTTTACTAGAGGATTTAGAAGAGCTTGATTGGCCAGAAAGCCTTAAGGAAATGCAGCGTAATTGGATTGGCCGTTCGGAAGGGGCAGAAGTTCATTTTAAAATTGATGGAACGAATGAGACATATACAGTGTTTACGACTCGTCCTGATACTTTATTTGGAGCAACATATTCTGTCTTGGCTCCAGAGCATGATCTTGTAAGTAAAATTACAACACCTGAACAAAAGTCTGCTGTAGAAGCATATATAGAACAAGTAAAAGCAAAAAGTGATTTAGAACGTACAGATTTAGCGAAGGAAAAAACAGGCGTGTTTACGGGTGCCTATGCAATAAATCCGGTTAATGGCGAAAAAATGCCAATCTGGATTGCTGACTATGTGTTAATTAGCTATGGTTCTGGTGCGATTATGGCTGTTCCTGCTCATGATGAACGTGACTATGAATTTGCGAAAAAATTTGATCTTCCGATTAAGCAAGTTGTAGAAGGCGGAGATATTTCGAAAGAAGCCTATACGGGTGACGGCGTTCATATTAACTCTGGTTTTCTAAATGAACTTGGTAAAGAAGAAGCGATTACAAAAATGATCGATTGGCTCGTTACAAATGGCGTAGGTGAAAAGAAGGTAACCTACCGTTTACGTGATTGGTTATTTAGCCGTCAACGTTATTGGGGTGAACCAATCCCAGTTATACATTGGGAAGATGGAACAATGACAACTGTACCAGAAGAAGAATTGCCACTTCTTCTTCCAAAAACAAAAAATATCCATCCGTCAGGAACAGGCGAATCTCCGCTTGCAAACATTGAAGATTGGGTTCAAATTGTAGATCCGATTACTGGTAAAAAAGGTCGTCGTGAAACGAATACAATGCCGCAATGGGGAGGAAGCTGCTGGTATTTCTTACGTTACATTGATCCGCATAACAACGAGAAGTTGGCAGATCCAGAAAAATTAAAACAATGGCTTCCTGTCGATACATACATTGGTGGTGCGGAGCACGCTGTCTTGCATTTGTTATACGCACGTTTCTGGCATAAATTCTTGTATGATATTGGTGTTGTACCGACGAAAGAACCATTCCAAAAATTATTTAATCAAGGCATGATTCTAGGCTCTAACAACGAAAAAATGAGTAAGTCAAAAGGAAATGTTGTCAATCCAGATGATGTGGTTGCTAGTCACGGAGCAGATACACTTCGCCTGTACGAAATGTTTATGGGACCTCTTGATGCGTCCATTGCTTGGTCTGAAAATGGACTTGATGGATCACGTCGTTTCTTAGATCGTGTATGGCGCTTGCTTATACAAGAAAATGGCGAGTTAAGTGAAAAAATAGCAGATACAGCTAACAAATCACTTGATAAGGTCTATCATCAAACGGTGAAGAAAGTTACAGAGGATTACGAAGGACTTCGTTTTAATACAGCAATTTCACAAATGATGGTATTCTGTAATGAAGCGTATAAAGCAGATGTGCTTCCAAAAGAATACATGGAAGGTTTTGTACAATTATTATCTCCTGTGGCACCTCATATTGCTGAAGAGCTATGGAGCAAGCTTGGACATAAAGAATCCATCTCGTATCATGCATGGCCTACCTATGATGAATCGAAGCTTGTAGAAGATGAAATTGAAATTGTTGTACAAATCAATGGTAAATTAAAAGCGAAGCTTATGATTGCCAAGGGTGCAACGAAGGAACAAATGCAAGAAACAGCCTTAGAAAATGAAATTGTGAAACAACAAGTAGAAGGAAAAACAATTCGTAAAGTAATTGCTGTACCAGGGAAGCTTGTTAATATAGTTGCTAATTAATAATCAGGTCCTCCTTTTTTAACATAAGTTATGGCTTGTTCACACATACTAGACTTAACTTCATGTATAAAGGAGGAATGTATTATGGCAAAGGGCAAGGGAAGAAGTAACAATAGCGGTCAGAAGCAACCGAACTTTAACGATTCTTCGAATTTCTCTGAGGGAAAACAAAAGCAAATCAAAAAAAGTAAATAAATAAGAGTATTTAAAGAGGGGTTTTGCACATAACCCTTCAAGAATATAGTAAGTTACGGCCTTTCTCAATTTTTATTGGGGAAAGGCCGTTTCATTTTTTTTGAAACCGACTCTGATGTCGATTTGTAGGAGATAATGCAATTTATTCTCAATTTTTGTAGAGTGTATTCGATTATTTGTAACATTTTTCTGGTTAAAATAAAAAAATTCTAATTCCCCCTTTACTTCCTTTTTTTGCTATTGTTACTATTATTGTAGTGTAAACTTTAGGAGGGGATGAAATGCCTTCGTTTCAAACTATTACACCGGATGAAGTTAGGGAACGATTAGAAAACGGAGAGACTTTATTCCTCGTGGATGTTCGAGAACAGGAAGAAATTATACGAAACGGAAAAATTCCAGAAGCGGTTCACATATCTATGGGCGATATACCTAATAAATTGTCTCATTTTTACAAAAACATAAAATACATAATTATCTGTAAGACAGGTATTCGAAGTGAACATGTTTGTTATTATTTGTATGCACGAGGCTATAGTGTTCTTAATATGGTGGGCGGTATGAATGAATACAAAGGAAAATTACAAATTGCGTGAGAAAATTGCTCTCTTTTGCATAGGTTAATACAAATGGATGCAAAGGAGGAATTAAAATCACTAAAATCCGGAATTTAAAAATTCACACAAATACAGGTATAGTAAATATCGGAAATTATTACAATGTAAACTCCATTACTGTTTCAAAAACAAGTAATGGCTCTGGAGCATCGAATAGCGGAGTGTATGTCAATGGAAAACGAACTCCCGGTGACATCACTGACACCACCTCAGTTGATCCGCCGGTAATAATAGATGAACCCGTTAATGGATGAACCCTTCTTGTACGACTAGCATACATTGATAGAGATGATGAGAAGAGGGGCCGAGATACGATATGACAGTAGTGATAAAAAAATTTATTATTGTAAACAATAACGGTATGGTACGCATTACGGACCATGTAAATGAAGTAAAAACAAATGCAACAAAGTCTATCAATGGAGCAGGCGGACCGGTTATCAATGATTCTGTAAATGGAAAAAAAATCGATCCGACTAAACAAACTTAAAAATTATACTTGTCTTTCATAAGTAAAAAAATCCAGCAAATATGTTGGATTTTTTATTTGTTAAGAATTGTGTAAAATTTTTTGCAACCTATCATAAATTTCAACTGAATTAATAGAATAAATCAAAGAATCCTTACACGAAGGGAGGGGGAATAAATGGGAAGGACTATAAAAATAGATATTACAGAAAAAGTGGTGGCTAAGTTTAAAGAGAACTATTTGGAATTATATTCGAATAAATTTATGATTGGAAAATTTTATATGAATTCTCTAGAAAAACGATATGTATTGGAAGATGGCTATATTTTTGAGAATGGACGCTTTTATCGATTAATTGATACGCGAAGAGATGTGAATCCTTCTGTAAAGCGGTCAGATGTAAGGTGGTGCTTAGATGATACGAGTAAAAGTATTTGATGAAAGCCATGAAAAAGATTTAGAAGAATGTATGAATAATTTTTTAAAGAAGGTTGACGAAGAGAGTGTAGTAGACATTAAATATCAAGTCGCTGTTTCAAATAATGATGAAGAAAATCAAATATACTGTTTTTCAGCTATGATAGTATATAAAGGATGACTGAGAAAAGAATACAAGTACTCTTTTTCAGTCATCTTTCGTTTATGTTAGCAGTGCATAGGTTCCTGCAGACATTCCAGCAATTCTTCCTGTTACAAATGCAGCCGTAATGTTGTATCCGCCTGTGTACCCGTGAATATCAAGAATTTCTCCGCAAAAGTACAAGCCCTTCATAAGCTTCGACGACATTTCTTTTGGATGTATTTCTTTGATGGATACTCCGCCTCCTGTTACGAAGGCTTTTTCAATAGATTGTGTTCCGTGTACGTTAAGAGAAAATCCTTTTAAGTCATGGACAAAGCTGAGTAGCATTTCACGGGAAGCTTGGCCTGCAGTTGTGTTGGATAGTAAATCATTTCGTTCAAGAAGAAATAGTAAGTATCGTTCTGGGATTAATCCTTTTAGCAGATTTTTTACGCTTTTTTTAGGATCTTCCTGGATCCGCTCTATAATTTGCTGATAGAGTGCTTCTTCTGATAGCTCTGGATAGCAATCAATTTTCATGGTAACTTGATGTACCTGATACTTTTTCATCGTTTTAATAACATATTGGCTGCATCTTAGTGCTGCAGGTCCGGAAAGGCCGAAATGGGTAAAAATCATATCCATTTTGTGCTTAATTACTGGTTTGCCCTTTGGATTTAGAACACTCAGTTCTACATTCCGCAAGGATATCCCTTGCAGGACACGGTCCTTAATAAACGTTTCATTAGATAAAATCGGAACCTCTGTTGGGAACAATTCAGTAATCGTATGTCCTGCTTTCTTTGCCCAAGCATAGCCATCACCGGTTGAACCTGTTTGTGGAACGGACTTTCCCCCTACTGCGATTACGACGTGTTCTACAGGTAGTATTTCTCCGTTTTGTAATACAACGGCCGATGTTTGTCCATCTTTATATTCTATTGTTTTCACAGCAGTATTTGTGCGTACATGAATATGAAGCGCATGCATTCTATGAAGAAGAGCATCTACGACAGATTGTGAGGAATTGGAAACAGGAAACATTCGACCATGGTCTTCCTCTTTCAGCTTCACTCCAAGCTTCTCAAAAAATTGAATAATATCTTCATTATTGAAAGTGGAAAACGCGCTGTATAAAAATCGGCCGTTTCCTGGAATGTGCTTTATTATTTCATCTACTGGTAAACGGTTCGTAACATTGCAACGGCCACCACCTGAAATAGCAAGCTTTCTTCCTAGTTTATCTCCTTTGTCGAGCAGCAGCACCTTAGCCTTCTTTTCAGCAGCTCCAATTGCTGCCATTAGGCCAGATGGCCCCCCGCCAATTACAATTACATCATAATTCATTCTTTTCACCCTTGTACATTTTATCCCGCTTTAACGGGCAGTAAGACTCCACCTTGAGGAAGTTTCACTTTATGTACACAAGGATAGCATGAATAAAAGAAAAAAAGAAATAATGGTTTTCTGTTACGTCCTTATCGAATGCTAATATTTTATGATACAATACAAAAGTTAGATTTTATAATACGTGGGGGATCTTCCAATGTCTGATTCCAAATTTGTACGTGGAACGCTTATTGTAACGTTCGGGACTTTTTTCGTTAAATTTCTTGGTATGATTTACGTCTTTCCGTTTCACCAACTTGTAGGTACAAATGGCGGAACACTGTATACATATGGCTATGTACCTTATCAGATTTTTTTAAGCATTGCAACTGCAGGGGTTCCTCTTGCCGTTTCTAAATTTGTGTCAAAATACAATGCTCTAGGAGATTATGAGACGAGTAGGCGAATGTTTCGTTCAGGAATGAAGCTTATGATCTTTATGGGTATCTTATCTTTTCTCGTTCTATATATGAGTGCACCTTTGTTCGCTAAAGCGATGCTAGGGAATAATACGTTAGAAAACAGCCCTCAAGATGTAACGATGATTATTAGGCTCGTTAGCTTTGCCCTTCTTGTAGTACCAGCAGCGAGTTTAATTCGAGGCTTCTTTCAAGGACATCAATCGATGGGGCCTACAACCGTTTCACAAATTATTGAACAAATCATTCGCATTGCGATGTTGTTAGTAGGAAGTTATATTGTCATACGTGTATTAAAAGGGTCAGTTGCAACAGCCGTTGGGGTTTCTACATTTGCTGCTTTCGTATCTGCTGTTGGGGCATTAATCGTACTGCTCTGGTATTGGGTAAAACGAAAACACCATATGGATAAGCTACTAAAATCCCAAACTGTAGTGCCTTCAAGCGTTAGCACTCCCCAGCTATACAAAGAATTATTTGCCTATGCGATTCCTTATGTTGTGGTAGGATTAGCAATTCCTTTGTATCAGCAAATCGATACCCTTACATTTAATAAAGCAATGGAGGCAGCTGGAAAAGCAGCGATTGCGGAGCATGCTCTTGGAATTTTTACGATGTGGACGCATAAGCTCATTATGATCCCTGTCTCCCTTGCAACTGCATTTAGTTTAACGCTTGTCCCAGCGATTACAAAATCCTATACAGAGAACAAAATAAAAACATTACAACATCAAATCGAACAAGCATTTCAAGTAAATATATTTTTGACATTACCAGCAGTTGTTGGGATGTCTTTACTTGCATATCCGATCTATCGCGCGTTTTATGATCCGGATCCTCTTGGTGGACAGGTTCTTATGTGGTATGCGCCTGTCGCTTTATTATTTGCCCTGTTTTCCGTTACAGCAGCCATATTACAAGGAATTAATCAGCAAAAGCATGCCATTATTGGATTAGTTATAGGCGTAGTACTAAAAATCATGTGTAATGTGGTACTTATTCGTTACTTTGATGCTATTGGCGGTGTTCTTGGGACTGGAATAGGATTTGCCGCATCGATTATTTATGCAAATAATAAAATTCGTCAGAAATTACATTTCAGTTTTGAACGTGTTTATAAACGAACCTTCCAAATTTCTGTTATCACAATCCTTATGGCATTTTGTGCAAACTTGATATACAATGCTTTATCTACTATTATTCCATATACAGCCAGCCGATTAGATGCATTTCTCATCGTGGGCATTGCAGGTAGCATTGGCGTGGTAGTATATGTGTTTTTAGCGATCCGATTGGATGTTGCGAAACATGTTTTTGGGGAAGAACTTCTTCAAAAACTACTAACAAAATTTAGACGAAAAATAAAGCTTGTAAGCAAACAAGCATAAGAATGTATCCTGCTATGTAACAACAGGAAGGCCCCTACTTCCAAACTCTTGAGAAGAGTCTGGAAGTGGGGGTTAACTACCTAACAAGATACTTCACTTTATAAGCTGATCCCACTTATATAAAGAATAGAAGGAGGAACATATGAGAATTGATAAGTTTCTAGCTAATATGGGGTATGGAAGTAGAAAAGAAGTAAAAAAACTCCTAAAGGATGGAGTAGTCCGCATTGATGGATCTCCCGTTAAGGATGCGAAAGCTCATGTGGATGTTACTATTCAAGAAGTGACCGTGTTTGGTGAAACCGTTGAATATAAAGAATTCATATACTTAATGATGAATAAACCAAAGGACGTCATTTCGGCAACAGAGGATGATGAGCAACAAACTGTGCTCGATTTATTAGAGCCAGAAGATGCAGTATTTCAACCCTTTCCGGTAGGAAGACTTGATAAGGATACAGAAGGTTTTCTTCTTCTTACCAATGATGGAAAACTAGCACATCAGCTCTTATCCCCTAAAAAGCATGTACCAAAAAAATATTATGCTAAGGTAGAAGGACTTGTTACAGAAGATGATCGGATTGCCTTTCAGAATGGTGTGATGTTAGATGATGGTTATGTGACGAAACCGGGTGAGCTCACTATTTTACAGGGAAATCGTATCTCTGAAATTGAACTAATCATAACAGAAGGAAAATTTCATCAAGTGAAGCGTATGTTTGAAGCGGTTGGCAAAAAAGTTATTTATTTAAAACGAATTGAAATGGGACCACTTTTATTGGATGAAGAGTTAGAGCTCGGTCAATATCGTGAATTGACAGATGAGGAATTGTATTTACTTAAAGGAGAATAGGGAGTAGATTCAGCTAAAAATAGCGATTGTTCAAAAGGGAAGCCCATTGCCCTTTAAACAATCGCTACATATGAAAAAAATAGTTACAATGTTATATTTATTCAAAGGTTAAGGGTCTACTTGACCGCTGCACTGACTCTGTGTGTCTATAAATAACAAAATCGTTTTTTTATGATGTGAGTCTCACTCTCTTTCCTGTTGTCGTCCACTTGCCACGACTAGGGCTGTAAACCAAATCATTGAACTGCAGCACATTTAGATCTCGTTGAATGGTTCTGGGTGTTATACCGAACTCATCCACTAAATCCTGGGTTGTAACCGTGCCCTTTTCATTGATGTACATATAAATCGACTTAATCCGTGTTAACATACGAGAGGTTGTAAATTTCAAAAAACCACTCCTCCACGAGTTTTATAGTGACTCAACTGGGAAAGAATTCTTTTGTTTTTATTGTACTCCATATCATGAATAACATGCGTTTTTTTTATGTATTTTAACAGAAAATTAACTTTACTATTAAAAATGTAAAAGCATGATATGAGAGTAGTCGACAAGATCTTAGATAAGATCGAGTATCCATTTCTACAAAAACTGTCTAAGTCCTTCATTTTGTCAAATGTTCGTGAGTGTATATGTTTTACCCTTCGTTAAGAGGTAACCACGTTGCATATGTTTTTAAGTCAATTATAGCATCCCCTTTTTTAGTAGTGGATTGCAATACAGTCCTATTTTATCATGAATATTGGCGTTATGGATAACCGTTTGCTATGATGAAAGAGGATAATAAATAAAGTAGGTGATTCCATGGCAAATATTAATTGGCTAGAAGAAGTAGAAAAAAGAAAAGAAGCACTCATTGAAGATGTGCAACAATTTTTACGAATTAAAAGTGTACTTGACGAAGAGGATGGCCATGAAGGTGCTCCATTCGGAACGGGCATAGAGCAAGCACTTACGCATATGCTTCAAATGGGTAGCAAAGATGGATTTCTTGTAAAAAATCTAGAAGGTTATGCAGGACATCTTGAAATGGGACAAGGAAAGGAATTGCTCGGTATATTGTGTCACGTAGATGTTGTACCGGAAGGCGATGGCTGGACGAGCGATCCATATGCTGCAAACATTCGGGATGGAAAAATAATTGCACGCGGGGCAATTGATGATAAAGGGCCCACAATGGCAGCTTACTATGCTATGAAAATTGTGAAAGAGCTAGGCTTACCTTTAACAAAGCGAGTACGTATGATTTTAGGTACAGATGAAGAAAGCAATTGGCGTTGTGTGGATCATTATTTTAAAAACGAAGAAATGCCAACGATGGGTTTTGCACCAGATGCTGATTTTCCTATTATTAATGCAGAAAAAGGAATTTGTGATGTATATCTAAAGCAGCCTGCATCTGACAAGAAAGAGGAAATCGCACTCATTCGCTTTTCATCAGGTAGACGATTAAATATGGTGCCAGATTTTGCGAGAGCACAAGTACGGACAAAGGATGTACATAGTATAGAGCGGTTTAAGACCTATATACAGGAAAAAGGAATAGAAGGGCATGCAACACTTGAGAAAGATGTCATTTCGTTTGAAATAAAGGGGATATCTGCGCATGGATCTACTCCAGAACAAGGACGAAATGCAGGTATTTTGTTAGCAGCCTTCTTGAAAGAAGAGCAATTAGACTCAGCTGGGGCTTTGTTTGTTACGTTGGCAGCTGATTATTTTGAAAATGATACGCTAGGTAAAAAACTAGGAATTTCATATAAGGATAGCATTACAGGGGATTTAACAGTGAATGTAGGTCTTATGTCCTATAGTGAAGTAGAGGGCGGTACACTTGGATTAAACATACGCTATCCGGTGACAACAGATGCCAAGTGGATGCTACAAACGCTCGAAACAAATGCAAAAGAGAATGGATTTTTGGTAGGAGATGTATCTGATTCGAAGCCACATCATGTCGATAAGGATCACGTTCTCATTCAAAGACTAGGGCGTGTCTATGAAGAGCAAACGGGTAAACCAGCTACCCTATTATCTATTGGCGGCGGTACGTATGCACGTTCATTAAAAGCAGGAGTCGCATTTGGTCCATTATTTCCAGGAAAGGAAGAGCTTGCGCATCAAAAGGATGAATATATCGAGATTGATGATTTAATAAAAGCAACTGCAATCTATGCACAAGCTATCTATGAATTGGCTAAATAATAGGAAAGGCTAGAAGCTTAACATGCAAGAGTCAAGGCATGCAGCTGATAACCGATTATTCATGAGATAGGGCTATCCCAAAAGGAAAATACTGTGGAGACAGCTCTATCTCTTTCTTTTTACTGTTTGGAAAGGGTGGAATACATGGAGATATCCATACAGAAGGAATCGAAGAAGACTAGTATAATGTTTCGATTCTATTATTTTTTCATTTTTTTTGGATTAGGCGTTTTAATGCCTTTACTTGGCGTATATTTGAAAGATTCACTGCATTTATCTGGAACACAGATTGGTACGATTACGTCAATTGGACCAATTGTTATGATTTTCATTCAACCATTATGGGGAATTCTATGTGATTATACGCAAAAACCTCGTGAAGTATTATTTTTTACTTTGTTAGCAACAGGTATCATCGGCTTTTTGTATGCAACCACTGCAACTTACGCGATTCTTGTGATTATCTCATTTGCGTTGGCATTTTCACAAAGTGCAATTATTCCGATTTCTGATAGTATCGCTCTTAATTATGTGCAAAAGGGGCAGGATAACTACGGGGGAATTCGTCTATATGGTTCCCTTGGATTTGCTATTGCAGTTTTCGTTGCTGGAAGAGCTTCGCAAAGCTTTGGAACAGTAATTATATTCTACTTGTTTGCAGTATTTATGTTTGCTGGAGCAATATTGACGTCGACCCTTCCAAAACAAGGGACAAATTTAGAAGTCAATCTTTTACAAGGATGTAAGGTCCTTTTTAAAAAACGTGAATTTCTATTGTTTTTATGTAGTTCGTTTTTTATCTTTGGTCCTATTAATGCGAATAATACGTATTTTGGCTTGTTAATTATGGAGCTTGGCGGGACATTAACTGCGGTAGGGATTATGTTTTTACTTTCTGCAGGGAGTGAAGCGCCGTTTATGAGAATATCCTCCTATTGGATGAGTAAGCTAGGCGTAGGTCAAATTCTTATTTTATCATCTGCTGTTTCAGCGATTCGTTGGTTGTTTTATTTTTTTGAGCCTCCGTTATTGCTTATTTATATTACGACTATTGCCCAAGGTATATCGATTGGTTTTTTCGTACCAGCTGCTTTGCAGTATGTTCGTAGCCTTTCTTCTGATTCGATGCAATCTACCGCTGTTACATTGTATGCATCAGCAGGCAGTGGATTGGGAACCTGGTTTAGTACGATAATTGGCGGAATTCTCATGGATTATTTTGGGATACAAGCCATATATTTTTGTTATTTTGTACTCACATGTATTGGCATTTTCTTGTTAATTCTAATATTCAGAAATAAAGTTCCCTCTCGAATGAAGCAGAACGAACTAGTATAAAGTAAAGCTTCCAAGATAGTTTCTTCCTACTTTACAGTAAGTTATCTCTAAAAGCGGATGTCTACCGAGTTAATGAGGGACAATACAGCTAATAGTAAACCTCTTCACACGAGAGAAGGCTTCATGCAGATGGGAGAATGATTTTTAAATGAAAAACCATTATTTTTTTGCTATTCCTTTACCGTCTTATGTAAAAGAAAAGTTAGCATGGTGGCGCTCACAAAATGAGCAACACCTTTCCTTTCGAACTTGGACCCATAAAGACGATTATCATATAACACTTGCATTTTTAGGAGAAGCTATTTCAGCTCTTTCTTCTTTTCAGCCCCTCTTAAAGGGTATTCCTGTATCCAGTTTTTCTCTTGATATTCAAGGTATACATACATTTGGAATGGAGGATCGTCCGCGTATTTTGTGGGCAGGTGTTTCGCAATCAGCAGAAATTATTTCATTGCAAGCTTACATATACGAAGTTTGTACAAATTTGGGATACTCGCTAGATAAACGTCCATATCAACCACATATTACACTGGCTAAACGTTGGGGAAATGAAAATTCATTTGAAAATAAGATGACAATTGCACCTCTTTCATTTTCGGTTGATTCCTTCTCTTTATTTGCTACACATATGGATGCAACACCTAAGTATGAAGAAATCGCTACATTTCCACTCCTACATTAATGGGCGCTAAGACCTTCTACTTTCGGGCAGTTTCACTTTATGGAAATCACGAGATAATGAAAACGTTTACGGAAGAAGAGAATATAGTATAGTATAGACAGCTTAAATAAACGATTACGGCTTGAAAAGAGTTAGAGGATGGTGAATTACAGCAATGCTTAAAGTCGAGAACGCATTTGAAGCGTATATAGATCGAATGGACTTTATTACAATTTTGCTGTCAAAAGCGTATGGTGTATCAAGTAAATTTCGTTTGAAAAGTCATGAGTCTGAATGGAATCTTAACATAGAGAAAATAATCGAATTCCAGGAATTTACGAAATATGAATGTAAGGTAGAAACGTCTTTAGAAATGGGAGAGACGTATCGTGTTGTAGATGAACGAAATAATGAAATTGATTTACAAATAGGAGCGGTTATTCGAACTCAGGCATTCGATAACACCTATTATTATGATGGAAATGATTTAGGTGTGACATTTACCCTTGAAAAAACAATCTGCAAAGTATGGGCACCTACTGCTACGAAAGCAAAGGTACGATTCTATGATCTAAGTGGATATAAAGAAAATGAAATGATTCGGGAGCAAAATGGAGTATGGCGAGCCGAGATAGTAGGAAATTGTGAGGGAGCTTACTATACGATTTGTGTGTATATCAATCATCAGTGGCGTGAAGCAATTGATCCGTACGCAAAGGCGGTATCTAGCAATGGAGTTTATGGTATTATCATTGACTTAGAGAAAACAAGAGTAAAGAAAGAGGAACTAGCTCTTCCTCCCTGCCCTTTAAGCGACGCCATTATTTACGAAGCACATATTCGTGATTTTACGAACCATCCTGAGAGCGGGGTTGTTTGCAAAGGAAAGTATAAAGGACTTACGGAAGAAAGAACAAAAGGCCTTGATGGTTCAAGTACAGGATTAGCTTATTTAAAGGAGCTTGGTATTACACATCTTGAGTTGTTACCGTTTAATGATTTTGCGGGTGTAGATGAGCTTCTACCGCAAACAAGTTACAATTGGGGCTATAATCCACTTCATTACAACGTGCCAGAAGGGAGTTATGCAAGTGATGCAGATAACCCATATGCACGAATACTAGAAGTAAAACGGATGATTCAAACCCTTCATAAGCATGGAATTCGTGTGATTATGGATGTTGTGTATAATCATGTTTATATACGAGAGACTTCTTCATTTGAATTGCTTGTACCAGGCTATTATTTTCGTCACGATAAGGATGGAATGCCGTCTAATGGGACAGGGGTTGGAAATGATATAGCCTCTGAAAGAAAAATGGTACGCAAATTTATTAAAGACTCCGTATTATATTGGCTAGAGGAATATGAAGTAGACGGATTTAGATTTGATTTAATGGGAATTTTAGATATTGAGACAATGAATGAAATACGTAATGAAATCAATCGAATTAAGAAAGATGTTATGCTGCTTGGAGAAGGATGGGATATGGATACTCCTCTTGCACAGGATCAAAAAGCAACCCTTCGTAATGCTGCTCAAATGCCGAATATCGCACAATTTAATGATGCATTTCGAGATACAGTGAAGGGCAGTACATTTAATCTTTATGATCGAGGATATGCATTTGGAAGTAGTGCCAATGTAGAATATATGAAAACGTTTATTGCAGGTAGTATTCCTATTGAAATAGATAAACTTAGTCCATTTCTTGAACCTTATCAAACGATAAATTATGTGGAATCACATGATAATGCTACTATGTGGGATAAATTAAAGGTGAGCAATAAAGATGATAGCGAGGATATACGAAAGAGACGGCATCGTTTAGCAACTACGATTACTCTGTTATCGCAAGGAATTCCATTTTTACATGCAGGTCAGGAATTTTTCCGAACAAAGAAAGGAATAGAAAATAGCTACAACTCCCCTGACTATATTAATCAAATTGATTGGGAACGTAAGGAAGCAAATCTACATCATGTAGAGTATATTAAAGGAATGATAGCAATTCGTAAAAAACATGGCGCCTTTCGCTTACCTTCAACGGATCTTGTTCGGAGGCACTTACGCTTTCTCCAGGCTCCCGATTCTGTTATTATGTATGAGTTATGTGATGTACAAGAATACGGACCATGGAAAAACATTCTTGTCGTGTTAAATAATACGGATTATACAAAACAAATTATACTTCCTGATTTTGGAGAATGGCAGGTGCTAGCGGATAATGTTGCTGCTTCGACTAGCCCGATGTATCGTATTCAAGAGCCGGTATTATTAGTATTTCCAATTAGTTCATATATATTGGCAAAATCATGACGATTCCCTACTTGACGATAAGAATCGAATAAAGGTAGAATTGTCAAAGGTAGCTATTCTGGTATGAAAGCCAAAATAGCTCTCTTTTTTGTGAGACAGATGAGTATAAAAAAGTTTTTATAAGGCATGATCCTTTTATAAATAATGGTAGGATAGTATGTATATCGTTTCGGATACAATAGGAAAAAGTGTAGTTCCTTACGCAAAGCCTTCTAATGCAGTTTTCAAAAGATGTAAAAAACTTGCTTATATTAGAGAAGGAAATGTGCCAAGAGCTATGAATAAAAATCACCAAAAGGAATTGTTGATGGATAATGGAAATGGAATGGTTAGAACATATACTAGGAGAAGATTGGGACATAATTCCTGCTGGCGGTGCTACTGGTGAGGCTTATTTTGCTGAACAAGGGGAGCGTAAGTTGTTTTTAAAACGAAATTCATCCCCCTTTCTAGCGGTTTTATCGGCAGAAGGCATTGTTCCCAAGCTGCTATGGACAAAGCGTATTACGAGTGGAGATGTTATTTCAGCTCAAGTATGTTTAAAAGGGCATAAGCTAGAGCCTGAAGATATGAAAGAAGAACGAGTTGCGCTGCTGCTTAAGAAAATTCATATGTCTGAGGCATTATTGCATATGATTGAAAAGCTTGGGAAAACACCGCTAGAAGCGAGCCAACTCTTAGAACAAATACATGATTCCCTTGATGAAGAAGTGAAACAAAAGGAGCCTGTTAGGCAGGCATTGCACTATTTACAAGAATCGCTTGCTGAAATAAAGTGTGATCATGTAACGGTATGCCATTGTGATGTAAATCATAATAATTGGCTACTATCAGATAATGATCAATTGTATTTAATTGATTGGGATGGAGCAGTTATTGCAGATCCTGCTCTTGATATTGGTATGCTTCTCCATTTCTACATTCCGAGGGAGGAATGGGCGGAGTGGTTAAAAAATTATGGGACGGAGCTAAATGATTCCTTACTCCGTCGTATGAAATGGTATGTTATTGCACAATCCATTCTATCTCTTCAATGGTATACAAAAAAGAAGAAACAGTACGAGATGGATTATTGGCTTTCTTATATCACTCAGCAATTGTCATAGCTTAGGAAAAGCTATCCATTCCTGAAACCCATTGTGAAATTTGATTTTGATGATTCGAAATATGCTCTTGTAAATCAGAGGAATTTTTTCCGGATTGACTATAATGGTATATGTCAGATAGCATAAGCTTCGTTTCGTCAGTTATATTATCATTGGTTAGTAATGATTTAATGAGACGTTCCAGCTGTTCACATTCTGAGACAGTACCATTACAATCGAGTTGTTGGTTTTGCAAAATATCTTTCAAAATCATTAACTGATGCTCGTGACTGATTGTCATGTACAATACACATCCTTTGTAATCCTATTTATCCCCTATTAAAGGGAAAACCCCTAATAGGAGCTTTCACTTTATTTAGTTTCTGTGAGTTTTACTACTTTTATTCGCAAATCTGCTTTGCTTTGATCCGATAGAGAGGAAGAGGTTTTCAAATGCGTCTAAGATTTAAACCCTATGCTAATGAGATGATACAAAATCATCCACAATTCGTTATATCAAATCCTGAGGAGCACAAGGGAAAATGGGCTGATGTGTTTTCAAATCATAATCCCATTCATATTGAAGTAGGTACGGGAAGAGGCCGTTTTATTTATGGAATGGCTAAGGCAAATCCCACGGTAAATTATATTGGAATAGAGAAATATTCAAGTGTTATTGTCGATGCACTTGATAAACTGATTCAAGAGGAATTGCCGAATTTAAAACTTATTTATAAAGATGCAAAAGATATAACGGAATTTTTTGCAGATGGAGAAATACAACGTGTATATTTAAATTTCTCTGATCCTTGGCCGAAGACTCGCCATGAGAAGCGGCGATTAACTTATAAACAATTTTTGCACAATTACGAACAGGTGCTTGTACAAGGTGGAGAAATTCATTTTAAAACAGATAACCAAGGTTTATTTGAATATTCACTATGCAGCATTTCACAATATGGTATGATTCTACAATATGTGAGTCTTGATCTTCATCATAGTGATTTTGAAGGAAATATTATGACGGAATATGAAGAAAAATTTTCACAAAAAGGAAATCGAATTTACAGGGTGGAAGCAAAATTTAACAATTAGTCTGTGCCATACACGCACAGACTTTTTTTTATGGTAAAATACATTATACCTTTATTTTTCCATTTTTGGTAATCTATTTTGGGGGAAGATAGAGAAAGACACAAAAATAGGGGAGTGGGAAGTATGGATACGTTACAAATTGGGGATATACGAGTTACATGGCTACAAGGGGGGAATACGCATCTAGATGGTGGTGCAATGTTTGGTGTAGTTCCGAAAGCACTTTGGTCACGAAAATATGAATCGAATGAAGACAATAGAATTCTTTTGCGTACAGATCCGATTCTTCTTCAAACTAAGAACGGAAATATGTTAATTGATTCAGGAATTGGTAATGAAAAATTAAATGATAAGATGAAGCGTAATCAAGGTGTAACAGAGGAATCGAATGTTGAATTATGTTTGCATGAGCTAGGACTTAAGGCAGAGGATATTCATTATGTATTAATGACTCATCTTCATTTTGACCATGCTTGCGGGCTTACGAAATGGGATGGAACGAAATTTGTACCTACTTTCTCGAAAGCTAAGATATTTGTTTCCCTAACGGAATGGGAGGAGATGAAGAATCCTAACGTTCGCTCAGGTAATACATATTGGAAAGAAAACTGGGAAAGTATCCAGGATCAAGTTGTTCCTTTTAAAGAAAAAATAACAGTTACCGAAGGCGTTACAATGGTTCATACTGGAGGACATAGTGATGGACATGCTATTATCCTTGTGAAAGATCGAGAAGATACGCTCCTTCATATGGCTGACATTATGCCAACACATGCGCATCAAAATCCTCTTTGGGTTATGGCTTATGATGATTACCCAATGACAAGTATTTATCAGAAGCAAGATTGGATTGGCTTTGGATTAAAAGAGAAAGCATGGTTTACGTTTTATCATGATGCTTATTATCGTGCAGTGAAATGGGATGAGCAAGGAAACATGATAGAAAACATTCCTGTAACTACAAACAAACCCCTCTTAACGTAAGAGGGGTTTGTTTGTATAATGAGGAATCCAGCAAACGAACAGAAAACATACTGAAGTTACTTTATCCTTTAATGACGTTTAATACTGATCCTGTTTTAGCGTCAAGTAGAAATTCATAGCGACTTTGCTCGTCTCCGATCATAGTCGTTACGCCGCCGCGGTATACATCATATGTTATATCCTGATTTTCCCACACTTCAGGAACCATGTGGATCCAAGAACCTGTAATTTCCCCTTTTTCTTCAAACACTTTTTTTGCCATTTTCAAAGCTTTATCAGCAGAAATATGCCCATCCTGCTGAAGCTGATTTGCCACTAAATATCCTGCAGTAAAGCCTAAACCTACACCGAGGAGTATGCTTTTCCAATTCATAAGTTTCACCTCAACCTGTGCAAATTTCGCTAACAGTACAAGTATAATCGAATCTGTGTGAAAAAAGAAGAAACTAGCGAAATTTGAGAATATTCGTTACAATAAAATAAAAATCCTATGTGTAGAATAAATAACTATATAATAGGTTTCTTTCATTTCAAAAGATAGTTTGTATACATATGCAATGGTGGTAGAATGGTTAGACGTACGGTCAATATATAAGGTTTTATCATACAATTTTTATTCAACTTAGTTTTTACAAGAGGAGTGTTTTTCATGAATAAGGAAACATTAGAGTTATTTCGAACTTTAACAGAGCTTCCTGGTACGTCTGGATTTGAACATGAAGTGCGTCGATTTATGAAACAGGAAATTTCTAAATATGCTGATGAATTAATCCAAGATGGTCTTGGCAGTATATTTGGTATGAAAAAGGGCGATGAAAAAGGTCCTCGTGTTATGGTTGCAGGTCATATGGATGAAGTTGGATTCATGGTGACGCAAATAACGAAAAACGGAATGCTACGCTTTCAGCCATTAGGTGGTTGGTGGAACCAAGTATTACTTGCACAGCGCGTGCAAATTATAACGGATCATGGTCCTGTAATTGGTGTAATTGGCTCGATCCCGCCACATATTCTTACGGATGAGCAGCGTGCAAAGCCGATGGAAATAAAAAATATGTTAATTGATATTGGTGCGGATAGCGCTGATCATGCAAGGGAATTAGGAATAAAGCCAGGCCAGCAAGTGGTTCCAATTTGTCCATTCACTCCAATGGCTAATCCTAAAAAAATTATGGCAAAAGCATGGGACAACCGTTATGGCTGCGGGCTTGCCATTGAATTATTGAAAGAAGTTCAGCATGAATCCCTTCCAAATATGCTATTTTCCGGTGCGACTGTGCAGGAAGAAGTAGGGCTGCGCGGAGCACAAACAGCAGCAAATATGATTGCACCAGATATTTTCTATGGTTTAGATGCGAGTCCAGCTAATGATGCAGGTGGCGACACTACAGAATTTGGGCAATTAGGGAAAGGGACGCTGCTTCGTATTTTTGATCGAACGATGGTTACCCATAGAGGACTGCGGGAATTTATTCTAGATACTGCTGAAAGCAATCACATTCCTTATCAATATTTTGTTTCTCAAGGCGGAACAGATGCGGGACGTGTTCATCTTAGTAATAATGGTGTACCTTCTGCTGTTATTGGTATTTGTGCACGTTATATTCATACGCATGCTGCAATTATGCATGTTGATGATTATGCTGCAGCAAAGGAATTACTTATTAAACTTGTGAAGGCAACTGATCGTACGACACTTGATACGATTAAAAACAATGCATAATAGGAAATAGGATAGACGTACTTTGTGATGAGAAGGCCTTAAGGGCCTTTTCGTTTTGAAAGGAGATTGATTTTGATTATGAAAGTAGCGATTGGATCGTTAAATCCTACCAAGGTAGGTGCTGTAAAGCAAGTTTTTCAAGGTGAGAATATCCTCTCTATATCTGTGCCTTCAGACGTATCTAACCAGCCTTTTTCTGATGAGGAGACGATAAGAGGTGCGATGAACCGTGCTAAGCATGCGTTAGCAGCGAGTGATGCTGACCTTGCGATTGGACTTGAGGGAGGCGTATATGTATCTGAGCAAGGGCTTTTTCTTTGTAATTGGGGTGCACTAGCAACTACATCTGGCGAAATTTTTTTGGCAGGAGGAGCAAGGGTACAACTTCCAGCTGAGTTTGAAAAACTTCTACGAGAAGGAAAAGAATTAAGTGAAGTAATGGATGCTTATACCTTACAACATGATATTCGCTCGAAAGAAGGAGCAATTGGTATATTTACAAATGGATATGTAAAGCGTGAGGAAATGTTTGTTCATGTTGTAAAACTCCTTGCAGGACAATATTTCTATAAGTCATAATGGTTGCAACTAGGTTGTTTCTGAGTTTTAATGATGGCAAGACATGAAAGTAACGTTCCTTGGTAAGAAATAAAAAAGAGGGAGAAAGTAAAATGAAAACATTAGAAAGTGTTGAACAATTTCAAGAATTGAAAGCGCAAGAAAAAGTTGTGTTCTTATTTTCAGCAGAATGGTGCAGAGACTGCCGTTTTATTGAACCATTTATGCCAGAAGTAGAAGAAAAATTTAACGAGTTAACATTTTATTATATAGATCGTGATAAGTTTATTGACTTATGTGTTGATCTGGATGTATATGGTATTCCGAGCTTTGTTGCTTATGACAAAGGCGAAGAAATAGGTCGGTTTGTAAGTAAGGATCGTAAGACACAGGAGGAAATTGAAGCATTTTTGAAAACGTTACTGTAAAACAACATCGTCTTCGTAACTTGTTTTAAAAAGGGGGGATTAAAGATGAAAATGAACAGTAAACAGTTAAAGCAAGAATTAATGAAACGATTGGAACGACCGGAATGGGAATTTCAATATGATAGCAAAAAAGATACGCTTCGTGTGGAACATAGTGAAACAAAGAAGGGTATTACTATTTCATTACCTGGTATTATTGCAAAGTATGAAGATCATGGAGAGAGTGCCATTGATGAAGCTGTTTATTATGTAAAGGAAGCACTGCTTGCTATTCATTCAGAAGCAACTGAGAACGCCCGTATTCTTCCGGTTATTCGTTCAACCTCCTTTCCGTTAGAACAGGAGGAAGGCAATCCGTTTCTAACATCTGAGCATACAGCTGAAACACGTATTTACTATGCGCTAGATTCGGAGAAAACCTACCGACTTATCGATAAAAAACTTGCTACAAAACTACAATTAAATGACCAGCAAGTGAAGGAACTAGCTTTCTTTCATGTTCGTTCACTTCCAAGAAAAATGAAACAAGACGAAGTAGCGGGAAATGTGTTTTATTTTTTTCATGCCAATGACGGATATGATGCAAGCCGTATCGTAGACATTTCCTTGTTAGAGGATATGCGAAAGAAGATTACAGGAGATATGGTGGTAGCAGTTCCTCACCAAGATGTTCTAATAGTTGCTGATATTCGAAATGAAATCGGTTATGATATTATTGCGCAAATGACAATGCAATTTTTTGCCGAAGGTCATATACCCATTACATCTCTTTCCTTTATGTATGAAAATAAGGAGCTAGAACCGATTTTTATTTTGGCAAAGAATCGAGTCAAAAAAGATGATAATCATTAAGAAAGGATGAAACAAGTGAATATTTTTTATAACAAAGAAGGCATTGGAGATACATTATTAATCTTTTTACAAGATGGTAACATAGATTCTCGAACTTTTGAACGAAAAGGTGATGTTGTTCGTATCTATGATAGCGAAAGTAAGGAAACCTTAGGATATAATATATTTCATGCATCTTCTTACATATCTATTTCAGAAACGGGATCTATTACATTAACAGAAGAATTAGTGAACCATATTAATGCTATCTTTGAGAAAAATGGATGTACTGAAAAAATAGAAGCTGATTTTTCACCGAAGTTTGTTGTAGGGTATGTACAGGAAAAAGAACATCATCCAAATGCGGACAAGCTAAACATTTGTAAAGTTGATGTCGGCAATGAAATGCTGCAAATCGTATGCGGTGCACCAAATGTAGAAGCAGGGCAAAAGGTTGTTGTGGCAAAAATAGGAGCAGTTATGCCAAGCGGACTTGTTATTAAGGATGCTGAGCTTCGCGGTGTTGCATCATCAGGAATGATTTGTTCCGCCAGAGAGCTAGCCCTGCCGAATGCACCAGAGAAAAAAGGAATACTCGTCTTGGAAGATAGCTACGAAGTAGGTAAACCTTTCAAATTCTAAATCAAGCTAGTCAAGTCGGGAAAATGGACCGTTTTACAGGATTCTGCAATTGGTGGAGTTTCTGTGGCGGTCCATTTCATATAGTCTGTTTCCTTGACTATCCTGTAAGCTGATTGTGTGTTATTTTTTTCTATACTTTTTGATGAATACTGTTACAATAAAGGATGTTACTATTTGGGGAAAGAGTGGTAGTTCATGCTAGATTGGATGAAAAAGCTAATAAATAAAGAGGATCCTATTTCTGAGAATTCAAGTATGTTTGAAACTGAGCAAGTGGTTCAAATGGAAACAAGCAGAGAGTCATCCTCCTATCCGAACGGCAAGTTTCGATTTCCACTGATACATGATGATAAAGTCTTGCATCCTAATGCTGAAAGTAGGGCGGAAACTAGGAAGGTAGAGCAAAAAAGAGAGCAAAAATCACAAGTAGAAAAGCCAATTTCTAACATTAAACCGGACGTTCCTCCGTTACATGCATCGCATAAACAGGAGAGAGCTTCTGCCAAGCAGATCAAATCGAACGATGAAACAAGATCAAACGATGAAACAAAATCAAACCATACGATTCATAAGGTAGGGCGAACTCGAAAATCCTTTCAGCCTACGGAAACTGTTTCGCCTATTTTTGGATATAAACGACCAAACAAAAATTTATTGGAAAAACAACCGAGTGTGGATCTCGTTTTATCAACTGAACAAATGTCAGTTGTAGATGCTTGGCTTTATAAAAATGGATATCTTACTTTAGAAAAAACTGATGAGATGAACCAAGGCAATGATCTTACTAGTGAATTACATAATGATACTGATGAAATAGTAGAGAGAATAGAAACTCAGAAGATTGTGGAAGAACGAGAACAATTAGAAGCTGATATGATAAGAAGCGAAGCTACAGAAGAGCCAGAAGCAGAGCAGTCAATCATGGAGAGCGAAGCTACAGAAGAGCCAGAAGCAGAGCAACCGGTAATGGAGAGCGAAGCTATAGAAGAGCCAGAAGCAGAGCAGTCAATCATGGAGAGCGAAGCTACAGAAGAGCCAGAAGCAGAGCCGCCGGTGATAGAGAGCGAAGCTACAGAAGAACAAGAAGCAGAGCAACCAGTAATGGAGAGCGAAGCTACAGAAGAGCCAGAAGCAGAGCAACCGGTAATGGAGAGCGAAGCTATAGAAGAGCAGGAAGCAGAGCAGCCAATCATGGAGAGCGAAGCTATAGAAGAGCAGGAAGCAGAGCAGCCAATCATGGAGAGCGAAGCTACAGAAGAGCAGGAAGCAGAGCCGCCGGTGATAGAGAGCGAAGCTACAGAAGAACAAGAAGCAGAGCCGCCGGTAATGGAGAGCGAAGCTACAGAAGAGCCAGAAGCAGAGCAACCGGTAATGGAGAGCGAAGCTATAGAAGAGCAGGAAGCAGAGCAACCGGTAATAGAGAGCGAAGCTACAGAAGAGCAAGAAGTGATGGAAGCTGCAGAAGATCACGCGGTAGAGAGTGAAGCAGTGAGAAACTACGAAGAAGTAAAAGAAACGAAACGTGAAAAAAAGCGGTATGTTCCGTTCAATGTTGTTATGCTTCATCAAGATAAGAGGAAGCTTTCGGATTCTGTTCCTTCGGATTCTGCTCCTAATGTAAAATCTCCTTCCTATACATTTCCGTCTCTTGGTTTGTTAGAGGCACCAAATGTAGATATGGAAAAGGATGAAGAATGGCTTAGTGATCAGGAACAACTTCTAAATACTACATTTGATAACTTTCATATTGGTGCTAAGGTTGTTAATGTTACGCAAGGTCCGGCGGTTACACGATTTGAAGTACAACCTGACCCAGGAGTAAAGGTTAATAAAATTACAAATTTATCAGATGATATAAAGCTAAACTTGGCAGCAAGAGATATTCGAATTGAAGCACCCATACCTGGTAAGAACACAGTGGGAATTGAAGTTCCAAATAGACATAGTAAACCGGTATTTTTGCGAGAAATATTAAGAAGTTCAGTATTTACAAAAAGTGAATCTCCTATGACGGTAGCACTAGGTCTTGATATTTCTGGCATGCCTATCGTAACGGATTTACGAAAAATGCCGCACGGTTTAATTGCTGGGGCTACAGGTTCTGGAAAAAGTGTGTGTATTAATGCTATTTTAACTAGTATTTTGTACAAGGCATTGCCAGATGAAGTGAAGCTTTTGCTTATTGATCCAAAGATGGTAGAATTAGCTCCATATAATGACGTACCTCATCTTGTATCTCCAGTTATTACCGATGTTAAAGCGGCAACCGCTGCTTTAAAATGGGCAGTGGATGAAATGGAGCATCGCTATGAATTATTTGCTCATGCTGGAGCACGGGATCTAACACGTTATAATGACCTAGTGAACAGCTCATCTGCTGGGCAACCTCTTCCGTACATTGTCATTGTCATTGATGAGCTTGCTGATTTAATGATGGTGTCGCCAGCAGATGTGGAAGAAGCAATTTGTAGAATTGCCCAAAAGGCGAGAGCGTGCGGTATTCATTTACTCGTTGCAACCCAACGTCCATCTGTTGATGTTATTACAGGATTAATCAAAGCAAATATTCCAACTCGTTTGGCTTTTACGGTATCATCTCAAGTAGATTCTCGCACAATTATAGATATTAGTGGTGCAGAAAAACTTCTTGGAAGAGGAGATATGCTGTTTCTTGAAAATGGTACTTCGAAGCCTATCCGTTTGCAAGGTGTATATGTTTCTGATGATGAAATAGAGCGTACTGTAGGTCACGTAAGGAAAGAATTGAAGCCGCAATTTTTATTTAAACAAGATGACTTATTAGCAAAAGTAGAGCAGAATGAGAGCGGAGATGAGCTCTTTATAGATGCTTGTAAATTTGTTCTTGATCAGGGCGGGGCATCGACATCTTCATTGCAAAGGCGATTTCGAATCGGTTACAATAGAGCCGCACGTCTTATAGAAGAGATGGAATTGCAAGGGATTGTTTCGGAAAATCGTGGAACGAAGCCGCGAGATGTTCTTATTTCTGAAGAAGAACTAGAGGCTATGCAAGACTATAATTAGTTACCTAAGGAATAGGGAGTTTAGCGTATGAAAGAAATAGAATGGAAGCTACAAGGGAAAATCCCACGCCTGACCAACCATACATTTAAGTTCGATGAACGTGTAGGGGAAGGATGGTTTTCAGCAGTTTATTTTTTAAAAACACGTGAAATAATTAAAGAATTTCGACCTGGCTCAGTTGTGACGATGCAATTTTTTCAAAAAGAACATGCTGTTTTATGCGGAACAGACGAAGTTATTGCTTTGATTCAAACGTTTGCGGATCACCCTGAGGAGCTTGAGGTGAAATCGTTAAAGGATGGAGACAAAATAGCTCCGTTTGAGACGGTGCTGACAATTAAAGGTCCCTATGAATATTTCGGATTTTTAGAAGGGCTTATTGACGGTATTCTTGCCAGAAGAACTTCAGTAGCAACGAATGTGTATAATGTTGTGCAAGCTGCAAGAAGAGGCGGAGTAGAAAAGCCTGTCATCTTTATGGGGGATCGTGATGATCACTTTACCCAACAGGCTGGTGACGGATATGCTGCATTTATCGGAGGTACAACAGCGCAAGCTACACACGCCATGAATGAATGGTGGGGAAAGCAAGGAATGGGAACGATGCCGCATGCGCTTATCCAAATGTTTCAAGGTGACGTCGTAGGAGCAGCTGTGGCTTATCATAAAAAGTATCCAGAAGATGAATTAGTTGTGTTAATTGATTACAATAATGATGTAATTACTGATGCATTAAAGGTAGCAAGAGAATTTGGAAAAGAATTAAAAGGTGTTCGTGTCGATACTTCACGTACGATGATTGATCAGCACTTTATTCGTCATCCAGAACTTCTTGGAACATTTGATCCACGAGGGGTAAATCCTCCTCTCATATTCGCTCTTCGTAAAGCGCTAGATGATGAAGGATATCATCATGTGAAAATTGTTGTGAGCGGCGGCTTTGATCAAAAACGAATTAAAGAATTTGAAAAGCAAGGTGCTCCTGTTGATATGTATGGGGTAGGGAATAGTCTATTAAAAATTAACATTGGATTTACTGGAGATAATGTAGAATTGGATGGTAAGCCAGCTGCGAAGGCGGGACGTAAATATCGTCCGAATCCACGCCTAGAGCAAGTAAGTTTGCATAAGAGATAATTTACACATATAACGGTACACTTACTTAGGAGCATGATAGAGAATAATCTCTGTCATGTTTTCTTATCTCGTACAATACACTGTTTTTTGATATAATAGGTATGTTGTGTTTATGTAATAGATGTACCTTTTTTAATTGGCAGAAATCAAAATATTACCAAATCAACAAAGTCATCATATACTGTCTTTAGGTAGGTCATTGGATTAGTTACAGATGTTGGAGGTTCTTTAAAATGACAGTTTACCATTTTGTAGGGATTAAAGGCACTGGAATGAGTGCTCTTGCTCAAATCCTGCATGATATGAAGCATACCGTGCAAGGCTCGGATGTAGAAAAAACATTTTTTACGCAAGCAGAATTGGAAAAGCGTGGGATTTCAATTCTTCCTTTTAACAAAACGAATATTCAAGAGGGACAAGTGGTTATTGCTGGAAATGCATTTCCTGATACACATGAAGAAATCGAAGAAGCGATAAGGTTAAACTTGCCTATACACCGATATCACCATTTTTTAGGTGACCTAATGAATAACTATATTAGTGTTGCTGTTTCCGGCGCGCATGGAAAAACATCAACAACTGGTCTATTGTCTCATGTTATGCGCGGAGCATACCCAACCTCTTTTTTAATTGGGGACGGAACAGGATCTGGCGTGCAAGATAGTAAATACTTTGTGTTTGAAGCATGTGAATATCGCAGACACTTTTTATCTTATCATCCTGACTATGCAATTATGACAAATATTGATTTTGATCATCCTGACTATTTCAAAGATATTCATGATGTTTTTAGCGCATTTCAAACGATGGCATTACAAGTGAAGAAAGGTATTATTGCTTGTGGTGATGATGAACAATTACAAAAAATACAAGCTAAAGTACCAGTTATTTTTTATGGTTTTGGTGATGATAATGACTTCCAAGCTCGTAATGTAAAACGATTGACAGATGGATGTACGTTTGATGTATTTGTACGTAATACATTTTATGGAACATTCCGTATAAATGGCTATGGTAAACATAGTGTATTAAATGCACTCGCTGTTATCGCACTTTGTCATTATGAAGACATTGATGTAAATATTGTTAAAGAGCGTCTTGAAACATTTGCAGGAGTGAAACGTCGCTTTAGTCAGAAGGTAATGGGAAATCAAATCGTTATTGATGACTATGCACATCATCCAACGGAAATTACGGCAACTATTGATGCTGCACGGCAAAAATTTCCTGATCGCGAGATTGTAGCTATATTCCAGCCGCATACGTTTTCAAGAACAAAGAAATTTTTATCAGAATTTGCGGAAAGCCTCCAAAAGGCAGATCAAGTATATCTATGTGATATTTTCGGTTCAGCAAGGGAAAATCAAGGAGAATTATCAATCCAAGATTTACAGAAGCGTATTGCTGGAGCGAAAATGTTGCCTCTTGCGAATACTGAAATTCTAAAGCAACATGAGAATGCTGTTTTAATTTTTATGGGTGCTGGAGATATACAAAAGTTTGAAAAGGCCTATCAAGAGGCTAAGGTGAAATAAAGGGAAACTTTCCTAAGAAAATAAGAAATACAAAAAAGGATGCGAGAATCGCATCCTTTTTTAGTGAAACGTAATATTTTTATTTCAAATTTTCAGGATTTAATGCTTCCAGTTCTGATAATACAAATAGACCGTTTTTACGAATGAGAACATCATCGAAATAGATTTCTCCGCCGTTATAATCAGGACGCTGGATGCATACTAAATCCCAGTGAATATTGGATTTATTGCCATTGTATGCTTCATCGTAGGCTTGTCCTGGGGTAAAGTGGAAGCTTCCTTGAATTTTTTCGTCAAATAAAATATCGCCCATTGGATGTAAAATGTATGGGTTCACACCGATTGCAAATTCACCTATGTAGCGAGCTCCTTCATCTGTGTCAAAAATTTGGTTAATGCGTTCTGTATTGTTTGCTGTCGCTTCTATAATTTTTCCATCTTTAAATGTAAGCTTTACATTTTCAAATAAAAATCCATTGTATGGAGAAGGTGTATTATAGGAAATTGTGCCATTTACAGAGTTTTTAACAGGCGCTGTATAAACTTCTCCATCAGGAATATTTGCCTCTCCGGCACATTTAATAGCTGGAATATCTTTAATTGAGAATGTTAAGTCAGTTCCTGGTCCTGTGATGTGGACTTTGTCTGTTTTGTTCATAAGAGTTTGCAGACTGTCCATTGCATCGTTCATCTTGCTATAGTCTAGATTGCACACATTAAAGTAGAAATCTTCAAATGCTTCTGTGCTCATTTTTGCAAGCTGTGCCATTGAGGAAGTTGGATAGCGAAGCACGACCCATTTTGTTTTTGGAACACGTATTTCACCGTGAACCTTTTTACCAACTGTTTTTCCTTGAATTTTCATTTTTTCACTTGGTACGTCTGCTTGTTCATTAATATTGTCGCCAGAGCGAAGACCAATGTATGCGTCCATTTCTTTCATGACATTTGCTTCAAAGGCAGCAATTTGTTCATAATGCTCTTCTGTAGCACCTAACAGCAAAGCACGGTCTACTTGCTGGTCTTTTAAAGATACAAATGGAAAGCCGCCTGCTTTATAGGCTTCTTTCACAAGGGCTGTTACCAATTCTCGTTGCAGGCCAAAATTTTCAATTAGTACTTTTTCCCCTTTTTCAAGCTTTACAGAATAGTTAATTAAATTGTAAGCTAATTTTTCTATACGCGGATCTTTCATAGCACGTACCCTCCTTTTTCTTTACGTAACTATTGTAACCCAATTCTGACTATTTGTTTACTCTGAGGATAGGTAAGCCTTAGCCTTTACGATTTTAGGGTGAAAATAAGGTAGTATTAGTATACCAACTTGTTACGTTGTATAATAATATAAAAATGGGTTAAAGGAGTGAATCATATGCAAATCCTGTTATACATAAGTGTTGCTATCATTGCAGTTGCATTTGCTGTTTTAGTTGTATATATAAGTAACACCCTCGTATCACTCAAAAAGACACTTGAAAATCTTGCAAGCACGACAGCTTCTTTAGAAAAACAGCTGCAAGGTATAACAAATGAAACGGAGCAATTATTACATAAAACAAATGAACTTGCAGAGGATATCGGAAAAAAATCACAATCTATACAAAAAGTTGTAGAGTCAGTTGAAGAGGTTGGTACGACCATATCTACTATAAATGAAAAAGTACGTAGTATTACAACTTCGGTTACAAGTCAAGCAGAACGTAATACGGGTAAGGTTGTGCAAGTCATGCAATGGGGCAGTGCGGTTTTGGAAGTATATGATCGTCTTCGTAGTAAAAAACGGGAAGAGGAAACAAAGCAGGAAACAAAGCAAGAAAAAAAGCATGGAAGACTTCGAGTCCGAGCTAAGGGTGAATAATATGATTCAATTACAAACGGAAGATCAATTAGATGAACTTGCAGGAATGCAATCTTGCCTTGTTTTTAAGCATAGTTTAACATGTCCAATTAGTAAAGGTGCATTTGAACAATTTAAAGCTTATATGGAAGAACAACAAAGTATTCCAGCTTACTATTTGTATATACAAGAATCAAGACCATTATCAGATCTAATAGCACAGCGTTTCGAAATACGTCATGAGTCTCCACAGGTGCTATATATTCGTAATGGGAATGTAATATGGAGTGAATCTCACTGGAATATTACTAAGAAATCCTTGCAAGAGCATATTAGTTAATGGATAGGATTGGGCCGATAAGTGTCTGATCCTTCCAAATTATGAAAACGATATCATATTATTTTTAAAGAATAGGTAAAGAGAGTGACATCTATATGTTTATCGGATATAATGATGGAATCCAAAGTAGTTTTATGTGAAAAATCCTCTATATAAAGATAAGATTTCCACTGCTAAGAATTTGTAATCTAGCGTTAAACGAATGTAGACGGGGAAATAGATACGAAAGTGTGGCAATTTTGTTTTTTATAATGAAATTATAGAATTTTTTCATACAATTGAGGGAAGATATTGTCTGAATATGTACATGTATCGTATGATAATAAAGACGTGTAAGAATTAATAACATTCCATCCTATTGATGTTTTTTTATATATCTATATTTTATACATACTTATCAATTCAGTAAGGAAAAGGAGCGAGAATCTATGAACGTAACTATATATGATGTAGCGCGCGAAGCAAATGTTTCCATGGCGACCGTTTCACGTGTGGTGAATGGAAATCCCAATGTAAAGCCGACAACTAGAAAAAAAGTGTTGGAAGCGATTGAACGATTAGGCTATCGTCCGAATGCGGTTGCAAGAGGACTTGCAAGTAAAAAAACAACAACTGTCGGTGTTATTATTCCCGATATTTCAAGTATTTTTTATGCGGAGCTTGCTCGTGGGATTGAAGATATTGCCACGATGTACAAGTACAATATTATTTTAAGTAACTCCGATCAAAATAAAGATAAAGAAATGCATTTATTGAATACAATGCTAGGAAAGCAAGTTGATGGGATTGTATTTATGAGTGAAAATATTACAGATGAGCATGTAAAAGAGTTTGAAAAGTCACCTGTTCCGATTGTACTTGCATCTTCATTTGATGAGCAAGGTCTGATACCGTCAGTTAATATCAATTATGAACAAGCTGCTTATGATGCAGTGTCCTATTTGCTAGGAAAACAGCATACAAATGTAGCTTTTATTTCGGGATCTGTTGATCATGCAAAGGCTGAAAATAAAAAATTAGATGGCTATAAACGTGCTCTTCAAGAGGCTGGAATAACGTACAATCCTGATTTAGTTTTGGAAGGCGATTTCACTTATGATTCTGGAATTGAAGCATTTGAAAAGCTATGGGAAAGTGATACGAAACCAACTGCCATTTTTGTATCTTCTGATGAAATGGCATTAGGGGTTATTCACGGTGCACAGGACAACGGTATTCATATTCCAGATGATGTTGAAGTGATCGGATTCGATAACACTCGTTTAGCTATGATGGTACGCCCGCAATTAACGACAGTTGTACAACCTATGTATGATATCGGTGCTGTTTCAATGCGACTTTTAACGAAGTTTATGAATAAAGAGAATGTAGAGGATACTACGGTCATCCTTCCACACCGGATTCAATTCCGTAATACAACAAAATAATCGTTATTGATAATAGCATAGGCAAGTAAAAGGGTATCCCTAATAGAAAATGGGGTACCCTTTTTTCGTTTGGGATAAATTGTGTAGATCCTACAAAGTGATATCAAATCTTTCATCTCTTACGCAGTAGGCTGTATGCTCGGATGTTATTCATTAGACCAAGAAGGCCTAGTCTTCGCAGGTGGGGAGTTTGATGAAAGTAAATTTAAAACTTTTAAAACTGGTTTCGATAATGTGATGTATTCATCGTTATTTCTTAAAAGATTTCTTTAAAGATAATCATGTGAAGACTTATCAAAAGCGTCCAGTTTATGGGTTGTTTGATAGTGAGAAGAATGATGGAGTGAAAGTGAACTATGCAAAATTCCAAAATGTTGAGTTACCTCAAGGTGAAGGGAAGAAACCGCACAAAGCTAATTTATTAGCTAAAATATGAGAATAATGTTATCAAATAAAATTATTCTCTATAGAAACGTATCTAAGATGTTAGTAGAATGCACAGATACTTCTAGGCGTCCCTCCTTTTATTGACTAATATTAGCAGGACATGATAACTTAATTTTATCAGTTATACTAACGGACATGAAAAATCATACCGAAAGTAGGTGTAATACATGGCCATACGTAAAGAAGAATTATATCAGTTGATTGACTGTCTTGACCAGCAAGATGAAAAAGCTGCATTTGACTTTTTGGAATTTCTTGTTCAACGTTCGAAAAAGAAAATGAAAGATTGGGAAAAGATTGATATGTCGCATCCGGATCACGAACCATTATCTAAACAAGAATTAGAACAGCTAAATAGTAAAGAAGGATATGTATCAGGGGAGGATGCAAAGCGTGAGTTCGGACTACAAGTTGATTTACCATAAGTCCGCCGTGAAATTTATTGCCAAATAAGAGAAAGCGATTCAAGAGCGAATTGCTGATGGACTGAAAGGACTCCTCGAAATTCCTCCTGAAGGAGATATAAAAAGTATAAAAGGATACACTGATTTATATCGATTGAGAGTTGGAACTTTTCGTATTTTATTTGAAATCAATCATGATGAGAAAGTAATTTATATACAAGCGATTGGAAATCGTGGCGATATCTATAAATGATATTCTTGAAAAAAATACTTGCTATGGTGCTTCAAAGAATGAATAAGGTTGAAAATGGTTTAGTCTCATGGGCTAAACCATTTTTTTAGAGGTGGTATATATGAATGTAAAAGAAATCAAGCGTGTCTTACAAGAGACATATAATAAAGAGATAATCGAAGGAAAACAGTGTCATATCGCCTTTTGGCATGATAAAGCAGGTGAATTTATGGAAGCGATTGACGAGTTGCTCGCGGTAAGACGGGATTAATTGGTACATACAAGTTAGAAACAGAAGCTGTAAGCAAGCCGATTCCACTTTTCGAGAGATCCAGCTTTTTCGGCTAGCTCCTTCCAGCCAGAGAACCTCCTCCCCAGAAGGCAAAAAGCGCCTTCAAGGTCGGAGAACCTCTGACTTCCGGAGCTGACCAAGCCGAAAAAGCTTTTCTTTAATACACCGAGGTTTTCATGTTGTTTCGTATGATGGATAGTGCTTTTGCTACGGTTAGGTAATTTTTTTCTTCGATTTCTTTTTTACGTGGTATGGGCTTGTACATATCTGCTTGGTCTTCCCATTCGGTTACAAGTGGGAGACCAGCTTTATCATTCCATTCTTTAATCCATTCAGGTGGTAATGTTCCTGTTAGTCTTTGGATGTTGTTCATTTCAAGCCAGACAAGGGACCATGCTCTTGGTACGACGCGCCAAATGTCATAGCCTCCACCACCTACGGCTATCCACCGTCCATCGCAAAATTCATGGGCAACTTCGTGTGCAATTTTCGGTATTTCTTTATAAATTTCAATCGTTGAGCAAAGATGAGTGAGCGGATCATAGTAATGTGCGTCTGCGCCATTTTGTGTTAAGATGACGTCTGGTTTAAAGTATGCCGCAACCTCTCGGAGCATGGTGCGATATGCATATAGGAAGGATTCATCCTCTGTAAATGCATCCAATGGAATGTTAAAGGAATAGCCATAGCCTGTACCTTGCCCTCGTTCGTTCACAGCACCTGTACCTGGAAATAGGTAGCGGCCTGTTTCGTGAAGCGAAAGTGTGCATACGGTAGGATCATCGTAGAAGGACCATTGTACCCCATCCCCATGGTGTGCATCTGTGTCCACATACAAAACGCGAAGACCATATTTTTCCTGCATGTATTTAATAGCAATGGCACTATCATTATATATGCAAAAGCCGGAAGCCTTACCTTTAAAACCGTGATGCAATCCTCCGCCTAAATTGAGGGCATGCTCTGCTTTTCCTTCCATAACATAATCAACTGCTGTTAATGTTCCTCCAACAAGTAAGGCACTTGCCTCATGCATGCCCTGAAATATCGGTGTATCTTCTGTGCCGATATTGTATTGCAATGCTTCTTGCTCACTTAGTTTTCCTTCCCCTGCTTGTTTCACTGCGTTGATATATTTTTCATCGTGAATGAGCGCAATTTCTTCATCCGTAGCCATACGAGGCGGACGGATTTGTGATTCACGAATGAATCCCCCTTTGCTTAATAAATCAAACACAAGCTTCACTCGCAGCTGGTTGAAAGGATGTTCTCGATTAAAACGGTAGCCTTGAAACTTTTCTGTGTATATGAATACAGAATCCATTAGGAAATACCTGCAATACTAGGCCATAGTACTTCATAGCCTTCTTCTCGAATAACTTCAATAATTCTAAGGGGATTCATCGTTTGAATACGAAATACTAACACTTTATGCTCATCTTTATCGGGATAGACAAGGATGGTAATAATGTTAATTCCTTCTTTTGCAAAGATGGAAACGACTTTACTTAAAACGCCGGGTTCATTAGATACCCGTACTTCAATTTGTGAACCGGGTTGATAAGCACCTGTTAATTCGACGAGTGTATGCAGTACGTTGGTTTCGGTTATGATTCCAACGAGCTTTCCCTCTTTTGTTACAGGAAGACAGCCAATTTTATTATCATAAAATATCGTTGCAATTTCTTCAACAAAATCAAGAGGGTGGCATGTGATGACATGTTTTGTCATGATGCGCTCAATGGGTTGTTGAAGCGAATCCATGGAAACAGGATTATCAAGTATGGAAGGACATGCGTCGCGAACGTCTCGATCTGAAATAAGCCCCACTAATTCGTGCTCATTATTTACGATAGGAATATGGCGAATACCCTTTTCTGTCAGTGTTCTTAGTGCTTTTTCAATCGTGTCTTCAGGAAACAGTGTAGTAGTGTTACGATTCATAACCTCTTCAACAATCATTTGTTTGCCTCCTTTTAATACATAAAGCGATTTTGAAACCGAATTCGATCAAACGCGGCAATAGAGTCCTGATCTACACGTTTGCCAATACGAACCATAAGACAATTCGCTGGATGGGAGCAAATTTCTGGATCATCCGTTGCCATCCAAACGAGTTCACCTGCACTCATCATTTTTTCCATTATTTTTCGGTATTCCCATACATTTAGTCCGGTTCCTTGTAAATCCCAATGCCAATAATATTCTGTTGTAATAATAATATAGTCTTCCATATTATCATCAAGCATGGCAATTTGAAGCATTGTTGTGCCTACTGAATATCCTCGGAATTCTGGTATTACTTCAATGGCCCCAAGTTCGATTAGATTTTCTAAATGTCCTTCAGACCATCGTTCTAATGGGTCTGGGTATAAATATGTCGTATATCCAACAATTGTTTGCTCAAGACGAGCAATAATAAGTCGTGCTTCTGGCAGTTTTGATATTTCAAGAATGGCTTCATATTGTTGGTCAGGAGGTCGAAATGCTACCAAATTTTTATGAAACTTGTAGGTTTCTAGATGTTGTGTGGGTACAGGTCCTTCTATGATGAGAGGTCCTTCCGGAGTATGGATTGTCCTGGCATGATAAACTTTATTATGAATCAATTTGTTTCACCACCTCAATCTGAATTTTCTTAATCTTACCTTCATAGTAGCGTATAATAGGCGTACTGTGAATGAAAACGTTTCTAAAAATTTGCATAAACCCAAGAAAAGTTACTGAAAATTTTAAATAGTGAAGTATAATAGGTAATAGAGTCATATAAGGAGGGAGAAGATTACAATGAAAATGGAAGCGCTTCCTGTTGTTGGTACGGATCATAACTTAAAAAACTACGAAGAGACGTATCATACGTTTGATTGGAAAGAAGTGGAGAGTCAGTTCTCATGGCATGAAACTGGAAAGGTTAACATGGCATATGAAGCAATTGATAAACATGCAGGCACACATCTAAAAAATAAAATTGCCCTGTATTATCAAGATGAGTTCAGAAAAGAAAAATACACGTTTAAAGAAATGATGGATTTATCGAATAAAGCCGGAAACGTACTGAAGGAATACGGTGATGTACAAAAGGGTGACCGCGTCTTTATTTTTATGCCTCGTACTCCAGAACTATATTTCACCCTTTTAGGTACATTGAAGCTTGGAGCCATTGTAGGTCCTTTGTTCGAAGCATTTATGGAGGGTGCAGTACGTGACCGATTACTAGATAGTGAAGCAAAAGTTCTTATAACCACGCCAGATCTTCTTTCACGCATCCCTGTTCAAGAATTACCTTCTCTTAAAACCATTTTTCTAGTCGGTGAAACAGTCGAGGAAAGTGAAAAAGCTGTAGCATTTCTCCCGTTACTTCAAGATGCGTCATCAAAACTTGAAATAGAATGGCTAAATCGCGAAGATGGTTTAATTCTACACTATACTTCAGGATCAACTGGAAAGCCAAAAGGTGTGCTTCACGTTCAAAATGCAATGCTGCAACATTATCAAACAGCAAAATGGGTGCTAGATTTAAAAGAAGACGATGTATATTGGTGTACCGCTGATCCGGGCTGGGTTACAGGTACATCATACGGTGTATTTGCACCTTGGTTAACAGGCACGTCCAATGTAATTGTGGGAGGACGCTTTAGCCCTGAGGGATGGTATCAAACGATACAAGAGTACGGCGTTACGGTCTGGTACAGTGCACCAACGGCTTTTCGTATGCTAATGGGTGCAGGGGAAGAGGTTATTAAAAAATTTGATCTTTCATCGCTTCGTCATGTTTTAAGTGTAGGAGAACCTTTAAACCCAGAAGTTGTTCGTTGGGGTATGAAAGTATTTCAGAAACGAATTCATGATACATGGTGGATGACAGAAACAGGTGCACAATTGATTTGTAACTATCCATGTATGGACATTCGTCCTGGTTCAATGGGAAAACCAATTCCAGGTGTTAAAGCAGCAATTGTAGATCATGAGGGGAATGAAGTTCCTCCGAATACGATGGGGAATCTTGCTATTCTAAAAGGGTGGCCAGCAATGATGAAGACCATCTGGAATAATCCTGCAAAATACGAATCTTATTTTATGCCGAAGGGCTGGTACGTGTCGGGAGATTCTGCCTATATGGATGAAGATGGCTATTTTTGGTTCCAAGGGCGTATTGATGATGTAATTATGACTGCTGGTGAACGTGTCGGTCCATTTGAAGTAGAAAGTAAAATCGTTGAGCATCCTGCAGTTGCTGAAGCTGGAGTAATTGGTATTCCAGATCCTGTTCGAGGTGAGATTATTAAAGCATATATTGCTCTTCGTGACGGATATACACCTTCAGATGAATTAAAAGAAGAGATTCGTCAGTTTGTGAAGAAAGGATTAGCTGCTCATGCTGCTCCTCGCCAAATTGAGTTTCGGGATAAACTTCCGAAAACCCGAAGCGGTAAGATTATGCGCCGTGTATTAAAAGCTTGGGAATTAAATCTTCCAACTGGAGATTTATCAACGTTAGAAGACTAAACTATAAACGTTATAGTGAACTTTTCTTACGTTGAGGCATCCGCTTAGTTCATAATAGCAGGGAAAAAAGCTTGAATATTTCAAGCTTTTTTTTCTTTACTTTAAAAAGAATCGGGATTGTTATGCATTTTTCGTAATTTTTTCTCTTATATTTGATAGAATGAGAGAAAGGAGGAAGATTGCTATGAGAAGTGATGACAAAGAATCATTAGTTGAAATCATGGAAAAGTATGAAAAAATTATGAAAAAAATGGCTATCAATCGTTCTGCTCCAGCAAAGCGTACGGAAATAAAAATTGAGGGAACGATTTATACGCATTTAACACCGGAAGAATTTTTACAAGTATTTTCTGAGTGGCTTGAGAAGGAACAACAAAGTTCTCGCTTTATTGGGGAAATTCGTGAAAAAGAATAAATGAAAAGATTTCCGCTTCCTGAAGGGGTCTTTTGTAATAAATAGTTATTCTTGTTAGACAGTACAGCTTTTCGTCTTAAGCTTCTATCGCTTGTACTCCTGATTTTGTTCTTCCTTACAAGCCCCATAGTCTTCCTATACTTGATTCAGTTCCAAATCCTAGATTTCATAGATATTGGTAGTGAGATTATTGATACGAAGTGCGTGGAAAGACTTTAGAATTATAGTTGGTGAGAATCAGTACATAATTTTTGTGGGTGATTTTAGTATCTGCTATCTAAAAAGACAAAAAAAACATCACTTGAAACAAGTGATGTTTTTTTGATAAAACAAAATAAATATTATTTTGTTTAGAACTAACGAGAATAGTATTCTACGATTAGAGATTCGTTAATTTCTGCAGGTAATTCAGAACGTTCAGGAAGACGAGTGAATGTACCAGTTAATGCATCAGCATTAAAGTCTAAGTATTCAGGTACGAAGTTGTTCACTTCAAGAGATTCTTTAATAACTGCAAGGTTTAGAGATTTTTCACGAACACTAATTGTTTGACCAGTCTTTACGCGATAAGATGGAATATCTAAGCGGCTGCCATCAACAAGAATGTGACCGTGGTTTACTAATTGACGAGCTGCACGACGAGTGCGAGCAAGACCTAAACGATAAACCAAGTTATCTAAACGAGTTTCAAGAAGAACCATGAAGTTTTCGCCGTGTTTACCGCCTAATTTACCAGCTGTATCAAATGTATTACGGAATTGACGTTCATTTACTCCGTACATGTGGCGAAGCTTTTGTTTTTCTTGAAGTTGAAGACCATATTCAGATAATTTTTTACGTTGGTTAGGACCGTGTTGTCCAGGTGCGTAAGGGCGTTTTTCTAATTCTTTTCCCGTTCCGTTAAGGGAAATTCCAAGACGGCGAGAAAGTTTCCAAGATGGACCAGTATAACGAGCCATGATGACTCCTCCTTGTGTTTTTATTTTTGTAAAATAAAAACAGACGTGAGCTGTTTTTTTATGTGTATTTTGTTTTCATGTATCCTCGCTCCAGCAGCAAGGAGTTACTCGATACACCTCATATCGGAGGAACAAAATGCAAACATAAACTCATTCTCAAAGGCTGCATATTTTACACAAAGGATATTATATCTTTTTATGATCATCCAGTCAAGAAGGGAGAATAAAAATAAAAAAAACAGCAAGACGTAGATAAAGTGCATAGTTGTTACATCGTAGTAACGAGAGCTTCTACAAATAATTCTAAATAGTGCCTATCAACTTCATTAAATCGATTTAGATTAGGGCTATCAATATCAAGTACACCAATCACTTCTCCAGCTTTGATCATCGGTACAACAATTTCAGAATTTGATGCGCTGTCGCAGGCTATATGACCTGGAAATTGATGAACATCACTAACAACGACTGTTTTCTTTGTTTTCGCAGCTGTGCCGCATACACCACGGCCTAGGGGAATTCGAATACAGGCAGGTAATCCTTGAAAGGGTCCAAGAACAAGTTCCTGTTCTTCCTTTATATAAAACCCAACCCAATTAATATGTTCGAGAAATTGATGTAATAAAGCTGAGGCATTTGCCATATTAGCGATGGCATTTTTTTCATCTTGAACGAGAGCTTTTAATTGATTAATCACCAGTTCATAATTTTGTCTACGATTCCCGCTGTATTTTTGTACTGAAAACATGAAATGGCCTCCTTGAATTGTAGAATGTAATATATCTTTGTCGATAGAAAATTAAAGGGAATTTAGTAAATTGTCAAGAAATTAGAAATTAAGAGCCGGCTTTTGCGAAAGGGTGAAGAGACGTGACATCCACCAAACAGAAAATTATTGATGCTGCGGTGTTTTTGTTCAATACACAAGGATTTGACGGAACGTCCGTTCGAGATATAGCAAAAAAAGCCGATGTGAATGCAGCTAATATTTCATATTATTTCTCAGGAAAGCAAGGATTACGTGAGTTTTTAGTTACTGATTTTCTGGAGAATTATACTCGCGTGTTAGAAGAGGGATTTGATTGCTTGTCTACGCTGTCACCGAAGGAAACGTTATTTACGATTGTAGATCATATCTTACAGTATCAATCTGAGCATCGCCATCTTTCGCGTTTCTTCTACAGAGAAATATCTCTTGATAGCATACTAATCCGTGAAATTATGACAACGTATTTTATTAGAGAAAAGTATTACTTTTATACGATTATCCAAAGTGGAATAGAGAATGGACAATTTCGAAAGCTTCCTTTTCCTATTTTTATGTCACAGCTTAAAGGAATGTTAAGTGTGCCTTATTTATATTCTCAATATGTTTCAGAAGTCCTGCATACCTTTCCGTCGGAAAACTATTTTGTTCAAAGCTATAGGAAAGAAGTAAGGGAATGGCTAAATCAAGCTGTTCAGGTTTGTGAAGGTATTCGATTGCAGGCAGTGCCGCCATTTTAAAAATGTACATGGAATATCTATAGTAATATAGAGTGGCTCATGACCTTATGGAGTTGCCTGGGCAACTCTTTTTTTGGGTATGGGGAAGTAGAAGAGAAAGACTGTAAAAATTTCTAAAAAATTAGGTTAAAAATAGTAGATTACATGGTATCATAAATACATTGACAATTAATTAATCAACATATTTGTATAGATTACGCCTTCCACAAGCGGAGCGAATAATAAACGGGAATGAGGAGGGTACGGAATGATGTCATTTTTGACGATTATCATCATCGTAGTGAGTATTGTGATTGCATTACTCATGATACAGCTTTTGATAAAGAATCGTTTATATAAGGAAATTGATCAATTGCAGTTATGGAAGAACGAAATTAAGAATAAACCGGTAGCTGATGAGTTGAAACGAGTAAAGGATTTAAACCTTACAGGTCAAACTGAGGAGCTATTCGAAAAGTGGCGAAATGAATGGGATGAGATGATTACAAATATCATTCCACAGGCTGAAAAAGAGTTGCAAGATGCTGAGGCCGGTACATCCCAGTTTTCATTCCGAAAAGTAAGGTATTCCATCCATCAAGCGGGTGTTTTTCTAGCAGAGGCTGAAAAAAGGATTGAAGACGTACTTACTGAACTGCAAGAATTAATGGAAAGCTATGAAAAAAATAACACAGAAATTGAACAGCATCGTAATACATATAGAGAATTGAAGAAGAATGTGCTTGCCTATCGACATACATTTACATTGGCAGAACGGAAATTAGAAGAACTACTAGATGAAGAACAAAAGAAGTTTCAATTGTTCCAAGAGGCAACAGATAAGGGAAATTATTTGGAGGCAAGGGATATTGTAAAGACAATAGAACAAGGAATTTCCTTCATGCAAGATTTGCTGCAACAAATCCCAACTTTGCAAACGGAGTGTCAGACGAATATGCCGACGCAGTTAGAGGATTTGCTTCAGGGTTATGAACAAATGAAAAAACAAGGATATGTTCTCAATCATCTAGAAATTCCAAAAGAAGTACGGGAATTACGAATTCAACTGCAGCATTGCCTTGATGATATTAAAGATGTGAACATTGAAGATGCAAAGCAGCATATTGAACTAATTAAAAGTAAAATAGATACACTGTATGATCAACTGGAAAATGAAGTAACGGCAAAATATTATGTTGAAAAAGATGTTGACTCCATGAATGAAACGTTAAACAATATTAAGATACAGTCACTTGAGACGAAGGAAGAAACACAGTTTGTAAAACAAAGCTATCAATTAAGTGATGAAGATGTAGAAGTACAAAAATATGTGGAAAAACAAGTGAATGTATTAACAAAACGCTTCGATACACTACAGCTTAAAATTGCAGATCAAGACATTGCATTTTCTGTTATTCGTGAAGAACTCCAAGATATTCGCAGACAAATGGACGAGCTGAAGGAACTTCATAGTCAATACAAAGATATGATTCAGTCGCTGCGAAAAGACGAATTTGAAGCACGTGAGAGTCTGCAGCAAATGCGTAAAACGTTGATTGAAACAAAACGAGTAATTCAAAAGTCAAATTTACCAGGGCTCCCAGAAGAAACGTTAGAAGGCTTAAAACGAGCTCAGGTTGCTGTTCAACGTGTATATGAGCAGTTGGAACAAAAACCATTAAATATGGGAGCAGTGAATGGTACGTTAGAAGAGGCAGAGACGCTCGTAACAAATACATATGAATTTACAAACGAAATGGTACATCAAGCTAATTTAGTGGAGAAATTAATACAATATGGAAACCGATATAGAAGTCAAAATGATGTAGTTTCCTCTAGTCTTTATGAGGCAGAAAAGCTATTTCGTCAGTATAAGTATAAAGCCTCCCTTGAACAGGCAGCAGCTATCTTAGAAAAAGTAGAACCGGGCGTAGTACAAAAAATTGAAGAATTTATGACTGAAGAATAAGTGAAATATTTAACTATGCAAAAGAATGATCGTAATGGAAGCGTAGCTTCTGTTGGATCATTCTTTTTTTTGGATTTTTACATATAATCGTTTATTTAGGAAATAATTTCAAACGTACAGAGATTCACTTATAGCATGGTCTTTAAATAAATGTATGATAATGCTTTAAAGAAAGGTATAAAATCGGTATAAATTACCATGAAAGTTGAAGTATGAAGGTATGTGTTTCTTCACATTCTATAGTCACAAGGAGGTGATAACACATGGCAAATACTAATAACCTAGTAGTACCAGGATCTGAACCAGCTTTAGATCAAATGAAGTACGAAATTGCTTCTGAATTTGGTGTTACCCTTGGACCTGACGCAACATCTCGTGCAAACGGTTCTGTAGGTGGAGAAATTACAAAGCGTCTTGTTTCAATGGCGCTTAGTGGATTTACAAAATAAATATATATGGATATGAGGACGGGACTTCTCCCCGTCCTCTTTTAGTTGGAAAATATATTTTTTGTCGTATATGGAAAAAAATGTCGAAATGTATGTGTAAATCGTCATAAATGATAGTAATTTGTCAGAAGAATTATTACCAAAAAATACAGAATATCCCTTATTATAAGGAGAGAAGACAAATTATATTCTCGTTCTTCATGAGAAGAAATAATTAAATTATGAAAGACAAATCTGACAGTCGAAAACAATAAAAAGGGGGAAGAGAAATGAACCGTGAACAATTAATAGCGCCTATGGAGTACAATCTTGTTGAGGAATTTGAGAAGCATGCCGAAAATAAGGATAAGCTTGCTTTAATTTGGAGAAATGAAGCAGGGGAAACGAAACAGGTTACATACGATGAGCTTATTCGTGGTGCAAACAAAATTGGAAACGCTTTATTAGATGAGGGCCTAAAGAAAGGTGATACTATTTTAATTATGGTACCGCGTCTTATTGAAGCGTATATGGTTTATATTGGGGCCCTTAAAGTTGGACTTGTTGTTATTCCAAGCTCTGAAATGCTACGAAAAAAGGATATTGAATATCGCATTTCTCATGGTGAGGTAAAAGCTATTGTCAGCTATGCTCCTTATGTTAATCAGTTTGATGGAATCGAAGCGATGAAAACGATACATACCTTCGTTGTCAGTGATACGCCGGTTGAGGGTTGGATTAATATTAATGAAAAATTACAAACCCAAAATGACCAATTACAAATGGCACCAACGAAGCGTGATGATATGGCATTTTTATCGTATACATCCGGAACATCAGGAAATCCGAAAGGTGTTGTGCATACACATGGTTGGGCCTATGCGCATTTAAGAACGGGTGCACCGCATTGGCTGGCAATTGAAGAAAATGATATCGTATGGGCGACTGCAAGCCCGGGATGGCAGAAGTGGATTTGGAGTCCATTCTTGGCAACCCTCGGATCAGGTGCAACTGGATTTGTTTATCATGGCAGATTTGAGCCGAAAACCTATTTGCAGATGTTAAGCGATTACAAGATTAATGTACTATGCTGTACACCTACTGAATATCGAATAATGGCGAAAGTAGAAAATTTAGAATCGTATCAGCTTTCAGCTCTCCATAGTGCTGTTTCAGCAGGTGAACCGTTAAATCGAAAAGTAATTGATACATTTCAGCATTATTTTGGGATTACTGTTCGCGATGGGTACGGTCAAACCGAAAATACATTACTCGTAGGTGTTTTGAAGGGAATGGAAATTAGACCTGGATCTATGGGCAAGCCGACACCGGGCAATAATGTAACGATTGTAGATGAAGATGGCATACCGGTAGGCGTTGATGAAGTAGGTGATATCGCAGTTCACGTGAGCACTCCAGCTCTTTTCAAACAATATTATAAGGATGCAGAGCGCACAGCTATGCAATTCCGAGGCGATTACTATATTACTGGGGATAAGGCAAAAAGAGATGAAGATGGCTACTTTTGGTTTGAAGGACGTGGCGACGATATTATTATTTCCTCTGGCTATACAATCGGTCCGTTTGAAGTGGAAGATGCTCTTGTAAAACATCCGTATGTAAGAGAGTGCGCAGTTGTAGCGAGTCCCGATGAAGTAAGAGGTCATGTCGTTAAAGCCTTCGTTGTCTTGCAAGAAAATGTTTCAGTAAACGAAGATTTAATTCTTTTGCTACAAAATCATGTGAAAGAACTGACGGCTCCTTATAAATATCCAAGAAAAATTGAATTCGTTGATGAGCTTCCGAAAACAACATCGGGAAAAATTCGCCGAGTTGAGCTTCGTAAGCGTGAAGTAGAATTAGCAGCAGACTGATTCAAAAATCAACAAATACACAAGCTAAACCTTATATTGTTAATACAGGCAGAGCTGGTGCAAAAGGGAATGGTTTTCTTCCTTTTGCACCAGCTCCTTTTCTTTTTTATAATTGAAAAAAAGAGGAGGATGAATGGTGGGAGAATTGTGGTATGGGGGAACAATTTACACAATGCGGGCAGAGCATGAAACAGTAGAAGCCATTTACGTTGAAAAAGGCATAATTGTTGATGTAGGAACAAAAGAAAGATTGTGTGCAGTCAATAACGTTGATACGTTTTATCATATTAGAGGAAATACGATGTTTCCTGGTTTTGTTGACAGTCATATCCATCTCATTGGGCATGGAGAACGTATATTACGACTTGATTTAACGGAATGTACATCCTATGGTGAGATGTTATCTCTCGTACAAAAGCGAGTAAATGAAACTCCGGACGGCGATTGGATTATTGGAGAGGGGTGGAATGAAAATGAATTTTACGATACGAAAACAGTCCATGTACATGATTTAGACGCTATATCAGGTAAGCACCCGATCCTATTAAAACGAGTATGCCGGCATGCAATGCTTGTTAATTCTGTCGTATTGAAAAAAGCAGGAATTACAAGAGAGACAAAAGACCCAAAGGGAGGACGAATTGTCAAGGATGTGCATGGATTAACAGGAGTCTTGCACGATCATGCACAGCAATATGTATATGACATTCTTCCTAAACCTAGTAAGCAATATGTAAGGAAAGTACTTGGCTTAGCGATTAAGGATTGCTATGAAAAAGGACTTGTAGGTTGTCATACAGAAGACCTGCATTATTATGATGGATTTGCAAATACATATGAAGCATATCAGCACTGCATTCGGCAAACACCATTTAAGGTAAACTTACTTGTCCATTATGCAGAAATGGAACATTTGCCACTGTACCATGATGATCACTACATTGAATTTGGAGCTATTAAAATATTTGCAGATGGTTCTTTAGGAGGACGAACAGCGCTGTTAAGTGAGCCTTATTCTGATATGCTAACTACACAAGGAATAGCAGTAGTCGAAAGAGCTGAGTTAGCAAACCTTGTGCAAAAGGCACGGCAAATGCGTCGACCAGTAGCTGTTCATGCAATTGGCGATTTAGCTTTTGAAAACGTGTTGGATGTGATAGAAGCGTATCCACCGCAGCCTGGTCAACGCGATCGAATCATTCATTGTCAGGTATTACGTAATGACCTCATAAAGCGTGCTAAATACTTATCAGTTGTATTAGACATTCAGCCGATTTTCGTACGTTCTGATTTTCCATCTGTGAAGAAAAAGCTTGGTCTCCGTCGATTACGCTATTCGTATGCTTGGAAAACCTTGTTGAAGGAAGGACTTGCTTGTGCAGGAGGATCGGATGCGCCGATTTCAGATATAAGTCCTATCGCTGGTATGTATGCAGCAATATCCCATGCGGATTCTTGCGGAATATGTCATCAACCACAAGAAAGGTTATCTCCATTTGAGGCAATCTCCTTATACACAACAGGAAGTGCAAAGGCGATACATAAAGAACACAAAAGAGGAATGATAGGAGTAGGTTATGAAGCTGATTTTACAATCGTTGATCGTGACATGATGCGCATTTCTTTGCATGAAATTGAAAATACAAAGGTTATGATGACCGTTATTGACGGTAGGATTGTATTTAGGAATTAGAGGATAGGCTTGTAACGTTTATTTCTTGCGGTATCAGTCAATAATGGGGACGGAGTGAAAGGATGAGCGAAAGATGAATTGGTTTATAATCGTTCCTGTTATTATAGTTGCACTTTTATTCGTTCTTTTCATTACGACTGTTACCATAAAACTAATGGCATGTTACACAGAAGAAGGGCAACACTGTTTCATTCAAGTTCGAATTTTGTTTATTCGTTATACATTTGATGTATTAGCATTCGTAGAAAAACACCAGACAAAAGAAAATAAAGAACCTGAATCGGTGACCAAGGATGAAGAAACAAAAGAGAAGTATTTTTCCCTTATTGAGAAAATCTCACAGCTGATAAAAAGCATGACTGATATCCATACTATAAGCAAAGGCTTTTTACGTAAAGTCAAAGTGAAGCAATTTCTATGGCGTTCACATATTGGTACTGGAGATGCAGCGAATACAGGAATAATTACGGGCTTTGTTTGGCAGGTCAAGGGACTGATACTAGGGATTCTTAGCAACTATACGAATGTAATAACGTTGCCTAAATTAGAAGTAATTCCGGTATATGATGGAATTGTAACTACTTCAGAGTTAGAATGTATGGTTTCTTTTCGTATAGGACAAATGCTCTTTTTCGCTTTCAGCCTATTTCGGCATATCCACAAACATCGCTCCATTTTTTATCAGACTGAGGTAAGGGGGTAATGTAGTGCATCCGATTCAAGGAATCATGACAACTGCAATGGAAAATATAAAGCAAATGGTTAACGTGAATACAATGATTAGTGATCCAATCCACTCACCTGATGGAAATATAATTTTAACGGTTTCAAAGGTAAGTTATGGTTTTGCAGCTGGTGGAAGTGAGTTTGGCAACGTAGAAGAAGGCAGCGATTATCCTTTTGGCGGGGGGAGTGGCGGTGGTGTTTCGCTATCCCCAATCGCATTCCTAATTATAACAAAAACAGGAATAAAGCTGTTGCATCTTGATGAACAGACTCATTTACTTGACAAAGTAATAGATGCTACGCCGCAGGCTGTTGAAAAAATAAAACAGCTATTTCAGAAGAATGAAGAGCAGCCAACTGATAGCGAAGAAATCGTCTAAGAATAGAATTTTTCGTTAATGAGGATGAAGGGCAACCTTCGTCCTTTTATAATTTTTAAAAATGAAAGCTGTTTTATTTGCATTCTTTTTTTATTATCTCTATCATTTATAGTGTACATATTTAGTTATAAGGAGGATGTTGAGATGGCAGCAGTTACATTCAAGGGGAATCCAATGACAATGCTTGGTACTGAAGTAAAGGTTGGTGAGAAAGCACCTAACTTTACAGTTTTAGCAAATGATTTGTCTCCTGTTACATTAGATTCTTATAAGGGTGCAGTAAAATTAATTAGTGTTGTTCCTTCTGTTGATACAGGTGTATGCGATGCACAAACACGTCGTTTCAATGAAGAAGCTTCTAAGCTTGGCAATGTTAAAGTATTAACTATTAGCAATGACCTTCCATTTGCACAAAAACGTTGGTGTGCAGCTAGTGGCTTAGAAAATGTTGTAACACTTTCAGATCATCGCGATCTATCATTTGGCGAAGCATACGGAGTTGTAATGAAAGAACTTCGCTTATTAGCTCGTGCTGTATTTGTTGTAGATAGCGAAGATAAAGTAACTTACGTAGAATATGTAAGTGAAGGTACTTCTCATCCTAATTACGAAGCTGCGATTGCAGCAGCAAAAGCTGCAAAATAATCGTATCGTAAAAAAAGAACGTCCTCTTCTACTAGGGGACGTTCTTTTTTTTGTAGATATAAACGATAAGGCCCCATCTGTAGCTATTCTGTTGTAGGTTTCCATGTAGTATAATAGAACTTATGTGTACGAAGTACAGGGAGGTTTACGAAATGAGTACAGCTGTAGAAGAACTTTTTTCCATCTTTGATACATCATCCATTCTGTTACGGAAGGAATTAGATGTTACGTATTTGGAAGCGTTAATCGAAACAGGAGATAATCTATTTGAAGGTGCCATTCTACAGAATGGACTACACACTTCTACAAGTGAACGTTTACAAAAAGTATATGATACATTTCAAAACTATAAGAGTGAAGATATTCGTAAGGCATTCCAGCTTTGCTTGTTAAAAGGAATGAAAGAAGGAATTCAAGCTAATCATGAGATGACACCTGATGCGGTAGGTATTTTCTTAAGTTATTTGTTTTCAAAGTTTTTGGAGGGCAAGAAGCAAATCTCGATTTTAGATCCAGCTGCAGGAACTGCTAATCTGCTTACAACGATTTTTAATACAATGGAAAAGGAAACAACGGTAAACGGATATGCCGTAGAAATTGATGATATATTAGTCCGTCTTGCCTATGTTAACGCAAATCTACAAAGACACCATATGGAGTTTTTTCATCAGGATGGATTAGCTCCGCTTTATATTGATCCTGTTGATGCGGTTGTATGTGACATGCCTGTTGGATATTATCCAAATGAAGAAAGCGCAAAGAAATTTTCATTACGGGCAGAAAGCGGTATGTCGTTTTCTCACCATTTATTTATAGAGCAGGGCATGAAGTATGCAAAAGAAGGAGGATACTTGTTCTTCCTTATACCTAATGCTTTATTTGAAAGTGAGCAAGCAAAGAAATTACACACATTTTTACAGGAAACCTGTTATGTCCAAGGTGTATTGCAATTGCCTGTATCGATGTTTGCGAATGAAAAGCATGCCAAAAGCATATTTATACTTCAAAAGAAGGGTGCTAGTATACAGCCGCCAAAGCAAGCAATGCTAGTGGAACTTCCTAAGTTTACAAACCGACATGCAATGGAAAATATTATGGCGCAAATTACCCGGTGGTTTCAAGATAATAAACAAGCAAAATAATCTACATAAAAGGTGAAACTGAAAATTTATGAAGTTTCACCTTTTTTTTATAGTTTCACAAGTTTAACACATGTGTACATTTTGTTTTTATTTTCGCTTTTTGATTGAAATACAGCTACTCCAATGGTTAAATTTTAGTATAGTTTCTTTTTTTTTGTATTAACTTGTAGGCATTGAAGAGAAGGGATGAAACGTGCATGGCAAAAATTATTGCAATTAATTCAGGAAGTTCTTCCTTAAAGTTTCAGCTATTTGATATGCCAAGTGAGAATGTAATCACAAAAGGAATCATCGAACGAATTGGCATGAATGATGGCATCTTTAAAATAACCATAAATGGAAATGAAACGACAAAGGTTATTGATATAGCGAATCACGGTGAGGCAGTACAAGTACTAGTGGATGCGTTAAAAAGCTCTGGCATTATTCAGTCATTAGATGAAATTAGTGGAATAGGTCATCGTGTCGTGCATGGTGGTGAAATATTTCATGATTCGGCTGTCGTAAATGATGAAGTACTACATAATATTGAAGAACTGGCTGAATTGGCACCTTTACACAATTATGCTAATTTGACAGGTATCATTGAATTTCAACAAGTATTACCGAATGTTCCTGCTGTTGCTGTTTTTGATACAGCCTTTCATCAAACGATGAAGAAGGAAGCGTATTTATATAGCTTACCTTATGAGTATTATGAAAAATATCATGTTCGTAAATACGGTTTTCATGGTATTTCACATAAATATGTCACGCAACAGGCTGCTGCGTTTTTACATAAGCCACTTAAAAGCTTACGACTTATCTCCTGTCACGTAGGAAGTGGGGTAAGTATTGCAGCGGTAGAGGAAGGTAAGTCTATTAATACATCTATGGGCTTTACACCACTTGCAGGAGTCCCTATGGGAACTCGTTCTGGCAATATTGATCCTGCCTTAATACCTTATATAATGAAGAAAACGCATCAATCCGTTGAAGAAGTGGTAGAGGTTTTAAATAAGAAAAGCGGTCTTCTTGGAATATCCGGTATTTCAAGTGATTTACGTGATATTATTGAGGCTGAAAAAGCGGGCAACCTTCGTGCAAAATATGCAATTGATATTTTTGTGAATCGAATACATCAATATATAGGTTCTTATGCAGCACGGATGAAAGGTATGGATGCTATTATTTTTACCGCGGGAATTGGCGAAAACAGTTCCATGGTTCGGGAGCGAATTCTTGAAGGGCTTGAATTTATGGGGGTTTACTGCGATCCAAAACGAAATCAACATGTAGAGGGGGAGGAAGCTTATATTTCATTCCTGCATTCTCCTGTAAAAGTACTTGTAATTCCTACAAATGAAGAAGTGATGATTGCACGTGATGTGATGCGTTTAACGAACGTATAAGCCGTGAAATAGGCATAGACGAAAAAAAGAAGAGATCACCCTCTTCTTTTTTTGTGCTCTTTTCCTATGGTATAATATAGAAAAAAGTCTTCATAATAAGGGGTGGGGTTTTGTGGAGCTTTCGTCGCGTGAACAGAAAATTTGGAATGAAATTAGGCATTGGGAGAACCAGCTAGCTGAACAGGAAGTAACAGACTTTCAATTTGCATTTGATAAATGGCTAGATCGTTCCTTCTCTCAGCTTTCTAATAAACAACAAAATGAATATTTCGCTAAGATAGATGGATGGCTTTTCCATTTGCATGCATTTATTCAAAGCTCGCAATCACAGCTAGATGCGCGAAATCGAATTCTTTCAAGCGCTCGCCTCTTTGATGAAACGGTAGAACAAATAGAGGATTTACGGAAACTCTCCATTGACCAGCTTATATATATTGCAGAACATCAAATCGCACGGCATCGCTTGTATTCCTTTGTGCAGGGCAGTGCAACTGGAGTAGGAGGATTCTTATTTTTAGCGGCTGATTTTCCGTTAATGATTGCAATTAATTTGAAAGCTGTACAAGTTATCGCGACTACGTATGGATACAATGTGAATAGACCTTATGAAATGATGTTGGCACTGAAAGTATTTCATGCATCTATCTTGCCAATACGTATGCAGCATTCTGCACTGCATGATCTTCTACAGGAAGCGAAACGTTCCGATGATCCCTTTTTCTATGATGGTGCTGATGAAGTTATTGATAGTGGTTCTTTATTAGTCTTGCTAAAGCAAAGTGTGAAAATGTTTATTATCCATTCTGTACGTCGTAAACTTATACAAGGAATTCCGATGATTGGAATAGCGGTCGGCTCAGTGGTGAATTATCGATTAACTAGAAATGTAACGGAATTTACGCATCGTTTTTATCAGATGCGCTACTTGTTAGAAAAACAGGTATAAGTATACAAATACTTCTTACAACGATTAAAAAAGCTACCAAGTAAGATTACAAAGCTGTAATCTACTTGGTAGCTTTTTTAACTTGTGACATTCATGTACAAATAAACGATCTTTAAGTATGTTTCACATTATACATGTGCTTTACTAGAAGAAATATTTTGGTTAACTCGATACCATAGCCACAGGTCATTAATCATAGAAGCAAGTTCTGCGATATCGCTGTTTAATAGGCAAGATATCTTGAAGTCTTCTTCGTTATCAAGCTGATTTTGCTTTTTACGAATGGTATTTTCTAAAGTTGCGATTTGATCAGGTATTCTTCCCCTAATCATTTCCCATTTCAGCAATATGCTTTGCTGTGTATACACAGAAATCTCGTCCCAATCTTCATCGATGTAAGGTGTTTCGATTCCTAGCCTTTCATTAAATATGAAATAATGTTCCATGATTTCTCCCCCTTGCTTCTTTTATTCTATACGATGTTAGGGAAAACTTCGAAGGAATTGTTTAAATTTCTCAAAAATAATTGTTGCATCTTAAGTAGAAAGTTGTTAAAGTATGATTATGAATTAAAATTACATTTAATGAATATTTATTCTTTATATAGAGGGGGATTTTTAATGGGAAATAAGAAAGTCGTGTTAGCATACTCTGGGGGTTTGGATACCTCTGTTGCAATTAAATGGTTACAAGAAAAAAATTATGATGTAATTGCATGTTGTCTTGATTTAGGTGAAGGAAAAGATTTAGCCTTTGTACAGGAGAAAGCTCTTTCTGTCGGAGCAATTAAATCTTTTGTTTTAGATGTACAAGAGGAATTTGCAAATGATTATGCACTTATCTCCTTGCAAGCTCACACATTGTATGAAGGAACATACCCGCTAGTTTCTGCCCTATCCCGTCCGTTAATTTCAAAAAAATTAGTTGAAATCGCTGAACAAGAAGGAGCAGATGCAGTAGCACACGGTTGTACAGGAAAAGGAAACGACCAAGTACGTTTTGAAGTTTCTATTACAGCATTAAATCCTAATTTAGAAGTTATCGCTCCAGTACGTGAATGGAAATGGTCTCGTGAAGAAGAAATCGAATATGCAAAACAAAACAATGTGCCTATTCCAATTAATTTAGACAGCCCATTCTCTATCGACCAAAATTTATGGGGACGAGCAAATGAATGTGGAATTCTAGAAGATCCGTGGGCAGCTCCACCTGAAGATGCATATGAAATGACATTGGCATTGGAGGATACTCCAAATAAACCAGAAATTATAGAAATTGGGTTTGAAGCGGGTATACCAGTATCCTTAAATGGTACTTCATACACGGTAGCAGAAATGATTAAAGAGTTAAATACCATTGCTGGAAAACATGGTGTAGGACGTATTGATCATGTAGAAAATCGTCTCGTAGGTATTAAATCACGTGAAGTTTACGAATGTCCTGGGGCAATGACTCTTATAACAGCACATAAGGAACTTGAAGATTTAACACTTGTGAAAGAAGTGGCTCATTTCAAACCAGTTATTGAAAAACAGATGACAGAACTTATTTACAATGGATTATGGTTCTCTCCGCTACGTACAGCTCTTGAAGCATTCTTAAAGGAAACGCAAAAGAATGTAACGGGTACGGTTCGCGTGAAACTCTTTAAAGGCCATGCTATTGTAGAAGGACGTAAATCCGAATATTCTCTTTACGATAAAAAATTAGCAACTTATACGAAGGAAGATCAATTTGATCATAATGCAGCACTTGGATTTATTACACTATATGGCTTACCTACGAAATTATACAGCCAAGTGAACCAAAAGAAGGTGGAAGCGTGAAAAAGCTTTGGGGCGGACGCTTCACCGAGGCTGCAGAAGCATGGGTCGATGAGTTCGGTGCATCCATTTCCTTCGACAAAGCGCTTGTGCTAGAGGATCTCGAAGGAAGTATCGCTCATGTGACTATGCTTGGAAAATGCGGCATTCTTCCTCATGAGGACGTTGCAAAAATTAAAGAAGGTCTGCAGGAGCTTCTTGAAGAAGCAAAGCAGAATAAGCTCACGTTTACGGTTGAAAATGAGGATATTCATTTAAACTTAGAAAAAATGCTCATTGAAAAAGTAGGCGAAGTTGGTGGAAAGCTGCACACAGCTCGAAGCCGGAATGATCAAGTTGCTACGGATATGCATTTGTATTTACGTAAAGAAGTGAAACAAACAATAAATCAAATTGCAATGTTTCAGCAAGTACTCGTAGATAAAGCTGAAAAGCATGTAGAAACCATTATGCCAGGTTACACGCATCTGCAACGTGCGCAACCAGTTTCTTTTGCCCATCATTTACTAGCATACTTTTGGATGCTAGAACGGGATAAGGAGCGATTTAAGGATTCGCTAAAACGGATTAATTTATCACCTCTTGGTGCAGGTGCACTTGCTGGAACTACCTTCCCAATTGATCGTTCCTATAGTGCTTCACTGCTTGAGTTTGATGGCATTTATGAAAATAGTATGGATGCGGTAAGTGATCGTGATTTTATTTTAGAGTTTTTAAGTCACTCCTCTATTCTAATGATGCATTTATCTCGTTTTTGTGAAGAATTAATATTATGGAGCAGCCAAGAATTTCAATTCATTGAAATGAGTGATAAGTACTCAACAGGCAGCAGTATTATGCCGCAAAAGAAAAATCCAGATATGGCGGAATTGATTCGCGGAAAATCAGGCCGTGTATATGGAAATCTTTTTGGCTTACTTACAATCATGAAAGGTCTTCCTCTTGCTTATAATAAAGACTTACAAGAGGATAAAGAAGGTATGTTTGATACGATAAAAACGATTCAAACAAGTCTTCATGTTATGGCAGGTATGATTGAAACGATGCAGGTAAAAGAAGACCATATGAAACAAGCGGTTCAAAAGGACTTTTCGAATGCTACTGAAATTGCTGATTATTTAGCAGCAAAAGGATTGCCATTTCGACAAGCTCATGAAATTGTCGGTCGTCTTGTCTTACTATGTATAAAGCAAGGTGTTTATTTAGCTGATCTACCACTTGAAACGTATCAAACGATTAGTCCATTGTTTGAAGCTGATTTATATGAAGTGCTTTCTCCATTTGCGGCCGTGAAGCGCCGGAATAGCGAAGGGGGAACAGGGTTTGCACAAGTAGAAGCAGCCTTGCAAAAAGCGAAGATAATCTTAAAGTAAAATACAAAAAGACCTGACAATATGTCAGGTCTTTTTGCTTTATATTCTGATATAAAAAGCGGAACGGCTAGGGCGGTCCCGCTTTTTGTCGTGCTCTAGATTCACTGCTTACAGTTAGATTTCGCCTACTTCGTCTTCTGCTCGTACGACAAGGACATCACACGCTGCGTAACGAATAATATGTTCAGATACACTACCGATTAAGAAGCGTTCTACTGCGTTTAATCCTGTTGCACCACAAATGATTAGGTCTGCTTGCGTGTTTGGTGCAATTTCTTTAGAAATTTTTGATTTTGGATTTCCGAATTCAAGAACGGTTTCTACTGTTTGAACTCCTGCTTCAACCGCGATTTTTTCGTATTCTTCGAGCAAATCTTCAGCAAATACATTTGCTCGTTCTGCGATAGCGCGACTATAAGCTTCAACTGCAGAATATGCTTTAACATCAACGACATGAGTTATAATCAATTTAGCGTTATTGCGCTTTGTAACTTGAATTGCCTTTTTGAATGCTTTTTCTGCTTCTTTTGAACCATCAACTGCAACTAAAATATTTTTGTATTGTGTTGACATGAAGGAGTCCCCCTTAATTGACAAAGAAATAACTTTCCATACCATTATTATACAACTAAACTGGTTTAATGTATTAACAGAAATGTTACAGAATTCAAAAAAATTTTTTAGGCATCTAATTTGTAATTTTCATTACAAATTGTTACATATGATGTATATGAATACAAGGAGGGGCTTTAGTTGAGACATGCGCTCATTACAGCCGGTTCAAAGGGATTGGGTAGAAAGGTTACAGAAGAGTTTTTAAAACAGGGATATTCTGTCACCGTTACATATCGAAGTGATGAAGTGGCAGTAGCTTCATTGCGAGAAGAATTTGCAGATATACAAGACCGAATGCTTATTATACGAGCTAACGTTCTGAATAAAGAAGATTTATATCATGTGGTTAACGTAACCATGCAGCGTTTTGGCAGAATTGACTGCTTAATTAATAATGCGGGTCCTTATATTTTTGAAAGAAAGCGACTTGTTGATTATAGCGACGATGAATGGCATTCGATGATTGATGGAAATTTACACTCCGTTTTTTACTTATTGAAGCAAATAATTCCCATTATGCGTAAGCAACGATTTGGACGCATTATCAACTATGGGTTTCAAGGTGCTGAGAGTGCCCCTGGATGGGTTTATCGTTCAGCCTTTGCAGCAGCTAAGGTTGGAATCGTCTCATTAACAAAAACCATTGCCTATGAAGAAGCTGAATACGGAATTACTTCTAACATGGTGTGTCCGGGAGATATCATTGGGGAAATGAAAGAAGCCACGATTGAGGAGTCAAGAAAACAAAAGGATGGTAGGACGCCTGTTGGTCGCTCTGGAACGGGAGAGGATATTGCACGCGCCATTCTGTTTTTATGTGATGATCATTCGGATATGATAACAGGAACTTGTATGGAGGTTACAGGCGGAATTGATGTCATTCATCGCCATAGACAAAAATAAGTGTGTGAGAAACAGATGTCCAAAGAATCTAAGTGTTACAATTTCTAACAATACTAATCGGATGCAATATTGTTTGGTAATACTACGAGTGGTAGAAAAGTATGAACTACTTGGAGGAGGACAATGATGCGTATCGGCGTTCCGAAGGAAGTTAAAAATAATGAAAATCGTGTTGCGGTAACACCAGGTGGAGTACTACATATTGTTCACAGCGGGCATGAAGTATATATAGAAACGAATGCAGGAATTGGGTCAGGTTTTATAGATGATGAATACATGAAAGCAGGGGCGACCATTGTAGATTCAGCTGCAAAAGCTTGGAATATGGAAATGGTTATGAAAGTTAAAGAACCTGTTCCAAGTGAATATAAGTATTTTAAAAAAGACTTAATTTTATTTACGTATCTTCATTTAGCACCAGAACCTGAGCTTACAAAAGCACTTCTTACAAAAAAAGTAATTAGTATTGCCTATGAAACTGTACAGATCGAAAACAGAACGCTTCCTCTTCTAACACCAATGAGCGAAGTAGCGGGACGCATGTCAGCACAAATAGGAGCCAGATTCCTTGAAAAGCAAGAAGGTGGAAAAGGAATTTTATTAGGAGGGGTACCAGGCGTTAGACGTGGGAAGGTTACAATCGTTGGAGGCGGCGTTGCTGGAACGAATGCAGCAAAGATTGCAGTAGGATTAGGAGCAGATGTAACGATGATCGACGTGAATCCTAATCGTTTACGTCAGTTAGATGATCTATTTGGTCATCAGATTAAAACGTTGATGTCAAATCCTTATAACATTGCACATGCTGTAAAGGAATCCGATCTTGTCATTGGTGCTGTTCTTATTCCAGGTGCAAAGGCGCCGAAGCTTGTAACGGAAGAAATGATTAAGTCGATGGAGGAAGGCTCGGTAGTGATTGACATTGCAATTGATCAAGGAGGCATTTTTGAAACGACAGATCGTATTACAACGCATAATGAGCCAACCTATGTGAAGCATGGGGTTGTGCATTATGCAGTTGCTAATATGCCGGGTGCAGTTCCTCGTACATCTACAATTGCATTAACGAATGTTACGGTACCTTATGCACTAGAAATTGCAAATAAAGGATTTAAAAAGGCCATTTTAGAAAATAATGCTCTCTTGAAAGGGCTGAATACCTTGAATGGATATGTAACGTTTCAGGCTGTAGCGGATGCACATGGAATCCCCTATTTCCCTGCAGCACAAGTATTAGAAAAAATGCCGTCTTTGTCTTAAAGGGTAAGAAGATAGAGGTTACATAAAAACAAGAGGGTGCCTTATGTAAGACACCCTCTCGCCTGTGGTACAAAGCTTATGTTATTTGATAATTTGTAGTTCTTTTGGATAGTGGGTTAGTACTTCTACACCAGAATCTGTAATATATACATCATCTTCAATACGAACACCGGCAACGTTTGGTACGTAAATACCTGGCTCAATTGTAAAGACCATGCCTTTACGTAGTGCATTTCTATTTACATCTGTTAAAGATGGATACTCGTGAATGCTAATTCCTAATCCGTGACCAAGACGATGAGGGAAATAGTCTCCATAGCCAGCCTTTTCGATGAAGGAGCGTGCCGTTTTATCGACATCTGCAATCATTGTCCCTGGTTTACAAATATTGATAGCTTGTTTGTTCGCTGAAAGCACGGTGTCATAGATTTTTTGTTGCTGCTCGGATATATCTCCAAATGCAACGGTCCGTGTAATATCGGAGCAATAGCCATCAATCACAACGCCAAGATCGAATAAAACAAAATCTCCGCGCTTGATGCGATTGTCCCCAGGTTCACCGTGCGGTAGTGCGGTATTAGCACCAGTTAGTACCATGGTACTAAAGGACATTTTTGAAATCCCACGCTTCTTTACTTCGTATTCAATTACGCTTAAGATTTCCATTTCTGATTTACCTTCAGCAATTTGACTAACACCAAGTTCTACAGCATAGTCGGCCATTTGGGCAGCTTGTCTAAGAATAGCAAGTTCCTTGTCATCTTTTACTAAGCGTAACTCTTGCATCTTTTCCTCGGCAGCCGTAAAGGAAGCGTCTGGAAATAGGGAACGTAAGCTTTCATATCGAGTAACATTTACATGTTCTTTCTCAATTGCTAATGTATGAACATGAATTCCCCGAGCTTGTATGGAATGTGATACTTTTTCCCAAGGATTGTCTGTATCGCTAAAGCTAACAATTTCATCCTTCCATCCAGCAGCTCTTGCTTTATCTTCTTCCATTTTTGGACAGATAAGAATCGGTTCTTTTTCTTGGAATACGAATAAACCGAGCAATCTCTCATTCGGTTCACAATAAAAACCGCTTAAATAAAATACATTAGATGTAGACGAAATAAAGGCAGCTTCTACATCGTTTGTTTGAAGCCAGTTCATTAGGTTGTTTAAACGTTGTTGCATATGTGGTCCCTCCAATCAGTATACTGTATAACTGTACATCGTTTTTGATATAAATGACAAGGTTCCTACTTCAAAAAAAGAGATAAGATGTATGCAAGTAAGACAAACTGTACAAGAGGAGGGATGAAATGTTTATTTCCTATCATGGTCATTCTGTAGTAAAGATACAAACGAAAACAACTACTGTTTTTATTGATCCGTTTCTTACAGGAAACCCGAATACGGATTTGAAAGCTAGTGAGGTAAAGGTAGATGTTATTTTATTAACTCATGGGCATGATGATCATGTGGGTGATACGGTGGACCTCGCAAAAAAGAATAATGCACTAGTAGTAGCACCTTTTGAGCTAGCGACATTTTTAAAGTGGCAAGGTATTCGCACCCATGCCATGCACATTGGCGGCTCTCACGAATTTGAATTTGGTACCGTTAGATTTACACAAGCTTTCCATGGTTCAAGTTATATTGATGAGGAAACAAAAACGATTGTGTATACAGGGATGCCAGCAGGCGTTATGTTTACGGCGGAAGGTAAAACAGTTTATCATGCGGGTGATACAGCATTATTTTCTGATATGAAGCTGATTGGCACTCGCCATTCGATTGATATTGCATTTTTACCAATCGGAGATAACTTTACCATGGGGCCAGAGGATGCCTTATTAGCTGCTGAATGGGTAAGAGCAAAAATGGTTGTTCCGATTCATTACAATACGTTTGCTCTTATTAAACAAGATGGTTACGACTTTGTTTCTAAGCTAAAGAATAACAATGGAAAAGTATTGAAGCCGGGTGAAATCATGCAATTATAAAACATACTAAGATTAGTAGCACAGACCATGGCCATGGTCTGTGCTACTATTTTTTTATAGTAGAAGTGAAGAATAGATCGTGCCAGCCCCGGAACCTTGAGTTCGTAATAAAAAAACTGGTCTACTTGGCACGGGTAGGAAATACTTTTGTCAACGGATTGGATCGTGAGGTTTTCCTCGAAGCGTACAAAGGTGGAGACCGTCCGGCCTATCATCCCCGAATGATGACAATAATTTTTTACATAATCATTACTAATTCCTAGTATGTGATTAATCTCATACTGATAAAATTTTTAAAGCTCTTATTGGAATATGTAGGATATAAATATATGACTTTTCCTTTAGGGGTAAATTTATGATACGGGGTGGAAGAGAAGCACGTGAAAAGTAAAATAAAATCGATTATTTCTCTGTTGTTAGTAGCTTGCCTATTGTTTGGACAGACCATCATTGCGGTTCCATCGTATGCCTTGGGGCAGCCTGATGTTTCGTCTTCGGTAATGAAACAAATCATCGACGAAACGAATACCCAGTTAGCGTCCGGTATTCAGGAAAAACAAATTACTTATAAAAATGCCACAGGAGAAAGAACACAACTTTACGCTGTAGATGTTGACCTGAGTAACAAAAACACCGAACTGTATGCAGGGACGCCGAACGATGGTAATGCATATGGCCTGCAGACAGTTCGTGATCAGGCGAATGCTGCAATTCAGAATGGGAAACATGTTGTTGCAGGCGTTAATGCTGATTTTTTCAACATGGCTACAGGTGAACCTCTAGGCAATGTTGTGAAAAATGGCATAGAAATTCATCAAGCGAACGGAAATGATCAGACATTCTTCGGTGTTTTAAAAGATGGAACGCCGATTATTGGTGATCAAACAAAATACAATCAAGTCAAAGGCAATCTGAAACAGGCTTTAGGCGCGGGAAACCTCTTAGTTAAAGATGGTAAAGTTAACGACGTATCAGGGGTTGGGGCAAATAATGAACCAAGAACTGCTGTAGGAATCAAGAGTGACAACACAGTATTTATTGTGGCCATTGACGGGCGGCAATCTCCGTACTCGAATGGTATTTCGATTCCCGACCTGGCACAATTGATGCTTGATATGGGTGCAGTGCAGGCGGTAAACCTTGATGGAGGCGGTTCTACTACTTACATTTCCAGAACTCCTGGAGAGGATAACCTGAGTTTGAAGAACAGTCCCTCTGATGGGAATGAGCGAGTGGTTGCGAACTCTTTGCTAGTCGTTTCTAATTCTTCTGCCGATCACACGTTTGCATCCGCAACCGTTTCGCCAGCTGATAAAACGTATACACCCAATTCCACGATTCCTTTCTCGGCAAAGGGAGTAGATTCAGCTGGATATTCAGCCTCCTTGCCAACCAGTGGTCTCAGTTGGAGTCTTTCTGATTCATCTTTCGGTAAGATTGACGCAACCACTGGTTTGTTTCAGTCGAATGGAAAAACAGGTAATGTGACCGTTAACCTTTCGTACAACGAGAAGGTTGTAGGCAGTACCAATGTAGAAATTGCGGTACCCGATGAACTTCAATTTTCCCAAAAGGCATTAAGTCTGAAACTTAACACAACAAATGATTTAGGATTGGTCGCCAGGTATCAGGGACGTAATGTCATCCTGCATGATGGTGACATTAAATGGAATTTTGATTCCAAAATGGGCACCTTCGACAGCAAGAATATGTTCCATACAGGAAGTGAGAGTGCTTCAGGAGATGTAACGGCGACGCTTGCGGGGACAAACCTCTCAGCTTCGATCAGTGTAACCGTAGGCCAGTTGCCAACCATTTTATATGATTTTGAAGACGGACTGGGTGACTGGGCACCTTCGACGGCAGGTCGTGGTGAAGTTTCTAAGCTTTCCATTTCGAGTTATCCGGATGGGATTGTTCGTTTCGGCAATCAATCTCTTAAAATGGATTATGACTTCACCAACGGAACGAAGAATGCAACACTGGGTGCTTACGCCGGACCTGCAGTAAGTAAAGATATACCGGGTATGCCGACAGCAATCGGCATGTGGGTCTATGCGACTCCTGAAGCGCAGGGTTACTGGCTTAGAATGTATATCTATGACAAAACAGGTACGCCTAAACCAATTGACCTGACAACTCAGGCTGATGGTATCAACTGGACAGGCTGGAAATATGTCGAGGCACCCATTCCAAGTTCATATCAAGGCCCATTCAAAACGTTCCCTAAGCAGATGATCCGAATGTTGTCTTTGAAATCGGGTCAGCCTGGCGGAGGCCCAATGACCAAGGGTAGTATCTATGTTGATAACGTCCGGACCGTATACGGCGCAAATGTCGACGACCTCAAGGCACCGAGCATCGATTCGATCAGCGTGGATGGCAAGACGTATAAGAATTCTCAGGTAAACATTTCAACAGCCATCCATGACGATACCAGTGATCCTCATGCAACCGGCATCAACTGGGACCGTAACCGAATCTGGGTCGATGGGACGGAATATACCGGAGCCAATGGTCACTATTCCTATGATAAGGATGGCACCTTTTCCCTGTCAGGTTATAAGTGGGCTGATGGCGTGCACCACGTTCATGTCTCCATTCAGGACAACTTTGGTAATGAAACCGTTAAGGATGCGTACTTCACGGTGGATACCAAGAACGGGACGAAACTGAGCCTCGAGCCGAAGGGAACAGAAGCATCACTTGGCGGTACCTATCAGTTCGCACTGTCGGCGGACGACCTTTCCAATATAAAGGGAGCAACGGCTACAATTAATCTTGGCAAGGGATTCCCAGTTAAAGATGTTACTTTTGCCCAGAGTGCGTCCGGCAGTACCTATACGTATGATCCGAATACCGGAGATCTGAAACTGACGATCAAAAATGAGGGAGCCTCGAAACAAGCGGGTGAACTCGCACTGATCACGGTATCCGTTCCGTCCACCACTGTGGCGGGTACGAAGATTCCTTACAGCATAACGAGTGGCAATATGACTCTCGCCAATACACAGGAAGATGTATTTAACGCATCATTCTCGACCAAACCAGGCGAAGTACCTGTTGTGGCTGCCTACCAGATCCAGGTGCAGCGCATGATTGTCGGTTCTGATGGCACCTTGCAGGTACTTACCCAGGATGGCCAGCCTGTTTCCGGAGCAGAGGTCAGCATGACTTCAGCAGACGGTAAGACTCAGTCACTTGGGACGACCGATGCGAAAGGGATGCTTTCCAGCGCTCTGCCAACGAGCAGCCTGCAGAAGTTTACGTTAACCGCACATAAAGACAGTGGCTATAGTTTTCCGGTATCTGCTCAGTCGTACAATGCACAGAAAACGGCTGCACCATCAAATATTTTAGTCGGAGCCACTCAGGATTCTAAGACGGAAAAGTCGGTGACCTGGATGACCAACCCGCTTCAAGATGAAGATAAGGCTGTCTTGCAAGTTGCAACGAATGAGGCTTATGCAACTCAGGGCGTTCAGGCTTTCCAGAACTTTAATGGAACCAAAGAACTGATCACGTACTCCAATGACAGCAGTGCAATCGATCTGAACAGCGCAAAGGCAACGGGGCTGAAGCCGGGTACGGCTTATGTTTTCCGCGTTGGCGATGGGAAGAACTGGTCAGATGTTAGGAACTTCACCACACTGACGGACAGTGACCATATGACATTTAACGTATTCGGTGATACTCAGGTAACCAATCCAAGCGGATTAGATAATTTTGACAAGATTCTTACGCGCATCGAGAATGATCCCATTAAATCGGACTTCGCCATTCATATTGGTGATTTCACGGATGACCAGACAATCTTCAATGAAGCAGATATTACAGCACAGTTCTTCAACAAGCATCCGGCATTTGATTCACTGGATATGATCCATGTACTGGGTAATCATGAATACCAGGGTGATGACGGGACAAAATCCGCCGCCATGCTGGCAATACCGAACACGAATGGACCCGATGCCAATAAAACGGGTACCTATTCGGTGGATTATGGAAACATGCACATTGCCGTAATTGGCTGGACGGATAATGCCGATACGATGAAGAAGGAAATGGACTGGCTGCGCAATGACATGAAGGCAACGCACCAGACCTGGAAGATCATTGCAACGCATCAGCCAACCTATAACAAAAACCCTGACGATGCACAGTCGATGATGTTCCATGATATGCTCGCACCGGTATGTGACGAACTAGGCATTGACCTTGTCTTCAATGGCCATGACCACTCTTATGGACGTACTTACCCACTCGTGGGACACCAAAAAGCGAGCGTAGGTACGACCTATATTGCTACCGGACATACAGGTGACAAAACGTATGAAATCCAGCCGAATGATCCGTCCGTGTTCGAAGTCATCCAGAAGGATAAGAATGAGGTCGTCTATACTACTGCCCATGTGAATGGCAATAAGATGGAACTGATCGCTGAACATCCGGACGGCAGTGTTGTGGATGATGTAACACTGACAGCTCATCCGGCGGATAAGACGGCGCTTGAAGAAACGGTAAAATCAGCTAAAGCACTGAACCTCAATGATTATTCAATCATAGGTCAGAATGACTTCGTATCCGCACTGAGCAACGCACAAAAGGTTCTCGATGATGAGAATGCTATTCCTCAGGATGTCTCTTCAGCTCTGAATGACTTAACAAAAGCTCAAGCTGCTTTGAAGAAGTCAGCTGATAAAACAGCTCTGGAAGATGCGATTGCAAAAGCAAACAAACTTGACCTGACAAAATACAAAGAAGCAGGTCAGGCTGCTTTCAAGACGAAGTTACAAGATGCTACGGCAATATATGACAATAAAGCATTGAGTGTTGACGACCAGAAACAGGTTGACACGATGACCGATGAATTGAACCAGGCCATCTCCAGTCTGCAACCAATTAATGGTTCCGGCAATGGCTCGAACGAAGGCCAGGGTAACCAGGGAAATGAAGGTAATTCGAATAACTCAGGCTCGAACGAAGGCCAAGGTAACCATGGCAATGAAGGTAATTCGAATGCATCAACTAACCCCATAACGCAAGATCAAAGCAATGCGAAGGGTCAGAAACAGCTGCCTAATACCGGTAATGTGTTCAATGCCTGGACCTTATCAACAATCGGAGTTGTACTGATCCTTATCGCCGCAGGCATTATGATGAAGAGAAAAGAAAACTGATCAACTTCCCGTTCAGGGAAAGCGCAATTGGAAAACTTTAATTAATCTAACCCCCTCAAAACAAACAGATGAAATAACATCATTTGTTGTTTTGAGGGGGTTTTTTTAGATCCTGTCTGATATCCAGCTATTGGTTGGATCGCCATTAAGGACAATTAACCATGGTCATGTCTGTCAGATGTATTGGGGTAATACATAGGCGTACATTACATGAGAATCAATATTTTTGGGACGGGCTATTTTATGAATCGATTCGGTCCAATGTCAGGTCGGCAGAAGGGAGTCACTCGTACCACGTTTTACCCAGGTGTTTTGTCACACCTTCTTACTTTTATACTCCTTATTAGCGAGAAAACTACTGAAAATTGTTATAAAAAAAGTAATACAGTTGTATGATATAGTAGTGTAACAGTTTAAAAAATATAGTATACTGTAAATTAAGTAGATAGGTAAATATAGGGGTAAGGAAAGAATGGTGAGATTATTTGGCGACAAAGCATGATCAAATTTTAGAATATATCAACAGTTTACCGGTAGGGAATAAAATTTCCGTCCGCCAGATTGCTAAGGATTTGACTGTAAGTGAAGGAACGGCATACCGTGCTATTAAGGATGCAGAAAATAAAGGATATGTAAGTACCATTGAACGTGTCGGAACGATTCGAATTGAAAAAAAGAAAAAAGAAAATATAGAAAGACTTACATATGCTGAAGTTGTAAATATTGTAGATGGACAAGTGCTAGGTGGTCGTGAAGGCTTACACAAAACTTTAAATAAATTTGTCATTGGTGCGATGAAACTAGAGGCAATGATGCGCTATACAGAGGCAGGTAATTTACTTATTGTCGGAAATCGAACACAAGCACATCAACTCGCTCTTGAGGCAGGTGCAGCCGTATTAATTACGGGTGGCTTCGATACGGAAGATTATGTGAAGCATTTAGCAGATGAACTGAAATTACCGGTGATTTCGAGTAGCTATGATACATTTACGGTAGCCACTTTAATTAACCGTGCTATCTATGACCAGCTAATAAAAAAAGAAATTGTTCTCGTAGAAGATATTTTAACACCGTTAAATAAAACAATTTACCTTAAGCCTAACGATAAAGTAGAGCAATGGCACACGCATAATGAAGAGTCGTTACATGGGCGATATCCAATTGTTGATGATACGATGAAAGTAATAGGAATGGTTACACCAAAAGATATTATTGATGTTTCAAAGGATGTTACCCTTGATAAAGTCATGACGAAAAATCCTATAACGGTAAGTGGTAAAATTTCGGTTGCATCAGCCGCAAGAATGATGGTGTGGGAAGGAATTGAGCTTTTGCCTGTTGTTGATGCCAGCGGCAGATTACAAGGGATTATTAGTCGACGAGATGTATTGCAAGCGCTGCAAATGATTCAAAGACAACCGCAAGTAGGAGAAACGATAGAAGATATTGTAACAAGTCAATTCCTTTCCCAAAAAGAAGCGAAATTCGATAATGTATACCGTTTTTCTATCACGCCGCAGATGACAAATAGCATTGGAACTTTATCCTATGGAGTTTTCACGACTATATTGACAGAAGCAGCAAGTCGTGCCCTGCGTGCTCAGAAAAAGGGTGATTTAGTTGTTGAGAGTTTAACAATCTATTTTGTAAAGCCCGTCCAAATTGATTCATTCGTTGAAGTACATCCAAACGTAATGGAGATAGGTCGGAAATTTGGTAAGGTAGATGTAGAAGTGCAACAAGCGGGGAATGTCGTTGGAAAAGCACTTCTAATGGTGCAATTTATTGATCGATAATATTATTTTTTTGTTCTTCTTCTATAACGAATGAATGATACCGCTGACATGTTTGTATGCCGTTATAAGTAACGAAGAGGCCGTATATAAGAAAAACACTAGCAATGATACGACTTATTGCCGAATCGTGAATAAAAAATTGATTAAGCCCAAACAGACTAACAAAAAGGCCGAGGGAAATGGATGATTTTCCTGTAAGCCATATTTTTTCCATTGGAAGTTTGCTGCGTACATACATGATTTTAAAAAATATATAAAATAGGAGTGCAGTGATAATGAGAAAAGCCAGGATTGGCATGAACGTCTCCTCCATTTCTATTTTGTATAGAAGAAGTAAAGAATGTTCTTATTATTCAAATTTTACCACTTTTGAGTAAGACTTACTTTATTTTAAATCAAAATTTTTTCAGCTTATATGATAAGGTTAAAAGTGGTTATAAAACGGGGAGTGATACAAATATGAAAGAGCAAATAATAGAAACGATTAAGCAATATGATACCATTATCATCCATCGCCATGTTCGTCCAGATCCAGATGCAATTGGGTCTCAATGCGGATTAGGTACCATTCTACAAGATTCCTTTCCTGACAAAAGAATTTATATGGTAGGAGCAAACGAAGAATCACTTTCGTTTTTACGAGTAATGGATGAAATTGATGATGATTTATATAAGCATGCGCTTGTTATCGTTTGCGATACAGCAAATGAAGCACGAGTTTGTGATCAACGCTATAAGCAAGGAGAAAAAATTATTAAAATCGATCATCATCCAAATGAAGATCCATACGGCGATCTTCTTTGGGTTGACACAACTGCGAGCTCATGTAGTGAAATGATTTATGAATTGTATGAATACGGCAAAGATAAAGGACTTATCTTATCTCAAGAAGCGGCACGATTATTATATGCTGGCATTGTCGCAGATACAGGCCGATTTTTATTTCCTAGTACAACACCTAAAACATTTCAGTATGGAGGAAAGTTAATCGAAACTGGAATTGACTTTCCGGCTCTCTATGATCAAATGTATAAAACAAATCCTCGTTTAGCAAGATTGAACGGTTATATTTTGCAGAATTTTGAATTAACAGAAGAAGGTGCAGCTTACATAAAGATTACACCGGAAATCTTACAGCAATTTCATGTGAAGGCTTCTGAAGCTTCTGGTATTGTTGGTGTGCTAGGTAATATAGAAGGATTGAAAGCTTGGGTATTGTTTTTAGAAGAAGAGGATTCCATCCGCGTACGGTTACGTTCAAAAGGTCCAATCATTAATACACTTGCTATGAGATATAACGGTGGGGGACATCCACTCGCTTCCGGCGCTACTGTGTACTCATGGGAAGAGGCAGAGCAAGTTATCATAGACTTAAGAGAAATTTGTAAAAAAGGGTAACAAGATAACTCATAAGGGCACTACTTTTCAGTCATCTTGTTATTCTCTTTTGATTTGCAAGGAGATTTCTAAAGTGGTATCAAAATAAATGGTACGAACGATGAAGTGGTAGGTAACATTGTCGCGTGTATATTTTTTATTTTCAATTGCTTTTAGTAACAACTCCTTATTATCTGCGACACTCTGTACACTTTTTGTTAGTAAGTTTTGCAAGTCTTTTTTTACATCACTAGAGAGACTATGAACAGCTAATAAATCCAAGTCATATTGCTCATGATTCACAATGTCAATTTTTACATCTTGAATCGTGAGTGTTTTTTTGGTTTTTTCATTTTCATTCTGTTGGTCCTCTTGTAAAATTTTGTTTTTTCGTTTTAAATCTGTAATTTCATTTTGTTGCTGCCAGATAAGGGCTCGTTGTTCTTCATGAAAGGTACCATAGATGTATAAAAATATCACCCAGCCTATCACACCTCCTACTGCCATTCCCCCAAAAATTGCTTGCCAAATCCTTGATTTATAGAGGGGAGGAATTCTCATGGATGATCCTCGGTTAACCATTTTATGATAATAAGTCCTGTTTGCATGCCCCCGGTTGCAAAGACAATTAGGAGTGCTTGCTTTACAATATCTTTCGTTTCCCCCTGAAAGATTCCTCGTTCTAAGCTATAAAATGTATCAAATGTTCCACCGATGGCTGCAACGAGAGCCCAAATGCGCAGGCTTTCTGCAAATCGTCTAATCATCGTCATTGGGGGCTGACCGACTAGAAATGAACCAATGCCTCCAATCAATGATCCCCCCAGCATGACACCGAATGCAATGAAATAGCTTGTAATGAGGAGTGAAAAAAAAGTTTGCTTTACTTCCATACCATCAGCCTCCTTCATATCCTTATATATATGGACAACGTATAAATAGTATGTTTTGCTTTATAAGCGTACCTTCTCATATAATAAAAAAAACACGACTGAAAAAGGTGATGGTATACCCGTGGAGTTTGTACATTTGCAATGTCAAACCGTATATAGTTTATTAAAAAGCACATGTACCATTAATAAGCTCGTACAGCGAGCGAAATGTCTCGGCATGAAAGCGTTAGCGATAACAGATGAGAATGTGATGTACGGAGTGATTCCGTTTTATAAGGCTTGTATACGAGAAGAAATTCAGCCAATCATTGGCTTAACCGCTTTTGTACTTGAAGAAGAGAGTTCGTATCCACTCATCTTATTAGCAGAAAATGAAACCGGCTATCATAATCTGTTAAAAATCTCGAGTACGATTATGACGAAGTCGAAAACAGGAATCCCTAAAAAATGGATTTCTCATTATGCCGATGGACTCATTGCTATCTCTCCAGGACGCAAGGGGGAGATCGAGCAGTACGTATTGCAACAGAATGAAAATAAAGCACGTGAAGCAATTCGAAGTTTTAAATCGATATTTCCAAAGTTTTATGTAAGCTTGCAAAATCATCATAGTCCAGAGGAAGAATTGCTTCTTGCGAGATTGTTAGTTTTAAGCAAGGAGGAGGACGTACCAGTCGTAGCAACGAATGATGTACGGTATCTTGATAAAGAAGATAGTATCGTTCATGAATGTCTTCTTTCCATAGAAAATGGCACGAAGATAACCGATCCAAGCCGTCCGCGATATGATAGCAATGAATACGAGTTAGCATCAGCGGAGGAAATGATAGACCGATTTTCCTCAGTACCAGAAGCCATTTCGAATAGTATTGAAATAGCAAGCATGTGTAAAGTAAATATTCCATTTCACCAAAATCGATTACCTACATTTCCAATCTCTACTGATGAAACGTCGGATACGTTTCTACATCGAATTTGTGAAGAAGGACTTCACAAACGATATCAAGTTGTAACAAATATACATCGTAAGCGACTTGAACATGAGTTACATATTATTTCAAATATGGGTTTCAGTGATTATTTTTTGATTGTATGGGATTTTATGAAGTATGCGCATAGCCATGGCATTATAACAGGGCCTGGTCGTGGTTCGGCTGCGGGATCGCTTGTAGCCTATATACTAGAAATTACAGATATTGATCCAATTGCCTATGATTTATTATTTGAAAGATTTTTAAATCCGCAGCGCGTTACTTTACCTGATATAGATATTGATTTTCCTGATGTTCGTCGTGATGAAATGATCCGCTATGTTTCAGAGAAATATGGAGATCATCATGTGGCACAAATTGTTACATTTGGAACATTAGCAGCAAAAGCAGCAATTCGTGATGTAGCTCGTACATACGGTTTGCCTCCCAAAGAGGTTGACTATCTTGCTAAGCTTATTCCATCACGATCAGGAATTACATTGGAAGAAGCTTATAATGAATCAGAGCCGCTGCGAAAGCACATTCAAAGTTCACCTCTTTTTGAACAAATTTATACAATTGCGATAAAGGTCGAAGGATTACCAAGGCATACTTCCGTCCATGCAGCAGGTATTATTATGAGTGATATGCCTTTAACAGATCATGTTGCTATTCAAGAGGGGCATATTGTATATATTACACAGTACCCTGCAGAAGTACTAGAAGAATTGGGACTGTTAAAAATGGACTTTCTAGGTTTGCGTAATTTAACTATTTTAGATCAAATACAAAAGCTTATTCAAGAATCAAAGGGCGTGGAGATTGATTATCGTCAAATTCCTCTTCATGACAGGCGAACCTTCGCTCTTCTAAGTAAAGGAGATACGACAGGGGTATTTCAATTGGAATCTGCTGGAATGAGAAATGTATTACGCTCACTAAAGCCAACAGAATTTGAAGACATCGTTGCAGTAAATGCTCTATATCGTCCAGGTCCTATGGAACAAATTCCATTGTTCATTGATTCGAAGTATGGCAGGCATCCTATTCAGTACTTACATAAGGACTTAGAGCCCATTCTTTCTCGGACATATGGCGTAATTGTATATCAAGAACAAATTATGCAAATCGCTTCGGTAATGGCAGGCTTTTCTTTAGGAGAAGCAGATTTATTGAGAAGAGCTGTAAGTAAAAAAAATCACGATATTTTAGACAAGGAAAGAGATCACTTTGTAACAGGCTGCATCCAAAATGGCTATGAAGAAAAAGTTGCGCATGCTGTTTATGATTATATTGTTCGATTTGCAAACTATGGGTTTAATCGGAGCCATGCGGTCGCTTATAGTATGATTGCTTATCAGCTTGCGTATATAAAGGCGAATTATCCACTTGAATTTATGACAGCCTTATTGTCCAGCGTAATCGGAAGTGAAGATAAGATTGTGCAATATGTTCAGGAAACAAAGCGAAAAGGCATTAGGATATTACCTCCATCTATTCTGAATAGTAGCTTTTCGTTTCAAGTCGAGGGGGAAGCCATTCGCTACAGTCTAGTAGCGCTTCGAAATATTGGGGTTGCAACGGTAAAAGAAATTCTAGATGAACGTCAAAAACGACCATTTACGGATTTGTTTGATTTCTGTATCCGACTACCGAACCGTGTAGTAACAAGAAAAATAGTAGAAACTCTTATTTGTTCGGGGTGCTTTGATGATTTTCAGGTGGATCGTGCCTCTCTTTTAGCGAGCATTGAAACGGCTCTTGACTATGTGGAGCTTGTCAAGCCGAATGATGGCAGCCAAATGGATATGCTATTAGATGAAGATCTTGTTCCGAAACCACAATATGTCCAAGTTGAACCAATCCCTTTTATGGAAAAATTAAAACTGGAAAAAGAAATCATTGGATTATATGTATCAAGTTATCCTACATTTGTGTATGAAGAGCTCATACAAAGGTTACGTATTCCGACGTTAAAGGATGTGCTTACGAAAAATCAAAAATATGTACGTTCGATTGTTTTCCTTTCAAATGTAAGGGTCATTCGTACGAAAAAATTGCAAAAGATGGCCTTTCTAACGATTTGTGACGAAGGAGAGGAATTAGAGGCTGTTATGTTTCCTGATACGTATTTACAGTTTGCTTCTCTTTTGAAAGAGGAAAGTATCATGTTAATTGTAGGTAATATCTCATTTCGAAATAATAGGAAACAATGGATTATGGAAGGAATATATCCCCTTGCAAATGCCGAGGAATATAAAAGATATGAACATACCTCTGTATATATAAAGCTGCCATCGAAGCAGGAGACTGCTATTGCAAAACATGTAAGGAAGATAATTTATAGACATCCTGGTTATTCAAATGTGTTCATATACTATGAAAAAGAGCATAAAATGGTACAATTATCTTACATATATTCCGTTCATCCAGATGAGGGGTGCTTGCAAGAACTTCGTAATATTGTCGGTCAAGAAAATGTTGTGTGTAAAATTTAATAGACTTTTCCCTGCTTTATCTATTATAGTAGTAGTGAGACACTGTGGTCTGACCACTACCGGAATCGGTAGCAGGAGGGTCTGCAAGGAGAGAGGATATTATGTCGACACTTCGTGAAGAAGCACTTCACATGCATCGTGTAAATCAAGGAAAGTTAGAAACAGTTTCAAAAGTTAAAGTCGAGAATGCCAAGGACTTAAGTCTTGCTTATTCACCAGGGGTAGCAGAACCTTGTAAAATCATCTATGACGACAAAAGTAAAGTATACGAATATACATTAAAGGGCAATATGGTAGCAGTTGTTACGGATGGTACCGCGGTACTAGGGCTAGGGAATATCGGTCCAGAGGCATCATTGCCAGTAATGGAAGGAAAAGCTGTTCTATTTAAATGCTTTGCAGGAGTAGATGCATTTCCATTAGCTTTACAAACAAATGATGTAGACAAGATTGTAGAAACAGTTAAGCTACTAGAGCCTACATTTGGTGGTATTAATCTAGAGGATATTGCATCACCGAATTGTTTTATTATTGAAGAAAGATTGAAAAAGGAATGTAATATTCCTGTGTTTCATGACGATCAGCACGGAACGGCAATTGTAACGGTAGCTGCATTAGTCAATGCATTAAAGTTAGTAAACAAAAAGATGTCGCAAATAAAAGTGGTTGCGAATGGAGCAGGAGCAGCTGGAATTGCTATTATAAAATTATTATATCGCTACGGCGTTCGAGACATTATTATGTGCGATACGAAGGGGCCTATTTATGAGGGCCGCCCGAATGGAATGAATGCATTAAAGGATGAAGTTGCTAAATATACGAATCGTGACATGGTGGCCGGCTCATTGCAAGATGCCATAAAAGGTGCAGATGTATTTATAGGTGTTTCTGCAGAAGGAGCCCTTACAAAGGAAATGATTCATTCTATGAATAAGGATGCTATCATTTTTGCTATGGCGAATCCAACTCCTGAAATTATGCCAAGCGATGCATTAGAGGCTGGAGCTGCGGTAGTTGGTACGGGACGCTCAGATTTTCCGAATCAAGTAAACAATGTCCTTGCTTTTCCAGGGATCTTTCGCGGGGCGTTAGATGTTTATGCAACACAAATTAACGAGGAAATGAAACTAGCTGCTGTGGAAGCTATTTCGTCGCTTGTATCAGACGAAGAATTGAATGCTACATATATTATTCCTACGCCATTCGATTCACGTGTTGCCCCAAGGGTAGCTGAATTCGTTGCAAAGGCTGCGATGGAAACAGGGGTTGCAAGACGTAAAGTAGATCCATATGAAGTAGCAGAAAAGACAAGAAGGTTAGCGACTATAGGAAAAATGAGTGAGGAATAAAGTGTGACCGTTCAAACGAAGGTGTATCTAGAAATTGTCCAAAAAATTCGTTCCATTATTAACGAAGATCAATTGAAAGCAGGAGATCGATTGCCGTCAGAAAGGGAGCTTAGTACACGTTTAAGTGTGGGACGTTCCTCTGTTCGAGAAGCGCTCCGCTCACTGGAACTCGTTGGACTAATCGAAACGCGGCGCGGAGAGGGAACGTTCATTAAAAATATTTATGAGCATAGTCTTATAAATGTACTAGCTACATTTCTACTGCAGGACGAGAAAACGAAGAATGATTTACATCAGGTTAAGCATCTTATTGAACAGGATGTTCTCCGTCTTCTTTGCTCTTCTGATTCTAAATTAGAATTTCGTGATCTCTGGCAACAAAAGGATCTTTCCATTCAAGCATTCCATGTCGTTTTTTGGAAACGAATGGTAGAAAAAACGAATAATTACTTGTTATATCGAATTTGGCTGATTGTAAATGCTTATGATTCAACCTTTCCATATGAGCTGAAGCTTGAAAATCTGGAGTTGTATCATAGTATTGGTCAGGCAATTGAAGAAAAGAACGAGGTAAAGGCGTTACAATTTTACAATCAATTGATTTCACATATTATGTATTCATGAAGTTCTAGTTTTATGCTAAACTTTTTCGTTTACATAGTTATCTCTGTGTTCTTTGCTAAGCACAAAGGAGGGTCTACATGCTAAGAGATTTATTCTCAAAGAAAAAGAAATATGCTGCAATTCCTTCAGAACAACTTCGAAAAGATGTACCTAATGGCGTGATGATAAAATGTCCAAGCTGTAAAAAAATTATGTATTCGAAGGAACTTCGCAAAAATTTGAAGGTTTGCGTAAATTGTGGCTATCATCATCCAATGACTGCTTACGAACGAATTGAAAGCTTACTAGATGAACATACATTTCTCCCTTATGATGAAGAAATGATATCAGTAAATCCTCTTCACTTTCCAGGCTATGAGAAAAAACTTGAAGCGGATCGTCAGAAAACAGATTTGAATGAAGCAATTGTAACGGGAGAGGGCACGATCGATAATATGCTTGTAGTCATAGCTGTTATGGATTCACGTTTCCGTATGGGGAGCATGGGCTCTGTAGTAGGAGAAAAAATTGCTAGAGCTGTTGAGAAAGCAAGGGAATTAAAAGTACCATTTCTCATTTTTACAGCATCTGGTGGTGCGCGTATGCAAGAAGGTGTGCTTAGCCTTATGCAAATGGCAAAAACGAGCGTTGCATTAAAGCGATTTAGTGAAGAAGGCGGACTTTTTATTTCTATTATGACACATCCAACAACTGGAGGAGTTTCTGCAAGCTTTGCTTCACTTGGTGACTATAATTTTGCTGAACCAGGCGCACTCATTGGATTTGCTGGCAGAAGAGTTATTGAACAAACCGTCCGCGAGGAATTGCCGGATAATTTCCAAACCGCAGAATTTCTACTGGAACACGGCCAATTGGATGCTGTTATTGATCGTTCGAAGCTAAAGGAAACTTTACAAGTAATTATAGAGCTTCATCAACGGGAGGAGACAGCGCTATGGCAGAACTAGAATTTGAAAAACCGATTGTAGAGCTGCGAGGTAAAATCACCGAATTAAAGGAATATACCAAGAATAGCAGTATAGACTTCACGGATGAGATTCACATTTTAGAAGAAAAACTAGAAAACTTAGAAAAAGAAATTTATAGCAATCTAAAGGTGTGGGATCGTGTACAAATTGCACGTCATCCACAACGTCCAACAACATTAGATTATATAACAACAATTTTCACCGATTTTATTGAATGTCATGGGGATCGTCTATACGGAGATGATGAGGCAATTGTCGGTGGAATTGCAAAATATCAAGGAATTCCTGTTACGGTGATAGGTCACCAACGCGGGAAAGATACGAAAGAAAATATTCGTCGTAATTTTGGAATGCCTCATCCTGAAGGTTATCGAAAAGCATTGAGGCTTATGAAGCAAGCTGAGAAATTCCGTCGTCCGATTATTTGTTTTATTGATACAAAAGGGGCATATCCTGGGAAAGCTGCCGAAGAACGGGGACAGAGTGAAGCCATTGCACGTAATTTATTTGAAATGGCAGGATTGTCCGTGCCAATCATCTGTATCGTAATCGGAGAAGGAGGTAGTGGTGGTGCGCTAGGCTTAGGCGTTGGAAATTATGTTCACATGCTTGAAAACGCAACCTACTCGGTGATCTCTCCTGAAGGGGCAGCAGCTATCCTTTGGAAGGATGCAGGAAAAGCGAAAGAAGCGGCAGAAGCTATGGGCATTACTGCTCCGCAATTGAAACAGCTCGATATAATTGATGAAATCATTACGGAAGTGCCTGGCGGTGCTCACCGTGATGCAAAGCAGCAGGCACAATATGTAGATCAAGTGATTGCAGCATCCTTAGACAGCCTTAAAGGAATGACAAAAGAACAAATCATAGAACAACGTTATAATAAATTTATGAAAATGGGTAAAATTTCATTTTTAGAAAATACTACAGTAAACGGCTAAAACGTGCATTTTTTGCACGTTTTTTTAGTAGGATAATGGACATAATTTTTAATGCATGTGTGCAAATTGTAGTTGTACAAGTCAATTTTGTCTTTGTGAAATGACACATTATCTACATTGTTTTTTTTCAATTTTTCATGTAATGTATCTGTGTGACAGGGTGTCTGATCGGTTTCGAAAACGAATGCGACATCGATTGCACAACGGTCAACTGTAATGTAAAATGATACAGGACAAACGTCTTTATCATGAACGCTACTGCAGATAATAGCGTAGAAAAAGAAACTGCAGTTCACGAGAAGATGAATATTCTTTAGAGGTGAGTACAGATGAAACGAATAGGAGTTTTAACAAGTGGTGGAGATTCACCTGGTATGAATGCTGCAATTCGTGCGGTTGTTCGAAAAGGCATATACCATGATTTGGAAGTGTACGGTATTTATCACGGTTATGCGGGTTTAATTTCTGGTCATATTGAAAAGCTAGAATTAGGATCTGTCGGCGATATTATTCATCGTGGTGGAACGAAGTTATATACAGCAAGATGTCCTGAATTTAAAACGTTGGAAGGACAATTGCAAGGAATTGAACAATTGAAAAAATTTGGTATTGAAGCACTTGTTGTTATTGGTGGAGATGGCTCTTATCAAGGTGCAAAGAAATTAACCGAGCATGGTTTTCCATGTATAGGTGTTCCAGGAACGATTGATAATGATATACCAGGAACAGACTTTACAATTGGTTTTGATACAGCATTAAATACAGTTATTGACGCTATTGATAAAATTCGTGATACAGCTACTTCTCATGAACGTACATATGTGGTTGAAGTAATGGGGCGCCATGCAGGAGATATTGCGCTATGGGCAGGCCTTGCAGATGGTGCAGAAACCATTCTTATTCCTGAGGCAGATTATGATATGGATGAAGTCATTGCGCGTCTGAAACGAGGAACAGAACGTGGTAAGAAGCACAGTATTATTGTAGTTGCAGAGGGTGCAGGAAGTGCCATTGATATCGGTAAAAAGATTGAAGAGGCAACTCAATTTGATACACGTGTAACGGTATTAGGTCACGTTCAACGTGGAGGTTCTCCTAGTGCGTTTGACCGTGTTTTAGCTAGCCGTCTTGGGGCTAGAGCTGTCGAACTTCTTCTCGAAGGAAAAGGCGGACGATGCGTTGGTATTCATAACAACCAGATCGTTGACGAAGATATTATTGAAGCATTATCTCATAAGCACCAATTAGATTTAAATGTGTATCAATTGTCTACAGAATTATCGATCTAATTGCAAGCTTTTACAATAAGGTTGTCTAAACACTGGGAACGTTTCCAAAATAAAACCGGAGGTATTTTATGCGTAAAACAAAAATAGTTTGTACAATAGGCCCAGCAAGTGAAAGTATTGAAAAATTAGTAGATTTAATACAGTCTGGTATGAACGTAGCACGCCTAAACTTTTCTCACGGAAGTCACGAAGAGCATGCTGCACGTATCGTAAGTATTCGTGAAGCTGCAAAGCGTACAGGAAAAACGGTTGCTATTTTGTTAGATACGAAAGGACCAGAAATCCGTACACATGACTTCGAAAATGGAATGGCTGAGCTTAAAACGGGTGCAGAAGTTATTATCTCTACCCAACAAGTATTAGGCACTGCAGAAAAATTTTCAGTAACATATGCAGGTCTTTATGATGATGTAGACACTGGTTCACGTATATTAATCGATGATGGTCTGATTGAATTAGAGGTTTTAGAAAAAGCAAATGGCGATATTCGTACAAAAGTATTAAATAGCGGTATTGTTAAAAATAAAAAGGGTGTTAACGTACCAAATGTTAGCATTAAGCTTCCTGGTATTACCGAAAAAGACGTTAATGATATTACTTTCGGTATTGGACAAGGTATTGATTTTATTGCGGCTTCGTTCGTACGTAAGGCTTCTGATATCCTAGAAATTCGTGAATTACTTGAAAAACATAATGCACAATATATCCAAGTTATACCGAAGATTGAAAACCAAGAGGGTATCGATAATATTGATTCGATTTTAGAAGTTTCTGATGGTTTAATGGTAGCTCGCGGTGATATGGGTGTTGAAATTCCACCTGAAGAAGTACCTCTTGTACAAAAACGTTTAATCAAAAAATGTAACATGCTTGGAAAACCAGTTATCACTGCAACACAAATGTTAGATTCTATGCAACGTAACCCACGTCCAACACGTGCAGAAGCTAGTGATGTTGCGAATGCTATTTTTGACGGAACAGATGCAATCATGCTTTCTGGAGAAACTGCTGCTGGATCATACCCAGTTGAAGCTGTAAAGATGATGGCTTCTATTGCAACTCGTGTAGAACAATCTCTACAATATGAAGATTTGTTCCGCAAACGTATTAGAGAAGCACAACCTACAATTACAGATGCAATTAGCCAATCTGTGGCTCATACAGCAGTTGCTTTAGATGTAGCAGCGATTGTAACACCTACAGAAAGTGGTTATACAGCAAAAATGATTTCGAAGTATCGTCCAAAATCTCCAATTATAGCTGTAACATTTAACGAAATGATTTGCCGCCGTTTGGCACTTGTATGGGGTGTACAAGCATATTTAGCAAAAGGTGCTGTACATTCAACAGATGAATTGTTAGAAACAGCTATTGATACAGGAATGGATGCAGGTATCATTAATTTTGGAGATACAGTTGTCATTACAGCAGGTGTACCAGTTGCGGAAACAGGTACGACAAACTTAATGAAAATCCATGTAGTTGGTGAACAAGTAGCAAATGGTCAAGGAATCGGTCGTAAATCTGCAACAGGTAAAGTGGTAACAGCAAAAAATGCTGCTGAAGCTTTAGCAAAAATGTCCGAAGGCGATGTGCTTGTTACCGTTGCAACAGACAAAGATATGATGGAAGCAATTCAATTAGCTTCTGCATTAGTAATTGAAGAAGGCGGATTAACGAGCCATGCAGCAGTCGTGGGCGTATCCATCGGAATTCCAGTTGTTGTAGGTGTTCAAAATGCTACATCTCTTCTACAAGATGGACAAGAAGTAACAGTAGACGCAGCACGCGGAATTATTTACAACGGTCATGCAGTATTGTAAGATAAAAAATTAGGAGAAGGAGATTAACTCCTTCTTCTTTTTTTTTACTATAATAATCGCATTGCTTATGTATTTGTGTTATAGTAGTTCAAATTCTCTTTTTTAGCTATTTATGAGAGGGAAGGTTTCGCTTAATTCGAATTATGGTGTATGGAGGAGACGGATGATAAAAATTCTCGTATTTCTATTTATTGTGATTCCTGCTCTTGAAGTAACGTTACTTGTAGCTTCTAGTAAGTGGATTGGTGTCCTGCCTACCTTTTTAATAATGATTGCAACAGGGGTAATTGGCGCGTATTTAGCGAAGAAACAAGGTATAGCTGTTGTACGTAAAGCGAATGAGCAAATACGTCAGGGTATAGCTCCAGCAGATTCCATTATGGATGGAATTTGTATCTTTTTCGGAGGAATTTTTCTCATGACGCCTGGTTATATTACAGATGTGCTAGGATTTCTCTTGTTATGGCCTATAACAAGAAAACGAATCAAATTTGCAATTATGAAGTGGATACAAAGAAAAATAAGAGGAAATACAACGATTATTTGGAAACAATAAACACCGTCTTATATTGAAAAAGACGGTGTTTATTATTGAGGATTTTTATCCTTTTATAAAAGTCCAAATATCATGAAAGACGTTCGCTTTATAAAGTGTTGTTATCAATACAAGCGTTACAGGACCGATAATTAAACCGAGAAAACCAAATAATTTAAATCCAACAAATAGAGCAACTAGTGTAGCGAGTGGATCCATTCCTATATTAGAAGAAAGGATCTTCGGTTCAATTAGTTGTCGTTGTACGATAACAACGATAAATAATACGAGAAGCCCTAGCGCAAAGGATGTGTCACCTGTAAACCATGAATACAAAATCCAAGGAACAAATATCGTACCTGTTCCAAGATAGGGAAGTAAATCGACAATACCAGTAACTAAAGCAACCGTGATTGCGTACGGAACACGTAAGATTAAATATCCGATTAAAACAATAAGAGTCGTCATAGAGATAAGGGTAAACTGCGCTTTCAAATAACCAAATAAAGCTTTTTGAAGATCTTTAAAAATCGTAATTCCATATCCGTGTACCTTTTGAGGAATTATTTTTTTACATACATTTCCAATTCGGTGCCAATCATTAGAAATAAAAAACGTTGCCAAAAGGCTAAATATAAGTACGGTAGCTATTGATGGAAGTGCGCTTAAAAAGTTTGTCAGCCCTGCTAAAATGGCAGTCAAAATATCTTTCACATTTTGCGATAGCGAAGTGCTCAGGGTTTGGATATTTGTTGTAATCGTTTGCTGCTGTGATGCTCCAAGCCGACTAAATTTCATTGATAGATCATTGTAGAGAGGCATGATATTGTGTACGAGTATATCTTGCAAATACGATAGAAATTGCGGGAACTTCTCAGGTAATATAACAAGCAAATAATTCGCTGCAGCAATTCCTTCCGTTACGAGAAGAAACACTAATCCGATGATGGCACCGAATACAAGAATGAGGGTTACAAATACTGCAAGTGATCTAGGAAATCGCATCTTCCTGTCTAGGAAATTTACAATTGGATTTATCATATAGGCTATGATAAGCGCTATGATAAATGGATATACGAGTCCCGAAACGTATAGAAAAAGATAAATTCCTACGTAAGCTATAGCAAGCACTAATAAGGCGCGTAACCCCATGTAAATGTATGTTTTGTTCAAAAAAATTCTCCTTTCAAAACAATACGATTGTTATGTACTTTTATATGTATGTAGCCCAAAAGAACTACTCATACATTTTACCATGGCAAGGAAAGGGAATGAAAGGTACACGTAAAATAGGACTATAAAAAAGGGTGATAATATGAATATAAGTCAATCTAGTTTATTTCTACTAATTTTATTAGCTATAGGATTAATTGCAAAAAATCAATCGCTAACATTTGCTGTTATTATATTATTTATTTTAAAATGGACGTTTCTTGGAGAAAAAATATTTCCTTATTTACAGCAAAAAGGAATTAATTTAGGGGTTACGATTATAACAATTGCAGTGCTCGTCCCAATTGCAACGGGTGAAATTGGATTTAAGCAGCTTATGGATGCAGTGAAATCGTATTATGCTTGGATTGCTCTTGCTTCAGGGATTTTAGTGGCACTATTAGCAAAGGGCGGCGTACATCTTCTTGCACAGGATCCTCAAATTACGACGGCTCTCGTATTCGGTACTATTTTGTCAGTGGCTTTATTCAATGGAGTTGCGGTTGGGCCGCTTATTGGAGCAGGTATTGCTTATGCAGTTATGCAGCTAGTTGAGATGATAAAATAGACGTTTTTTGACATTTTATATTGGAAACGAATTCTTTTCGTTTCCAAATATCAGATAATTGTTTATAATAGAAATCAGAGAGGTGCTCAACTGCCATTAACTAGGAATGCATATTGTTGGTAGAAAAGTAACAGCCACATAAAATAATACCTTTTTCGACCTTTGTTTTATGTTTTGTTGTTTTTCTCGAGGCACTTCCTGACGGCTGGGAGAATTATGAGAAAAAGGAGAGATAGTTATGACAAGTACGAAAGGCCTTGAAGGGGTAGTTGCAACAACATCATCAATTAGTTCAATTATTGATGATACATTAACATACGTTGGTTATGGAATTGACGATTTAGCTGAAAACGCTTCATTTGAAGAAGTTGTTTATTTATTATGGCATCGTAAACTTCCAAACAGAGCAGAGTTAGAAGAATTAACAGCACAACTTAGAGAATTTGCAGAAGTGCCAGCAGAAATATTAGCATATTTAAAATCTACTAATTTAGATCATGCTCATCCAATGACTGTTCTACGTACAGCTGTTTCTATGCTCGCATTGTATGATGAGAATGCAGAAGCTATGGATGAAAAATCAAATTATTTGAAAGCGGTTAAATTGCAGGCTAAAATCGCTACTCTAGTTGCAGCATATGCAAGAATTCGCAAAGGATTAGAACCAGTAGCACCAAATGCTGATCTTAGCTTTGCAGCAAATTTCTTATACATGCTGAATGACAGACTTCCAAAAGATATTGAAATCGAAGCTTTCAATAAAGCGCTTGTACTTCATGCTGACCATGAATTAAATGCATCTACATTTACTGCTCGTGTATGTGTTGCTACTCTTTCTGATGTGTATTCAGGTATTACAGCAGCAATTGGAGCATTAAAAGGACCACTTCACGGTGGGGCTAACGAACAAGTTATGAAGATGTTAGCTGAAATCGGAAGCGTAGAAAATGTAGAACCATATATTACAAATAAATTAAATAACAAAGTGAAAATCATGGGATTCGGTCACCGCGTATATCGCAAAGGTGATCCTCGTGCTAAGCATTTAAAAGAAATGTCCAAGCAATTAGGTCAATTGACTGGAGATACAAAGTGGTATGACATGAGTGTGAAGATCCAAGACATCGTTACATCTTCAAAAGGTTTACCACCAAATGTAGATTTTTATTCTGCATCCGTGTATCATTGTTTAGGAATCGAACATGATTTATTTACACCAATTTTCGCAGTAAGCCGTACTTCTGGTTGGTTAGCTCATATTTTAGAACAATATGCAAACAACCGTTTGATCCGTCCACGTGCAGAATACACGGGTCCAACAAACCAAAAGTATGTTCCTGTTGAAGATAGAATCTAATATTTGCACAGTAAATTTACAAAAAACATCATGAATTGCAGTTGATCAAAAGAAAGTCTCTAAGGAGACTTAGGGGCTTTCTTTTGTTTCATACATATTTTAAATGGGGGTAATGGAATTGACTACTGGAGAAAAAATTACAGTTACTAACGGCACCTTGAATGTACCAAATAACCCAGTTATTCCTTTTATTGAAGGCGACGGAATTGGTCCTGATATTTGGGCTGCAGCATCTCGTGTTTTAGATGCAGCTGTAGAAAAGGCATACAACGGCGAAAAGAAAATTGAATGGAAAGAAGTATATGCTGGTGAGAAGGCATTTAACAAAACAGGTGAATGGCTTCCACAAGAAACACTAGATGCTATTAATGAATACTTAATTGCCATCAAAGGACCGCTTACAACACCAATTGGCGGAGGTATTCGTTCTCTAAATGTGGCATTGCGTCAACAACTTGATTTATATGTTTGTTTACGCCCTGTTCGTTACTTTGACGGAGTTCCTTCTCCAGTAAAGCGTCCAGAAGATGTTGACATGGTTATTTTCCGTGAAAATACAGAAGATATTTATGCCGGAATTGAATGGGAACAAGGTAGTGCAGAAGTACAAAAAGTTCTAAACTTCTTACAAAACGAAATGGGCGTTAAAAAGATTCGCTTCCCAGAAACATCTGGTATCGGTATCAAACCAGTTTCTGAAGAAGGAACAAAACGTCTTGTTCGTTCTGCAATCAATTATGCAATCAAAGAAAACCGTAAATCAGTAACTTTGGTTCATAAAGGTAATATCATGAAGTTTACAGAAGGTGCTTTCAAGAAATGGGGATATGAAGTTGCAGAACAAGAATTCGGCGACAAAGTATTCACATGGGCTGAATATGACCGCATCGTAGAAAAAGAAGGAAAAGAAGCTGCAAACAAAGCGATGGCACAAGCAGAAGCTGCTGGCAAAATCATCGTGAAAGATTCTATTGCAGATATCTTTTTACAACAAATTTTAACTCGTCCACGTGAGTTTGATGTAGTTGCTACAATGAACTTAAATGGTGACTATATTTCTGATGCATTGGCTGCACAAGTAGGCGGTATTGGTATCGCTCCTGGAGCTAATATTAACTATGTAACAGGACATGCTATTTTCGAAGCAACTCATGGTACTGCTCCAAAATATGCTGGAATGGATAAAGTAAACCCTTCATCTGTTCTTCTTTCTGGCGTTCTTTTGCTTGAACATTTAGGATGGAATGAAGCAGCTAATCTTATTACTACATCTGTAGAAAACACAATTGCTTCTAAAGTTGTAACATATGACTTTGCTCGTTTAATGGACGGTGCAACGGAAGTTAAATGTTCTGAATTTGCAGATGAACTAATTAAGAATTTAGGTAAATAATTTTTTGCGAATGCATTGTAAAATCAGGGGGAATGATCATGACAATCAAACGTAAGAAAATTTCTGTAGTCGGTGCAGGATTTACTGGAGCGACAGCAGCATTTTTAGCAGCTCAAAAAGAACTCGGTGACGTAGTGCTAGTTGATATTCCACAAATGGAAAACCCTACAAAGGGTAAAGCACTAGATATGTTAGAAGCAAGTCCTGTACAAGGATTTGATGCAAACATTATCGGTACATCTGATTATGCAGACACTGCTGATTCTGATGTAGTTATTATTACTGCAGGTATCGCCCGTAAACCAGGTATGAGCCGTGACGATCTTGTTGCTACAAACTCTAAAATTATGAAATCAGTAACGAAGGAAATTGTGAAAAATTCCCCAAATACTGTAATCATCGTATTAACAAATCCAGTTGATGCAATGACTTACACTGTATTTAAAGAATCAGGATTTCCAAAAGAGCGCGTAATTGGTCAATCTGGTGTTCTTGATACTGCTCGTTTCCGTACATTCGTAGCACAAGAACTTAATCTTTCAGTGAAAGATGTTACAGGGTTCGTATTAGGCGGACACGGAGATGATATGGTACCTCTAGTACGTTATTCATATGCTGGCGGAATTCCTTTGGAAAACCTTATTGCTAAAGAACGTCTAGATGCTATCGTAGAACGTACTCGTAAGGGTGGCGGCGAAATCGTTAATCTTCTAGGTAACGGTTCAGCTTATTATGCACCAGCAGCAGCTTTAGTTGAAATGGCTGAAGCAGTTCTTAAGGATCAACGTCGTGTGCTTCCAGCTATTGCATACTTAGAAGGCGAATATGGATACAGTGATCTATACTTAGGTGTTCCTGTTGTCCTTGGTGGAAACGGAATTGAAAAAGTAGTTGAACTTGAACTTCTTGATGAAGAAAAAGCTGCTTTAAATAAATCTGTTGAATCTGTTCGCAACGTAATGAAAGTTCTTTCATAAGGTTAGAAATGAAAAAGCTGCAGATTATTTTTTAACTTTCTCTATTTGAAAAGATTCGGGATTTTTCCCGAATCTTTTTTTTTGGCTTTTAGATGTCGAATTCTCAAGAGAAATGCCGTTTCATCAGGCGAGTTGACTTGAGCAAGATAGTATTATTTAGTATGATGAAAATGATAATATAATAAAATATGATATGGATGAAGCTCGGTTTTACTTTATCGTATGGAGGAATAGAATGAGTAACCGAATATTAGTGGTGGATGACGAAGAATTTATTTTAACTTTAATTGAATTTAATCTGCAACAGGCAGGTTTTGAGGTCATAACCGCCATGGACGGAGAAACTGGATTGCTAAAGGCGACAGAGGAACGTCCAGATTTAATTATACTAGATTTAATGCTGCCGAAGATGGATGGCATGGAGGTATGTAAGGAATTACGTCTACAGCGAGTTATGACTCCCATCTTAATGCTTACTGCTAAAGATGATGAATTCGATAAAGTTCTTGGACTTGAGCTTGGTGCTGATGACTATATGACGAAGCCATTTAGTCCGAGAGAAGTTGTGGCTAGAGTAAAAGCTATTTTACGTCGTACAAAAATACAGGAAGAGCCTGTACAAGAAGAGAAAGAAACAGGACATATCATTATTGCAGACTTGAAAATATTACCGGAATATTATGAGGCATTTTTTCTAGATGAGAAACTTGAGTTAACTCCGAAAGAATTTGAGCTTCTTGTGTACTTAGCGAAGCACAAGGGACGTGTTTTGACAAGAGATCAATTGCTCAGTGCAGTATGGAATTATGACTTTGCAGGCGATACACGTATCGTAGATGTACACATAAGTCATCTTAGGGATAAAATCGAAAAAAATACAAAAAAACCCGTTTACATTAAAACAATTCGAGGATTAGGTTACAAGCTAGAGGAGCCTAAAACGGATGAATAAGTTTCGATCGAGGCTGCTTTTTGCCTTAATCTCTTTAATTGTTACTGTACTAGTTGGATTAGGACTATTACTGGGACAGCTATTTAAAGGGTTCTATATGGATAATTTTAATAAACGAATGGAAAATGAGCTGAGGTATGTAGCTTCTGTTGTGGAATGGGAAGGAATTCGGTATTCACTGACATATCCAGAAACATTTAAGCGAATCGAAACGAATTTACAGGTAAGTATCAGCTTATTGGATGAGCAAGGAAAGGTGATGTATGACACAAAGGGGCGAACGAGTGAAATTGAATCGAATGCTGCTATAACAGACATCATCACAAAACTGGATAAACGTACTGATGTTGTGGAAGGAAAGAGCGGAGATTCACAACTGTATTATTACGGATTATTATTATCAGATAAGCACGATGATCATGCTTACTTGATTGTGGATTTCTCCTTTAGTGCATTAGCAGATATTCATAAAAAAATATGGGGACTATTAATTTCTAATTTTATCATTGCATTTGGTGTGATCGTATTTTTAGGTATTAAAATTACGGCTCAATATACAAAGCCAATTGAAACGGTAACAAAGGTGGCAATTGAGCTAGCGAAGGGAAACTATAAAGCAAGAGCCTATGGCAATCAAGCCGATGAAACAGGTATGCTAAGTCAAGCAATTAATATTCTTGCCCGTAACCTTCAGGAAATGACATCAGCACAAGAAATGCAGCAGGACAGACTACATACGCTCATTGAAAATATGGGCAGCGGCATGATATTAATCGATAGTCATGGCTATATCAGCTTAGTTAACCGATCTTATAAAGAAATTTTTCACGTTACAAATGAACAATTTTTAAATCGTCTTTACTATGAAGCGTTTGAGCATAAGGAGATCATTGCTTTAGTCGAAGAAATATTTATGACTGAGGTAAAGGTAAGAAAGCAAATACAACTGCCGCTTCAAATAGAGAGAAAGCATTTTGAAGTGTATGGTGCTCCTATTATTAGCACGAATCATGAATGGAAAGGAATCGTTCTTGTATTTCATGATATTACTGAGCTAAAAAAATTAGAGCAGATGCGAAAGGATTTCTTAGCAAATGTATCTCATGAGTTAAAAACTCCTATTACCTCTATTAAAGGATTTTCAGAAACGTTACTTGATGGGGCAATGGAGGACGAAAAACTACGAGAGTATTTCCTTTCTATTATTTTGAAGGAAAGCGATCGAATGCAAAGCTTAATCGAAGATTTGCTAGATCTATCTAAGATCGAGCAACAAGGTTTTAAGCTGAATATGGCTACAGTGGATATTAAACAGCTATTGGAAGAGATTGGTGTTATTTTGCAGGCGAAGGCAGAAGGGAAATCTATTTCTCTACATATACAAGCAGACGAGCATATTATTGTTCCAGGTGATCCACATCGATTAAAACAGATTTTTATTAATTTAATAAACAATGCAATCTCCTATACACCATCTGGTGGAAAGGTAGGAGTATCCGTTGTTAATGAAAGTAAATGGATTTCTGTTATGGTTTCTGATACAGGAGTCGGTATTAATAAAGATGAAATACCTCGTATTTTCGAACGCTTCTATCGTGTAGATAAGGCTAGAAGCAGAAATACGGGCGGGACTGGGCTCGGTTTATCTATTGTAAAACATTTAGTTGAGGCTCATCATGGTTACATTACAGTTCAAAGTGAACTTGGAATAGGTACTACTTTCACAGTTAGACTTCGTAAACATGCAAAGTGATATTGTTGTTATTTATGAGTAATAAGATCTCTTGTTTTTTTACATTATATTAACAATGGATTCACTATATTTTAATAATGAACTGTTAATGTATTAATTGAAAACCCCTTCATCCAAGGAGTAGTTTCGGACGAGAATATACGTAGGTATTCTCGTCCCTTCCCTTTTTTTGAACGTACATGCATAATTACTATAGATTTCCGCGAAAACCGTTATGTTCACTCTCTACTAAGGTCATGCTATTATAGAGAGTGAACATAACGGTTTTTTTTTATAGGCTATGTTAGAGCTTGTTGTTGATTTTGCCACGATGTTGATTGGAGCGGAAATCAAACAAGCGAATGTAACAGAGCCTTTTTATAGAATAAATAAGGAGGTACAACCAAGTGAATAAAAAGGTTGTCTTACTGGATGGTAACAGCTTAGCTTATCGTGCGTTTTTTGCGCTTCCGCTGTTAAATAATGATAATGGAATACATACGAATGCCATATACGGATTTACCATGATGTTAATGAAGATCATACAGGAAGAAAAACCAACACATATGCTCGTTGCTTTTGATGCTGGAAAAACAACATTTCGTCATCAAACGTTTCGTGAATATAAAGGTGGGCGCCAAAAGACACCGCCGGAGCTATCTGAACAGTTTCCCTTTATACGCGAGGTACTAGATTCATTTCATGTAAAACGTTACGAGCTCGAAAATTATGAAGCAGATGATATTATTGGAACGGTTGCACGAGAAGCAAGTCAGCAAGGGGCAGAAGTAAAAATCATTACAGGGGATCGCGATTTATTGCAATTGGTTTCACCGCAAACAACGGTAGCCATTACCCGAAAAGGGATTACTGAAGTAGATGAATTTACACCAGATGCTTTATTTGATAAATATAGTTTAACACCAAAGCAAATTATTGATATGAAGGGATTAATGGGGGATACATCGGATAATATTCCTGGTGTACCGGGTGTTGGTGAAAAAACGGCAATTAAGCTTCTTAAAGAGTTTGAAACGGTTGAGAATGTATACGATAAATTAGATCAAGTTAGTGGAAAGAAATTAAAGGAAAAGCTAGAGCTTCATAAGGACCAAGCGATTATGAGTAAGCAACTAGCTACAATTAATCAGGAGTCACCTATTGCTATTACTATAGAAGATCTTGACTATGAGGGATTTCAAGGAGAAGATGTAGTTCCTGTGTTTAAAAATCTAGGTTTTAATTCTTTACTTGATAAATTAGATGTTAAGGTCGAACAGGGCGAAGCAGAGCAGCTTGATAGCATTACATTTAAAATGGTAGAAGAAATCAATGGTGACATATTGAAAAATGATAGTGCATTGCTTGTGGAAGTACAGGAAGATAACTATCATCGTGCTGCTATTCAAGGATTTGGTATTCAAAATATGGCAGGATGCTATTTTATTCCTACCGAGATTGCTTTACAGTCAAATGAATTTTGTGAATGGTTAGCTGATGAAAGCATGACAAAATTCACATTCGATGCGAAGCGTGCCATTGTAGCGTTAAAGTGGATGGGAGTAGAGCTAAAAGGTATAGACTTTGATTTACTTATCGCAGCATATTTACTAGACCCAGCAGAGACAGATAAAGACTTTCGCACGGTAGCGAAAATGAAAGGATCGCATGCTGTATATTCTGATGAAGAAGTATATGGAAAAGGAGCAAAACGAAGTGTTCCAGATAGTAGTATTGTCGCCGATCATGTAGCACGAAAAGCTCACGTACTGCATGAAGTGAAACAATTATTTGTAGATGAACTTCAAAAAAACAATCAATATGATTTATTGACAAGTCTAGAGCTTCCACTTACTTATGTACTTGCTGATATGGAATACACGGGTGTAAAGGTTGATAGTAGTCGTTTGCAAAATATGGGAGAAGAGTTGTCTAAGCAGCTTAAGCAAATGGAACTGGATATTCATAGCCTAGCCGGGGGAGAGTTTAATATCAATTCTCCTAAACAGCTTGGGGTGATTCTCTTTGACAAACTCAATCTCCCTGTAATGAAGAAGACAAAAACAGGCTATTCTACATCCGCTGATGTATTAGAAAAGCTTAAGCACCATCATGAAATTATCGAGAAAATATTACAATATCGCCAAATTGGAAAGTTATATAGCACGTATATTGAAGGTTTGTTAAAGGTAGTATATAAAGATACGTCAAAAATTCATACTCGTTTTAACCAAGTGCTTACACAAACAGGACGGTTAAGCTCCACTGATCCTAACCTGCAAAATATACCAATTCGCTTAGAAGAAGGACGCAAAATTCGTCAAGCATTCGTACCTTCTGAAGAAGGATGGATGATGTTTTCGGCGGATTACTCACAAATCGAATTACGTGTACTTGCACATATTGCGGGTGACAAAGGTCTTATTGAAGCATTTCATCATAATATGGATATTCATACGAAAACAGCAATGGATGTATTTGGTGTACCTGAAGACCAAGTCACTTCTAATATGAGACGACAAGCGAAAGCCGTTAACTTCGGTATCGTATATGGTATTAGCGATTATGGGCTTTCACAAAATTTAAATATAACCCGTAAAGATGCGGCGGCCTTTATACAAAAGTATTTTGACAGCTTTCCAGGCGTGAAAGAATATATGGATCGAATTGTTCAGGAGGCGAAGCAACAAGGGTATGTCACAACGCTCTTACAGCGCCGTCGATATATTCCAGAAATTACAAGCCGGAATTTTAACTTGCGAAGCTTTGCTGAACGTACTGCAATGAATACACCAATCCAAGGAAGTGCCGCTGATATTATTAAAAAGGCAATGATTGAAATGTATGAACGTCTACAGAAGGAACAGATTCGTGCTAGATTGCTTCTTCAAGTACACGATGAACTAATATTTGAAGCTCCTAAAGAGGAGATTGAGATTTTGAAAACAATAGTACCGGAAGTAATGGAGCATGCAGTTGAATTACAAGTCCCATTAAAGGTAGACTATGCTTACGGCTCTACGTGGTACGATGCAAAATAAGGAAGTGTAACGATGCCAGAATTACCAGAGGTTGAATCAGTTAAAAATACATTGCAGCAGCTTGTTATTGGAAAAAAGATAGAGAATGTAATTGTGACCTACCCAAAATTAATAAAAAAACCGGATGATGTAGAGATATTTTGCGACATGCTACGGGAGGAAATAATTGAACGGATTGGGAGAAGAGGTAAATTTCTTCTTCTCTATACAACTCATTATACGCTTGTGTCGCACCTTCGCATGGAAGGAAAATATAGATTAAAAGCAGCTACTGAAGCTCCAGATAAACATACTCATGTGAGGTTTTGTTTTACTGACGGTACAGAATTACGCTATCAGGATGTTCGTAAATTTGGAACGATGCATCTCTTTCAGAAGGGGGAAGAAGAAAATAATCTTCCTCTTGTACAATTAGGTCCAGAGCCATTATCAGAACAATTAACGGTTCCATACTTGCGAGAAATGGTACAAAAATCGAATCGTAACATAAAATCTGTTTTGCTTGATCAACATGTTTTAGTAGGATTAGGGAATATTTATGTTGATGAGGTGCTTTTTCGCTCTCGGATTCATCCTGAACGTACGGCAGCATCGCTTTTAATAGAAGAAATTAATACTTTGCACCATGAAATTGTAAACACACTTACAGAAGCAGTCGAAAAGGGTGGCAGTACGATTCGTACCTATGTAAACTCACAAGGGAAAAGGGGAACCTTTCAACAACATTTACTTGTGTACGGTCGTGCAGGAGAAGCATGTAGTGCTTGCAACGCAACTATTATGAAAACTGTTGTAAGTGGACGAGGCACCCATTATTGCCCAGTTTGTCAGCAGAAGGAAAAAGAATAACATCGGATAGGTATTCTTCATATACATACACAAATGATGTATATGGAAAGGAGCCTAACGATGCAGAGCTATTTCTCCCTATTTCTTTTAGCATTCACGCTTAGCTTAGATAGTTGTAGTGTTGGATTAACATACGGGCTTAGAAAGGTTATGATTCCTTTCAAATCCATTATTGTTATTTCATTATGTTCAGCCATTATTATGTTTGTAAGCATGGCGGTTGGAGATTTTTTAATCCATATGTTTTCCCCGATCCTTGCTCGGCAAATAGGAGGTTTAGTGCTTGTTGGAATTGGTTCATGGGTGCTATATCAATTTTTCAGTCCTGATCACAAGGAAGAACAGGAGCCGAATGAGAAAACACTATGGAATATTGAAATCCTTTTGCTTGGTATCGTCATACAAATATTGAGAAAACCGACAGTTGCAGATTTTGATCGGTCAGGTGCCATTTCTGCAATTGAGGCACTATTACTTGGTCTTGCCCTTTCGATTGATTCGTTTGGAGCAGGGATAGGTGCCTCACTGTTAGGATATTCATCCTGGATGATGGCTTTACTTGTTGCATGTATGAGCGGAAGTTTTTTATTTTTTGGTATGAAATTAGGGGAATGTTTTCAAAAATCAACGTGGATACAACAGCTTACGTTTTTACCAGGAGTATTGTTAATTATGATTGGTATATGGAAAATGTAAGTACAATAAGTTTCATAGATGGAATGGATCATTTCTCTAAAGGAATGGTCTCTTTTTTTGCGTTTACACGATTTTCTCTGTAAGGTAACATATAAATTGGAAAAGTTTTCTTGAGGGAACATGTTTTGAAAATAGAAATGAAGAATCTTTTTACATAGAAGGAGAGCAGGATTATGACGATCATTATTGGATTGACAGGAGGAATAGCAAGTGGGAAGAGTACCGTATCAAGTATGTTTCGCAAGCTGAACATACCGGTAATTGATGCGGATGCTATTGCAAGAGAGGTTGTTGAACAAGGAAAGCCCGCATATGATCAAATTGTTAAAACGTTTGGACAGGCCATATTGTATGAGGATGGTTCCATTAATCGAAAGAAATTAGGAGATATTATTTTTCAGGATGAACAAAAAAGAGCTATTCTAAATGGAATTGTGCATCCTGCAGTACGTGCAGAAATGAATGCTAGGAAAGAGGAATATATTCGAAATGGCGAAGCTGCAGTTGTGTTAGATATCCCGCTATTATTTGAAAGTAAGCTTACCTATATCGTTCAAAAGACACTTCTTGTCTATGTGGATCAAAAGACACAAATAAAGCGTCTCATGGAGCGAAATGGTTTTACGAAAGATGAAGCAGATGCGCGAATTGCATCTCAAATGCCTCTTGTTGATAAAATAAAGCTTGCAGACGCAATGCTTAATAATAATGGCACATTAGAAGAGACTACGTTACAATTATTACGAGTATTAAAGCAATGGAGTATTATAAAATGATATTTTTTTATTTTTAATGAAAATGTTTAGTGCTTTATCTCTATTTTGTGCTATACTATTAGTGATAATAAGGGTAAATAGTATAACTCAATCAAGGGGGATAACATAAATGATTCGTGTGGCAATTAACGGTTTTGGTCGAATTGGGAGAATGGTATTTCGTCAAGCCATTAAAGAAAGCGCATTCGAAATCGTAGCGATCAATGCGAGCTATCCATCAGAAACATTAGCACATCTAATTAAATATGATACGATTCATGGTCGATTCGACGGTTCCGTGGAAGCGCTTGCTGATCACTTAGTAGTAGACGGGAAAATCATTCAACTTCTAAACAACCGTAATCCACAAGAACTTCCATGGAAGGATCTAGGCGTTGATATCGTAATCGAAGCTACCGGTAAATTCAATGCTAGGGAAAAAGCAGCCCTTCATTTAGAAGCAGGAGCGAAAAAAGTAGTTTTAACAGCACCAGGTAAAGAAGAAGACGTAACAATCGTTGTAGGGGTTAATGAAGATACTCTTGATCTATCAAAACATGATGTCATTTCCAATGCCTCATGTACGACAAATTGCCTAGCACCGGTTGTTAAGGTACTTGACAAAGAATTTGGTATTGATAATGGCTTAATGACAACGATTCATTCATATACAAATGACCAAAAAAATATCGACAATCCACACAAAGATTTGCGAAGAGCTCGTGCTTGTGCACAGTCTATTATTCCAACAACAACAGGTGCTGCAAAAGCATTGGCTAAGGTTCTGCCGCATTTAAAAGGAAGATTACACGGAATGGCACTTCGAGTACCGACTCCAAACGTATCGCTAATAGATCTTGTTGTTGATTTGAATCAAGATGTAACAGTAGAACAAGTGAATCAAGCATTTATTAAAGCGTCACAAGGCTCTTTAAAGGGGATTGTTTCTTATTGTGATGAACCACTTGTATCTGTAGATTTTAATACAAATACACATTCATCCATCATTGATGGTTTATCTACAATTGTAATGGGTGACCGTAAAGTAAAGGTTTTAGCTTGGTACGATAATGAATGGGGCTACTCACGCCGCGTTGTAGACTTAGTAGGAATTGTTGCAGGTAAACTTGAAGTAATGCAAAACGTTCAACATATTTGAAACATATAGAATGATAAAGACTCTTGTTACATGTCTTTTCAAATAAGTAGACCGCTACAAAAATGTTGGGATATCCGTCATTTTTGCAGCGGTCTATTTTGGTGTATTTAGAATGAAAATCGTATGATCTATAGAAAAAAATGATTGAACTGGAAACTTTGAAATAAAACAACGTGAAGTAAAAGCTCTTTAAAAAATAAGAGTATTGCTTTAAAATAAAAAGAGGTGTATTATACACCTCTTTTTATTTTTTTACGATAAGAAAGCATGAAACAGGTTACGATTATACTTTCACTGAGCAAAAGCAGCACTGTATTCGCTATGATTATGCCAGGTAACGATATAAATGTATACGAACTAATTCCATTTATGGTTTAGGATTGTACTACAGGGGGAGTTTTACATGAGCTTTATTAGTAAAGTAAAACCAATGCTAAGCACAATTGCAGAAACAACAGAAATGCATAGTAATGAACAATTACGCAGTCGTTATTATAAAACGAATAAACAGCAAGCTATGAAGGTAGTAGAGGAGCTGTTACGTCATACAGATGGATGTGAGGTTACGTTCATCTCAAGTGAGCATGGGGAAATTAGTGCGACAATCCTTTCTCCGAAAAAGGCAAGTCTTGTAGCAACCATTGTAACAGTTCAGCCATATGTAACTGCAATTGATTTTATGGTCTCAATGGAATCATCATTCTCCTTGTTCGGCCAAAGTCAACGTTACATTATTGAATTGTATGAACGTTTGGATAAGCAGCTTACTTGTATCGGTACGGGATTAGCTTCACAACTGTAGTACTTGTTTTTGTTTTTCTATTATATTTGCGAATATATGATAATAGGAGTGGTGAGGATGCGTTGTCCAGCTTGTTTTCACAATGGCACGAGAGTATTGGATTCTCGTCCTGTTGACGAGGGGCGTTCGATTCGAAGACGACGTGAGTGTGAGAAATGTCTGTATCGATTTACTACATTTGAAAAGGTGGAGGAAACTCCATTAATTGTAGTGAAAAAAGAAGGTACACGTGAAGAATTTAGCAAAGAAAAGATTTTACGCGGATTAATTAAAGCCTGTGAAAAGCGTCCTGTTTCTTTAAAGCAATTAGAAGAAGTGACGCAATCCGTAGAACGTGAACTCCGCAATGCAGGCTCAGCAGAAGTGAAAAGTGAAATAATTGGAGAAATGGTTATGGAAGCACTACGAGATATTGATGAAGTTTCATACGTCCGTTTTGCATCTGTGTACCGACAGTTTAAAGACTTAAATGTGTTTATTGACGAATTAAAAGATATTTTACACAAAGAACGAAAATAATAGGAACAATCATGTCCGCTTAAGGCAGGAACAGATGGATTATACATGTAGAAAGGAATTGCAGGCATGGAAAGACAATCATGGATGGATTTGCTCCCAGTTGACCGATATCGAGTCTACACATCAGGGCTGCTGCATAGCTATGATCGGAAGATTCTAACCATGCTATATCAGCCTCTAATAGGTAGCAAAGCGTTTAGCCTGTATATGACACTATGGGGAGAGCTTGAACAAGATTTCGATCCTTTACAGGAACAAACCCATCATTCGCTTATGTTAAATATGCATATGAGTTTACCTGATATTCACAAGGAACGAATGAAATTAGAAGGTATCGGGCTTTTGAAGGTATTGATGAAAAAAACGAGTGACGAGCGTACATTTTTATATGAATTGCAGGCTCCACTTACCCCTAAGCAATTTTTTGATGATATTGTACTGAACATTTTTTTATATAATCGTCTCGGTATTACAAAGTACAATTGGGCAAAAAAGTATTTTTTTCAATCTGAAATGGATCAGCACGAGTACAGTGATATTACCAAGTCTTTCAACGATATATTTCAATCGTTTACCCCAACTCAACTTACGCAATATAAATCTGAGATAGAACAAATCGATATGGAACCGGCAATCGGCAGAGCTTCAAGTGGTTCACCACAGGTTTTCAATGATTTTTTTGATTTTCCGCTCTTTTTAGAGGGGATTAGTAATACGATGATTCCAAGGCGTGCTATTACGGAGGAAGTACAGGAAACGATTTTAAAATTGGCATACGTATATCAGCTTGATCATGTAACGATGAAGAAAGTTGTGATGGATGCCCTAATAATTGGACAAGACAAAATAGACATCGAATTACTGCGAAAGTGTGCACGTGATTGGTATCAATATGAGCACAGTAATGAGCTGCCTGTTCTCAGCGATAGAGTACAGCCGGTTGCCTTACAGGAGATGCGGGATAAAGTTCCGCAAACGAAGCAAGATCAGTTAATAAAGGTACTAGAGGAAGTATCTCCGAAGGAATTGCTTACCGAGCTATCCGGCGGGGCTTTACCAGCAGCCTCAGATTTGCGCATCATTGAAGATATTATGATCAATCAAAACTTATCGCCTGGAGTTATTAATGTTCTGATCTACTACGTCATGCTTCGTATGGATATGAAAATACAAAAAAGCTATGTGGAAAAAATCGCTGCACATTGGGCTAGAAAACATATATCTACGGTACGAGACGCTATGTCGCTTGCGATACAAGAGCAACGTCAATATCGTGAATGGGCACAAGGGGCAAAAGAACAAAAAAAGAAAACACGTTCCGCGCAAAAAGTAGTCCGAAAAGAGCTTGTTCCTGATTGGCTTGCCGAAGAAAAACAAAATATAGAAAAACAGGATTCCGAAGAACAAAAGGAAATTGATACAGAAGCTCTTCGAAAGAAAATTGAAGAGAGACGAAAACGTATGCAAAAGCGTTTAAATGGGTAGGAAAACGAGAACGGAATAATATCTTGGAGGGAACCATTTGCAAAATATAAAGAACAATCTCTCAAACACGATACAAACAGAATCGTTTAAAAATCGCTATGATAATATGAAAAAAGAGATTCTTGCAGATAGGGAGGTACAAACCTTTCTAGCAGCGTATGAACAAGAGCTATCTGAACATGCAGTAGAGCGAAGTTTAGTTAAGCTCTATGAATTTACACAGCAAAGCAAGCAATGTAAGGAATGTCCAAGCCTTGAAGAATGTAAAAATATTTTAAAAGGCTATCATCCCAAGCTTATTATTACGGGAAAGTCCATTGATTTACAATACGAGCGATGTTCCCGAAAAATACAGTATGATGAACGAAAAAAACAACAATCTCTCATTCAGAGCTTATATATGCCACGGGATATTTTTGAAGCGAAGCAAGAATCCTTAGACTATAACGATGAGGGAAGAATGGAAGCCGTAAATGAGGCTGAAGATTTCGTTGAACAGTATGAGCCAGGAAAAAAGATGAAAGGCTTGTACTTATACGGTCGATTTGGTGTTGGAAAATCATATATATTAGGCGTGATAGCGAATGAACTTGCACAGCGAAATATTTCCACTATGCTCGTTCATGTCCCTGAATTTCTACGAGAAATGAAAGGATCTATTGGCGACAATACGCTTAATCAAAAGATTGAAGCTGTGAAGCATGCATCTGTGTTAATGATGGATGATATAGGAGCAGAGGCAATATCAAGCTGGGCACGAGATGAAGTACTAGGAACCATTTTACAATTTCGAATGATGGAAAACCTACCTACTTTTTTTACTTCAAACTTTGATTTTAAATTGCTTGAGCATCATCTCACGTTTACCCAGCGCGGCGAAGAAGAAGAAATGAAGGCAGCACGTATTATGGAACGGATTCGCTATTTGGCAAAACCAATTGAAGTCAAAGGAACGAATAGACGTCAAGCATGAGAATAAGGGGAATCCTTATTCTCTTTTTTTATCTAGTCCCCTTCTTAATGAACATGTTTTGCACCGCTATCTAATATATATAAGAACAGATAGGAGTGTTAAGGAGGGGACGATTGTGATTGAAATTAGTTTTGAAGATGAGCAAGACGCTTATTATTTGTACGAGCGTCTGAAAAAGGCTAGCGGAAGGAAAGAAGAAGAGTCAACCGTCCTGCTAGAGCACAGTAAACTAATCATTAAGATAGCGGGGCATACATACATAAGAGAAGTTCTCATTCCGGAAATTACGCAATTTATTTTGAAAGTTAAGGAAGTAAAATGGATGAGATCCATCTTGATGAATTCGTTTTTTTATCACGACTCACAGGAGCATCGTGAAATCATACATATTGCTTATTCTATTCTTTGCGGGGAACGAACGGATATTCCACGTTCTAGATTAGATTTTTCAAGGAAGCAGTTTATTGTCGCGTCATTACGAAGTACAATTCAGCATAATCTTTCTTTTTCCTTTGAAGCCTACGTCCGATTTCGATTACGACCTTATATGATGTATATTAATCAATTGATTGAGCTTGCTATTGACGAATACAAGCTAGAACAGGACTATCAAGCATTCATTGAAATGTTGCGTCAGCAAGTCAGTGCAAGAGAGGCACTTCTATCGTCTTTACATATTGTTTTTCGTGATCATGTCTACTTCTACGATGAAACAGGATCCCGCATTTCACAAGAAACATTGTATAACTATATGGATGAAAGAGGATTACAGCAAGATGAGTATGTAGATCGTCATGTTATTGCACCGCTTTTGTCCATAGCTCCGAGGGATATTCACATCTATACTGCACATGAAGATGATACGATGATTGTTACGATTCGGAATGTATTTCAAGAACGTGTTAAACTATACTCCCTATGTGAATTTGAAAAACGAAGAGAGAATTTGTAAATTGAAGATGGCCATATTGATTTTATGTTAGAATACGTCTATAATAACAACCATATAATATTTCTTATATAGGTTATGATGAGGATATGAGTTCTTTTTACGATTACCAGAGAGGGAAGCCCTTTTGGCTGTAAGCTTCCTAATACGAAAAAGCGACTTACCACCTCTGAACCTCAGCAGTGAATCTTAGTAGTTGCTGACGGCGCGATCCGTTATCGTTTCTTGAGAAAAGGAAGGCATTTCCTTTGAAACAAGGGTGGAACCACGAATTCAACACTCGTCCCTTTTTAGGGATGGGTGTTTTTTATTTATTACAAAAGGAGTGAATCAAAGTGTCTGAAGTACTACATATTACGTTTCCAGATGGAGCTGTAAAGGAGTTCCCACAAGGAATAACTACTGAAGATATTGCTTTTTCTATTAGTCCAGGATTGAAGAAGAAGGCTGTTGCCGGTAAATTGAATGAAAAATTATTGGATTTACGTACGCCGATTAAAGAGGATGGATCGATTTCCATCATTACGCTTGATTCAGCGGAGGGTGTAGAAATACTTCGTCACTCCACTGCCCATTTATTAGCGCAAGCGCTAAAACGTTTGTATCCAGATGTAAAATTAGGCATTGGACCAGTAATTGAAAATGGTTTTTACTATGATATTGATATTCCGGAAGCAATCTCAGTTGAGGACTTACCGAAAATTGAGAAAGAAATGGAACGTATCGTGAAAGAAAATATAGAAATCGTTCGAAAGGAAGTTAGCAGAGAGGAAGCTCTTGCTCGTTATGAAGAAATTGGCGATGAATTAAAGCTTGAGCTCATTCGCGACTTGCCTGTTGGTGAAACTATTTCGATTTATGAGCAAGGCGAGTTCTTTGACTTATGCCGTGGTATCCATCTTCCATCAACAGGAAAAATTAAATCCTTTAAATTATTAAGTGTTGCAGGTGCATATTGGCGCGGAGATAGCAATAACAAAATGCTTCAACGTATCTATGGAACTGCCTTTGCAAAAAAAGAAGAGCTTGAACAGCATTTACACTTCTTAGAAGAAGCGAAAGAACGTGACCATCGCAAGCTTGGAAAAGAATTAAAGCTATTTACAAATTCACAGCAGGTTGGACAAGGTTTACCGCTTTGGCTTCCAAAGGGTGCAACAATCCGTCGTATTGTAGAACGTTACATTGTTGATAAGGAAGTTAGTCTTGGATACGATCATGTTTATACGCCAATTATGGGTAGTGTAGATTTGTATAAAACATCTGGTCACTGGGATCACTACCGGGATGATATGTTCCCTCCAATGGATATGGACAATGAACAATTGGTGCTCCGTCCAATGAACTGTCCGCATCATATGATGGTGTATAAAAATGATATGCACAGCTATCGTGAATTGCCAATCCGCATTGCTGAACTAGGTACGATGCATCGTTATGAAATGTCAGGAGCCTTGTCTGGACTTCAGCGTGTTCGCGGTATGACTTTAAATGATGCGCATATTTTCGTTCGTCCAGATCAAATTAAAGATGAATTTTTACGTGTTATTCGTTTAATTCTTGATGTGTATAAGGATTTTGATTTAAATGAATATTCGTTCCGTCTTTCTTACCGTGACCCAGCGGATAAAGAAAAGTATTTTGATGATGATGAAATGTGGAACAAAGCCCAAAGTATGCTGAAGGAAGCTATGGATGAAATGGGTCTTGACTATTATGAAGCAGAAGGAGAAGCAGCCTTCTATGGTCCAAAGCTTGATGTTCAGGTACGTACGGCATTAGGTAAGGATGAAACGTTATCGACTGTTCAACTAGACTTCTTATTGCCTGAACGTTTTGATTTAACATACGTAGGCGAAGATGGCAAGCAGCATCGACCAGTCGTTATTCACCGCGGTGTCGTTTCTACAATGGAACGCTTTGTTGCCTTCCTAATCGAAGAATACAAAGGAGCATTCCCAACATGGCTTGCCCCTGTACAAGTACAAGTGATTCCTGTTTCGCCAAATGTGCATTTAGAATATGCGAAAAAGGTACAGGATGAATTGCAGCGTGCTGGTGTCCGCGTTGAAGTAGACACTCGTGATGAAAAAATTGGCTACAAAATTCGCGAAGCGCAAATGCAAAAAATTCCGTACATGCTTGTAGTTGGGGATAATGAAGTAGGAGAAAATGCTGTAAATGTCCGTAAATACGGGGAACAAAACTCTGAAACAATGCCATTCTCTTCTTTTGTAGAGAAAATAGCGAAAGAAGTAAAAAGATAAGAAGTAGAAAAACAGGCTCTTTTCCTTTCTAAGGAGAAGAGCTTGTTTTATTTATACAATCAATTTTACAACTTCTTTCTCGCAAGCTTGTTGATGATGAGTTTCGTATTGCCCTTGAGAAAGCCGAAAATGAAGAAGCGGTATATGAATTACTAAGTGAGATATAAGTACATAAGCGGAGTGTGAACCTCCGCTTATTTTTATTTAAAGGTATGTGTTATAATTAAGCACATGTGAATACATGAGCAAATGTACACCAAGAATATTTTATGAAAGAGTGAGCAAATATGAGTAATGAACCATTATTTTTAATTCCATGTTTTCAAGAAAGAATTTGGGGAGGAACTGCCTTACATGATGTATTCCATTATGATATTCCTTCTTCTAAAACAGGTGAATGCTGGGCTATTTCTGCTCATCCAAATGGATTGAGTAGAATTGCAAACGGGAAGTATAAAGGAATGTCCTTACAGCAATTGTGGGAAGAAGATCGTTCATTATTCGGAAATATACAAGGTGAAAAATTTCCGCTTTTAACTAAAATCTTGGATGCAAATCAGAATCTTTCCATACAAGTACATCCTAATGATGAATATGCAAAAACGAATGAAAATGGAGAATTTGGAAAAGAAGAATGCTGGTATGTTATTGATTGCGAAGAAGGTGCTGAACTGATCTATGGGCACAATGCGAAGTCAAAGGAAGAATTGCAGAATATGATTACAACAGGTCAGTGGGATGCTTTTTTACGTAAGGTTCCCATTAAGCCAGGAGATTTCTTTTATGTTCCAAGTGGAACGGTACATGCGCTAGGAAAAGGTACATTGATTTTAGAAACACAGCAAAACTCCGATACTACTTATCGCGTTTATGATTATGACCGAATGGAAAATGGAAAAAAACGAGAGCTTCATTTACAAAAAGCTATGGATGTAATAACAGTCCCATTTGAAGATTGTAGACAGACTACTTATCAAACGGAAAGAAAAGAAGGTATCACAAAAACTACATTTGTTAAAAGTGCATTTTTTACCGTTTCTAAGTGGGAAGTAAGGGGAAAAACGGATTGTTATCAGGACGAGCCATTTCTTCTTGTCAGTGTACTTACAGGGGATGGGATGTTAGGTAAAGATGATAAACAGTATCCACTTCGAAAAGGAGATCATTTTATATTGCCTAATCAATTTGGAGAATTTATAGTAGAGGGCAACATGGATCTAATCGTTGCTCATGTATAAAATATTTAGGAAATAGTTGCGTACTTTATAGTTGTCTGTTACAATAGTTTTTGTGTCAATTGATCGTATTGTTTGTTGACAAAATGTCATTTACTATGGTACAATTTCGAAGGAAAATTGAATACGAACTTGTGGAAAGTAGGAGCGCCCGCTTCTCACCTGTATGACGCTATTTGCAGTTAACAGGTTGACGATAAAATGTGACGATTTGAAATAGTTACAGTGTGGGTGTACGTACCCACACTTTTTTTATTGTGATCGGGTCTTGCCGCAGGAAGTATTTTTATAACACTTTGGAGGTGGCTTATTATTAGCAAGGACATTATGGTTAACGAGCTTATTCGAGCTCGTGAGGTGCGTCTCATCGGAGCAAATGGAGATCAACTCGGAATTAAATCTCGTCAAGAGGCATTAGAATTGGCTGCGAACGTAAATCTGGATCTTGTCATGGTTGCACCAACTGCGAAACCACCGGTATGCCGCATTATGGATTTTGGTAAGTATCGCTTTGAGCAACAAAAGAAAGAGAAAGAAATGCGAAAGAATCAAAAAATCATTAGCATCAAAGAAGTTCGTTTGAGCCCAACCATTGACGAACATGATTTTAATACAAAGCTTCGTAATGCCATTAAGTTTCTTGAAAATGGCGATAAAGTAAAAGCGTCTATCCGTTTCAAAGGTCGTGCGATTACGCATAAAGAAATTGGACAGCGTGTACTAGATCGTTTCTCAGAGCTTTGCAAAGAAGTAGGTACAGTTGAATCTGCACCGAAAATGGATGGCCGAAGCATGTTCTTAATTTTAGCATCTAAAATTGAAAAGTAATGATTAGAGGAGGAAATCTTCATGCCGAAACAAAAAACTCATCGCGGTTCAGCGAAGCGTTTCAAAAAAACTGCAACTGGTAAACTTAAACGTTCTCATGCATATAGAAGCCATTTATTTGCTAACAAAGTAACAAAAGCAAAACGTCATCTTCGTAAATCATCTTTAGTAAGTGCTGGGGACTTTAAACGTATCCACCAAATGCTTGACACTTTGTAATATTTAAGAACGGACAAGATATCTAGGAGGGAAACAATATGCCAAGAGTTAAAGGCGGTACAGTTACTCGTAAACGTCGTAAAAGAGTATTAAAATTAGCGAAAGGTTTCTACGGATCTAAACATACATTATACAAAGTTGCTAACCAACAGGTTATGAAATCTTTAATGTATGCATTCCGTGACCGTCGTCAAAAGAAACGTGACTTCCGTAAGCTTTGGATTACTCGTATTAATGCAGCAGCTCGTATCAACGGTCTTTCTTACAGCCGTTTAATGCACGGACTTAAGGTTGCTGGTATCGAAGTAAACCGTAAAATGCTTGCTGATCTTGCTATTGCTGATGCAAATGCATTTGCTGAATTAGCAACTGTTGCAAAAAATAACTTAGCAAAATAAGTAGAAAGCCTCAGGCATGGACCTGAGGCTTTTTTTAATAAGAAAGGATGAAAAGAACCCTATCACTTAGACCTTTCATTCAATTATCTCCTCATACTAAAAATATCTTTTTATTGCACTTATGTGGGACTACCAAGAGATATTATTTTTTCTTCATCAAACGAATTGCCTATTCCCTACCATTTTATTCGCATTTATTTCTTGACTAAATATGTAAATATAAATACTTTTTATTAGTGTATCGAACCGTGTGTGGGTATACTTACATTTGTAATATCTATACTTGCAGCAACCTAAACATTGATTTTTTGTAAAAAATGTAACGGAAAAAATATCGTCACAGAAGATGGGACGCTGTTATAATATACATGAATACTTGAGGAGGAATACAATCGTGGACTTATTGCAACTGTTTAAGCTACAAAAGGAATTAGATGATCGAATTGTTTCTGAGCATAAATTAGAGGGAAAACACTTACTAGAGGAAAAAACATTAGCACTTCTCGTTGAAGTTGGTGAGCTTGCCAATGAAACTCGCTGCTTTAAATACTGGAGCAACAAACCTGCTTCTGAAAGAAGTATTGTACTAGAAGAATATGTGGATGGACTACACTTTATTTTGTCAATTGGAATTGATTTAGGTGTAGATAAAAACTTTCTATTTTATAAATGTACGCAATCCAATCAATCAGCTGTGGAATTATTTTTAGACGTATATACGAAGGTTATTACCTTCCACGAACAACCGTCTATTACAAACTATATCGAATTGTTTACAAGCTTTATTTTATTAGGCGAAGCGTTAGATTTTTCACAAGAAGACATGGAAACAGCCTATTTAGCTAAAAACGAGAAAAATCACAAACGTCAAGAGAACGGCTATTAATCTAAATTGTCACCTGCCGTTTTTTGAATATTCCTTCTCCTAAATGTATAATAAATAAGATAATAGGAGGGATAAGGCATGCAGGATGAAATGTTAAAGATGCTGAAGGATTTAACAGATGCGAAGGGAATCGCTGGGAATGAGCGTGAGCCTCGCGAAGTAATGCAAAGATATATCGCCCCTTACGCCGATGAAATTTCGTATGATAATTTAGGAAGCATAGTGGCAAAACAGGTTGGCGATGCAAACGGACCGAGCATTATGGTTGCAGGGCATTTAGACGAAGTAGGCTTTATGATTACAAAAATAGATGATAAAGGCTTTCTTCGCTTTCAACCAGTTGGTGGCTGGTGGTCCCAGGTTATGTTAGCCCAACGTGTTACGATCGTTACGAACAAGGGCGATATTACAGGGATTATCGGTTCGAAGCCACCTCATATATTATCACCGGAAGCTCGGAAAAAACCTGTAGAAATCAAGGACATGTTTATTGATATTGGTGCAACAAGCAAAGAAGAGGCACTAGAATGGGGCGTTTGTCCTGGTGATCAAGTGGTTCCTTACTTTGAATTTCAAGTGATGAAAAATGAAAAAATGCTGCTGGCAAAAGCATGGGATAATCGCATTGGCTGCGCTATTGCTATTGAAGTATTGAAGAGACTACATAAACAGGAGCATCCTAACGTTTTATACGGTGTTGGAACGGTTCAAGAGGAAGTAGGTCTTCGCGGCGCAAAAACAGCGACTCATTTCGTCCAGCCTGATATCGGATTTGCAGTTGATGTTGGGATTGCAGGAGATACGCCAGGAATCACGGATAAAGAGGCATTAAGCAAAATGGGGAACGGACCGCAAATTATTTTATATGATGCATCCATTGTAGCTCATAAAGGATTACGCGATTTTGTAGTAGATGTTGCCGAAGCTCAGGGTATCCCTTATCAATATGATTACGTACCAGGCGGTGGAACAGACGCAGGATCTATACACGTATCATTACAAGGAGTTCCTGCTCTAGCCATCACGATTGCAACTCGTTATATTCATTCTCATGCGGCTATGCTCCATCGTGATGATTTTGAAAATACAGTGAAATTACTTGTAGAAGTTATTAAACGACTAGATCGTAAAAAAGTAAATGATCTTACATTTGATTAATGGATGAAAAAAGAGCGAAGGTTGCTTCGCTCTTTTTTCATATAAATAGTTATTGTTTTTGCAGACCATCCTGTAACATAGTAAGCATTTCTGTTTTTTCTTGTTCATCTGCATGCTGCCAAATAATTTCAAACAATACTCCAAGCCCAGGCAGCATCTTTTCTTCTCCGCTTTGAATAGCATCTACAATCGTAGCCTCTAGTTCTGACTGTGAGTTATTAGTAATATTTGCTATTACTGCACCGCGTAAATTAAAATTCAAGCTCTATCACCTCTTTAAGGATAAGATATCGTTAGTTTTTGATGTTTTCGTGTAATTATGTATAAAAATCGGATATAATAATGAATCGAGAAGAGAGGGACGTCTAAATGAAGAAAATCGATTCACAGCAAAATGCACGGGTTAAGCAATGGAAAAAGCTACATACGAAAAAAGAACGAGATAAGACAGGATTATTTATTGTAGAAGGCTTTCATCTTGTAGAAGAGGCACTCAAGTCAAAGGGGACGGTTCGAGAGCTCATTATTCATGAACAAGTCGATGTACCCTCGCATTGGGATATAAGTGATATGGAAGTGTATATTGTCTCCGATTCTGTTATTCAAACCATATCAGAAACAGAAACCCCCCAAGGGATTGTTGCAATTTGCGAAAAAGCGGAAGCTGCCATTCGCTTTGAAAAGGGAAAATATTTGTTGTTAGATGGTATTCAAGATCCAGGTAATCTTGGAACGATTATTCGAACTGCCGATGCCGCTGGATTAGATGCTATTATCCTCGGAGAAGGAACTGTTGATGTGTATAATAGTAAGGTGTTACGTTCAACACAAGGGTCGATATTTCATCTTCCCATTATAAAGGGGCAGCTTGAAGAAATCATCCTAGATATGCAGAAAAATCACATACCTGTGTATGGCACAGCACTTCATAATGCTGTACCCTATACACAAGTAAGTCAGTCCATAAACTTTGCCCTTCTTCTAGGGAATGAAGGAAATGGCGTAAGACAAGAGCTATTGGATCGCTGTGATAATAATTTATACATTCCCATTATTGGACAGGCAGAATCTTTAAATGTGGCGGTTGCCGCTGGAATATTGACGTATTATTTACAAAGCCAGGTTGCGAATTCGTGAAAAACTTTCTATAATAGAACAAACTGAATCAATAAAATATGATGAAAGAGAGTAGTAGCTTGTTCATCACCATACAGGGAGAAAATGCCGGTGACTGTAAGCATTTTTATGGAAGAAGCAAGTGAATTCACCTCTGGAGTAGGCGCTAGGACCACGAAAGTGTAAAGGCGTACCGGTGAGACCGTTATGAAAATGAAGTGAGCAGCATATTGGCTGCTAAATTGGGTGGTACCGCGATTAAGCCTCGTCCCTTTTCTAAGGACGAGGCTTTTTTATATGCAATTTTTTTCGTCAGGTTGGAAATAGTGATACAAACAGCACCTGACTCCATTTTAGGTGGGAAAACAATGAAGGAGGTTTATGGTATGGAGGATCGTTTGAAGGAACTCAAACAGGAAGCACTTACGAGAATTTCATCTTCTACTATATTGAAAGAGTTAAATGAAGTACGTGTTGCGTTCCTAGGGAAAAAAGGCCCGATTACAGAAGTACTTCGCGGTATGGGAAAGCTTTCAAAAGAAGAAAGACCACGCATGGGAGCACTTGTTAACGAAGTACGTGAAACCATTCAACAGCACTTAGATGCGAAATTAGAGGAATTAGAAAAAGCAGCTACGAAACAACGTTTAGCTCTAGAAACAATCGATGTGACATTGCCAGGGCGTAAGGTTGCAATCGGATCGCATCATCCGTTAACGGCTGTTATTGAAGAAATTGAAGATCTATTTATCGGAATGGGCTATGAAATCGCAGAAGGTCCGGAAGTTGAACAAGATTATTATAACTTTGAAGCATTAAATCTGCCAAAAAGCCATCCAGCCCGTGATATGCAGGATTCTTTCTATATTACAGATGAAATATTGTTGCGTACGCACACGTCTCCGGTACAAGCGAGAACGATGGTAAAGCACAATGGCAATGGACCAATCAAAATTATTTGTCCAGGTAAGGTATATCGACGTGATGATGACGATGCTACCCATTCTCATCAATTTATGCAAATTGAAGGTCTTGTTATCGATAAAAACATCCGTATGAGTGATCTAAAAGGAACGTTAGAAGTGTTTGCGAAAAAAATGTTTGGAGAAGATCGAGAAATTCGATTACGCCCAAGCTTCTTCCCATTCACGGAACCTTCTGTAGAAATGGATATTTCCTGCATGATGTGCGGAGGACATGGCTGTGGTACTTGTAAAGGAACTGGATGGATTGAAATTCTAGGAGCAGGTATGGTTCATCCGAACGTACTTCGCATGGGTGGATACGATCCAGCCGAATATCAGGGCTTTGCATTTGGTATGGGACCAGAACGGATTGCGATGTTGAAATACGGTATTGATGATATAAGACATTTCTATACAAATGATATGCGTTTCTTGCAACAATTTAAACGAGCTTAAGGAGGGATGAAGCATGTTCGTATCATACCGATGGTTACAAGAATATGTGAATTTAGAAGGCATAACGGCAAACGAGTTAGCTGATAAAATTACGAAAAGCGGCATCGAAGTAGAAGGTGTAGAAGTACGAAACAAAGGAGTACAAAACGTAGTAGTAGGCTATGTGCTAAAGCGTGAAAAACATCCAGAAGCAGATAAGTTAAACAAATGTCTCGTTGATATCGGTGAAGAAGAGCCAGTTCAAATTATTTGCGGCGCACCAAATGTTGCAGAAGGACAAAAGGTTGTAGTCGCAAAGGTTGGAGCACGGCTTCCAGGCGGCGTAAAAATTAAAAAAGCAAAGCTTCGTGGCGAGCTATCACAAGGGATGATTTGCTCACTGCAAGAGCTTGGCGTAGATTCCAAGCTTGTGCCGAAAGAATACAGCGAAGGTATTTTTGTTTTTCCAAATGACGTAGAAGTAGGTTCAGATGCAGCTGAGCTTCTTGGCTTAAACGATGAAATTCTTGAGCTTGGTTTAACACCAAATCGTGCTGACTGCCTGAATATGATCGGTGTAGCATATGAAGTGGCTGCTATTCTAGGGAGAGACGTGAAACTACCTAGTGTTCAATTACAAGAAGAGAATGAAAACACAGCTGACTATATTTCTATCTCTGTAGAAGCGAAGGAGCAAAATCCATTATACATTGCAAAAATGGTTAAAAATGTGAAAATAGGACCTTCACCAATCTGGATGCAAGTGCGTCTAATGGCGGCAGGTATTCGTCCTATTAATAATGTAGTAGATATCACGAACTATATTTTAATGGAATATGGTCAGCCTCTTCATGCATTCGACTATGATAAGTTAGATTCAAAAGAAATCGTTGTTCGTCTTGCCCATGAAGGGGAAAAGATGACGACATTAGATGATGTAGAACGTACACTGCACAGTGATCATCTTCTCATTACAAACGGAGAAAAAGCAGTAGCTGTTGCTGGTGTAATGGGCGGGGCAAATAGTGAAGTAGATACAAACACTGTTAATGTGTTAATCGAATCTGCTTATTTTTCTGGAATAAGCGTACGAAAAGCATCCAAGGATTTAGGACTTCGTAGTGAAGCAAGTGCACGCTTTGAAAAAGGAATCGATCCATTGCGTACAAGAGAAGCTGCTCAAATGGCAGCAGCACTTATGGAGAAATATGCAGGCGGTACTGTATTAACAGGTGTTGCCTGTGCAAATCATTTAGAGCAGAAAGAAACGATCGTTTCAGTAACAGTTGAAAAAATTAATAGTGTGCTTGGAACAAGCATCTCTGCTAATGAAGTAGCAACTATATTCACAAATTTACAGTTTGTGTTTACACAAGAGGGTGAAACCTTCCATGTAACAGTTCCTACGAGAAGACCTGACATTACGATTCAAGAAGACTTAATCGAAGAAGTAGGTCGTCTATATGGCTATGACCATATTCCATCCACTCTTCCTGTTGCGGAAACAACACTCGGTAAATTAAGTGAAAAACAAGCAAAACGCCGCAAAGTACGTCGCTTCTTAGAAAGTGCAGGTTTATATGAAGCAATTACGTACTCCTTAACAAATGAAGCAAGAGCGAAACAGTTCGCCTTAAAGGAAACGGATGCATCCGCCGTTCGTTTATCTTTACCGATGAGCGAAGAACGCAGTCAGCTACGGTTAAGCCTTCTTCCGCATTTATTAGAGGCTGCTTCCTACAACAATGCTCGTAAAATTGAAAATGTAGCATTGTATGAAGTCGGATCAGTATTCCTTCCTGCTGGATTAGAGGAACAACCGAAAGAAGAACAGCATGTTGCTGCTGTTATAACAGGAATCTATTATGAACATGCTTGGCAAGGAGAAAAGAAAGCTGTAGATTTTTATGTATTGAAAGGAATTCTAGAGGGGCTACTTGAAACATTAGGGGTATCTGCATCTATTTCGTATAAAGCAACTGAACGTGACGGAATGCATCCTGGTCGAACAGCGAGCGTACTGCTAGATGGTACTGAAATTGGTTTTATCGGCCAGCTTCATCCGGATACCCAAAAGCAGCTTGACATGAAAGATACATTTGGATTTGAATTAGCTCTTACACCGTTACTTGAAGCAAATGCCGAGGAAGTTGGCTATGACATGATTCCGCGTTTTCCATCTATTACTCGTGATATTGCACTCGTTGTAGATAAGAGTACACTTGCAGCAGATGTTCAAGCAGTCATCATAAAAGCTGGCGGAAAGCTTTTAAAGGAAGCCCTTCTCTTTGATCTTTATGATGGAGAAAAAATGGAGGAAGGCAAAAAATCACTTGCGTTCTCTCTTTGTTACTACGACCCAGAACGTACGTTAACAGACGAAGAAGTAACAGAAGCACACGAGCTTGTCTTGCAAGCAGTAGAAGAAACGTTCCACGCACAATTGCGTAAATAATAGGGAAAGACAAAAAAGACTGTTCTCACAAGAATTTTTGTGGGAACAGTCTTTTTTTATGAAGTTATTTACCGGCAATCCGCATAGCTTTTTCTGTATTAGCAAAGTGGAGCTTAACAAATTGGTTTAAGCTGTCTTTCCCGCGTTCTGTAATGAGTCTGGCAGCAGCTTTATCTACGTTTCCTCCCGCTCCCTTTGGTATTACGAAGCCAGCCTTCTTTCCAAGATCGTTCATATGTTTAACAAATGCATATCTGGCGATAATAGAAGCAGCGGCAACGGCCAGATGAATCTGTTCTCCCTTTGTAGCAAAATACACTTGTTCACGCTGAACCGTCTTTTGTTTCCGAAGATAGGTATAGTAGATTTCAGGTTTTACAAATTGATCAATTAAAGTAGCTTCTGGCTGTGCTGGTGCAATTTTTTTCCGTACGTTAGTAATAGCTTGGTTATGCAGCTTTGCCTTTAATTCACCTTGATTCATTCCACTTGCTTGTAGGTCGTTATATTTTTCATTCGGTAAGACTAGCAGACTGTAAGGAAGAAACGGAATAAGCTGCTTGGCGATTGCAGTAATTTGAGTATCGTTTAAATCTTTGCTGTCTCGAACACCGAGCTCCTTTAATAGGGGAATCTGAGTTTTCTCTACGTATGCTGCAACTACGGTGATAGGGCCAAAATAATCACCGGTCCCTACTTCATCGGAGCCAATGATAGACATCGTACTAATATTCGCTGGCGGTGAGAATTTCGTTGCATTTGCTTTTGGTTTCGTACTTTTTTGGGAAGGCGGGGTGCTTTGTCCCCATCTCGCAGCTTCTTTATTTCCATCTATGCCTTGAAAGAGTACTTTCCCAGATTTATAAGCAGTGATCGTACAGGAAGGCAGCTTTGCGACAAATATTCCACCTTGAGGAACCTTCGTAATTATGTTATTTTCATAATGCAAACGCATTTGTTCTATAACAGAATGAGACGCTTGAATGACTACATGATTTGTCAAATTACATACTCCTTTTCAAAAAAAATTGGGAATGTCATCATTGAGCAGAAAGCGACAAGCTCTATCCGGTCGGAGAATCTTCCCCTAATAAAGTTAAAAAAGCGCCTTTATAGGGAAAGAACCTCCGCCCTGCGGAGCTAAACGAGCCGGCTCTGCTTTTCAGTGGTGTCTAGCTCCGCCGGCAAGCTCCATCCGGCCCTGAGAACCTTCCCCCAATAAAGGCAAAAAGCGCCTTTATGGGGAAAGAACCACCGCCCTGCGGAGCTGAACGAGCCGGCTCCGCTTTTCTATATAATAATACCGAATTCTGTTTTTTAATTCCATATGTTGTTTGTTCATGGTATGATATAGTTTAGGATTCTTTATGTTGATTGGAGGACAGTGAGTTGTCACAGCAAAACGAGAAAAAAACGAAAATTACTCTGGAAATCTATGGCCAGCAATATTCCGTTGTTGGAGATGAGAGCACAAGTCATATTCGCATGGTCGCGGCCATTGTTGATGATAAAATGCGGGAAATAAACGCCAAGAATCCTTCTCTTGACATAAATCGATTAGCAGTGCTAACTGCAGTCAATGTTGTGCATGATTATATTAAATTAAAAGAAGAAACAGAACGTTTAAAAGAACGATTAAAAGGAATGGGTGAGTTATGATTGATTTAATCATCATTGTAGTACTCCTTGGTGGATTTTTTATTGGTTTGAAACGGGGGCTCATTCTTCAAATAGTACGGATTATTAGCTATTTTGCTGCTTTTTTTGTCGCCTATACATATTCTGCTTCGTTTGCACCTTCGTTAAAGAGTCTAATACCTTATCCTGCTGGGGCAACGCAGTCTTTATCAGTTTGGTTAAGTTCTGGTAATGTCGAAGAAGGGTTTTACAAGGCAATAGCGTTTATTATTTTATTTTTCTTGACTATTTTAGCACTGTCATTAGTTGGACATGTGTTGAATATACTTGCACAAATTCCTGTAATAAAGCAAGCGAATGCACTAGGTGGAGGTATACTTGGTTTTGTGGAAGTGTATATGTTGGTTTTCGTGATTATCATAGTTGGAACAATATTACCGATTCAGCAGGTGCAATCAACGATTCATCAATCTGCCCTTTGCAAAGTTATTGCTGATGATACGCCTGTTCTTTCAGATAAGGTGAAAGAGGTATGGAGTACAAAAGCATAGATTGGGGATATAAAATCGTGTAAGCGCCTTGTTCAATGGACCGTTATGTGGAATTCTGTTACACTGAGAGTTTCTGTATCGGTCCATTTCACTTGTTCTACTCCTAATGAGTAATCGTTATTTTATTTTCAGATAGGAGCGTCTGCATGAATAAAAAACAAATTATCATGGTACTGGAAACAATTGCTCTATACATGGAACTAAAGGGAGAAAATTCGTTTAAAATATCAGCATTTCGTAAGGCAGCCACAGCGCTAGATTCAGATGATCGAAGCATTAGTGAAATTGAGGATTTTACACAGCTAAGTGGGATCGGTAAAGGAACTAGGGACGTGATACAAGAGTGCATAGATACGGGAGAATCTTCTTTGCTTTTGCAGTTGGAGAAAGAGGTACCGAGTTCGCTTATTCCACTATTAAAGCTGCCTGGTCTTGGTGGAAAAAAGGTTGCTAAGCTATACAAGGAACTAAATGTTACCGATTTAGCCTCTTTAAAGCAGGCATGTGAGGAACATAAAGTACAGGAGCTTACGGGGTTTGCTAAAAAAACAGAAGAGAAAATACTAGAAGCCATTCTTCAAGTAGGCAAACGGCCAGATCGGTTGCCGATTGCATATGTTCTGCCTATTGCCGAGGAAATAGAATCGATATTGTCGACAATTCCACAAATTCGTCGCTATTCCAGGGCTGGTAGTTTAAGACGAGTACAAGAAACTGTTAAAGATCTTGATTTTATCATCGCTACCCCACAACCGGCAGAGGTTCGAGATAGATTACTAAAGCTTCCTCATATAGTAGAGGTGATTGCTAGCGGTGATACGAAAGTATCAGTAAGACTACAGTATGATTTTGATATTTCAGTAGATTTTCGTTTGGTGAAGGAAGAAGAGTACATAACGACGCTGCATCACTTTACAGGCTCAAAAGAGCACAATGTGAAAATGCGTCAAATTGCCAAAGCACGCCATGAGAAAATTAGTGAATATGGCGTGGAAGATCTTAAAACCGGTATGCTCAAAACATTCCAAACAGAGGAAGAATTTTATAACCATTTTCAGCTTCCTTTTATTCCGCCGGAAGTAAGAGAGAGCGGCGATGAAATCGAACATATTGCGTCTATTTCACATTTGATTGAAGCCAAACAAATAAAAGGTGATTTACATATGCACACATCTTGGAGTGATGGTGCAAATTCACTGGAAGAAATGATTGTTGCATGTATAAAAAAAGGATATGAATATATAGCTATTACAGATCATTCTCAATTTTTAAAAGTAGCGAATGGCTTGTCAGCAGAGCGCTTATTGGCGCAAGGGGAAGAGATTCGCCGGCTGAATGAAAAATATCCGAATATAACCATTTTGCGCGGAATTGAAATGGACATTTTACCTGATGGAAGACTTGATTATGATGATGATGTGCTAAAACAGCTAGATTTCGTCATTGCCTCTATTCATTCCGGTTTTACCCAAAGCCGTGAGAAGATTATGGAGCGACTTCGACATGCTCTTGAAAATAAGTATGTAACGATGATTGCTCATCCGACTGGTCGTGTTCTTGGTAAGAGAGACGGATATGATGTAGATGTGGATATGCTGATTCGCCTTGCCAAGGAAACGGGAACAGTACTTGAATTAAATGCAAATCCGAACCGCCTTGATTTAAATGCAATCTACATAAAAAAAGCACAAGATGAAGGGGTTAAACTAGTTATTAATACAGATGCGCACTCCATTGAAATGTTAGAACATATGAAGATAGGGGTTAGCGTTGCGAAAAAGGGCTGGATTCAGCCGGATTCCATTATTAATACATGGAACATTGATCAGCTGTTAGACTTTATTCGTAGGAAGAAGCAATAGGAGGTTTTGGCATGCTAGAACGGACACTACGTATTTTGGAATATGATAAAGTAAAAGAACAATTACTTGAACATGTATCTTCTTCTCTAGGAAGAGAGAAAGTTATACAATTACTGCCAAGCAAAGATTTTGAAGAAGTGATTTATCTGCAAGATGCAACGGAAGAAGGAGCATTTGTACTCCGCTTAAAGGGTCATGCACCACTTGGAGGAGTATCAGATATACGTCCTCATGTAAAAAGAGCGAAGATTGGCAGCATGCTTCATCCAACTGAGCTTCTTGCTATATCGATGACAATGTATGGAAGCCGGCAAATGAAAGGTTTTATTGAAGAGGTTGTAGAAAATCATGGAGAGGTTCCCATCCTTCTTTCTCTTACTTTACGGCTAACGTCTCTTTTAGATTTAGAAAAAGAAATTAATGCTTGTATTGGAGATGGAGGAGAAGTAGTAGATAGTGCCAGTGACAAACTACGTTCTATCCGTCAGCAAATGCGGTCTGCTGAATCTCGTATTCGCGAGAAGCTCGAGGGAATGATACGCTCTTCTAACGCATCTAAGCAATTGTCTGACACCATTGTTACGATACGAAATGATCGGTATGTGATTCCGGTAAAACAAGAATACCGCGGGGTGTACGGAGGAATCGTCCATGATCAATCTGCATCAGGCCAGACATTATTTATTGAGCCGCAAGTAGTAGTGGATTTGAATAACTCCCTTCAGGAGGCAAGGGTAAAGGAAAAGCAAGAAATCGAACGTATTTTGCTTATGCTAACGAGTAAGGTCGCTGAGGTTGCTGATATGATCTTGGAAAACGTAGAAGTGTTAGCGGAGCTGGATTTTATTTTTGCCAAGGCAGCTTATGCAAAACGATTGAAGGCTATTAAGCCAAAACTAAATAATCAGCGCTATTTAAAATTGTTTAAAGCACGTCATCCACTTATTCCACAGGATGTTGTCGTTGCAAACGATATCGAACTTGGGACAGATTTTACAACGATCGTAATAACTGGTCCAAACACGGGAGGAAAGACGGTCACATTAAAAACAGTTGGATTATGTGTGCTTATGGCCCAATCTGGCTTGCACATTCCTGCGTTAGATGAGTCTGAAATTTGTATCTTTCAAGATATATTTGCAGATATTGGGGATGAGCAATCGATCGAGCAAAGCTTAAGTACGTTTTCCTCCCATATGGTAAATATCGTTTCGATTTTAGGGCAGGCAGATTATGATAGTCTCGTTCTTTTTGATGAATTAGGTGCAGGAACGGACCCGCAAGAAGGGGCAGCATTAGCTATCTCTATCTTAGATGAAGTTTATAAACGTGGTACAAGAGTGATTGCGACTACTCACTATCCAGAGCTAAAAGCTTACGGATATAATCGGGAAGGCGTAGTCAATGCCAGCGTGGAGTTTGATGTTAATACGCTCAGTCCGACCTATAAGCTATTGCTAGGTGTGCCTGGCCGAAGTAACGCATTTGAAATTTCGAAGCGACTTGGCTTAGTTGACAGGGTGATTGATCATGCACGTGAGCTTATGAGCACAGAATCAAATAAAGTAGAAAACATGATTGTAAAGCTAGAAGAAAGTAAGAAAAATGCAGAAAGAGAATGGAAAGAGGCGGAAGAGCTTCGCAAGGAATCGGAAAAACTTCATAAAGAATTACAACGACAAATAGTTGAATTTAATCAGCAACGTGATGAAGCGCTTTTGAAAGCGCAGATTGAGGCGGAAGAAAAAGTAGAAGCTGCAAAGAAAGAAGCAGATACGATCATCCGGGAGCTTCGCCTTCTTCAAAAGCAGCAGCTTGCAAATATTAAGGAGCATGAGCTGATTGAAGCAAAGAGCCGCTTAGAACATGCCACGCCTTCCCTCATAACGAAGAAGAAAATAGAGAAAAAAAAGGAAAACAAACGATCTCTCAGAGCTGGTGATGAGGTAAAGGTGTTAACCTTTGGACAAAAGGGGCAGCTTTTAGAAAAGATAAGTGATCACGAATGGCATGTGCAAATTGGAATCTTAAAAATGAAAGTAAAAGAAGCGGATATAGAATATTTGAGCACTCCAAAGCAAGTAGAAAAACGTCCGCTTGCAACCGTTAAGGGAAAAGATTATCACGTTAAACTCGAACTTGATTTACGCGGAGAACGCTATGAAGATGCAATGGAACGTGTTGAAAAATATTTAGATGATGCAATGTTAGCAGGATATCCTCGTGTGTCTATCATTCATGGGAAAGGTACGGGCGCACTTCGTCAAGGCGTACAAGAAAAGCTAAAGAAGCATCGAGGTGTCAAAACGTACCGATTCGGTGAAATGGGCGAAGGAGGTCTCGGCGTAACGGTAGTAGAGCTTAAGTAGAAAAGGAGTGGTTTCATGTTTATGGAGAAACTAGCAAAAGTTCTACTTGTTGTTTGTGGTATTTTTTTCATACTCGGTATGGTGTATGTCTTTCTGTTTGCGAAATAAGACGGGTACTGATTTCTTCAGAAATAGGGAAGAATCAGTACTTGTCTTTTTTTTGACCATTTGTCGATGAATGAGAATATAATGATAAAATTTATTCTTTTATATATTTACAAAATCAAATATATTTGTTACCATAAATTATTATAATAGTATATTTAAAAAATTGAGAATTATTGGAGGTGAATGCTGGAACTTCGTTAAGGATTTTCAATATTTTCTTTATAGAAATTTGTTCGTTATAATAGACGTTTTTGTACGATGATGTTTTTTTTAGAGAAGAGTCATATCTTTTATTTATGCGAAATTTTGCATTATTATAAATTTACGTTCTCTGTAAAGAACAGAACAGCTTAAAGCAAAATTATATTAACTGGATAGGAATGAAATGTCTCTCTATGTTGAACGGTTTCTCTAATGGGAGATATATATGAAAAGTAGGAGAGTAGAGGAAATACTTAGGATCAAATGAGATAGAAATGAAGGGGATTATTACAATGAAACTCACTGTAACATTTAAACCAGTTCACAGTTCACTTCAGCTTCCATTAAACTATCAATATGTATTGCAAGGATTTTTATATCGCTCTTTAACGGAAGCGCGCTTTGCGAATTTTTTACACGAAATTGGGTTTCAGAAAGGAAACCGCACCTTTAAATTGTTTACATTTAGCCGATTGTCTGGACCGCATCGCATATTAGTAAAACAGAAGAGAATAGAATTTCACGAGACCATTACGTGGCATGTAAGCAGTGTATTGGATACATTAATTCGGCAACTTGGAGAATTTCTTCTTTTTTCAGATACAGTACAGCTTCATGGTCAATTGCTTACGGTTGAAAAAATTGAGATACACAAAACACAATTACCAAAAAGTAAATATAAAATTGAAATGCTATCACCTGTTACTGTTTATAGTACATATGAGAAGGATGAACGGAAACGGACGCACTATTTTCAACCGTATGATCCAGTCTTCCCTATTTTAATTGAGTCTAACTTTGAAAATAAATACGAAGCGTATCACGGAAAAAAACCGGATAAGCCATTTGCTATTCGACCCATTCAAGTATTAGACAATTATAAAGTGGTGACGACATTTAAAGGCCATATCATTACAGGCTGGCTTGGAAAATTTGAGATTGAATCTTCGCCGGAGCAGCTATCATTTGCTTACGATACGGGACTAGGGGGACGAAACTCGCAAGGATTTGGAATGTTTTCTCTGGTGGAATAATAGATCAAAAATAAACGAAAGAAGGGTGATCATACAAGTGTATCATCCCCCCTTCTTTCATCGTGCTATGTATAAGATTAATAATTGGTTACTTTTGGCGTAACACATTGATGGTTACTCTTCGGTTTGCTTGGCGATGTTCTTCCGTATCATTTGGATATAACGGTTTGTATTCGCCATAAGCTGTAAATTGTAATCGTTCTGGCTTTACTTGATGTGCTTCAAAGTAATGAACAACGCTAGTTGCTCTAGCTGCTGATAATTCCCAGTTGGATTGATACGATGAGTTATGTATCGGCACATTATCCGTATGTCCTTCAATACTAACTGGATTCTCCACAGTATTTATTAAGCCAATTAAGTCATTTAAAGTATTATTTGCATCAGGTTTTATAACAGCTTTACCTGAGTCAAAGAGAATCATATCTTTCAAAGTAATCCCTACTGCCTTTTCTGTGTCTTCCAATGACATCACGTCTTGGAGATGATTATCTTGAATATAAGCATCAAGCTTTTTCTTTAAGTCTTCAAGCTTAGGATCCGTAATGTCTTGCGTTTGGGACGCTTGCGGCTGAGGACTCGGCTGCGGAGCTGGATTAGGTGATTGCTTTCCCTCTTTTTGCCCTGTAAACTCGGATTTAAAAGAACCCATGATCGCATTAAATTTAGAAATATTTACGGAACTGGCAGCGTATAACACAATAAAGAGCGCTAATAACAATGTTAAAACATCTGCATATGGAATAAGCCAAGATTCATCGATGGATTCTTCTTCTTCTTTGTTTCTGCGTTTACGGCTTACCTTACTCATTATTGATCGCCTGCGCCTTCTTACGTTCTCGTTCTTTCCGTGGTACGTTAGCAAGTAGTTTTTTCTCAAGAGCTTTTGCGGAAATACCGCCCTGTATTTCTACAACCCCTTCGATAATCATCAACTTACGATCAATTTCCAGCTTGGAAATGCGCTTTAATTTGTTTGCTAACGGGTGCCAACAGACATATCCTGTGAAAATTCCGAGTAATGTTGCAACGAAGGCTGCAGAAATGGAGTGACCGATTTTATTAATGTCAGTTAGATTACCGAGTGCTGCAATAAGTCCTACTACTGCTCCAAGTACCCCTAATGTAGGTGCGTATGTCCCTGCTTGCGTGAAAATAAGAGCGCCAACTTTATGACGACTTTCCATGGCATCTAATTCTTCAGTCAACACTTCCTCAATAAATTCAGCATTATAACCGTCCACGATTAATTCTAAACCACCTTGAACAAACGGATCTTTAATGGATTCAATTTCCCCTTCTAGTGCTAAAAAGCCTTCTTTCTTAGCTACTTCTGCACAATGAACAAGCTCCTCAATTTGTTCCATTATGGTAGGTTGTTTTGGTGTAAATAGTGCGACTCGAATTAGCAAGGGGAATTTTTTAATTTCTTTAAACGGAAAGGCAATAATAATAGCTGCCGCGGTTCCACCTATGATAATTAAAAAGGCAGCTGGATTATTTAACGCATTTAACGAAGCCCCCTTTAGAACCATACCGAGACCAATAACAACTACTGCAAGTAGAATTCCAAAAAAACTTGTCATCACTTTCTCCTTCTAAAACGATATAATATAATCTTATAATAGTATTGTAAGTTAATGTATGTTTTTCGACAATCCCAATTTGTGTTGCAAGAATCAAACACTGTTGTTTTAGCAATAGTTTGTATAGTAGTAAAAAAGCTTTAAAGTTAGTAATTTTAGCTTAGTTTTTCGAGAAAGGAGTATCAATTTGAAAATTGAACAAGGATTTCCGATTAGTTCAGAACGCTTTCTCCCTATACGTGAAAAAACAAATCAATCTACCTCTTTTGGTAAAATTATGGAAGAAAAACAATCAGTTCTTACGAATGAGAGATTACATACCCTAATGAGCGAGATTGAAAAGCAAGGAGATCGTTTGCAGGATTCTCAAACTCTTCAAGATTTGATAAGCTATAAGAAATCGATTCATTCTTTTTTACAAGAAGTGATTCAAAATGGTTTATCGTTAGAAGAAAAGCGGGGGCAACTTCCAAATGGTCGAGAAAAAAAGTTAAAACTAATTAAACAAGTAGATCAAAAGCTGCTTGAATTGTCTCAGCAAGTATTGGATCAATCACTTCCTTCGGTTTCCATGTTAGCAAAAATGGGCGAGATTAAAGGATTACTAGTAAACTTATATTTGTAAAGAAAGGGATGTTTGTATGCTTCGCGGGATGGACATTGCTACTTCGGGTATGATCGCTACGCAGCGTAGACAAGATCTATTAACGAATAATGTAGCCAACAGTAATACACCGGGATATAAGCAAGATATTAGCTTGTTGCGTGCCTTTCCAGACATGCTGATAGAGCGACTACATGATGGACCAAATCAAATTGTACCAAAGATTGGAACCTTGCAAACCGGTGTATATGAGCAAGAAACGCTTCCTCTTTTTAACCAAGGAGACTTAACAAGTACAGATTCTCCCTATGACGTTGCAATTGAAGATAAAAATCTTGCACCGACATTAATTGGCGGACGAATGATTAAGCCTTCTGCGTTCTTTGCCGTTCAGACTCCTGATGGTTTACGTTTCACACGAAATGGTCACTTTTCTGTAAATAGTAACAATCAGCTTATCACTGCTAATGGAAGTGTCGTCTTACAAGAAAATGGAACGCCTGTATCGGATCCAGAGCTTGGTTCAGGAGATTTCTTAGTGCGTGATAATGGTGAAATTATCGTTCATCCGAATGATCCAGCGCGGATGCGTACCATTGGCACGATTGGGATTGCTGTTATTAATAATCCTAATAATTTAATAAAAGAGGGCAACGATTTATACCGATTGGATGGAGCTACTGCTGGAATGATAGGGAAAAATACAAATAATGTTGTCCTTCATCAAAAAATGCTGGAACAATCAAATGTTGATTTGTCTCAAACGATGTCCGATATGATGACGAATATACGTATGTTTGAAGCAAACCAAAAGGTACTGCAAGCATACGACAAAACATTAGAGCAACTGAATACGATTGGAAGGGTGTAAGCGTGAATACTTCAATGAATATTGCTGCAGTAGGACTTCGAGCTTATCAACAAAAACTAGATAGTATTTCGAACAATATTGCAAATGTTGATACAACTGGGTACAAAAGTCGAGACGCTTCCTTTTCTGAAAATTTAGCTACTTCCATTATGAATCAACCAAATCCGCAAAGGGAAGTTGGGAGATTCACACCATTTGGTATTCGGACGGCATATGGCACACGTATCGGACTAACGAATGTAGATCTATCGCAGGGACAGCCGAAGGAAACCGGTAATGCCTATGATTTCATGCTTGAGGGGAATGGATTTTTTCAAGTACAAAGGGGAACCGGTAATTCGAGACAAATTATGTATACGCGAGATGGTGCCTTTCAGCTTTCCTCAGTAGGAGGAAATACCTTTCAGCTTGTCAATGGAAATGGAGATGTATTACTAGATCGCAATGGAAATCCGATTCGATTGAATAATACGACTGATTTTAAAGTTTTACCTAATGGAACGATTTCGGGGTCTGGGCAGCAAATTGGAATTGTTCAAATCTCAAACCCGCAACTTCTAACGGGAGAAGGCGGCGTTTTTTCGCTAAATGGGAACGGTACGGTTACTTTGGATCCGAATACGCAGGTCAAGCAAGGATATTTAGAAGGGTCAAATGTAGACATAAATCAGGAAATGACAGATTTAGTTAAAATCCAGCGCGGCTACCAAGCAAATGCTCGTGCTTTAAGCTACGCTGATCAAATGATGGGTATCTCGAATTCGATTTTCCGTGGGTAAGTATTTGTATTCCCATTAGCAGCGCTTATCCGAAGTAGGATAAGCGCTGCTTTCATAGTGCATCTGCCTTAGCTAACCCAAAAGTAAGGGAAAAATCCTCTACTTTTGCATATATTATTTTTTACTTTTTACTAAACAAATACCGGAAAGCTGCCGATATAAAGAAGTAAGAATAGGAGCGGTTTGAAGGAGGGAAAGACAATGAAAATAAATAATTATTCACGGATTGTTGCTGCTTATCAGCCTATTTCTAAAGTGAACGGGCAAAAAAAATCGGATGATACGAAGAAGAATGAATATGATCATCTGGAATTGTCGAATGAAGCAAAGCAGCAGCTAAGACAAGATCGAGAAGCAAAGATTGAAATGTTAAAAAATAAAGTAGCAAACGGAACGTATCAAATAGATAGCGAGAAAATAGCAGATAAGCTGTTATCTTCATTTGAAAATGGGGGAAAAGTCGTTGAATGAACTAACATTGATTCTTCAATCGTTAACGAAGCTACATGAAAGCTTGCTTGATATGATGAAGAAGAAACAGCAAGTGTTAGTAAAAGGTGAGGTACAAGAACTGCTTTCCATTTTGTCTGAGGAATCGAAAATTGTGAAGCAAATAGGAGAGGCAGAAGTGCAGCGTACGAAGCTTGTGGAGAATAAATCGTCTGTCACTTTATCACAGTACATCAATCTGCATGGTGATACCAGCCAACAGCAAGAATGGAAACAAATGCAGGAACAATTGCTTACCTTATTATCTGACATTCGTACGATTAATCGTACGAATGAGTTGTTATTGCAGCAATCTCTTGCATTTACCCAGTACATGATGGATCAGTTACTACCGTCAACGCATTCGTCCGGATATTATAAACAAAATGACACTGTACTCGAAGCAAGTGAACCCAACCGTTTTTTTGATGCCAAAGCATAGGGGGAAACAAAATGGTTTCAACATTTAGCGGATTAGAAATTGCAAAGCGTGCGCTTACTGCTCAGCAAGCAGCACTTAGCATGACCGGAAATAATATTTCAAATGCCAATACGCAAGGCTATACAAGACAAGAATCCATTTTTCAACCTAGTCTTTCGATACCATATTTTAATGGTAATACAGGTATTGCACTAGGAACAGGCGTGGAAGTGACGCAGTTTCGACGGATGCGTGAAAGTTATTTGGATTCCCAATATTACACACAGCAGCAATCGTTAGGCTACTGGCAAGAGAAACAATCGGCTCTGTCAAATGTAGAAGTGATGTTTAACGAACCATCAGATAGTGGTCTTCAATCAAAGCTAGATAATTTTTTTCAAAGTATGCAAGATTTAGCAAAACAGCCTTCCAGCATAGCAGCACGTACTGTTTTTACCGAACGTGGACAGGAGTTAGCAGCAAAACTGTCAGAACTATCCTCAAACTTGAACACGACATCTGATCAATTGGCAACGAAGCTTACAGAAAAGCAAACGAGTGTCAATGATCTTGCAAAACAGCTTAGTACGTTAAATGGACAAATTGCGGTAAGTGTAGCACAAGGAGTAGCGCCGAACACTTTATATGATCAGAGAGATATGCTGTTAGATAAGTTATCATCGCTTGTTCCGATTGGTGTAACAACAGATGAACAAGGGATGACTCGTGTAAGTGTAGGCGGTGTTGATCTTGTTAATAAGACGAATGCAGCGACATTTGCAGTAAATGCAGATACCGGTGAAGTTACAATTGGAAATGCGAATGTCAAGCTTGATAGTGGGGAAATTCAAGGGATTCTTGATACACGGGGCTATACGCAAAATGGAAGTTCTACTGGAGCGCTTGTGGATATAAAGCATAAAATCGATACGCTCGCCCAATCGATTGCAACACAAATCAATGCCATTCATACAGGAGATAATGCAAGAAATTTAGATGACATAGCTGCGAGATCAAAGGACCCGAATGCTCCATTGGACAAATTGCTCTTTTTCGTTGATAAAAACAATCCAGATGGTCCGCCTACCAGTGCCGAAAATATGATTGTAAATCCGAAAATAGTTGCAAATGCAAACAAAGTTGCAGCAGGCCAGAGCGATTCTATCGATAACAGTGATAATATCAATGCAATGTATAATTTACAGCATACACCGATTAATATCGACGGACAAACAACAACGATTGGCGATTATTATCGAAGTATTGTTGGGCAAATGGGTACGATTTCGCAGGAGGCAACAAATCAAGCAAATAATGCGACTACGATCGTGCAACAGGTCGATAATGCAAGACAATCTATTTCAGGAGTAAGCATAGATGAAGAGATGACGAATATGATTCGCTATCAGCAAGCATACGGGGCAGCAGCAAAATATGTAACGGCGGTAAATGATATGCTCGATAAGCTTATAAATGGAATTAGCTAATTCAGCTAGGAGAGTGGAAACATGCGAATTACACAACAAATGATGAGTAGTCAATTTATTCAAAATTTGCAGAAAAGCACAGAGACAACAAGTAAACTGCAGCAGCAAATTGCAAGTGGGACACGAATTGGAAAACCATCTGATGATCCTATTGGAACCGTACACAGCTTAAGTTATCAATCTACTTTATCTGATCTATCCCAATTTCAAAACAATGCGAAGGACGGAATTAGCTGGGCCCAGGCAACGGATTCTGCCATTGGACAGGTAACGAGTATTTTGCAACGCGTACGTGAACTAACCGTGCAAGGAAGTACGGATACATATAGTGATGCGGACCGAAAAAGTATGGCGACAGAAATAAAAGGCTTACAGGAGGAACTTGGGAATATCGCGAACACTACATTAGGAGATCGTTATTTATTCGCGGGAACGGACAATACGCCTCCGTATCAAAATGGAGTACTGCAACCAACGAGTCAAGAAGGTGTACAATGGAATATCGGTAAGGGAATTAATGTATCGGCAAATATAAATGCATCAGCCTTGTTTGGATTTTCTCCTGATGGGAAAAATCTATTTGATACTCTGGGATCCATTGCGCAAACGTTAGAAAATGGTGGAAATACAGGCTCACTTACTAGTACAGTAGACCATCAACTTGATAATGTATCCGCACAACGTGCCATTATTGGAACCAAACAAAATTTATTGGAATCGGCTTCTAACCAATTGGACCAGACAAGTACACTAACTGTCAAAATGTTGTCTGACACATCAGATACAGATATAGCCAAAGCTTACACAGATCTTTCCACCCAAGAAGTAGTTATGAAAGCATCATTATCCGTGGGAGCGAAAATTATTCCGCCATCTTTAGTGGATTTTTTGCGATAAAATGAAACTTCCTTCGGTGGGCGTTTTACTGCCCGTTATTGCAGGATAAAAACATAATCAGCTTTATAAAAAGATCACCAATATGGTGATCTTTTTATTGAATTGAACCAGAAAAGGAGATGGTAAAATAATCCTTAAATGTGAACAAAATAAGAAAATATTATAAAAAAATGATTTTCCTATCAACAATTAGAAAAATAGTGTCGATACATAAATCAAAAGGGGAGATATCCCTTATATACAGAGGAGGTAATTCATTATGATTATTAATCACAATATTGCGGCTATGAACACATTACGTTATTTGAATGGTAACTCTGAAGCGCAAGCAAAGAGCATGGAACGTCTTTCTTCCGGTCTTCGTATTAACCGTGGTGCAGACGATGCAGCTGGACTTTCCATCTCTGAAAAAATGCGGGCACAAATTAAAGGATTAGACCAAGCTTCTCGTAATGCTCAAGATGGTGTATCTATGATTCAAACAGCTGACGGTGCATTAAATGAAACAACAAGCATTTTACAACGTATGCGTGAGCTTACTGTTCAATCTTCTAGTGATACACTTGCAGCACCAGATAGACAAGCAATCGGAAATGAAATGGTAGCACTACGTGATCAAGTGGATACAATTGCAAAGACAACGAGCTTTAATGGTAAAAATTTATTGGATGGTACTTTAGCTACTAAATTAGATACTGGTGCTAGTACTACGTTAGCTACTGGTGGTGTAACTGGTACAAGTAATGTTAAGGTGACTAGCTTTGATGTATCTGCAGCTAAGGGTGGTGCTACATTCTCCTTTACAGATAAAGGTGCAGGATTAATAGAACTAAGTGATGGTACTAATAAACAATCAATCCAACTTACGGATACAATGTTTGCAGCAGGTAATGCGTCAAATGTTTTAAATTTTGATCAACTAGGTGTAAAAGTAACACTAAATGGTGGTAGTGGTGCTAATGATACAGCTGCTTTAGTAGCAACAGGTTTAGGTGGTAAAGCAGTTGCTACGCTTAACACCAATGCTCCAGCACAGTTATCAGTGGGTTCTGACGGAACAGCACAGGAAACAATTCACGTAGCGTTTGGAGATATGAGTGCAAAAGCATTAGATTCAAATTTAGATTCAACTAAACTAGATGCAAATACATTAAGTGATGTAAAAACTGCACAACAATATACTGGATATGTAGATAACGCAATCGCTGCTGTATCTGCACAACGTAGTGCAATCGGTGCGGTTCAAAACAGACTTGAACATACAATTAATAGTTTAGATACAGTTTCTCAAAATACATCAACAGCTGAATCTCGCATTCGTGACGTAGATATGGCGAAAGAAGTAATGAACAGTAGTAAGAGCGGTATCCTTGCTCAAGCTGCACAAGCTATGCTTGCACAAGCTAACCAACAACCACAAGGTGTACTTCAATTGCTTCGTTAATGATAAGGAAAAGGAGCACAGTTTTCTGTGGTCCTTTTTTTATTGTTGGACATTCTCGGTTAAATATAAGATATGAAAACAAATGAAAAAAATCTCATGAAACAATCAACAAATTAAAAAATAGTGCCGATATATAAAAATAGAAGGGGAGATATCCCTTATATACAGAGGAGGTAATTCATTATGATTATTAATCACAATATTGCGGCTATGAACACGTTACGTTATTTGAATGGTAACTCTGAAGCACAAGCAAAGAGCATGGAACGTCTTTCTTCCGGTCTTCGTATTAACCGTGGTGCAGACGATGCAGCTGGACTTTCCATCTCTGAAAAAATGCGGGCACAAATTAAAGGATTAGACCAAGCTTCTCGTAATGCTCAAGATGGTGTATCTATGATTCAAACAGCTGACGGTGCATTAAATGAAACAACAAGCATTTTACAACGTATGCGTGAGCTTACTGTTCAATCTTCTAGTGATACACTTGCAGCACCAGATAGACAAGCAATCGGAAATGAAATGGTAGCACTACGTGATCAAGTGGATACAATTGCAAAGACAACGAGCTTTAATGGTAAAAATTTATTGGATGGTACTTTAGCTACTAAAGAAGACGGTGCCACTTCTACACTAAAGACTGGTGCTTTAGCGACAGCAACTGATGTTAATGTAACTAGTATTGACGTATCTGCAGCTAAGGGTGGAGATACATTTACATTCTCTACATCTGGTACGGACATTACACTAACAAGCACTCTTACTGGTGCTACTCAAAAAATTCAACTTTCTGATACAATGTTTGCAGCAGGTAATGCGTCAAATGTTTTAAATTTTGATCAACTAGGTGTAAAAGTAACATTAAATGGCGGTGGAGGTGCTGTTGACACTGCCGCTAACGTTGCAACAGACTTAACAAAAGCCGGTAGTAACACATTAAAGACACTTGCTACAAATGCTCCAGCACAGTTATCAGTGGGTTCTGACGGAACAGCACAAGAAACAATTAAAGTAGCATTTGGAGATATGAGTGCAAAAGCATTAGATTCAAATTTAGATTCAACTAAACTAGATGCAAATACATTAAGTGATGTAAAAACTGCACAACAATATACTGGATATGTAGATAACGCAATCGCTGCTGTATCTGCACAACGTAGTGCAATCGGTGCGGTTCAAAACAGACTTGAACATACAATTAATAGTTTAGATACAGTTTCTCAAAATACATCAACAGCTGAATCTCGCATTCGTGACGTAGATATGGCGAAAGAAGTAATGAACAGTAGTAAGAGCGGTATCCTTGCTCAAGCTGCACAAGCTATGCTTGCACAAGCTAACCAACAACCACAAGGTGTACTTCAATTACTTCGTTAATTTACAAAAAAGAGTCGCAGCAAAAATGCTGCGGCTCTTTTTTTGTTTATGAATTTTTTTTACCTACTAAACTGTTCCCTGGTTTGTGAGCTGATTGTAATAGGATTGAACCCCTTTAACCCAATACGAATTTAAATTTCCAGGATCGTTATCCGCACCGATAGGAGCGTACTTTGCTCCAATATCTGCAATCGATGTAATGCCTTCATCTATATAGTTTTTACGTAAATTTCGCGCCATATCAAAAATCCCATCCTTTAAGGATGGGTATGTTTTTAGCCCGTCCTTTCCCATGATTCCAGCTGGATTATGTCTCACTTGGACAGCTCTAGAATTCCCGTTTCCTGTTTCATGCATGGAAATAGCAGCGAGAAGGGTAGGGTCGATTCCGTATGTTTTTCCTGCTTCTTCAAATAATGGACCGCTGTTTGTAAGAGCACCTTTTAACTGGCCATTTATTCCACTTGTATTAGAATTCCCGTATGACAAAGATAGTGGTGAATTCAGATTAGAAGGTGTATATGTAGCATTTGTCAGATTTAGATTGGCAGGCTGGAAAGAGGTGGCTGGTAATGCAGTTGTATCTGTTATACTCGCTTGCTCTAACATACTTTCTATAAGCATGAGAAAGGTTTGATTGGAAAGCGAAGAAGCCTGTGTATCTTGATTTGACATAGCCATAGATTGTAAGGCTTGTGATAATAACATATAATTTGACGTTCGAATATCCATCCTGTTCTCCTTTCAAATTCCGTCACATATTCGGTAAGATATAATCTTATTTATAATAAAATATCCACTATAATAGTTTACAATTATTTTAATAAATAGAAAACCAAAAATAATAATTTAAAAAATATATGGAAAAAGATTGTTTGTTTTAAAAAAAATGATTATTCTTAGAGTATAGTATGAAAAGATAGTAGGTGATTCTATGTGATGCAGCTTTCTATTTTACCTGTTAAGGAATATAACGTATCAAATGATGCAAAAGAGAAAGAAGCATCCTCCTCATCATTTTTGGATTATTTACAAAAAAACCAAGCAGATAGCGAGAAGAAGGATGATGCCTCCACAAACGTAACATTTCTAGCGGCTTATCCTACTGCTATGCCTATGAACATGGAACAGCCTTCAACGGATGCAATCATGAATGGGAGTGAATATGAGTCTGACTTGCTTTCACCAGTGAAGGAATCTTCTGATTTACTTTTGCAAGGTCAAGCTTTGAAGCCACGCACAGATGTAGCTGAAATGGCACAGCAAACAGGAAGTATGGGTATGCAGCAGGTAAGTCAGGCGGTTGATACAAATCAGATGTTCTCCCAGTCAATGGGTATAAACGTGCAAAAGAGCGGAACGATGAATAGGGTTATGAACAACCAAGGTATCATAAGTAAGGTTGAAAGTGAACCAGACAATGGGAAAATAGAAACCCTGCTAAAAAATCTGCAGCAAACAGAAAATATGGGTATGCAGCAGGTAAATCAGGCAGTTGCTATAAATCAGAAGCTTCTTCAGGTAATGGGCATAAACGTGCAAAAGAGCGGAATAATCAATATGGTTATGGACAACCAAGGTATCTTGAGCAAGGTTGAAAGTGAATCAAACACAGGGAAAACGGAATCGCATCTAAACAATCTATTGTTGCAGCAAGCAGGAAATGTAAGTCAGGCGGTTGCTACAAATCAGAAGTTTTCTCATTCAATGGGTATGAACGTACAAGTGAGCGGAACGATGAACATGACTTTGAACAACCAAAGTTTGACGGAAAAGGTTCAAAATGAACCAACCACAGGGAAAATAGAAACCCTCCTAAATAATCAAATGGTGCAGCAAGCAGGAAATGTAAGTCAGGCGGTTACTACAAATCAGAAGCTTTCTCAGGCAACGGGTATGAACATACAAGAGAGCGGAATGATGAATAGGGTTATAAACAACCAAGGTATGATGGACAAGGTTGAAAGTGAACTAAACATAGGGAATACGGAAAGTCTACATAATAGTAACAATCCAATAGAAAACCTTATGAAATCTCCTGCTACAAAGACCGATACTGCAAATTTGTTGAAGGAGCTACAGCAAAGCGCAAAGAATGAATCCAAACGTACGGAAAATAAGAGTATGACAAACGATTCTAATCCTATACAAGACAAGAATGGACCGAGTAATAATAGTGTACTTGGTAGTATACCCACAGTTAACTTACAAGCGACGAAGAGCGTTGAAGTACATACAGCTTTCTCTACTCAAGCTACAGTAGATAAGCTGGCACAAGATATAACATCAACCTTTTTACCGCGCATTCAAGTAACCGGTACGCCAGAAAAAATGGAAGCTACATTATCCTTAACACCAGAGCATTTGGGTACAGTAGATGTTAAAGTCGTTATTCAAGATGGACAGGTGAGTGCAAGGCTTATTGCAGATTCTTCTTTAGGAAGAGCTACACTTGAGCAGCATGTAGATTCTCTCTATGCTGCCCTGCAGCAGCAAGGGCTTCAAGTAGATACAATTCATATTAGCCAACATCAATCTTCCTTTTCATCAGCATTTTCACAAGGGGGAGATTCTGCTCCAAAGCAAGGACAGCAGCAACCGAAACGACGCGGCGACAGCTACAATGATAAAGAGGACTATTCAGATGCAGCGCTTTATGAATCAGAATGGGTGTCTCAAATTAATACAATAGCTTAATAATTGGAGGAACCAAGGAATGGCAGCTATTACAAACATAACAAATACATATTCTCCGCAAGCAGCGACACCACCAAAAAAAGACTTAGGCAAAGATGATTTTTTAAAATTACTCGTCACGCAGCTGAAAAACCAAGATCCAACGAAGCCAATGGATGATACTGCGTATATTGCACAAATGGCACAATTTAGTGCCCTTGAACAAATTACAAATTTAAATCAAACGATGACTGAGTTTATGACAACTATCTATAATAACATGGGCAATAGTGCCAACCTTCTTGGAAAAAAAGTAACATGGACCGACCCTGTTACAAATGAACAAAAAACTAGCAATGTAACAGGGATCACGCAAAAAGCAGGCAGCATTTACTTGCAGGCAGGAAATGATGAATTTCCTGAAAGCTCAATTACAACAATTCAAATGTAATAGTAAAATAGGAGGAATATCTAATGTTACGTTCATTAAATTCAGGAGTCTCTGGGTTAAAAGCCTTTCAAACAAAGCTAGATGTTATTGGGAATAATATTGCGAATGTCAATACGATTGGCTTTAAAAAGAGCCGCACGATGTTTGAAGATTTACTTAGTCAGAATATGAAGGTAACAATGGCACCTACAGCTACAACTGGCGGAACGAATCCTTTGCAAGTGGGTTTAGGAACAAAAGTTGCTTCTACCGATACGATACAAACTGCAGGAGCCCCTACAACAACTGGTTTATCTACAGATTTATACATAAATGGGAACGGATATTTCGTTGTAAAAGATGCAAGTGGAAATCAATTTTTAACAAGAGCAGGAAATTTTTCTATCGATGGAGCAGGAAACTTGGTGAATCCTGATGGAATGATAGTTGATGGTATTAATCCAATAGCTAATCCTGGACAGTATTTATCTTATGCAGTTGCTGCTGATGGACAGATGAAGGGGATTAAGGCTGATGGTAGTACCGATCCCCTTGGCACGGTACATACAGTCACTGTACCAAATCCAAGTGGTCTTAATAAAATAGGAGGATCGCTTTATCAAATAAGTTTAAACTCAGGTAATCCATCAACAACTGGTGTGGGTCCAATCATTTCCGGTGCACTTGAAATGTCAAATGTCGATTTAACAGAAGAAATGACGGATATGATTACGGCTCAGCGTGGATTCCAAGCGAACGGGAAGATTATCACTACTTCTGATACAATACTTGACGAGCTTATTAATTTAAAACGATAATAAGAGTCTCTTTAAAATAGTGATTGTGGATAACGAAAAAGGGGGATATTGCTATTCCTCTTTTTCTATGTTTTTTACACTCCTATGTAAAAAGGAAGGAGTACGTTCATGGAAGATTACATATTCAATAATGGTCATTCATTATCTGATGAAGAGCAAAATGTGAAAGTATATGATTTTAAAAAAGCATTGCGCTTATCCATTGAGCAGGTGCGTGTGTTAACGAGAATTCATGAGAATTTCGCCTATCAGCTCTCATCCTCTATCTCAGCATTGCTTCGTACCATCGTACAAATTGAAGTTGTTTCGGTAGAACAAACACTATATGAGGAATTTATTAATCAATTGCCTCTAGCAACGGTTATGACGATCTTTGAAGCAGTGAAACAAGAAGTACGTGTTGTAATGGAAGTAAGTCCACTTATGGCATATGCGGCAATAGATCGTTTATTAGGCGGTCCGGGAACAATAACGGAAATGGAGCATATGAATATCACTCCAATTGAAAAGAATGTATTGCGGCGATTATTTGAAGGATTCATCCAAAACATTGAAAAGGCTTGGAATAGTATTATTCCTGTTGAATTTAAAATGTTAGACATTGAAACGAATCCACAATTTGTACAAATTGCAATTCCAACAGAAACCGTAATTGTTATTGCCTTTGATGTTTTGATCGGAGATATGAAGGAGCGGATGCATTTATGTATTCCGTATATGTTGATTGAGCCATTTATATCTAAATTATCCTCCTATCAGTGGTACGTGAATCGACAAAAGGGAAAAAATGTTGAAGAGAATGAGCATTTACAAGAAAAAGTAGAGCATTTAGTTGTTCCGGTAACGGTGGAACTAGGACGCGGAAGTATAACCATAGAAGAGCTTCTTGGATTAGCTGTTAATGACGTGATTCAGCTTAATCAAGTAACGGATGCTCCTTTGAATGTTAGAGTGGGAGAACAAACGAAATTTCTTGCTTTGCCAGGTACGAAAAAAACACGGATGGCTGTTCGAATTGAACGCGTGTTAGAAGGAGATGGAGACAATGGATGAGAAGCTAACGCCAGAAGAACTGCAGGCATTGTTAGGTGAAAAGGAAGCTGTGCAGAGTACAGAATCCTCACCTTTATCAAATAACAACGAGAATGAGATGAATGAATTAAATTTACAGCTGTTAAAAACGATTCCTCTTGAAGTGGTCGTTGAATTAGGCAGAACGAAAAAGAAAATTAATGAAATATTAGAATTAACAAATGGCTCCATTGTAGAGCTTGATAAGATTGCAGGAGAGCCATTGGATGTCATCATTAATAATAAATTAATTGCAAAGGGCGAAGTCGTTGTAATTGATGAGCATTTTGGGGTACGCATTACAGAGATTTGTCAGCCTGTAGTATAAGGGAAAAGGGTGAAGAAGAAATGCTTCTTCACCCTTTGCATATTATGCAAGAATGTTCTTTATCAAGAATCAGCCCGTGTAAAAAAAATATTAAACGTTTGAAACAAAATGCCGATACAAGTAAATAGAGTACAAGACCGTTTAAGTAAACAGTGAGGAGATGTTATATATGGTACTTCCTAGTGATTTACGTATTTCCGGTATGGCGTCTGGTTTAGATACACAAAGTATTGTTCAAAAGCTAATGGCTGTCGAACAAGCCCCGTTAAATAAAATTATGCAGAATAAGCAGTGGACACAGTGGCAACAAGCTGCTTATCGTGATATGAATACGAAGCTATTAGATTTTCGAAACTCATTTCAAAATTTACGATTACAATCAACGTTTCAATCTTTTAAGATTCAATCATCTGATACGACAAAGATAACGGCTGTACAAAGCGGAAACCCTAGTCAATCGACTTATAACATTTCAGCAGCTAAAATGTTTCAATCAGCAACGCCATCATCTGTTAAATTTACAAAAACTTCATTCACGGATACAACAACGGCGTTAGGAGCAGGGAATGGATTTAGTTTTAATATAAATGATACACAAATTACCCTTTTTGATACAGATAACATCCAAACCGCTTTATCGACAATCAATAATCAATCCAAAACAACGCACGTAACTGCAAATTACTCATCGAGTGATCAGTCTATCATTTTTACTTCAGATGCAGGTTATTCACAAATTAAGATAGATGCAATTAGCAAATCTCCAAATGTATTAAATATTGCAGGTGGAACGGTAGATTTGGGTACTAATAGTTTTCCAGTAGGCCCTGCAGTAAAGCAAGGTGTAGCAAGTTCAACTGGAAGCGTAACAATTAATGGAGTGGATCTTACACTTACAAGCAACACCTTCACCTTTGACGGAGTCCAGTTCACATTAAACAGTGACATTACTAGCGGAGCGGTAAATATTACAAAAACTCCTGATAGTGATACTCTTTTTAATAATATTAAGACATTTGTAGATAAATATAATGACATGATTGCAACATTTAATGGAAAAATAAATGAAACAAAGAATAAAGATTATCCACCTTTACTCGATGATCAGAAAAAAAGTATGACAGATACGCAAATTACACTTTGGGAAAACCAAGCAAAACAAGGTGTACTGCAAAATGATTCGATTCTATCAAATTTATTAACATCATTACGAAAGGCCGTTTATACTCCAGTTTCAGATCCAGTCGCAGGTAATGTGAATCCTAATTTTAGTTCCCTTGCTCAAATTGGGATTACGCCAAGCAAAGACTATCGTGATAATGGCAAGCTTGTGATTGATGAAGCAAAGCTAAAGGGTTTATTACAGACAAATGCAACGGATGTACAAAAATTGTTTACAAAAACGTTTGATACCGGAAATGCACTCGATACGACTTTAAATAACAGCAGTAAGTATCAAAATGGCGGAGTGGCTTGGCGGATTTATGACCAAGTAAATAGTACGCTTCAGCAGCTTGTAGCAAAGGCGGGGGACCCAAACTTACCAATTGGGGGAAGCTTGTTAGATAAAAGCTTACAAGATATAAATAAACAAATTACATCATGGCAAGATAAGTTACAACAGAAGGAAAATCAATATTGGTCACAGTTTAATGCAATGGAGCAAGCGATTCAAAAAATGAATAGTCAAAGCGGATGGATTTCCCAACAACTCGGAACATCGCAAAATAACAGTGGTCATTAAAATGATAGAAGAAAAAGAAAAACGAATTGAAATGTATCATCAGCTAACTGTTACCATTCTTGACGCATTAAAAAATGGAAGAGAAGATGAGGTCCCTCTGTTGCTGGAAAAGAGAGAGAATGCGATTAAGAACATGAATGAGATTGACAATCAAGCAAAACATATTGTCATGAACGCTCGTATTCGCGATACATTAACAAAGATCCTTCCATTAGAACAACAAATTCAAAATTTGCTACTGAATGCCATGAAGAAATATAAGCGAGAAATGGTGAGTGCACGAAATGAAACATTTCTCTCGAAGCATTACGAACACGCGGTTATTCTTCCTTATGGAGCATTTTACGATAAAAAGAATTGAAGGAGGAATAGATGATGATAAATCCAAACCCGTATGAAGTATATAAACGAAATCAGGTTGTCACTGCTAGACCAGAAGAATTAACGTTAATGCTGTATAACGGAGGAATTAAATTTTTGCAGCAAGCGAAGATGGCGATGAAGCAAAACGATATCGTGAAAGCAAATACGCTACTCATACGTACACAGGATATTCTTAATGAACTGCTTATTACATTAAACCATGACTATGAAATTGCGAATCAATTAGCTCCCCTTTATGAGTATATGAAATCTAGATTAGTAACGGCAAATTTAAAAAAGGATGTAACATACGTCGAAGAAGTGGAAAAAATGCTCGCAGAATTAAGAGATACATGGTCACAAGCAATGAAACAAATATAGTTCACAAAATATACATATTTTTTTATACAAGAAGAATTATTTTTAAAATAATTCTTCTTTTTTTTTTATTGGTTTGATATGGTATAAAAAAATGCATCTTATTTTAAATATAAAATTAATGTAAAAACCATTAATTTTACCTATATTTTTGAATTTTTTTACTTTATTTTTGATATTTAGCAAGATTTTCATTTCTATTTTCCTTAACTTGTCGTAATATATTATCGAAATATATTATCTTAACAGTCTATATTTGTACGAATGGTAAAAAAAGGGGGCGAGTAAAAAGTATGGTTCAAGTGATGAATATTTTATCAAATGCTTTAGATGCTGCCTCGATGAGACAACAGGCAATCTCAAACAATATTGCCAATGTGAATACACCGAATTTTCAGCCGGATAAAGTTGTATTTGAAGATATCTTACAGCAACAGCTGAGTAATTTTTCCTTTTCAGGTACAACTACTGATCCAAGGCATATTCCCATTGGAGGGCAAGGAGATACGGCTACACCAACATTAGTGAAAGAGCCAGGGGTTATGAAGAACAACGGGAATGGTGTCGATCTTGATGCTGAAATGTCTAACCTTGCTGAAGATTCACTATGGTATCAGTCATTGGCCTATGGAATGAGTGAACAGTTTAATTTATTAAATATGGTACTGAAAAAGTAGGTGAATAGTTATGTCAATTTTTCAACCTTTATCTATTAGTGGCTCTGCGCTAACTGCACAGCGACTTAAGTTAGATACGATTTCATCAAATATTGCCAATGCAAATACGACGCGATCTCAATTTGTAAACGGCCAGTGGCAACCCTATCAAAGAAAAATGGTAGAAATCGGAACGAAGCAGCCCCCTTCCTTTTCACAATATTTAGATCAGGAATTAACAGGTGTGCAAGTAAATGGAATTGTAAATGATCAAAGTCCGTTTCGTCCTGTTTATGATCCAACGAATCCAGATGCAAATGCACAAGGATATGTGCTAATGCCAAATGTAGATGTAACAAAGGAAATGGCAGATTTAGCTTCCACATCTCGTGAGTATGAAGCAAATATTACAGCGTTTAATGCAGGTAAAACGATGCTTATGAAAGCTCTTGAAATCGGTAAATAAGGAGTAATAGAAGATGAATGTAATGGGAATTCAACCGAATACAGCGTTTACGAACATCCCGAGTACACAACAGTCAAATGGTACTTCGTCTTTTGGGGATACGTTGAATCAATACATACAAAAAGCCGATAGCTCAATCAAAAATGCTGAAAATCAAGCAGTTCTTGTTGCAAAGGGGCAAGCAGTCAATTTACATGATATGACGATTGCATCGCAGCAGGCTAATATTGCGCTAGGGTTAACTGTCCAAGTTCGTGATAAGATGCTTGAAGCATATCAAGAAATGATGAGATTGCAAATATAACGGTAATTTAGAAAAACGGTGGGATAAAAATGAAAGAACGATTAATCGAATTAGGCAAGAACATGAGACAATCTTGGAATTCGGTTAGCAAACGAAATAAAATTTTGTTTACTAGTTTATTTTTCATTCTAGTTATCGGATTATCTTTATTCATATACTTTGTTTCTACTCCGAAATATGTGCCACTTTATACGAACGAACTTAGTCAAAAAGAAGTGGGAGATATTAAAGCAGAGCTAGACAAAGAAGGATATTCAAAATATAAACTAGATAATCAAGGAACGGTACTATTAGTTCCGCAACAGGATGCACCGAACTTGCTAGTATCATTAGCATCTAAAGGCCTGCCGAAAACAGGGTCCATTAGTTTTTCAGAAATGGCGAAAGGGTTAAACTTTGGTGCGACAGATCGCCAGCTAAATGCGATGGAACGTGAAGCGTTGCAAGGACAAATTGCTGATTTATTAAAGCATGTAAATGGGGTAAAGGATGCGCAAGTTGTCCTTACTTTACCAGAGCAGAGTATGTTCGTTCATCCAGATCAAAAAGAACAAGCATCTGCCTCAGTTGTTATTCAAGTGGCACCTGGCGTTAATTTAGACCAAAATCAAATTCAGGCCATGTACCATTTAGTTTCGAAAAGTATTCCGAATCTTCCGGAAGAAAATATTGTCATGACAGACCAATATGGACAAGGGTTTAATAATACAGCAAGTGGAAATGGAACCATGAATATGGATCAATTTCAACAGCAGCGCAATATCCAGCAAACCATTGAAAAGGATTTGCAGCAACGTCTGCAGCAAATGCTTGGCATGCTGATGGGTCAAGATAAAGTCATTATCCAGCCCTTTGTGAAATTGAATTTTGATCAGGTGAAGGAAAAACAAAATCTAGTAGAGCCTGTGAATAAGGATACAAATGAAGGGATTGCGATTAGCGCTGAGAAAATCTCGAAAACATATACAGGAAATACGCCGCAGCCAAATGGTACGAATGGTCAGAATGACGTAAATACGTACCCAGCAAACGGAAGTGCTCAAAATAGCAAATCAGAAGATGTTGAAAATCGCTTTAATTATGAAGTGAATCGTATTTCAAAGGATATCGTGCAAAGTCCTTACAAAATAGAAGATTTAACGATAAATATAGCCGTTGAACCACCTGATCCGAAAGATCCAACATCCCTTACCGACCAAACGAAAACGGATATTCAAAACGTTCTTTCGAATGTCGTGAAATCAGCACTATCGGATAAGAATCTTTCTAATCAGGATATTGCTTCGCGTATAGTTGTTGTTCCGAAAGATTTTGCCGGTAAACCAAAAACTACCACAGCTACAAGTCAATCGTTACCATGGTGGGTGTATGCGGTATCTGGTCTAGCAATAGTCTTACTTCTAGCTGTCATCTACTTCATACTACGGTCTAGAAAAGAAAGAAGAGAAGCAATCAACATGGTGGTTCCGGAGATGCCGATTAAGGAGGAACCGGAATATGATGAGAATGCTCTTATCAAACAACAGGTTGAAGAGATTGTAAAGCAGCAGCCGAAGGAAATTGCTGGATTACTTCGTACTTGGCTTATTAAAGATTAGTAGGAAGGGGGCGTTAAGATGGTGAAATATACAAATTTACAAAAAATAGCTATCTTATTTCTCTCAGTAAGTCCGACCGCTTCTGCTGAAATTATGAAGCATTTACATGAGGATGAAATTGAAAGTATAACGAAGGAAATTACGAATTTACGTATGGTATCTTCGGAAGTAAAAAAGCAAGTATTACGGGAATTTCATGAATTGGCAATTGCCAATAATTTAGCATCCTTTGGGGGAATGGAGGCAGCTAAAGAGTTACTGCAACAATCCCTTGGCTCGGAAAAAGCCTCCACTTTTTTGCATCGTTTAAAGAATCAAGGGGTTGATAAACCTTTTCAATTTGTTGATCGCGCTGATTCAGTGCAAATTTTAAATTTGCTCCAGCATGAGAGTGCCCAGACGATTGCTCTTGTTTTGTCGTATTTGGATGCAGATAAGTCTTCCACTATCTTGTCGGCCTTTTCACCTGAGAAACAAATTGATATTGCAAAACGGATTGCGATTATGGATACAGCTTCACCAGAAATGATCCAACAAGTAGAGCAAGTATTAAAAGAACGGCTATCCACAACGAGTACCCGTAAACAAGTTTCAAAAAATGGTATTCAATCCATCGTAAACATCCTAAATGGAGTGGATCGCTCAACGGAAAAAAATATACTGGAAACGCTTCAAACTACTGATCCACAATTGGCGGATGAAATTAAACAAAGAATGTTTGTATTTGATGATATTGCTTATTTAGATAATCGCTCTATTCAGCGGATATTGGTTGATGTTAGCAACGAAGATTTACAGCTTGCCTTACGTTCTACTACGCAAACGATGAAAAATGCAATCTATCGGAATATATCAAAACGCAGACAAGATCTGCTTGAAGAAGAAATTGCTGCAAATGATTCTGTTCTTATGAAGGATGTTGAGGATGCGCAGAAACGCATTGTATCTATGGTACGGAAATTAGAAGAAGATGGCATTATTATTATCTCTCGAAATGGGGGAGACGATCTTGTCATCTAGACTCGTAAAAGCCTCTAAAGTGGTAGAAACGCCGGAACGAAAGCTTCTAACCATCGTAAATCCGCTTCAACCAGTTGAAGCAATCGAACAACCAAAGGACGATGATCATTTCCATCAAGAGAAAGAAATGATGATGGCAAATATGATGGCAGAGCTAGATGAACGAAGAAGCCAGGCAGAAAAAGAGCTTCAAACATGGCGTGAGAATGAGGAAGAGCACTTTCGTGTTTCCATGAAGGAAAAGGAGCAGGAAGCTTACACAACTGGCTATACAGCTGGATTTGAAAATGGTAAGGCGCAGTATACCGAAAAGATTCAGCAAGCAACCGATATATTGCAGCAGGCTTATGAAGAGAAAGCCAAGCTTATAAAGGAAGCAGAGCCATTTGTAATTCATCTTTCGATTGAAATAGCGAAAAAAATCGTACAGCAAGAGCTGCAGCAAAATGAAGATACACTGATTCAAATGATTCGTCAAGCTTTGCTTACGATAAACGATGCTTCCACCATTTCAATTGGGGTTGCGCCAAACGATTTCGACTTTGTACAAAAGCAACGCCAGCAGCTATTAGCTGTAATGGACGGACAGGTGGAAGTGAAGGTGTTTCCAGATTATAGTATTTCAGAAGAAGGATGTCGCATACTCACTCCATATGGAAGTATCGATGCCAGAATTGACGTTCAGTTAAATGAAATTAAAAAGGTTCTTCTCTCATGTAAGCAGGTGGAAGAAGATGAGTAGTTGGGATATCCAGCCGTATGTAGAGGCGCTTCACGGTATGAACGCGATTAAAATGAACGGAAAGGTAACACAAGTTATAGGATTAACGATTGAATCGCAAGGGCCAGATGTAAACATCGGTGATATTTGTCATATTTATCCGAAAGTACAAAGTAAGCCGATTCAGGCGGAGGTTGTGGGGTTTCGAAATAATAAAGTTCTTCTCATGCCTTTAGGTGAAATTCATAGCATTGGACCAGGCTGTGAGGTTGTTTCAACAGGTAAACCATTAATGGTGAAGGTAGGGACTGGATTACTTGGTAAAGTGTTAAACGGTCTAGGTCAGCCAATGGATGATAGTAATCTTCCTGTTGGATTAGTCGAAGTAAATGCGAATCGTCTGCCCCCCAATCCACTTAAGAGGCCACGAATTAGCGCACCCCTAAGTGTTGGGGTTCGTACGATCGACGGCCTTTTAACTGTTGGTAAGGGACAACGGGTTGGGATATTTGCTGGAAGCGGAGTAGGAAAAAGTACACTACTTGGAATGATGGCACGAAATACGGAAGCTGATATTAATGTAATCGGTTTAATTGGGGAACGTGGTAGAGAGGTTCTCGATTTTATTGAACGTGATTTAGGAAAAGAAGGATTAGAAAAATCCGTTGTGGTAGTTGCGACTTCTGATCAGCCGGCACTTATTCGCATTAAGGGAGCCATGATTGCAACCGCAATCGCTGAATTTTTCCGTGATCAAGGCATGAATGTGAATCTCATGTTAGATTCAGTAACCCGATTTGCGATGGCGCAGCGAGAAATAGGACTAGCAATTGGTGAACCTCCTACAACGAAAGGATATACTCCATCTGTTTTTGCTATGCTGCCACGATTACTAGAACGGGCTGGAACGAATGAATTTGGAACAATCACTGCTTTTTACACCGTTTTAGTAGATGGAGACGATATGAATGAGCCAATTGCAGATTCGGTGAGGGGAATTTTGGATGGTCATATTGTACTTAGTCGAAAGCTTGCTCAGAAGGGAATGTATCCTGCTATTGAAGTGACAGCAAGTGTAAGTAGGGTTATGAAGGATATTGCATCCCCCGAACATATAACGGCTTCAGAAAAAGTGAAAGCGTTAATAAGCGCCTACCGAAAGGCAGAAGATTTAATTCAAATTGGAGCGTACAAAAGGGGAACGGACAGAGAAATTGATGAAGCCATTTCGAATAAGGAATGGATTGATCAATTTCTGAAACAAGGTACATTAGAAGATTCCTCATTTTCGTCCACTCTTACTACATTAACGAATCGATTTGGAGCGATGAAGCATGATGTTTCGGTACCAGTATGAACAGATTGTCACAATGAAGGAGAAGGAAAAAGAGCAAGTACTTACTGAGTTTACAGCTTCCGTCTTAAAACGAGACAACATACGAAATGAATTACATACCTTACAAGAAAAACGAAATGAATGGATTGTGAAGTGGGAAAAGACGAATACAGCATGTACTGCAGCAGCCATTCATCAGCAGAAAGAATATCTTACCTTTCTAGACTTGAAAATGAATCAAGTCATAAGGGAATTACAAGTACTGGAAAACGAGCTTCGGATGAAACAACATGAATTGCTAGAGAAACAAAAAGATGAAAAAATGTGGAATCACTTGCGTGAACAATCTAGGCAGTCCTATGAAGAAAGTCAGAAAAGAGTGGAGCAAAATATGCTAGATGAAATGGCAACCATTCAATATTATCAGAAGCGCTCCTCTCTCTCCCACATTAACGGGCAGTAAACCCCACACTTCAAGGCTTAAGAGAAATTGGAGAAGTTTAAATTGGGGGCGGGCTGCCCGTAAAAGTAGGTTGGCTATTTTTGGAAAGTTTCACTGTATAAGTAGGTGTAAGGATGCAAAAAGAAAGATGGCAAGGAACGTTTTATATTCTAGGAGAACTACTTATTTTTATTATTCTTGTATTCTTTATTTTATTTTTATTTATGGGTGATGATTTTAAAAAATCATTCTTGCAAACAGTCCCTAGTAATGTGCAGTATGACGATTCCTATGCGTCACTTTTAAAGAAATATAATAGTATGCAAAAGCAAGTTCAGGAGCAACAGCAAACAATTCAAGATTTACAGACAAGTTTACAAGAGAAACAATCACAATTGGATGAAAAGGAAAATGAAGCTGCAAAGCAAACGATGAATTCTGAAGCCTATTATAAAAAATCAGCTGCTACCTATGGAAATATGTCTCCTAGCAATGCTGCTGAGATTCTAGCAAATCTATCTGTACAGGACGCTGCATCCATTTTGAAATACATGAATGTATCGCAGCAGGCAGATATTCTCTCGCGAATGGATCCTAAAAAAGCTGCGTCCATTTCGAATTTCTTAAAAGGACTTATGAATAAAGGATAGTAATTTATTTGTGAAAAGAGGGGAAAAAGTGAACGAGCCAAAAAAAGAGAGTACCATACAGCCTGTAACATTTTCTCCAATTATCGAGGAAATGGTTGACTCGGATAAAAAACAATTGCAACTTCTCACAGATGTTTCTCTTCATGTTTCATTTGAGCTTGGGAGGGCAAAGAAAACAGTTCAAGATATTCTCCAATTAAAAAAAGGAAACATCATTCGCTTAGATAAACTAGCAGGGGAGCATGTTGCCATGCTTGTTAATAAAGCGAAAATAGCAGAAGGTGAAGTTGTAGTAATGGACGATCGGTTTGCAATTCGAATAACAGATATCGTTACGATACAAGAAAGAGAACGAAAAATGAAGTGAAGGGAGCAGCACTATGCTTAGATGGAACAAACTGCTGCTAAGCTTTCTTCTTGTTTCTATACTATGTAATATGCCGTTAGGGGCAGAAGCGAAAGAAGGAACAGTATATCAGCAGTATAACAATACGAACCCGCAGCAAGGTGGAACTTCAGACAAAACGCCAGTAAAAACTGCTCCAGCTCCTTCTGTTGTTCCGTATGCGATTCAATTTATCGGGTCTTTTCTACTCATTGTTGCACTTATATATGTGTTATCAAAAGTACTATCAAAAAAAGCGAAAAAGCTACGAGATAACGGGCCATTTCATGCGATTGGCAACTATTCACTGGGAAATAATCGTTCAATCCAGCTTCTTATGATCGGCAATACGTTATATATAGTAGGCGTTGGTGAAAACATTGGACTTATTCGTACCCTGTCACCTGGTGAAGAACAGAAAGAGCTGTTGGAAGCAATTGCTTCTGCTGCAGATGAAGGGCAAGCAAAATGGACGTTACAGTCTTTTGCATCTGCTGAGAAGTGGAATTCTATCTTGAAGGAACAAATGAGAAAGTTAGACCGCAATGCTCCTTCTCGTAATAAAGAAAGTGAAAAGATTGAAGGGGGAAAAGATAAATGAAAAAAGTTAGCATATTTGCTTTTTTCCTCTTTTTTATAAATCAAAATATTACTTTCGCTGCAACGGATGCTCCTTCCATACCAGGTATTCCGTTTAATACGGGCGCACTAGGTGATTTGAATAATCAGTCATTATCACTTACGCTTCTTTTGTTACTTACGGTACTGTCTGTTGCACCTAGCATTATTTTATTGATGACCTCTTTCACAAGAGTTGCAATTGTTCTTTCGTTTGTACGTACGTCGCTAGGTACACAGCAAATGCCGCCAAACCAAGTGATTATAGGGCTTAGCTTATTTTTAACGTTTTTCATTATGGGACCAACATTTCAGCAAATTAACGATCAAGCACTTCAGCCATATTTAAAGGGATCGATATCTCAGCAAGAGGCGTATTCGAAAACAACCGCACCTATTAAGGAATTTATGGCTAAGCAAACTCGCCAAAAGGATTTGAATTTATTTTTAGAATATAGCCATGCTGGGACATATAAAACGGTTCAAGATATACCATTGCGAGCACTCGTTCCATCGTTTGTAATGAGTGAATTAACGACTGCGTTTCAAATGGGATTTCTATTATTTATTCCGTTTCTTGTTATTGACATGATAGTTGCAAGTATTCTAATGGCAATGGGTATGATGATGGTGCCTCCCTCTCTCATTTCATTACCATTTAAAATATTACTTTTTATTTTAGTGGACGGATGGCATCTTGTCGTGCAATCTTTGTTCGTGAGTTTTACATAAGGAGAGAATGCCATATGACACCGGAAAGTATGAACGCTCTTGCACAAAGTACAATTTATATTACGATGCTCGTGCTAGCACCCATATTAATTCTAGCTTTAGTAGTAGGGGTTCTCGTTAGTATTTTGCAGGCAGCAACACAAATTCAAGAGCAGACGTTAGCGTTTGTTCCGAAAATTATTGCTGTATTAATTGGATTACTAGTGTTTGGACCTTGGATGCTTACGAATTTAATTGATTTTACACGAAATATCTTTACAAATCTAACGAAATTTATAGGATAACACGATGGATCTTATATCGTATATACCTCTGTTTTTATTAGTATTCGTTAGAATTTCAGCATTTTTTGTTGCTGCACCTATTTGGAACAGTCAACAAATTCCGAGTCAAGTTAAGTGGGGATTTTCCTTTTGTATTGCTTTTATTACAGTAGGCGTTATTCAGCCAACGCAGCCACTTGCATGGAATAGCACCTATTTTTTACTCGTATTTAAAGAATTAGCTGTTGGATTATCGCTTGGGTTTGCTTCTTCGCTTCTTCTTTATGCGGTCGAGCTAGCTGGTAGCTTCATAGATTTACAAAGTGGATTTACCATGTCTTCCTTATTTGATCAAAAAAGAGGAATTCAAGAACCGTTAACGGGAAAATTCTATTACATCATAACCATGATATTTTTCCTGCTTTCAGATGGCCATCATATTCTTATTAAAGGAATTATTCAAAGCTATCAGTGGATTGCAGTAGATGCCTGGCTGCCAGATTCCTATTCTTCGAATGTAGTACAGGTTTTACTTGGTATCGTGGACCATATGTTTTGGATATCTTTACTTATCGCTGCTCCGCTTGTAGGGACATTATTTATCGTGGATGTAGTATTGGGGATCATTGCAAGGACTGTTCCGCAAATGAATTTATTTGTCGTAGGGGTTCCGATTAAATTGTTCGTATATTATGTAATGTTGTATGCGTCTATTCCCGTTTTTTTGTATATTCTTTCTCAGCTCGTTCAGACGATGATCTCATCGATTGAACAGATGCTACGAATATTAGGGGGATAACTTAGGATGATATCCTTAGATTTACAGTTTTTTGCTGAAAAAACGGAAAAAGCTACTCCCCATAAAAAGCAAGAAGCGAAAAAGAAAGGGCAATTTGCAAAAAGCACAGATTTATCGGGTGCAATGGTCGTTACCTTTTCATTTGTAGCACTTGCTGTTTTTGGAAAGAGTATGGCAGCACAGCTGTATACCTTGTTTCAACAAGGTTTTTCTTCGATGATGCAATGGGATGTTACGCAAGATTCTGTACCAGCATTGTTTATTGGCCTGCTAAAGGAGAGTATACCGATTGTTGCTCCCGTTCTTATAGTAGCATGGATTGCTGCTATCGTCGGAAATGTTATACAAGTGGGCTTTGTTTTATCGTTTGCGTCCCTTAAAGGTGGATGGAATAAAATCAATCCCATTTCCGGCATAAAACGTATGTTTTCCATAAAATCTGCTTTCGAACTATTGAAATCGCTTTTGAAATTTAGTGTGCTCGCTACAGTAGCGGGTCTTATTCTGTGGCAGGAAAAACAATCGATTCTTCATACAGCGACAATGACTCCGCAGAATATCGTATCGTATATGTTTTCGTTACTTGTGAAAATAACTCTTATTCTTTCTATTATCTATATTGTCATTGCAATCGTTGATTTTCTGTATCAACGATTTGATCATGACAAGCAGCTACGCATGACGAAGCAAGAAGTGAAGGAAGAATATAAACAAATGGAAGGCGATCCCCTAATTAAACAAAAGGTGAAGGAAAAGCAGCGTCAAATCGCGATGTCTCGTATGATGAATGATATCAAAAAGGCTAGCGTTGTGATTACAAACCCAACTCACTTTGCTGTAGCCATCATGTACGAAGCCGGTGAAATGGCTGCTCCAATTGTAGTAGCAAAAGGGGCTGACTATATCGCTTTAAAGATTAAAGAGGTTGCGAAAGAACATCATATTATCATGATGGAAAATAGGCCTTTGGCAAGAGCATTGTATGCCAATGTAGAAATTGGGCAAGAAATACCGGAGGAACTCTTTAAAGCAGTTGCCGAAGTACTTGCTTATGTGTATCGAATGAAAGGGACATTAACTAAGTAGTGGAGTTGAAACTATGAAACTAAAAGAAGTTGCCGTATTAGTAGCTGTTATGATGATTATTATCATGATGGTCATTCCATTACCTACATTTATTTTAGATATTTTGCTCATTATCAATATTTCGATAAGTATTATGATTTTACTAGTTGGAATGAATACAAGAGAGCCGCTCGATTTTTCTGTTTTTCCCTCTTTATTATTATTAACGACACTTTTTCGTCTGTCATTGAATGTTTCGAGTACGAGATCCATTCTAGCAAATGCCAAAGCGGGTCATGTTATTGAAACGTTTGGTCAATTTGTCATCGGCGGAAACGCAGTTGTAGGATTTGTCGTGTTTTTAATCTTAGTCATCATTCAATTTCTCGTTATTACAAAAGGATCAGAACGGGTAGCTGAGGTAGCAGCTCGCTTTACATTAGATGCGATGCCAGGTAAGCAAATGAGTATTGATGCCGATTTGAATGCAGGAATGATTAGTGAACAAGAGGCACGTATGAAACGGAAAAAAGTCATGCAAGAAGCGGATTTTTACGGAGCAATGGACGGAGCAAGTAAATTCGTAAAAGGGGATGCAATTGCTGGTATTGTCATATTGGTTATTAATGTAATCGGCGGTTTTATTATTGGGATGACCATGCATGGCATGGACTTTAATTCATCGCTAACTACGTATACGCTTCTTTCTGTTGGTGATGGTTTAGTCAGTCAAATTCCGGCGCTGTTAATATCGACAGCAACGGGTATTGTAGTAACAAGAGCTTCATCGGATGGAAATCTAGGTGAGGATGTAGGAAAGCAGCTTTTCTCTTATCCGAATTTACTGTATATCGTAGCAGGAATCATTGCCCTTCTTGGACTACTCACTCCAATTGGAATTGTTGTAACATGGGGCGTAGCAGCTTTACTTGCTTATGCAGGTTATACGATGCAAAGAAATGCATCGAAGCTTGTAGAGAAAGAAGAGGATATACAATCAGAGAAAGAACTCGAAAATGTTAGAAAGCCTGAGAGCGTATTTTCCCTCTTGCAGGAGGATCCAATCGAGTTTGAGTTTGGGATTGGACTTATTCCGTTAGCTGATACGAATCAGGGAGGCGATTTATTGGATCGTATTGTCTCAATTCGTAGACAATTTGCTCTTGAGCTTGGTTTAGTTGTCCCTGTTATTCGGATTCGAGACAATATTCAACTACGTCCAAATGAATATGTTATTAAGTTAAAGGGAAACAAAGTAGCCGGCGGTGAAATTCTACTTGATCATTTTTTAATGCTAAATCCAAATGGAGAAGACTACGGCATCCATGGAATTGAAACGGTCGAGCCGACCTTTGGACTTCCTGCATTGTGGATTCGTGAAGACATGAAGGAACAAGCAGAGCTCTATGGATATACGGTCGTAGATGCTTCTTCTGTCATAAGTACACATCTTTCTGAGACAATTAAAAAATATGCGCATGAAATTTTAGGAAGAGAAGAAACGAAGCAGTTAATAGACCATCTGCGTGAAAGTAATCCATCTCTTGTAGAGGAAATCATACCACAATTGCTTTCAGTAGGTGACATCCAGAAGGTGTTGCAAAAGCTATTAAAAGAACGTGTTTCGATTCGAAGTCTTTCTGTTATTTTTGAGTCCATTGCAGATTATGCTGTCTATACGAAAAACCATAGCATTCTCGCAGAGTATGCAAGACAAGCTTTATCTCGGCAATTGACGCATCAATACGCACAAGAAGGTGTCATACATGCTGTTCGAGTAGGTGCAGAAGTAGAAAAGAAAATGGCCGAGGCGATTGTACATACAGAGCAAGGAGATATGCTTTCACTTGATCCAGAAACAACGAACCGAATTGTACAATCGATTGGAGAAACTGTTCAGCAGACGATTCAGATGGGCATACAGCCAATCCTTGTTTCCTCATCAGGCATTCGTATGTACATTCGTCAAATTACTGAACAAGCGCTAGCAAACATTCCAATTTTATCCTATAACGAGTTAGAGCCTGATGTAGAAGTTCGTAGTGTTGGAGTGGTGAACCTATGAAAATGAAAACGTACTATGTAAATCACATGGAACAAGCTTATCCGATGATTTTAAGGGAATTAGGAAATGAGGCTATTATTTTAAAAACGACACCTATTAGATCGAGAGGGTTCCTTGGTTTATTTGGAAAAAAACAGATTGAAGTAATAGCTGCATCAGGGCTCGGAAAAAGTGTGGAGAAGACGTCTGAAAGTGTGACGAATGCGCCTGCTCCCACATCCAGTGATTCAGTGATGAAAGAGCTTGCAGAAATGAAGCAACTTATCCAATCGATGACAGTAGAAAATCCACATCCAAAAATGAACAAATGGGTTCAGAGATTACAGGACCAAGAAGTGGACCAAGAAGTAATTGATTACATTATGAAAAAAGTAACACTGATTCATAAGAATAAAGATGATATTCAGGATGCAGAAATGACAAAAACCTTACTTGCTATTCTAATGCAGCTATTAGCAGAAGGAATTACACATGAAACGCGAACTGACTCCTGTGTAATCATGCTTCTAGGACCAACAGGTGTTGGGAAAACAACTACAATTGCCAAACTATCAGCAATTCATATGCTGAATCAAAGGCAACGGGTAGGTCTCCTTACAACGGATACGTACCGAATTGCTGCCGTTGAACAGCTGCGTACTTACGCGAATATTTTAAATGTGCCGATACGAGTCGTTTCAGAACCAAACGAATTAAAGTCATCGCTTGAAAGCTTGGAAAATTGTCAAATCGTATTTTTGGATAGTGCAGGTCGTAATTATTTGGATCCTGCAAATATAGACGATATTAATCATTACCTAGATCAGGACTTTCCACAAGAAAACTATTTAGTTCTAAGTATGACGACAAGATGGAAAGATATGAAAACCATTGTTGAAAAAATGAAATCAGTGCGAATTGATAAGCTGATAGTAACGAAATGGGATGAAACGAACTGCTTTGGTGCTGTTTTAAATATGGTCTATCATTATCCATACCCATTGTCCTATATCGGAATTGGCCAAGGAGTACCACAAGATATAATCACCCCTGATCCTACATTTATAGCGAAAAAGATATTAGGAGTAGATGAGGATGAAAGATCAAGCTCAACGTTTGAGAGAATTATATGAAACAAGGTCGACCCTTTCTTCGCACGTGATCACAGTAGCTAGTGGCAAGGGAGGAGTCGGTAAATCTAATTTTGCTTTAAACTTTGCGTTAGGTTTAAAAGAGGTTGGTAAGAAGGTTGTTGTTATTGATTTTGATATCGGCATGGCAAACTTACATATTTTAATGGGAATCGTACCAAAGTACAATTTAATTGACATGGTAAAGCAGCATAGAACGATATGGGATACGTTAGAGACAGGTATGAAGGGTGTTGAATACGTAGCGGGAGGAACTGGATTAGAATCGCTTACGTCATTCACAGAAGAGGAACGAACATATTTCTTGCAAGAATTAGAAAAATTACATGGCTATGCGGATTATATTATTATCGATACGGGAGCTGGTTTAACAGAAGAATCTCTGCAATGTCATCTTGCTGCTGATGAAATCTTCCTTCTAACTACGCCAGAACCAACGTCCATTGCAGATGCCTATTCTGTCGCGAAAATATTACACGCAAACAATCGTGATTTATCCTTTCAGCTGATTATTAATCGAATTGCAAATCGTGCAGAGGGAATTGAAGTGGCTAGTAAATTTAAATTGGTATTTGGACAATTTTTAAACCGTGATATAAAAATTTTCGGAGCAATTACGGATGATGCAGCAGTAAGAAAAGCAGTCCAAAAACAAATTCCTTTTTCTATTGCATATCCACATTGTCATGCGGCATCGGACTTGCAGCGACTCGTTAAACGTTATGTAGCAAATACAACGACAGAAGAGGAAAATCATGGGGTAAAAGGATTCCTAAAAAAGTTTTCCAAGCTGTTTAAGTAGATTGAAAGAATAGATGAACATGGATGATTAGCTGTATGCAGCCAAGAGTTATTCGAAGGTAGGGAGTGAGAAATTTGATGCAAGAAACTGAGGAAGAAATCATTACTCGATATATTCCGTTAGTTCGAATGATTGTTTCCCAAATGAAAAAGCGATTATCAACGCAGGCAGATGAAAATGAACTCCACTCACTTGGAATGATCGGGCTATGGGATGCCATTCATAAATTTGATGCAACACATGACAATACATTTGAAAGCTACGCAGCTCATCGAATTCGCGGCGAAATCTTAGATGGATTACGAAAAACAGATACGGCTTCTCGTTCTATGCGTCAAAAAGAAAAGCAATATCGGGAAGCATATGAAACGCTAGAACAAACATATATGCGACAACCAACCTCTAATGAAATGAGTAAATATCTCGGAATCACATTAGCAGAATATGAAAAAATGAGAATACAGTTATCCTTTATGAAACAAGAATCATTGGATGAACCATGGAATGAAGAGGATGAATCAAAATCAAAGCTTCAAACCGTAGCCGATGTGTATTATCCGAAGCAAGAGGAATGGATGGAAGAGCAGGAGAGGAAGCAAAGGCTAGCAAAGCTAATTGATACCTTACCGTACAAAGAAAAGCTCGTTCTTTCACTCATCTATTACGAAAACTTAAATGTTACGGAAACAGGGCATGTTATGGGGCTGCATAAATCTCGTATTTCTCAGCTTCATTCACAAGCTATGAAACGATTACGAATTACTATTGAAAAAGAAGGCATTGAATTATAGCTTTTGAACTCAAGTAAACTACTAAAAAACCGCCAAAAATAGTATTGACGGTTTTTTGGATTTCGGTAGGATTGTTTTTGTGTTAGTAATTCGATAATTCAGACTCTGGTGATTGAATAATGACAGGATTTTTACTTGGGTCGAGCCAGCGTAAAATACGAAGTACATTATTTTCAGAAGCAGCTGTACTTCCTAATGTATAGTTATCGCTAATATGGAAAAAGATCGCACTTCCCTTGCCTGGTATACGGTCTGTATTGTAGTTAATGACAAAGCCGTATTTGCATTGTGGAATATTCATATTTTTAGCACTGGTCCATCGCCCGTTATTTTGTGATTTCTTTTGCCATGTATTATATAAAGAAGAATTTGCATCATCTACCCAAACATCATCGTCTGTTATTTGTTTATATGAGAGTTTCGTTCCTGGATTTTCTGGAATTCCGAAGGCCGTTCCAATGGTGTATTTCCCGCGTGGTGAAGCGGCCCCTCCTTCACTCATCTCATTGGCAAACCCTGTTTTCCCAATAAACCCATCCATTCCAAGTAACGTTTTCCAATGTCCGTTTGCATCCCGTTCAAAGGTGCGTATGTATGCTTCATTTGTGCCATAACCTTTTGTTGTAACCAAAATAAGTTGACTATTTGTATCCACTGTTTTGAAAGAATCAGCAACTGTTGCCCCAGGTGTAGTTGTCGTATATGCATTTCGATCCTTAGAAGAGGGGTTGCTTGTTGAAAGATCCGCCGCTTTCTGTTCTTCCGCCTTCTTTTGCTCCTCTAGTTTTTGTTGTTCCTCCTTCTTTTGTTTCTCTTCTGCTTTTTGCTCATCTAATAGCTTCTGTTTTGCAGCTTGATCCTGCTTTAATTTGGCCGCTTGAAGAGCTGCTTCATTCATTTTTGCGTTATAGACAAATATGGATGCTCCTCCAAACAGAATAATCGCAATCACACTAAGGGTAAGCCACTTTTTCGATATAAATAAGTACGTTAGGATTTTTTTCATTGCTATGTCCCTCCTAATGGAAATGCAAGCTATATAAGAATAGTATAAAATGAAATGTATCTTGGTGGGAATGTTTTTTCATCCTAGGCATAAGGTTAGTTAACATCATATTTTGATAATGTGAAATATGTCTAAGTAGGGCCTTCTGCCCTTAAATAGCGGGATAAACCTATAGAAGAAACTTGTTGCGTAATGTCGAAGAAACATCTTTGTCCCCTGCTCTGTCCTTAAGGTATACTTGTAATAATAGAATAGTTTGAAAATAAGGAGGGAACCGCTTGGAAAAACGATGGCTTACAAGTTATCCGCAGGAGATTCCTCACTCTATCTCGTATGAAAAAGCTTCTTTATACGAGTATTTGAAACGAACAGCTCTTCAATACCCTGAAAAGAAAGCGCTTTATTTTTTGGGTAAGGAGTTAACTTTTCGACAGTTGCATGAACAAGTGCAAAAATTTGCGGCTTATTTGCAAAGTATCGGTATAAAAAAGGGAGATCGGGTAGCTATTATGCTTCCAAATTGTCCACAAGCGGTAATCGGTTACTATGGTACGTTACTTGCTGGCGGAATTGTTGTTCAAACCAATCCGCTTTATACAGCAAGAGAGCTGCAATATCAACTAAATGATAGTGGTGCAATCGCTATCCTGTGCATGGACCTACTATATGAAAAGGTCGAATCTGTTCAGTCTTCTACCTCTGTGCGGTATTGTATGATTACAAGCATCGCAGATTTTCTCTCCTTCCCAAAACAAATCCTATATTCATTTAAGGCACGCAAACAGCATCTTAGCAGAGATAAACGACAAGAAAACAAAGTAATGATATGGAACGAGATAATCAATCATTCTCTTCCATTACAAGAGGTGTCATGTGATCCTGTAGAAGATATCGCTATACTACAATACACGGGAGGTACAACTGGCTTTCCGAAAGGGGTCATGCTCACGCACCAAAATCTAGTAAGCAATACGATTATGGCTATACATTGGCTCTATAATAGTAAAGCTGGTGAGGAAGTCCTGCTTGGAGCCATTCCATTCTTTCATGTGTATGGCATGACAGCTGTAATGAACCTTTCTGTTATGCAGGCGTATAAGATGATTCTCGTACCTAAATTTGATGTGGAAACGATACTAAAAATGATAACAAAACACCGCGTTACGTTATTTCCAGGAGCTCCGACGATGTATATTGCTCTTTTGAATCATCCTAATTTACAAAAATATGATCTTTCATCAATCAAAGCATGTCTAAGTGGATCAGCACCTCTTCCAATTGAAGTACAAGAACAGTTTGAAAGCATTACAGGCGGAAAACTAGTAGAAGGATATGGTTTAACAGAATCATCTCCAGTGACACACAGCAATTTTTTATGGGCCACGCGAGTACCAGGAAGTATTGGGGTGCCATGGCCAGATACAGATGCGATGATTCTCTCTCTTGAAACAGGAGATCCGCTTCCTCCTATGGAAGTAGGTGAAATTGTTGTCAAGGGTCCTCAGATAATGAAAGGATATTGGAATAAGCCCGAAGAAACAGCAGCTGTTCTTCAAGATGGTTGGCTATATACGGGTGATGTTGGCTACATGGATAGGGATGGATTCTTTTACGTATTGGATCGTAAGAAGGATATGATTGTAGCAAGTGGTTTTAACGTGTATCCTCGTGAAGTGGAAGAAGTATTATATGAATATGATAAAATAAGAGAAGTGGCGGTTATTGGAGTGCCAGATTCTTATCGAGGAGAAACAGTAAAAGCATTTATCGTTTTGAAGGAAGGGGTTTCCTGTACGGCAGAAGAAATCGATAAGTTTGCCCGTAGTTACTTAGCTGCCTATAAAGTACCAAAGTTGTATGAATTCCGTAATGAATTACCAAAAACATTAATTGGAAAGATATTACGAAGGGTACTTGTTGACGAAGAAATAAAAAAAATAGATGATGATCTTACGGGCTCCTAAGAAGCCCTTTTTTTGTGGGACCCATATTGACATGGATATAAATAGTTAAGTAATATAAAAATATGAATGAATAGTCATTCATATTTGGAGGGATATAGTAATGAATAATCATAAGCCTAAATATAATCAAATTATAGACGCAGCAGTAATTGTAATTGCAGAGAATGGATATCATCAATCGCAGGTTTCGAAGATTGCAAAGCAAGCAGGAGTAGCAGATGGTACGATTTATTTATACTTCAAAAATAAGGAAGATATACTGATTTCTCTATTCCAAGAAAAAATGGGGAATTTTATAGAAAAAATTTTTGAAAGAACGGAAGGAATTGGAAGCGCGAAAGAGAAGTTATTAATGTTGATAGAAACCCATTTCACGCTCCTTTCTGAAAATCATCATTTGGCGATTGTTACCCAGCTTGAGCTTCGGCAAACAAATAAAGCGTTACGTGCAAAAATTAACGATGTTCTTAAGGGGTATTTTCAATCCATCGATGACATTTTACAGCTAGGAATTAGCCGACAAGAATTTCGAAGTGATTTAGACATTCGAGTAACTCGCCAAATGATTTTTGGAACAATCGATGAAGTAGCTACGAATTGGGTAATGAAAGATCATAAATATGATCTCATTGCACTGTCTAACACAGTCCATCAACTACTAGTAGGAGCATGCAGTAACAGAGGTTAAAACTTTAAGGGGAAAAGGGAGGAGTATAGGTGCAATTCTTATCTGTAACGATTCAAGAAAAGGTAGCAGTCGTAACAATTAACCATCCGCCTGTGAATGCTATGTCATCTCAGCTTGTCGCAGAACTTGCCGAGGTTCTAAATGAGCTTGAAAACAATGAAAACGTACATGTACTCGTTTTTCACGGGGAAGGTAAATTCTTCTCAGCAGGAGCTGATATTCGGGAGTTTACAAAAATAGAAGAGAAAGAGCAAGCAACACAGTTTGCGCGAAACGGTCAACATGTATTTGAAAGAGTGGAAACATTTCCTAAGCTTATTATTGCTGCCGTTCATGGAGCTGCTCTTGGCGGCGGTCTAGAGTTTGCTATGTCATGCCATATACGTATCGTTAGCGAAAATGCAAAGCTCGGATTGCCTGAGTTAAATCTAGGGATTATTCCAGGATTTGCTGGTACACAAAGACTTTCACGGTATGTTGGCAAGGCAAAGGCACTTGAAATAATGGTATCTGGAGAACCAATTACAGGTGTACAAGCTGTGCAAGTAGGACTTGCAAATCAAAGCTATCCAGAGGACCGAGTGCTAGAAGAAGCTCTCGTGTTAGCAAAGAAAGCAGCTGCGAAAAGTCCGGAATCAGTAAAGGCAGTTATCGAGCTTGTACAAACTACCAAATCGTCCGCTTATTACGACGGCGTGATTCGGGAAGCACAGTTATTTGGTGAAGTGTTTACATCAGAAAATGGAAGAGAAGGCGTCTCTGCTTTTCTAGAGAAGCGTAAGCCCGCATTTACTAACAAATAACTATAGGAAAAAATTCCAAATAAAATAAATGAAAAAATAAGAATCAGAGATTGAGGGGGAAGAGAATGAATATTTATGTACTTATGAAACGTACATTTGATACAGAGGAAAAAGTTGTGGTTAAAAATGGAAAGATCTATGAAGAAGAAGCTTCCTTTATCATCAATCCCTATGATGAATATGCAATTGAAGAAGGGATTCGAGTACGTGACGAGCATGGCGGCGAGGTAACAGTTATTACTGTAGATGGCGAGGATGCTGAAAAGGAACTTCGAACAGCATTAGCTATGGGATGTGACAAAGCCGTTTTATTAAATATTGTAGATGATATCGAAGAGATTGATGCTTTTACAACTGCTAAAGTGCTTGCGCAATATTTACGTGATAAATCTCCGGATTTGATTCTTAGCGGTAATGTTGCCATTGATGGAGGAAATGGGCAGGTTGGACCTCGTGTTGCCGAAGCGCTTGCTATTCCTTATGTAACAACTATAACGAAGTTAACAATTAACGGACAAACTGCAACAATTGAGCGCGATGTAGAAGGAGATACGGAAATATTGGAAGTATCATTACCGGTACTCGTATCCGCGCAGCAAGGATTAAATGAGCCCCGCTATCCTTCATTGCCAGGCATTATGAAGGCAAAGAAAAAGCCTTTAGCTGAAGTCGAGTTAGATGATTTAGATTTAGAAGAAGATGATGTAGAAGCAAAGACGAAAACCATTGAAATCTATTTACCTCCAGCAAAGGATGCAGGAAAGGTATTGCAAGGAGATCTAGCTGATCAAGTGAAGGAGCTCGTATCCTTACTTCATACAGAAGCAAAGATCGTTTAGTTTTATTACGTGAAAGCATATAAGAATGAATAGACCTTAGAAATGGGAGGAGTAAGGAATGGCTCGTAAAATAATAGCAATGGCAGAAGTTCGTGAAGGTTCGTTACGTAATGTTTCATTTGAAGCAATTGCAGCAGCAAGCACAATTGCAGAAGGTGGAGAAGTAATTGGTTTGTTAATTGGTGAAGGCATTTCTTCCTTTGCTAATGAACTTATTGCATATGGTGCGGCTCGTGTTATAACAATAGAAGATAGTAAGTTGAAAGCGTATTCTTCTGATGGATATGCGCAAGCAGTGCTAGCCGTTATTCAAGAAGAAAATCCTGACGGAATTATATTTGGACATACGGCGCTAGGAAAAGATTTATCTCCGAAAGTAGCTGGTAGATTATCAGCTGGTCTTGTGTCTGATGTGACGGATGTAGAAATAGCAGGGGGAAATGTAGTATTTACCCGTCCTATTTATTCAGGAAAAGCATTTGAGAAGAAAATTATTACGGATGGACTGTTACTAGCAACGATTCGTCCGAATAATATAACGCCTCTTGATAAGGATGCTGCGCGGACTGGAGAAGTGAAATCTTTAGAAGTTGCTATTCAAGATATACGTACCATTATTAAAGATGTAGTTCGCAAGGCAACGGAAGGTGTTGATCTATCCGAAGCTAAAATCATCGTTTCAGGAGGACGCGGTGTTAAAAGTGCAGAAGGCTTTCAGCCATTGCAAGAACTTGCAGATGTGCTTGGTGCCGCTGTAGGAGCGTCTCGCGGTGCTTGTGATGCCGAGTACTGTGATTATGCACTACAAATCGGACAAACTGGAAAAATTGTTACACCGGATTTGTATATTGCATGCGGTATTTCTGGAGCTATTCAGCATTTAGCAGGTATGTCGAACAGTAAGGTAATCGTAGCTATTAATAAAGATCCAGAAGCAAATATTTTCAAAGTAGCGGACTACGGTATAGTTGGAGATTTATTTGAAGTTGTTCCACTTTTAACGGAAGAGTTTAAAAAGCTAAAGATACATTCCTAAACGTTGCATAGATACCACAATGATAGAAAAGCGAGAATTGCTTTTTCTCGCTTTTTTTCTTATGTACGTATGAAAACAACGATTTTGAAAGCACCTACTGGGATATACTATTCCATGATACATATTATTAGCAACGCTGAAAGGTAAATGGTATACTTTTTCAGAACACTTATCATTAGATTAGGGGGACTTAAAACATGGCGATCGTTCATGCAACTGATCAAACTTTCTCAACTGAAACTGCTGAAGGTCTTGTACTAGTAGACTTTTGGGCTCCTTGGTGCGGACCTTGTAAGATGATTGCGCCTGTTCTTGAAGAACTTGCTGAAGAGCTTGGCGATAAAGTAAAAATCGTAAAAGTAGATGTAGATGAAAACCAAGAAACAGCTGTGAAGTTTCAAGTTATGAGCATTCCGTCTTTATTTGTTATAAAGAATGGAGAAGTTGTTGAAACAACATTAGGTTTCCAACCTAAAGAATCTTTACAAGCACTTGTTTCTAAACATTTGTAAGAAAAATCCGGCGTTTATACGCCGGATTTTTCATTATATATCCCCCTTACTGTAATAGACAGTTATCTACTCATTTCACAATCTGTTCTCCCCTACAATGCAATCGTACTCGTTTTCATTTCATTTTTTTCTAGTTTGCTATAAAATAGAAGAACATACGTTTTCTGAAGTTAAATCGATAGATCGTTATGTAAGAGGGGGTTGCTGCGGATGTATGATCACTTACGTGAAAAGCTTGCTATTTTACCTGATCAGCCTGGCTGTTACTTAATGAAGGATAAGCAAGGGACGATTATCTATGTTGGTAAGGCAAAAGTATTGAAAAACCGAGTACGGTCGTATTTTACAGGTACCCATGATGGAAAAACATATCGACTTGTAAATGAAATAGTCGATTTTGAATATATTGTAACGTCCTCCAACCTAGAGGCGCTTATACTCGAAATGAATTTAATTAAGAAATATGATCCGAAGTATAATATCATGCTAAAGGATGATAAGAGCTATCCATTTATCAAAATTACAAACGAACCTCATCCTCGTCTGCTTATTACTCGAAATGTAAAAAAGGATAAAGGAAAATATTTCGGACCGTATCCGAATTCACAAGCAGCACATGAAACGAAAAAGTTGCTTGATCGGATGTATCCCCTTCGTAAATGCGCTCATATTCCCGATAAGGTGTGTTTGTATTATCATATGGGTCAATGCTTAGCTCCTTGCGTGAAGGAGATTTCAGAGGATCAAAATAAAGAAATTGTGGATCAAATCATTCGTTTTCTAAGCGGTGGTCAAAATGAAATTCGACAAGATTTAGAAAACAAAATGTTTCAAGCATCTGAAAAGCTGGAATTTGAACGTGCAAAAGAGCTGCGCGATCAAATTGCGTATATTGACGCATTAATGGAAAAACAAAAAATGCTGATGGCAGATTTGGTAGATCGTGATGTTTTTGGCTACGCGGTTGATAAGGGATGGATGTGTGTACAAGTATTTTTTGTACGCCGTGGTAAGCTTATTGAACGGGATGTTTCTATGTTTCCCATTTATGATGAACCCGAGGAGGAATTTTTAACATTTATTGGCCAATTTTATGCAAAGGAACATCATATTAAACCTAAGGAAATTGTGTTACCAAGTAGTATTGACCACGAAATTGTAACGGAATTTCTAAAGGTTGAAGTAAATCAGCCAAAGAAAGGGAAAAAGAAGGAGCTAGTGGATTTAGCATCCAAAAATGCCTGTATCGCATTAGAAGAAAAATTCAAGTTAATCGAACGTGATGAAGAACGAACGATAAAAGCAATTGAAAATTTAGGAATACAAGCGAATATACCGACACCTTATCGTATTGAAGCCTTTGATAATTCTAATATTCAAGGAAGCAACCCAGTATCTGCTATGGTCGTGTTTATAGATGGAAAACCTGAGAAAAAAGAATATCGAAAATATAAAATTAAAACGGTGCAGGGACCTGATGATTATGAATCGATGCGAGAGGTGGTACGTCGTAGATATTCTCGTGCTTTAAAGGAACACTTGCCATTGCCTGATTTAATCATTATTGATGGAGGAAAAGGTCATCTAGCAGCAACGGAGGATGTGCTAGTCAATGAATTTGATTTACACATTCCCATCGCGGGCTTATTAAAGGATGATAAGCATCGAACGGCCCAGCTTATCATAGGAAATCCACCTAAGCCCGTTGATCTAGAACGAAGCAGTCAGGAATTCTATTTGCTGCAGCGTATACAAGATGAAGTTCATCGATTCGCTATCACATTCCATCGTCAGCTTCATGGCAAATCAGCTTTGGTATCAGAATTGGACCGAATCCCTGGTATTGGAGAAAAGCGAAAAAAAGCATTGCTGAAACATTTTGGATCTCTGAAAAAGTTAACAGAAGCATCAAAGGAAGAAATGATTGCTGCAGGTATGCCTAAAAATATAGCAGAAGTAATTGAGAAGCATTTTGCTTCTAAAAAAGAATAATTACGTTAAGAAAAAAATGCGAAAAGGATCAATAGGTGATCCCTTTCGCATGAAAATACCAACTATTCCAATATGTCACTTGGATCCCATTGAACAATAAAGTGAACGATTTCAGTACGTTTCTTTTGATCCTCATAGGTTTCAGCAATTACTTGTCGTTGTTGTTGAATTTGCTCTGCAAGAAACCCAGCTTCTAACTGATAGGTAGTGCTCTGTTTATTCTGGAAACGTTTTGAAATAAAAGGACTCGTTAATTCAAAATGCATTTCCCTTTTCTTTTGTTCGGTTACCTTTAGAGTACCCCAACATGCCTTTTCAAAAAAATCGAAAACTGCCTCTATTGAATCTAATGGATAACGACGTGCTAAGCTTTTTCCTGCCCAGTACAAAATCTGGCCAGCTTCTTTACCAAGCAAATCGGGAAGTAAGTCGTCACGAAGTAATTCAAGTGCAATGGGTTGTATAGATATATTTTCTAATTCATCTTCAAGTATTTGATTAGCCAAAGTAATTCCCCTCTTTCTTTTCTGAGGATATTATATAACATTTCCTTAGAAGAGACACTTCTATTTATTCACACAACCATAAAAAATTTGCCAATTTTTATGCGGGAATTTTGTAAAATAAGTATGTTTTTTAAACTTTTTGTGAAATTTATGAATCCGTTTTCTTGACGCTTTTAAGAGATTAGGAGTAAAATGAACTTGTCATAAATTATGCTTAAATATTTTGAATGATTTTATCAATTTTTATATAATAGTAGGAGAAATCTTACTATTAGTATGTCTTAATTTATGATCTTAGCTAACTTCGAGGGGGTAATGGGGAAATGAAAGGCCGCGAATATGGATATCGTAAATGGCATTCTTTACTTGGAGTAATTCCAGTAGGGCTCTTCTTGACAGAACATATGGTAACAAACCACTTTGCAACAGAAGGAGCATCAGCATTTAACCAAGCTGCATTATTTTTGGAAAACTTGCCATTCCGAATCTTCCTAGAAATCTTTATTATCTTTTTACCAATGTTATACCATGCAGTATATGGGTTATACATTGCCTTTACTGCGACGAGTAATGTCAATCGGTTCGGATATTTCCGTAACTGGATGTTTTTACTTCAACGTATTACGGGAGTAATTGTATTAATTTTCCTTTCTTGGCACATTTGGGAAACAAGAATTCAAGCTGCATTAGGTCAAACAGTTAACTATGATATGATGAAAAACATTTTAGAAAACCCAGCTATGTTTGCGTTCTATGTAGTAGGTGTAGTTTCTGCAATGTTCCACTTTGCAAATGGACTATGGTCTTTCTGTGTAAGTTGGGGTATTACAGTTACACCACGCTCACAACGTATTAATACATATGTAACAATGGCTATCTTTATTGCTCTAGCATATGTTGGAGTAAGCTCATTGTTTGCATTTGTAGATCCACAGCTAGCAAATATGTAAGGAGTGGAAAAAATGGAAGGAAAACTTATAGTAGTTGGCGGTGGCCTAGCTGGCCTTATGGCAACAATGAAGGCTGCTGAAGCAGGAATGAAGGTTGACTTAATTTCATTAGTTCCTGTTAAGCGTTCACATTCAGTGTGTGCACAAGGTGGTATTAATGGTGCCGTTAACACAAAAGGTGAAGGAGATTCACCATGGGATCACTTTGATGATACAGTATATGGTGGAGATTTCCTAGCAGACCAACCTCCTGTAAAGGCTATGGCTGATGCTGCTCCTGGAATTATTCACTTAATGGACCGTTTAGGTGTTATGTTTAACCGTACTCCAGAAGGTTTACTTGATTTCCGTCGTTTCGGAGGCACACAGTTCCACAGAACAGCGTTTGCCGGTGCAACGACTGGACAACAATTATTATATGCTCTTGATGAACAGGTGCGTCGCCATGAAGTGGCTGGACTTGTTACAAAATATGAAGGTTGGGAATTCCTTCGTCTTGTTCTTGATGATGAAGGAGTATGCCATGGTATCGTAGCGCAAAACTTAACTTCTATGGAAATTAAGAGTTTTCCTGGTGATGCAGTCATTATGGCAAGTGGCGGACCTGGAATTATCTTCGGAAAATCAACAAACTCTATGATTAATACTGGTACTGCTGCAGCGGCAGTGTACAAGCAAGGTGCAGCTTATGCGAACGGCGAATTCATTCAAATTCACCCTACTGCTATTCCTGGCGATGACAAACTTCGCTTAATGAGTGAATCAGCACGTGGTGAAGGCGGACGTATTTGGACATATAAAGATGGTAAGCCTTGGTATTTCTTAGAAGAAAAATATCCAGCTTACGGTAACCTTGTACCTCGTGATATCGCAACACGTGAAATTTTCCATGCTTGCGTTGACTTGAAATTAGGTCTAAATGGGGAAAACATGGTATATCTAGATCTTTCTCATAAAGATCCGAAAGAACTTGACATTAAACTTGGTGGTATCATCGAAATTTATGAAAAATTCACAGGTGATAATCCTCGTAAAGTACCGATGAAGATTTTCCCTGCTGTTCACTATTCAATGGGCGGACTATATGTTGACTATGAACAACATACAACGATTCCAGGTGTGTTTGCAGCTGGTGAATGTGACTTCTCTATGCATGGCGGAAACCGTCTAGGTGCAAACTCATTATTATCTGCCATCTTTGGTGGTTCTGTAGCAGGTCCAAATGCAGTAGCATATATTAAAGGCCTTAATAAATCAGCTGACTCCGTATCTTCTCGTGTATTTGAACAACATGTTCAAGCAGAAACGGAACGCTATAACAATATTCTATCTCTTGATGGTGATGAAAATGCATATGTTCTTCACAAAGAGCTTGGCGAATGGATGACAAATTACGTTACAGTTGTTCGTTACAACAAGAATTTGCTTGAAACAGACAACAAAATTCAAGAGATTATGGAACGTTATAAGAAAATTAACATTACGGATACGACAAAATGGAGTAACCAAGGTGCATCCTTTACTCGCCAGCTAGAAAATATGCTTGATTTAGCGCGTGTTATTACTCTTGGTGCTTATAACCGTAATGAAAGCCGCGGTGCGCATTACAAACCAGAATTTCCTGAACGTGACGATGAAAACTTCTTAAAACATACAATGGCTTCTTTTGACGCTGAAAATCGTGCGCCTAAGTTTAGCTATAAAGATGTAGATACATCTCTAATTAAACCTCGTAAACGTGATTACACAACGGTTCATGAAAAGGCTAAGAAGCCTGATGAAGTAGCGAAGGGAGAAAAGCAAAATGTCTAATAAAACAGTACGTTTCATCATTACTAGACAAGATTCGCCTGACTCCAGACCATATGAACAAGAATTTGATATTCCATATCGTCCAAATATGAACGTTATTTCAGCACTTATGGAAATTCGTCGTAACCCAGTAGATGCAAAAGGAAATAAAGTAGTTCCAGTTGCATGGGATATGAACTGCTTAGAAGAAGTATGTGGTGCTTGTTCAATGGTTATTAATGGAAAGCCTCGTCAATCTTGTACGGCATTAGTTGATAAACTAGAACAACCTATTCGTTTAGCACCAATGACAACATTCCCTGTTATTCGTGACTTACAAATTGATCGTAGCAGAATGTTTAACGCACTTAAACGAGTTAAAGCTTGGATTCCTATCGATGGAACATATGACTTAGGACCAGGACCAAGAATGCCTGAGAAAAAACGTCAATGGGCATATGAACTTTCTAAATGTATGACTTGTGGTGTTTGTTTAGAAGCGTGTCCAAATGTAAACAGTCATTCTAGCTTTATTGGACCAGCTCCGCTTTCACAAGCTCGTCTATTTAATTCACATCCAACTGGTGCAATGCATAAGGCAGATCGCTTGCATGCAATTATGGGTGATGGTGGACTTGCAAACTGCGGTAATTCTCAAAACTGTGTTCAATCTTGTCCAAAGGGTATTCCTCTTACGACATCGATTGCAGCACTAAATCGCGACACATCTATTCAATCATTTAAAGACTTCTTTGGTAGCGATAATAACTATTAATAGCTATGTCGCCTCTTTCTTTACGGAAAGGGGCGATTTTTATCCTGCATTCATAGGTAAAATAATCCTCCACTCTAGAGCTGAATGAAAGACAAGATTGTGGGGGATACTTGCCTGTGAATGCTTTATTGGTCGGGCTATCCCTAAAGCACGGAACAAACTATCTCCTGCTTTAGGGAAGTTCCATTTTATAAGGAGTGTCAACACGGTGAAACATATTTCCTACATTGATGATATAACAGCATGGGAAAAAGAATTTTCGTTTTTTATCCCGAGAAAAGTACGGTTTTCTGATACGGATATGTTTGGACATCTAAACAATAAAAAAACATTCATGTATTTTGAAGATGCATGTCTCGAACTATTCAAGACATTCGGCTTTACTCAAGAATGGATGAATAAGGATGGGGAAAACATGGTTGTTGTAGCCAGTATGCAGTGTGACTACATCCATCAAGTTTTTTATGATGAAGACTTAAAGGTGTATATAAAGGTGAAGAGAATAGGTACATCCTCCGTAGATCTTCATTTTATGGTTAAGAATAGATCTGATGAGATTACGTCGGTTGGAAGAAGTACGATGGTTCAAATAAATAAAACAACTGGAAAAGGTTTTCCTTGGACAGAAGATCAGAAAGCGAAGCTTCTTCAAAAAGAATATGTTGGTTAAATGAGGAACAAATCGTTTATGATTGTTCCTTTTTTATATAGAAAAAAGATCATCTATAAAAAGACGATCTTTTTCATTTCATCATACTACATTTATTTGTTTTCCTTTTCAACTTCTTCTAATGTAAGGTGATGATTATACATATATGTTGCTTGTGGAATTCCAACGTATCGAATATGCCATGGTTCGTATGCATAACCCGTAATGTCCGTTTTATCCTTAGGATAGCTAATGATAAATCCGCTATCATGTGCATGATCCTTTAGCCACTGGCCTTCTGGAGTATCCCCGAATGTTGCATTTAAATCCATTAATAAGGATTTTGAAGTCACATCAGCAGCAAGTCCAGTCTGATGTTCACTTGTTCCTGGCAGTGCACTATATTGTTCAGCACTTGATCTTCCTTGTTTTTTCACATAAGAATTAAACAGTTGCTCTTGTGATTGGTAAGATCGATAGCCAGAAACTAGATACAAGTTAATCCCATCGTTTTTAGCTTCCTTGAATAATTGTTCCATAGCAGTAGCGGCTTCTTTACGTAACATAGGATGAGCAGTTTTGTCACCAGCATTCATAGGAACATTTGGTTTCACAAGACCTTCAGGTACATAATTATCGGGTAGTTTACGTGTTTTATCGACAAGTACTAATAAAGAAGAGGGATTCGTCACAACGTATGAATCTCCTTGCTTTTGCATCGTTTCTTCATAGCCAGGGAAATCTGGTCTACTATTCGTAGAAGTTTTATTACTTCCTTGTGTATTCTGCTCAGATGAACTATTTTCTTTTGCTTTGTCAGCTTGGACAAAATTGCGAAATATTACAACAGACACAAGCACAATGGTGAAGATAATGAGTATACGTAACAAAAATTTCTTCATTTCGTTTCGAACTATTCCTTTCTGCAGTAAAAGAGTTTTATGCTCGTTTAAATTATATCGGTTATAACATGAAATGAGAAGGAAAATCCCGAAAAAGAAGAATTAGGAGTAAAAAATCATGTTTGTATATAAGATTTTTTTAATTACAGCTTTTGCACATCAATGATACGAAAGCCATTTTCCTCTAAATCTTCACGTAAATCAGAGAGATGTGATGATGGGAAATCCTTTCCTAATGTAAAAATAAGACGACGGACATACAATGCGTTGTTATCTAAGGTTAAAAGGCTTTGAATACCAGAATACTTTTTAAGCAGTTTAGCTAACTTACCAATAGCCCCATTATAGTCCTGTGTTCCAACTGTAATAGTGTAAGAACCAGAATGAATTCCCCATGCATCTTCTAGAAGCTCAAATATCTTCGAATGCGTTAAAATACCTAAAAAGTTTTGATTCTCATCAAGAACGGCAATGTATGGCAAGCGTTTTATTGTAAAAAACACTTGAAAAAAGGACGAAGTTTCATATACAAATGAATCTTTATCATCTAACAGCTCTGTTACGGAAGTATCAAGTAAATGTGCATGCTCTAGAATATCTACTTTATACAGGTTTCCTATAAACTTTGTTTCCGTCTTATCAAGAACAGGAACGCAGCGATACCCGGTTTCATTCAAATGATCAAGCGCTTCTTTTACTGTGATATCTTCTTTTACATAAAGCACATCTCGCTTTGGAACATAATTTCCTTTTACCCTCATTTTCATGCCCCCTGTATAGTAGTATTATTGACAATATACAATATTAATAAAATATTGTTAACGATTTTTATAATAATTCATGAAATTATTATGTAAGAAAATCACGAACTGTTTTGGATGAAAATGGAAATTGAAATATGTATACTTTTTATCAAAATGAATGTATAATTAAGGAAAATAAATAGGAAAAATCACGGAGGAGCCTGCCACATAGGCTCCTTTTTTGTGTTTTTTTAGAAAAGGTCAATTAGGGAATTACTAAATTGTAAGAGAAAGAAGGGATTGCAAATGATTTTCATACAACTAGCTCTTATTTTATTTTTTTCAAAATTCGCAGGTCATCTGAGTGTGAGGCTTGGACAGCCATCTGTACTTGGAAAACTATTAGTAGGGGTCGTATTAGGTCCATCTATGTTAGGGATTATTCCAAACAGTGATTTTTTACAACAACTTTCTCAAGTTGGTGTGATTCTTCTTATGTTTCTTGCGGGACTCGAGACTGATTTAGACGAATTTAAAAAAACGGCAGCTTCGTCAAGTGTTGTTGGCGTACTTGGTGTGATTGTTCCCATGATCTTGGGCTATGGCGCTGGAATTGCATTTGGCATGACGATATTTGAATCCTTATTTTTAGGACTATTACTTTCAGCTACAAGTGTAAGTATTTCCGTTCAATCACTTAAGGAGCTTGGACAGCTTCAAACGAGAGCCGGAAACACGATTTTAGGAGCGGCTGTCATCGATGATATACTTGTAATTGTAGCTCTAGCCTTTGTAATGAGTATGGTCGGAGGAGACGTACACATTGGAACGATTCTTTTGAAAAAGGCGCTATTTTTCATCGCTATTTTTGTAGCGTCATGGAAGCTTGTTCCAATTTTTATAAAGCTATTTTCAATTTTAAAGGTTTCAGAAACAAAGCTGACGGCTGGATTAATTATATGTTTCTCGTTTGCTTATTTTGCAGATTATATGGGAATTGCAGCCATTATAGGATCATATTTCGCTGGTATAGCTATTAGTGTGACGAATGCTAAGAAAGTGATTTTTGAAAAAACAGAAGCAATTTCTTATTCCCTATTCGTTCCTGTATTTTTCACAAGCATCGGATTATCTGCTGAGTTTTCAGGTGTGTTAGAAAACTGGGTTCTTATTCTAGTGATTAGCTTGTTAGCTATTGCATCAAAGTTAATAGGCTGTGCACTAGGGGCCAAGCTCAAACACTTTACGTGGAGAGAGTCTTTTGGCATCGGTGCAGCAATGGTTTCAAGGGGAGAAGTGGCTCTTATTATCGCGACGATTGGAAGGGAGAATGGACTTGTATCACAGAGTATGTTTTCTATTATTATTCTCGTTGTCCTCATCACTACTATCGTAACACCTCCGCTAATGAAGGTATTTTTTAAAGAACGAAAATCAGCCATTTCATTGAATTGAATATGATGGTTTAAACAAATGTCCTAACCCCTATAATGGTCAGGACATTTGTTTGTTATAAGCTTTTCAATCCTTTTACTCCATTAATTGTATAGCTTGCTGTAATATCAGCATTTAGGGAATGAGCAACAGAGCAATAAGTATCCTTCGAAAGCTGAATGGCACGAATGACTTTCTCCTCTGGAAGATCTCCTTCTAATGCGTATAAAACATGAATGGCAGTAAATCTCTTCGGATGCTCCTCTGCACGTGTTCCTTCTACCTCCATATGAAAGGCGGTTGGATTCAAACGCATTTTATGTAGAATATTGATAATGTCAATACCTGTACAACCAGCTATGGCATTCAACAACAGCTCTGTAGGACGAGCACCGCTATTTTGTCCGCCGAATTCTTCAGATGCATCCATTTTTATTTCGTGTCCTGAAGGATTGATGCTTGAAAATCCCATTTCACCAGTCCAAGTTACCTTTGTTTTCATATATATTCTCCTTCTTTTGCGCTTTAAATAAGATAGCAACTCAATTATTGATTACGACATGCACTTATTATACTAGTGTGAACGACAGGGAGGGAAATGATAGGCTCTATCCCCAGTACCATTCTAAACCAAGTCTTCTATGTATATAATGTACGGATTACTTATCCTTATAGAAGGGAGATTTCATATTGAGTATTTCATCGTTGCGTGGCAAACAGATAGATGTTGAAATCTTAGGGAAAATTGTGTTTCAAGGGATACTGATTGACATAAGTAAAGAAATGATTATTTTGTTTAATGGGAAAGATTTTATTTATCTTCCGCTTTGGCATATTTATCGTCTCAATAAGAGCGAAATCATCAATGAGGAAATTTCATATCCCACTATAGGGTCATTAGTTAAAAAGGAGCAATCTATTTCATTTCGCACGATTTTAGAAAATGCAAAGGGAAGGTTTACGGTGATCTATGTAACGGGTGACATATCTCTTCATGGCTATATCGTAAGTGTACAAACGGATTATATTTCGTTCTACTCACCCCTATTTAACTTGATGTTACTTTCTACCCACCATATTAAATGGCTCGTTCCCTATCATTTAAAAACAACCCCTTATACACTAAGTGATGAGAAAATACCAACTTTCCCTTCCGAGGCATTGCTACATCCATGTTTAGAGGAGCAACTAAAGAAATATAAGGATGAATTGGTTGTCTTTGAAATGGAAGGAAGATCAACGAAAATAGGAAAATTGAATAACATGAGCGAAGGAATGGCTGAATTAGTTGTTGCAAATGGTGATATCGTATATGTAACGTTATCCCACATTCAATCTGTTCACATTCCGGGAGGTTTACATTAAATCTGAATGGGGGGGTTATTCCCCGTTCAGATTTATCGTTATATATGACCAGTGAATATCCATGATATCCAATAATAAAGAATGATAAGTGTAAAAAATACAGTTGGTGGGATTACGATACAAGTGACCTTTATATATTTTTTCCAACTAATCTTCACATGTGCCTTCCGTAAAATATTCATCCAAATTAAACTTGCAAGGGTTCCTATTGGAAGAAGGAGAGAACCGATATCACTGCCAATAATGGTTGCTAAATATACGGTTTTCACTGTAATAGGGTCTAGCCCCATTTCTGTTAATGCCATTGTCCCAATCATTAATGCAGGATGGTTATTAAATAAGTTAGAGAGAACGGAAAGCACGATTCCCATAAGGAGACTTGCATTCCATAGATTCATTGCAACATAAGGCTGAAGATAGTGAATGAGATAGTTGGTTAAGCCAATGTTATGAAGCCCGTATACAAGTATATACATAGAATAGGCAAAGATTAGAATATGCCATGGTGTTTTGATTAAAATCTCAAAGGGAGCGATACGTAATGTATACCATCTCCATCCTAGTAATAATAGTGAGCCAATAATAGCTACTATTTCGATTGGGATACCGATGTAGGAAGCAAGAAATAAACTAATTCTGACTCCTAAAACGAACAGTAATATATTACGCATAAATCTTGAACGTGATTTTGCTTGTTCAGCAGCTAGTTTTGGCTGCAAAGGATGAAAGGTTTGCGTAGCAAAATTTTCATCTAATTCGAGAGAAATAGCAGGCAGTTTTCGAGGAATATCCTTTTGCAACACGAGGAATAACATACATGACATGAAGAGTAATCCTAGTGTACCGGGGACAAACATCATAGCAGTGTGCATATAAAGATCCATATGGACAATTTTTAATGCAATCAGATTGACAATATTACTAACGCCGATTGGAGCGCTTGATGCAGTAGCAATTAATGCGCCACTGAGTAAATAAGGGATTTTTTGATGCGGCTTTAATTGGAGTCTATTCAATAAGAGTAAAAGAATAGGGGTTGTGATAAGAATACTTCCATCATTATTAAAGAAAAGAGTCATGAAAAAGCAAAGTAAATTTGTATACCAAAACAAACGAATGCCAGAATCCTTGGCACGAATGACCAATTGTGCAGCGGCCCAATGAAAGAACCCGAAGCTTTCTAGCACATTTGCCATTACAATAGTAGCGATAATTGTTATGGCTGCACCTACGACTTTAGCGCTTATATCATGTAAATCTAGAAAGGTAACACTTCCGCAGGCTAATACAATAATAGCTCCGATTGTTGCTGGCACGGCTTCGTTTATTCCTTTAGGACGCCAAAAAATGACGAGCATGGATAATAAAAACGCAGAAATAGTACAAACAATTTGTATTGTAATAAATGTAGCTCCTCCTTCCTATTTCAGAACTCTTTATAGAGACTTATCTATATTAATAAGTATATGCATCATGCGATAGCTTGTACTAAACGAAATACTTATTTCAAGGTAGAAATAACGTAACGAAGGCATTATTATGAAGTATAAGAATACTAGTTGTGAAAGGGTAAACACTTCTTAATTAGGGAGATTTGTGATGAATGTCAAAAGGATAGGCCTCTTACTTACTATATTTATTACAGGAAGTTTAGTTACAGGGTGTGGAACAGTAAATCAAAAAGTAAATCAAAACAACGAATACACCAATCAGAAGTCACCGCAAGAGAGTAACGTAAAGATAATGGAAGTAACCTCAAATCAAATTAAGCAGAAGTGGCTGAATGTTTCCTATGCAAATGCCTCTCCTTCAGAGAAGTTAGATATTTACTTGCCTAATAAAGGGGATGGACCATATCCAGTTATTCTTAATATTCATGGAGGCGCCTTCCGAGCAGGGAAAAAAGAGGAAGAATTAAGCAATCTGTATGAAGCTTTAAATAGAGGCTATGCAGTTGTTACCATGAATTACAGATTAAGTGAGGAAGCTCATTTTCCTGCCCAAATCAATGATGTAAAGGCAGCTATTCGTTTTCTTAGAGCGAATGCGAGCACCTATCAATTAGATCCTACTAAAATTGCAGCATGGGGATCTTCAGCGGGTGGCTACTTGGCAGCATTAGCAGGAACGTCTAGCGGTAATAAAGAATTTGAAGGTGCTGACCTCGGTAATGAGAACCAACCCAGTAACGTACAGGCAGTAGTAGATTGGTTTGGCCCTATTAATTTTTTAACGATGGACGATCAGTTTAAACAAAGCGGGATAAAAGGACTTGCTCATAATAAAGCAAATTCACCAGAATCACAATTGTTTGGTGAGACCATTACGAAAATTCCGGATCAAGTAAAAGAAGCAAATCCGGAAACATATATTACACAAGATGATCCACCTTTCTTTATTCAACATGGTACCGCGGATAATATCGTCCCTGTGCAGCAGTCTACTGAGTTTGCAGCCCAGTTGGAAAAGGCAATGGGAAATGGAAAAGTGACATTGGAGGTACTTAAAGGTAAGAAGCATATGGATCCAGCATTTCGAACACCAGCTAACATAAATAAGGTACTCGATTTTCTTGATAAAACGTTAAAATAACAGACTGTATAGGTGTAACTACCACTTGCCTAGTATAGATATGGGTAACCAAAGTATAGGTTAACAATTATGTAAAAAAAACTAGCATTTATGCACCATAAGTCATGTGTTCTCATACTATACAAATGACAAAATGGATACCAATTCCCAATTTGGCTCTGGCGTAGGCAAGGAGGGTTACACCAATTGAAGGATAAAGACTTTGGAACAAAGCCGCTACTTACAAAACGAGAGCGTGAAGTGTTTGAATTGCTCGTGCAAGACAAGACAACGAAGGAAATCGCCAGTGAGTTGTTCATTAGTGAGAAAACGGTGCGCAACCACATTAGTAATGCCATGCAAAAGCTTGGAGTAAAGGGGCGCTCACAAGCGGTTGTAGAGCTTCTTCGTATGGGAGAACTGGAATTATAGAAAGAAGAAACCGGCTTTTGAAAGGAGCTGGTTTTTTCATTGGAAAGCTCTGTCCGTATTTCTGAAAAATCTCTTGCAAATTAGGATGAAAAGGAGCAAAATACTTCCGTGGGATTGTTTCCCTCATGTATGGTGAAACCAATTAGATGAAAAAAATCCATTCGTACAGACATATCGTTTGCGAATAGAAAAATAGGGTGCCTACATACAGTAGACAGAAAATGGGGCGATCTTTTGAACGGAGCAATTGGTGTTTTGGATTCCGGTGTTGGCGGACTGACTGTAGTAAAAGAACTTATAAGACAACTACCAAAGGAAAGAATTATTTATTTGGGAGATACGGCACGCTGTCCATATGGACCACGAACACGCGAGGAAGTTAGACAATTTACTTGGGAAATGACCAACTATTTGTTAGCAAAGAATATAAAAATGCTTGTTATCGCATGTAATACCGCGACCTCTGTTGTGCTTGAGGAGATGCAGGCAGAATTGCCAATTCCAGTCGTTGGTGTTATTCATCCAGGCGCACGTACAGCATTGAAGGTAACTAATAATTATCATGTTGGTGTAATTGGAACGATTGGTACGATTCAAAGCGGAGCCTATGAATTTGCCTTAAAATCTATTACAAATCGCGTTGAAGTGGAAAGCTTAGCATGTCCTCCGTTTACTCCACTAGTAGAAAGCGGCGAGTATAGAGGAGAATATGCACATAAAATTGTTGAGGCTACTCTTCAACCGCTAAAACATATGGGGATTGATACGTTAATTTTAGGTTGCACGCACTATCCTATATTAGGATCTATTATACAAGATGTGATGGGAAAAGATGTACAACTTATTCATTCAGGTGACGAAACGGCACGGGAAGTCAGTACAATCTTATATCATAGCAATTTACGAAATACAGTGGAAGAACAAAATGATCATCTGTTCTTAACGACTGGAAAGGTAGAAACATTTAAAAAGATTGCCTCAAGCTGGTTTGGAAAGCCGATTGAAAATGTAAAACATATTACTCTGCAGCAAGAAGCCTATTCAAAAGCTGAGTAAGGGAATAAATACATGAAAAACGAGTATCAGATATTTCTCTGATACTCGTTTTTTATTCCTAGGATGGTTTTATGGACGATTAGTTCTAATGTGATCGTAGCTTGTATATATATTAGTACAAACCATCTTAGGAGGGGAAATCTATGCGCAAAACCGCATGGTCATGGATTGGGATGATTTTTGCAAGTGCTGTGCTCTTAGTAGGCTGTGGAACGGTTAGCAAGGAAAAAGCATCGCAGATTGATCCGCCGGCTAATGTAACAAATACAGAGAAGGATCAGAATAAAACGAAATCACAAGATGATAAAAAGAGCGAGGCTGCTAAGCATGAACTATTTCTTGTGGATAAAAATGGATATGTGGTTCCACAGCCTATTGCATTGCCGAATGCAAAGGACAATGCTGTAATGAAGCAGGCACTTGAGTATTTAGTAAAGGATGGGCCTGTAACAAGCTTACTTCCAAATGGATTTCAAGCGGTACTTCCAGCTAATACGCAAGTGAAAGGAGTAGACGTTCGAAATGATGGTACTGCCGTTGCAGATTTCTCTGCAGATATTAAAAAATACAAAAAGGAAGAAGAAAGACAAATCGTAGAATCCATTACATGGACGCTAACACAATTTAAAGACGTGAAGCGTGTGAAGATTCAAATTGAGGGTCAAGATATAGCGAAGATGCCAGTGAATAATACGCCAATCGGTGACGGAGTAAGCCGAGCAGACGGAATCAATTTTGATGATGAGCAATTGGTGGATGTAATGAATACAAAGCCAGTAACCTTATATTTCGTTGCACAAAGCAATAAGCAAACATACTATGTTCCTGTAACACGACGTATTTCCAATAATGAGAAGGATGAAGTCATTTCCGTTGTGAATGAGCTTATTAAAGGACCTTCGCCTAAGTCCCAACTAGTAAGTGATTTTAACCCGGATGTTAGGCTTGTTAGCGCGCCTAAATATGAAAATGGTCAAGTCAACCTTGACTTTAATGAAAACATCTATGCGAACGTAGGGAAAAATGTAATTTCTAATTATGTTCTTGGATCACTTGTTTTATCTTTAACTGAGCAAAAAGGAGTGCAGAGCATTTCGATTGAAGTAAATGGAAAATCAGATTTAGTTAAAGAAAATGGTGAAAAGCTAACAAAAGCAGTGTCCCGGCCGCAAAATGTGAATACAGGTAGTTTTTAGCATATCGGGTTTGTTATACTAAAGGAAAGGTCTTTTAGCTACAGTTTAAAATCAGTTTTATGTCTTAGAGGAAGATGCTAGAAATCAATTCCATACATTTGCAAAAAATTGTTACTTGTATACCTAGGCAACAGTTTTTTGCAAATGGGTCTATTTTGCAACAAGACAATATTTTAATCTCCTCGCTTATTTCCCATACATACTGTTATTTTAGGCTATACTAGAAATTGCAAGGAGGAATGAAAAAATGAGAGAAGATGGACGTCAGAAAGATGAACTACGGCGTATACATATTCATACAAACTATTTAAAACATCCAGAAGGATCTGTACTTATTGAAACAGGAGATACGAAAGTTATTTGTAATGCCAGCGTGGAAGATCGAGTACCCCCATTTATGAGGGGAGAAGGAAAGGGCTGGATTACGGCAGAATATTCGATGATTCCACGTGCTACCCAGCAGCGTACGATTCGTGAGTCCAGTAAAGGAAAGGTAACAGGCCGGACGATGGAAATTCAGCGTTTAATCGGAAGAGCATTACGGGCAGTTGTAGATTTAGACGCTCTTGGAGAGAAAACCATTTGGATTGACTGTGATGTTATTCAAGCAGATGGAGGGACGAGAACAGCCTCTATTACAGGTGCATTTGTTGCTATGGTGCTTGCATTTCAAAAATTAGTCGACGATGGAAAGCTGTCTAAAGTTCCGGTTAACGATTATTTAGCGGCTACTTCTGTTGGGATTTTGGACGAGCTAGGAGAAGTGTTAGATTTAAATTATCAAGAAGATTCGAATGCAAATGTCGATATGAATGTGATTATGACAGGGCAAGGGAAATTTGTAGAAGTGCAAGGTACTGGCGAAGAATCAACGTTTAGTAAGGAAGAATTATCACAATTGTTAGCATTAGCGGAAAAAGGCATTCAATCTCTTATCGCTCTCCAAAAACAAGCGTTAGAACAAGAACATATCAACATTCCATGAAGGGTAGGAGCGATATGAAACAAGTAGTAATTGCAACGAAGAATATGGGCAAGGTGAAAGATTTTGAGCAGCTCTTTGCTCCGTATGGTCTAGAGGTTAAATCCCTTCATGATTTTCCTCTTATCGAAGAGCCTGAAGAGACGGGAGAAACATTTGAAGCAAATGCCATTATTAAGGCAAATAGTTTATCCAAGCAGCTTGGACAAGTTGTCATTGCAGATGATTCCGGTCTTATGGTGGATGCACTGAACGGGAACCCAGGTGTGCGGTCTGCTCGTTATGCGGGTGAAGAAAAAAATGATGAAGCAAACCTCCAAAAAGTATTAGAAGATTTAAAAGGGGTTGGAATGGAAAAACGAACAGCACGTTTTTATTGTGCATTAGCTGTTGTGTTTCCTGATCAGAAAGAACCAGTTATCGTGAATGGAACAATCGATGGGATTATTTTAGAACAACCACGTGGTGATAACGGTTTCGGATATGATCCTATCTTCTATGTCGAAGAAATGAAACGTTCTATGGCTGAATTATCCCGTGATGAAAAAAATACATGTAGCCACCGGGCACGAGCACTATATAAACTAGAGAAAAAAATTCCGGAATGGTTTTAAAAAGATAGATCAACTGGGGGAACATATATGAAAGCGCTAATTGTGAGCGATAGTCATGGTCTAACCAATGAATTGATACAATTAAAACAACAATATGATTATGTAGATGTCATGATTCATTGCGGTGATTCAGAGCTATCCGCACAAGATACCGAGGGTTATGAGATTGTAAGAGGTAATTGTGATTATGAAACATCCTATCCGAATGACATCGTTACAGAAGTAGAAGGAATTCGATTCTTCATCACACATGGACATCGTTATAATGTAAAGATGACATTGCAAAATGTGCTATATAAAGCAAAGGAAAGTCAGGCACAAGTTGCTTGCTTTGGACATAGTCATATTATGGGAGCAGAATTAGTTGACGGAACGCTCCTCATTAACCCTGGTAGTATCTTGTTACCTCGTATGCGCAAAGAAAAAACATTCGTTTTGCTTGAAATTGAAAGGAATGAAGCAACCGTTACGTTCATAGACCTAGAAGGAAATGAAGTAGAAAAACGGAACTTTTCCTTACCTGAATAACTACGGTAGTAGGATAGAAATATTTTTCTATCCTACTAAAAAAGTATTGACTTATATGACTCATAAGAATATAATAAAAAACGTCGACACAACGACTTAAATAAAATAATATATGCGGGTGTAGTTTAATGGTAGAACTTCAGCCTTCCAAGCTGATAGCGTGGGTTCGATTCCCATCACCCGCTCCATGTCCCAGTAGCTCAGCTGGATAGAGCAACGGCCTTCTAAGCCGTCGGTCGGGAGTTCGAATCTCTCCTGGGACGCTCATAAGGTGCGTGTACGTCGCATCACATCAACCTCTTATATCGTTTAGCGAAACGGTCAGTATAACGGTCGTGTAAGAAATTACACATGTTATTGACTTAATGCTAAATGGTATAGGAGGTTTTTTGTTTTGACGAGTAATAAGGGAATACTACCTATTTCTAAGTACTTGTTAAAAGGCAAAGGTCGAGGCTAATACGAATGGGAATTTTCAGTGACCTTGACATGTGGGAGACCGTTCACATTTAGGGACTGTTCCTGGTGTTACAGTATCATGGAATGGCGCAAGTGAATCAAAAGACGAACCTATAAGAGCTTCATTTTCACCTCATAATTTACCTCGTTTGAACTTTTATTTTTCTCACACAAATAATTTTAAGTGGCATCCATTTTTCGGTGAATGATAACAAAATCATTGTCGTACATAATCTGAAAAAAGTGAATAGCTTATTTGGATTCTTCTCTTTAACTACATTTCTTACCTTTTGCCCGATAAAATAAGTAATACTCTTTGACTGGATTGAATTTTAATTCTATTATTTCTTTATTTATTTCAATATTCTACTATAATTAAAACAAAAGATTAATATTTTAAATATTTTGACCGCAATTCCAGAGGAGAAAACAAGGCATGAACAGAAAAATTAGAATATTAGCACAAATAACTGTTGCTACTGTGCTTGTGCAAGTAAGTGTGCCTTTGATTCATACTAGTGCACAAGAAATGCAGCAAAATAAGGAACAAACAGTATTGGTTGTCTATAAAAATCAAGAAGGGAAAAATACGGTTTTAAAAAATAGCAAGAATATTGAGCGCCAATTTGAAAGTGTACCTGCTGTATCCGCAAAGGTTGACCAAACTGATATTGCAAATTTAAAAAACAATCCGAATATTGCTGATGTCGAACCGAATGTAACCATTAAATTGCAAGATTTTCCCTCTAAAGTCGTCAAAGTCCAAACGACTACGGTGACAAACGGACAAGATTCACAATGGGACATACAAGATGTACAAGCCCCCCAAGCATGGCAAGCAGGATTGACAGGAAAAGGTATAAAGGTTGGAGTTATTGATTCAGGGATTGCTCCTCATAGTGATTTGAATGTTGCTGGTGGCGTATCTGAAGTCAGCTACACAACATCGTATGCTGATGATAATGGGCATGGCACACACGTAGCTGGTACGATTGGAGCAACAGGAAATGGAATGGTACAAGGGGTTGCACCTGATGTGCAGCTTTATGCCATCAAGGTAATGGACAGCACTGGCACAGGAACGTTGCAGGATATTATTGCAGGGTTGGATTGGGCAATTCAAAATAATATGGATATCGTGAATTTATCTCTTGGAACGGATACAGATAGTCCTTTATTACACAATATGATAGACGAAGCTTTTAATAGAGGTATTTTACTAGTTGCTTCAGCAGGAAATAATGGAAATGCGACAGGTACAGGAGATACTATTATGTATCCTGCTAAATATAGCAGTGCCATTTCGGTAGGTTCCATTGATCAGGATTTAAATCGCTCTTCTTTTTCTGCGACAGGTCAAGAGTTAGAAGTAAGTGCCCCTGGTTCCGATATTCTATCTACCTATTTAAATAATGGATATGCAATCGGCAGTGGTACATCAATGGCAGCACCGCACGTTGCAGGAGTGCTCGCTTTATTAAAACAAAAATATCCGTCCATGACGAATATTCAGCTTCGTCAAGAGTTGGATAAGGATGCAAAAGATCTTGGAATTGTCGGAAAGGATACACAATTCGGATATGGATTGGCAGAATACCCTGCGCAAGTAACAGTTCAGCCAGCTCCACAACCAGGTAATCAAACAGTCAGCTTTGATTCGATGTTTGTCCACACAGCGGGGAATGGAATTTGGACCAGCCCGTATGGTGATCAGGGGGCCAATTATGTGGGAGATACTACTAGGTATGCCGGCAAAGTTGTCCATATTTCTTCTGAAACAAGGCGAGGAGACGTACTTTGGTGTTTTGTAAATGTAAATGGCCAGCCAATTGGCTGGGTAGACAGTCGGGTGTTGGAAAACGTTTCTACTGTTAATGATCAAGATGTAAATCAGTTGGTGAAAAGTACCACCGGTAATGGAGTATGGTCCGTTCCTTATGGTGTACAAGGTTCTAGCTATGTTGGATCAACAAACAATTATGTAGGAAAAGTGATTAAGCTAGTTCAAAAGATAAGTCTTAACAATGTTGTATGGTATCAATTCAGTGTAGATAATCAGGTAATTGGCTGGGTAGATGGGCGAGTTTTAAGTGATGTAAACGGTATAAGTGACAGCAACCGAGATGCCGTAATGGGAGCAACAAGCATAAATAGCATCTGGTCCATGCCATACGGTGTTCCTGGGGCGGAGTATCTGGGTTCAACAGACTTGTATGCCTATCGTAATATTACAATCCTGAATACTACAACGTATCATAACACCCTTTGGGACAGGATCAGTATGGATGGAAAAGTAATGGGCTGGATTGATGATAATGCTTTGGATACATTAGGTGTAGCGAAAGCTGAAAATTTTGATGTGACGATTGGCAGTACTTATAACAATGGAGTCTGGTCAACCCCTTATGGAACCCTTGGTGCTCAGTATCTTGGAAGTACGAATGACTATATGTATCAAACGGTTCATGTAGTAATGAGTGTTCAAAAGGGAAATACATTGTGGTACCAGATTCAAAAAGGCGGAAAATTTTTAGGCTGGATCGATGCAGGAAAAGTATTGATTGATTTGACTGACATACAAGATGAGAACCAAACAGCACTGATGGGCTATTCTGGTAAGGGGGACGCAATTTGGAACATCCCGTACGGAGAGTATGGTGCAAAATTTGTTAACCTTGTCGATCAGTATAGCTATCAAACGGTCCAAGTAGTGAAAAGTGCCAAAAAAGGTCAAATAGTGTGGAATGAAATTTCCATAGGAGGCAATGTAATAGGATGGGTAGATGCCAATAACATCTATACAAATGTTACCAACGTACAATCTGAAAATAGAACTGCGTTTGTTGTAGCTGCAGAGGGCAATGCAGTTTGGACAGCTCCATATGGGGAACATGGCGCAAGTTATGTAGGTCCCGCAAGTAATTACATAAACAAGCCACTACAACTTATTCGCAGCCTGGATATTGGTGGGGTACATTGGTATCAATTCAAAGTCGATAACCATGTTGAAGGCTGGATTGATTCACGTGCTATTTCGGGTAAGTAGCCAGCTGGGTTACTATCCTAATGCATCTTTAAGTGGGTCAAATCAGATTTACGGTAAGCCGGGTAATTGTGAAGAGAAGGATTTTGTGTTTATTGAACCAATAAAGTGTCGTGTGATATATCGTAATGAAACGAAGACAGGCAAATTACGTCTTCCTTGTTTCGTGGAGTGAGTTTAGTGCTCGCTCTTTTTTTATTGAATGAAATTGTATGGTTTCCAACGTTTTCCTCCTATATATCAGGATATCATGAAAACGGTCGAAAGTTCGGAAAACCATCATATCAGTGCCCGATTCAAAAAGCGTTAATATATCGGTATGTCCCAGTAGCTTAGTTGGATTGAGCAACGGCCTTCTAAGCAGTCGGTCGGATTCGAATGTTATTACTATCTAATTCCATTTGAAATTTATAGGTTAATTGTAATTTTATGTTAAAATACGTGTGAAGAATGAGAAAACTTTTGCCTTAAACTAAAGGGGTTTAGATGTAATCTATACATAGTGAAATGATTGAATGAAGATGGAGGTGATATTATGAGGAACCGAACAATTTATAAAAGTGAAGAAGGAAAAAGATATATTGTAAAACACTATGAAAATTATTTGAATTCATTTAAGTTTGATGTCGAACGAATTTATGTAGACACAAGTTATGGTAAAACTCATGTCCTTGTAGCAGGTCCACCGGAAGGAAAACCTGTATTTATATTCCAAGGTGGTAATTGTATAAATCCAATGACATTATCTTGGTTTATACCATTGATAGACGAGTATAGAATTTATGCACCAGATACTATTGGTCATCCTGGGTACAGTGATGAAAATAGGATTTCAGCGAAGGATAATAGTTTTGCTCAATGGATATCAGAACTAATGAATCATTTTAATATTGATAGTTGTGCATTTATTGGTCCATCGTACGGTGCTGGTATCATATTGAGATTAGCATCATGTATGCCAAATAAAATTGATTGTTCCATATTAGTATCACCAGCAGGAATAAGATTAGGTTCTAAAATTAAAATGATTAAGGATATTTTACTGCCTTTAGTTTTGTTTAAAGTGACTTCATCGGAAAAACATCTTAATAAAGTTACTGGGATTATGTCGGATAATAGTATGAAAGAAATTGACAAAAATATTATCGGTGATTTATTTAAATACATAAAACTTGAACGAGAAATGCCTAAATTAATTAAGAAGAATGAATTAATGAATTTCAATTCACCAACTTTAATCATAGCAGGAACAAAAGATGTTTTTTTTCCTGAAAGTAGATTAAATAGAGTTGCGAACGAAATTATTACAAATTTAACAGCATTCAAAACTTATAATATAGGACATTTCCCTTCAGAAGAATATTTAATAAAAATAAATAATGATATTAAAGAGTTTCTAAAAGATTATTATCATTACAGTCAAAAACACGATTAACAGCAGAAATATATAGGGTAGTACATTTTATTGAGGTCAAAAAGTTAATTGTAATTTCTGCTAAAAGATTAACGGACCAAAAGGGGAGGACAGAATATTTATGGACATAATTGTTTTATTTTTATTGTTTACATCACCGATTTGGCTTACTTTGCTTTACAAATATAATCGTTATAGCAAAAGTGCGTACAAGAAAGAAACGAATAATTCCTTTTTGAAAGTCCTAAAGGATACAGGATTGATAGGGGAATATTATTCGGTTGAAGTATTGGTCAAAGTGAAGGGATATCATAAATTGCTTCTAAATTGTTATCTACCAAACGGTAGGGAAGGAACATCGGAAACAGATATCATTTTTCTTCATGAGACAGGGATATATGTCTTAGAATCTAAAAATTATAGTGGCTGGATATTTGGTCAGGAAAAAGATAAAAAATGGTGTCAGGTATTTCCAAATAAGCATAAAGAGTTTTTCTATAATCCAATTAAGCAAAACAAGACCCATATTCAAATGTTGCAAAGAAATCTAGACTTTGTTCCAGCCCAATTTTTCAAATCCGTAATTGTATTTAGTAATCGGTGCGAATTGAAAAAGATAACTGTTGATTCTCAAGATGTTGTCGTATTAAAACGAAATCAACTATCCAAAACGATAAATAATGAAATTAAAAATTTAAAACCAGTATTTACAATAGAAGAAATTGACCATATATATCAAATACTCAAGCCTTTTACAAATGTAACAACTGAAGTGAAGAAACGTCATATTCAGAAGATTAAATCTTTTAAATAATGGAGAAAATGCATTTAAGTGCGAAATGTATGTTTATAATCAAAAGTGGATCCATCTATACTAAAGATGGATCCACTTTTTTATGTCAAAAATCAACTTCTTTCTCGTCTTCTTCTTCAATTCCACCTGAGACTTCCTTAGCAAAAATAATTCTACCTGTAGACCATTCTGGTTCCGCCAAAGCTTCTTGGACTTTTCTTGTTGAAGGAATCGATACGCTTTTTAACATTTCTTCAATCGTAGTAAGCTTGCTTATTACCTTTTCGTGTTTCTCTTTATTGGTAATCAGCTCAATGATAAACGGAGCTAATGACCGGCTTCTAGCTTTTTCATCTAGTATTTTATATATCTGATCCGGTATGTCCTTTGTAGAGAAAGTCATCTTTGTTCTTTTTTTCATGAAAACACACCTTATATTGTGATTTTTGTCATTTCATTTAAACTTAATATTTCTAAGGCGCATAAATTGATGGTTCGAGGTGTAGGAGCGAATACTTCATATTCATCGTATTCGATAATTTCGTGTAGAAAAAAGTGATTTTGCTCTGCAGCATGGAGAGTCATATGATGTAGTAGACTATTTCTTATATAAGGTTCTAGGATTGGAGATTCACCGCCGATATAGATAAATTTCAGCGGTTCCTTATTGGTAGATATAAAGGCGTTCAGTACAGCAGCCTCGAGGGATGCAGCATATTTACTAAGCGTTTCTTGAAACATATTCGTTAGATCATAGCTTTGACCAGTATTTTCATTATTTAATTTGTATGTTTGAGACTTATAATGACTCACAATAAATGTTTCGAGAGCTCGTAATTCTTTAAATTTTTCAAGTAGCTTTTCTTTTCTGAAATCCTCTAAATATCCTAAAAAAGGTACAATGTCAATTACTTGAAATGAGTCTCTATCCTTTGGTGAGGTTAATCCCTTACTCAGCTTAACCGCATCGGTAGATCCTCCGCCAATATCAACTAAAACAACTTTATAGTTTTGGAATTGTTCGGCCTCGCGTCGTTTCACAATATTAATCATTTTTCCTTCTTCATCTTGTTTCATCATTTTGTATTTGATCGCATGGCGAGCTACTTCGGATTCAATCTTACATTTTGCATGATGTACCGTAATATGTAGCTCTTTACTCATACCAGGAGTCCAGATGGTGACGCCATGGTCTGTAAGAAATCGTTGTTCCATCATGTTTTGAGCGGTACTGAATTTTTCTTCTCGCTTAAGTAGCCAAATAGGCAGCATCATGTGCATCGATTCAATCTCAATACTGGTATCTGCTTCACTTTGATTGTGCAGTGCGTGATAATAGGCGATTGTGCTTAAGAAAATGATGTATGGGATATGACTCTTCATCTTATCATGCATGCGACCTACATGTGAGTTTGCCTGCATAGAATACTCAGCAGCCTCTCCAACGAGAAAGTACTTTGTTTCGCTCCCGATTGTTGTTGAGAGCAGCATACTTCCTAGTAAATCTTTTGGATCGGTAAGTACATCTGTAAAATGCCTTTCTGCTTCTTGTTTACTCAATTCTACTACATTTGTAGGACACTCTATATAATATCCATCTACTAGAAAATTACTTGTACTATTTCCAAAATCAGCATTGAATCTTATAATCTTCACTCTCTTTCACCTTCTTTCCTAAATTTCGATTCTAGTCCTACTTAACCATAATTTTATCAAAAAAACAGGTGGTTACAATACAAAAAAGGAATATTCAGGAAAATAATGTTCGACAAATCATACTCAAGTACAACTTATGAAAAGTCGGATAGCTGTTAAATATGGAATCGGCAATTTGTAAGGATAGCAATTGTTGTTTTTGTGCGGTTCTTTTGCTATATTTACTTTTAAGTGTATAAAAGATAAAAGAGGCGAAGGCATGAACGAAAACGAAAAGAAACTGGTGCTGTTTCCAAACCTTGCTGACCGTTTGCGTGATAAGGGATTTGATGCATTACATGCCAAACAATTCGAAGAAGCACTGCCATTTCTTAATCAGCTTCTCATGTATGATTTGCACGACGAGCATTCAGAATTTGCGGCAGTGGTTTGCCTCATTGAGCTTCATGAATGGAAAGAAGCAAAAGTAAGATGCAAAGATTTGTTAGATGCTAGCGACGAATTAAAAACAGATGTAGAAGATTTATTTATTACAATTCTTGTTCAGCTGCACGATTTTAACGCCGTTGTGAAAGAAGTAGAGCGATTGTTAGAAGAGGATACGATTTCTGAAGAAAGACAGAAAAAACTTTCTGCTCTATATGCATTCGCGCAAAAAATGTTACAAGAAGAAACACAATTACCTGATGAGCCTGAATATAAAAAGGTGTTTGAAGGGAAGGATGTTGTAAAACAGATACGAGCATTAGAGCAGTTACGAGAACGAGGAACGATACAGGCTTTCTCCTTTCTACGCTCGTTTTTACAGCAGGAGGATCAGCATCCTTACATAAAGTCAATGATTATACATATGATGATGGAATTCGAAGTAGATGAGGAAGTAGTAGTTGTTAAATATGGACGTTCTGTTACGGTTAAACCTAAGGAGCTTCTTTCGGAACGGGAGTCCCCCTTTTCTATAGAAGTATTACGACAGGTCGAAAATAGAATGGGACAAGACAATCCTACGATGCTTCAGGCTGTGGAAGAGTATTGGCATCAAATGTTAGCAATTCTATTTCCTCTTATTCCTACACCCGAGGATGAATGTCTTTGGGCTGCAGCACTGCAAAAAATAGGAGAAGAACGTTTTTTCATGCACTGTGATGATGACAAAATTGCACAGGAATATGGTGTAACGCTAGATGCATGTTTAAGAGCATATGAAATGCTCATAAGCATGGAAAAAGACGGGTATTTGGATGTATAAAAAAATCTTCCTATTATTGAAAGAGCAGATTTGTATGATATAATGTAATGGTTGCATAATGCACAAATATGCTTTTTTTGCGGGTTATATATACTATTTCCTAGCAAATTCCGTATGATTCTCGGACTACATACCGAGTGTTAATAGTTTATTTTTATAGTTGGAGGGAACGAATAAATGACTGCAAAATGGGAAAAATTAGAAAATAATGTTGGCGTTCTAACAATAGAGGTAGAAGCCGAAGAAGTAAAAAAAGGGCTAGACGCTGCATTTAAAAAAGTTGTAACAAAGGTAAATGTACCTGGATTCCGTAAAGGAAAAGTACCTCGTGTTATGTTTGAACAACGTTTTGGTGTAGAATCTTTGTATCAAGATGCATTAGATATTTTAGTGCCTGAAGCGTATTCAAAGGCTATTGATGAAACGGGTATTTTCCCAGTTGCTCAACCGGAAATCGACGTTGAACAAATCGAAAAAGGTAAAGCTTTAATCTTTACTGCGAAGGTTACTGTAAAACCTGAAGTGAAGCTTGGAGAATATAAAGGCTTTGAATTAGAGAAACTAGATGCAACTGTAACAGATGAAGATGTAGCTAATGAATTAAAAGGATTGCAAGAAAAACAAGCTGAACTTGTATTAAAAGAAGAAGGTACAGTTGAAAAAGGCGATACAGCTGTTATCGATTTTGAAGGTTTTCTTAACGAAGTACCATTTGAAGGCGGAAAAGGAGAAAATTATTCTCTAGAAATCGGTTCTGGTTCATTCATTCCTGGTTTTGAAGATCAAGTAGTAGGAATGCAAACTGGGGAAGAAAAGGAAATTAACGTTACATTCCCTGAAGAATACCATGCTGCTGATCTTGCTGGTAAACCAGTTGTATTTAAAGTGAAAGTTCATGAAATTAAAACGAAAGAACTTCCTGCTTTAGATGATGAATTTGCAAAAGATGTGAATGAAGAAGTAGAAACTCTTGATGAGCTAAAAGCAAAGCTTCGTAGTGACTTAGAAGAAAAGAAAAAAGTAGAATCAGAAAACAAGCTTCGCAACGATGCAATTGAAAAAGCTGTTGAGCATGCAGAAGTTGACATTCCTGAAGCAATGCTTGAAACAGAATTACACAACATGATTCACGAATTCGAACATCGTATTGAATCACAAGGAATGAACTTGGACCTTTACTATCAATTCACAGGAACAGATGAAGCAAAATTAAAAGAACAAATGAAAGATGATGCGTTAGCAAGAGTAAAAACAAATCTTGTACTAGAAGCAGTCATCAAAGCTGAAAACGTTGAAGTATCAGATGAAGACGTAGAAGCAGAAATTGCTAAAATGGCTGAAATGTACAAAATGCCTGTAGATGCTGTAAAGCAAGCACTAGGTAATCTTTCTTCTGTAAAAGAAGATTTAAACGTACGTAAAGCAATCGATTTGTTAGTTGCTAGCAGTAAATAATCTTCCTATATTTATGTACATGTAAATGATTTAAATATAAAACAAGGCACGATCTGATCGTGCCTTGTTTTATAAAAAATTTTTCTTTTCTGCGCAGTATTTTGTCTAGCTTAGAAGGAAACACATGATTGTGTGTAGAATATATGTATTTTAATAATTATACGCATTTTTTCTTTTAAAAATGCGACCATATCATTTGTATTTATTCAAGTGTAGTGACATAATATGTATTTACATAGGGTAGAAAAATTAGGTTACATATAGTGGGTAGTACTGTTTCTAGCACTTTAAGGGGTGTGATGACATGTTTAAATTTAACGATGAAAAAGGACAATTAAAATGTTCCTTCTGTGGCAAAACGCAAACGCAAGTTCGTAAGCTCGTAGCTGGTCCTGGTGTATACATTTGTGATGAATGCATTGAGCTTTGCACAGAGATTGTGCAAGAGGAGCTTGCAAAAGACGATGAAGTAGAATTCAAAGATGTACCAAAGCCTGCTGAAATCCTCGACATTTTAGATGAATATGTAATTGGGCAAAATCAAGCAAAGAAAGCTTTAGCAGTTGCAGTATACAACCACTATAAACGTATTAATTCGAATAGCAAAATTGATGATGTAGAATTGTCCAAGAGTAATATTGTATTAATTGGTCCAACAGGTAGCGGAAAAACATTACTTGCTCAAACATTAGCTCGTATTTTAAATGTTCCGTTTGCAATTGCAGATGCTACTTCTTTAACGGAAGCTGGATATGTAGGAGAAGATGTAGAGAACATTTTATTGAAACTTATCCAAGCTGCTGATTATGACGTAGAAAAAGCAGAAAAAGGAATCATTTATATCGATGAAATCGATAAAGTAGCACGTAAGTCTGAAAATCCTTCCATTACACGTGATGTATCTGGAGAAGGGGTACAGCAGGCTCTTTTGAAAATTTTAGAAGGTACAGTTGCGAGCGTTCCACCACAAGGCGGTCGCAAGCATCCTCATCAAGAATTTATTCAAATTGATACAACGAATATTCTATTCATTTGCGGCGGGGCATTTGATGGAATTGATCAAATTATAAAACGACGTCTTGGTAAAAAGGTAATCGGATTTGGTACAGATGCCAAGAAAGATATTGTAAATGAAGAAAAAGTTCTATCACATGTATTACCAGAGGATTTACTGAAATTCGGATTAATTCCAGAGTTTATCGGACGTCTTCCGGTTATTGCTAACCTTGAAGAACTTGATGAAGCTACGCTCGTAGAAATTTTAACAAAACCGAAAAATGCACTTGTTAAGCAATATCAAAAGCTTCTAGAATTAGATGATGTGGAACTTGAATTTGATAAAGAAGCATTGATTGAAATTGCACAAAAAGCAATTGAACGTAAAACAGGCGCGCGCGGTTTACGTTCCATTATTGAATCTATCATGCTAGATGTTATGTTTGAACTTCCTTCTCGAAATGATATTGAAAAATGTGTTATCTCGAAGGAGACTGTTACAGAAAAAGCAACACCTAAGCTAATTCTACATGATGGTACAGTAATCGATCATGATACAAAAACATCTGCTTAAGTAATGAATAGCTATATATTATTTAGAGAAGAGACAGCAATTTCTAAAATTGCTGTCTCTTCTTATGTTTAGTCCTCTTACTACCAGGAGATACTACAAGTATTACTGGTTTGGAGGGATCTTCATGAGCTGGACGAATGTGATTTTGCTCGTTCAATTATTTTTCGGCGTAATTGTCGGAATGTATTTTTGGTATTTACTCAAAAACCAACGTACACAAAAAATATCAATTGATAAAGAATCTAAGAAAGAGATGGAGCAGCTACGCAAAATGCGCCTTATTTCCTTAACAGAGCCTCTTGCACAGCGGGTACGCCCGGTCTCGTTTCAAGAAATAATTGGTCAAGAAGATGGAATTAAAGCACTGCAGGCAGCGCTTTGTGGACCAAATCCACAGCATGTTATTATTTATGGACCTCCAGGTGTCGGAAAAACAGCAGCAGCACGACTTGTACTAGAGGAGGCAAAAAAAAATTCAAAATCTCCATTTCGTCCTAATAGCGTGTTTGTAGAGCTTGATGCAACAACGGCTCGCTTTGATGAACGCGGCATTGCAGATCCGCTCATTGGTTCTGTTCATGATCCAATCTATCAAGGGGCTGGTGCTATGGGACAGGCAGGCATTCCACAACCTAAAAAAGGTGCAGTTACGGATGCACATGGAGGGATTTTGTTTATTGATGAAATAGGTGAATTACATCCTATTCAAATGAACAAAATGTTAAAAGTACTAGAAGATCGAAAGGTATTTCTCGACAGTGCTTATTATAGTGAGGAAAATGCTCTTATTCCTTCATATATACATGATATATTTCAAAATGGATTTCCAGCAGATTTTCGACTAGTTGGTGCAACAACTCGTTCTCCAGAAGAAATTTCTCCAGCCATTCGTTCACGCTGTTTGGAGGTATTCTTCCGTGAGCTTGAAAATGAAGAGATAGAAAAGGTTGCGAATAATGCTGCTGGCAGAATTGGTTTGCAAATATCACAGCAAGGACTTGAAAGAATTGGACTATATGCAAGGAATGGTCGAGAAGCCATTAATCTCGTTCAGTTGGCAGCCGGCATGGCTATTAATGAGGAACGAAGTAGCATTCGTGATGAAGATATTGAATGGGTAATTCATTCTAATCAATTAACACCAAAGCTAGAAAAGAGAATCTATCCGATTCCGAAAATAGGTATTGTCAATGGGTTAGCGGTATATGGCCCGAATATGGGAGCACTCCTAGAAGTAGAGGTAACTGCGATTTCAGTAGAAGGAAAAGGCGAAGTTGTCATTACAGGAATTGTAGAGGAAGAAAGTCTTGGCAATCAAACAAAATCGATACGTCGGAAAAGTATGGTTAAGGGCTCAGTGGATAATGTAATAACAGTACTTCGATCGCTCGATTTATTACCGTCTGGCCATGATTTGCATATTAATTTTCCAGGTGGTGTACCTGTTGATGGACCATCAGCGGGAATTGCTATCGCTACCGGTGTTTATTCTGCTGTTCAAGGTGTATTTGTAAGAAATGACATCGCATTAACGGGAGAAATCAGTATTCACGGTGAGGTAAAGCCTGTTGGCGGTGTATTTGCGAAAGTAAAGGCCGCAAAGAAAGCAGGAGTGAAAACAGTATTAATCCCTGCAGATAATGTCCAGCCGATGCTTTATAGTATTAAAGGAATAGAAATTGTTCCAGTACGTCATCTACATGATGTGTTTGCACGCACATTCGTTGATCCTGACTATTCTGATACAAGACGTTCCACTTTCTTGCATGATGAGGGTGAAATGCACTCTATGTAAAGGGCTGACTTCGTTTTGCCGGGCGGCAAAGCGAAGTCCATTTTCTTTTTAAGCCCTTGATCTATCTCCATAATTGCATAAATGTTCTGTTGTAATATACAATAGGTGAACAGACTATATAAAAATGGAGGTGCAAAATTAGAATGAATACGAACGAAAGAATCGTACCCCTCCTTCCATTACGAGGCATTCTTGTGTATCCAACAGTTGTTTTACATCTTGATGTAGGACGTGAAAAATCTATACAAGCTTTGGAAAATGCTGCTTTAAATGAAGATCTTATCTTTTTGATGACACAAAGAGATGTAAATGTAGATCAACCAGCTAAGGAAGACTTATATACGATTGGTACGCTAGCAAAGGTAAAGCAAATGCTAAAATTACCAAATGGAACAGTTCGTGTGTTAGTAGAAGGATTACATAGAGCAGAAATGGTAGCATTACAAGAGGAAGAAAGTGTTGTAAATGCTACGATTGCCATTCTTGAAGATAAAGAGGAAGGAGATCTAGAAGAAAAGGCATTGATGCGTACGTTAGTGGAACATTTCGATCAGTACATCAAGCTTTCGAAAAAGGTTTCTAACGAAACGTTTGCAACGATTGTGGATGTAAACGAACCTGGACGCCTTGCCGATCTAGTCGCTTCTCATCTTCCTTTAAAGGTAAATGAAAAACAAGAAGTATTAGAAATTATTAATGTAAAAGACAGATTGAATCGCCTTATTTCCATCATTCAAGATGAGAAGGAATTGCTTAACCTTGAGAAGAAAATTGGACAACGTGTAAAGCACTCGATGGAACGTACGCAGAAGGAATATTTTCTTCGGGAACAACTGAAAGCAATTCAGAAAGAGCTTGGTGAGAAAGAAGGAAAAAGTAGCGAAGTTGAGGATTTACATGAGAAAATTGATAATTCAGGTATGCCGGATGAAACGAAAGAAGCAGTCATTCGAGAATTAGATCGCTACGAGAAATTACCTGCAAGCTCTGCTGAAAGTGGTGTAATACGAAATTACATAGATTGGATGCTATCGCTCCCATGGAAAGAAGCAACAGAAGATATACTCGATATTCATCGAGCTGAAAAAATATTAAACGAAGATCATTTTGGCTTAGAGAAGGTAAAAGAACGTGTTCTTGAGTATTTAGCAGTTCAAAAGCTAACTCGTTCGCTAAAAGGACCTATTCTTTGCTTAGTAGGACCTCCTGGTGTCGGAAAAACATCACTTGCACGTTCTATTTCAAGATCGTTAAATCGTAATTTTGTACGTGTATCACTTGGCGGTGTTCGTGATGAATCTGAAATTCGTGGTCATAGACGAACATATGTAGGTGCAATGCCAGGTCGTATCGTTCAAGGAATGAAAAAAGCAAAAACGATAAATCCAGTTTTTTTATTAGATGAAATAGATAAAATGTCAAGTGATTTCCGTGGGGACCCTTCGGCGGCTCTCCTTGAGGTTCTCGATCCTGAACAAAACAGTAACTTTAGTGATCACTACATTGAAGAGCCTTACAATTTATCGAATGTAATGTTTATTGCTACTGCCAATACGCTTTCGACTATCCCAGGACCGCTGTTAGATCGTATGGAAATTATTTCGATTGCAGGTTATACCGAGATTGAAAAAGTAAATATTGCACGCGATCATTTGTTAATAAAGCAGCTGAAGGAGCATGGACTTAGCAAAGGAAAGTTGCAAATTCGTGATGATGCACTCCTTGCGATCATTCGTTATTATACGAGAGAAGCGGGCGTTCGTTCATTAGAAAGACAGCTTGCAGCTATTTGCCGAAAGGTTGCACGCATCCTTGTAACGGAAGAAAGAAAAAGAGTAATTATTACAGAAAAATCTCTTCCTGAGTTTTTAGGAAAGAAAATATTTCGTTTTGGCGAGGCAGAATTGCAAGATCAAGTAGGTGTTGCTACAGGTCTTGCCTATACAACTGCAGGCGGCGATACACTAGCAATAGAAGTATCCCTTTATCCGGGTAAAGGTAAATTAATACTGACAGGTAAGCTCGGAGATGTGATGAAAGAATCTGCCCAAGCAGCATTTAGTTATATTCGCTCTCGTGCTGAGGAACTCCACATTGATAAGGATTTTTATGAAAAAAATGATATTCATATTCATGTGCCAGAAGGAGCAGTCCCAAAGGATGGTCCATCTGCAGGTATTACAATGGCAACGGCACTCATCTCTGCATTAACCGGACGGCCTGTTAGTAAAGAAGTCGGAATGACTGGAGAAATTACACTGCGAGGTCGCGTCTTGCCAATTGGCGGATTAAAGGAAAAAACGTTGAGTGCACACCGTGCAGGATTGAAGAAAATTATTATTCCTGCAGACAATGAAAGAGATTTAGACGATATTCCAGAAAGTGTGAAAGAAGAGCTAACGTTTGTACTCGTATCTCATCTTGATGAAGTACTGGAGCATGCGTTGGTAGGAGTGAAAAAATGAAAATAACAAAATCTGAAATAGTCATTAGTGCAGTCAAACCAGCTCAGTATCCACCAGGGAATTTACCTGAAATTGCGTTAGCAGGAAGATCGAATGTAGGAAAGTCTTCATTCATTAACACCTTATTAAATCGAAAAAGCTTAGCTCGTATTTCCTCTAAGCCAGGAAAAACACAAACGCTAAATTTTTATATTGTGAATGATCAATTACATTTTGTTGATGTTCCGGGATATGGATATGCCCAAGTATCGAAAGTAGAACGAGAAGCATGGGGGAAAATGATTGAAACGTACTTTAAGTCGAGAGAGCAACTTAAGGCAACGGTCCTCATCGTAGATGTACGACATGCTCCTACAAAAGATGATGTGGCGATGTACGAGTTTTTAAAGTTTTACAACATTCCCACTATAATAGTGGCAACGAAGGCTGATAAAATAAATAAAGGAAAATATCAGGCTCATTTAAAAGTTGTACATGACACATTAAATGTTAAAAAAGGTGATGAAATTATCTTATTTTCCTCTGAAAAAGGAATGGGTAGAGACGAAGCATGGGGAAAAATTTTACGATATATTCGTTCGGAAAACGTGTGACAACAGTCGCACGTTTTTTGCAGAAAAAAAGTAAGCGTTATCAAATCCCTTCTTTTCTAGGTGAAAATGGGAATCTTATTTGGATTCCGTTACTTGATTCCTCTTTCATTTTTTGATAACGTAGCAAGTAGAGTTTATATGCTATATTTTTTTTAGTAAACCTACTGAAATGAAAACATATGTATTCACATATTTGTTGGATTTAGTCAGTAACATTTGTATTATGATTATATTGTAATTGATTATTTGAAGGGGGATACACTACGTGCATATTTTAATTGTCGGTGTTAACTATAGAACTGCCCCTGTAGAAATTCGTGAACAATTATCCTTTCAAGGTGATGAACTAGAAAGGGCGATGACTCAGCTACAGAAGCAAAAGAGTATATTGGAAAATGTAATCGTTTCAACGTGTAATCGTACGGAAGTGTATACAGTTGTGGATCAGCTCCACACAGGAAGATATTATATTAAGCAGTTTTTAGCTGATTGGTTTCAGCTTTCTATAGAGGAGATATCTCCTTATCTTTCTATTTGGGAAAATGATGGAGCTGTCGATCATTTGTTTCGCGTAACAAGCGGACTTGATTCCATGGTTATAGGAGAAACACAAATTTTAGGTCAAATTCGCTCTAGCTTTTTAGAAGCACAAGAGAAGAAAACGACTGGTACGATTTTTAATGAGTTGTTCAAGCAAGTTGTTACTCTTGCAAAGCGCGCTCATACGGAGACATCCATTGATACAAATGCAGTATCCGTCAGCTATGCTGCTGTTGAGCTAGCGAAGAAGATTTTTAATAATCTTTCAAATTGTCATGTTCTTATTCTAGGTGCAGGAAAAATGGGAGAACTCGCTTTGCAGAATTTATACGGCAGCGGTGTGAAAATGGTTACGGTCATTAATCGTACATTTGAAAAGGCTGAAGCGATGGCCGAAAAGTATATGGGACAAGCCCAACCGTTGGAAGAATTAGAATCTGCCCTTGTACAAGCAGATATTTTAATTAGTTCCACAGGTTCTTCAAACTTCGTTATCACTAAAAGCTTGATGGAAAAGGTAGAAAAGGCACGTCGTGGTCGTCCACTATTTATGGTCGATATTGCAGTGCCGCGAGATTTGGATCCTGAAATTGGAAAATTAGAAAGTGTATTTTTATATGATATAGATGATTTAGAGGGAATTGTTGAAGCAAATAAAGAAGAACGAAGCAAAGAAGCAGAAAAAATCGGACTTATGATTGAAGAAGAAATCGTTGTATTTAAAGCTTGGATGGATACGCTAGGTGTAGTTCCTCTCATTTCTTCTTTACGTGAAAAAGCATCACAAATTCAAAGTGATACGATGGAAAGCATTGAGCGGAAAATTCCTACGCTTTCAGAACGTGAGAAGAAAGTGATAAGTAAGCACACGAAGAGTATTATTAATCAGCTGTTGAAAAATCCAATATTAATCGCTAAGGAATTGGCGGGAGAGCCAGATGCAGGAGAAAAATTAGAGCTTTTTGCTAAGATTTTTGGCCTTGACTTAGCGAAGGAAATGGAATCACGAGTTGCGAAGAGGGAGAAAGAACAGAACGTACTGTCTTCTTTCCATTCTTTGTAGGTAGGAACAAAAGGTGGAACTTTTAAACTATAGCATCGTGTACCACGTTGAAATCCTATTGTATGCGTGCAGTGTTAGCTTATATTGTATAGACTATTTTCAGAGTAACCAAAGGGCAAATCGGATTGCTTTTTGGTTACTTTCCATTGTATGGGTACTGCATACGATTTTTATGATTATGCGTGCAGTAGGAACGACAGAAAATTTCATTCTAACGCTCTTGTCTGGTGTTTACTTTTATGTATGGCTGCTTCTTACTCTTTCTCTCGTGATGAATCGTGTTTTTCGTGTGGATTTTCTCGTGTTTTTTACTAACGTCATCGCTTTTGGAGTAGATGTGTTTTCTGTTTTTACTCCGATTGGGAAAACTCCCCCTATGCTTGCAAATCGATTAATCTCAGATCTCGTATATGTTCATGTGGGAATGGTATTTATCACTTATGCAACGTTCACGGTTTCGTTCATATTTTCTTGTATGTACGTGCTACAATATACGTTATTAAAGCAAAAAAAGTGGAACAATCGATTGCGTAGACTAGGAAATTTACAAAATCTGAATTCGCTTTCCTTTGGTTTAAATTTATTTTCTGTCCCTTTTTTCCTATTCGCACTACTGCTTGGCTGCATCTGGGCGTATGCGAAAGTGGATCAATTTCATTGGTATGATCCGAAGGTATCAGGGTCGTTTATCGTTTTGCTCGTTTATAGTGTAGGGCTATATTTACAAGGATCTGAGAAGCTTCAAGGGAGAAATGTTGCCAATTGGAATATAGGGGCGTTTCTTGTTTTACTTATCAATCTTTTTTTATTTACTAGTTTATCTTCCTTTCATTTTTGGCATATCTAAACATAGGAGAGACATGACATGCGTAAAATAATTGTTGGTTCAAGAAGAAGTAAACTTGCTTTAACACAAACCAATTGGGTAATTGCTCAACTAAAAAAACGAAATGTGCCCTTCGAGTTTGAAGTAAAGGAAATCGTCACAAAGGGCGATGTAATTCTTGATGTGACTTTGTCAAAGGTTGGCGGAAAAGGCTTATTTGTAAAAGAAATTGAACAAGCTATGCTTTCAAAGGAAATTGATATAGCAGTTCATAGTATGAAGGATATGCCGGCTGTTCTTCCGGAAGGATTAACGATTGGATGTATTCCAAAACGCGTGGATCCGCGTGATGTATTGATTTCAAAAACAGGTGCAACGTTTGAAAATCTCCCTAGCGGAGCGATTGTGGGAACGAGCAGCCTTCGCCGGAGTGCCCAGCTTCTAGCGGTGCGTCCTGATTTGCAAATGAAATGGATTCGCGGTAACATTGATACCCGCATTAAGAAGCTTCATGAAGAGGAGTATGATGCGATTGTGTTAGCAGCCGCTGGCATGCATCGTATGGGGTGGAGTGAAGATGTCATTACAGAATATTTAGATGTTTGTGTTCCAGCTGTAGGACAAGGCGCACTTTCCATTGAATGCCGAGCAGATGATGAGGAACTACTACAAGCGCTTCGTCTGATGAATGATACTGTAACGGAACAAACCGTAACGGCAGAACGGGTATTTCTAAACAAGCTAGAAGGCGGATGTCAAGTTCCTATTGCTGGTCACGCTATTCTAAAGGAAACTGGCGAAGTGGAGCTAACCGCTTTAGTTGGATCGAAAACAGGAACGAAATTGTTAAAGGAAATTGTAACAGGTCAGGATCCAGAAGAAGTAGGAAATAAGGCTGCAGATCTTCTTCTTGCTCGTGGGGCGAAGCGTCTTATCGAGGAAGCTATGGAGCAGTGATGCATATGGAGTCTTTAGCTAACCGAATGGTTCTTATTCCACGAGCAAAAGCACAAGCAAAGGAAATGGCTGATGCAGTTCGTATGAGAGGCGGCATTCCCTTTGTCCTTCCTTTGCTAACAATTGCTCCAGTATCTTGCGATTTTCCCTCGGAAACATTGTCTGAATATGATTGGATTTTGTTTACGAGCAAGAATAGCGTGACTTATTTTTTTCAATTGATTGGTAAGGTAGAAATTCCTTCCTCTTTGCAAGTTGCGGCTATCGGGAAAAAGACAAAGCAGGAGCTAGAACGTTTGGGATGTAAGGTTTCCTTTGTTCCAAGTAAATTTGAGGCTGAAGTATTCATAGAAGAATTTCTCCCACTCATTTCTAATAGGGTGCGAATCCTGTTTCCAAAAGGAAACTTGGCACGTGATGTCATCCCACTTGCTATGCAGGATGCTGGCATTTCGATTCGTGAAATCGTTGTTTACGAAACGAAGAAAAACGATGAGGCGAAACTTTCTCTTATCCAAGCGTTAGAGAGTGGAATCATAGATATTATAACGTTTACAAGTCCTTCAACAGTCAAAAGCTTTGTCGCTTTACTAGAGGGAACGGATTGGAGACAATGGGTAAAAAGGTGTACAATTGGTTGTATAGGACCAACTACAGAACGTGAAGCAAAACCTTATTTTGCAACGTTAGTAGTACCGAATGAATATACAATTGATGCACTATTAGATTGTGCTGCAAAACATACGTTGCGGTAAAAATAAACAACTGGAGATGAAAGACTATGAGTCATTTACAATTTCAACGTCATCGTCGCTTACGTCAATCAGCGAATATGCGAGCACTTGTACGAGAAACATACTTACATACAGAAGATTTCATTTATCCTGTTTTCGTAGTAGAAGGAGAAAATAAGAAAAATCCGATTCAGTCTATGCCAGGAATCTATCAATTTTCTATCGACTTACTTCATGAAGAAATACAAGAAGTGGTTGATTTAGGAATCAAATCCGTTATTGTTTTCGGTATTCCGGATGATAAAGATGAAGTGGGATCTTCCGCATATTGTAATCATGGTGTTGTGCAAAAAGCTATTTCAGAAATTAAAGCGCACTTTCCAGAGTTAATTGTAATTGCTGATACTTGCCTTTGTGAATATACAGACCATGGTCATTGCGGTGTTATTGAAGATGGCGTTATTCTTAATGATGAATCGTTAGAATTACTTGCAAAAACTGCAGTAAGTCAAGCGAAAGCAGGGGCAGATATTATTGCCCCATCGAATATGATGGATGGATTTGTAACTGCAATCCGCCGTTCATTAGATGAAAATGGATTTACCAATGTTCCGATTATGTCCTATGCAGTGAAATATTCGTCTGCGCATTATGGTCCATTTCGTGATGCGGCTAACAGTGCACCGCAGTTTGGTGATCGCAAAACATACCAAATGGATCCAGCCAATCGTCTAGAAGCGCTTCGTGAGGCAGAGTCGGATGTTGAAGAAGGCGCAGATTTCTTAATTGTAAAGCCTGCACTTTCTTATCTCGATATTATTCGTGATGTACGAAATCACGTGAATCTTCCAGTTGTTACATACAACGTGAGCGGTGAATACTCCATGGTTAAGGCTGCGGCTTTGAATGGATGGATCAATGAAAAACAAATTGTGTTAGAACAATTAATCAGTATGAAACGTGCAGGAGCAGATTTAATTATCACTTACTTTGCAAAAGATGCAGCAAAATGGTTGCAAGAAGGGAGTAAGCGTTAATGAAACAATTTACAAAGAGCATTCAAGCCTTTGAAGAAGCAAAAAAGCTTATGCCTGGCGGTGTAAATAGTCCGGTTCGTGCATTCCGGGCGGTAGGAATGAATCCAATCTTTATGGATCACGGAAAGGGTTCAAAGGTATATGATATCGATGGCAATGAATATATCGATTATGTTTTATCATGGGGCCCGCTAATCCTCGGTCATACGAATGAACGAGTTGTAGAAGCCTTAAAGAAAGTAGCGGAAAAGGGAACAAGTTTTGGTACTCCAACCGAGATTGAAAATGAGCTTGCTAAGCTTGTTATTAGCCGTGTACCATCCGTAGAAATTGTGAGAATGGTGAACTCTGGAACCGAAGCAACGATGAGTGCACTGCGTTTAGCGCGCGGATATACAGGTAGAAATAAAATTTTAAAATTTGAAGGATGCTATCACGGTCACGGTGATTCTCTTCTAATTAAAGCGGGATCAGGTGTAGCGACTTTAGGATTACCTGATAGCCCTGGTGTACCTGAGGGAATAGCTCGTAATACGATTACTGTTCCATACAATGATTTAGAAGGGGTAAAAACTGCATTTAGGCTACATGGTGATGACCTTGCAGCTGTTATTGTGGAGCCAGTTGCTGGAAACATGGGCGTTGTTCCGCCTCTTCCTGGATTTTTGGAAGGATTACGAGATATCACGAAAGAGTATGGAACGCTTCTTATTTTTGATGAAGTGATGACTGGCTTTCGCGTAGGCTACAACTGTGGACAAGGGTATTTTGGCATTACACCGGACTTAACTTGTCTTGGTAAGGTAATAGGCGGCGGTCTTCCAGTTGGAGCATTTGGTGGCAAGGCAGAAATTATGGAACAAATCGCGCCAAGTGGTCCAATTTATCAAGCAGGTACTCTGTCTGGAAATCCGCTTGCCATGACAGCAGGATACGAAACACTTGTACAACTTACACCAGATTCGTATAAGGAATTCGAGCGAAAGGCAGATCGCTTGCAAGAAGGTATAACTGCTGCAGCGAAAGCTTATGATATTCCTGCATGTGTAAATCGTGCTGGATCGATGATCGGATTCTTCTTTACGAATGAAAAAGTAATCAATTTCGAAACGGCAAAAACTTCAAATCTAGACTATTTTGCAAACTATTATCGTGAAATGGCAGAACAAGGCATCTTTTTGCCGCCATCTCAATTTGAAGGATTATTCCTATCCACCATGCACAGCGATGAGGATATTGAAAAAACAATCGAAGCTGCAACAATTGCATTTTCAAAATTAAAGTAAATATAGTAATAAATACGGTTATAAAACCCGAGATAGAAGAAAATTGCTTTCGTGGCAATCTTCTTCTATCTCGGGTTTTTTTATTTTGTAGACGCTTCTCAAAGGGGAAGGAAGAAAACTCTCAAGATTACAAGATTTTAACAATCTATTTACAGTTCGTTAATCCGGCCAACTTGGCATCAAGTTAGACTAGTTCCATAGACTTGTGTAACGGTTTATTCATTTCAGGTAATCAAGGGGGATGCTACATGAAAGCGGAATTACATTGTCATACTACGATATCCGATGGATCGTTTTCATTTGATGATTTACTTCTATTAGCGATGGGCGAGCAAGTAAGCCATTTAGCGATTACAAATCACGACACGACTATAGGTCTTTCAGACATGATAGAGAAAGGAAAACAAAACGATATTGAAATTATTCCGGGCATTGAAATATCTTCCTATGACGTTGAAAGAGAGAGAAAAGTACATATACTTGGCTACTTTATTAAGCCTGGCCACCCTGCTATTCAACAGCTATGCGATCCATTATTAGCAGCACGGCATGAAGCTTGTTATCAAATGGTACAAAGGGTTATTGAGGCTGGCTACGACATAAGCTGGGAGCAGGTACAGAAGTTTGCGAGTGGAGGAACGGGCGTTTATAAGCAGCATATTATGCATGCTTTAATTGAAAAAGGCTACACCGAATCAATATACGGTGAGTTATACAAAACCTTGTTTTCTCGTGGGCAAAACAAAGCAGCTGTAGGCATCGCGTACATACCCGTTGAATACGTAAAGCCAAGTTTGGCTATTCAAGTCATATTAGAGGCCGGGGGCGTTCCCGTTCTCGCCCATCCAGGACAATACAAAAATTTCGATGCCGTACCTGAATTAGTAGAGAGTGGATTACAAGGGATTGAAGTTTGGCATCCCTTACATAGTACAGCTGATTGCGAGATGGCAAAAAGGTATGCAGCTAAGTATGGATTAATCCAAACCGGCGGTTCTGACTTTCACGGTTTTTATGGAGAACGAGACGTTACGCTAGGATGTAATCATCCAGGAACTGAGAATTTGCAAGTATTACTTGAAAGAAAATTAAAGATCTAAAGCCTTTTTCTAAGGGGATGAATAGATATGCCAGAAGAAATGGAGATTATGGATCATTTGCTAGCGGACATACAATCAGGTATTTATGATCCCGGCGATAAATTACCGTCAGAGAATGAGCTTGCTGATTTGTTTCGGGTACCCCGTATGACGGTGCGTAAAGCGTTTGAGAGACTTCAGGAATTAGGCTACATCTATTCAAAGCAAGGCAAGGGAAGATTTGTGAAAGATCGACATCAACGAATTCCTCTTATGATGTCTGGAAATAAAAGCTTTAGTAATAAAATGATAGAGCTCGGCTATAACTATCAGTCGAAAAACATTCTCTGTAAGGCTATTGAATATAACCACAAAATTTATCAAGCATTGGGAGCCCATGAACAGGAACGTGTGTTTAAAATCGTACGGCTACGAATCATTGACCATGTACCCATTGCCATGCATATTTCCTATGTGGCGGAATCGATGTTTCCTGAGATTGAACGGATAGGAAAAGACATTACGTCTATGTATGAATTTTATATAAGCAAAGGATATGACCCAGTTAGCGAATCACAAATGTTATTAAGCGTTACCTTTCCTTCTAAATTCGAACGAGAAATCCTTGCATGCTCGGGCTTTATTCCCCTACTTGTAATGGAAGCAGCATGTAAGGATCAAACGACGCAAAAAAAAATAGATTATAGCAAAATTTTATATCGCAGTGATTATTTTACGTATGTGTTTTAATAAAATCTTTACATTCGCTTGCTTGGCAACAAGATACAGTATGTCTGGGAAGGAATTATGGAGTAGGGAGCGTTAGACATGAAACGAAAACAGAGGACTGAAATATTAATTGATGGTTCAAAATCCGTTTCCGAAAAGCTTGCACAACAGATTATCGACCAATATTCTGTTATCACAATCGAGGAGCCGAATCATGGTCTCGTCATGATTAAATCGAGAGAAACCGCTAAGAAAAGTCTATTTTATCTTGGAGAATTGTTCATAACAGAATGCAAGGTATCCATTCAGAATCACTTTGGTCTAGGGGTTGTGAAGGGGGATGAACCAGAGCTTGCTTACCATTTAGCAGTCATTGATGCAGCATATGCAGCAAATCTACCAGAAACATTGACATGGACCGAAATCTTAGCGTCTGAAGAGGAGCGAATTCAGCTCTCTATAAGGAAATGGGAAGAGAAGGTATTAAAAACAAAAGTTAACTTTGAAACGATGGATATTGATTGACAGGGGGATTTTGAGAATGCTAGATGCAGTTCATGATATACAAACTTCCTATCGAAAAGTAATAGATTCAATGGCAAGACCAGGATCCATTTCTAATTTAGTAGACGAGGTGAAGAAATGGGAAGGAGTTTCTCCATGCTTTCCTTCTACTCTATTACTTGCAAGAATGCTGCTTGATACAGAAGTAAGTTTTAAGGTGTTTTCGAATCAGGAGAGACCAATTACACGTTTCCTTCATCAGTTGACCTATGCAAAAGCAGTAGATACAAAGCATGCTGATTTTATCTTTCTTCTAGATGATGCTCCATCTGGTTCCTTGCAGCTTGCCGTGCAGGAGGCAAAGATAGGAGAACTAATGAATCCTCATACATCGGCGACAATTATTGTAGAAACAAATGCCCTTTCAAATGAAGCAGTGCTAAGCCTTAGAGGACCCGGTATTCAAGAGGTCAGCTTTGTTAAGGTAGATGTAAGCGAGGAATGGATTGCGATTCGCACTGATAAAAACAAAGAATATCCACTTGGAATTGACCTTATTTTTGTTGATAGAGAGCATCAACTACTTTGTTTGCCTCGAACAACGCAGGTTATCAAGGAGGGGAGATAGATGGGATATGTGGCTGTAAAGGGTGGTACAAAAGCCATCGAGGAATCGCTAAAACGAGTACAGTACGAGCGGGTGAACCAGGGACGAGTTTTGGATCTTGCAGACATTGAAGGAGGCATGAAAGGCCTTATTGACCAAATCATGTCGGAAAGCAGCCTTTACAGTGAAACATTAGCGGCTATCGCTATCAAGCAGGCCGAGGGAAATCCTGAGGAAGCAGTGTTTTTGCTTCGTGCATATCGTTCCACTTTGCCTAGAAAGCACTATTCGCGTACGTCTCTCTCCGAGCAAATGCGAGTGGAAAGACGGATTTCCGCAAGCTTTAAGGATGTACCGGGTGGACAAATATTGGGCGCTTCACGTGATTATGCGCATCGCTTACTTGATTTTGAAATGACGCAGGAAACAAATGAAACAGTGAAGCGGTGGTTAGACGCTTTTATAAAGGAAGAAGGCGAAACATCGGATGAAACCGATTTGTCTCATTTACCTAAAGTATTAGATTATTTACGAAGGAAAGGGCTTATGGAAGAGTGTCCTGTTGATGACAACAAACCAGATGATGTCACAAGAAAGAGTATTACCTTTCCCTCTAGTCGCAGTCAAAAGCTGCAAATTTTAACGAGAGGGCAGACAGGAGCGGTTACTTCCTTCGCCTATGCGGTCATTCGCGGGTATGGCATGCTCCATCCGACAGTTGGTGAGCTTCGGGTAGGATATCTTCCAATTTACATCGATTCTCCACTCGTATCTTCGGAGGAGGAAGAGGATGCGTACTATATTGGTGAGATTAAAGTAACGGAAGTGGAAATGCTCATGCCTGTCATGACCGAAAAAGAGCAAGGAAAGAAGAAGGAGCTAGCGTTTGATTTTGGCTATGGCCTATGCTTTGGACAGAATGAGACGAAGGCGATTGCGATGAGCATCTTAGATAAGAGTTTAGAGGGAGACAATCCAGCTATCCCTAGCGAAAATGAGGAATTTGTTCTTTATCATATTGATTCAGTAGAGTCAACCGGATTTATATCACATTTGAAATTACCTCACTATGTTACGTTCCAATCTAGCCTAAATGATGTTCGGAAGACGAAACAAATGAATGATAACAAAGAGGTGTAACGCGTATGGAAATGAACTACAATTTTGCCTTCTTTGACGAAGGATCCAAACGAGAAATACGAAGAGCGACATTGAAAGCGATTGCGATTCCAGGTTATCAAGTTCCGTTTGCCTCAAGAGAAATGCCGATTGCAAGAGGCTGGGGTACAGGTGGTCTTCAGGTTACTCTTTCCCTCATTGGCCGAGATGATGTACTAAAAGTAATTGATCAAGGATCGGATGAGTCGGTGAATGCAGTTAATATAAAAAAATTAATTCATAGAACAACTGGTGTTAAGACTACGGATGATACGAAAGAGGCAACCCTTATTCAGTCGCGCCATCGTATTCCGGAAATTCCACTTACGAAAGATCAAATTCTTATCTTGCAGGTTCCAATCCCTGAGCCACTGCGTATGTATGAGCCTAGTGAGCTCGAAACGAAGAAGCTTCACGGGGAAAAGGAATACAGCGGGGCATGGCTTATGCTGTTCGAGCAAATAATGAAATACCGAAATATAACGACCGGTTCTGATCATCCAGTCCTTGTCCATGATCGATATGTGATGGCACCAAGCCCGATTCCAAAATTTGATAATGAAAAAATGAATTACACAGAGGCTCTTATTTTGCTTGGAGCGGGCAGAGAAAAGAAGATTTATGCAGTTCCTCCATTCACAAAGGTTGTCTCGCTTTCGTTTGAAGATTTTCCGTTTCAGGCGGAGTCCTTTGCAGATAAATCGTGTAAGCTCTGCGGGGCAACTCATGTATATTTGGACGAGCTCTTTGACTCTGGAGAAACGTATTACCAGTGCAATGATACAAGCTATTGCTTAAGTCGATTAAACCAGAAGTCAAATTCATGAGGTGATAGAGAAATGACGAGACGTTCTATTCCCATTCTGTCCGTACAAAACTTAAGTAAGCAATACGGAGAAGGATGCGACCAGTGTAAGAGCTGGAACAGAGAGCATGTTTTGAAAAACTATTGTCCCACTTGCGGTACTGTGTACTCTTGCCAATCGATTAGTTTTGATTTGTATCCTGGTGAAATTATTGGGATTGTTGGCGAAAGTGGAAGTGGCAAATCAACAATGATGCGATGCATGTATTTTGATCAAGAAGCGACAAGTGGAGCAGCCTATTTGAGCTCTTATAAAGAGGGAAAGGTAAATTTATTTCAAGAATCGTCTCAGCAAAAGAGATTTATTCGAAATCACTTGATGGGAAAGGTATATCAAAATCCAATTTTGGGTCTACGAATGGATTTTTCTTCTGTAGGAAATATAGCAGAAAAAATGATTGCTGCAGGAAATCGCAATGTACATGAAATGGAAATGAGAGCGAGTGAGTTGCTAGAAAAAGTTCACATTCCACTTTACCGAATGCAGGAAGCACCTAAGCATTTCTCAGGCGGTATGCAGCAACGTGTTCAAATTGCGAAGGCACTTTCAAATAATCCGCCCATATTGCTTCTTGATGAGGTAACGACAGGACTTGATTTATCTGTACAAGCGAACGTGCTCGATCTAATCAAACATTTACAACGTGAGCTTCATATTAGTATTATTCTCGTTTCGCACGATTTGGGTGTGATTCGTATGCTCGCTGACAGAACAATGGTCATGCTTGACGGACAAGTAGTCGAGCAAGGGCTAACGGATCAAATTTTAGAAGACCCGCAGCACGCTTATACACAGAAACTTGTTCATTCGTTGCTCTAAGCATTCTAATTACTGGAGGGAGTACTATGTATCTCGTAACAAACGGATTGATTGTAACAGAAGAAACTATTCTAGATGGATTTGATCTCCTTGTGGAAAATGACCGAATTTCACACATAGCTCCAAAGGGAGACATTATTCCTCGTGAATCGATAGAAGTCATCGATGCCAATGGTGGCTATGTTACACCTGGATTTATTGATATCCACTCGGACTACATCGAGCATATGACGGGACCAAGACCAACTTCTCTTTTCGATTTTAATTTAGGACTAAGAGAAACGGAGAAGGAGCTGATTAGTCACGGCATCACAACGATGTTTCATTCTTTGTCAATCTTTAAATCTGTTGATTATAAATATCGGCCTATTCGTGAGCCGGAAAATGTAAGAAAGTTGATTGATCTAATTAATGACACCCATTCAAAACAACATTTAGTACGTCACCGTTTTCATGCACGGTTTGAGATTGATAATGTCGAAGAAATCGAAAACGTAAAACGTTACATTGGAGAAAAGAAGGTCCATCTTGTTTCGTTTATGGATCATACCCCAGGTCAAGGACAATATAGAGATTTAGAGGTTTATAAGAAAACAATACAAGGGTACAACACATATACCGACGACGAGATTGCTACCATTATTTCGAATCACCAAACAAAGGAAAAACTAACATTACAGGGTATCCAAGAAATTGCGCAGTTAGCTATGAAAAATGGAATTCCGATTGCTTCTCATGATGATGATTCTATCGAAAAATTGGATCTTGTAAAAAGCATTGGTGCTGTTATTAGTGAGTTTCCAATTACGCTTGAAATTGCAAAGAAAGCAAAGGAAAAAGGGATGCTTACAGTAGCAGGTGCACCTAACGTCATTCTAGGTGGATCTCATAGCGGCAATTTATCGGCAACGGAGGCAATCATGCATAATAGTGTCGATATTTTATGCAGCGATTATTATCCGGCAGCACTGCTTCATGCGGTATTCTACCTTACCAATCATCATCATTTGAATCTAGTAGAAATGTTTAAGATGGTTACATTACATCCTGCGAAAGCCGTCAATATGGACAGTGAAATTGGCTCGATTCGCGAAGGCAAGAAAGCCGATCTTCTAATCATTGCGAAAATTGAAGCTGATTTTCCTGTCATTACGGCAGTACTTGTTGACGGGAAACTAATCCAGAAAACCAATTATAGAATTTGATGGGGGATGAATCATTGGAGCCGATTTTAACGATAGAAAACTTGTCTAAGTCATTTACCCTTCATAACCTAAACAAGCAAATTCAAGCTATAGACGGAATTCATTTTGTTGTGAATGAAGGAGAATTTGTGGGGATAACAGGAAAGAGCGGAAGCGGCAAATCTACGATTTTAAAATGTATTTATCGCACGTATTTACCTGGATCCGGTCATATATGGTATAACTCCAAGCGATTTGGAGAAATTGATTTAGCTGATGTATCTGAGCGTACGATCATTGAGCTTCGTAAGTTTGAAATTGGCTATGTCTCTCAGTTTTTAAATGTAATGCCTAGGACGACTGCCAGAGAGCTTGTACAGCATGCAATTGTGGAAATGGGAGAGGATACAGAGACTGCTGCCAAGCAAACAGAAGACATACTAGCGCATTTTGAGCTGGACCCTGACTTGTGGGATAGTTATCCTTCCACCTTCTCAGGTGGAGAGAAGCTTCGATTGAATATAGCGAGAGCAATGGTCAAAAGACCGAGACTCCTGCTTTTGGATGAGCCAACCGCAAGTTTAGATGATGCTTCTAAAATCAAGGTGAAAATTTTAATTGAACAGCTTATGAAAGATGGTACAACAATGCTAGGAATCTTTCATGATCTTGCGTTTATGAAAAATATTTGCAGTCGTGAGTATGTTATGAATAACGGAAATTTGTTACCTGATTTATCCTAAAATTACAAAAAATTAAAATTAATTATATATTTTATTTAAAATAAAAACTTATAGTTAATTTGGGTAAAACCATACAATTCGAGAGGGGATTAATTTACAGATGAAAAAAGCTATTGCGTTAATTTTGTTTTTAGTCATTGCAACTATTTCGGCAGCTTGTGGTACTCAAAACAGTTCAGCTCCTGTCAAGACGAAAGATACGATTACAATCGCATGGTATCCGAATGAATCAGGGGAGGATTTAAAAGCAGCACGCGAAGAAATTGGAAAAGTTGTTGAAAAGGCAACAGGTAAAAAGGTTGAACATAAAACAACAACGGATTATACAATTGCTATTGAAGCAATTGCAAGTGGAAATGCTGATCTTGCGTTTATGGGTGCACAAGGCTACATAGAAGCAAATACGAAAAACAAGAAGGTTCAACCGTTAGTTGTAGAAAGCGGAGAGTCAGGTACATTATCTGATGCTCTATACAATAGCTGGATTAACGTAAAAAAAGAAGATGCTGACCAATATAAGAGCGGCAATGGATACTCACTTGATAACATTGCTGGGAAAAAGATGTCTTTCGTGTCTAACAGCTCTACATCTGGTTTTAAAGTTCCAACGAATAGTATTGTAACGTACTTTAGTAAACAAGATAAGTATAAAAATTTAAAAGCAGAGGATTTAATACAAGGCGGAAAGGACAAGTTCTTTAGTGAAGTACTTTATGGCGGATCTCACCAAGGCTCAGCAGTTAACCTTCTATCTGGTAAAGCTGATGTGGCAGCATTCTGTGATACGTGTGTAGCAAACTATGTAGAATTATCTTCTGGTACTGCAAACAAGCCAGGTGCTGTTTACAAAGTTAAACAAGATGCTGCAGAACCGTTTAATACAGTACCAGGAAAAGAATTCACGATTATTTCCGTAACTCCAGTTTTAAATGCTCCATTTGCTGTTAATACAGGTACAATCAGCGCTGATGATATTAAGAAATTAAAGGATGTTTTCACATCATCTGAAGTAACAAATAATCAAAAGATTTTCTTACCGAAAGATTCTAAAGAATCAGGCTTATATAAACTGAAATCTGGTAAGGAACAGTTTTTAACAGTAGATGATGCTTGGTTTAATCCAATTAGAGAATTATCAAAATAAAAATTAAATTTCTTCTTTTAAGGAGTTTGCGATGACAACTTTACTTGAATGTAAACATGTATCAAAGCAATATGGTCAAGGTACAAAGGCGTTATCGGATATTAACTTCACTGTAAAAGAAGGAGAGTTCGTATCAATCATAGGTCCATCAGGAGCAGGGAAATCTACCCTGCTCCGATGTATTAATCGAATGATTGATGCAACCAGTGGAGAAATAATATTCGATGGAGTTAATATATTATCCATTCGTAAGAGGGAATTAAAACAATTACGTACGAGAATTGGAATGATCTTTCAACATTACAATCTCGTAAATCGATTAAGTGTTATTGAGAATGTATTACATGGTCGACTTGGCTATAAATCTACGTTTACAGGGGCACTAGGGATCTATTCGCAGGAAGAAAAAACACAAGCGTATCAAATTTTGCAAATGCTTGGTTTAGAAGAGCAGATTTACAAAAGATGTGATCAGCTAAGCGGAGGACAAAAGCAACGTGTAGGAATTGCTCGGGCTTTAGTTCAAAATCCAAAGATGCTACTATGCGATGAACCAATCGCTTCTTTAGATCCAAATGCGTCAAAGATTATTATGGAGCATTTAAAGAAGATTTCCACCTCACTTGGAATTACCGTTTTGGTGAATTTGCATCAAGTCGATGTAGCTATGAAATATGCTGATCGAATTATTGGTGTGAATCAAGGGGAAGTTGTCTTTAATGGTCTTCCTGCCGAACTCACGAATGATATTCTTACATCTATTTACGGTTCTGAAATTGGAGAAGTTGTCATGAATCAGGAGGGCTACTATGCAGGAGAATTACTTTGCTAAAAAAAGAAGAAACTCTCTCTTGTTATGTGTATTCATCATCCTATTAACCTTTGTTGCTATGGTTATTACAAAATATGATGTAGAAAAAGGGTTTACCTCTATTCCAAAAGCTATCGAATGGGCCATTTCCAATTTTTATCCGAATGATGCTGCCATGAAGAGACTACCGGATATTCTTTCAAAACTTATTGAAACGCTTCTTATGTCGATTGCAGCAACGACGGTAGCTGCCGTATTTGCTTTAGTTTTTGCAATCGCTGGATCAAACACGACACGTGTAAACGGTATCTTTGGTTTTAGTAGCAGAGCGATTGCAACCATTTTTCGGAATATCGATGTTTCCGCATGGTCAATGATTTTACTTTTTTCTTTTGGGCAAAGTATATTAACTGGCTATTTCGCCCTTTTCTTCGGTTCATTTGGATTTATGACGCGAGCATTTATCGAGACAATCGATGAAGTGAGTTCAAGTTCAGTAGAAGCACTGCAAGCCACGGGATCCGGGTATTTTCCTATCATTTTCCAATCTGTCATTCCTTCTAGTAGTCCTCAGCTTGTTAGCTGGATTTTATTTCAGATTGAAACGAATATACGCCAAGCAACGATTATTGGTATTTTAACAGGCACAGGAATAGGATTTAGCTTCGAATTATATTACAAAAGTTTAAATTATCATGCAGCAAGTTTAGTTGTTATTGTACTGGTTGTATCTATATTAATAATTGATAATATATCAAATTACGTAAGAAAGGTGATTTTATAATGGTATTTGATGGATCGGGTACAACTGTAAACGAAGAAACGAAAGAAATAAAGACCCTGCATATACCAATTAAGGTAAAACCCTTCAACAAAGCATCTTTCATTATACAAATCACTTTGCTTACATTAGTGGCACTTACGATTTATGGTTTTTGTACCTTTGACTATAAGAACATTGATTTCTTTCAAGGCGTTATCTCGGTAGGACAAACTCTGAAGACGATGTTTTTTGAGCCGCACTTTAAACATTTTTCGTTTGTTGAAGCACTGCAAGAGGTACTTGTTACACTTGGACTTGCCTTTTTAACTACCTTGTTTGGAGCAGTTATTGCTTTACTGCTCGGTCTATTAGCTGCCAAAAATTTAACATCGAATACAGTCTCTGTTCTTATCAAGGGAGTAGTTGCCTTTATACGAGCGGTTCCGACGGTATTGTGGGTGTTAATTTTCGCTGTAGCTGCCGGTTTAGGAAGTGTAGCTGCAGTTATCGGTATGACATTCCATTCCATCGGCTATTTAATCAAGGCCTATTCGGAAGCGTTTGAAGAGGTAGATGAAGGTACGATAGAAGCGCTGAAGGCGAGTGGGGCGAATTGGTGGCAGATTGTGTTTCAATCTGTCATTCCTTCCTCGATTACGTATCTCATTTCTTGGACTTTTCTCAGATTTGAAATCAATTTCTCCGTTGCGATTGCCATGGGTGCTGCTGCAGGTGCAGGAGGAATTGGCTATCAGATGTTTATGGCAAGCGGATTCTACTATGACATTCGAGAAATTGGAGTGATTACGTACTTCATTCTAGCCTTCGCTATTGCATTAGAAATATTTGCGACCAGGTTAAAAGGAAAACTAAAAGTGAATGCGTAAAGATTCCAATTATTGTTCGTTGGTTTATCCTGCCACAGTGCTATGCATTGTGGCTTATTTTATTTAGAGAGCCCTCCTTCTTCCCTAACATTTAATCATATGGACTTCCCTGCTGACATACATTTGTAATGACATACATGATGGTGAGGAGGAAAAGAAGTGACTGCAGATAAACCAACGTCTTTAGGCTTTTCTTTGAAGGAATCTGTTTGGTTTCAAAAAGGACAGGAAGTCGCCGAATTACTATCTATTTCGTTATATCCTGACATTGAAATACAGGAACGTGATTTTGAAGTTGTTGTGATGGGATCATTACTTTTAACGGGAGAATATATAGCAGAGGAACAGCAGGAACAAACATTTTCATTACGTGAGTTATCACCCGTTCGTACGATTGACTCCATCTATATAAGAGAAGATGGAATCAATGAGCTTTCTCATGCCTTTCCGCTTGAAATATCAATCCCGCGTGGACGGGTTTATGCAGTAGAAGATCTATATGTAACGATTGAATCATTTGACTATGAGCTTCCCGAATCAGGATGCTTACAATTGATTGCGGATCTGTCCATACATGGTTTGCGGGAGGAAACGCAGCGTCAAGAGGAAACTGAGCTTTTTGTAGAACCTGATATAGATGACGATTCACTGTCTATTCAAGAATACAATGAGGAAGACGAGGATATTTTTGAACCATTTGAATTAATAGAAAGAAAAGAGCCAGAAAAAGTAAATTTTGAAACACGCCTTCCTCAAGTAGATTGGATAAATAAGAATGAAGAACTAGAGCTAGAACATAAGGAGGAAGAATTAGAATATAAGAAAACAGAATTAGAGCATAAGGAAGAAGAACTAGAATATAAGAAAGCAGAGTTAGAACATAGGGAAGAAGAACTAGAAAATAAGAAAGTAGAGCTAGCACATAGGGAAGAAGAACTAAAGCATAAGAAAGCAGAGCCAGAACATCCAAAAGTAGAACTAGATTATAAGAAAGAAGAGGAAGTATTCGAGTATTCAAACCGTGATGAGAATGCACTCTATTTAACGAAGCTATTTACGAAGGAACGGGAAGATGAGTTTACAAAGCTGCGTATGTATTTTGTGCAACAGGGAGATACGATTGAATCGATACTTGAACGATACGATATTACGATGCAGCAATTAACCCGCTTAAATGATTTAGATGATTTATATGTTCAAGAGGGAGAAATACTCTACATTCCTGTTGCAAAAAGAAGGGTATAATTCCTAGTCCTAAGAAGTTTTGCTTTTTCTTATTTTTTTGTACAGAAAGGATCGTCGCCTATATGGATCGTGAAGTGAGAGATCGGTATATTCCTATTTTAAAGATGTATCGGCTTCACGTAGAGCATCTAGAAGAGTATGGAAATGTTGTGAAGGTTTATACGAATCAAGGTCCATATGCGTTGAAAAAGCTGCGCTCATCCCATATTGAGCGCAGCGATTTCATACAGAACATTCGGCTTTTGGCTGAAAAAGGATTTACGAACTATGCTCCTGTTTATCATTCTATGGACGGTAACTATGTGTTATCCGACGGGGAGAATCGCTATTACTTAATGCCTTGGTTAGAATCTGATGGGGGAGAAGAGAACGATCATTATCATAGAATGTTTCAGACGCTGGCACTCATGCATCAAAAAACTGCCAGAGAAGAAAAAATATCAGAAGAAAAAGTTAGGAATCATTATGACTCCATCTCTAGACGCTGGGAACAAGAGAAGAATATGCTTGATCAATTCATCGTATCTTGTGAAAATAAATGGTACATGTCGCCATTTGAGCTGCAATACTGCACCTATTATCACCATGTCATGCGTTCACACCAATTTGCAACAAAAAAACTGGATGAGTGGCACGAGGCCATGAAAGAGAAGGAATCAACACGCATATCTCTCATTCATGGAAATGTAGCAAGCAATCATTTCTTATTTGATCATCAACGAAATGGATACTTTATAAGTCTAGAACAATTACAATATTCTACGCCTATACAAGATTTGGTACAATTTTACTTGCGCTCGTTATATACGTATCCGATAGCTCGAAATGATCGGTATGAATGGTTTCACGAATACCAAAAGACATTTCCCTTCACCCAAGAAGAAAATAAACTGATGCTTGCCTATCTTTCGTATCCACAACGTTTTACTAAACGAGTATCAGAGTACATGGAGGCAGCGCCAAGGGAAGATGTACAAGAGATTCACTCCGTTAACAGCTTACAACGCGGCTATTGGCTTATTAGTAATACCGAATTTTTTATCTCTCAAATTCAAGCAGCGGAGGCTCAGCAAAAGGAACAAAATCAGCAAACGTAGAAAAGTGCCATAGCGTATATGTTATGAAAAGGACCGTTACGAATAACTCTACATGTTTTAGAGTTTTTGTAACGGTCCTTTTCTCATTGATTTGGTTAGTTAGGGCTGTTGCCAATGTGTTCGAATCGTTAACGTAATAAAGATGACGAGCAAAATAATGTCTATAAACGTCGGAAGTAATAGGGTACGTATCGTTTGGAAAATCGTTAATGGGATTATAAAATCATATAAAATGGATTGAACAGACCGCAACCAGGAGGGGGTAGAGAAATTATACGTTCTCTTTAAGCGTTTCATCATGATTCCTCCGTTCATTCTTATACTTCTAGAATATGAAATAAAGTAAGAAATGTGCCTATGATTATAGTTTGTATTCGATGTAGCTGAAACTTCAGAGGTAAAAATTATTGAAACGTTATTGACGATTACGCTATTCTTTTTTAGACTATAATGTAGGATAGATGTAATATAGAAATATGCGAAGACAGGGAAGAGTACATCGTACAGCATCTTACAGAGAGAGAAATCAATTGCTGGGAGATTTCTTAGATACAGGCGATAGAAGGTAGCCCTAGAGCAGCTTCTTTGAAATAATAGTAGAAGAGGCCGGGATGTAACCCCGTTACATAATGAAGTGTGCAGGCAGTCGTCTGCAAAAAAAGGTGGTACCGCGAATCTAACTCCATTCGTCCTTTTCTAGGATGAAGGAGTTTTTTTATTTGCGAGAGATACAGCAAGCTAGATCCACGAAAAGTGATCCGGCTATGCTGTGCGTGTCTCGCTACGCTTTTCTAAAATAGGAGGGATATAAATGGAACAGAAGACGTTATCGACAAAATACGATCATGCATCCGTTGAAGCGGGTCGTTATAAATGGTGGGTGGAAGGAAAATATTTTGAAGCAACCGGAGATTCGGAAAAGGAACCGTATACGATTGTAATTCCGCCCCCTAACGTAACAGGAAAGCTTCACCTAGGTCATGCATGGGACACAGCCTTACAAGATATTTTAACACGTGCAAAGCGTATGCAAGGTTATGATGTATTATGGCTCCCTGGTATGGACCATGCGGGGATTGCAACGCAAGCAAAGGTAGAAGCAAAGCTTCGTGAAGAAGGAGTATCTCGTTACGATTTAGGTCGTGAGAAGTTTTTAGCAAAAGCATGGGAATGGAAAGAAGAATATGCATCACATATTCGTGCACAGTGGGAAAAGCTAGGACTTGGACTTGATTATTCAAGAGAACGCTTTACCCTTGATGAAGGATTATCTGCTGCTGTTCGTGAAGTATTCGTAACTCTTTACAAAAAAGGGTTAATCTATCGCGGAGAATATATTATCAACTGGGATCCGCAAACGAGAACAGCACTTTCTGATATCGAAGTTATTTATAAAGATATACAAGGCGCTTTTTATCATATGCGTTATCCACTTTCTGATGGTTCCGGCTATTTAGAAATTGCGACGACTCGTCCAGAAACAATGCTTGGTGATACAGCCGTTGCTGTACATCCGAAAGACGAACGTTACAATCATTTAATTGGTAAGACTCTTATCCTTCCAATTGTAGGAAGGGAAATTCCGATTGTTGGTGATGAATATGTTGATATGGAATTTGGCTCAGGGGCTGTAAAAATTACACCAGCTCACGATCCTAACGATTTTGAAGTTGGAAACCGTCACAACTTAGCACGTATTCTCGTTATGAACGAGGACGGCACAATGAATGAAAATGCAGGAAAATATCAAGGAATGGATCGTTTCGAATGCCGAAAGCAAATTGTAAACGATTTGAAAGAGCAAGGTGTTCTAACGAAAATTGAAGAAATGACGCACTCTGTCGGTCATAGTGAACGAAGCGGGGCAGTTGTTGAGCCATATCTTTCTACACAATGGTTTGTAAAAATGAAGCCATTAGCTGAAAAGGCAATCCAATTGCAAGAACAAGAAGAAAAGGTTACATTCGTACCAGACCGTTTTGAAAAGACATACTTGCGTTGGATGGAAAACATCCGCGATTGGTGTATTTCACGTCAGCTTTGGTGGGGACACCGTATCCCAGCTTGGTATCATAAAAAAACAGGCGAAGTATACGTAGGAGTAAACCCTCCAGCAGATATCGAAAATTGGGAACAAGATGAAGATGTTTTGGATACATGGTTTAGCTCAGCTTTATGGCCATTTTCAACATTAGGCTGGCCGAATCGTGATGCTGAAGATTTCAAACGCTATTACTCAACAGACGTACTCGTTACAGGCTATGATATTATCTTCTTCTGGGTTTCTCGTATGATTTTCCAAGGCTTAGAATTTACAGGAAAACGTCCATTTAAAGATGTATATATCCACGGGCTTGTTCGTGATGCTGAGGGACGTAAGATGAGTAAATCACTTGGTAATGGCGTAGACCCTATGGAAGTTATTGAAAAGTATGGCGCGGATTCTTTACGTTATTTCTTAGCAACAGCTGGATCACCTGGTCAAGATGTTCGCTATAGTGTGGAAAAAGTAGAATCGACATGGAATTTCATTAATAAGATATGGAATGCATCTCGCTTCGTATTAATGAATCTAGACGAAATGAAATATGAGGATATTGATCTTACGACAACTATGAATGTTGCCGATAAATGGATTTTAACGCGTTTAAATGAAACCATTGAAAGTGTAACGAAAAATATTGATAAATATGAACTAGGTGAAGTAGGCCGCTCCCTTTATAACTTTATTTGGGATGACTTCTGTGATTGGTATATTGAAATGGCGAAGCTTCCTTTATATGGTGAGGATGAAGCAGCGAAGAAAACAACTCGCTCGGTATTAGCTTACGTATTAGATTCTATTATGAAATTGCTTCATCCATTCATGCCATTTGTGACTGAAGAAATTTGGCAAGCTCTCCCTCATGAAGGGGATTCCATCACCGTTTCGAAATGGCCTGAAGTACGGGACGATTTAAACGATCATCAAGCTGCAGAGGATATGCAGGTTCTTACGGAAATTATTCGTTCTGTTCGTAACATTCGTGCAGAAGTAAATACACCGCTTAGCAAAAAAATTCAACTTCTTCTCAAGGTAAAGGATGAAGCGGTATTAGCAAGCTTAAAGGAAAACAGCTCGTACATTGAACGTTTCTGTAATCCGAGTGATCTAATCATTGCAACTGATATACAAGCACCGGAAAAGGCGATGACAGCTGTTGTAACTGGGGTAGAACTATTCCTCCCACTTGAAGGCTTAATTAATATTGAAGAAGAAATAGCTCGTCTGGAAAAAGAATTGAAGAAACTAGATGCAGAGGTAGAGCGAGTTCAGAAAAAACTAGGCAATGAAGGATTCGTGAAAAAAGCGCCTGCTCACGTAATTGAGGAAGAGCGTAAGAAAGAACAAGATTATGTTGAAAAACGTGAAATTGTTCGTACTCGCCTAGCTGAATTACATCAGTAGAATCTTCATCGATAAGAATGAGTCTAGTAAGTGCTAAGTTTTAGCCTTACTAGGCTTGTTGTTTTAGGAGGGGTAGCATGATACAGTCTTACGAAGAAGCAATAAACTGGATTCACGGTCGATTAAAGTTTGGGATAAAACCAGGATTAGCTCGGATGAACTGGATGTTAGAGAAATTAAATCATCCTGAGCGACGTGTGAAGTTTGTTCATATTGCAGGTACAAACGGGAAAGGCTCTACCGTTACTTATATGCGTATGATTTTACAAAAAGCTGAGTATAAGGTAGGGACTTTTACATCTCCTTATATCGAACATTTTAATGAACGTATTAGTATCAATGGAGCTCCTATCTTAGACGAGGACATTTTAAAGTTAGTTAACACTGTAAAGCCTATTGTTGAAGAATGTGATAAGACAGATCTTGGGGAAGCAACAGAGTTCGAAATAATAACCGTAATAGCATTGTATTATTTTGCTGTAGAAAACATTTGTGATATCGTTTTGCTTGAAACGGGACTTGGCGGTAGATATGATTCAACAAATGTTGTGTATCCATTGTTGTCTATCATTACGACCATAGGCCATGATCATATGCATATCTTGGGAGATACGTTAGAGAAAATTGCCTTTGAGAAAGCTGGAATAGTGAAAGCAGGTATCCCGGTTGTAACAGGTGTATCGCAACAAGAGGCCCTTGACGTCATTACATCGGTTGCACAAGAGAAGCGAGCAAAAAAGTATGTCCTTGGCAGTGATTTTGCCATAAAAGACATTCATTCCGAACCGAAAGGGGAAACATTTTCGTTTTCGTGTGCATTTCAAGAGCTAGAGAATGTTTCGATTTCGATGAAGGGTGAACATCAAGTTCAAAATGCCTCCTTAGCTCTTATGGGTATTTATCATTTGAAAATGTTTCAATCCTTTTTAATAGATGAAGCACATATTCGAGAAGGTCTTCAAGCGGCTTATTGGATCGGAAGATTTGAACAAATCTCAGATTCTCCTACTATTATTATTGATGGGGCACATAATCCTGAGGGCGTAGAAAGCTTAGTTAAGACGGTGAAAGCTCATTATAGCAACCGCCGAATTGTAATTATGTTCAGTGCACTCGGTGATAAAAAACTAAGTGAAATGGTAGCATCACTAGAGACAATTGCTAGTAAGATGATCTTTACGACGTTTTCTTTTCATCGTGCTGTATCTGCAGATCTTCTTGCTTCGCACTGTCAAAGCGCAGAAAAAGAAGTATATGATAATTGGCGAGACGCATACGAACATACCGCCAAGCAGCTTAATGAAAATGATGTATTACTTATTACAGGCTCTCTTTACTTTATAGCAGAGGTACGAAAATATGTGATAGAAGAAAACAGATAGTCCCCACTTGGGCTATCTGTTTTTTTTCACAAATACCTAAACTTATTTGAAGTTCTATTCTCCATCTATGACGAATATCTTTGAAATATAAGAAATAATGACGTACGTGCTGCGACAAAACTCCTCTACATTTTCATGAATGGGGTGCTATGATTTTAGTCTGGAAAGGAGATGAAAATATGGACAAGCATTCTCCCAAAATATCCATTAAGCTTAACGGTACGGATATAGCCTATAAAGAAAAGCGAAAAGCTGTTGTTACAGGCAGGAGAGAAGAAGCAGCTGTGCGATTAGCACCAACAGAACAGCATCATCAGGCTGCTAAGTCCCCATCTTCATCACGAACTACAACAAAGCGAATTGTACTAACGGTTAGTTCCGCTGTAATAATTGGAACAGGACTAGGAGTTTCCGTCTTGGAAATGTTAGGAGGAAGCCAGCCGTCCGGAAAGCAATCTACTGCTATCATGCCGAATCAGCAGACAGAGCAGCCAAAGGAAATAAGTGCTGTTTTTCAACCAGTTCAACTATCAATTCTCCAAACGGGTGCATTTTCTTCTAAGGAAAAGGGACAGGCTGTTTTAGATGAATTGAAAAAAAAGGGTACTCCGGCAGCGATGAGAGAAGAAAACGGAAAGTTTTACATTGTTTCATATATTAGTAATGATGAGGCAAGTATAAAGAAAATGGGGGACTTACTTACAAAAAAGAATATAAGTTTTTATGTGAAGCAATGGTCCATTCAACAAACAACTGTTCCAAATGCTCTTGAAGCTAAGCGAACCCTTATTGCAAAAGGAGAATCTATGCTGCTTTATAACGTCTCACAAAGTACGCAGTTATACATGGGAAAAAGCATTGATGATGAAGAATGGAATCGTATGAATAAAGAATGGGATACTCTTTCAAAAGAAGCAAATAATCTAGAGCAGGACGACGTAAAAACATTTATGATGTCCATAGCTAAGTCCCGTGATGCATGGAATGAATACAAAGTCAAAAAAAATGACGAAGCATTTACGCAACTTCAACAAACATTAGTTGATGGACTCACTGCATATGAAAAAATAGTAACAGCAAAATAAGTCTCGTTTCAAAAATATAAAATAGAAAGCGAAAGATCTTAATTTTCTTTCGCTTTTTTTGTGTAATAAACTGTTAAAAACAGTATTTTTTATACATTGTGAAGCATGGTGTACTTTGATACGATGATACTGTAGCTTTTTGTCCAGCAATTAATGGGCAGTAGTCCTGATATTTCGGGGTTCATCCTAAAGTGAGGGGACTCCCCGTGGTTTAGGAAAGTTTACTTTATATACAAAAATAAGTAGGTGGTGCGAACATGGAAATGATTTTAGCATCTGGATCCCCGAGACGAAAGGAATTGCTTCGTATGCTGGCAATTCCGTTTACGATACAGGTAAGTGAAGTCCAAGAAACACTTGATAATTGGGAAAATCCTTACCAGGCTGCCACTATGTTAGCCTTACAAAAAGCAATGGATGTGCATAACCGTTTTAAAGATGCAGTCATTATCGGTGCGGATACAATTGTTACATACGATTCAAGAATGCTAGGTAAACCAAGGAGTAAACAAGAAGCAGCAAGTATGCTACGGCTATTATCTGGACAAACGCATGAGGTAGTTACAGGAGTAGCGATGGTTTCTCATAAAAAAACGATTACATTTTACGAAAAAACGGAAGTTACGTTTTATGAGATCACGGATGAAGAAATAGAAGCTTATATCGCTACAAAGGAACCTTTTGATAAAGCTGGCAGCTACGGAATCCAAGGAGCAGGTGCACTTTTTGTCAAAGAAATAAAAGGAGATTATTATTCTGTTGTTGGTCTGCCAATTGCTAGGATTGCTAGAGAACTCAAATCATTTGCCTAAGGAGGAATGAGATTGAGCATGATTCAGGGAGTTGCCAAAGAGGATCAGCCACGAGAAAGATTACTCATGGAAGGTGCAGATAGTTTATCAAACACAGAGCTATTAGCTATTCTTCTTCGCACGGGAACGAAAGATGAATCTGTTCTTACATTAGCAGGGCGAATTTTGCAGCAATTTGATGGATTACGATTGTTAAAAGAAGCAACAGTAGAAGAAATTACGAATATTAACGGGATAGGTATGGCGAAGGCAGCTCAGCTGTTAGCAGCATTTGAGTTAGGACGAAGAATGGTCAGGCTAGAGTATAAACAAAGGTATAGTATTCGAAGTCCTGAGGATTGTGCGAAATATATGATGGAAGAAATGCGCTTTCTGCAGCAAGAACATTTTGTGTGCTTATATTTAAATACAAAAAATCAAGTTCTTCATCGCCAAACCGTATTTATTGGTAGTTTGAATGCTTCTATAGTGCACCCACGTGAAGTCTTCCGCGAAGCATTTAGGCGTTCAGCAGCTTCCATTATTTGTCTTCATAACCATCCATCAGGTGATCCATCCCCTAGCAGGGAAGATATAGAAGTTACCAAAAGATTAGCTGAATGTGGTAAAATAATGGGGGTAGAATTACTAGACCATATTATAATAGGTGAGCATCGTTTCGTAAGCTTGAAGGAAAAAGGGTATATTTAATACTATTCAATTTTTCTGTTTTGTTTTATAATGTGTTTTATGAGTTTTTTCTATCATTTTGCTAACAATAATCAAAGTAAAATAGAAACGTTTTGTTTTTTTTCATAAAAAGCAAAGTATTTTAGTTTTAGAAAGGAAGATACATTAATGTTTGGATTTGGTGGATTTACCCGTGACCTAGGTATAGACTTAGGTACTGCAAATACTCTTGTGTATGTTAAGGGAAGAGGAATTGTCGTTCGTGAACCGTCCGTAGTGGCGATGCATACTGATACAAAACAAATTGTTGCAGTTGGAAATGAAGCAAAGAAAATGATTGGTCGTACTCCTGGTAACGTAGTGGCTCTACGTCCGATGAGAGATGGCGTTATTGCTGACTATGAAACAACAGCTGCGATGATGAAGCATTATATTCAACTAGCGCAAAAATCAAATGGTCTTTTCTCTCGCAAGCCTTATGTAATGGTATGTGTACCATCAGGAATTACTGCGGTTGAAAAACGTGCTGTAATTGATGCTACTCGTCAAGCAGGAGCACGTGATGCGTACTCTATCGAAGAGCCGTTTGCAGCAGCTATTGGGGCAAATTTACCAGTTTGGGAACCTACAGGTAGTATGGTTGTTGATATCGGTGGTGGTACGACTGAGGTTGCAATTATTTCTTTAGGTGGTATTGTTACAAGTCAATCTATCCGCGTTGCAGGCGATGAAATGGATGAATCCATTATGCAATACATTAAGAAGAACTATAATTTAATGATTGGTGAACGTACTGCCGAAACGTTAAAGCTGGAAGTTGGTTCTGCTGGAAATCCTGAAGGAATCGAACCAATGGAAATACGCGGACGAGACTTAATTACAGGATTGCCAAAAACCGTTTTAATTCGTCCAGAAGAAATCGAAGAAGCTTTAAAAGATACAGTAGATGCTATTGTGGAGTCCGTTAAAAATACGTTAGAAAAAACACCTCCTGAACTATCAGCAGATATTATGGATAGAGGAATTGTTCTAACTGGTGGCGGCGCGCTACTTCGTAATTTAGATAAGGTAATTAGCAAAGAAACGAATATGCCTGTCATTGTTGCAGAAAATCCACTTGACTGCGTAGCAATCGGAACAGGAAAGGCTCTTGATAATATTGGTCTCTTCAAAACAAAATTAAGTTGATTTAAGAGGGTGTAGATGTGCCACAGTTTTTCTTAAACAAACGATTAATTGTGCTATTGGTAAGTATCATTCTTCTCGTGGCATTGATTGGGTTTTCGATTAAAGATCGTCAAAAATTGAGTTGGCCTGAGCAATTTGTTAAAGATACGGTTGGAGTCGTGCAAAGTGTATTTGAGAAACCTGCACATTATGTTGCAGGCTTCTTTCAGAATGTAGAAGATATAAAGGCTACATATGAAGAAAATAAAACACTTAAGGCTAATCTAGACAAATATGCAGAGCTTTCTTCTAAAGTAGGAGAGCTAACGAAGGAAAATGAGGAGTTACGTTCTATACTTGGAAAGAAAGATTCTCTACGTGATTATGATCCTTTGCAGGCTACCGTTATCGGTCGTAACCCAGATAAATGGTATGATCTAGTAGCAATCGATAAAGGGTCACAGCAGGGTGTTCAAAAAGACATGGCTGTGATTACCGATAAAGGTCTAATTGGTAAAGTAAAAGATGTTTCACAATTTACTTCTACGGTAGAATTGCTTAGTTCCGTCACTCGTACAAATCGTATTTCAGCAGTGGTACAAGATGATGCCACGGTATTTGGATTAATTGAAGGATATGATAAGGATAAGCAAGCACTTCTCTTTACCAAAATCCCTTCAAGTGCCAATGTGAAAAAGGATCAATATGTTGTGACATCTGGCTATGGCGGTGTATTTCCGAAAGGGTTAGTTATTGGAAAAATAGTTGATGTTACACCGGATGATTATGGATTAACGCAAACAGCATACGTAAAACCAGAAGCTGATATTAATAATATCGATAATGTCATTGTTGCGAAGAGAACAATGCCATCATCTGATCAATTGAAATAAGGGGGAAGATAAAGATGAAAAAATTTCTTCTTCCTCTCCTGCTTCTTATTGCCTTTGGATTTGAAAATGTATTTGCAACTTTTGTTCCTACCAATCTTTTTGGAGATAAAAGCATAGCTGCACCTCATTTTCTTTTTATTGTACTATTATTTATTGTAGTATACTATAATGCTACGAATGGTATCTTATATGGAATGCTATTCGGATTTATTGTTGATATTGTATATTCTGAACTATTAGGAATGTATTTATTTGCTTTTCCCATCTTAGCTTATCTCGTTTCCAATGCAATGAAAATCCTTCAAGTAAACCTATTTATTGTATCTTCGCTTGTTCTTATAAGTGTGGGTATACTTGAGTATTATACATACGGACTTTTGTTGTTATTAGGGCGCACAAATCTTTCAGCAAGTGCCTTTTTTACGGATCGATTTCTTCCTACGCTACTATTAAATGGTATTTTCTTGGTGATTTTCTGTTTTCCATTGAGAAAATATATATTGCGCATTTTTGCTGCAGTTGAGGAAATGTAAAGAAGGATTATCTTATTTTATGTCGAATTAAATCGTTGGGGTGAGTGTTGGTGATGGAACGAAAGCAACAATACGTAACGATAAAGGGAACAAAAGATGGACTTACATTGCATCTTGATGATTCCTGCTCCTTTCAGGATCTGTTGCAAGAAATTGATGAAAAACTTTCAAATAGTAACTATGCCAGTGGAGAGTGTCCGCTCATTGAAGTACAGGTGAAAGTAGGAAATCGATATGTAACACCATACCAAGAAGAAGAACTTAGAACCCTTATCCGTAATAAAAAAAGTCTCGTAGTAGGAACAATTGAAAGTAAAGTTGTGACGAAAGAGGAAGCACTAGAATGGAAGAGGGAGACGGAAATTATATCCGTAACGAGAACGGTTCGTTCTGGTCAGACATTAGAAGTGAAAGGCGATCTTCTCTTGATTGGTGATGTAAATCCTGGAGGTAAGGTACTCGCGGGAGGAAATATATTCATCATCGGAGCATTACGTGGAATTGCACATGCAGGCTATTACGGTAATAAAAAAGCAATTATAGCTGCGTCGCTAATGAATCCTCTACAAGTCAGAATTAGCGATGTTTTGAGCCATACAATAGAAGCTAAGGAAAGCAATCATGAAATGGAATGCGCTTATCTAAATCAAAACAATGAACTAGTTGTTGGACGCGTTCAACTTCTTACTCATCTCAGACCGAATTTAACTAGGCTAGAAAGGGGAATTAGTTAGCTGTGGGAGAGGCAATTGTAATTACATCTGGAAAAGGCGGAGTCGGTAAAACAACGACATCTGCAAATCTTGGGACAGCTCTAGCTCTATCTGGTAAAAAAGTGTGCTTGGTTGACACTGATATTGGGCTTAGAAACTTAGACGTAGTAATGGGACTGGAAAATCGAATTGTATTCGATCTCGTAAATGTAGTTGAGGGCACTTGTCGTTTACCACAGGCCTTAATCAAAGATAAAAGATTTGATGATCTATATTTATTGCCTGCAGCTCAAACAAGCGATAAAACGGCTGTAAATCCTGAACAACTAAAAGAGATTATTAACGAATTGCGTCAAGACTTTGATTACATACTTATTGATTGTCCAGCTGGAATCGAACAAGGATTTAAAAATGCGATTGCGGGAGCAGACAAAGCTATTGTTGTCACCACTCCAGAAGTATCTTCTATGAGGGATGCTGACCGAATTATTGGTCTCTTAGAGACGGAAGATATAGAACCACCTAAGCTGATTATTAACCGAGTTCGTAGCCATTTGTTAAAGAATCATGAAATGCTTGATGTAGATGAAATTGTAAGAACTCTTTCTATTGAACTTATCGGTGTTGTGGAAGATGACGATTTAGTGATAAAAGCAACAAACTCGGGTCAGCCGGTAGCTTTAAATCCAAGCGGAAAGGCTTCACTTGCTTATCGGAACATCGCAAGACGCTTATTGGGAGAATCGGTACCTTTGCAATCGTTTGATTCAGATAAAGAGAATGTCCTAATGAAAGTTAGAAGATTTTTAGGATTTAAGTAGGCTCTTCGTGTTATCGCGAAGGGCTTTTTTGATAGATACATATTTTGTAAGGAACATTTTAACTCTAGATATGTGCAAATTTATTCGGATTTAGGAGGCCCTGCCGTGGAGCTTTGTCATATCTCATTCGGACAACTCATACATATGTACAAAGTATGAGTAGAGGATGGGAATCATATGAATAAAAAGCGGATTAATCAAATTCGAAAGCGAATTGAAAAACGTAAGGCGAAACAACTGCAGATGACTGCTTGGAAAGAAATAGATGAACCTGCTTTGCCTGTAGAGGAACAATCGCCAGCTATTATAGAAGAAGTTTCTCAAGAACATCCCCTATTTAAAAAAGAAATCTTTTTAATGAAAATTCTTTTTTCCTCTATTCTCGTACTAGGAACTGCAATTATTATGAAAAATCCATCATCTTCTCTTCAAGATATACGAAAAACGATTGAAACGACGATGCATGAGGAGTTTCAATTTGCCTATGTATCACAATGGTATGAACAACAATTTGGAAAGCCACTTACCTTTCTTCCTTCATCTGAAAAAAAGGAGAGCGGGACATATGCTGTTCCCGCTACAGGAAAGGTTCTTCAAACCTTTAAATCAAATGGCCAGGGAGTAATTGTAGAAACGAGCAGTAATGCTGTTGTCGATGCAGTTGATGGAGGAGTAGCTATTTTTGTAGGAAAAAAGGCCGATCTAGGAAATACGATCATTATTCAGCATGGTGACGGAACACAATCATGGTATGGAAATTTATCTCAGGTTTCCGTTTCTGTATATGATTCTGTGAAAAAACAACAAAAAATTGGTGTGGTGCAAAATAATGGGAACGGTAAAACAGGAAACTTCTATTTTGCATTAAAGAAAAACGAGATGTTTATCGATCCGATTCAGGTGATATCCTTTGAATAAGTATGTCGGTATGCTCTACAAGCTTTCGATTCATCCTTTATTTTGGGGAGTCATTTTTATCGGTGTATGGACAGCCCATTTTAAAGAATTGCTTGTCTTGTTTACAATTGTTTTTTTTCATGAATTAGGCCATGCGATAGCTGCTACGCATTATAATTGGCGTATCCGAAAAATACAATTGCTGCCTTTCGGTGGAGTTGCTGAATTAGAAGAGCATGGAAATAAGCCATTAAAAGAGGAATGCATCGTACTGATAGCAGGACCGGCACAGCATTTTTGGATGTTTTTGTTCGCATATCTATTGCATAAGAATGGGCTGATGAGTGAAAGTCTATACACTTTCTTTATATGGAATAACCTATCCATCCTTCTCATAAACTTGCTTCCGATTTGGCCGCTTGACGGGGGAAAACTGTTATTTTGTTTATATTCGATGGCTACTTCCTATCTACGTGCCCACCAAATGATGCTGTTTACATCCTTCATCTGTAGCATTCTTGCGATTGTAGCAGGCTTGCTATGGAATAAAACAAATATTACAATGTGGACGATGCTTATCTTTTTACTTATATCCTTATATATGGAATGGAGACAGCAGCCATATGCATTTTTACGTTTTTTGCTTGAGCGGTATTCGAATAAGTCAACAGTACTTAAAAGTATAACATCTATTACCGCACATAAAAGTGATCCGCTATACGAAGTATTTATGAAATTTCGACGTGGCTGTAAGCATTCTGTTATTATTAAGGAAAAGAATAAACAGTATATATTAGACGAGAACGAATTATTATACGCCTATTTTTCAGAGAAACGAATTCGTTCTTCCATTGGAGAAATACTTCATATAGGAAGGTAAAGGAATCATATCTTTACATGTACGTTACCTTCTTGCGAGTAAATACATACAAAGATTCACTTCGAATACATAGTTAAATAGTGAAGATAGAAAGAGGATTTTATGATGAGAACATTATATATGAATGCCGTAGGCGCAGAGAAACGAATTGCTCTAGAGGAAGAAGGGCAGCTTGTAGAGCTTTTTTTTCAACGACCAAATGATGGTGGTATAGCTGGAAATGTATACTGGGGAAGAGTAACACGAGTATTACCTGGTATGCAGGCGGCATTTGTGGATATCGGAACTGAAAAGCAAGCCTATTTACATCGTGATGATATTGCGAAAGAAAATGGACAGCACATTTCTCAGCTCATTCATCAAGGTCAAGCGCTGCTCGTGCAGGTTGTAAAGGATGCTATTGATCAGAAGGGGCCGAAGCTTACCACAAAAATTGAATTGACAGGTAAGTATGTCGTGTACTTACCTACTGAGCCCATTGTGGCTATTTCTAAAAGCATTGATGAACGTTCGAAACGAGAGGAACTACATCATCTTGGCACGCATCTTGGTGGGGGATTCATCTTTCGAACAGCATGTAAAGATGCCAGTCTTTCTAATGTAGATTTGGAAGCTGAGAAGTTAAAAGGAATGTATGAGAAGCTGAAGCGTGACAAAACAACTGTCCCTGCTCTCGTTCATACATCTAGGTCTTTTCTAGAACATGTTCTGCAGGAAATTCCTTCTCATACGATTGCCACCGTTTACGTTGATAATTCATTGGCTTATAAAGAAGTAGTAAAAGAAGTAGGGGAACAGAAGGTTATTTTGTATAAGGAAAAGGAATCTATATTTGATTTTTTTCATATTGAGCAGCAAATAGAACAAGCAATGAAAAAGGTCGTTTGGCTTGATAATGGGGCGTATCTTCTAATTGAGCAAACAGAAACCATGACAGTGATTGATGTAAATACAGGAAAATATACAGGTAAAAGCGAGCAAGCCGATACGGTTCTGCACACAAATTTATATGCGGCTAAGGAAATAGCAAGGCAGCTGCGGTTACGTGATATTGGCGGAATGATTGCCATAGATTTTATTAATATGAAGGATGAAATGAGTAAAGAGCGTGTGAAGCAAGAATTGTTGCATGAACTAAAAAAAGACGGAACGACAACACGTGTCTTTTCCTTTACCGCACTAGGAATTTTAGAAATGACACGAAAACGGAAGAAAAAGTCCTTACACGATTATTTATTTGCTCCTTGCCGCTTTTGTAAAAACGGATTTGAATTGGCTCCGGATACTATTGCTTATCAGTTACAAAGAGAGTTATTACAATACAAAGGAACGGATTATGAGGCAGTATTGGTAGCAGCTTCGCCTAGTGTACAGGCGATCTTTCAGGAACTTCATTTGGATCAAGGCTTACCTTTAGACATCGTATTTCAAACGAAAGAAGTACATGATTATACGATTCTATTCTTTGGCACGAAAGATGAAGTAGTAGGCCGGAAAAACATATAGTGTTTGTTGACATCACTATGCTTTCATGATAGTATTTTCATGTTATAGTTTATAGCACCCATTTCGCTATATACTACAACCGCACAAATTAGGTTTAAATGACATTTCGTCTACCTTTTTTTGGCGAGTCTGAGTAATTATGAGGAGGTGCAAATATGTACGCAATTATTGAAACTGGTGGTAAACAACTTAAAGTAGAAGCAGGTCAAGCAATCTATGTTGAAAAGATCGACGTAGAAGCTGGTGAAACTGTTACGTTCGACAAGGTTCTTTTCGTTGGTGGCGAAACTGTTAAAGTAGGTAGCCCTGTTGTGGAAGGTGCAACAGTTACAGCGAAAGTTGAAAAACAAGGTCGCGCTAAGAAAATTATCGTTTTCAAATACAAAGCGAAAAAGAACAACCGTAAAAAACAAGGTCATCGTCAACCTTACACGAAGCTTGTAATCGAAGCAATTAACGCGTAAGTTTGCTATGATTAAGGTTACATTCAATCGAAGTAATCGTGGTATTCAATCGTTTGAGATGACTGGACATGCAGAGTTTGCCAAGCATGGTCAAGATATCGTGTGCGCTGGTGCATCTGCTGTTGTATTTGGTTCCATCAATGCGATTGAAGCACTTTGTAATGTGAAGGCGGACATAAATCTTGGCAAAGATGGCGGTTATTTACAATATACGTTACCTGAGCTAGATAGCGTTACCTATCAGAAAGCACAGCTGCTTTTAGAGGCAATGCTTGTTTCGCTGAAAACCATTGAATTAGATTACGGTAAGTATATTCGCATATATGATTGATATAGGAGGTGAATTAGATGTTAAGATTGGATCTTCAATTTTTCTCCTCTAAAAAAGGGGTAGGTAGTTCAAAGAACGGTCGTGACTCTCAGTCAAAACGTCTTGGTGCTAAACGTGCAGACGGTCAATTCGTTTCAGGTGGATCAATTCTTTACCGTCAACGCGGTACAAAAATTTATCCGGGTGTTAACGTTGGTCGTGGTGGAGATGACACATTATATGCAAAAGTTGACGGCGTAGTACGCTTCGAGCGTCTTGGTCGTGACCGCAAACAAGTGAGCATATATCCTGTTGCTCAAGAAGCATAAGAAACTCACGGAAAGCTCTAACCTGGGTGCAGGTTAGAGTTTTTCTATATTAAAGGGGTTATAACATGGACAAAAAATGGACGGTTGTGGATGCTCTCAGACATTCACGTCATGATTGGCTAAATCGCCTACAATTAGTGAAATCTCATCTTTCTCTTGGAGGAGTAGATCGAGTACAGGAGCTAATCGAAGAATTTGTAGGAGAAGCGCAACAGGAAGCACGTCTCATAAGTTTGAAAATGCCTCTTTTTACAGAATTATTGCTCACCTATAGTTGGAATTCTCCTCCATGTCAATTAGAATTTGAGGTATTAGGAGAAGAACAGCTTCCACTTACCTATTTCGATCAAACAATAAATAAGTGGACAAAAGAATTGTTAGGATTGTTACATCAATCAGTTGATCCACATGTTGAAAATCATGTTTGTGTAACCATTGAACAAGAAGAGAAGAAAACGCATTTTTTTTACGATTTTCGTGGAAAACTAACAGATACAAAGGCGATTACAAATTGGCTTGCCCATTGTAAAGACCAGTCATTTCATCTTACGTATTCCATCCAGATTGAAGAATTTAGCATAGAGTTACAACCAATAGAATTGTAAAGAGTGGTGAAGTTATGTTTGTAGATCAAGTAAAAGTATATGTAAAAGGCGGCGATGGCGGTAACGGTATGGTAGCGTTTCGTCGTGAAAAGTACGTTCCTATGGGCGGTCCGGCTGGTGGTGATGGCGGGAAAGGCGGCAATGTCGTATTCGTTGTTGAAGAAGGCTTACGTACGTTAATGGATTTCCGCTATCAGCGTCATTTTAAGGCTACGCGCGGCGAACACGGCATGAGCAAAAGCCAACATGGTAGAAATGCAGAGGATATGATTGTGAAAGTTCCGCCAGGTACAGTTGTTTCTGATGTAGATACAGGACAAGTAATTGCTGATTTAGTAACACACGGACAGAAAGCTATTATTGCAAAAGGTGGCCGTGGCGGCCGTGGTAATATTCGTTTTGCTTCCCCTGCAAACCCTGCACCGGAAATCGCAGAAAATGGCGAACCTGGTCAAGAACGCAACATCATGCTTGAATTAAAAGTACTCGCCGATGTAGGGTTAGTAGGCTTTCCAAGTGTAGGGAAATCTACTCTTCTTTCTGTAGTATCTGCAGCACGTCCGAAAATTGCTGAGTATCATTTTACTACGATTGTACCGAATCTAGGAGTAGTAGAAACAGAAGATGGTCGAAGCTTCGTTATGGCGGATCTTCCAGGTCTTATTGAAGGTGCTCATGAAGGTGTAGGCCTTGGACATCAATTCTTACGGCATATTGAGCGTACGCGTGTTATTGTTCATGTTATTGATATGTCTGCAATGGAGGGCCGGGACCCATATGAAGATTACCTTACTATAAACAAAGAGTTGTCGGCATACAACCTCCGTTTAACAGAGCGTCCACAAATTGTTGTTGCGAATAAAATGGATATGCCTGATGCCGAAGAACACTTGCAAAGGTTTAAAGAAAAAGTCAAAGAAGAGGTTCAAATTTTTCCAATCTCCGCTATATCGAGACATGGAGTGCGGGATTTACTGTTTGCAATAGCGAATCTGTTAGAGACAACTCCAGAATTTCCACTTGAAGCTGTGGAAGAAGCGCCGTCAACGGTAATGTACAAGTTTGAACAGAAACAGCAAGATTTCACTATTACGAAGCAAAGTGATGGATCATTCGACGTAAGTGGAAAAGAACTGGAGAAATTATTTAAAATGACGGACTTCACTCGTGATGAGTCTGTACGAAGATTTGCTCGTCAGCTGCGAGGAATGGGGATTGATGAAGCATTACGTGAGCGTGGCGCCAAAAATGGTGTTACCGTTCGAATCTTAGAATATGAATTTGAATTTATCGACTAAAGCTACTTGTTTACAAGTGGCTTTTTTTTAAGGGCGTTTAAAATTATGTAGACATCCTTCTATCTACCTCATTATTTTTTATATAATGGATAAGGAGGGACAAGTATGTATAAGATTCTGTTAATTGAAGATGATAATAAAATTTCTGAACTATTAGATGATTATTTAAAACGATATGGCTATGTACCACATCGTTTGCAGGATTTTCGAAATATAAATAATGAAGTGGAGAGTATTCATCCGCATCTTATTTTACTCGATATTAATCTACCATATTTTGATGGTTTTTATTGGTGTAGACAAATTCGAGCAAAATCAAATGTACCCATTATTTTTATTTCTGCCCGTACAGGAGACATGGATCAAGTATTTGCTATCGAAAATGGCGGGGATGATTATATAACAAAGCCGTTCCATATGGATGTAGCGATGGCAAAAATTAAAAGCGTACTTCGCCGGACATATGGTGAGTATGCTGTGCAAGAACAGGAATATGTTTCGGTACATGGACTTCTGTTATTTCCCACACAGCATATTATGCAATGGAAAGAGAAGAAAGTGGAACTGACAAAGAATGAATATAGTTTGTTAGAGTGCCTTGTAAAAAAAACAAATCAATATGTATCTCGGGAAGAACTTCTTGAAGCATTATGGGATGAAATCGCATTTGTTGATGATAATACTTTAACCGTGAATGTGAAGCGTGTTCGTAAAAAATTAGAGGAACTAGATATTAAGCAGGCAATTGTAACGAAGAGAGGATACGGATATTCATTTACAACGAGTTGGAGTGATCCAGGTGAATCTTAGAAAGTATATCTATGATAGAGCAGTTTTTTTTACAATCTATCTAGTAGGGATAGGAGTATTACTTCTTGTGGTAGAGCTAGATCTCTCTATGAATGGCAAAAAACTTGAATGGACAAGTCTTTTCTACGGTTTAACGCTTTCCTTCTTTTTTTTCCTCGTATTTTTAGCCATTGATTATACAAAATGGCATGCATTTATAAAAAAAGTAGAAGCATATAATCAATCCAAGCGAATATGGAATGTAAACATAGGAGCACTAGGTCGAACAACCTATGAGCAAAAGCTTGTACTAGAAGCAATCACAACTCTTCAACAACAATATGCAAATGAGATTGATGAATTGCATCGAAAACGCAGACAGGAAAGTATTTTCTTAAATCAATGGATTCATCAAATGAAAACACCCGTTGCTGTGATTGAGCTATTGATACAAAAGGCCAAACAAAATAAATGGACAAATGATGATGTTTTACCGAGTATTCAAGAAGAAAATATACGGATTTTGGATGGGTTAGATTTAGCACTACATATGGCACGGCTCGATCAATTTGAGAAGGACTATAAGATAGATAAAGTTGATCTTCTACCATTCGTACGGAAGTTAATTAATGAAAATAAGAAAAGATTTATTCATTATGGTGTGTTTCCAAAAGTAGAAGGATCGACTTCACATATTATACATACAGATTCTAAGTGGCTCGCAATTGCATTAAAGCAGGTAATTGGCAATGCTTTGAAATATACAAAACTGTCAAGCTGCGAGAATAAAATGGTTACATTTCGATTTATAGAGACAGATTCATCGGTAGAGCTTCAGGTGCAAGATAATGGAATCGGTATTCCCAAACAAGATGTGAATCGAGTTTGGGAACCATTTTTTACGGGGAGTAATGGAAGAAAAACAAATGAAGCGACGGGGATGGGGTTATATATTACAAAGAATATATGTGACAAGCTTCATCATACATTAACAATACAATCTATCGAAGGGGAAGGAACAACGATCACCTTTCACTTTGTAAAGGAAGAAGCATATTTCAAAATGATGCAAAAGTGACAAAAATGTAAGCTGCATTCTTTACAATGTAAGGAAAATCACACGTTTTTCTTTTCCATTTTTTTTATAGTAAAGATAGAAAAACGAAAAGAGGAGAGGAACGAGTGATGAGCGTATTAGAAGTTAGAGGATTATCGAAGGTGTATCAATCGAAAGGTTCTGTTGCTACTACAGCACTGCAGGATATTGATTTAATCATCGAAGAAGGGGAATTTGTTGGGATTATGGGGCCATCAGGTAGCGGGAAAACGACGCTGCTCAATATTCTTGCAACCATTGATAAACCGACCTCTGGTCATGTTTATATTAATGCGAAAGAAATTACTAAAGAAAAAGGTGCTGGATTAGCGAGGTTTCGCCGAGAGCATTTAGGCTTTATTTTTCAAGATTTTAATCTCCTTGATACTCTTACGATAAAAGAGAATATTATGTTACCGCTTGTATTAGGAAATTATTCGATACAAGAAATCGAAAAACGCGTGAAAGAAATTGCGAGTTTTCTACACATCACTGAAATTCTTGATAAGAAAGTGTATGAGACATCCGGAGGACAGCAACAACGCGCTGCTGCTGCACGCGCTATTATCCATGAACCTAGTCTGATTTTGGCAGATGAACCGACAGGAAATTTGGATTCGAAGTCTGCGAAAGCTTTAATGACAGCCCTGAAAGATATGCATCATAAAAAACGTGTTACCATTACGATGGTCACACACGATCCGTTTGCCGCAAGTTATTGTGAGAGAATTATATTCATTCGCGATGGAAAGTTGTTTACAGAAATCCGCAAAGGGGAAAAACAGGAGGCTTTCTTTCAAGAAATATTAGGGGTACAAGCGATGTTAGGGGGAGATCAGCATGAATTTTCGCCATCTCGCTCTTAAAAATGTAAAAGGAAATTGGCGAAGCTACAAAGCGTTTTTATATAGCAGTATTTTTTCCATTATCATTTTTTTCATGTATGCATCGTTTATCTATCATCCTGATGTCGTGAATGGCCAAATGCGTGTACAAGTGAGAGATGCATTAGCAGGATGTAATTATTTAATTATCGGGTTTTCTGCTTTGTTCATCCTCTACTCGAATTCTACTTTTATACGGTCACGTAAGAAGGAGCTTGGATTACTTACGTTACTAGGAGCAACAAAATCCCAGATTTCACGTATGCTCATTTGGGAGCAGCTGTTGATAGGTACCCTTTCTATCGTAATAGGTATTGGAATTGGAGCGCTATTTTCAAAATTGTTTTTTATGATGATGAGCAACTTACTAGGAGTGGACAATCCTATTCCTTTTGTTTGGAACATGAAACCGATTTATATAACAGCACTCACGTATTTCTTCGTATTCTTCATCCTAGCCATTCTTGGGCTTTGGAATATCCGTAAACTAGAGATTATTGAGTTACTGAAAGATGCTCGAAAACAACGGATTGAACCGTTTGCTTCAAAATGGCTATTGCTTGTAGGTGTTATTGCTATCCTTACTGCTTATGGATTAGCTATGAAAGTGAATTTAACAAATTTCGCTGTCTATTTCTTACCTGTAGTCGGACTTGTTATTGTGGGAACGTATTTCTTCTTTACACAAGGCAGCATATCTATTTTACAAATGATGAAGAAAAAGAAAGGAACGTATTATAAAAATCCGAATCTATTTGTCATTAGCAATCTCGTTTATAAAATGAAGGATAATGCAAGATTTTTATTTACCATTACTATTCTTATGACTATTGTTGTTTCTGCAACAGGAACAATGGCTACGTATGCTGGGGAATTGAAGAATATTGTACTAAAATCAAGACCGCATGCAATAGCATATACATCAAACGGAAACGATGAATGGCTATCGGAGAATGAAATGAATCAGCAGCTACAAAAACATGGTTTTCAGGATGCGAAGAAAGTGACTCTAGAAACACTTCCTGCAAAGTTTCCATCCAATCAAGGAGATGAGCTTTCTGTTTCTATTGTATCGGAAGAAGCATATAACCGATTAGCGACGCAGCATGGAAAACGAATACTTTCAAATAGAGCAGGCAGTGGGACACTTGTTTATCCGGAATCATATGGAGATTTTCGGTTTTATACTGGTGACATCTTTCAGTTTACGATGCAAGGAAAAACGAACAATATGAAATTGAATGAGCAGTATACGGCATCTGTTATCAATAATGATAATGAGCAAGTCAATCTTTTATTTGTTGTGAATCCGGAAGATTATCAAAAACTAGCAACTACTGTTCCAGATCAGGCTAAAAATATTTACCACGGCTATGAAATTTCAAATTGGGAAAAAACAGCACCTCTTGTCAATGATGTTCGCAATACTGTTCCCAAGGATAAGAAATATAGTGTTACCGAGATTGTGCTCTCCTACAACGAAATCAAGCAAAGCGGAGCACTCACTTTATTCATCGGAGCATTTATTAGTATTCTCTTTTTCTTTGCTGCTTGCAGCATGACCTATTTTAAGTGGTTTCATGATATTGATAGAGATCGGATTCAGTATAAATCCTTACTGCGAATTGGCATGACGCGTAAAGAAATTAAAGCGATTGCTAGTCGTCAAATGGGAACCATCTTTTTCATCCCAATCCTTGTAGGCAGTATCCATAGCGCTGTTGCTATGTATGCGTTAAGTAGCATGTTGCGTATAAACCTATTGCAAACGAGTCTTATCGTAATTAGCTTATATTGGATCGCATCTGGTATCTATTTTTGGGTCGCACAGCGTGAATATATGAAACATATTTAGTAGTCTTTCATTAAAACATACTACAGGCCCTGTAGTATGTTTTGTTGTTTCTAGAGAATTGAGAAAGGTTATTCAAAAACATGTAAATTAAAGGGATATATTGTTATATGCTAGTCTTTTTTGTAAGAATATTCGAATTATATATAGAAGTAATAGCCACTTCGTGTTATAACTAGAAACATAACAAAAAAGAGGAGAGGAAATTATGTCTTATCGTGTAGGATATTTAGGCCCAGAGGCAACATTTACGCATATGGCGGTGAATCGTCATTTTCCTGAGGCAAATCGCATTCCGTATGCAACGATTCCAGATTGTATGGATGCAGTAGCAGACGGTTCGATTGATTTTGCGGTCGTACCATTGGAGAATGCGATTGAAGGATCAGTAAATATTACAATTGATTATTTAATTCACGAACAGCCCCTTTCCATTGTTGGAGAGATTACGCTTCCAGTTCGTCAGCATTTGCTTGTACATCCTGATCACGAAGCAACATGGGAAAGTACAAAAATTGTATATTCTCATCCTCATGCGCTTGCACAATGTCATAAATATATGAATACACATTTAAAAGGTGTTCGCATGGAGGAAATGAACAGTACGAGCGCTGCAGCACTATATGTGAAAGAGCATCCGGAATATCAAATTGGTGCGATTGCAAATGAATTGGCAGCTGAAAAATATGGACTTGTTGCAGTAAAGAAGGATATACATACTTATCAAAATAATCGTACGAAGTTTGTTGTCTTGCATAAACAAAAAAATGAGGAGCTTATCTTTAACGGTAACAAGCAAGGAGAGAAGACGACGCTTATGATTACGCTGCCTTCGGACTATGCAGGAGCCTTGTATCAGGTGCTTGCAGCATTTGCGTGGAGAAAGCTTAATCTAAGTAAAATTGAATCACGCCCGATGAAAACAGGACTAGGAAACTACTTTTTCATAATTGATGTAGAAGGACCATTTGATTCAATCTTATTACCCGGTGCAAAAATGGAGCTAGAAGCTCTTGGATGCCAGGTATCGACTCTCGGTCATTATCCTTGTTATGAATAAAGAAAAAGAGTGACTTGTCATGTCACTCTTTGGTGAAAATTAATCTTCTAAGAGAATGCCAGCCTTTTCTAAGTCTAGACAAACGGCATTTAGCTTTTCAACAGAATCTGCTCGAATCGTATGAAGATGAATACCTCCGGTCAACTGAGACAAATAAGCAGCCTTTGTATCCAATACTTTATTCATATATTGCTCAACTTCATGGCGTGTACTTACCATGATAGGGGCAGTTAAATCTCCGTAAATAGGATGTTCAACTTTTACATCCTCAACCGTTACACCATGATCGACTAAAATCGTTAATTCTTCTCGAACACGTTCCGGTTTATGGATGCAGGCGATGACTCTTTCAAAGCTAGATTGCATGGATTGAGGCTTTAAATACAAATACCCTTGAGAAGTAGCAATAATTGGTTCATTTCTTGCCTTTAGTAAGGATATATCTTGTACAATTACTTGCCTGCTTACATGGGTTTTTTTCGATAGTTCACTACCAGATAAAGGCTGGTTTGCCGTACGTAAGCACTCTAGGATATAGGTTCTCCGCTCTTCTCCTAAAATTTTCTTTTTATTTGATTCGTTCATAGTACAAAAGCGCCTCCAGAGAATTGATGAATCATTTTTTTAATTACTTCAAGTGTAATGTGTATATGGTCTTTCGTTGTATGAGCCCCGAATGAAAAACGAACATATTGTTTAGCTGTTTCTGGACTTTTCCCTATAGCAAGCATCGTTTGGGATGGATTTTGCTTATGACTATGACAAGCGCTTCCTACAGATATGGCAATCCCATTTCGATTACATTCTAACATCGTGTATTGTCCTTCTATTCCTTCAATTGTAACGCCAACAATATTCGGCATTCGTAACGTATTGTGCCCCTCTATCGAAATAGGATGAGAAATGTTGCGAAGCCCATCACAAAATAGTTGTCGTAATGTTTCTAAACGGTTTGCTTCCTCATTTTGTTTATTGATCATGATCTCAGCAGCAGTCAAAAATGAAGCGATACCTGGAACATTAACTGTGCCAGGACGAAATCCATTTTCATGGGAAGTACCTTCCCATACGGACTTCCACTGTACCCTTGGATTCATGTAGCAAGCGCCGACACCCTTTGGCCCATATATTTTATGGGCAGAAATAGACAAACAATCTATATTCATTGCCTCTACATCAATCGGTATTTTTCCAAATGTTTGTACACAATCTGTATGAAATAGTATATCATGCTTTTTTAACAATGAACCGATTTCTGTAAGTCTTTGAATGGTTCCAATTTCAGAATTTGCATGCTGAATGCTTGCAAGAACTGTATTATGTTGAATCGCATTCTCAAGTGCTTTCATGTCAATTAAACCGTATTTGTCGACAGGTATATACGTAATGGAAAATCCATCTTTCTCTAATTCATGGAAATAGTTACGTATTGATGCATGTTCGATTGGAGTAGAAATAATATGTTTCCCTTTTCGTTTCTGTGCCAAAAGCAAGGAATGAAGAGCGAGCATATTTGATTCAGAGCCACCGCTAGTAAAGAAAATGCCCTCTTTCCTGCCGTTTATAAAGGTTGCAAGTTTTTTTCTACAAGCCTGTAACAAAGAACTTGCACGTGTACCTACGTCATGTAAACTTTGCTCATTTCCGAAATACTGGACAGCTGCTTGTTGATATGTTTGTAAAGCTTCATCACTCATAGGTGTTGTAGCAGCGTAATCTAGATAAATCATATCGTCAGCCTCCTTTCGTTCATAACTTCTATTTGTAAGTTTCCATCGTATCCAAAAAAGTTCTTGTCATTATTTTAATAATATGTAAAGATAGGTGTCAAGACACTTGTATATATACTTTAGGAGGCGAACCTATGCAGGCTACAGATGTTCTTATTATAGGCAGCGGTATTGCTGCTCTATGTGTAGCACAGCAAATTTGTGAGGAAAAGAATGTGATTATAATCACAAAGAAAATGAAAAATGATAATAATTCTTGGAAGGCACAGGGGGGAATTGCTGCAGCTGTCGCTTCCTCAGATCATTGGATAAATCATTATGATGATACCTTGCATGCAGGGTGTCATTACAACAATCAGGAGGCCGTTTCGTATCTTACTATGCAAGCTCCTATTGAAATGAATCGATTAATCAAAAATGGTATGAAGTTTGATAGAAGTAAGAAGGGATTAAGTCTTGGTAAGGAAGGAGCCCACAGTACAAACCGTATATTACATGCAGGCGGGGATGCTACAGGTATGCATGTCCTTTCGCATATTCGCGAACAGGTTACAGAGCATGTAACGATTGTAGAGAATGAAATGGTTCTTGAACTATTAATACAAGACGGAGTATGTATCGGCGTAATGACGCGAGATGAGCAGAATGTGATCAAAACGTATTATGCGAGTCATACCATATTAGCAACGGGTGGAGTTGGCTCTCTTTACTCTTTTAGCTCGAATGATGGAACGATAACAGGAGACGGACTAGCTATGGCGTATCGGGCGGGAGCAAATGTTGTTGATTTAGAATTTGTACAATTTCATCCGACAATGCTCTATATGAACAATCGGTCCTGTGGATTGGTGTCAGAGGCGGTTCGCGGGGAAGGAGCTATTTTAGTGAATGCTAAGGGAGAGCGATTTATGCAATCTCTGCATCCACTAGCAGATCTAGCTCCAAGAGATGTTGTAGCTCGTGCCATTCATAAGCAAATGATGAATGGAGAAAAAGTCTATTTGGATATTTCGATGATTGATTCATTTACATCTCGGTTTCCTATGATTACTGCATTGTGTGAAGAACATGGACTATTGCTAGCTAAGCAGCAGCGGATTCCTGTAGTACCAGGCGCGCATTTTCATATGGGGGGAGTTCAGACAAATCTTGATGGAGAAACATCGATTCCAAGATTATATGCCGTAGGGGAAGTAGCATGCAATGGGGTTCATGGAGCAAATCGGCTTGCTAGTAATTCGCTTTTAGAAGGAATTGTATTTGGTCATCGACTGGGAGAATATTTACGAAGACAGGGTAATGAAATGCCAAAGAAAGAAAATATACGCATAAGTGAAGGAAAGAAGAGAATGACTCTCCCTTCTAAACAAGAAATTCAAGAGAAGATGATGAAATATGTAGGGATTGTAAGAACAGAAAAGGGCTTGGTCCATATGAAACAGTGGCTTACACCGTATAAAGATATTTCTATAGATGAATCGTATTCAAATGACGAGATTACCCTTATTAACATGTTGACCGCTGCAAATTTAATTACATCAGCCGCCTTGCAGCGAAAAGAAAGTATCGGGGGACATTATCGAAGTGATTTTCCAATACTGGGTCAAACACATGAACCCATCGTATTAGCAAAAAAAACAGAGGCTCATCAATTGGCGTAAAAAAGGAGGGTGAAACGATGAATCTACTTAAATTGAAACAAGTATTAGAATCGTTCTTTCTAGAAGACTTAGGCGACCGTGATATTACCACACAGCTTATTTTTCCTGAGCATTCCGAGGCAACAGGAACATTTCTTATTAAAGAGGATGGGATTATTGCAGGAACAGATATTATTAAAATGGGGTTTCGGCTCCTCGATCCTTCGACCAAAGTAGAGATTTATAAACACGATGGGGAAGAGGTACACAAGGGGGAAATACTTGCTACTGTTAAGGGGAAGATTGTAGCGCTGCTAACAGGAGAACGAGTCATTTTGAATCTGATTCAGCGAATGAGTGGAATTGCGACTGTCACAAATCAGGCAGTAAAGCTGTTAGACGATGATCATACCCGTATTTGTGATACAAGAAAAACAATGCCTGGTCTTCGTATGTTTGACAAATATGCAGTAACATGCGGGGGCGGCTATAATCATCGGTTTGGCTTGTATGATGGGGTAATGATTAAAGACAATCATATTGCGTTTGCTGGTTCCATTACGAAAGCAGTGGAAACGTTGAAGAAGCAACTTGGGCATATGGTGAAAATCGAGGTAGAAACGGAAACAAGGGAACAAGTACTAGAAGCAGTTAAGGCAGGAGCAGATATTATTATGTTTGATAATCGCTCACCGAGGGAAATAGAAGAATTTCATCGTCTGGTACCTAAGGAAGTGATAACAGAAGCATCGGGCGGCATTACTTTATCCAATTTAAGAGAGTATAGACGAACAGGTGTGGATTATATTTCACTAGGTATGCTTACTCATTCCGTTCAAGCACTTGATATAAGTTTCAATATTAAAGGAGTGAAATCATGAGTATTTTAGATCTAGCGAACCAAATGGGACAACTCACACTGCCCGAACGGTATCATCTTATGTCTCAGGAACAAATGGAAAGACGTGTCTGGGAGATTAAACAGAAGCTTGGGGAGAAGCTATTTATTCTAGGACATCATTATCAAAAAGATGAAGTGATGCAATTTGCAGATGCAGCAGGCGATTCCCTTCAACTTGCACAGATTGCAGCAAAGAACACAAAGGCGGAATATATAGTCTTTTGCGGGGTACATTTTATGGCGGAAACCGCTGATATACTAACGACGAATGAACAAATTGTCGTGTTACCTGATATGCGGGCTGGCTGTTCGATGGCCGATATGGCTGACATCTTTCAAACGGAAAGAGCTTGGCAATTGCTACAAAACTTGTTTGGAGATACTATTTTGCCATTGACCTATGTTAATTCAACTGCCGCTATTAAGGCGTTTTGCGGTAGAAATGGCGGAGCGACCGTTACATCTTCGAATGCAAAAGAAATGGTGTCTTGGGCATTTACACAAAAGGAGCGTATTCTATTTTTACCAGATCAGCATTTAGGACGAAATACAGCATATGAATTAGGTGTACCGCTTACCCATATGGCCATATGGGATCCTCATACAGATACGTTAGAGTTTGAAGGGAAAACAGAAGATATTCAGGTTATTCTTTGGAAAGGGCATTGCTCCGTCCATCAAAATTTCACCGTTAAAAATATTGATTATGTACGGAGCCAATATCCTGACATGAAGGTGATTGTGCATCCGGAATGTTGCCATGAAGTGGTGGCTGCTTCAGATGCTGCTGGTTCCACTAAATATATTATTGATACCATTCGGCATGCACCACCAGGAAGTAAATGGGCGATTGGAACAGAAATGAATTTAGTTCAGCGTTTAATCCATCAGCATCCCGAACAGCAGATTATTTCCTTAAACCCATTTATGTGTCCTTGCTTAACAATGAATCGTATTGACTTGCCACATCTGTTATGGACATTGGAAGCCTTAGAAAGAAATGAAGTAGTAAATGTTATTCAAGTAGAGCAGAAAGTTGCAATGGAGGCAAAGCTTGCTCTTCATCGAATGCTTGCATGATAAGAAAATATTATATCCCGCTTTAACGGGCAGTAAGACCCCCACTTCAAGGCTTAGAGAAAACGGAGAAGGCTAAGTGGGGGACAACTGTCCGTAAAAGTCCGATTGGGCGGGCTAACCCTCGGTGGAAAAAAACCCCACCGAGGGAAGTTTCACTTTATATGGAGACGTATTTTTACCTAATAGCCGTCTCTTTTTTCTTTTTACCCCCTGTTCATAAAAAAATTGTTCTATGCATACATTGTTGTGAAGTGACACCGCGCTTGGAATTGTGCAGTTTCTATCATAGAGAAGTCGCACAGGAGGGGGAAAATTTGAAAATTCATATCGTACAAAAAGGTGAAACTCTTTGGAAAATTTCCAAAAAGTATGGCGTAGATTTTGAGGAGCTAAAGAGTGTCAATGCTCAGCTTAGCAATCCAGATTTAATTATGCCGGGAATGAAAATTAAAGTTCCATCAGGAGGTGTTCCTGTTAAGTATGCAGGAGCAGGATCTGCACAGCCAAAGGAATATGTGAAGGAAGTACAGCAGAAGGAATTTCCTGCGGAACCGAAACTTCTTTCCATACAAGAAGAAGAAGAGCCGAAAATGAAAACAGAAGCTGTATCTAAAAAGCCTGCAGAGCAAGGTGTCAAGCAAAAAGAGGTGCAAGTTAAGCAAGTTCAAAAGGAAACACAAGTAAAACCCGTTCAAAAGGAAATACAAGTCAAGCCAGTCCAAAAAGAAGTACCAGTTGCTCCAGCAGTGAAAAAAGAAGTACCAGTTGCCCCTGCAGTGAAGAAGGAAAAAGAAGTTGCTCCCGTCGTGAAGAAGGAAAAGGAAGTTGCTCCTGCAGTGAAAAAGGAAAAGGGAATTGCCCCTATTGTGAAGAAGGGAAAGGAAGTTGCCCCTGCAGTTGTAAAAGCGGTGAAGGCGGCCGTAAAAGCTGCAGAAAAGGCGGAAAAAGCGCCAGTTGTAAAGCCAATTGCAAAAAGCGAACCTTCTATGAAAACAGAAGGAAAAGAGTTTTCTGTAAATATTTTACCGCAACCTCCGCAGTCACCAATGAAGGATATAAATATCGCAAAGGAATTAAAAGTGCCTGAGGTGGCAAAAAAACAAGAGCAAGCATTGCCTTCCATAGAACATATTACTGATCATGTAAATATAGTAGCTTCAGCTTCTGATCATCCAAATGTTATGAAAGCCCCTGTAAGTAAATCGAATGAAGTCCCAAATGTAAGTATGCAAGAAAGCCCAAAAGAAGGAGTCTTACCTATTATCGATGTCACTCATCCTTATTTACCTCCGGAAGTAGGAAAAGGAGTTCCACAAGATTTAGCTGCAGGTCCTCTCGTTTCACCAATAGGGGACATCATGAATCCTACAGCTCAGCTACCTCCTCAACAAGTGCAAGTACAACCTATTGAGCCGATATACTCTCAACCAGCCACGCAGCAGCCAGTTGTACCTTTTGATGCTATTCAGCCAGTTGTACCTACATTCGATGCTGGTATGCAAGCTGATTCACCAGTATATGGAGGTTACACACCGCCATATGCACCGTCATTTGTATCGCCATACGAACAGCCATACGAACAGCCATACGAACAGCCATACGAACAGCCATGTGCACCGCCATATGCACCGCCATATGCACCGCCATATGCACCGCCATACGGACAGCCATATGCACCGCCATACGGACAGCCATATACGCCGCCATACGGACAGCCATATGCACCGCCATACGGACAGCCATATACGCCGCCATACGGACAGCCATATGCACCGCCATACGGACAGCCATATGTGCAACCATACGCACAACCATATGCTCCGTCATATATGTCAGCACCATATCAATTACCATATGGAAGCCCACTGGGAATGGATCAAATGCAAATTCCGTATGATCCAACAATGCCTATGGAATACCAACAGATTCCTTATGAATCATCATCTCTATTTATGCCAACACCAAGCAGTAATGTTGCTCCTGCTTTAAGTAATCAAGCAGCTCCTGTAGAGGAAGATTGCGGTTGTGAAGAGCCACAATATCCTTTTGCACCTCAGCCTGGGCCCTATTATCCATCCTATCAACAAACAGGATTCTTACCTTCTTCGCCGTATGCTCCATATCCACAAATGCCATACTATCGTCAGGACCAGCAATTATTTGGAGAACCAACGATTGATGATGAAGATGAATCATAAAGAATTAAAAAAAGGCGATGGGATAACAAATCGCCTTTTCTCCTTTTTAACTCATGTAGGTATGATTGTCACGTATCTTACTTCATTAAAAGACCATGTATTTTTAATCGAAACAAGGGATAAACGATTTATATTAAAAGGATATGCAACATTCGATAAAATGTGGAAGCAAGTCCTAATTTCTGAAGAATTACAACAAACAGGTTTTACATTAACCTCTTACGTCCGTTTGTTTCCAAATGGGAACATATATGAGCAATTCCTTTCTAAGTATTGGTTACTATATGATGCCTTGGAAGAAACAGTACCCTTTACATTTGAAAGGAAAGAAAATCGAAAACTTGCCCTAAAGACACTACATCTTTATCATTTGTATGCACGAAAACTACCTAAAAAACTTTACGGCGTTGTACCAAATTTATCTTTGCAAAGAAAAATGTGGGCACGTTTGCATACATTGTACGTACATAGATCAACAATTTCTTTCTATGTTGGAGAGTCTGTACAGAAGCAAGTATTAGATTGGTCCTACTTTACACTATCTAGTGGTTTATCTTTAAAAAGTGTACTTCATTCCTTCCTTCATGGTGATGTGATTCATCATAATTTTCTTAAGAGTACAGATGTGTATCTTATTGATTTTGACTGCATGAGCTTTGGTCCTGTTTATTATGATTATATGAAATGGTGTCACTGTGTACTACCCTTCGAGGATTGGTCTTTCGAGTCATTATTTGAATATGACGAATTAAAATGGCTACTTCACGATTCTGTTTTCCTTCGTTTATTAGTATTTCCAGAAGATCTTTTACGAGAGTGGTATTATTTTCTAAAACTTCCTGCTTGTCAAAAACCATATTACGAGGAGAGATTCATCGATTTCACAAAAAAACAATTTCTGTATCGTTTACAATTTGTCGAACGAATATATAATATGATAACATAATCACAAACTTACGAAGGGAAGTATAGAAACATGGAAGATAAAATACAAAAGCTTGTGGAATGGCTGCAATTAAAGGCAAAAGAAGCTCACGCAAATGGTGCGATTGTAGGTATTAGTGGTGGAATTGACTCTGCAGTTGTAACAAATCTTATTAAACGGGCATTTCCAGATAACTCAGTAGGTCTCATCATGCCTTGTAAAAGTAATTCCAAGGATGCAGAAGATGCTTTAAAAGTAGTGGAAAGCAGTGGTATTGATCACTATGTGATTTCTTTAACAGACACTCATAAAACATTATTTAGTGAAATTGAAAAGCAATTAAAGGACGCAGGAACTTGGAATGAAGAAAGAGCCAAGTTAGGTGATGCAAATACGAGAGCACGTCTACGTATGTCTACGTTGTATGCAGTAGCAAATAACTTTAACTATTTAGTTGTAGGTACAGATAATGCTGCTGAATGGCATACAGGCTATTTTACTAAATATGGAGATGGTGGAGTTGACCTTGTACCTCTTGTAAACTTTACAAAAGGTGAAGTAAGAGAACTCGCAGAAGCATTGGGTGTTCCTAATGATATTATACATAAAGCACCTACCGCTGGTCTTTGGGAAGGTCAGACTGATGAAAATGAAATGGGAACGACATACAATATGATTGACAAATATTTAAAAGGGGAAGAAATTCCAGAAAAAGATCGTGTTATCATTGAAAAAATGCATGCTCGTTCTGAACATAAACGTCATTTAGCAGCAGCACCGCCAAAATTCTAAACAATATCTGTTAGTTTAAAAAACACCCTCATGAGTCAATATAAAAGTGAGCCTAATAAAGGCTTACTCTTAGTAATGGGGGTGTTTTACATTGCATAAAAAAACGAAACTGCTTACGATTGCAGCTGTTCTTGCTGGCACATTAACAGCTTGTACGACTGCACCAAAAAATACCGCAATGGATCAGGGAAGACAAACTGCTCAAGATACGGGATATACACGTACATCTTATCAAGGAGTTACCAATTACCCTGGTGGATATCCTCCATATACAAATGTAACCTATCCTACAAATGCGGATACAACACCTAATTATGGAGAAATTAGATATTCAAAAATTAATCGGGATATTTATCGTACTAACGTTACCAATTATCCAAATTCATATGCACCGTCTACCTATTCTACAAATGTAACCTATCCTACGAATGTGGTTACAGCACCTAATTATGGGGATGTTAGATACTCAAAAATTAATCAAGACATTCATCGGAAACAGGGTAACGTTGCGTATAATTATTATACGAACCCAACTCCTCAGGCAAATTTCTATAACGCAAACCCGACACGTAATGCAAATTTCTATAATGCGAACCCAACACGTAATGTTACTATGAATGGATACGATTCTCAAAGAGACCGTACATTGGCAGAGGATATTACAAATCGGATTACGCGCCTGAATGAAGTAGGGAAAGGTGCAACGATTGTGAAAGGAAACGATGTTCTTGTAGCGATACTACCGCGCGTAAAAGGTGAAGAGAAAAAAGCGGTAGATGCAGTTTCGAAAGAGATTGCACCAATTACTCAAGGACGAAATGTAAAGATATTATCCGATGAAGCATCGTATAATAAAGTTCAGACCATGAGTACTAACTTACTAAGGGGAACGATGACGCCTAGCATGCGAACGGATATGGACAGTATGTTTCGAAATGTGATGTAAAATAATAGGTAAACAGGAGAACGCAGAGCATGTGTTTCTCCTGTTTTTTTTGTGCATCCGATCTATTATTAAAGTTGGATAAAACTTCTTCATATGGTCAAACTAATAGTGGAACATGTAAGTGCTTATTCCAATACTATTTAGTTTGAAAGAGGTGAAGATTGATGAACTTCCTAGTGAAGTTAACATTGATACTCGCATGCGGAAGTGCTTTCCTTTTCGAAGCTCCTCTTTCTAGCTTTGCAAAAGAGCCGGAACGCATATTATTGGAGAAAGAACCGTCCATTACGGTTATTTTACAGCGTTACTATGTAGATGGCGAAGTGAGTGAAGAAATCATTACAGAAAAAGTAACGAATATAGAGGCAATGTTGAAATTGTATCAAGATTGGCAGCTTGTAGAACGTGATGATTCGCAGTTGGTGATGCAAAAGCGTATCGATGATATTTCACCATTATTAAAGACGAGCGGTTATTTTGGTGTTTCTAAACAGGGGATGCTTCAGCTGTACCGAGGAGTACCACATTCTAATAATGCGATTCATTCTTTTTTTCAGTTAGACATGAAGAAGCTGGAAAGCTATCGCAAAGAACAGCTAGAACGCGGTATTCGTGTGAAATCCAAAAAAAAATATGAGCAAGTATTAGAAACACTTCAGCAGTATTCTGTAAAGTAGCAGAGAATAAGTTAGGTATGGGTAACACAAAAAGGAGAGATAACTTTCCGCTTGTGTTACCCTTTTCAATGTACAGTTTTTCCCCATGTTTTTCTCGTTATGCGAACGATCGAAACTTATGTTAAAATGGAATACATGACTTGATAGGGAGAGGACAAACGTTGTTTGAATATATAACAGGTTGTGTAGAATTTGTAGGGCCTGAATACATTGTTCTCGATTATAATGGGATCGGGTTTCAATTATTTACACCAAATCCATACGTATTTCAAAGAAGTGACAAAGCGATTCGAATTTTTACATATCAGTACGTTCGAGAAGATGTTATCGCCTTATATGGATTTGGGCAGCGTGAGGAACGTTCATTGTTTATGAAGCTAATTGGCGTGTCTGGTATTGGACCTAAAGGGGCATTGGCTATTTTAGCTTCAGGAGAGACAACGCAGCTTGTTCAAGCAATTGAACAGGAAGATGAGAATTTTCTTGTGAAATTTCCTGGAGTTGGTAAGAAAACAGCACGTCAAATGATACTTGATTTAAAAGGAAAGCTAGCAGATGTTGTTCCTGACGCATTTCCTAATTTGTTTTCTGATCCTGTTGAATTGGAAACAAGGCATTCAAATACTGAGTTAGAGGAAGCCATGGAGGCGCTTCAAGTTCTTGGATATTCGGAAAGGGAGATTTCCCGTATTGTGCCTGATTTAAAGCAGGAATCATTATCAACCGAGCAATACATGAAAAAGGCGCTACAGCTTCTATTACATGGTAAGAGGTGAGAAGCATGGATGAACGTCTTGTTACAGGTGAATCGGTATTGGATGACAAAGAGCTTGAATATTCTTTACGTCCGCTGCATTTACAGCAATATATAGGTCAAGAGAAAGTAAAACAAAATCTTGAAATTTTTATTGAAGCAGCAAAGATGCGAGAAGAAACACTTGATCATGTGCTTTTGTACGGTCCTCCTGGACTTGGAAAAACGACACTAGCCACCATTATCGCCCATGAAATGGGAGTAAATTTGCGAACCACTTCAGGGCCAGCCATAGAACGTCCTGGAGATTTAGCTGCTGTCGTTACAGCTTTAGAACCTGGTGATGTGCTGTTTATTGATGAAATACATCGTTTACATCGTTCTGTTGAAGAAGTGCTGTACCCAGCTATGGAGGATTTTTGTTTAGATATCGTCATTGGGAAAGGTCCTACTGCTAAATCAGTACGACTTGATTTACCGCCCTTTACACTTGTTGGGGCCACGACACGAGCTGGTTCCTTATCTGCGCCATTGCGAGATCGCTTTGGTGTATTATCACGCTTAGAGTATTATACTGAGGATCAATTGACTTCCATTGTTAAACGTACGGCTGAGGTTTTTTCTGTTAAAATAGACAAGGTTGCAGCTGCAGAAATAGCAAGACGTTCACGTGGAACTCCCCGTATCGCAAATCGTATATTACGGCGTGTTAGAGACTTTGCACAAGTACGAGGTAATGGAACGATTACTCTTGAGATTACAGAGCTATCGCTATCTCTTCTTCAAGTAGATGCATTAGGATTGGATCATATTGACCACAAATTCCTTCTTACTATAATGGAAAAGTTCCAAGGAGGACCGGTTGGCTTAGAAACAATAGCAGCGACTATTGGAGAAGAATCGCATACAATTGAAGATGTGTATGAGCCATATTTACTGCAAATTGGCTTTTTGCAGCGGACACCCCGTGGTCGGATTGTTACATCACTCGCCTATGAGCATTTTCACAAGAGAATGCCTAAAGAATGATAGATATGTCAAAGCTATTCTTAGTTGTAGGGAGTATCTCATTGTAATTAGATAAACTATCAGGAGAAATTTCAAAGGAAAACTCCTAACTTTTGTGAGGGTTCTCTTTATTCAAAGATTGAAATAGAAACAAGGTGGAATAATGGATATTAATGAATTTGATTTTGATTTACCGGAAGAATTAATTGCACAAACGCCTTTAGAGAAGCGAGCAACCTCTCGTTTAATGGTGTTGAATCGAAAAACAGGAGACATTCAGCATAAGCATTTTTATGATATTGTTTCGTACTTACAACCTGGAGATTGCCTCGTTCTAAATGAAACAAAGGTAATGCCAGCTCGTTTGTATGGAATAAAAGAAGATACCGGTGCACACATTGAAGTTCTTCTCCTAAAACAAGAGGAAAACGATTGTTGGCAAACGCTCGTGAAGCCTGCAAAGCGCGTAAAGGAAGGAACGGTACTTTCCTTTGGTGATGGAAAGCTACAGGCAGTTTGTATTGGTACCGAGGAACAAGGAGGACGTAAGCTTAAATTTTCGTATGAAGGAATTTTCTATGAAATCTTAGATGAGCTTGGTGAAATGCCTCTTCCTCCTTATATAAAAGAGAAGCTGGAAGATCAAGACCGTTACCAAACAGTCTATGCGAAGGAAGTAGGATCAGCGGCTGCTCCAACGGCAGGCCTGCATTTTACGACAGAACTGTTGCAATCTCTAAAGGATATGGGAGTTCAGTTGGCATTTATTACTTTACATGTTGGTCTTGGAACATTTCGTCCTGTTTCCGCTGAAAATATTGAGGATCATACGATGCACTCCGAATACTACTCTATGTCAGAGGAAACTGCCGAGCTTCTAAATAAAACGAAACAAGCCGGAGGACGTATTATTTCTGTTGGAACCACTTCAACGAGAACATTAGAAACAATTGCAACAATTACCGAAGGACCGTTCCGTGCATGCTCTGGCTGGACTAATATTTTTATTTACCCTGGCTATGAGTACAAAGCAATTGATGGGCTGATAACGAACTTTCATTTGCCTAAATCTACCCTTATTATGCTTGTTAGTGCTTTAGCCGGAAGAGATCATGTCCTACATGCATATAACGAAGCTGTAGCAGAAAAATATCGGTTCTTCAGCTTTGGAGATGCTATGTTAATTATATAGTGGGTCAGATAGGAAAGGAGTTACCTATGGTAGCAGCAGTAACCTATGAATTAATTAAAACTTGCAAACAAACAGGTGCACGTCTTGGCAGAGTTCATACGCCGCACGGTTCATTTGAAACCCCAATTTTCATGCCAGTTGGAACGCTTGCCACTGTAAAAACAATGTCACCAGAAGAGTTAAAAGAAATGAATGCTGGGATTATATTAAGCAATACGTATCATCTATGGCTTCGCCCTGGGCATGAAATTGTGAAGGAAGCAGGTGGCTTGCATTCCTTTATGAATTGGGACCGGGCTATCTTAACGGATTCAGGCGGCTTTCAAGTGTTTAGCTTAAGTGATTTTCGCAAGATTGAAGAAGAAGGCGTTCATTTTCGTAACCATTTAAATGGTGATAAGCTCTTTTTATCTCCGGAGAAGGCGATGGAAATCCAAAATGCTCTCGGATCAGATATTATGATGGCTTTTGATGAATGTCCTCCATACCCTGCAGAATATGACTATATGAAAAAATCGGTTGAACGGACGAGTCGCTGGGCAGAGCGTTGTCTGCAAGCACATAAACGTCCTAACGATCAAGGATTATTTGGAATCGTGCAAGGAGGAGAATATGAGGATCTTCGTCGTCAGAGCGCACGTGATTTAGTTGCTCTCGATTTTCCTGGCTATGCAGTAGGAGGGCTCTCTGTTGGGGAGTCGAAGGAAGTCATGAATCGCGTCCTAGATTTTACAACACCATTATTGCCAGCGAATAAACCTCGTTATTTGATGGGAGTTGGTTCACCAGATTCTTTAATTGATGGAGCGATTCGGGGTATTGATATGTTTGATTGTGTATTACCTACTCGAATTGCAAGAAATGGTACGTGTATGACGAGTCAAGGCCGTGTTGTAATAAAAAATGCACAGTATGCAAGAGATTTTGGACCTCTGGATCCGAACTGTGATTGCTATACGTGTAAAAATTATTCTCGTGCGTATATTCGTCATTTAATTAAATCAGAAGAAACATTCGGAATTCGTTTAACATCTTACCATAATCTTTATTTTCTGCTAAAATTGATGGAGCAGGTGCGGCAAGCCATACGTGAGGATCGCCTTGGTGATTTTCGAGAAGAATTTTTTGAACAATATGGCTTTAACAAACCAAATGCAAAAAACTTTTAATATGTACATAAGCGAAGGAGGACGAAACGCATGAATACGTTTCTCGTACAAGTATTACCACTTATTTTAATGTTGGTCGTATTTTATTTCTTATTAATCCGTCCGCAACAAAAAAAACAAAAGGCAGTAAATGAAATGCAAAGCAGCTTAGCTAAAGGAGATCGCGTCATAACAATTGGCGGGTTGCACGGTGTTGTTGATTCTATTAATGATACAACTGTAATCATCAAAACTGGAGATGGATCACATCTTACATTTGAGCGTAATGCAATTCGTGAAACAGTTAAAGCGTAATTAGAAAAGTAAAAAGGCTTATATTTCGTAATTCAAAAAACCTTGGCGTTTGCCAAGGTTTTTTTTTACCCTTTTTTTACGGTATTTACTCCAATGATGCCTCCCATTGTACTAGCACCTATGCATCCAATATGATAAAGAAGACCCCCGCTAGAGATTCCCTTACTAAAGCCTAAGTAATTGATAAGAAATACAAGAATGGTAAAGGAGACGCCTGTCAAACTGCCAACGATCCATCCTTTTCCTTTCGCCTTTATTCCAGCGATAATTCCTGCTATAGCCATAGATATGATGGCACACACAAAAATAATGATAGAGAGTGTAGAATCACTTATAGTAGTTAGCTTAGCAAGTAATGCAACAAAAAAGCTTGTAATAGCAGCTAGAAGTAGAATCATTCCGAGACCAAACATGATAGCCGTTGTTATTTTTTTTGTTTCTGTCATGGTAATCCCTCCTCTCTTACAAGCTTATTTTGACAAGCAAGGAGATAGACTACTTTTTTCTGGAAAAAGGTAGGTTATAGTTTTAATCATGAAGGGAAACATAGAAAAAAACAAGATGATAGGTGTGATAAGGATGGATCTTCTAGCAATAGCTGGTCGAACGATATTGTTGTACGCAATTATCATTATCCTTTTTCGATTGATGGGAAAGAGAGAACTCGGTGAATTAAATGTACTCGATTTAGTTGTATTTCTTATGCTGAGTGAATTAGCTGTAATCGCCATTGAAAATCTGGACAAGCATGTTTCACATCAAATTGTTCCCATGACGGTACTTGCAGCTTTGCAGCTTTGCGTAGCCTATATTTCTATAAAGAGTCAGCGGGCACGAAGGTTATTAGAGGGTGAAGCAGTTATTTTGATACGAGAAGGCAAAATAGATGAAAAGCAAATGCGTAAGCAACGCTATAATTTGGATGATCTGCTCTTACAGCTTCGTGAGAAAGATATTGGCGATGTTCGTGATGTCGAATATGCAATCTTAGAACCTTCAGGGAAACTATCGGTTTTTCCAAAGGAAAGGAGTGATAAAAACAAAGAGTCTACGCATGTGTTTACTCTTCCTCTTATTATGGATGGAGTCATTCAAGATCAGCATCTGCAAATGATAAATAAGACCAATTTATGGCTGAGACAGAAGCTGCGAGAGCTCGGCTATAAGGATATAAAGAATATCTCCTATTGCACCTATCAAAACGGACAATTTTTTATTGATATGACGGATGAATGATAGTAGGAAAGTTTCACTTTATTACTTTAAGAATCCAATCCGTAGTAATGGAAATCGTTGTAATTCTTCTTTACGAATGAGACGAAATACAATAATTAAAATTGCATATACGAAGCTAGTGATAAGGATGGAAATTAGTGTTTGAATCCCTGATGATGAAGAAAATGTATAAAGATTACAGGAATACCCTACTACTCCTGCAAGAAAAATAGCGAGCAAACCATACAAATAGTCTCTTGCATAAATCGTAAAGGTAATTCTCTTTAGAAGTGTCGCATAATGCAGAAATGTAACCACGAGTAAACCAGTTGCAATGGCAAGTGCAACACCCATGATTTGAAATTCTGGACGAGAAGCAAGTGCAAAAATAACAATTATTTTTACAATCGTGCCAATGAAACTGTTAAACATCGCTGCCTTTGCTAAATCGAGCGCTTGAAGTACCGATGCAAGCGGACCTTGAAAATAATAAAATAGAAAACAAGGAGCAAGGACCTTTACATAGATAGCAGCATGATCGGTACCATACATGAGCGACATGATTGGATTTGCAAATACATACAAAATTACGACAGACCATCCTCCTGAAAGAAAGGATAATCGCAGTGCCTGCTGCAATCGGTATTCAACAAGTCTATGCTGCTTTTTTGCCATTGCTTCACTTACAGAAGGAACAAGAGATGTAGAGAGTGCATACGTAATAAAAGAAGGCAATAAGAGTAAAGGCAGGGCATATCCATTTAATTCCCCGTATTGCCTCGTCGCAATGCTTGTTGATACTCCTGCAATGGCTAGACTTTGTACAATCACGATAGGTTCAATAAAGTATGAAATAGATCCAATCAACCGACTTCCTGTAGTTGGCAAGGCAATAGACATTAATGATTGAAATGTATGCTTGCTGTTTTGTACAGTTTGTAAAAAATGAGAAGTGATAGAAATAGGTTTTTCTCTTTTAAATATATACAGCATGTAAGCGAGGGAGGCTAGTTCCCCTGCTGCTGCTGAAATCATAGCACCAGCGGCAGCAAATTCAATACCGAATGGAAGAAATGCACGAATGCAAACGGCAATCAGAATAATGCGGACAACTTGTTCAAGAACTTGAGATAGTGCCCCAGGCTTCATATTTTGTTTTCCCTGGAAATAACCTCGTAATACAGAAGAAATAGCGATAATGGGAACGACCGGCAGGATTGCAATAAGTGGATAATATGTTCGTGAATCTGTTAATAGCATTTTCGAAATAATGGGTGCCGCAAGGAAGATTCCAACAGTAAATACAATGCTAAGTAACAATGTGACAGCTAGAGATACTGATAGGATTTGCTTCACTTTATGAGGTTGAGACTTTGCTTCTGCTTCTGCTACAAGTTTTGCAATTGCCACAGGAAGCCCAAGCTGTGTTACTGTAATAGCTAATATGAATGTTGGTACTGCCATCATGTACAGTCCGACGCCTTCTTCACCTAGAATTCTTGCCATAACAATTCTATTTAGGAAGCCAAGTACCTTCGTGGCTAGTCCTGCGAGAATTAAAATAAACGTTCCGCGTAAAAAGCTTTGCTTCGTCATTTCGTTCCCACCTTCTCAAAAGCTCCAGAATGATTTACAATAATTTATATGCTTATATATATGACAAGCATGACAAGTTGTATGTTTACAAGTTTTGAGATTGGGGGAAGTCCCTTGTTTCTAGATACAAACGCCTAAAGTGAAATGGAGGAGACCACGATGGTTGTGAAAGAACATCCAGCAGATGCTTATCGTGAGCAATTGAAGGTTGTAATTGCCAGCAAAGTGGAAGAATTTAAAGTTCTAGGATACGATCGAGTAACAACGCAAGAGATATGGGATTGTTTGAAAGTGAAAAAATGGAAAAAAATCGATGGAGAAATGAAATTATTTCAGCTAGTAAATGATGTTCTTACGCTTTCAACAGGTGATTATATGACATACTTAACAATGGAAGCATACAAAACTCCGCTTGCTTCTGTACATGAGTATGAAACACTATGACTTCATTTGACATTCCTTTTTAAGGCTTTCTATAATAGTAGCAGCATTGCTTTTTTTCTCAAGTATAAGGAGGAACACTAAACAAATGGCAAAACGAAGCAAACTCGTTGTTTTCTTTTTAATTGTTCTACTTGTTGGAGGAATTATTGGAACAACGACAAAAAATGTAACACAAGGTATTAATCTTGGGCTAGATTTGCGTGGCGGCTTTGAAATTCTATATCAAGTAGAGCCAGCCAAACCAGGGGAACCCATAAATCGTGACGTTCTTCTAAGTACAGTCAAGGCATTGGAAAATCGTGTTAACGTTCTCGGTGTCAGCGAGCCGAATATTCAGATTGAAGGCAATGATCGTATTCGTGTTCAACTTGCTGGTGTACAAGATCAAACGAAGGCCAGGGAAATATTATCAACGCAAGCAAAGCTTACATTTCGTGATGTAAATGATAATGTGTTGATGGATGGAGCAGACTTAAAACAAGGCGGAGCAAAGCAAACGTTTGATCAACAAGGTCGACCAAGTGTTGCTTTAACCCTTAACAGTGCTGAAAAGTTCAAACAAGTTACAGAAAATGTGCTAGGTATGAAGCCAAATAATATAATGGTTATCTGGTTAGATTACCAAGACGGTGATTCATATAAGGCAGAAAGCCAAAAGGCAAAGCCTAAGTATCTATCAGCGGCTAGAGTAGATCAAGTGTTTAATCAAACAGATGTATCGATCGTAGGGTCCTTTACTCCAGATGAAGCAAAGCAACTTGCTAGTTTGTTAAATGCAGGTTCTCTTCCTGTGAATTTAAAAGAAATATACTCTACTTCGGTAGGAGCGCAATTCGGGGAAACAGCCTTGCAACAAACGATTTTAGCTGGAATAATTGGCGTCGCCCTTATTTTCTTGTTCATGCTATTTTACTATCGTTTGCCAGGTATGATAGCAATTATCTCTCTTAGCTTGTATATTTACATAACCCTTCTTGTCTTTAATGGTATACATGCTGTCCTGACGTTGCAGGGGATTGCGGCTCTCGTGCTAGGGGTCGGAATTGCGGTAGATGCCAATATCATTACCGATGAGAGGTTTAAAGAAGAATTGAAAATTGGAAAAAGCGTTATGGCTGCCTATCGTGCAGGCAATCGTCATTCCTTCCTAACTATTTTGGATGCACATATTACTACAATGATTGCAGCCCTTGTATTATTTGTTTTTGGTAATAGTTCTGTGAAAGGTTTTGCAACAAGTTTAATGATCAGTCTTGTTGTCGGCTTTGCAACAAATGTAGGGGTTACTCGTTTATTGCTTGGACTTCTTGTTAAGAGCCGTTTATTTGATAATAAAATTCAATGGTTTGGTGTGAAGAAAAGTAAGATTATTCCTTTATCAAAAGGTGTAATGCATGCACCAACTCCTTTTGATTCGATTAACTTTGTAAAGGTTGGACATGGTTTTCTCGTATTTTCTACAATCTTTATGATTGTAGGTGCTATCGTTGTATCTGTATTTCACTTAAATACAGGCATTGATTTTTCAAGTGGTTCTCGAATAGACATAACGAGTACAAAGCCAATTGTGGTAAGTGAGTTAAAAACAGATTTGACGAATCTAGGTATAAAAACCGAGGATATTGTTTTAACAGGCGCGAATAATCAAGGTGCTGCCGTTCGTTCAAAAGGTGTACTTAATAAAGATGAGATTGCAAAAGTAAAAAGTACAATTAAAGATAAATATGGTGCGGAACCAAACGTAAGCACCGTATCACCTACCATCGGTAAGGAATTGGCGCGTAATGCATTTTATGCTGTTTTGATTGCTTCTATAGGAATTATCTTGTATATAAGCATTCGCTTCCGATTTACTTATGCCGTTTCAGCGGTTATTGCATTATTGCACGATGCATTCTTTATCATCACTATGTTTAGTATTTTGCGGTTAGAAGTGGATATTCCATTCATCGCAGCTGTGTTAACGATCGTCGGCTACTCTATAAATGATAGTATCGTTACATTTGACCGTAACCGTGAGTTGTACAAAGAAAGAAAAGTTCGTACAGTCAAGGATTTAGAGGATGTTGTGAATCTAAGTATCAGACAAACGCTTACCCGTTCTGTCAATACAGTATTGACCGTGTTACTACCGGTTATTGCATTGTTTATTTTTGGTAGTCCTTCTTTGCGCAGTTTCTCTTTTGCTTTGCTTATCGGGTTAATTGTTGGTACGTATTCCTCTGTTTTCGTTGCTTCTCAGATATGGCTATATATGGAGATACGCAAATTGAAAAAGGGAAAAGGAAAGCAGAAAAAACAAATAGAACCAAAACCAAAATCAGATATTCTTGTATAAAGATGAAAGACGATACCGTAATAGTGGTATCGTCTTTTTTTTATAGGCAGGTGCTTATCTGTTTTCAAAAACAGTTCATTGTCACCCCTTACCCTGTTTAGTATAATAAATAGGTTAAGGGGTGATCTCGTTGTTACGAGCGAAAACGCGTTGGAAACAAAAGAGGCAAGATAGTGAAGAGGTAATGCGACTTTCACAGTCGCTACAGCTTACACCTTTTGTCGTCTCTTTGTTGTTAAATAGAGGACTAGGAACGGAACAGGAAATTGTTAATTTTCTCTATACAGAGCAGCATTTTCATGATCCATTTCTTTTACACGACATGAAACAATCTGTGGAACGCATCCATCATGCAATTGAGGATGGAGAGCATATTCTTATCTTTGGTGATTATGATGCTGATGGCGTAAGCAGTACAACTCTACTACTACTAACGCTTCAGGAATTAAATGCAAATGTATCATTCTATATTCCGAATCGTTTTACAGAAGGGTATGGGCCGAATGAAGCAGCTTTTCGCTGGGCGAAGAGTGAGGGATATTCCTTAATCATTACGGTAGATACGGGTATTTCAGCAATCAAGGAGGCCGATGTTGCAAAGGAACTTGGAATAGATCTAATTATTACGGACCATCATGAGCCTTCTCCAAGTCTTCCGGATGCCTATGCAATTGTCCATCCACGGTTAGGGGAAACCTATCCGTTTGGATATCTTGCAGGAGTCGGAGTTGCCTTTAAGCTTTCACACGCCTTATTAGGACGAGTACCCGAGCATCTTTTAGATATCGCGGTAATTGGAACAATTGCTGATTTAGTTCCACTTATTGGTGAAAATCGATTAATCGCAAAAAAAGGAATAGAGAAGCTTAGACAAACAACTCGTCCGGGATACTTGGCTCTTTTTCGTGTGGCTAATATAAATGCAAGTGAAATAAATGAAGTGGTCATTGGCTTTTCAGTTGGTCCACGCATTAATGCCGTTGGAAGATTAGGTGATGCTGATCCTGCAGTTCAATTACTTACTACAAAGGATCAGGAAGAAGCGGAATTTCTTGCAGAAGAAATAAATACAACCAATCAGCTGCGTCAAGATATTGTAAAGCAAATCACAGAAGAGGCTATGCTGGAAGTAGAAGAAAGATTTCCTCCTGACCGTAATAAAGTTTTAGTAATTGCGAAGGAAGGATGGAATGCCGGAGTTATTGGTATTGTAGCTTCAAAATTGGTAGAGCGATATTATCGTCCAACCATTATTCTTAGCATAGACCATCAAAAGGGAATTGCGAAAGGATCTGCACGTAGTATAGAAGGATTCGATTTATTTGACAATTTATCGAAGTGTCGTGATTTATTACCTCATTTCGGGGGACATACGATGGCGGCTGGGATGAGTCTAGCCATTTCCGATGTGGATGAATTACGAAATCGATTAAATGGGTTAGCAGACGAAGTGCTTACTGCGGAGCTTCTCTTGCCGATTACTGAAATAGATACAACCTGCTCATTGTCGGATGTGACCTTATCCTCTATCGAAGAAATGCAATTGTTAGCTCCGTTTGGTGTTCATAATCCCAAACCTTGTATTCGAATTGAAGATGTAGCAATTGAAAGTATTCGTCAAATCGGTTCAGACGGTTCCCATCTAAAGCTATTACTGCAAGACGGTGAAAGTAAATTGGATTGCGTTGGCTTCGGATTTGGCTTTGTGGTAGAGCAAATTTCACCATTGTCACGTGTCTCTATTGTAGGAGAAGCAACTATTAATGAGTGGAATCATTTTCGAAAGCCGCAAATTATGATTTCTGATATTTCTGTAGAACATTGGCAATTATTTGATTTACGCGGGATGAGAAATACAGAAAAATGCATTACGTCTTTACCTGAGAATATGCTGACTGTCCTATATTTTCGAGAACCGCCAACATTCTCTTCTTCAATTAGGGGAATGGTTCAAAGGGCAAGTGAAGCGACAGAACACTCGCTTAAAGGGCGTTACGTAGTCCTTTATGATTTGCCTGAAAGTATAGATGATGTTAAGCAACTTTTTACAAAGGGCTTTCCGTCTCGCATTTATACTGTCTTTTGGCATGAATATGAGCATACATTTAATACGATACCGACTCGTGATCATTTCAAATGGTATTTTTCATTTTTACGTCAAAATGCTTCTTTTTCACTTCGTGAGTATGGTGAAAAGCTTTGCCAGCACAAAGGATGGTCTAAAGATACAGTAAAATTTATGACACAGGTGTTTTTTGAGCTAGAATTTGTTACAATAAAAAATGGTGTAATTTTTATGAAAGATATTGTATCAAAGCGTGATCTATCTGAATCCGATACATTTCGTGAAAAAATGAATGGATTGCAAGTAGAAAAAGAATTGATATATTCCACGTATCAGCAGTTATATACGTGGTTCAGTAATATGCAAAAGAGCTGTTTAACATATCAGGAGGTTTATTAACATGGATTTAAAACCATATATTGCTATTGTTCCAGACTATCCAAAAGAAGGAATCATCTTTAAGGATATTACACCATTGATGAATGATGGTGAAGCATACAAAGCTGCAACAGATGCAATTGTAGAATTTGCAAAGGAAAAGAATGCTGAGCTTGTGGTTGGACCAGAAGCACGTGGTTTCATTATTGGATGTCCCGTTTCTTATGCATTGAGAGTTGGCTTTGCACCGGTTCGTAAAGAAGGAAAACTTCCTCGTGAAGTCATTAAATACAACTATGGTAAGGAATATGGTAAGGACGTATTAACGATTCATAAGGATGCAATTCGTCCTGGACAACGTGTTCTTATTACAGATGACCTTCTTGCGACAGGAGGAACAATTGAGGCAACCATTGCTCTTGTAGAAGAATTAGGTGGAATTGTTGTAGGAATTGCCTTCTTAATTGAACTTGCTTACCTTGGTGGAAGTGAAAAATTAAAAGACTACGATGTTTTGACCCTTATGAAATATTAATCAATTAGTGATTGTTAATGCTAATGTGTACATGGACCGTAATACAGAACCCCAGAAGTAACATGGAGAATATCTGTAACGGTCCATTTTCTATACTTTTATTATGAAACCCGTTCATGATGGGAAAATAATAACCAATGTATGCAACCATTATCCATCCATTTCAGGTAAGGAAGATACCTCAAAAAAAAGGTACTTTAAAAGGGAGAAACGAACTCATACAAATGACTAGACTTTCTAGTCTTAAAGTACTCGCTTTCCTTTTCACAAATTTAGTTATATGCGTTATAATGATGTAATAAATCATACTTCTTGTTTATTATAAAGAATTAATTAATCATATAAAAGGTGATTCCATGGCGAACGAACAAGTGTTAACGGCCGAACAGGTATTGGAGAACGCGAGTAAATATTTAACAGAAGAAGATGTAATGATGGTTAAGCATGCGTATGAATTTTCTCGCAACGCCCATCGTGAACAATATCGTAAATCTGGCGAACCGTATATTATCCATCCTATTCAAGTAGCAGGAATATTAGTAGGTTTGAAAATGGACCCGGCTACGATTTCGGCTGGTTTTTTACATGATGTAGTTGAAGATACAGAAGTAACGTTACAAGATTTAGAGCGAGAATTTTCGAAAGAAGTAGCAATGCTTGTGGATGGTGTTACAAAGCTAGGAAAGATTAAGTATAAATCACACGAGCAACAACAAGCAGAAAATCATCGCAAAATGTTTGTCGCTATGGCACAAGATATTCGCGTGATTTTGATTAAGCTTTCGGACCGTTTACACAATATGAGAACTCTACGTCATTTGCCGCAAGAAAAACAGCGCCGTATTGCAAATGAAACATTAGAAATTTTTGCTCCATTGGCGCATCGTCTGGGAATTAATACGATTAAATGGGAGCTTGAGGATACCGCATTACGCTACTTAAATCCACAACAATATTATCGAATTGTAAATTTAATGAAACGAAAACGAGCAGAACGTGAAGACTATTTGAAAGAGGTAATGAGTGAAATTCGCGAAAAACTGTCTGAGGTTACGATTCAATGCGATATTTCGGGACGACCTAAACACATATATAGCATTTATCGTAAAATGGTCATACAAAATAAGCAATTCAATGAAATATACGATTTGTTAGCTGTAAGAGTCATTGTTAATAGTATTAAGGATTGCTATGCCGTATTAGGAATTATTCATACATGTTGGAAGCCAATGCCTGGAAGATTTAAAGACTATATCGCCATGCCAAAGGCCAATTTATATCAATCCCTTCATACCACGGTTATAGGGCCTAAGGGAGACCCGTTAGAAGTACAAATACGAACGAAAGAAATGCATCGCATTGCAGAGTACGGGATTGCTGCTCACTGGGCATATAAAGAAGGAAAAGAAATAGCGGAAAGTGAAACACTTGAAAATAAGCTAACTTGGTTTCGGCAAATATTGGAATGGCAAAATGATGCATCCAATGCAGAAGAGTTCATGGAATCACTTAAAATTGACTTGTTTTCAGATATGGTATTTGTATTTACACCTAAAGGCGATGTGGTAGAGCTGCCGCTTGGTTCGGTTCCCATTGACTTTGCTTATCGCATTCACTCAGAAATTGGAAGCAAGACCATAGGTGCAAAAGTAAATGGTAAGATGGTGCCGCTAGATTATAAACTTAAGACCGGTGATATTGTTGAAATTCTAACATCTAAGCATTCCTATGGACCAAGTCAAGATTGGGTAAAGCTGGCGCAAACCTCACATGCAAAAAATAAAATACGCCAGTTCTTTAAAAAGCAACGACGTGAAGAAAATATTGAAAAGGGAAAAGAACTGATTGAACGGGACTTACGAAACTTAGAGTATGATGTAAAGGAAGTTCTTAACACCGAAAATGTAAAACGTGTTGCTGAAAAATTTAATTTTCCAAATGAAGAAGAAATGTATGCTGCGGTTGGGTACAATGGGATTTCATCGGCACAAATTGTTACACGATTAACGGACAAGTTTCGTAAACAACGTGAAGAAGAGCAAATGCTACAAGAAAAAGTATCCGATACACGAAATGTTGTGAGAATTCGAAAACGCGACTCAGGTATTAAAGTATGCGGTGCTGATAATCTGTTAATTCGTTTGTCTAAATGTTGCAATCCTGTACCAGGTGATGAAATAATCGGCTACATCACAAAAGGTAGAGGGGTATCTATTCATAGGGCAGACTGTGTAAATGTGTTAACGGAGGAAGCAAAGGAGCGCCTCCTACATGTAGAATGGGAAAATGATCCTGATAAAGATCTTGAATACAATGTGGATATTGAAATTTCTGGATTTGATCGTAGAGGTCTATTAAATGAGGTATTGCAGGCTGTAAATGAGACGAAAACTTATATTTCAGCCGTTTCAGGTCGAAGCGATCGAAATAAAGTGGCAACCATTCATATTTCTATGAGCATTCAGAATATCCATCACCTTCACAAAGTAGTAGAACGCATTAAACAAGTACGAGATATTTATTCAGTCCGTCGATTGATGCATTAATGGGGAATAGCAAAGGGGAATAGTGATGAGAGTAGTAGTGCAACGAACAAAGAAAGCATCCGTTACAGTTGACGGGGAAATAGTCGGCAGCATTCCATTTGGGTTAATGTTACTTGTTGGCGTCACGCACGATGATACGGAGAGTGATGCTGCGTATGTGGCCGAAAAAATTGCAAACCTTCGTATTTTCGAGGATGAAAATGAGAAAATGAACGATTCCGTTTTGGATAAAGGTGGCCACATTTTGTCTGTGTCACAATTTACGTTGTACGGAGATTGCCGAAAAGGACGACGTCCAAACTTTATGGATGCTGCAAGACCTGAATATGCCCAGCAAATGTATGAGTTATTTAATAAAGAACTAGAGAAAAAGGGCCTTCATGTTGAAACAGGAATTTTTGGTGCGATGATGGAAGTGGAATTAGTGAATGATGGTCCTGTTACGCTTCTAATAGAAAGCAAATAAGATTCCTTTGCCTACTTTTTCTTCGTACTCCTTGTATGCATTGTAGAATAGGTTCTCAAAAATAGTGGAACACTATGAAAAAATACAAAGGTGCGAGGGATACAATATGAGAAATAGTGATCGGGCTAACAGAATAACAAATAGTGCGAATGGGCTGCTTCCTTTTCAGATTCAAGAGAATGATTTGAAGGAACGCAGCTTTCCTGCTATGGAACTAGCTTCGGAGTATGGGGTGTCCATTCAGGATGTGAAAAACGTCAAGAAACACTTGAGTCGCTCTTGACAATAAACCATAACAAACGTATATTAATAAACAAAATAATGTTTTTTATACGTACATATCGAAAAGACCGATGATGGAGAACAGTAAATATGATGACACATGAAAAGAGAGAAAATGCCTAGGGCTGAGAGCATTTTCACATGATGACATATTGAATGAACACTCCGTAGGTTTTACTCTGAAAAGGAAACTTAGTAGGAGATAAACGCGTTCAGGCGTTATGGAAGAGTGGAAGCAAATGCTTCAATTAGGGTGGTACCACGGGTATAAAACTCTCGTCCCTACAATTTAGTAGGAATGGGGGTTTTTTTGTTTTGTAAAAGAAAAGCGGACACGTGCCCGTTCTTGCTCCGTAGGGCTGCCGGCACCCGCACAAAAAGGTGTTCTTTGCCTTTATATGCAGACCATAGGAGCAGGCATGTGGGAGCTGGACATGAAAGGAAAAAGCGGACACGTGCCCGTTTTTGCACAATTTTAATTTTAGAAGAAGGAGGAACGCAATATGTCTATTCAAATCCCAAGAGGAACACAAGATATTCTACCAGGAACGGTAGAATTATGGCAGTATATCGAAGCGCAAGCGCGAGACATTTGCAGACGTTATAATTATAAAGAAATTCGTACGCCTATTTTTGAAAATACAGAGTTATTTATGCGCGGGGTAGGAGATACAACAGATATTGTACAAAAGGAAATGTATACATTTGAAGATCGCGGAGAGAGAAGTTTAACACTTCGTCCTGAAGGGACTGCTTCTGTTGTACGTTCGTATGTGGAAAACAAAATGTATGGAGATAGCATACAACCTACTAAGCTTTTTTACATGGGTCCAATGTTCCGCTATGAAAGACCACAATCTGGACGCTATCGTCAATTCGTTCAGTTTGGAACAGAGGTGCTTGGTAGTAGCGATCCTGCAGTAGATGCTGAAGTTATTTCCCTTGCGATGGAGTTCTATAGAAGTTTGGGATTAAAAAGTATCAAGCTAGTCCTAAATAGTCTAGGAGATCCTGAAAGCCGTTTGGCACATCGCGAAGCATTAGTTAATCACTTTGAGCCTCGAATTGGTGAGTTTTGCAGTGATTGCCAAGCGCGATTGCAAAAAAATCCGCTTCGAATCCTTGATTGCAAAAAGGATCATGACCATGAACTTATGAAATCTGCGCCCTCTATAACAGAATATTTAAATGAGGCTTCACGCGAGTATTTTGATCATGTTCAAAAAGCCTTAACCGTAATGGGAATACCGTTTGAAATAGACGCTAATTTAGTACGCGGCTTAGATTATTATCAACATACTGTATTTGAAATCATGAGTGTTTCCGATGGATTTGGCTCGATTACGACTCTTTGTGGTGGAGGTCGCTATAACGGCTTAGTACAGGAAATTGGGGGACCTGAAACAGCAGGAATTGGCTTTGCATTAAGTATTGAGAGATTGCTACTTGCTCTGCAAGCAGAACAAGCTCAGCTTCCTATTTCTTTCGATCTTGATTGCTACGTTGTTGCTCTTGGAGAAAAAGCGAAGGATGTAGCAGCGAAGCTAGTATTTGAGCTTAGAAAAGCAGGAATAGCAACGGAAAAGGATTATTTAGATCGAAAAGTAAAAGCTCAATTTAAGGCTGCTGATCGATTACATGCTAAATATGTTGCTGTTTTAGGAGATAACGAGTTAGAACGAAACGTCATAACGATTAAAGAAATGGAAAGTGGCGAGCAGAAGGAAGTTTCTATTGATACACTCGTTTCTTATATAGCAGAAAAAGTTTTATAGGAGGAGAAAAAATGGCTGTGAGAACACATCATTGTGGAGAAATTTCATTAGAAAACGTAGGAATTACAGTTCAATTAAATGGCTGGGTACAAAAACGAAGAGATTTAGGGGGATTAATTTTCGTTGATGTACGTGATCGGTCAGGAATCGTACAAGTTGTATTTAATCCTGAAATATCAAAAGAAGCGTTAGAAGTAGCGGAAAGTTTGCGAAGTGAGTATGTACTGCACGTAGTCGGTACTGTAATAAAACGTGAAGAAGGACAAGTGAATCCGAAAATTCCGACTGGATATATCGAAATACAGGCTACAGAAGTAACGATTTTAAATAAAGCAAAGACACCGCCTTTTCAAATTGCAGATGATGCAGATGTTTCGGAAGACGTTCGTTTAAAATATCGTTACTTAGATTTGCGTCGCCCTGAAATGCTAGAAACACTTAAGCTTCGTCACTTAATTACAAAAACCATCCGTAATTTCCTTGATGAAGAAAGCTTTCTTGAAGTGGAAACACCTATCTTAACGAAAAGTACACCGGAAGGAGCACGTGATTATTTAGTGCCAAGCCGTGTTCATCCTGGTGAATTCTATGCCTTGCCACAATCACCGCAGCTCTTTAAACAGCTTCTTATGGTAGGTGGCTTCGAAAAGTATTATCAAATTGCTCGCTGCTTCCGTGATGAAGATTTACGTGCAGATCGTCAGCCGGAATTTACACAAGTCGATATCGAAACATCCTTCTTGACGCAGGATGATATTATCGCTATGATGGAAAACTTGATGAAACGAGTTATGAAAAAAGCAAAGCAATTAGATATCGTTACACCATTTCCGCGTTTAACGTATAACGAAGCAATGTCACGCTTTGGATCTGATAAACCAGATACTCGTTTTGGTTTAGAGCTTGTCGATGTTTCCGAAGTCGTTTTAAAGAGCGGCTTTAAGGTATTCGCTGATACGGTAGCAAGCGGTGGACAGGTAAAAGCCATCAATGTAAAAGGCGCAGCAAGCAAATATTCTCGTAAAGATATGGATGCACTAACGGATTTTGTGAAAATATACGGTGCAAAAGGCTTAGCATGGTTCAAAGTCGAAGAAGATGGAATAAAAGGGCCAATTTCGAAATTCTTTAGTGAAGAAGAAAGTGCCGCTTTAGTTCAGGTCTTAGAAGGTGAAGTAGGGGACCTTATGGTGTTTGTTGCCGACCGTAAGAGTATTGTAGCCGATAGCCTTGGTGCACTTCGATTAAAACTTGGAAAAGACCTAGAGCTTATCGATGAAAATGCCTATAATTTCTTATGGGTAACCGATTGGCCATTGCTTGAATATGACGAAGAACAAAATCGTTTCTCTGCAGCTCACCATCCATTTACAATGCCGTTCCGTGAAGATGTTCCGCTTCTTGAAACGGAACCAGAACATGTACGTGCACAGGCTTACGATATCGTGTTAAATGGTTATGAGCTAGGCGGAGGATCTCTACGTATCTATGAACGTGATGTGCAAGAAAAGATGTTTAAAGCATTAGGCTTTACGGAAGAGGAAGCGAAAGAACAGTTCGGATTCTTACTAGAAGCGTTCGAATATGGTACTCCGCCACACGGTGGAATTGCACTCGGACTAGACCGTTTTGTTATGCTTTTAGCTGGTCGTACAAATTTACGTGATACAATCGCCTTTCCAAAAACGGCAAGCGCTAGCTGTCTATTAACAGATGCACCAAGTGAAGTTTCTATTGCACAATTGAATGAACTTCACCTACAGAATAAGGGTCGTAAATAAGGGCTACACAATTCTGGATAGAAATTTGAATTTTACTAATCCTATGGGGGCATACCCATAGGATTTTTTATCCCGCTTTAACGGGCAGTAAGACCCCACCTCAAGATTCGGAGTGAATCAAGGAAGATAGGTGGAGGGGGACAACTGCCCGTAAAAATCCGATTCGGCGGGCTAACCCTCGGTGGGGGATGAGAGAAAACCCCCACCGAGGGAAGTTTCACTTTATAGCTCTGATCGATCTTATAATAACTTTTTCTATACAAATAGTAGGAAAAGAAGGTAGAATACAAATTGAGTGAGTTTGCAATAGGAGTGATACTAGATATGCTACATCAATTTTCACGAAATGAATTAGCTCTTGGCAAAGAGGGACTTGAAATATTGAAAAATAGTACAGTAGGGATACTAGGTATTGGAGGAGTCGGTTCCTTTGCAGCCGAAGCATTGGCTCGGTCTGGTGTAGGACGACTTGTCCTTGTAGATAAAGATGTTGTAGATATTACAAATGTGAATCGACAAGTGCATGCTCTTCTATCTACCATTGGACGTCAAAAGGTAGAGCTTATGAAAGAACGGATTGCAGATATTAATCCGGACTGCGAAGTAATTGCTTTGCAAATGTTTTATACAGAAGATACATATGAGCAATTTTTCTCCTATGGTCTCGATTTTGTCATCGATGCTGCTGATACGATTTCATATAAAATTCATATTATGAAGGAATGCTTGAAACGAAAAATACCTATTATTTCAAGTATGGGCGCTGCAAATAAAATGGATCCAACACGTTTTCGTATTGCAGATATTTCGAAAACCCATACAGATCCAATTGCAAAAGTAGTTCGTACCCGACTTCGTAAAGAAGGAATTACAAAGGGTATAAAGGTAGTATTTTCTGACGAAAGTCCTATCGTTATTCGGGAGGATATCCGCAAAGAAATTATTCCAGATGAAAATGCTAACATTCGAAAGGCGAAAATTCCGCCATCCTCAAATGCTTTTACACCTTCCGTTGCGGGTTTAATCGCAGCAAGCTATGTAGTTCGCACGCTTATGAAGGATATCCAAATTAATCGAGTTGGGCAAGTAAAGGAGTAAGGAGAAAGGTAGAATAGACCGTTATACAATTGTATGATGGCCTATTTTTGCTGTATTCCTTGAAATATCGACGTCGAATGTAGTATCACCTATTCAATGTAACATGTTTCTTTTTCTAATCGTCCCTTCCCTAGTAATGGTGTTTCTATAGTTAGCTTTATCCTCCTATCATTTTCTCCCGGGTGTGATTTTTTTTCTACCTCTTGCAAGATATAGTACAATAAAAGAAATGAATTGCAGGGAGGAAGATTAGTTGGAACAGGCACCTCTTGCTTATCGTATGCGGCCGAAATCTTTAGATGAGGTTGTGGGTCAAGAACATCTTACATTACCCGGAACGTCCTTTTATCGTATGATTCAAGATGGACACATTCCTTCAATGATTTTATATGGTGAGCCAGGAATTGGAAAAACTTCATTAGCTTATGCGATAGCAGGTTCTACAAATAAGCACTTTATAGCATTAAATGCAACAACTGCAGGGAAAAAGGATATTGAACAGGTTGTTGACGAAGCTAGAATGTATAATGGCGTAATTCTATTTTTAGATGAAATTCATCGTTTTACGAAATCACAACAAGATTATTTACTACCCCATGTTGAAAGCGGGCTTGTAACATTGATTGGAGCGACAACAGAAAATCCCTTTCATGACGTAAATCCTGCCATTCGGAGTCGCTGTAATCAACTTAAGCAATTAAAGCCGATTACTCCGCCCGATATAATGATAGTATTAAGACGAGCTATAGAGGATACAGAACGCGGACTGGGAAAGCTTTCGATAGAAATAACAGAGCAGCAACTGGAACAAATCGCGGGTGGTACGAATGGCGATGTTCGCTCTTCTCTCAATGTGTTAGAGGATATCGTACATGCTTCTAATCAAATGAATGGAACGTATGTAGTTAAAGATGAAACAATTCGAGAATTTTTAACAAACAAAGGATTTTCTCATGATAAAGCGGGTTCTGCCCATTATAATGTATTATCAGGTTTGCAAAAATCCATTCGCGGCAGTGATGTAGACGGCGCATTACACTACTTAGCACGGCTTATTGAGGCTGGGGATTTAACAAGTATTTGTCGCAGACTGATTGTTATTGCTTATGAGGATTGCGGACTTGCATCCGATATGGGATATAAAACCTATATCGCGTGTGAAGCAAGTAAAGCTGTAGGATTTCCAGAAGCTCGTATTATACTTGGAACCATTGTAATTGAAATGTGTTTATCTGCGAAATCCAATTCAGGATATATCGCCATTGATCAGGCGCTTGCCGACGTAAGAAATGGGGCTTATTACGATATACCTGATCATTTAAAAGACAGCCATTATAGTGGTGCAAAGAAATTGGGACATGGGATTGGGTACATATATCCTCATGATTTTCCATTAGGAAGCTTTGGAGGATGGGTAAAACAGCAATATTTACCGAACGAACTGAAAGATCGGCAGTATTATAAGCCGAAAGAGGCTGGTAAAGAAAAAACATTAGGCGCTATTTATTTGAAATTACGACAAATGAAAGACGAAAAATGAGAACAGTTTTCTTGGTACCTTATGATATCCGTATAATTTGTCTACGATAAGAATGATGAGGAGCAAGTAGATTTATGAACATATAACGATGAAGAACAGATTCTATACAAGATATGTTATAATCGTAAAGGCTTATTTTCGTGATGAAACAAGTTTAGGAAAGAGGTGTTACGATGAAGATTTCAACAAAAGGCCGCTATGGTCTAACCATTATGATTGATTTAGCGAAAAAATACGGCTCAGGTCCGATTTCTTTAAAATCGATTGCGCAGGCTCATGATTTATCTGAGCATTATTTGGAACAGCTTATCTCTCCGCTTCGTAATGCACGTCTAGTAAAAAGTACACGAGGGGCTTACGGCGGGTATGTACTTGCTGATCATCCAAGTGTGATTACGGCAGGTAACGTCATTCGGTGTCTAGAAGGTCCCATCACTGTCGTAGAAGGAATAGAAGAAGAAAAGCCAGCTCAGCGTCAGCTATGGTTACGTATACGAGATGCAGTTCAAGAAGTACTAGATAATACGACACTTGAAGATCTGGTTCGTTACGACGAGGAAAATAACCAAGGATATATGTTTTATATTTAACGTGTCTTTTGAAAATTTTAAATAAAAGGGTGATTTAAATGCATATTTATTTAGATCATGCCGCAACTTCACCCGTTCATCCAGAAGTGGTGCAAAGCATGATTCCATATATGACCGAAATGTTTGGAAATCCTTCAAGTATACATTACTTTGGTCGCCAAGCCCGTCATGCTGTTGATGAAGCAAGACGCGTTTGTGCAGCGAGCATTGGAGCGCATCCAAACGAAATTATTTTTACAAGCGGTGGATCGGAAGCAGACAATTTAGCTTTACTAGGTGTGGCACGGGCAAATCGAGATCGTGGCAATCACATCATTACAACGGAAATTGAGCATAGTGCTATTTTAAATACATGTAAAATATTAGAGCGAGAAGGATTTACGATTACGTATATACCTGTCGATGAAACAGGACGTGTACGCGCTGAAGATATAAAGCGTGCATTAACGGATGATACCATTTTAGTTTCCATCATGTTCGGTAACAACGAAGTAGGAACGATACAACCTATTCAGGAAATCGGTGAGCTACTAAAGGAGCATCATGCCTATTTTCATACAGATGCTGTACAAGCCTATGGACTTGTGAATATTGATGTAAAACAGTTTGGTATCGATTTACTTTCTATTTCATCGCACAAAATTAATGGACCAAAGGGTGTCGGATTTTTATATAGTAATCAACAAGTAAAGCTCTTTCCCATCATTACCGGCGGGGAACAAGAGAGAAAGAGACGAGCAGGTACAGAAAATGTCCCTGGTGTAGTAGGATTGCAACGTGCTATTCTACTATCTCAGAAAGAGCGTGAGCAAAAAAGGCAGCGATATCTCTCTTTTAAAGATATAATGATTTCTGTCTTTAATGAGGAAGGCATTTCATACGAAGTTAATGGAAATCAAGAATACCATTTAGCTCATGTCTTTAATGTAAGCTTCCACGGCATGGATATTGAATCGTTTCTCGTTAATTTGGATCTGGCAGGCATTGCTGTTTCAAGCGGTTCAGCCTGCACAGCTGGTTCGGTTGATCCTTCCCATGTTCTAGTAGCTATGTTTGGAAAAGAATCAGACAAAATACGCTCTAGCGTTCGGTTTAGCTTTGGTTATGGTAATTCTAAGGAAGATGTTGAAAAAGCAGCATATGAAGTAGTTAAAATAGTAAAACGACTATCAAATGATGTACGTAGTTAAATGATAGAGAAATGGAAGTTGGAGGTGAACTCGTTGAATAAGCCCCCTCATGAAACGAGAGTCGTAATCGGGATGTCAGGAGGCGTCGATTCTTCTGTTGCAGCACTCTTATTGAAGGAACAAGGCTATGATGTAATCGGTATTTTCATGAAAAACTGGGATGATACTGATGAAAATGGTGTATGTACTGCAACCGAAGATTACAATGATGTCATTGCAGTTTGCAATCAAATTGGAATTCCCTATTATGCAGTTAATTTTGAAAAGCAATATTGGGATCGTGTATTCACGTATTTTCTTGATGAGTATCGTGCAGGACGTACACCTAATCCAGATGTAATGTGTAATAAGGAAATTAAATTTAAAGCGTTTTTGGATCACGCTATGTCACTTGGGGCAGATTATGTTGCTACCGGACATTATGCTCGTGCCCTATATCAAGACGGTGTATATCAAATGCTTCGCGGCGTAGATACAAATAAAGATCAAACATATTTTTTAAATCAGCTTGGACAAGAGCAGCTTTCTCGGACGATGTTTCCCCTTGGAAATTTAATGAAACCGCAAATACGTGAGATGGCAAAAAATGCTGGCCTTGCTACAGCTACGAAAAAAGATAGCACAGGCATTTGTTTTATTGGCGAGCGGAATTTCAAAGAATTCTTAGGTAACTACCTACCTGCGCAGCCTGGTAACATGGTTACTTTGTCCGGTGAAGTAAAAGGAAAACATGATGGTTTAATGTATTATACGATAGGACAACGTCACGGTCTCGGCATTGGTGGTGATGGTGATCCGTGGTTTGTAGTAGGAAAGAACCTAAAGGAAAACGTATTATATGTAGAACAAGGATTCCATAATGAACTATTGTATGGGGATGAAGTGTTAGCAACTGATATTAGTTGGACAAGCGGAAAACCGAAGGCTAAGCAATTCAAATGCACAGCGAAATTCCGTTACCGTCAACCTGATAATCCCGTAACGGTTACAGTTCTTGAAAATGGCACGGTGCATATTGCAAATGATGAGAAAGTACGTGCGATTACGCCAGGGCAAGCAGTTGTTTTCTATGATGGTGATATATGCCTCGGTGGAGGAACGATTGATGAAGTATTCCGTAATGGTGAAAAGTTGTCCTACTTATCTTAAGATGTAAGAAACCTCGGGCTTTCATGAGACCGAGGTTTCTTTTATGATAGAATTAGAAAAAAAGAAGGAACGATACGAAACTATCGAGTTGAGGTGTATGTATGGCTAAGCTGAACGAAGGAATTATGTACATGAAGGAAGGAAAATGGGAAGAGGCTGCAAGATTGTTAAATGAAGCTATTGATGAGGAACCCACTAATCCTATTGGGTACGTTAATTTTGGCAATTTATTAGATGTAATTGGAGAACAAGAGCGTGCAATCGCATTTTATAAAAAGGCATTAGAGTTAGACGATACATTAGGAACTGCCTATTATGGTCTGGGAACAATTTATTACGAGTTCGAAGAATATGAAGTAGCGAAGCTTATGTTTGAAAAAGCATTATCGTGTGATATGCAAAACAATGATGTGTATAGTATGCTCGGATTTACATATCTTCAATTAGGAAATGATACGTTAGCGTTGCCTTTCTTGCAACGTGCTATGGAACTGAATGAGAAGGATGAGGAAGCGACATTTCAATACGGTTTGTGTTTAGCACGGCTCGATCATATTAAAGAAGCGAAGCCAATATTTGAAAAGGTGTTGCAGCTAAATCCAGAGCACGCTGACGCTTACTATAATTTAGGGGTTATCTATGCCTTTTTCGATGAAATTGACAAGGCGATGGAACATTTCAAAAGAGCGGTAGCCATTCAGCCTGATCATTTTCTGGCAGGAAATGGTATTCGAATGCTAGAGCAAAACAAGTAATGTGGAAATGGAGGTGACATTTCGTGCAAAATGCTATGGATTTATTTGAAGAAGAGCAAAAATATATAAAAGCTCAAGTGCTTGTAACGATATTTCATAATGAGGAGAATTTGTATTCTGTCGTACGGATGCGTGTGATGGAAACAAATGAAGCTTATGATGAAAAAGAAGTCATTGTAACGGGTCACTTTCCACGTATGCATGAAGAAGAAGTTTTCACGCTTAACGGAACGTTTAAAGAACATCCACGGTACGGTATGCAATATCATACCAATACATTTAAAAAAGAATTACCGCAAACGAAGAGCGGCATTGTTCAATATTTATCTAGCGATTTATTTAAGGGTATAGGAAAGCGAACAGCAGAACGTATCGTTCAAAAACTAGGAGAGCATACAATCTCAAAAATAATGGATGATCCCGATGCTCTTGAGGGGATTGTAGGTAAGGATAAAGCACAAGAAATATACAAAACTGTTACCGAACATCAAGGGCTTGAAAAAGTGATGAGCTTTCTTAGCGGATACGGTTTTGGAACAAAGCTTAGTATAAAAATCTATCAAACCTATAAAGAACAGACGCTTGAAATCATTCGCAACAATCCATACCAGCTTATCGAAGACGTCGAGGGAATTGGATTTGCTCGTGCTGATGAAATAGGTAAGGTGTTCGGGATTTCTGGGGATCACCCAGATCGTATACGAGCAGGCTGTTTATTTACATTAGAGAACGTGTCCCTGCAAGATGGACATGTATTTATGACAAATGAGCAGGTAGCGCAGCAGTCGCTTCAATTGCTCAATCATCGTGAAAATACGGTGCAAGTGGATCAAATTCATACATGTTTTGAACTGCTTCAAAAAGAAGAAAAAGTTGTAATAGAAGAAGAACGCGTATATCTTGCATCCTTATATTATGCGGAAAAAGGCTTAGTATCCTCCTTATACCGCCTTCTTAAACAAGAGGATCAAGAAGAATTTCCAGAATCAGAGTTTTTGCTTTCACTCGGAACGATAGAAGATAAATTAGGTGTGCAGTATGCATCAAAACAAAAGGAAGCGATACAAACTGCCCTATCAAAGCCTATTATGATTTTAACTGGCGGACCTGGTACTGGAAAAACGACGGTCATCCGTGGGATTGTTGAAATGTATGCGACATTAAATGGCATTTCCCTTAATCCAAAAGATTATAATGATGAGCATCCATTCCCCATTTTATTAACTGCTCCAACAGGCCGTGCTTCAAAACGAATGAGTGAATCGACGGGATTACCAGCTGGTACGATACATCGTCTTCTTGGATGGACACCAGAAGGCTCCTTTTCACGGGATGAAAATGACCCTATCCAAGGAAAACTTCTCATAATCGATGAATTTTCCATGGTGGACATTTGGCTTGCAAATCAACTGTTCAAATCTCTCCCTTCTACCATTCAAGTTATTATCGTAGGAGATGAAGATCAGCTTCCTTCCGTAGGTCCTGGACAAGTATTAAAGGATATCTTACAAAGTGAGCAGATCCCTACTGTTCGGCTAACCGAAATTTATCGTCAGGCAGAAGGCTCTTCTGTTATTCAGCTTGCCCATGCTATTAAGAATAATAAAGTACCAAATGATATAAAGATGCAAAAGGTTGATCGATCCTTTATAACGTGTACAGGAGCTCAAGTTGTAGATGTTGTCAAAAAAGTATGTGAAAATGCAAAGACCAAAGGTTTTACAGCGCGTGATGTACAAGTACTTGCTCCGATGTATCGCGGCCCGGCAGGCATTAATGCTCTGAATACTGCTTTGCAGGAAGTGTTTAATCCTCCGCGTGAAAAGCAAAGAGAGATGCAATATGGTGATGTTACGTATCGCGCTGGAGATAAAGTGCTCCAACTTGTTAATCAACCGGAAAGCCAAGTATTTAATGGCGATATTGGGGAAATCGTATCGATCTTTTATGCGAAAGAAAATGTGGAGCAACAGGATATGATGGTCATTTCATTTGATGGGATAGAAGTAACCTATACAAAAGGAGATTTTAACCAAATTACTCATGCGTATTGTTGTTCCATTCATAAATCACAAGGAAGCGAATTCCCAATTGTGATTTTGCCAGTTGTAAAAAGCTATTATCGGATGTTACGCAGAAACCTACTTTATACAGCTATCACGCGGAGTAAGAAGTTCCTTATTTTATGCGGAGAAGAGGATGCCTTTCATTCTGGTATCCGTCGCATTGATGATTCGGTTCGTCAAACATCGCTTTGTGATAAGCTTCAGAATCGCTTTGGTGATATAGAGGAAAAAACAATTACCCCATTTGATGAGGAATCTTTTGATGTGAAGGACATAGATGATGTGGAAAATCTTTCACCTTATGATTTTATGTAACGAAGAAACAATAGGAGTAGATAGAAAACATCTTTCTATCCACGTTTAAATGGGAGTGGTTTGGACATACTTGGTAATAGAAAAAAGGCGAAGGAGTGGGCTGCCTTGTTAGTATGTCCAAACTGCAAAGGAAAAGATATTGGAAAAATAGGTGTAAATCAGTACTACTGCTGGAACTGTTTCATCGAACTTTCCATTACAAAGGGAATGATTTATACCCATCAAGTTGAGGAGGATGGATCACTTAGCTCGCTTGATGATCTGTTTGATGATGACGATCGGAAAATCAGCATGTAAGGAGTGAAATATTTTGAATATGAGAAAATCAATGGTAGCGTTTGGACTTGGTGCTGCAGCCTATCATCTTGCCCGGAGAAATAATATGTTTTCTTCAAAAAATTGGAAGAGAGCAAGACGTAAAACATTTTTCTAATAAAAGGAGGTGGCATAAAGGATATTCCCTTTATGGTCACCTCCTTTTTGTATATAGCATGGAATTTGTCCTACTATTTAAGCATGTTTTGTGATATCTTTCGCATTATTTTTTGAATATAGAAACCTATTTTGCGTGTTGCACCATTAAATCACGGCATTCTTCTTCAATCTGGTTTAGTTTTGCAACCCCTTCTTTCCGCTTGTGAATGTAACGCGTTACACCAACAATAAAAGAAACAAAAATAGAAGAAATAATTACTGCATATACAACACCAATAGTACTCATATTTACACTTCCTTAAAAATGTGGTTATGATACTATTATAATACTTGTTTTAGGAAAATACAGGAAATTCATTTTTTTGTCATATTTTATTATATGGTTTCAATTAATCCAAAAACACGTCCTAAATATTCAGGGGTCGTCGTTTTAACTTTATCCCTTGTCTTAATGAATAAACAAACGAATCTCTCCTCACACTACGATATAAAGGAGGGATACATAGTGAAAGATATAAAAATGATTTGGATTTATCGATTAGCATTTATACTGCTCCTTTTTCTTTGTTTATTCGTTTTCTGGAAGCTAAGACCGATGTGGCAGCCTATTTTATCTATAGTGAAGCTCGTACTTATACCCTTTTTGGTAGCCTTCTTTATTGCTTATTTGTTACATCCTCTTATAGAGAAATTACATAAAAACGGCGTTCCTAGAACGTTAGCCATCTTACTCATTTATTTGTTGTTTTTTGGAGGGATTGGCTATGGAGTTTACAAAGGGACACCGATTGCTATTGCTCAGCTGCAAGATATGAATCGGAATTTTCCACAGTTTATTACGATGTATGAGAACTTTAGTGATCATGTGGAGGAAAAAACAGAGAACTTCCCGACATTTGTTCATGATAAGCTAAAGCAAGTAATCGTCACTATTGAGGAAAGGGTGCAATCAGCATTAAATAGTTTAATTAGTACAGCGAGAACGATTCTAGATTCCTTGCTTATTATTGTTCTTGTACCATTTATCGTTTTTTATTTATTAAAGGACTATGGAGAAATGTACCATATTTTTTGGCGGTTAGTTCCCGATAAATGGCGCGAAGATGGAAAAAAGCTAGCGAAGGAAGTTGATCAATCACTTGGAAATTATATTCGAGGCCAACTGTTTGTTTGTGCTGTATTAGCAGGCGTTTCAGCCATTGCTTTTTGGATTATTGGCATGCAATACCCGCTTTTGCTTGGAATCATTATTGGCGTAACGGATATAATTCCATATTTTGGCCCTATTCTTGGTGCTATTCCAACCATTGCAATTGCTTCTACTATTTCAACATCCATGATAATAAAAGCAAGTGTTGCGCTTGCTATTTTACAGTTTGTTGAAAGTAATATTTTATCACCTTACATTGTAGGCAAATCGCTGCGGATGCATCCAGTTATTATTATGTTCTCTCTTCTTGTCGGAGGAGAAGTGGGGGGACTAGTTGGATTGCTTCTTGCTGTACCGATTCTTGCGATTGCACGGACGATCCTTGTTCACTCTAAAACGTTTTTGGTAAGACGTTGACAAAATTTTTAATCGAACGGTATAATACATTTACATATGTAAACTTGATGATGGATTGAGTACGTCACTACTATTTTTCAGAGAGGATGTCCCGCGGCTGAAAGGACTCTAAATACAGGGTGACAGAAGGCTAATCCTGAGAAGCAGCTAATCACTGCCGTCCTGCCACGTTACGGCAACTTGAGGTGATGAACTACGGTTCATAATCAGGGTGGTAACGCGAGTATACTCTCGTCCCTGCTATAGGGGGCGGGAGTTTTTTGTTTGTCAAAATAAAGGAGGAGTTCTTGATGAAGACACTAAAGGCAGCACAAATTCGCCAAATGTTTTTAGACTTTTTCAAAGAAAAAGGTCATTCCATTGAACCGAGCGCTTCGCTCGTTCCCCATGAGGATCCAACACTATTATGGATAAATAGTGGTGTTGCAACGCTAAAGAAATACTTTGACGGTCGGGTTATTCCACAAAATCCTAGAATTACGAATGCCCAAAAGTCAATTCGTACAAACGATATTGAAAACGTAGGGAAAACAGCACGTCACCATACATTTTTTGAAATGCTAGGGAATTTTTCAGTAGGTGACTATTTTAAGGAAGAAGCCATTACATGGGCTTGGGAATTTCTAACAAGTGATAAGTGGATTGGCTTTGAAAAAGAAAAGCTTTCTGTTACGATCCATCCAGAAGATGAAGAGGCATTTCATTTTTGGCATGAAAAAATTGGTATTCCTGAAGAACGTATCATTCGATTAGAACATAATTTTTGGGATATTGGTGAAGGACCAAGCGGACCAAATACGGAAATTTTCTATGACCGTGGGGAAGCATATGGAAATGATCCGAGTGACCCAGAATTGTTTCCAGGCGGAGAAAATGAACGCTATTTAGAAATTTGGAATCTTGTATTTTCTCAGTTTAATCATAATCCAGACGGTACATATACACCACTACCTAAGAAAAACATAGATACCGGTATGGGACTAGAACGTATGGCTTCTGTTGTCCAAAACGTTCCAACGAATTTTGATACGGATTTGTTTATCCCGATTATTGAAGCAACAGAAGTAATTTCTGGTGAAACCTATCACACAGATAATGAGAAGGATACTGCATTTAAAGTCATTGCGGACCATATACGAACGGTAACATTTGCAGTTGGAGATGGCGCACTTCCATCAAATGAGGGTCGCGGCTATGTATTACGTCGCTTGCTTCGCCGTGCAGTACGCTATGCGAAGAAGCTGAACATCAATCGTCCGTTTATGGATGAGCTTGTTCCTGTAGTAGGGGAAATTATGAAAGACTTCTACCCTGAAGTGTTAGAAAAAGCTGCGTTCATCCAACGAGTAATTAAAAACGAAGAAGAACGATTCCATGAAACCTTACACGAAGGGGAAGCGATTCTCTCTGAAATCATTGAAAAAGCAAAGAAAGAAGGAACGGGGACGATATCCGGAGAAGATGCGTTCCGTTTATACGACACATACGGTTTTCCAATCGAATTAACTGAAGAATATGCTGAAGAAGAAAATCTAATTGTCGATCATGCAGGCTTTGAAGCTGAGATGGAAAAACAACGTGAGCGTGCAAGAGCAGCACGTCAAGATCAAGACAGTATGCAGGTTCAAGGCGGCGTTCTTGGAGATATTAAAGTAGAAAGCAGCTTTGTTGGGTTCACTCAGTTAGAAACAAAGAGTAAGATTGTAGCTCTTCTGCAAAATGGAGAATATGCAGATGTTGTAAAAGCAGGAGAAGAAGCGCATATTATGTTAGACGTGACACCTTTCTACGCAGAAATGGGTGGACAAATTGCAGATTATGGGCTAATAGTTGGTGAAGGATGCAAAGCAAAGGTTACAGATGTTCAAAAGGCTCCTAACGGGCAGCATTTGCATAAAATTGTTGTGGAAGAGGGAACCTTTACAAATAGCTTGTCTGTAACAGCAATCATTGACAAGGCGAACCGTGCAAATATTATTAAAAATCATACTGCGACTCACTTGCTTCACCAAGCGCTAAAGGATGTACTCGGTGCCCATGTAAATCAAGCTGGTTCGTTGGTAACAGCAGAACGTCTTCGTTTTGACTTCTCTCATTTTGGACAAGTAACTCCTGAAGAGTTAGAAAAAGTTGAACATATTGTAAATGAAAAGATTTGGGAAAGTATAGCTGTTAATACTTCCGAAAAACCAATAGAAGAAGCAAAGGCAATGGGAGCTATGGCTCTATTTGGTGAAAAATATGGTAATATTGTTCGCGTCGTTCAAGTTGGAGACTTCAGCTTAGAGCTTTGCGGTGGTTGCCATGTTGATAATACTTCTTCCATTGGAATTTTCAAAATCGTATCTGAGTCAGGTATCGGTGCAGGTACACGACGTATCGAAGCAGTAACAGGTAAGTTTGCATATGAATTGATGAATAGCCAAGTGGTGCTTCTAAAAGAAACGGCTGGTAAGCTTAAGACAAATACAAAGGACATCTTAACAAGAGTGGATGGATTGTATGCAGAGTTGAAACAGCTTCATAAGGAAAATGAATCTCTTGCAGCTAAATTAGGTAATATTGAAGCAGGAAGTCTACTAGACCGCGTACAGCAAATTGAAGGTGTAAAGGTATTAGCTAGTCAAGTGCAAGCAACTGACATCAATCATATGCGTACGATGTTAGACGATTTAAAAACGAAGCTTGAATCTGGAGTTATTTTATTAGCTGCAGTGAATGACGGAAAGGTAAACTTGCTAGCAGGTGTTACAAAGAATCTCGTAAATCAGTTCCATGCAGGTAAGCTAGTAAAAGGTGCAGCAACGATTTGCGGCGGAGGCGGCGGAGGTCGACCAGATATGGCTCAAGCGGGAGGCAAAGACGCAAGTAAAGTAGCAGAAGCCCTTGCATACACGGAAGAGTATGTTAAATCTGTTTTAAATTCTTGAGGGATTAGTGTACAATAATAAGGAGAAAGCATTGCTTCTCCTTATTACAAGCAAAGTGAGGTGCTTACTGTGGACCCATTCGATAAAACAATGAAATTTACGTTTCAAGACGACAAACAAAGCGTTCAAGTGAATGAAGTTTTATTTACTGTATATGATGCACTTCAAGAAAAAGGGTATAATCCTATCAATCAAATCGTGGGTTACTTGTTAAGTGGCGATCCCGCATACATACCTCGCCATAAGGATGCACGAAGCATTATCCGTAAGCTCGAAAGGGATGAACTAATTGAAGAATTAGTGAAGTCCTATTTAAAGAATCATCGTGAGGAGTAATTATGCGCGTTTTAGGCTTAGATGTAGGTACAAAAACAGTTGGTGTCGCAGTAAGCGATGAAATGGGCTGGACAGCCCAAGGAATTGAAACGATTAAAATAAACGAAGAACGCAATGAATTTGGTTTTTCGCGTATTAAGGAACTCGTTCATGCGTATAATGTTGAACAAATCGTGATTGGCTTGCCGAAGAATATGAATGGCACAATCGGTGAACGCGGTAAAGCTTGTCAGGAATTTGCTGACAAATTGCATATATTTTTATCTATCCCATGTACATTATGGGACGAGCGTCTTTCTACCATGGCAGCAGAAAAAATGCTTATCTCTGCTGATGTCAGCCGTAAAAAGCGTAAAAAAGTAATTGATAAAGTTGCAGCTGTTGTCATATTGCAAGGGTATTTAGATAGTAAACAATAGGAGTGAATGAAATGACAGAACATAATCATGACCATAACCACGATCATGACCATTCAGAATTAGTAGAAGAAAATCAAATTACTATCGTTGATCAAGACGGCAATGAACATTTATGTGATATTGTTTTTACTTTTGAACACGATCAATTTGGAAAGAAAACATATATAGTATTCTCACCTGTTGGCGAGCTAGATGAAGACGGCGACCGCATTTATGATGCAGCAATCGTGCAACCTGACGAATCAGATGAAGGCGGCACATTGGCGGAGCTTGAATCAGAAGAAGAGTGGGACATGGTGCAAGAAGTGTTTGCTGCTTTTCTAGATGATGAAGAAGAGTAAGCATGATTCGCTTGAGGCGGACTGTGTAAACAGTCCGCTTTTCTATGTAGATAAGAATGAACTTTTATTCAGCTATGAAGGGGGGTAGACGATTTTATGATGAAAACTACTAAACCTAAGATAAAGCTAAAGCGCTGGGTTTTTGTATGTTTTGGAATCGTCTTTGTAGTAGTGGCATTATATTTGTATGTACTATCAGCTTTACAACCCGTAAATGCAAGCAGTACTGAAAAACAGAAAATTACCATTGAGTCTGGAACATCAACTGCAGGTATCGGAGAGTTATTAAAGAAAAGTGGAATTGTGAAAAATGGAACCGTATTTGAATATTATGTAAAACTAAATTATAAACAAGGACTAAAATCCGGTACTTATTTACTGAGCCCATCTATGAGTGTAAAGGATGTAGCAGATCATATTACCGGCGGAAGTATCTATCAAGTTCCTAATAATAAAATTGTAATTAAAGAGGGCGAACAGCTTGTCGATATAGCGGATAGTATTGCTAACGAATTTCAAATGAACAAAGATGATGTGATCAATCAGCTCAATGATCCCGCACTACTTGATCGGTTAAAAAGTAAATATCCAGCTCTTATTACGGACAAGCTTAAGGATCCAGCTATTAAGTATAAACTAGAAGGATATTTGTATCCAGCTACGTATTCGTATGATAAGAAACCAAGTTCCATTGATGAAATTATTGCACCTATGATAGAAAAAACGAATACCTATATCGTTAAACATGAGGACGCTATAAAACAAAAACAATTAGATGTTCATCAATTTTTGACAATGGCTTCTTTAATTGAAGAAGAGGCTACAGCGTCAACTGATCGTCAAAAAATTGCCAGTGTATTTTACAATCGGTTAAAAGTAAATATGCCATTGCAAACAGATCCGACTGTTTTATACGCGCTTGGTAAACATAAGGAAAGAGTATCATTACAGGATTTAAAGGTAAATTCTCCGTACAACACATACGTTGTCAAGGGATTGCCAGTAGGACCTATTTCTAACGCGAGCGAACTTTCGCTTCAAGCAGCACTTGAACCAGCGCAAACAGATTATTACTATTTTCTAGCTGCGCCTAGCGGTGAAGTATTTTTTGCAAAAACACTAGAGGAACATAATGCACTAAAGGCAAAGTATATCACGACAAATCAATAAGAGATGCCTATGAAAATTGTCGCATCTCTTTCTTTTTTATGGTAGAATATATCGGGTTAAAAAGGCTAAGGATTACTAAATACGTAATGTGCAAGTTATAGTATGGCTTGTGCAGAACAGGCGCTCTAGTGGGAGAGAAGTTTCAAGAATCACTTAGAGGCGCTCTTCTTTTATCCTAAACCTCATCTTAGATAAAAATTCACTTTATGTTGATAGATTGAAAACGATAGCTCGTTTTATTTTATTGGCACCTGCAGGTTTTTAGGGAAGGAGGCTACAAGATGGAGCAGAATGCAACGAACGAATACTTACTTTCTTTCGTAGATAAAGATCCGGTTACTTTAGAAATGGAACAATATGCTTTGGAACATCATATTCCAATAATGGATAAGCTCGGAATGGAATTTATGCTGCAGCTACTTCGCTTAATTGAACCTACGTCGATTCTTGAAATTGGGGCGGCTATAGGGTATTCTGCGATTCGAATGGCAAAAAGTAGTCATGCGAACGTAGTAACAATCGAACGGGATGAGGAACGATACAAGGAAGCTGTATGCAATATAAAACGTACTGGCATGGAAGATCGTATCTCTCTTATTTTTGGAGATGCTCTTGAACAGTTTCCACAAGTTAAAGAACACGGCACCTTTGATGTTATTTTTATCGATGCAGCGAAAGGACAATATCAACGCTTTTTTGAATTATATGAGCCTCTTTTAAATGAAGGGGGTGTCATTATTACAGATAATGTTCTGTTTCATGGTCTAGTCGTAGAAGAAAATATTGAAAAGAAACGATTACGTAGTTTAGTTAAGAAGATAAAGAACTATAATGAATGGTTAATGGCACATATTGGATATGATACTACTATTTTTCCGATTGGTGATGGAGTAGCAGTAAGTAAAAAAAGAGGTGACGCATAAATGAAGAAACCAGAATTACTCGTTACGCCAACAAGCGTTAGTGATATTGAACCGCTTGCTAAGGCAGGGGCGGATGCCATGATTATTGGTGAACAAAAGTATGGTCTTCGGCTAGCAGGTGAATTTTCACGTGAGGATGTGAAGAAATCTACTGAGATCGCACATCAATATAACAAAAAAATATATGTAGCAATGAATGCTATCTTTCATAATGAAAGTGTAGAATCATTGGCAGACTATATAACGTTTTTGAAAGATGTCCATGTAGATGCAATCGTTTTTGGTGATGCAGCTGTTTTGATGACAGCGAAGGAAATCGCACCGGATATGAAGCTTCATTGGAATACCGAAACGACGGCAACGAACTGGTTCACATGTAATTATTGGGGACGTAAAGGTGCTAAACGATCTGTTCTTGCAAGAGAATTAAGCTTTGAAGCCATTGAAGAAATAAAAGAACATGCAGAAGTAGAAATTGAAGTACAGGTACACGGAATGACTTGTATGTTTCAATCTAAGCGCTCATTGATAGGAAATTATTTTGAATATCAAGGTAGAAATTTGGAAATTGAAAAGAAAAAATATGAAAAACATATGTTTTTATATGATAAAGAGCGTAATAATAAATATCCTGTTTTTGAAGACCGAAACGGTACACATATCATGAGCCCAAAGGATATTTGCATTATAGATGAATTAGAGACATTGATTGATGCACAAATCGACTCTTTTAAGATTGATGGAGTGCTAAAAGATTCTGCGTACCTAATTGAGGTAACGAAAAAATACCGGAAAGCCATCGATCTTTGTGTAGACGATCGTGAAGGGTACGATCAAGTGAAAGATAAGCTTTACAAAGAAATAGAAATGATGCAGCCGGTTAATCGGCCGTTAGATACCGGGTTTTTCTATAAAGAAACTGTATACTAAAAAAAGGAGGTACTAGGATGACTGTTAAGGAAATTTCACAAATTGTTGATGGAAAACGTACTATAGTGAAAAAACCTGAACTGTTGGCACCTGCAGGCAATTTAGAGAAACTAAAGATTGCTGTTCGCTACGGCGCGGACGCCGTGTTTATCGGTGGACAAGAGTTTGGTCTACGTTCCAATGCTGACAATTTTACAATTGAAGAAATGGCAGAAGGCGTAGCATTTGCAAAACAATATGGTGCTAGAATTTATGTAACAACCAACATATTTGCTCACAATGAAAATATGGACGGTCTAGAAGAATACTTACAAGCCATTGAGAATGCTGGAGTAGCAGGAATTATTGTAGCGGATCCGTTTATTATTGAGACATGTAAACGAGTAGCTCCTTCACTTGAAATTCATTTAAGTACACAGCAATCACTTACAAATTGGAAGGCTGCACAATATTGGAAAGAAGAAGGATTGGATCGTCTCGTTCTTGCACGGGAAACGGGCTATGAAGAAATTAAAGAAATAAAAGAAAAAGTGGATATCGAAATAGAAACGTTTATTCACGGGGCAATGTGCATAGCTTATTCAGGAAGATGCACACTAAGTAATCATATGACAGCACGTGATTCAAACCGTGGGGGATGCTGTCAGTCCTGTCGTTGGAACTACGATTTAATACAAACTACGTCTCAAGATAAACAAGCAGCTGAAGTGGAATTGTTTGAGGAAGGTGATGAGCCTTTTGCAATGAGTCCTAAAGATTTAACGCTTGTGCAATCGATTCCTGCTATTATTGAAGCAGGTATTGATAGCTTAAAGATCGAAGGACGGATGAAGTCTATTCACTATATTGCTACAGTTGTAAGCGTATATCGCAACGTAATTGATACGTATTGCGAGGATCCAGATCATTTTGTTTTTAAACAAGAATGGATTGATGAGCTAGACAAATGTGCAAATCGTGATACAGCATCTGCGTTTTTTGAAGGAGTACCTGGCTATCAAGAGCAAATGTTTGGGGAACATAGCAAAAAAACAACCTATGATTTTGTCGGGCTTGTATTAGCGTATGATCCAGAAACAAATATCGCAACGATTCAACAACGCAATCACTTTAAGCCGAACCAAGAAGTAGAATTTTTTGGACCGGAAATAGAAAACTTTACACAAAAAATTGAGACGATCTGGGACGAAGAGGGTAACGAACTAGATGCAGCAAGACACCCTTTGGAAATCGTAAAAATAAAAGTAAACAAACCAGTTTACCCATATGACATGATGAGAAAAAACATGTTTCAATAAAGAATAGTTTTTATCGACTTGCTTAGTCAGATTGACTGGAGCTAGCCGATATGCTCTTCTACATGAATGTTCGTATCTTTTAAGAAAGAGTGGTAGTATAGATGGGGAAGCAAAAGCCCGTTGTGATTGGAATTGCAGGAGGTTCCGGTTCAGGAAAAACGAGTGTAACGAAAGCAATTTTTGATCATTTCCATGGTCATTCTATTTTAGTACTAGAACAAGATTATTATTATAAAAATCAAGATGATATTCCATTTGAAGAACGATTGCAAACGAATTATGATCATCCTCTTGCCTTTGATAATGATCTATTAATTCAACAAATAAATCAATTACTCAACTACGAACCGATTGAGAAACCGTTGTATAATTATAAAATGCATACACGTTCTAAAGATACCATCCATTTAGAACCAAAGGATGTTATCATATTAGAAGGCATTTTGATTTTCGAAGATGAACGTCTTCGCGATTTGATGGATATTAAGATATTTGTTGATACGGATGCGGATTTGCGAATTTTGCGTAGAATGCAGCGTGATATCAATGAACGCGGTCGAACACTTGACTCTGTGATAGAGCAGTATGTATCGGTCGTTCGACCTATGCATAATCAATTTATTGAACCTTCTAAGCGTTATGCTGATATTATTATTCCTGAAGGTGGACAAAATCACGTAGCAATCGATTTAATGGTAACAAAAGTTGGAACTATTCTTGAAGAAAAAACAATTTTGTAATAGCATAGAAAAAGATGCCTTTACAGGAGGTTTTTTTCCTGTTTATACCGAATACATTGGAACATATAACCTCACCCAGTGATGGGTGGGGCCATATTTGTATAGACGGTACCAATAGGTAGTAGATAGAAAAAGGAGTGGACATTATGGCAACTGAAAAGACATATCCAATGACACAAGCTGGGAAAGAAAAGCTTGAACAAGAATTAGAATACTTAAAAACAGAAAGACGTAAAGAAGTAGTAGAGCGTATTAAAATTGCACGTAGCTTCGGAGACCTTTCTGAAAACTCTGAGTATGATGCAGCGAAAGACGAACAAGCTTTCGTAGAAGGACGTGTAACACAAATTGAAAATATGATCCGCAATGCGGTTATTATTACAGAAAACTCTGAAAGTTCCGACATTGTTTCCCTTGGTAAATCTGTTACATTCATGGAATTACCAGATGGAGAAGAAGAGACATATACAATTGTTGGTAGCGCAGAGGCAGATCCTTTCGAAGGAAAAATTTCTAACGACTCTCCAATTGCTAAAAACTTATTAGGAAAGCAAATAGGAGACGAAGTAATTGTACCGACACCAGGCGGAGATATGAAAGTAAAAATCTTGTCTGTGAAATAAAGAAAAGTGGCTAAGACCCGAATACGATTGAATTTGAGCTGTTTCAAAGGTTTTTTTTAATAAAAACAGAGAAAAATGAGACAGCACTGAAAAGGGACTGATTTTTTATAAAATCAGTCCCTTTTCTTATGTATGGGTACATTTCCTCTCGTATCATTTTAAGCAAAATACGGAGGTTTAACTCAAAAGTTGACATTGTCCCTCTCTCTTTTATTGTTAAAAGCGATGATTTTCTTCAAGTGATATCTATTTGGTGCTACAATAGGAAATATGCGAATATAACACGGATGGAGGGTAAGAGTATGACTCAAGCTCTAGACGATTCAAGACTGCAAAAAAGAAAGCATAAACGCCGAAGATTATTTATGAATATACTCATCGGAATCGTCTTTCTTGCTGCTGTTACAGTTGCATATCAGCTGTTTACAGCTCCTAAAAAAACGGTACAGAGCACAGTTGTTAATCAAAATAAAGGAGACGCAGCTAAGAATACAGGCAGCTCTTCTAATTCTAACGCGGAAAATAATGGGAACAAAACAGATAGTGCACCGCCGCCTGTTGAAGATAAAAAAGTAGTTGTTCAGGAAAATGATTCGAAGGTAGCTGAAGCTTATACGAATCCTTCATGGAAGCCGATAGGAACTTCACAAACTGAACCGCACACGACAAAGTTCGATACTTCTTCTGATGATTGGAAGGAAATGGTTCAAACAATTTCCTATGCATTGAAAATTCCAAGCGATAATTTAACAATCATATTTATCGGTAATAATGGAGAGAATAAAGCAATTGGAACCGTTAAAACAAAGGATACAAAACAACAATATAAAGTGTCCATTGAATGGGTTGAAAAACAAGGCTGGAAGCCAACATTAGTGCAACAACTTAAATAGGCTTAATTAAGAAAGAAGAGTGTTCTTTACAGAACACTCTTCTTTCTTAATTTAAAATGCACAATAGCACTGTAATAGAGTCGCTTACTCTCAGCTTCTATGCACATTTGATGAGATACATGATGAACTTCTAATAGTAGCGCACGATTGTTTTCAATTTGTTCGTTTATTTTCTTTTCTAAAGTAGTTAAATCAGTTGCCTCAAAGCATTCAATTTTATCTTCAATCATTTCAAAAGAAAATCCCATTATTATCCTTCTTCCTCTTCCAATCTTTGCTTATTAGTGTATCAAATAACGTTTGCAAATTCTATCTTTACAATGATTTTTGTTGACTTTATTGGAAATCAGGCATATTATACTGATAAATCCGATAAGAAAAAGGTGAATTGTATGGGGACGGAATTTAATCATCTTTTTGATGAATGGGCACAATCGTATGATACCTTTATTGCTGGGGAAAACGATGAGTATAGAGATGTATTTCTAAACTATGATCATATATTGCAATGTGTAGTAGAAAAATCATTCGGATCCATTTTAGAGTTTGGAGTTGGTACAGGGAATCTAACAAAGAAATTTCTCGATGCTGGATTTAAAGTGCTAGGAATAGAACCTTCTCGGGAAATGCGGCTACTTGCAAAGCAGAAACTGCCTAAGCAAGCGGTTGTTATAGAAGGAGACTTTTTACAATTTGAAACTGTACATTCTATCGATACAATCGTTAGTACGTATGCATTTCACCATTTAACTGACGAAGAAAAGCGTATTGCTATTAAGAAATATAGTCAGATCCTTAAACCAAATGGTAAAATAGTGTTTGCTGATACGATGTTTACGAATCAGGAAGCTTTTGATCAAACAATTCAAGAAGCAGTCAATCGTAACTTTCATCAATTAGCAAACGATTTACAGACTGAATATTATACGCTAATCCCAATCATACAGTCGATCCTTGAAGATAACGGCTTTCGTGTATCGTTTTCTAGGCAAAATCATTTTGTATGGATTGTGGAGGCGATAAAGAATTAAGGAAGAGGGATACCATTTGAAAATCGCAGTTATTGGTGCAATGGAAGAAGAAGTACGCATTTTACGTGATAAGCTTGAGAATAAGACAATGGAAATTGTAGCTGGTTCTGAATTTACGAAAGGAGACTATGCTGGTCACGAAGTCATTTTGTTAAAGTCAGGCATTGGAAAAGTAAATGCTGCTATGGCTACTACCATTTTGCTTGAACGTTATCAACCTGATAAAGTCATTAATACAGGTTCAGCAGGTGGATTTCATCAATCTTTAAATGTAGGTGATGTTGTGATATCAACAGATGTACGTCATCACGATGTGGATGTTACCATATTTAATTATGAATACGGCCAAGTGCCTGGCATGCCTGCAGCATTTGAAGCAGATGCAGAGCTTGTGGCATTAGCAGAAACTTGTATGAAAAATGTAGAAGGAGTACAGGTTGCAAAAGGTACTATTGCAACTGGAGATTCCTTTATGAATGATAGTGAACGCGTTGCGTTTATTCGTAGTAAATTTAAGGATTTATACGCAGTGGAAATGGAAGCGGCTGCTGTTGCACAAGTATGTTATCAATATAATGTACCGTTTGTAATTATTCGTGCCCTGTCTGATATCGCAGGAAAGGAATCTAATGTTTCATTTGATCAATTTTTAGATCAGGCAGCGCTACATTCGACTACCTTTATTGAAAATATGTTGAAAGAATTAAAATAATAATCAATTCGAAACTTGTACGATCTTCGATTAAGTTATTTTTCGGAGCAGCTCCAAAGTAAGGATTGAACCTCTTACTTTGGAGAGTTATGTTTTAATGAGGAGGAATTACTCATATGAACACGTTTCGCGGGGTACATGAGTTGATTGGGAATACACCGCTCGTGGAAATTACGCGGTTTTCGTTACCAAAAGATGTACGAATATTTGCTAAGTTAGAGTATTTTAATCCAGGCGGAAGCATTAAAGACCGTCTAGGGAAGCATATGATAGAGGTGGCACTAGAGAAAGGGCTTGTCAAGCATGGTGGCACAATTATAGAACCAACTGCAGGGAATACTGGAATCGGACTAGCATTGGCGGCGATTCAATATGATATACATGTAATCGTATGTGTACCAGAAAAGTTTAGTATAGAAAAACAAGAGCTTATGCGGGCACTTGGTGCTACTGTTATCAATACACCGACCGAGGAAGGGATGACAGGTGCTATTGCAAAAGCCAAAGGACTGCTGCAAGAACTCCCAAATTCGTATTGTCCGCAGCAATTTGCAAACAGTGCAAACCCTGAAACCTATTTTAAAACAATAGGACCTGAAATTTGGACTGAGCTTGACGGGAGGGTTGATATATTTGTTGCAGGTGCTGGTACTGGCGGGACATTTATGGGAACAGCCACCTACCTTCAGAAACAAAATCCTAATTTAAAATGTGCAATCGTAGAACCAGTTGGTTCAATCTTAAACGGCGGAGAATCGGGATCACACGAGACAGAAGGAATTGGAATGGAGTTTCTCCCTCCTTTCATGAATACGAATTACTTCCATAGCATTCATACAGTTTCAGATCACGATGCCTTCCATCGCGTGAAGGAACTTGCAAAACTTGAGGGATTGCTCGTTGGTAGTTCTTCAGGTGCAGCCTTCCATGCTAGCTTACGAGAAGCAGAGAGCGCGAAGCCAGGAACAAACATCGTTACGATTTTTCCAGATAGTAGTGAACGATATTTAAGTAAAGACATATATAAAGGATGGGACTAAAATGAGGGAAAAAACAAAGTTAATTCATGGTATTTCGATCGGAGATCCGCAAACTGGTGCGGTAACGGTTCCTATTTATCAAACGAGTACGTATAAGCAAGATGCGGTAGGTAAGCATAAAGGCTACGAATATTCCCGCACAGGTAATCCAACACGCAGTGCGCTCGAAGAAATGATTGCAGTTCTTGAAAATGGTCATGCAGGCTTTGCATTTGGCTCAGGGATGGCAGCCATTACTGCAGTTATGATGTTATTTTCAAGCGGTGATCATGTTATTCTAACAGATGATGTATACGGCGGTACATTTCGTGTTATAACTAAAGTTTTAGAGCGTTTCGGTTTAGAATACACCTTTGTGGATACAACAAACCAGAGTGCAATTCAAGCTTCGATAAAGCCAAATACGAAGGCAATTTATCTAGAAACACCAACGAACCCGCTTCTAAAAATTACAGATATTGCTGAAGTATCGGAGCTCGCGAAAAAACACGGCCTGTTAACAATTGTCGATAATACATTTATGACTTCTTATTGGCAGAATCCAATAACACTTGGTGCGGACATCGTATTGCATAGTGCAACGAAGTATTTAGGAGGTCATAGTGATGTTGTAGCAGGTGCAGTTGTCGTAAATAATGAGCAAATAGCCAATGGTCTTCATTTTATCCAGAATTCTACGGGCGGGATACTTGGCCCACAAGATAGCTTTCTTCTCCTTCGCGGCTTAAAAACACTAGGGGTAAGAATGGAAGAGCATGAGAGAAATGCTCGAAACATTGCAAGCTTTCTAGCAGACCATCCGAAAGTGAAAAAAGTACATTATCCTGGTCTTGCTGAACATCCACAGCATGAATTAGCAAGTAAGCAGGCTCGTGGATTTGGTGCTATCATTTCGTTTGATGTCGATAGCCTCGAGACCTTAAATCGTTTGATTCGTAATACGAAATATTTTACACTTGCAGAAAGCTTAGGAGCGGTAGAAAGCTTAATTTCTGTCCCTGCAAAAATGACGCACGCATCTATTCCAGCGGATCGACGTCAAGAGCTTGGTATTACAGATACGCTTATTCGTATTTCGGTTGGGATCGAGGATGTCGAAGATTTAATCGAAGACCTAATGCAAGGGTTAGAATCATAATTTGGAAGAATATATCGTATTTGGTTGCAATTCCTTGGCTTCTAGACTACTAGAATGTGTTACTCTATGTATTATGGAGAGTGATAGTTATGAAGGATTTGCAAACTAAAATAGCAGATTATAATCGGTTTGGTCAAGTTTTATTAGCACTAAGTACGATTTTGATGCTTGGATTACTCGTTCCTAATGGAGAAAAGGTGTGGTCACAGTTTATTGCTATGATTACAGCTGTTGGTGGTTTTTTAGGTCTTTCTTTTTTCTTCTTTTTTCGTGCGAAACAAGTACGTGAAAGGATAGATGAACTAGAGGAAAATGAATGATGATCATTCTTTTATTGATAGCAAAAGCAAGGGTATGCACCTTGCTTTTTTTTTATGAAAAAAAGTTGGTCTCTTCTTTATCTTAGGGTCACAACGTTTTAGTATATGAAAATAAAAGGACCGTACATATTTGATATGTATATTATGTATGGTCCTTTTTGTTATTGTAGCTTTAAAATAAAGTTTGATAAAAATCCTGTATTAAATTAAACAGGATTTTTTTTTTTTTTTTTTATTTTTGTCTATGTTATAAAACTCCAGTATGTTACTCCACAAAAGGGCCATTTAACGGAATAAGACTTTCAAACAAACACTGGATATTTATGTTAATAATAGTTTGGAGGTTGTGAAGAAATGACTTAAACTGAGGGAGTGGAAGAAGGAATTAACAAAGCATCAGGAAATTGATTATAGAAGAAATCTTTTAAAAAGGCTCTGTTAATTGATAAAAATTGTTAATCAGAAAAAATAAGGACCCGTTTGAGGTCCTTTCTTTAAATTTCTAATTAATCCTTTAATTGTCAATAGGAGTAATTTATTTATCTTCAGATTAAAGTTCAGTTAACAACTCATTAAGTTGTTAACATTTTACATAAGTGATAAATAGTAGTTGTCTCTTTCGAAACTATAATTTTTCTGGATTTTTCATTAGACTATTTTTATAGTTCCACACCCTACCACAAGACAGTAAAAATACATATTGTGTGGACCTTTTGGAATAGGTGTAGATATGTAAAAATGTCAACAAGGGGATGAATGTAGTGTTTAACGATTTTAAGCTTACGGAAGGCCGTCCTGTATATATTCAACTTAAGGAATATTTAAAAAGAATGATAACCAACGGGCATTTGCTTGAGCACCAAAAGCTTCCATCCACTCGTGAACTCAGCTCTTTATTATCAATCAGCCGCAACACCGTTCTAACGACCTATGTGGATTTGGAACAAGAAGGCTTTATCTATGCGGTAAAAGGAAAAGGAAGCTTTGTAAGTCATGTTGAGATCTTCAAATCCCCATCCATCCAGTTAAATTGGACTGAGAAAATCAATGAGCAAACCTTTTTGGCAGATGAATTGGATCTCATGAAGCATGGAGTACGCTGGAATAATGAAATGATCTCATTTAATAGTATCGCTCCCGATGAAAAGCTTTTTGATGTTGAAAATTTTAAAAGGGCTTTTTTAAATCGGATGTCCATTGAAGGAGACATCGTTCTTAACTATGGATATGCAAAGGGCTATAAACCACTTATCGAATACCTGCTTCACTACATGGAAATTAAAGGGGTAGACATTAGAAATAAAGATATTTTAATTACCAATGGATTCACAGAAGGTCTGGATATCCTTTTATCCGCTTTAAATAAAAAGAACGGCCGTGTTATTTGTGAAAATCCAACCCATCATTCTGCACTTAAGCTCTTTCGATTACATGGCTTTGAAATCGATGGAATTGAAATGGATGATGACGGTGTCAATGTTAGTAAGCTAGAAACATTCTTATCAAAAAAAGAATATGATTTTGCATACTTCATTCCGTCTTATCATAATCCAACTGGTATCGTAACATCCTCTGAAAAAAGGAAGGAAATCATGGATCTGTTTTTCGCCTATCAGCTTCCGATCGTTGAAGATGGGTTTAATGAAGAATTACGTTACTCAGGGTCACATCTGGCACCGTTGGCTGCCTTTGCCGGACTCGGCAATAATGTCATTTATATTAGCAGCTTCTCTAAAATTCTTTTTCCTGGCTTACGGGTAGGGTGGATTTTAGCAGACAAAGATTTGATTTATTATTTGGAAAGTATGAAAAGAGCTCGAACTATTCATACATCTACATTAGATCAAGCGGTGTTATATCAATATTTAAATGATGGCTACTTTGAGAAGTATATAAAAAAAGCTAAATCAGTCTATAAGAAAAAGTATGAATTAGCTATTCATTATTGTAAGCAATTTATTCCTTTTAAACGAATAACTGGTGACGGTGGTCTCCACCTTTTTATAGAACTAGAAAACGATATCGATTCAAGAAAGCTTTTAGAAAAATGTTATCAAAAGGGAGTTGTTTTTTTCCCAGGCAATGTTTTTTACACGGACAGTAGTGGAAAGAATACTTTACGATTAGGATTTTCTAGGCTGAAAGAAAGAGAGATTATTCAGGGAATTCATATCATAGGTGACACGTTAAAAAATAATTATGGAGGATAAAAAAATGAGAGTCGGTGTAATTATGGGAGGGGTTTCTTCCGAGAAACAAGTTTCGCTCATGACAGGTGAAGAAATGATTGAGCATTTAGATAAAAATAAATATGAAATTGTACCGATCCAACTAGATAACAAAGAAGATTTAGTTGAAAAGGCGAAAAATCTTGACGTTGCGCTACTGGCGCTACATGGCAAGTACGGTGAGGACGGCACCATTCAAGGTACCCTTGAAACCATCGGGGTTCCTTATACAGGGAGTGGTGTACTGTCCAGCAGCTTATGCATGGATAAGAATATCTCGAAAAAAATCATCCGTTTTGAAGGTGTGCAAACGCCTGATTGGATTCACCTTAATAACATGGAAGAACTTAAAATGGATGAAATAGATAAGGTGGGTTACCCAGTAGTTGTGAAACCTAATTCAGGCGGTTCGAGTGTAGGAGTAAAAATTGTTTATGACCAAGACACGATTAAGTCTTCGATTGCTGAAGTATTCAAATGGGATTCCGAAGTGATAATTGAAAAGTATATAAAAGGCGAGGAAATCACTTGTTCTATATTGGATGGAAAGCTTTTACCTGTGGTTTCCATTCGTCATCAGGGAGAGTTTTTTGATTATACCTCCAAATATAATGATGCGGATACCATTGAAGAGGTGGTCCAGCTTCCTTCCGAAACACATAACCGCGTCTCTTGTGCTGCAATGACTTGCTATAAATCACTGAAATGTAGTGTTTATGCCCGAATCGACATGATGATTAAAAACGGTATCCCTTATGTGTTAGAAGTTAATTCATTACCTGGGATGACGAAAAATAGCCTGCTGCCAAAAAGCGCACAATCAGCGGGTATTCCTTATAATAAGCTACTTGACTTGATCATTGAAAATTCACTTAAAGTGAGGGGAAATGATGTATAGACCAATATGGGCTGAAATTAGCCTTAGCAATATTTCACATAATATTTGTGAATTTCGAAGAATAATACCTAACTCAACAAAAATAATGGCAACAGTAAAAGCGAATGGTTATGGACACGGTGCTGTCGAGGTTTCCAAAAAAGCGATTGATAGTGGAGTGGATTATTTAGCGGTGGCTAGTTTAGAAGAAGCCATTGAACTACGAAAATCAGATATTCAAGCACCTATACTTATACTTGGATACACACCTCCTTCAGCATCGAATCATGTTGTGCATTGGGATTTAACACAATCAATTTTTGATATGGAACATGCAGAATCTTTATCAAAGTCTGGGCAGGTCTTAGGAAAAAAGGCAAAGGTTCACGTCAAGGTCGATACAGGAATGGGACGATTGGGACTGCAAGCAGAAGAAGCAAGTGATTTTATCGATATCGTTTCAAAAATGGATGGGCTCTATCTAGAAGGAGTGTATTCACATTTTGCTACCGCAGATGAAGCCGACAAACGGTATGCAGAAACACAAAAGAGCCGATGGAAAAGGTTATTGGAAGAATTGGAGAAACGAAAAGTTTCTATTCCCCTATTTCATATTGCAAATAGTGCTGCAACAATAGAAATGCCAGATATGACCTACGATATAGTTCGTATCGGAATATCAATGTATGGTCTTTATCCATCTAAAGAGGTAAATAAGTCAAAAGTTAATCTAAAACAAGCAATGCAGTTAAAAACCAAAGTCATCCATATTCAGACACTCGAGAAAGGGTATGGTGTATCATATGGAGCAACTAAAATTGAAAGAGATAAAGCAGTTATTGCAACTATTCCGATTGGGTATGCAGATGGATATTCGAGACGCTTATCTGGAATGGCTTACGTTCTAATAAACGGACAAAAATCTCCTGTTTTCGGTAGGATATGTATGGATTTTTGTATGATTGATGTTACTGATATTAAGGGTGTAAATATTGGTGATGAGGTTGTAGTTTATGGAGGTCAAGGAAATCATTTGATATCATTAGATGAAGTGGCAAATATGTTAGAAACCATATCGTTTGAAGTTGCTTGTAACTTGGGTCAAAGAGTTCCTAGAATTTACAAATAACATAAGCTATAGGTAGCATTCATAATTATCTTAATTTTCGGCAATCGGGCGCAAGAATTGAACAACGATGGACTGTTTCAGCAGTCCATTTTTCTTGGCCTTTAATCCGTTAAATGGCAGGATAGTTGAAAAAGCTCGTTCGACGAAAAGGTCATCCTCGTATTTCAAGGATGCCCTTTTTTACTATACTATAGGGTATATCGTTAGAATTTAAAGTCTAGAATCATCTTACTGGTTTGACCTGTAAAATTATAATTATAGGACCCTTTCAAGCTTTCTAAGTCACCTGTAGCTTTGATGATTGTTGCTGGAGAATCTAGATTTCCTTTATCAAATATTCCTTGCTCTATAGCTGTAAATGTCCCCCGTTTGCCCTTATATGTTCCTTCGAAATGCAGAAATCCGGAAATTTTAGAAGTGGCCAAGTGACCATCATCTATATTAGAGTCTATATAATATAATAAATATTCAACAAAAGCTTTTCCTTTTAATTCACCTTCAATATCATATTCGACATGGGCAGTATTAATAGGGAATTCTTTTCTAGTATCATCTACTGGATTTTCATCCCATTTTCTTACTGTAAATGTTACCTCCATGCGTAATCTCCCTTCATTATCAGATAGTAATTCAACACTAGTATAACACCCAAAAAGTACCATTAATAATAGGATTGGAATATTTTTATTTATTTTTCTTTACTAACTTTGTGAAATGTTACACTTAAAGTAACGGGGGTTCTTATCTTCAATAAAGAAAAATAAATGATCTTCCTCAATCGGGCGCTTTCCAGTAATAAGGAATGTGCTTTTCAATTTTAGGGCCATTTTGTTGAAGAAGGATATCTCCAATTTTCAACGAATACACGGTAATAAATAAGCTTATCAAAGGTGGTGAGATAAATAGGAAAAAAATTCAATTTCTTTTTGGACAATAAAACGGAAAAATGTATAATTAACAGGCTTCGGAGCGTGGGTTGTGTTTTCGCAGAAGATGAGACTCAATTACTTATCAGAGAGGCACGAACTCCAGAGGACCTCAAGAAAATGGTGGAAATGCGAGCCAATGGTTTACCCCTTGAATATGTTGTTGGATACGCAAAGTTTTGTGGTTTGCGGATTGAAGTGGACCTAGGCGTTTTCGTACCTCGCCCACGTACCGAGTTTCTTGTTCACCAGGCAGAAGCCCTTTCATGTTCTGGTGATATCATCGTTGACCTATGTTGCGGGTCGGGTGCTGTGGGTGTAGCACTGGCGGCAGCTTTAGAACGAGTTAAATTGTATTCTGTTGACATTGACCCTGTAGCAGTACGATGCGCTAGCCGCAACGTAACGGATTTCGGTGGCCATGTTTTTGAAGGTGACTTGTATAACACTCTGCCCCACTCACTTAAAGGTAATGTGAACATCCTAGTTGCGAACGTACCTTACGTTCCTACCGAGGCAATCAAGCTGCTCCCACAGGAGGCTCGCCTACATGAACCGAAGTTGGCGCTTGACGGAGGAGAGGATGGACTTGACATTCAGCGAAGAGTAGCAGAGGAAGCATTTCTCTGGCTAGCACCGGGAGGACATCTTTTGATAGAGACGAGCGAAATGCAGGCACCTCAGACCTTTGAAATCTTTGCTAGTGCTGGGCTTACCACGAAAGTGGTTAGAGACGGGGAACTGGACGCTACTGTCATTATCGGATCGAATTCTGGTTATTAGAGTAAATAAGCACTTAGTCTTAATGATAAATGAAATGATAATTCTATCATCTGTACTGATAGCCATAAATCTTATATCCAATCTGCTAAAGACCTTAAATTAGACCATAAAAGAATAATGAGAGGGCATTATAATAATGGTATCTATCATATCAACCATAAAAATTCATTACATAGCAAATTAAAAATTCGGATGAATAGATTTAAAGGTGTGTCTACTAAATATTTGAGTAATTATAAGTGGCTTCAATGTTTTGATGATGATAAAGAAATAATTAGAACTAAAAATATGTTAATACATAGTACAATTCTAGTAACGAATTTAATATAAATGAAGGTGACTTATGGTTAATAATTCAAAAAAAGAAATTTTCTTATATTTAGGTATTGTATATGGAATAACATATTTAGTTTTTAGTATTTGCAAAATTGTTGGTATGGATTATAGAAATTTTGTAGCATATAGTATGTTGTTACCCACATTTGGAGCAATAATAACAACATTAATATTTAAAGAAAAGTTTAGTTATATACTAAATAATCTTAAAATTAATAAGTGGATTTTTGTTGGGATTATTATAATTATACTGATATATATACTCTGTAGTATTTTTCAAGTATTACTATATGGATTTGTATTTAAACAATTTAATTTAGTTAAAATTCCAAGTGTATTTGTTTTCTTGAAACAAATTATAATCGGTATTGTTTTAGGAGGATTAAGTGCGACATTTGAAGAAATTGGTTGGCGTGGTTTTTTGCAAAGTCGATTAATATTAAAAAATACTTTTATTAGTTATTTATTTATTGGGATATGTTGGTCAATATTTCATTTTCCTCAAATATTTACTGGTCTAATATATCCAGGTAATATAATAGAAGGCCTTATTATACACACTTGTATTTTGGTTTCGTTTAATATACTACTATGTTACATGAGAGAAAAATCATCATCGCTTATCTGCACTTCAATTACTCATGGATTATTTAATGTTCTAATTTTTACACAGGCAACAGATGTAATATCAAGAGGTAATCAGATAATAGAAGGTATTTTATGGGCAATTTTGTTCTTTACAATTGTAGTAATAGTATTTTTAAAAAATTATAAAAGAAAACTGATAGCAATTATTAATTCGTAATTTTCTAAATTAGTGTATTAACAGGTAGTTTAAATTCAAGTTGAGATTGGATTACCTGTTTTAGTGTGCATATATCAACAATTTAGTCTAACAGAGCCTTATGAAAAAAAGCTGGTCTTAGTTGGACCAGCTTTTTACGCATAATTATCCTAATTTAGTCGTTACAATAAATAATACAGAAACTACAAGTAATGCTGATACAAATAGCCCAGTTGTATATTTAGAAAGGTTAGAAGATGTTGCAGCAACTTCTTTGCTATCAAGGTTCTTCACAGCACGCTTACCTAGAATTGTTAAGGCAATAATTGATCCTAACACAATCAAACTACCAAAATCTTGCATATAACTTAACCAAAATGTTCCTTTTCCTTCTACTTCGGAAGTGAATCTCATGATGAGTCCAGTAATTAGTACAATTGATGCACTTGGATGTGTAATTACATTAAAGAAACGAAGAATTTTCTTTAGGGATTCATTCACACCAGATGTACGAACATCTTTTTTCAATATTAATAATATCCCAGCGACAACAATCATAGCGCCCAGCCAAATTGCTAAGCCAGTAAGATGCAAAAAGAGTAAAAAATTAAACAAAATAATACTCCCCCTATTTTTTGATTTTAAAAATATTTACATCCTCTTAAAAAGAAGACCTGATAAGAGGATTAGTATGACTACTCCAAACTATTCTAACACGTCTGTGTTGTAAATGCTCATCTGAGCTTTTACTCTCATCGTATTTCTACTTGCACTGCCAATGTATCACTTCCTCTTACTTATGTAGTAAAAATACAGTATCATCTAGTGGTAATAATTATACTTTTACCATACAATAAGAAATCATAATTAGTCAAATAATGACTATTCTAATATTGAATAAAGAAGGGTTGACTTCAATCTAATCTATTTTTTAAAATAAAGGGAATGGAATATAAAGGAGTTTTGAACATGGAAGAACGTGCACTTATATTATTAGGAATTTTAATGGCACAAAGTCAGCATGGCTATCAAATAAATGAGTTTATAGAGAAAAATTTAAGTAATATGACAGATATGAAGAAAGCAACAGCTTACAATATGCTTGAAAAATTAAGTACATTAGGTCATGTAGATGTTCATATCGAGCAGGAAGGAAATCGGCCTCCTAGAAAAGTGTATAGTGTAAATGAAAGTGGAACGAAATATTTTCTTGAACTTCTTCGGAAAAATTTAGAAAGTGAAGGAAAAACGAATGATCCAACAGATATAGGTCTTATGTTTATAGATTATTTGCCGTTACATGAGGCAATAGCTTGCTTGGAAACGCGTCTTAGTAAGCTTAACAAACGTATATCTTATCAAGAGCAAGTACCTAGCCATGGCAGTGGCAGCGGTGTAGATCTAGCGGTTGAACGGAATCTTGTCCTGCTACGAGCTGAATGTAGTTGGCTTACTAGCATCATACATCGCTTTCGTAGAAAATAGAGATCATTAAAAATTATAATATTTGATGGAGTTTCATAATAAGAGGATGTACCTTGACACTCCTTTTTATCTAAAAATATAATGACTAGTGTAGGAATAGATTGAGAGTTATGAAGAGGATACTTGTAAGCATAGGTATTTAGGAGATGAAACTTTCACAGTTCCATTATCTAGTAGAAATAATAGGGGGTGAATACAATGGCAAATACGAAGAAAAAAAGAAAGGCATCATCTTCTTCTAAGTGGTTTTTTTGGATCATTGGCATAATAAGTGTATTACTAGTAGGTGGCCTAATTGTTTTAGGAAATACTTCTATTTCTTCTAAACAAGTAGCGAAAATTGATTACAGTGGACAACCATACATAGGAAAAGATACAGCACCAGTCCAAATTGTTGAGTTTGGAGATTATAAATGTCCCGTGTGCAAAACGTTCAATGAAACCATTGTTCCGCAAATCACGAAAGAATTTGTAGATACGGGTAAGGCAAAGCTTTATTTTATGAACTATGCTTTTATTAGTGTAGATTCTACACGTGCAGCTCTATTTTCTGAAACAGTTTATGAAGAGTTGGGAAATTCTACATTCTGGCGTTTTCATGATCTTTTATATAAGAAGCAACCAGAAGATCCGAAATACGAAAAAATGGATTATTTCACTGAAGCATTTTTAACGGATACATTAAAAGAGGTTGCAAGCAGCGACGATGTAAATAAAGTTGTACAAGCCTTTAGTCAGAATAAGGCACAAGCTGCTTTGGATAAGGATATGTCCTATGTAAGTAAACTGCAAATAAGTGGTACACCATCACTTTTTATTAATGGTAAAAAGTTTGAAGGACAAACGTTTGATGATTTGAGAAAGATGATTGATGATGCAGCGAAGGGGAGTAAATAATGAGTAAATCATTTGTCCTTTCGTGGCTAGCCGCCATTATCGCGATGCTCGGAAGCCTATTCTTCAGTGAAGTCATGCATTTCATACCGTGTACACTATGCTGGTATCAACGTATTCTCATGTATCCGCTCACTTTATTAATTGGTATTGCCCTGTATCATAATGATTACACGGTTTATAAATATGTTCTTCCGATGTCTATACTTGGTATGCTTCTCTCTGGTTTTCACTACGCAGAGCAGCATATTCCATCACTTCAACATTTTAAAATATGTACAAGCGGTATTCCGTGCTCTGGGAAGTATATAGAATGGTTCGGATTTATTACAATCCCACTCTTAGCATTTATAGCATTTACCATAATAACTGTATGTATGTTTTATATTCGAAAGCAAGCTTTAGATGGTGAAGAATAATTATTATGTCGGAAAGCCAAGATTATATGAATATGAAAAAAGGACCTACTTGGTCCTTTTTTTATATTGGTTGTACATGCTTGGTTAGTGGCTACCTTATGGTGAGAGAAAAAGAAACCATCTATTAAGGAAAGATTCACTTTAACAGTTTAGTTTTATACGAGAGACGAGGGATTACGATGGAATATACAGAAGCAAAACTAAATCAAATAGAACATACATCCAATCGAAAGCTTCTTATCACGGGACTTATTATCGCAATGCTGTTTGCAGCACTAGATGGAACGATCGTCGGAACTGCAATGCCGCGAATTGTAGGTGAGCTTGGTGGTCTAAGCTTAATGACGTGGCTTACGACAGCATATATGCTTACTTCAACTACTGTTGTACCAATTGCCGGGAAATTAGCTGATATGCTTGGACGCCGTGTGGTATACGTAACAGGATTATTGTTATTTATTGGCGGCTCAGCGTTATGCGGTACTGCACAAAGTATGAATCAGCTTATTTGGTTCCGTGCTCTTCAAGGGATTGGAGGAGGCATTATGATGCCGATGGCCATGATTATAATCGGGGACCTGTTCTCAGGTAAAGAGCGTGCAAAATGGCAAGGTGTCTTTGGTGCTTTGTATGGTATATCCTCAGTTATAGGTCCGCAAATTGGCGGTTAGATTGTCGATGGAAGTAGCTGGAGATGGGTATTTTATATAAATTTACCTGTTGGAATTGTAGCAACAATTTTAATTGCTATGGGATTGAAAAGTAATAAAACGAAAGGACCAATTGTTTTGACATTTCAGGAATGTTCACTATGATTGTAGGTGTAGTTAGCTTACTACTAGCATTAACATTTGGTGGAGTAGACTATGCGTGGTCATCATGGCAAATTATTTCTCTATTTGTGATTGCGGTTATTTCGTTGATTTCATTTGGATTCATTGAGAAAAGAGCGAAGGAACCTATTCTTCCCATTCATTTATTTAAAAATCGTACATTTACAACGTTGAGTGGAATTGGATTTTTCATGAGTGTAGGTATGTTCGGAGCGATTACGTTCGTACCGTTATTTATGCAAGGGATTGTTGGAGTCAGTGCAACGTCATCGGGTACCATTATGACACCGATGATGATTGCACTTGTTATAGCAAGTATTATAGGCGGGCAGCTCGTTCAAAAGATTGGAGTAAAGCCTCAAATTATTATGGGTATGATCATAATGGCAACTGGTTTTGGATTATTATTAACTTTAAGTCAAAACACTACGCAGCATAGTGCTATGCTTAATATGATGGTAATTGGATTAGGAATAGGCTTCGTTATGCCAACGATTACGCTTGCCTTACAAGAAAGCTTTTCAAAAGAAGAGCTAGGTGTTGTAACCTCTTCGAGTCAATTTTTCCGACAAATTGGTGGAACATTCGGTATGACCATATTGGGTACTATTATGAATCAACGTTCGGGTCAATTGCTTACAGATAATCTGTTACCGAAATTACAAGCTATCCCACATGGAGCAAATACAATGGTAGAACAATTTAAGTCGATGATATTGACAAATCCAAGCTCCTTGTATTCTGCCTTATTTGATCCTAAGACCCTTGCAAATATGCCTGCTTCGATGAAAGAGATGCTGGTACCAACTTTAAAGGATTCGTTAATGAATTCTTTACATACCGTTTTTCTGTGTGCAGTTTTTATCGTTCTCGTGGGAGCAGTTCTTGCGTTATTTCTTACTAATATTAAACTTTCTAACCGAAAAGCGAAAAAACGTGCTTCATAAGTTTTGTAACGAGCAGCCTTCCAGGGCCGCTCGTTATTTTTTATCTTTGTATTCCAGTAATTCTGATACGGTCACAAATTCGTATCCCTTCTGTATGAGTGAAGGGAGGATAATTTTTAGCGCGCGAATGGTCTGTGATTTATTGTAAAGCCCGTCGTGCATAAGTACGATATCCCCATTTCGTGCATTCTTCAAAACATGATTCGCTATCGCGTTTACACCAGGTGAAGACCAGTCCCTCGTATCTTGATGCCATGACCATAATATGGTTTTGTATCCTTCTTGCTTTGTAAGATCTAGTAATTCCTCGCTCATATAGCCACCTGGAGGTCGAAAGAGAAGAGCTGAATTAGGCTTCCATTTCTCAATATATGTTTGTGTCTCTAAAATTTCTTGTTTCATATGTTCGATGGAACTTCTGGTCGAATAACAATGTGTCATGGTATGATTTCCGATTTCATGTCCTTCTGCTACAATTCGATCCATTATTTCTGGATTTTCTTTCATACGATTGCCTACAACAAAAAAAGTAGCATGTACATGATACTGTTTTAAAATATTTAATATTTGAGGAGTAAAAATCGGATTCGGACCATCGTCAAAAGTGAGTGCAATTACCTTATGAGAAGTAGGTACTTCCCACACAATATCTCCTTGCGATTCTACTTCTGATCGTTTGATTTTCTTAGCCTCGACATGCATAGGAGTAAGCACGAAACAAATGATGAGTGCTGATAGAAGATAGACACGAATAGCAACCACCTCTTTTCCTTACCTTAATATTTGAGGAAAATCAAAAAATATACAGGAATGAACGATAACATATTATGTAAATATTAGTTAGGAAAAAGGATAGGATTGAAAGTTTCTCTGGTGAAAAAAAGTTATAATATCGCTACTTATGTATCGGAAAACAACATTGTTTGCATAGACCCACACGATATTGGTTTGGTAAGCTAATAAAAGTATTACAATATATATAAGGGCATTTTGAACAAAAGGAATTAGAGAGGAGTCTTGATGTATGTCGCGTACATCGCCTTTACTTGTCGCTTGGATAAGTGTTTTTAGTAATGTGTTATTAACTATTTTAAAATTAATGGTAGGAACTATATTTCAAAGTCAGGTATTAATTGCAGATGGTATCCACAGTGCAGCGGATGTTGCTGCCTCTATCGCATCCTTAGGATCCATGAAAATTGCAATGCAGCCGGCTGACGAAGACCATCCCTATGGTCATGGGAAAGCAGAAGTTATTTCATCGGCAATTGTTGCCGTTATTTTAGCGCTTGCAGCTATATTTATCGCCTATGAATCCATAACATCTTTGTTCGAACCAGCTGTTAAGCCTCATATCGTAGCGTTTGTTGCAGCAGTCGTTTCCCTTGTTTGGAAAGAAATCTTATACATATATACATTTCAAGTTGGAAAACGAGTAAATAGCAAAGGATTGTTAGCAACAGCTTATGATCATCTTGCTGATGTGTATGCTTCCTTAGCTGCTTCTATCGGTATCGGAATTGCACTGCTAAATGAAATAATCCATATTCCTTATGGCGCATATGGAGATCCGATAGCAGGAAGTATCGTATCGATTTTTGTACTTCGTCTCGCCATGCAGATGGGAAAAGAATCGATTGATACGTTAATGGAAGGAAGTATGACATTAGAAAAAGTACAATTGTATCGTAAAATCATTGAACAGAATCCACATGTGATGCGGATTGATCGATTACGTGCAAGAGAATTGGGCCACTATGTATTAATTGATGCAAGAATAAGCGTTCCTGCAGAGCTTACCATTCAGCAGGGCCATGATATTGGCAGGGAAATAAAGCTATCCATTATGAAGGAATATCCAGATGTAAAGGAAGTTCTCATTCATTTGAATCCATGGTATAAAAAATAAAAATAAGTGATAATGAAAAAATAAAGTGAACATTTTTAAATATTAGTTGGTCTTTTTAAGAAGGAAAAGAAGACTGGAGGGGCGGGAGTATGTGCAACAGGATTTGCATGAGTTAATTCAGCGCGCAAAAAAAGGGAAGGAAGATGCATTTGCAAAACTGGTTACCATGTATAAAGGTGAAGTGTTTCGTCATGCCTATGCGATGGTCAATGATAGGATGGAGGCCGAAGATATTGCACAGGAAGCGTTTCTTAAAGCATATGTATCTCTGCCAAGACTAGAAAATGAATATGCATTCGTTTCTTGGCTCACGAGAATTGTTACGAATTTATGCTATGATCGCTTGAAAAAAATGAATAAATCAAAGATTGTCTCATCAGAAGAAGAGATGTTAAACGCGAGTAGCGATGATATGGAGCAAACACAAACACGTTTAACGATTCAGGAAGCTATGCAAAGATTATCGCTTGAACATAGAACGGTCCTTATCTTAAAAGATGTTCAAGGATATTCCTACGACGAAATAGCAGCTATTATACATGTTCCAGTTGGAACGGTAAAGTCACGGTTAAACGCTGCCAGAATGATGGTAAGGAAAGAACTTTCTAGAGGTGATGAGAATGCATGAGGTAGAAGAATTATTATCTGCCTACGTAGACGATGAAATAAGTTCCGATGAACGTATGAAAGTAGAAGAGCACCTTAGAACATGTGAGTCATGCCAACAACAGGTACAAGAGCTGACCCAGATGAAGCAAAATATCTCAAGAGCTTATTTTGATGTCCTGCCAGATGATCATTTTGAAGCACTTGTAATGGAAAATATCTCATCTTATAAGGAGCAATTGAATCGAAGAAAGAGAAGGATACATGCTTCTGTTTTGATTATTGGAGTAGCACTCATTTTATTTATTTTCCTTCAGACTAGCTCAGCATTGTTTGCATTTTTTCAAGTTTTCTTTTCCTTCTTACATGTAAGCATGAGTCTTATTCGGGCATTTGTAACGATTGTTTCCTCTGTTCCTACTATCATTGGAACAATCGTCATGTCGACCGTGTTCGTTCTCATTTTTTCAAGCTGGTCTATTCACCGGCTGCTACGGACGAAAACTGTTGTTAAGGAGGTATAAATTTGAAAAAATTCCCATTATCACTACTTATTATGTTTGTTTTTTTTCTTTTCATGCAACAGCACGTATTTGCAGAAGAAACAAACTTAATTCAATTTAAGGACACCATTATTCAGGATTATCAAAAAATGGAAGGAATTCTCGTTGTTGGTCATAATGTAACGGTTGAAGGAACGGTCAAAACAGCAGTAATTGTTATAAATGGAGATTTACATATTAAACAAACTGCGACCATTACAGGACCCATTCTCGTTATTGGGGGACAAGTAGAGCAAGATCCTGGAGCAAAAATTGGCGAACACCTTATTGCACTGCAATTTAATGATGCTACGCAAAATAGCTTTTTGTTTGCTGGCGGACTGATTCTTGGAATATGGATCATTCGAATCATGATTGTTATAGGTATGGGGATATTTACTATACTAACAGGGGTTCTTATGAAACAACGAATTGATCGTATAGGTACTCTTATTCAATATGGGTGGGGACGATTGCTTGTAACTGGAGCATTTGTAAGTCTTGCTTTAGTAGCACTAAGTATCTTGCTTACTATCAGTATAATTGGAATTCCAATTGCTATTGTTCTGCTATTTATGTCGTTTCTTTCCCTATTTATCGGGATGGCTACAATTAGTAGTATAGTTGGACAGAAGATAAAAGGATTAGAAGCTAGCCCGCAGTGGAAAATCATTATGATTGGGTGTATGATTCTAATAGCTTGTATGAGTATCCCTTTGCTTGGAGGTTTCGTTACTTTGCTAACGCTTTGGCTGTCCTTTGGAATTTCAATAAAATGGATGGCAGAAGTTCGAAAAAAATGATTCGTATCTTTTATTTCTGATGTTTCTAGAGTATCCTTTTGTATGCTATGTATTGTTATAAAATAAACGAAATAAATAGTAGCAAAAAAATTTTTTATTTCATTTGAACTTTTTTCGTATTGCCTTCGTCCATTAACATGAATAATAAAAGGAGGCAATTTACGATTATGAGTAGTTTTGTTCACAGTGTTTTACTTACATTAATGAATTTTGGATATGCTGGTATTGCATTTGGATTAATGATAGAAATTATCCCGAGTGAGATTGTACTTGCCTATGCTGGTTTCCTTATTACTATGGGTAAAGTTAGTTTCATCGGTACTCTTATAGCAGGGGTTTTCGGCGGTGTACTAGCTCAATTATTTTTATATTGGATCGGTAAATATGGTGGTAGACCGTTTTTACTTAAATACGGAAAATTTTTGCTTATTCGTGAAAAACAAATCGATATGGCTGAACGATGGTTTAACAAGTATGGAGTTGGGGTCATATTTACAGTAAGATTTATTCCAGTTGTACGCCATGCTATTAGTATTCCAGCAGGTATTTCACGAATGTCATTTACGAAGTTTACGGTTTACACTACGCTTGCTGTCATTCCATGGTCTATTATGTTTATTTATTTTGGAGAAGTATTGTCATCAAATTGGGAGCATGTCAAAGAGATTGCTAAGCCTTATGAACAGTCAATCATGATTGTAGCCATCTTAGCTATAATCGTCTACCTGTTTGTGAAATTTCAAAAAGGTAGAAAAGCAAAAGCTCGTGCTTAATTTTTGCATCTTGGAGGAACAGAAGGAGATAGTCAAATGAATTATGAAGTATTTCAACTAATTAACAATTTGGCAGGGCAATCTGCTATTTTAGATAAAATAATGGTATTTGCAACAAAAAGCACACCATATATTGCCATAATTATTTTATTGGCTCTTTGGTTTAACAATCGTAAGGTAGATCATGCAGCATTAAAAAAACAATATACAGTTATTTACGTAGTTCTATCTACTGTGTTTGCTCTTGCGATAAATGCGATTATTCACAGCGTATATTACCATCCACGTCCATTTGTTACGCATCAAGTTCATCAATTAGTTGCACATGGTGCAGACTCTTCATTTGTAAGTGATCATTCTGTGCTTGTGTTTGCAATTGCTTTTACACTATTGCTTCGCAATGATTCCTTAAAGAATCTTGTGTTAACTTGGGCAATTCTTGTTGGAATATCAAGAATATATATAGGCGTACATTATCCGTTAGATGTTATTGGAGGAGCGTTTCTTTCCTTCATGACAAGCTTTATCGTGGTTTCAAATGAAAAAATGGTAGAACCTCTTGCACAGTTTGTCTTTCGTATATTCAAAAAAATTACCATTGCCATTCCGGTTCTTTCGAAGTATTATCATGTAACGCGTCGTAATGGGTAATTTGATCTCGTAGCTTTACGACTAAGGAGTATTTCATGAAAAAAAGATTACTTAGTATTCTTTTCATAGCTACAATTCTAATAATTGGGTACATAAATCGTACCCAATTATTAGATTGGATTAAAGCAGGCGGTTTTTTTTCTGTTATGATTAGCATGCTAGTGGTTGCGATGGGGGCATTTTTCCCCATAATACCATTTCCTATTTCTGGTGGGGTAATTGGGGCTGTATTTGGTGTTTGGCAAGGAGCCCTCATTTCTTTAGCAGGGGCAATGCTAGGTACAACCGTTTTTTTCTTACTCGTACGTTATGGATTTCGCAACATTGCTAGGTCCTACGTATTGAAGTATGAAACAGTAAAAAAATATGAAATGATGATGCTAAATAAGCCGTTTCTTGCAGTATGCTTAAGTAGAATGATAACTTTTATTCCTGCTGCAGCTGTAAATATTATCTGGGCATTAAGTGATGTTGGGTTATTTACATTTTTCTTTGCATCTTCCTTAGGGAAAATTCCTAATATTGTACTTGTTAATTTTGCAGGTTCAATTTTTACACAACATAGCTGGATAGCCATTATAATTTATGCTACTTATAATATAATTATAGGAGCAAGTCACTACTTTCTGATTTTTAAAAATGAAATAAATGAAATAAAAAAGAGCAAAACTATAAGATGAGCAGGTGACAACTATGGCAGGAAAAGATAAAATTCTTATTTTTTCTAGCACCTTTGGAGAAGGACATCAGCAAGCTGCCCGTGCAATCTCTGAAGTCGCCAGGCTACATAGACAAGGTGTTGAGACTATTGTCTTTGATTTTATGGCGTGGGCACATCCATTTCTATATCCGATCGGCCATTATATGTATATGAAAGGAATAAAGGCCTTTCCAAGTATTTTTGGATATTTGTTTCGAAAAACACGTCAAAGTAACTCTCCAACGCTGAAATTACACTTTCTGTCTGAAGAGCTTCAACGTATGCAAAGACTTCTCGAAGAGATACAGCCAACCGTTGTTGTTAGTACCTTTCCATATACAGCTTATATTATTTCAAAGCTAAAGGAGCACGGACTTTGTAAAGTTCCCTCGGTAACAGTTATTACGGATTATACGGACCACGGCTATTGGATACATCCTAACACGGATCAGTATATCGTAGGATCCCAAGAGGTACGAGAAGCCCTGCAAAAGCGAGGAGTAGCAAAAGATAAAATAGCAGATACAGGCATACCGATAAGACCAGAATTTGCTAACAGTTATTCTCATTCTATGCTATTGGAAAAATACGGATTAGATCCTTTCATTCCTACTATCCTTATCATGGGTGGCGGGTATGGTCTAATAGGGAATGCTACGTCACTCTTTCATATGCTGGCGACATTTCCGCAGAAGCTCCAAATTTTAATCGTATGTGGACATAATGAAAAGCTAAAAGGAATTGCAGAAGAAGAATTAAAGGACAGCCAGCATCATATTTTCGTAACAGGATATATTGAATATGTTCATGAACTTATGGCAATTTCCGACCTTATTGTGACGAAGCCTGGCGGAGTTACTATTTCTGAGGCGATGGCAATGGGGCTACCAATGCTTATTCATCATGCATTGCCAGGACAGGAGCAGGATAATGCAGATTTTCTTAAACAAGCAGGGGTTGCTATACAAGCAAAAACAATTAAAGATTTACAAGTAATGTTAGAAGAACTTATAAGTAATCCACTCTCTTATTTGTCATTGAAGAGAAATGTAGAAATATGCAAGCGAAAGCAATCCTCGCTTGACGCTCTATTTGTCATCTTACAAATAAGTCAACATGTAAGAAATCTTATGCCAACACTTGTTTAACTGAACTTATACTATCTTTTTTGCTATTATATATTATTTTTTTTAGATAGAGAGACAGGTATTTTAATACGGAGATGAATGAAATGTGGATTATATTATTTTACTTCCTACTACTCTTTGCCCTTTTATATGCAATTATTCCTAATATTATTGCACGATTAGGGTTTGGCGTGATTTTAAAAAGCAGGGTTCGTAATGAAATTGCCTTTACATTTGATGATGGTCCGAACCCTATTTATACACCTCAGCTTCTTGCCTTGTTGAAGAAGTATGGAGTGAAAGCAACTTTTTTTGTTGTAGGAGAGAAGGCCGAGAGGTATCCAGATATACTTAAGCAAATACATGATGAGGGTCATGAAATAGGTATCCATAACTATGTTCATGTCTCGAATTTACTGTTATCTCCTTGGAAGTTGAAGAAACATTTAGAGAGTACAGCATCCTATGTTGAACAGATTACGGGAACACGTCCCGTTTTTTATCGTCCACCTTGGGGGCTAATAAATGGACTTGACTTCTTTATCCATAGAAACTTTCGAATGGTAATATGGTCGATTATCGTGGGGGATTGGCGAACAAAAGGCGGCAGTGAAAGAATTAAACAAAAGCTGCTACGTTCTATACACGATGGAGATGTTATTGTCTTACATGATAGCGGCGATACGTGGGGTGCCGAGCCAAATGCACCGGAATTTATGCTGCAATCGTTAGAAGAAGTGCTTCAGGAAGTATTGAAAAATGGCCATACATTAGTAAAGATGGGCCAGCTTTTTTCTGAGAAAACAGTTTCATATAGTGAAACAAAAAGCCATCATTTGTGATGGTTTTTTGTTTTATCCAGCTATATAAGGGCAGTAAAGCTCCCACCGAGGGAAGTTTTACTTTATGAATAAAAAACGAGCGAATTTACACTATAAGGTGTTGCTTTATAGTAAATATTAGAGTATTATACCTACTAGGGTATATAACGCTTTTGTTTATACCCAGACAGGTATTGAATAATACCTATATGTTCTTTTTACAAAGTACTTTTATACAAATGAAAAACGATATGAAAAATGGGGGTATTTTGATGAAAGTAGCAATTATTGCAGCGAATGGCGGACTGTTTGATGCGTATAAAGTTTTTAATATTGCAACAGCTGCAGCAGCAACAGACGCTGAGGTGAAAATCTTCTTTACATTTGAAGGATTGCAACTTATCCATAAAGAAGGGCTTAACCATTTACAAGCACCGGCAGGAAAAGAAAACATGCAAGAAGGATTCCAAAAGGCTAATGTACCTGCCATTGCAGAACTTGTTCAAATGGCGCAAGAATTAGGGGTTACATTTATTGCATGCCAAATGACAATGGATGTTATGGGACTAGTACAAGAAGAGTTTGTAGATGGTACAGAAGTAGGCGGAGCCGTTACATTTTTAAGTTTTGCTAAAGATGCAGATGTTTCATTAACATTCTAATTTTTCGACGGTGGAAGATACCTATGCAAAAGGGTATTTCTAAAATTTTGAAAGGAGAATGGATAGTAGATGGCTGGACATCGCTTTAATCCTGAAAAGGCTGAAAAGTTACTCGATCCAAAAAGAAAAGAAGTTGTTACTCCTGAACAAGTCATTGAAATTTTACGCATACAAAAAGATGATAAGGTAGCTGACTTAGGTGCCGGAAATGGTTATTTTACAATACCTATTGCAAAAATAACAGAAGAAACGGTTTATGCAGTTGATATCGAACCGAAAATGCTAGGCTATTTACGTGAAAATGCGGAGAAGAATGACATAACAAATCTTTCGTATGTAAGAAGTGACATATCTAAAACTCCTATCCAAAATGGGGTATGTGATAAGGCATTAATTGGTTTTGTAACACATGAAGTTGAAGATGTAGAATCTCTATTACTAGAAGTTAAGCGAATCGTAAAAAAAGAAGGAGCGTTACTCATCCTTGAATGGGAAGCGGTTTCCAGCGAATTTGGTCCAGCTTTGCAAGAACGCATTCCTTCACAACAATTAAAGAAACAGCTTGAAAAGAATGGTTACACAGTAGAGTTATTTATAATTAGTAATACTGTATATGGTTTGTTAGTAAAGTTCTTGTAAACCGTACTATAAAATATGATTGCGTAAAGGAATACTCCTTTTTGCGTAATTATATTCGTTAAAACGACATCCATAATATCGTAGGAGTAGGGTATATTTTTTTATAAAAAAATATACCCTAGTAGGTAAAAACCGTTCCTATAAGTGATTCTTCCTTAAAGCGTTCGCAAATGTATAGATACGATGGATCATTTAAATATAAAACATTTTAACAGTTGAAGAAACGATAAGGGAGAGTATTTCATGGTTAAAACAGATGTAACCGTTGATGCGAAGGGATTATCTTGCCCAATGCCAATTGTGAAAACAAAAAAAGCAATTGACGCCGTGCAACCAGGGCAAGTAGTTGAGGTTCAAGCTACAGATAAAGGATCAAAAGCAGATATTGTAGCGTGGGCAAAGAATACAGGACATCAATATATTGGATTGATTGAAGAAGGCAATGTGTTAAAACATTATTTGCGAAAGGCAAGCGCCGAGGATCAAAGAGAAGAAACAAAATATCCGAATGTGATTACGAATGAGGAACTAGTAAGTAAAATTGAGGACTGCTTTATTTTAGATGTACGTGAACATGCTGAATATGCATTTGGCCATATACCTGGATCGTATTTCATACCATTTGGAGAGTTAGAAGAGAAGCTAACAGAGCTTCCTAAAGATAAAGAAATATATGTCATTTGCCGAACAGGAAGACGAAGCGATTTAGCTGCACAACTTCTTGCAAAAAATGGTTTTACAAATGTTGTGAATGTCGTGCCTGGTATGTCTCAATGGACGGGTGCTATTGAGAAGAACGCATAATAATAAGGAGAACCATCAGTTGTATGCATGACAACTGGTGGAAAATTTTTATAAATATTATACCATAGGGGGTACACGAATGATAACAGAAGTAACTTCTGCAGATATCGTAACAAAGCTTCTTAACAAGGAAGAGCTTTTCATTTTAGATGTCCGCAATGAAAGTGACTTTAATGATTGGAGAATTGAAGGGGAAAAAGTTACGTTAATAAACGTACCATATTTTGATCTAATTGATAGTGTAGATCCTGTACTAGATAAGTTGCCTAAAGGTCGTGATGTCTTAGTGGTTTGTGCGAAAGAGGGATCTTCCAAGTTTGTCGCAGAAGCTCTTGATGAAGCAAATGTACCAAATGTGTCTTATTTACAGGGTGGAATGAAAGCATGGAGTGAACATTTGTATCAAGCAATGGTATACCAAGACTCTGATATGAAAGTATATCAATTTATAAGAGTAGGTAAAGGTTGTCTTTCTTACATGATTATTTCAGGTAAAGAATCCCTTGTTATAGATGCTTCCCGTTTTGTAGAACAATATGAAGAAATTGCGAAAAAAGAAGGGGTAATAATTTCTCATATTGTAGATTCTCATTTGCATGCGGATCATATTTCTGGCGGTAGAGAATTAGCTAAACGAACTGGTGCATCTTACTATTTAATGAAGAGTGAAGGAGCAATATTTACATTTTTACCTCTTGAAGATTTTAATAAGATACGTTTTGAAAATGTAAGCTTGGAAGTGCTAGCTGTCAAAACACCAGGTCATACACCAGGTAGTGTTTCCTTCCTTGTAAACAATAAGCTACTGTTCTCGGGAGATACTATTTTTGTTGGAGGGTTAGGGCGTCCAGATTTAGGCGGAAAGGCAGCTGAATGGGCAGCTGATTTGTATGATACCGTCTATGAAAAAGTAGCAAATATAGCTGACGATGTAATTGTTCTGCCAAGTCATTACGCAGATCTAGATCGTGAAATAAATGGAGAAGGATACATTGGTGATACATTAGGTAGCATTCGTAATCGCAACGAAATGATGCAAAATCAAAATAAAGAAGAATTTATTGAAAAAGTTGTACAGAATGCAAATTCTGAAACTCCTCCTAACTTTGAGGAAATTGTAGCGATTAATCGTGGTGATGTAGATGCAACACCAGAAAAACAGCAAGAACTAGAAATTGGACCAAACCGCTGTGCTCTTCACCATTCATAAAAATTAAGAATTGAGGGATCGTAATGAAAAGTGATAAAATACTAGATGCTACAAGTCTATCTTGTCCAATGCCAGTTGTTCAAACGAAAAGAATGATAGATAGAATGGAAAGCGGGCAAATTCTTGAAATTCATGCAACGGATAAAGGATCAAAGAAAGATATTCCAGCTTGGGTTCAAGCAACGGGGCATACATTGCTTCATCAAGAAGATAACGGTGAAATGTTTAAGTATTGGATTCAAAAGGCATAATTGTCGAATGATTTATTTACTAGCAGTGGTGTAAAACACTCCACTGCTAGTAGTTTACTTGATGAATTTTTGCATCATAGGAGGAATGCATGATGAGTATTAGTTTAATACTCCTTATTTTTATTATTGGATTTATCGGCTCATTTCTGTCTGGCATGCTTGGAATTGGTGGAGCAATTATTAATTATCCGATTTTACTCTATGTTCCTGCACTACTTGGATTTTCATCCTTCTCAGCTCATGAAGTTTCAGGAATTGTAGCCGTTCAAGTATTTTTTTCAACGCTAAGTGGTGCATGGTACTATCGAAAAAGCGAATATGTAAACAAATCACTTGTTTTATATATGGGAGTTAGTATTTTAGTAGGTAGCTATCTTGGTAGTTCTGGATCAAAATGGATTAGTGAAGGGCAAATTAATGTACTGTATGCCGTGCTGGCAACTATAGCAGCAATCATGATGTTTATTCCGAAAAAAGGATTAGATGATTTACCATTACAGGAAGTCAAATACAATCGTTGGATTGCCGTGATAGCAGCGTTTGCCGTTGGTTCCGTTTCGGGCATTGTAGGAGCAGGAGGAGCCTTTATTTTAGTTCCAATTATGCTCGTTATCTTAAAAGTTCCAACACGTATGACGATAGCGTCCTCGCTTATCATTACGTTTTTATCCAGTATTGGTGCAACAACAGGTAAAGTGATGACTGGTCAAATTGTATGGCTGCCAGCAGCAATTATGGTAATAGCAAGTCTTCTTGCATCACCACTCGGTGCAAAGATAAGTAAAACGATATCACCTAAAGTGCTGCAAAACATTTTAGCAATAATAATTTTAGCAACCTCTATAAAAATTTGGATAGGTATGCTGTAGAAATTCAAAAGGAAATACGAAAAGGATCACCACTTTTACTGTTGATATAGCAGTATGAGTGATGATCCTTTTGTTATGATTTTACATACAATGCCTTTATTATTTGTTTGCTTCTTTTTTTCTATACACAAAAGACATGCTAGTTAATGTGATTAATAAAATAATACAAATAATGGAACCTATAATATTTTGCGTATTGGTTATGAAAAAAATAAAAATGACAGATAAACTTGCTATTGCAAATAATGTGGGGTATGGAAACCACCGCATATGAAAGAAAGGAAGCTGATCATATTGTCGTCGCAATTTTAATTGTGCTAGGCAAATGCTAATCCAAAGGAGATTCACAGATGTTCCTGGAATGGACATAAGATCGCCAATTACTTTATCCGGTGTTATATACGAGATAACGACACCTATCGCTAAACAAATTCCGTTAAGTAAAATCCCGTATATAGGAACACCGTTCTTTGATAAGATGGAAAGAAGTTTCGGCGCTTCATTATTTTGTGCCATAGCGTGCAATGTTCGTGATGTTGCATACATGCCAGAATTCGCTGCAGACATAACAGCAGTGAAAAGAACAAAATTCATTATGCTTGCTGCGTTTCGAAAACCGACAGAAGAAAATACTTGTACAAATGGGCTATCTTTTCCTGACACTTCATTCCATGGAATTAAGCCGCAAATAATGAGAATGGGAAGAATATAAAAAATAATAACTCTCCAAACAACGCCTTTAATGACACTAGGTAACACTTTTTCAACAGACTTTGTTTCTGTTGCTGCTACACCGATTAATTCTGAGCCACCATAGGAAAACATAACAACTAATAAGGAAGCAAACATACCCTTTAAGCCGTGAGGGAAGAATCCGCCATTCGATACGTAGTTCGTAAAAGGATGACTTGGTGAAGCTGACGAGAATCCGAATAAAATGAATCCGCCAATGATAATAAAAGCAATAAGAGCAGTAATCTTTATTCCAGCAAACCAAAATTCTAATTCTCCATAATATTTCACTTGGAACGAATTTAAGGAGACGATAAAGACAGCACAGATTAAACTTAACAACCATAGCGGCATGGATGTAAACCAGTATTGTAAGAAGCTACCTGCTGCTACGATTTCTACTATTGTGACAATCATCCAATTGAACCAGTACAACCATCCAATGACGAATGAAAACTGAAATCCGAAAGCCTTGTACATAAGACGTTGTATATTTAAATGTGGGTATACAACAGCTAATTCTGCTAATGCAGTCATTACGATGAATAAAAGAAGACCTCCTAATAAGTAGGCAAATACTACGCTAGGACCAGCAATGTGTAATGTATCACTACTTCCTTTAAATATACCAGTACCAATCATTCCAGCTAACGCAAGAAGCTGAACGTGTCTAGGCATTAAACCTCTTTTCAGTTGTTGTTCTTCCATCTGCAACCCTCTCTTTTCTTTCGTATAGTTGAATGATAATGCAAAATAGCTTCTTCCATTTCTTGTACTATCTGTTTAATTTAGATATAAAATCCCCCTAAAAAAGTATAAAAATGTATAAAAAAGCCCCTACTGAAAATACAGTAGGGACGAATTATAATCGTGGTACCACCCTATTTGTGAGTATAAACATACTCACCACTTGATATACATAACGGAATTACCCGTCTTTTTCATCGTAAGTTGTAACGCCTTACAATGAAAAGAAGCTCCAAGAGTCCAATTCATACTTAAATAATGTGCTGATTTTCACCAATCATCAGCTCTCTGCAACAGGGAAATAAGTATTACTAGTATCTATTCAACGCTTTTTATATAGAAGAATCGCTAAGTTCAAATAAGTATAATTAATCATAATTCTATATAAATATAATTGTCAAGAGGTTAATGTATTAGCAATGATTGTTAACAGACTGTATGCATGTAATTCCTAAAGGGTAAAGTAACAATAGGTTTAGTAAGAAAGGAGGGGAATGGATGGAGAATACACATGATTTTGTAGAGAAATTGCACGAAACACAAAAGAAGGACGAACAAAATAGAAAACGACAAGGCAAAGGAGATCCTGGGAAAAAGTTACCAAATAAGCGGCTTAATAAACAGAGTTAGACTCTGTGTCACAAATAGGAACGAGTGACTCAAAAGGGGTAACATCTCTTTTGAGTCGTATCGTAAAAAAGATTCAATTCACGATTGCTCCTATCAAAGCAGGTACCCCTTTTTTATAGTAATTGCTTTCCTCTATAAATTTGAAATTCTATTTTATTATAATTCATGCTTTTTTTACCGATTATTCACTTGAAGTTATCTTAGCTAAATAAACCTGTGCAACAATTTTATCATAAAATGACAAAATTATCCTTACACAAGAAAATATATGATAATATAAATGTTAAGTTAAGATTAACAATAAATAGACACGAATCCGATCTGATAGTGATAAAAAGGAGTGGAAATAATGGAAGCCATATTAGATAACTCTTTTGTGACTTTTTCTGTTCCAAAAAGTACTTTAGTGAATCAATCCTTCCCTATTTGCTTGTCTGGTTTTTCGCAAGGACAACACGTTACTATTAGAGCTAAAACAAAAGATGGAGAAAGAAAGATATTTGAATCGTATGCTACCTTTATTGCGGATATAGATGGGAACATCGATTCAAGTATTCAAAAGCCAATAAGCGGCACCTATGATGAAGTAGACTCTATGGGATTGTTTTGGTCCATGAAACCTGAGGATAAACGAAAAAATTCCTTTTTTATAAAAACAAAATCAACACCTCTTATTTATCAACTTACTGCAGAAGTTGATGGCAAAATGGTCGCTGAAACAGAAATAGAGCGTTTTTTTGTTTCTCCTACAGTTGCTAAAATGCAGGTGGAAGATAGTGATTTAATCGGTACTTTATATTATCCGAAAGATTCTCCACCGATTGCTGGTGTAATCGTATTGTCAGGTTCGGACGGTGGTTCACGAGAAGATGCTGCAGCTCTTCTCGCTGCACATGGATTTGCAGCATTAGCACTTCCTTATTTTGGCGTGGAGGATTTACCGAAGAATCTGATGAATATTCCGCTTGAATATTTCGGTAGAGCAATTCATTGGCTACAAGATCAGTCTTTTATTAGCAATGATCGGATTGGCGTAATCGGATTATCTCGAGGGGGAGAACTGGCCTTATTGCTTGGTACAAAGTACCCAGAAATCTCGGCCGTTATTGCTGCTTCTCCAAGTGCATATCATTATGCAGGTCTTAGCAATTTTCGACCGCAGCCCTATCCAAGTTGGACGTATCATAACGAGCCATTACATTATCTTAAATCTAAATTTGATATTGGCAGCATATTTAGATTTTATAAAAATCTAATCACAAGACAGCCCATTAGTAATTTGGCTGGATTTTACAAAACATTGAAAGATCGTACACAAACGGATGCAGCAAGTATACCTGTTGAGCACATAAAGGGATCTGTCATGCTTATTTCGGGAGGAGATGATCAATTGTGGCCATCTTCTCTCTTTGCGGAAACTGTCATGGAGAGGTTAGATGATTATAATCACCCTTACTCAAATATTCATCTACATTACAAAGATGCGGGGCATTTTTTATGTTTTCCGTACGTTTTACCAAATATACCTCCAAACATTATGATGTCTCCTTGGGGAGGAATGACCATTACTTTTGGTGGTAGTGACAAAGCAAATACGAAGTCATCCTTAGACTCTTGGCCAAAAATACTAGATTTTCTAAAGAAGAATCTAGCTTGAAAATAATCTACTAATAAATAGAACACAGAAAACTAATTTATTAGGTATATAAGTAATTTAGTGAGTCAACTCTTGGCATTAAAAAATCCGTCTCTACTGAGTCGGATTTTTTTCGTGCATCATGATATATTCGTAATCCTAAATAAATATAGTTTTTCCTTCTGTACAAACAAAGACATTCTCCTCGCTTCATACATATAATAACGAACACTAATTTAGCGGGGGTGAGAAAGTGAGTATGCTTGCCGCACTTGGGTACATGGTTCGGGAGTTATTTATGTTCGTCTCCTACGTAAAAAACAATGCCTTTCCACAGCCTCTGTCACCAGATGATGAGAAGAAATATTTAGAGCTAATGGAACATGGTGATACCCATGCTAGGAATGTATTAATCGAGCATAATTTACGATTGGTAGCTCACATCGTCAAGAAATTTGAAAATACAGGCGAAGATGCAGAAGATTTAATCTCCATTGGAACAATTGGATTAATTAAGGGAATTGAAAGCTATTCCCAAAGTAAAGGAACAAAGCTGGCAACGTATGCAGCACGATGTATTGAGAATGAAATCCTTATGCATTTGCGAGCATTAAAAAAGACAAAGAAGGATATTTCATTACATGATCCCATTGGACAGGATAAAGAAGGGAATGAAATTTCGTTAATTGACATATTGAAATCTGAGTCGGATGATGTAATTGATACCATTCAGCTCAGCATGGAGCTAGAAAAAATACGTGAGTTTATTGATATATTAGATGAACGGGAAAAAGAAGTGATTGTAAATCGGTTTGGGCTAGGCTTGGATAAAGAAAAAACGCAGCGTGAAATTGCTAAGGCGTTAGGAATATCTCGCAGCTATGTGTCTAGAATTGAAAAGAGAGCGTTAATGAAGATGTTCCATGAATTTATTCGATCAGAAAAAGACAAAAAAGGGAAACATGAAGGAGGCTTCCTTTAGTAGTAAGATTCATCTCTTTATGGAAGCGGACAAAGTTTTCTAATATAATAGCACATAGTAAGATTTTAAGTATCAGTGTAATGGTTCATAGATCGAGGTGACTTACGCGTGAGGTCACCTCGTTATGAAAGCCCGATAGGAGGATAGATCGTTGCGACAAGTTTTTTATCGATTGTTAATAGAATTGACAAATGGTCGTTTTACTTCATATGTATTGCGAAAGTTTGCACAGTCGCGTTTAAGTGCATATGTGATTCCATCATATGCACGGACGTATCAAATTAACAAAAATGAAATGGAAAAGGACCTGCAGAGTTATCGTACATTACATGAACTGTTTACCAGACGCTTAAAGGATGGTATGAGGCAGATTGATACAGCTCCAAATTCCATTGTGAGTCCCGTTGACGGTGTACTCGAAGATTATGGTTATATATCAGTGGATCGAGATTTTGTTATTAAAGGCAAGCATTATTCCATCGCTGAGATGCTAGGAAATGAAGAACGGGCTAGTCGGTATATAAATGGAACCTATTTTGTGCTTTATTTAAGTCCGAGCCACTATCATCGTATTCATAGCCCTCTGACAGGCCGTGTTCTGGAACGTTATTCATTAGGACGCAAGTCGTACCCTGTGAATCGACTTGGAATAAAGTATGGCAAAGAGCCGTTAAGTAAAAATTATCGAATGATTACTGAACTCAGCTGTGAAGGAAAGCGATCAGCTATAGTGAAGGTTGGAGCAATGTTTGTAAATAGTATCGAGCTATTGCATGAACGAGAATCTCTTCAAAAGGGTGAAGAAATAGCCTATTTCACATTTGGATCAACCGTTGTGCTTCTTTTTGAAGCTGGAATGATAAACGTTGCTAGCTCTTTGCAGAAAGGACAACCTATTGTTGTTGGACAGGTTATTGCTCAAATTGTATAGGAAAAGGTTGTAAAGAAGGCGTAATTATGATAGAAAGAAAGGTGTTCAAAAATAAGCAGTTTGATTTGCCTTGTTAATTCATTATCTTTTGGGTTACATAAGTTGGCTTATGAAGCTTGTCCCTTAACGAACGACGAATCATTTCCTGTTTAATGAGGAGAATAAACTCAGGATTTAAATTTAGTTCTTTTGCTTTATAATAAGATTCAGTGAGCAATGCATCTGATAGCTTTTCCATCTTTCTGGCACCTCCTAAAAATTATTATTTCTAGTGGTTTAAATGTACCAGAAATTTCCTTTTGCTACAATTAGGCGGTTATCCACATAGCTTCGTGGATAACCTGTGAAGAAAATGTGTGTAATGTCACAATGTGGTGATTTAATAAGTGTGGAAATTGTGTACAAGTTTATCCACAATGTTGGTTAAAAAGAATGTTGTCGAAACATTTCCTTATTTTTTTAGTTCTATTCATGTATGCGTTAGAATTTATTTTTCCTAAGAACCGCCAGAACAAGAAAAAGGAATGGCAGACAAATTTGTTATGGAGAGGGATGGCTATACCCTATTTCCTTATAGAAGAGGTGGTATTTTTGTTAAAGCTGTTTTTACCGAACGAATTTGTGAAAAATGTATACGACATTTCACCAGAAAAGCTAAAGCAACGGGGCGTGAAAGGAATCATTACCGATTTAGATAACACGTTAATCGAATGGAATCGTCCGAATGCCACACCAAAGCTTATCGAATGGCTTACTAGTATGCGTGAGAATGGCATAAAGGTAACGATTGTTTCGAATAACAAGGAAGAACGAGTGAAATTATTTTCAGATCCGTTGCAAGTTCCATTTATTCATCGTGCTAAAAAGCCATTTCTTACAGCATTTCAACGTGCACTTAACACGATGGAATTAAAGCGTGAGGAAGTTGTAGTTATCGGCGATCAGTTGTTAACAGATATTCTAGGAGGAAATCGTCTGAATCTGTATACGATTCTCGTGGTTCCAGTTGCAAGCTCAGATGGATGGACAACTCGGGTTAATAGAATGATTGAAAGACGTATAATGAAGAGTTTAAAAAGACATGGTTATATTCAGTGGGAGGAATCGTGATTGGAAGAAGTATTAAAATGTGTAGGCTGCGGTGCAGTTATTCAAACAGAACATCCTAAAGAAATTGGGTACGCACCTCCCTCTTCTTTAGAGAAAGATCATGTAGTGTGTATGCGTTGCTTTCGTCTAAAGCATTACAATGAAATACAAGATGTTTCCCTTACAGATGATGATTTTCTTCGAATTCTAAATGGCATAGGCCAAAGCGATGCGCTTGTTATTAAACTTGTAGATATTTTCGATTTTAATGGAAGCTGGCTTCCTGGTCTCCACCGATTTGTCGGTCAAAATCCAGTACTTCTTGTAGGAAATAAGGTAGATCTGCTTCCGAAAGCAGTAAAACCGCAAAAACTGATTCATTGGATGAAGTATAGTGCAAAGCAGCTCGGTCTGAAGCCGCTAGATGTATTCGTCATTAGTGCTCACACTGGAAATGGAGTTGCTGAGCTTGCTGGGGCAATCGAGACGTATCGCCAAGGAAGAGATGTATACGTAGTAGGATGTACGAATGTTGGAAAATCAACCTTTATCAATCGTATTATTAAAGACTTTGGTAATGTAAATGAAAATGTTATTACGACGTCTCATTTTCCTGGGACAACACTTGATATAATTGATATCCCTCTTGATCATACGACATCATTATATGATACACCTGGAATTATCAATCATCATCAAATGGCCCATTATGTTAACAAGAAGAGCTTAAAGACCATTACGCCTTCTAAAGAAGTGAAAGCAATGGTGTTTCAATTAAATGAACAACAAACCTTATTCTTTGGAGGAATGGCTCGTTTTGATTATGTAAGCGGTGGACGGCGTTCGTTTGTCTGCTACGTTTCTAATGCAGTGCATATACACCGTACGAAGCTAGAGAAGGCAGATGAAGTGTATGCAAAGCATCTTGGGGAACTACTTAGTCCGCCGTTCCCGGAAGAGGTTGAAACGTTTCCAGAGCTCGTGCGACATGAATTTGTCATCCATGAACCTAAAATGGATGTTGTAATATCGGGGTTAGGTTGGATTACAATTAATGAACCGGGTGCTAAAATTGCCATTCATGTTCCGAAGGGAGTTAGTGCTTCTATCCGGAAATCTTTAATATAAAGGTGGAGATCAGTTTGAAGCTATATGGAGTTATAGGTAATCCTATTGGTCATTCCTTATCGCCTCTTATACACAATGATGCATTTTCGTCCTTACAAATAGATGCTCATTATCATGCTTTTCGGATAGAGGAGGATAAGCTTGCTGATGCGGTGAAAGGATTTAGGGCCACAGAGATAGCTGGATTCAATGTAACGATTCCTCATAAAGTAGCGATCATGCAATATCTTGATTCTGTTGATGATTTAGCGAAGCAAATTGGTGCAGTGAATACAGTTGTAAACAAGGATGGACAGTTAATCGGTTATAATACAGATGGAACTGGTTATGTACGAGCCCTAGAATCCATTGCAGGAGATTCCTTAAGTCAGAAACGCGTATTGCTTATCGGTGCCGGCGGTGCATGTCGTGCTATTTATTTCACGCTTGCATCGAAGGGGATAACACAAATTGATATTGCAAATCGAACGATTTCTCGTGCTCAAGATTTAATAGACTCCTGTCATTATCAAACTTCTTCTTATGCTGTTTCATTAGAAGAAGCATTACAAAATGAGCAATCATACGATATTATTGTCAATACGACATCGGTTGGCATGTACCCACATGTTGAGGATTCACCTTTTTCAATTCAAGAGCTCAAACAAGGGGCAATTGTAACGGATATTATTTATAATCCATTTCAAACTACGTTTTTAACAGAAGCAAAACGAGCTGGAGCCATTGTGCAAAACGGAGTCGATATGTTTGTCTATCAAGGAGCATTAGCCTTTCAGCTTTGGACGGGGAAATGGCCGAATGTGGAACGAATGAAACAGCTCGTAATAACAAAACTTGGAGGATAAAAAATGTTAACAGGAAAACAAAAAAGATTTTTACGGGCGCAGGCTCATCATTTATCACCTATATTTCAGGTTGGTAAAGGCGGCGTAAATGAAAATATGGTAAAACAAATTGGTGAAGCATTAGAAGTACGGGAATTAATTAAAGTGAGTGTTTTACAAAATTGTGAATATGACCGCTATGAGGTTTCAGAGGAATTAGCTACTGGTGCACAAGCTGAGCTTGTACAAGTGATTGGAGGCAGTATTGTACTATATAAAGAATCAGCTGAGCATAAGAAAATCACATTGCCATGAATAGAATCGGCATTATCGGTGGTACATTCGATCCTCCGCATAACGGTCATCTTCTCATAGCAAATGAAGTGTACCATGCGTTGCAACTTGATGAGATTTGGTTCGTACCAAACAAAATACCACCACATAAACTCGAAAAGGATGTAGTGAGTACCCATCATCGAGTAAAGATGTTAAAGCTAGCTATTGAACACGAACCGCATTTTTCAATTTGTCTCATTGAATTAGAAAGGCAAGGCCCATCCTACACGTATGATACTGTGATACAATTAAAGAAGAATTGTCCTGACAAGCAATTTTATTTTATTATCGGCGGGGATATGGTAGAGTATTTGCCTAAATGGCATAAAATAGATGAATTACTTCAGCTTATTCAATTTGTAGGAGTAACAAGACCAGGATACTCTCTTCATACACCTTATGCTATTAAAAAAATAGAGATTCCAGAATTTGCAGTATCTTCTTCTTTTATACGCGACCGATTTTCGGATGGTGGAACGACTAAATATTTGCTGCCTGAGAAGGTGCAAACTTATATTGAGAGGAATGGATTATATGGAGCGGGAACAGGCGTTAGCTATCGTACGTAAGCAGATGCATGAGAAGCGCTATATTCATACCATTGGTGTGATGGAGACGGCTGTTCTATTGGCTGAGAAATATGATGTAGATACAAAAAAAGCTGAAATGGCAGCCATTTTTCATGACTATGCAAAATGCAGATCGATTCGAGAAATGGAAGAAATAATTATCCGTGAACATATGTCTCTGGATTTACTAGATCATAATAAAGAGCTTTGGCATGCCCCGGTAGGAGCTTATCTTGTTGCAAAGGAAGTAGGAATCAAGGATCATGACATCCTACAGGCGATTATGTATCATACGAGCGGCCATGAACATATGACGATGCTTGACAGGGTTATTTGGCTAGCAGATTATATTGAACCTGGACGGAAGTTTCCAGGGGTAGATGAAGTTCGAGCCCTAGCCTGGCAGGATATTAATCAAGCTTTACTCCAAGCATTAAAGAACACGATTTCATTTTTAATGGAGCGTAATCAAAGAATTTACCCGTTAACAGTAAAAACATATAATGCAATACTCAAGGAGGAATTTATTGGATGAATCAACACGAGTTATTATCCGTGGTAGCGAAAGCTGCTGATGATAAAAAAGCAGAAGATATTATAGCATTAAATATGAAAGGAGTATCTCCTTTCACTGATTATTTTATAATTTGTCAAGCGAATTCTGATAAGCAGGTGCAAGCTATTGCCAGGGAAATGAAAGAAAAAGTACAAGAGAGTGGATATGAAATCAAGCAGATAGAAGGTTTTGATGAAGGACGCTGGGTACTTGTAGATATGGGGGAGGTTGTTGCCCACGTTTTCCATCGTGACGAACGCAGCTATTATAATTTAGAACGACTTTGGGGCGATGTACCACGCGAAGACATTTTGAAAGAAGCTGAACAATGAGATACGAGCAGTTTGCGTTACTGTATGATGAATTGATGAATGATATTCCCTATGAAAAATGGATTCAATTTGTCGAAATGAAAAAGCAAGAAGTTCATGTTTCTGGTAAAACGTTATTAGATGTTGGATGTGGGACAGGAAATATTGCATTGCCGCTTGCTGAAAAAGGATACGATGTGACGGGTGTTGATTTATCGGAAGAAATGTTGACGATTGCACAGCATAAACTAGTTGATTTTTCTATACCTTTATATCAGCAAGATATGAGAGAACTAGAATTACCGGAAAAGTATGATATCATTACAATCTTTTGTGATTCATTAAATTATGTAACAGATGAAGAGGGAGTTAAGCAAACATTTGCCCGTATTTATCATCATTTGCAGGATAAGGGCTTGTTTTTATTTGATGTTCACTCATTGTATAAAATTCATCATATTTTTGAAAATGAGACATTCACGATTAATGAAGAGCAGCTTGCGCTTATCTGGAACTGTTTTCCTGGTGAAATGAAAGATAGCATTGAGCATGAGCTATCATTTTTTGTGAAAGAACCGAATGATGAAACGTTCGTTCGTTTTGAAGAGTTTCATGTCCAACGAGCATACGAAATCGCAAGCTTACAAAAATGGTTAGAGGAAATTGGATTTTCTATTGTTAGTATAACAGATCTTGAAATGAATCCTGTTTCTGAGAAAACAGAGCGCATTTTCTTTGCTGCAGTAAAGTGAAACTTCAATGTGAAAGAGGAATGAAACTAATTTTGTTTCATTCCTCTTTTTTCTAATCAGTTTTATTGTAAAATCACACTCACTTTCAATTTTACAAAGTAATCTTTACATCTTGTAAAGTTAGAGTACGGAAAAAGGTGGTTTTTCCCGTACATATAGCGTTATTTACAAAATTAGCCAAGGAGGAAATGAAATGTATACGGAGAACCTATGCTAGGATCTCTTAAATTGTTTTATTATTTCTTGCCTATCTTCTTCGTACTTTGCATGTGTACGATTGAAAAGATGTTTGAACATGTCTCCTAGCTCATTTTCCATAATTTTAATTCCTTCCCCCGTTATACCGCCTTTTACACAAACTTTTTGCTGAAGGGAGGGTAAAGAAAAATATTTTTTTTCAAGCAGTGCACCCATACCGATTAGCATTCCACTTGCTAATGTGGTTGCTTGCTCATGGGTGATATCTGTTTCGCTTACAGCAGCGTGAATAAATTGCTGCAGTAAATAACTAAAGAATGCCGGTCCGCAGCTTACAATATCAGAAGCAACTCTCGTTACATTTTCCTCAATCTCAATTGGTGTTGAGATCGATTGAAAGAGAGCATAGAGGATCGTTCGCCATTCTTTACTACAAGAACCTCCAAAGGTAAAAAGCGAAATTCCTGATAATGCTCGGTTTGTTATGCTTGGAATGATACGAGCTACATGAGATGATACCACAGATTCAAGTTGTGATACCTCGACAGGGCTTGTAATGGAAACTAGGCATTTCTCTTTTGTAAACAGTGTCCTATGTTGCTTTAAAATTGGATATATTTCATGAGGCTTCACACAGATGAAAATGATATTACTCTGGATAATAAGTTCTTCTATAGACGCTGCAATATGAATGGAAGGATATTTTTTTTTCAAGTCATATGCTTTAGATAAAGTACGATTAATAATATTGAAACACGAAGGCTCGATTGTATGAGCATCCACGAACGAATCTATTAAGAGGGTACCCATATTTCCTGTTCCTATCACTCCTATGTTCAATATTGCATCCCCTCCTTCGTAACGGTTTTCTCCTAAACAATATGAAGCGTGCCGCCAATTTATGAAGATTACTGGAAAAGGAGTGCATGAATATCGAAAAAATCAAAAAATGGGGAATGATTTTGGTCGGCGCACTTGTCGTCATCGGTATGTTTTACTCGAATACAAAAGGGAATCAGAGTCAAATTCCCCAGGCCGTTACAAAGCCGACAGTAGAAAAAATAGAAAAAACGAAAGATAAGAGTGAGCCGGTTAAACAAGAAAACATTGTCATTGATATTAAAGGAGCTGTAAAGTTTGAAGGAGTCTATGAAATGTCGCAAGGGGATCGTGTACAGAAAGCTATTGAAAAGGCAGGTGGATTTTTACCAGAGGCAGATAAAACGAAGGTCAACCTAGCTCAATTTGTGCAAGACCAAATGCTTCTGTATATTCCTCGCGTTGGCGAACAGGGCGTAGCAATGGAGAAGCAAGGGAAGAAAAAGGTTGCTATAAATATTGCTACGAAGGAGGACATTGAAAGCATTGTTGGAATTGGACCGACAAAGGCCGATAGCATCATTCGATATCGAGAGCAGAATGGACCGTTTCAAAAAATAGAGGATCTTCTTAAGGTTAATGGGATTGGAGAAAAAACACTTGAAAAAATGAAAGAAGAAATTATTGTACCATAATGGATTGACGATATTTCAACTATATAGGTAAACTTAAAAGAAAAAGATAAGGCGGGAAATATAATGGAGCGAATTTCTTGGGATCAATATTTTATGACACAAAGCTATGTTTTATCGCTAAGAAGTACATGTACAAGATTAACGGTAGGGGCCACAATTGTTCGTGACAAACGGATTATAGCAGGCGGCTATAACGGGTCCATTACAGGAGGGGATCACTGCATTGATGAAGGATGCTATGTCATTGATAATCATTGTGTTCGAACGATCCATGCTGAAATGAATGCCCTTTTACAATGTGCCAAATTTGGTGTAAAAACAGAAGGTGCGGAAATTTACGTAACACATTTTCCTTGCCTTCCTTGCTGTAAGGCTATTATTCAAAGTGGAATTTCTGCTGTTTACTATGCTGAAGATTATAAAAACCATCCCTATGCAATGGAATTATATGAACAGGCTAATGTGAAGGTTCGTCAAGTACCAATAAAATACACAATCACATCATTACAAGAAATAGATCAGTTACATCAGCTGAAGCAATTGCTAGAATCATCCAAAGTAGAAGATGAACAGCACGCAATCGAATTGTTGCAGCAAGCGAAGAAACTTGCAGCAGGTACAGACAATACTGAAAATTGAATTTTAATACAAAAGGGTGGATGATAATTGCGAGGACAGTGGGGGTATGTTGCAATATCTGTCATGTTAGCGATTACGTCAGCACATTTTCATTTTGCATTTCTGAGTATTGTTGCTGATTTGACTTATTGCATATTCGCGTTTGTCATGCTATCGAAACGAATATGGATTCTCTGTCTGGTGGTTTTTTTCTCTTCCTATTTGTACATGAGTTTTGTTGAAAAAAATAATATTACCCATCTGTCTCCATCTTTTTCTCAGTTTATCGGCACGGTAGAAGTTTCTCCGCAAATAGACGGTGATAGGATGTTCCTTTTTGTGAAGACAGAGCAAGGTGAGATGCTTCGATTAACGTATGTATTTTCTTCAAGGGAAGAGAAGGAAACATGGACACATCTGCAACCAGGAACAACTTGTTCCTTTTCAGGTAAATTGGAAGAGCCCTCTGCCATGCGAAATGAGGGTGCGTTTAACTACCGGGAGTATTTGTATCATCAGCGTATTCATCACGTGTTTCGTGCTTCTTCCCTCGACTCCTGCCATAAGGAACAAGTAAGTTTCATCCATTGGTTATATACCATTCGCCAATCTGCCATAAGCTATGTACAAGCTACCTTTCCACTGGAGGCAGTTGGCTTTATGAATGCCCTTCTTTATGGTGACCGTGAGCAGTTGTCTAGTGAAATAGAAGATCAATATCAGCAGCTAGGTCTGATTCATTTGCTTGCCATATCTGGCTCTCATATTAGCTTTCTAGCCGTGATGTGTCTGTTTGTTATGCTGCGAGTAGGGTTTACTAGAGAAACGGCTACAGTTTTACTCCTTCTCGTCGTCCCATTGTATATGTTTATGGCTGGTGCTTCCGCCTCAGTTGTGCGGGCTTCTATTATGGCCGTTTTTGTCTTCACGTGTTTACTTTTTTCTAAGCGTCTATCTGGAATGGATGCGCTTAGTTTAACCGCAATCACGATGGTAATTTGGAATCCTTATGTATTGTTTGATATTGGGTTTCAGTATTCTTTTCTTTCAACTGCTATCCTGTTGTTATCAACGCGGGTCATTCTTACTGGGAACCCTATCAAAGCAGCGTGGAATCTCGCCCTTGCTGCACAGCTTTCCTCTATACCAATTACTCTCCATTATTTCGGCCGTTTGTCTCCTTACAGTCTGTTACTTAATTTGATATATGTGCCGTACCTTACATTTGTTATTATGCCGCTTGCCCTTTTGGTCCTTATCGTATCGTTTCTTATTCCTTCTGTTCCTTTTTTTACAACTTTGTTAGTATGGTGTATTTCTATTTCCAATGATTTACTAAAATGGTGTAATAGCTTGCCTTTCTTACAGCTAACATTCGGACATTCTTCTGTATGGTTAACCTGTTTGTATAGCATATGTATTTTGTTTTTATTTTTAGCTTGGGAAGGGAAAATAGGGAGATCTTATTTTACGCATAGTATTGTGTGTGTCGTTTTAATTGCCAGCTTTCATTATATATCACCGTATTTAAATCCAAATGGACTCGTTACCTTTATTGATGTAGGTCAGGGGGAGTCAATTTTAATTCGTCTCCCCTATAATAAAGCAACCTATCTCATTGATACTGGTGGAATGATATCCTTTCCTAAAGAAGAATGGCAAAAGAGAAAACGAACATACTCCGTGGGAGAAAACGTAGTTCTTCCCTATTTGTATCATCTTGGTATTAAAAAAATTGACAAGCTTATTTTAACGCATGGCGATGTCGATCACATTGGGGCTGCAAATGAAATTTTAAATGGTATTGCAATTGGTGAATTGATGGTGGGCAAAAAAAAGAGTCCTTCCATACAAGAAGAGGAAATCATTCATTTGGCAAGAGAAAAGAATGTGAGGGTACGTGAAATACAAGATGGATATACGTGGAATGATGACGGCGTCGCGACATTTACAATCCTATCGCCGACTGGTGATGAAACGAAGGACAATAACCAATCAATCGTTCTTTATACAAAGCTTGGAGGGCTACAATGGCTGTTTACAGGTGATTTGGAAGAAGAGGGAGAAAAACAAATAATGGATCGTTATCCGGGTTTACATGTGAATGTATTAAAAGTAGGGCATCATGGTAGCAAATCATCTACCTCAGAGGCTTTTGTTCAAATGCTGCAGCCAACTACTGCTATTATTTCTGTAGGGCAGAAAAATCGATACGGTCATCCTCATAAGGAAGTGCTTGATAGACTAAATAAGCATAACATAACGATTTGGCGTACTGATGAAGAAGGAGCAATTACCTTCACATTTAAAGGAGACATGGGAACATTTCGAAGTATGGTGCCATATGATGGAATGAAGGAATAAAGAATATCTAACTAAAAAAAGACTACCATACTTGGTAGTCTAGAAGCCGATTCCCTTAATTATAGTTGCGATAATAAACAGAGTAGCAAAAAATCCAAAGGACACGATAAAACCAACCCCTGAATCTACTGCATCATTTCGTTTGCATTGTACATTTTCCTCAAACTCATTCACCCTGTATCCCTCCCAACTATCTACAGTATATAATGCAAAGTAGAAAAAATATACATTTTATATATAAAATCCTATATGTGTAAGTAACCTACATTCATGACGGTGTTGTTTGTGCAAATACTAGGGTTAGGTTTCCCGTCAATCTGCATGAATCCTAGGGCATGCGAGCTGACGTTTTATATAAAATAAGGGCGGGACAGCTGCTTGCCTGCCCTTCTGCTTGTAAAAGAAAGAAACTGCCCTTACTATGGATATATATGATTGGTGAGGAGAAACAAAATGAATACGTTACATAAAAAATTAAAGCAAAAGCAATTTGCGTCCATATATCTATTATATGGAACAGAAGCCTATTTTATGAATGAGACATTGCACATACTTATTAATGAAGCACTTAAGGAAGAAGACAGAGAGTGGAATGTTATAACATATGATCTAGAAGAAGCTTATTTGGAGGATGTTGTGGAGGATGCAAGAACATTACCTTTTATGGGAGAACGAAAGGTCATTGTAGTGAAATCTCCCTATTTTTTAACATCTCAAAAAGAAAAGCTCGAACAAAATGTTCACGTATTACAAACCTATATAGAGGAGCCATCTCCCTTTTCCATCCTTGTATTTGTTGCCCCATTTGAAAAGTTAGATGAACGAAAAAAAATTACAAAACAATTAAAAAAGCATGCGGAGGTCATCGAAGCGAATCCTCTGCAAATACAGGATGTACGAAAATGGATTATTGAACAGGCCGGGGAAGCAACGATAGAAAATGATGCGGTTGATGTTTTGCTTGAACTTGTTGGGAGTAATGTCATGGCTCTTTCACAAGAAATGAAAAAGCTATGTGTATATGTTGGTGACTCTGGAACGATTATGCGTGAACATATTCATCAACTTGTTCCTAAATCGATAGAGCAAAATGTATTTACTCTCGTTGAAAAAGTTGTAAACAGAAATATATCAGAAGCGATGAGAATTTTACATGAATTGCTTATCAAGCAGGAAGAACCTATTAAGATTCTGGCTTTGTTAGCGGGACAATTTCGGCTTTTATACCAAGTAAAAGAACTGCAGCAACGTGGCTATGTACAAAATCAAATTGCGTCTCACCTAGGTGTGCATCCTTACCGGGTAAAATTAGCTATGCAGCAGTCAGGCTATTTTTCGTTTGAAGAGCTAAAACAAATTATTGATGATATAGCGACCGCTGATTATGATATGAAATCAGGAAAAATGGAAAAGCGATTAATTTTGGAGTTTTTTATCATGCGTTTAACGAACATTGTAGTCTAATTTATAGCACAGAGGATGAAATAGATCGCCCTAGCAAATTGCTGCTAGGCGTTTTTTTAATTACGTATATATGCGCTGAGCTTAACGAAATGTAACACAAAAAAAAACGACCCATTTGGATCGTTTTGTTGTTACGCGTTAATGCTGTTAAGTCGTTGTGCAAGACGTGATTTCTTACGAGCAGCAGCATTTTTGTGAATTAAACCTTTTGTAGCAGCTTTGTCAAGCTTCTTACCAGCAACTAATAATGCTGATGTTGCATTTTCAACATCCTTATTTTCAAGTAAAGATTCAGCAGTCTTTACTGCAGAACGCATTTCAGATTTGATAGAAGCGTTATGTGCACGACGCTCTTCATTTAAGCTAGCGCGTTTGATAGCAGATTTAATGTTTGCCATATTCCTTCACCTCCCGGAAGCAACCTCGAGTTAACTCGATACTTACATAGAACAAAAAATATTTTATCAAACGAAAGCGTTAATTGCAATAGAGAGGTAGCATCATTTTGATAAAGAGGCATGATTTTTAGAACAATAGTTGCAAAAAATCGTTTATTTTCCTTTCAGCAGCCTGAACTAGGTTTATTTTTTGAGTGAATGATTTTTTATGTTTTGGTTATGCTAATGGATATTTGATGAACAGGAGGAAGTTACGATGAAGCCATTAGATTTGCAATATTATTCTGTTCGAACGGATTTAGCTGTTGAGGCGCGTGAGTTGCTTCAGGAGGAGAGAAATGAATCTACTATTTCGGGTGTTCATGTACGTGAGCGTGAGGAGGATGGCGTGAAGATTACAAGCGTTGTAATTGAAGAGCAAGCTTCCGAGCGGATGGGAAAGAAGCCAGGAAATTATATTACATTGGAAATACAAGGAATTCGTGAGCAGGATACGGATTTGCAGCAAAAGGTTGAACGAATTTTTGCACAAGAATTTTCAAGCTTTTTAAAGAGTATTGGAATTTCTCAAGATGCGAGCTGTCTTATTGTGGGGCTAGGTAATTGGAATGTAACCCCGGATGCCCTTGGTCCATCTGTAATTGAAAATATTTTAGTAACTCGCCATCTGTTTCAATTGCAACCTGAACAAGTTGAGAAGGGATTTCGTCCAGTAAGTGCTCTTTGTCCAGGGGTTATGGGTACTACTGGGATTGAAACAAGTGACATCATATATGGAGTGGTAGAAAAAACGAAGCCAGATTTTATTATCGCAATTGATGCTTTGGCATCGCGTTCTATTGATAGAGTGAATAGTACGATTCAAATGTCTGATACAGGTATTCATCCTGGGGCAGGAATCGGAAATAAACGAAAAGAACTTAGCAAAGAACTACTAGGCATACCCGTTATTTCAATTGGCGTACCCACTGTTGTGGATGCCGTTAGTATTACAAGTGACACTATCGATTATATTTTAAAGCATTTTGGACGGGAGTTAAAAGAAGGAGACAAGCCATCGCGTTCCTTACTTCCTGCAGGATTTTCATTTGGAGAAAAAAAGAAGCTGACCGAAGAGGATATGCCTGATGATATTAGACGTAATATGTTTTTGGGTATTGTAGGTACACTTCCCGAAGACGAAAAACGAAAACTCATTTATGAGGTACTCTCTCCGTTAGGGCATAACTTAATGGTCACGCCGAAAGAAGTGGATACATTTATTGAAAATATGGCGAACGTATTGGCAAGCGGTTTAAATGCTGCACTTCATAACAACATTGATCAAGATAATACGGGAATGTTTACTCATTAGCGGGAGAATATACATTCTAGCTCTAGAATCATTTGAAGCCTCCTTAAAAATTGCTAAAAAAATGATAAGAAATGCTGTAACGGTGTGTCAGGGCAATTTTCATTGAATCTTATGTAGTGTATTGATATAATCAAAGCTAGTGTATGCCTTGTGATACTAGTAGGAGTGAGAACGTATGAATAAAGAAGAAAGAGAAAATCGACAGTCACGTATTCGTAACTTTTCGATTATTGCCCATATCGATCATGGGAAGTCAACATTGGCAGATCGAATATTGGAAAAGACAGAAGCCTTGTCACAACGTGAAATGAAAGAGCAGCTACTAGACTCAATGGATTTAGAACGTGAGCGTGGGATTACCATAAAATTAAATGCCGTTGAGATTCAGTATAAAGCAAAAGATGGGGAAACGTATATTATGCATTTGATTGATACCCCAGGACATGTTGACTTTACGTATGAAGTATCTCGTAGCTTAGCAGCATGCGAAGGTGCCATTCTTGTCGTAGATGCAGCGCAAGGAATTGAGGCTCAAACATTAGCGAATGTTTATCTTGCTATTGATAACAACCTAGAAATACTGCCCGTTATTAATAAAATAGACTTGCCAAGTGCAGATCCTGAACGAGTACGTCAGGAAATTGAGGATGTAATTGGGCTGGATGCATCAGAAGCGGTTTTAGCTTCTGCTAAGGCTGGTATAGGAATCGAGGAGATTCTAGAGCAAATTGTTGAAAAAGTTCCTGCACCATCAGGAGATTCAGAGGCACCGCTTCAGGCTTTGATTTTTGATTCCTTGTACGATGCATACCGAGGAGTAATTGCCTATATTCGAGTTGTGAATGGAACGGTAAAAGTCGGCGATAAAGTTCGTATGATGGCTACTGGGAAAGAGTTTGAAGTACTCGAAGTTGGTGTGTTTACGCCAAAGCCGGTATTACGTAATGAACTCATGGTAGGAGATGTAGGGTTTTTAACTGCATCCATTAAAAATGTTGGTGATACACAGGTTGGTGATACGATTACGATTAGTGATCGCCCTGCAGCTGAACCGTTAATAGGCTATCGTAAAATGAATCCAATGGTATTTTGCGGTATGTATCCGATTGATACGGCCAGATATAATGATTTACGTGAAGCACTTGAAAAATTACAACTAAATGATGCTTCCTTACAATTTGAACCGGAAACGTCACAGGCACTGGGATTCGGTTTTCGATGTGGATTTTTAGGTTTACTACACATGGAAATTGTCCAAGAACGTATTGAACGGGAATTTAAAATTGATTTAATTACAACAGCACCAAGTGTAATTTATAAAGTATATACAACAGCCGGTCAAGAAATTGCTGTCGATAATCCATCAAATATGCCAGATCCGCAAAGCATCGATCGTATTGAAGAGCCTTATGTAAAAGCGACAATCATGGTTCCAAACGATTTCGTCGGTGCTGTTATGGAAATTTGTCAAGGAAAACGTGGAAACTTTATTGACATGCAATATTTAGATGAAACTCGTGTTGCGCTTACGTATGAAATTCCACTTTCCGAAATTGTATATGATTTCTTTGATCAATTGAAGTCTAGTACGAGAGGGTATGCTTCATTCGATTATGAGCTTATTGGCTATAAACCTTCTAAACTTATGAAAATGGATATTCTTTTAAATAATGAAAACGTTGATGCACTATCTATTATTGTTCATAGGGATTCAGCCTATGAACGTGGAAAAATTATTGTGGAAAAATTAAAGGAACTCATTCCAAAGCAGCAGTTTGAAGTACCTATACAAGCCGCTGTTGGAATGAAAATTATTGCAAGATCAACGATTAAAGCGATGCGGAAAAATGTATTAGCAAAATGCTACGGTGGTGACATTTCCCGTAAGCGCAAGCTCCTTGAGAAACAAAAAGAGGGGAAAAAGCGTATGAAGACGATAGGCTCTGTTGAAGTACCACAAGAGGCATTCATGGCAGTTCTTCGTATGGATGATTCGAAATAGAAGAGAGCAAAAAAGGTAAGGAATATGCTTATGACATGGACCGCCACGCAAAAATCTTGTATGAACCAGGATTTCGTGTGGCGGTCCATATTTGCAATAAAGGATTAGAAAGGGGGGTATGCTTTGATACGAGCAGCTTATATTCACATTCCATTTTGTCAGCATATTTGTCACTATTGTGACTTTAATAAAGTATTACTTCACAAGCAGCCTGTTGATCAGTATTTGGACTACCTAGAAAAAGAGATGAAGCATACCTTGCAGCGCATGCCAATTGAACAGTTAGATACCATTTTTGTTGGTGGTGGAACTCCTACGGCGCTCTCGATGCAGCAAACGGAAAAACTTCTTACTATTATTGAGCAGAATTTGAAACCACGCAGCTCAAATTGCGAATACACGTTTGAAGCAAACCCAGGTGACTTGCCAAAGGAAAAGCTGGAACTCCTCTTAGATGGAGGTGTGAACCGTCTTAGCTTTGGTATTCAAAGCTTTCAAGATGATCTTTTGAAAAAAATTGGCCGGACGCATACGAAGTGTGAAGCAATACAAGCGCTTGAGGAAGCAAAAACAATAGGATTTGAAAATGTGAGTGGTGATTTTATTTATGCTTTGCCAGGTCAATCGATGCATGATGTTAAGGAAACGATGCGTACTGCTTTAACGCTCGGGCTTTCGCATATGTCAGCCTACTCATTAATAGTGGAGCCGAAGACTGTATTTTATAATCTAATGAAACGTGGAAAGCTGCAGCTTCCAAGTGAAGATAGTGAAGCAAGTATGTATGAGTATATCATGCAAGAAATGGAACGAGGCGGTTATCATCAGTATGAAATAAGTAACTTTGCAAAAACCGGCTATGAAAGTAGACATAATACTACGTATTGGAATAATGAAAGTTATTATGGATTTGGTGCAGGCGCTCATAGCTATGTGTCTGGTCAGCGTATTCAGAATGCAGGACCTCTCAAGCACTACTTTATGATGATTGACAAAACTGGATTTCCCTATCATGAAGTTCATCAGGTGACGAAGCAAGAACAAATGGAGGAAGAAATGTTTTTAGGACTTCGTAAAACCGCTGGGGTAAATAAGGATACATTTTTTCGGAAATTTCAAGTTAGTATGCAGGAACAGTTTAAGGAACAAATTCAGCAGAATAAGCTTCGTGGATACTTGGAAGAAACAGATAATAGCGTCAGGTTAACAAAATTGGGCACACTATTAGGGAATGAAGTGTTTCAATCATTTCTTCTTGGATAAACAAGGGTTTTACATTGACAAGAACATGCATAGTTTGGTACTTTAATAATAGATTTAGCACTCAAAGGTTAAGAGTGCTAACAGAGGTGATAATAGATGCTTTCAGAACGTCAGCTTTTAGTGTTGCAAATTATCATCGACGATTTCATTCATTCTGCGCAGCCGGTAGGCTCTCGTACATTGTCGAAGAAGAAAGAGATTACTTTTAGTTCGGCGACGATTCGAAATGATATGGCGGACTTGGAGGAACTTGGGTATATTGAGAAAACTCATAGTTCATCAGGAAGAGTTCCTTCGGAAAAAGGATATCGGTTTTATGTTGATCATCTTTTAGCTCCGCAGCATTTACCATATGATGAAATTGCTCAAGTTAGGAACTTATTTGACGAAAAGATGCTTGAAATGGAAAGTATCGCCCAGCAGTCAGCGCAAATTCTTTCGGATTTAACGAATTACACAGCTATTGTTCTCGGTCCTAAGGTTACAGAAAATAAATTGAAACGTGTACAGATCATTCCACTTGGCAATGAATCTGCTGTTGCAATTATTGTAACCGATTCGGGTCATGTTCAAAGTAGAACAATTACTATTCCAGCTTCTATGCATATGAATGATTTAGAAAAAATGGTTAACATTTTAAATGAAAAATTAGCGGGAACTCTGATTTCTGATGTGCATTATAAGTTGCATCAAGAAATTTCATATGTTTTACGTCAACATGTCCAGAATTTTGATCAAGCAATGAAGCTGTTGGATGGAACATTGACATTTCCTATTTCAGAGAAGATATATTTCGGTGGGAAAACAAATATATTGACGCAGCCAGAGTTTAATGACATTAATAAAGTTCGGTCACTGTTAAATATGATTGAGCATGAACAAGAATTTTATCAATTGCTGCGAAATAAAAAGATGGGAATACAAGTGAAAATCGGTCATGAGAATAAATCATCTGCTATAGAAGATTGCAGTCTCATTACAGCCGCGTATTCATTTGATGATGAATTGCTAGGTACCTTTGCAATACTAGGACCAACTCGAATGAATTATTCGAGGGTTATTAGCATTTTAGAACTTTTCTCTTCACAATTATCAACTGTATTTGTAAGGTTGAATCAAAGCAAGGATTAAGGCACAATTAAGACTTCATTTAAGGGAGGTGAATTGTTTGGAAGAACGTAATGAGCAAGTAAAAGAAGAAGCTTTCGCAGAGCAAGAGGTTTCGGCGGAGGAAGAACAAGTAACAGAAGCTGAATTATCAGTAGAAGAGCAGTTACAAGAAAAAATTACTGAACTAGAAACGAAGTTATCAGAAACAGACAATCGTATGCTACGTTTACAGGCTGATTTTGACAACTATCGTCGTAGAGTTCAGATTGATCGACAGGCTGCAGAAAAATATCGATCACAAAATATCGTTTCCGATATTTTACCTGCTCTTGATAACTTCGAACGAGCAATGAAACTTGAAGTAAACGATGAGCAATCAAAATCACTTATACAAGGAATGGAAATGGTATATCGTCAACTTGTAGAAGCTCTAACGAAAGAAGGAGTAGAAGGAATTGATGCTGTAGGAAAGCCATTTGATCCGAATTTGCATCAAGCGGTTATGCAGGTTGAAGAAGCAGATGTAGAATCAAATATAGTAGTAGAAGAATTTCAAAAAGGATATAAATTGAAGGATCGTGTGATTCGACCTTCAATGGTAAAAGTAAATCAATAGCTTTACATAAATTAGGAGGTTTCGCCGTGAGTAAAATTATTGGGATTGACTTAGGTACAACAAACTCTTGTGTGGCTGTAATGGAAGGCGGAGAACCTAAAGTTATAGCAAATCCAGAAGGAAATCGTACAACTCCTTCAGTAGTTGCATTTAAAAATGAAGAACGTCAAGTTGGGGAAGTTGCAAAGCGTCAAGCTATTACAAACCCAAATACCATTATTTCTATCAAACGTCATATGGGTACTGATTACAAGGTAGAAGTAGAAGGAAAACAATTTACACCACAAGAAATTTCAGCAATCATTCTACAAAATCTAAAGGCTACAGCAGAAGAATATTTAGGTGAGACAGTAACTAAGGCTGTTATTACCGTTCCTGCATACTTTAATGATGCACAACGCCAAGCAACAAAAGATGCTGGACGTATTGCTGGATTAGAAGTAGAACGTATTATTAACGAACCTACAGCTGCAGCACTTGCATATGGTTTAGATAAACAAGATACAGAACAAAAGATTCTTGTATATGACCTTGGTGGCGGTACATTTGACGTATCTATTCTTGAACTTGCTGAAGGCACATTTGAAGTAATTGCAACAGCGGGTGATAATCGTCTTGGCGGTGATGACTTTGACCAAGTGGTTATTGACTATTTAGTAGAACAATTTAAGAAAGAAAACAGCGTTGACCTTTCTAAAGATAAAATGGCATTACAAAGATTAAAGGATGCAGCTGAAAAGGCGAAAAAAGACCTTTCTGGTGTAACATCTACACAAATTTCATTACCGTTTATTTCAGCTGGAGCAGCAGGTCCTCTTCACCTTGAAGTAACATTAACACGTGCGAAATTTGAAGAGCTTACTTCCCAGCTAGTAGAAAGAACATTAGAACCTACACGTCGTGCTCTTCGCGATGCCGGCCTTTCTGCAGCAGAACTTGACAAAGTTATTCTAGTCGGTGGATCTACTCGTATTCCTGCTGTACAAGAAGCTATTAAGCGTGAAACAGGAAAAGAACCATTTAAGGGAGTAAACCCAGATGAAGTAGTTGCACTAGGTGCTGCTATTCAAGGCGGTGTATTAACAGGTGATGTAAAGGGCGTATTATTATTAGACGTAACACCACTTTCACTTGGTATTGAAACAATGGGCAGTGTGTTCACGAAGTTAATTGAACGCAATACAACAATTCCAACGAGCAAATCACAAGTATTCTCTACAGCTGCAGACAATCAAACAGCAGTAGACATTCATGTACTTCAAGGTGAACGCCCGATGGCAACAGATAATAAAACATTAGGACGTTTCCAATTATCTGACATTCCACCAGCACCACGTGGTATTCCACAAATCGAAGTTACATTTGATATTGATGCAAATGGTATCGTAAATGTACGTGCAAAAGATTTAGGAACGAATAAAGAACAAGCGATTACGATTCAATCATCTTCAGGTCTTTCTGATGAAGAAGTTGATCGTATGGTGAAAGAAGCAGAAGCAAATGCTGATTCAGATAAGAAAAAGAAAGAAGAAGTAGATCTACGTAATGAAGCAGATCAACTAGTATTCCAAACAGAAAAGCTAGCAAAAGACCTAGAAGGAAAAGTTGACGCAGCTGAACTTGCAAAGGCAAATGAAGCGAAGGATGCATTAAAGGCTGCTCTTGAGAAAAACGAGATGGAAGACATCCGTGCTAAGAAAGATGCTTTGAATGAACTTGTACAACAGTTAACTGTTAAATTGTATGAACAAGCACAGCAAGCTGCGCAAGCCGGTCAAACTGGTCAAGCAGAAGGTGCAGAAGCGAAAAAAGACAATGTTGTAGATGCAGATTACGAAGAAGTAAAAGACGATAAATAATACATCGTGCTATGAAAAAGTCAAAGTCAAGTATGCCTTGGCTTTGACTTTTTTTCTATTAACAACATGTGGGACCTGAGAGTAGTAAACATAGTTGCAAAGGTCTTTCTTGCAATGTTACAATTACCTCTATGTGGAAGGAGTCGGGAGGTTGAGCTATGAGTAAAAGAGACTATTATGAAGTGTTAGGCGTAAGCAAAACAGCTTCTAAAGATGAGATAAAAAAAGCATATCGACGTTTAGCGAAGAAATATCATCCAGACGTTAGTACAGAGGCAGATGCAACGGAGAAATTTAAAGAAGTCCAAGAAGCCTATGAAGTACTAAGTGATGACACAAAACGTGCTTCGTACGATCAATTTGGTCACGCAGGTCCGAACCAAGGCTTTGGTGGCGGCGGTTTTGAAGGTTTTGAAGGTGGCGGCTTCGGCTTTGAAGATATCTTTAGCACATTTTTTGGCGGCGGTGGAAGAAGACGTGATCCAAATGCCCCTCGTCAAGGAGCAGATTTACAATATTCAATGACGCTAAATTTTGAAGAAGCAATTTTTGGGAAAGAAATGGATATTGAAATTTCTAGTGAAGAAAATTGTGACACATGTAAAGGTTCTGGTGCAAAACCAGGAACGAAAAAAGAAACATGTTCACATTGTAACGGTACCGGTCAAGTCAGTGTAGAACAAAATACCCCATTTGGGCGTATTGTAAATCGACGTGCGTGTTCCTACTGCGGAGGAACGGGTCAAATGATTAAAGAAAAATGTACAACGTGTCATGGTAAAGGGAAAGTTAATAAACGTAAAAAAATTCATGTTAAAGTTCCAGCTGGAATCGATGATGGTCAACAAATTCGTGTTTCTGGAAAAGGCGAGCCAGGGTTTAACGGTGGTCCAGCAGGTGATTTATATGTTGTAATTCGCGTACGTCCGCATGAATTCTTTGAACGCAATGGTGATGATATCATTTGTGAAATGCCACTTACCTTTACACAAGCAGCACTTGGTGATGAAGTAGAAGTACCAACTGTAAATTCAAAGGTGAAACTAAAAATACCTGCTGGAACACAAACGGGAACAGAGTTTCGTCTAAAAGGGAAAGGTGCTCCTAACGTAAGAGGCTATGGACATGGTGATCAATATGTAATAGTACGTGTAATTACTCCTACAAAACTAACAGCTAAGCAAAAAGAATTGTTAGCAGACCTTGCTAATGACAGCCATGAACATTTAAAAGATGATAGCTTGTTCGCTAAGCTGAAAAGAGCGATTAAAGGGTAGCATAAGAAACGAGTAGGAGTTGTAGAAAATATGAGATGGTTTGAATATAGCATCCATACAACTGAATTCGCTGTTGAACCGATTTCGAATATACTGCACGAAGCAGGAGCAAGCGGTGTATCCATTGAAGATGTAGCAGATTTAACGAAACAACGAGAACAACAATTTGGTGAAATTTATGAGTTGAATCCTGATGATTATCCTACTGAAGGTGTTACATTAAAGGCTTATTTTCCAGAAAGTGAGCAGCTAGAAGAGACGCTTGAACAGGTAAACATAGAAATTGAGAAGCTGGCATTGCTTGATATTCCTTTAGGGCACAAAGAAGTATGTATTAAAGAAGTAAATGAAGAAGACTGGGCTACTTCCTGGAAACAATATTATCATCCTGTTAAGGTTTCGAACACGTTTACTATTGTTCCTAGTTGGGAGGAATACACTCCTGCTACAGATGAACATATTATTGAATTGGATCCTGGCATGGCGTTTGGTACAGGTACACATCCAACGACCTCTATGTGTATAGTAGCACTTGAAAAAACGTTACAACCTGGTGATCATGTCATTGACGTTGGAACTGGTTCAGGTATACTAAGCATTGCTGCAGCTAAATTAAATGCAGCATCTGTGCATGCCTACGATTTAGACATCGTGGCAGTAGAAAGTGCAAAGGCAAATGTAATGCGAAACAGTACAGAAAGTATTGTAACGGTAGCAGAGAACAATCTACTACATGGTGTTGAAGGTCCTGTAGATGTAATTGTTGCGAATCTATTAGCCGAAATCATTCTATTATTCGTAAGTGACGCGGCAAAGGTTGTAAAAGCAAACGGAATCTTTATTACTTCTGGGATTATTCAATCAAAAGAACATGAAGTGAGAGCAGCCTTAGAACGTGTTGGGTTTGTAATTGAAGAAGTACTTCATCAAGAAGATTGGGTAGCAATTATTGCAAGAAATCATTCGAAATGATGACACATGTAAATGAAATTTTCTGTAAAGGGGGATTCTTCCCCCTTTCCTTATTAGATAGAGTATAAAAATTTAGACTCTGTGCAAGCAAACCTCTCCAAATTTGCATGCTAGAGCGAATTATGCATGATACTATATGATTGATAAGACAGCTACTAAGTAGGGTGATACCATGCAACGTTATTTTGTAAACCATATAGAAGATGAGACATTCTTCATTGACTGTGATGATGCGCACCATATTCTTCGGGTTATGCGTATGGGAGTAGGAGATCATCTATACTGTTGTACAGGTGGGAACACTGCTCTTTGTACCATATCTGAAATTACCAATACAAGCGTGAAGGCAACTGTTGTACAATGGATAGAAGAAAAGAAGGAGCTTCCTATTCGAGTTACAATTGCAAGTGGACTACCAAAGGGGGATAAACTTGAACTCGTGTTTCAAAAAGGAACCGAGCTAGGTGCATCCGCTTTTTTACCATTTATAGCGTCTCGTTCGATAGTGAAATGGGATACGAAAAAAGGCGAAAAAAAACTTGAAAGATGGGTTAAAATTGTAAAAGAAGCTGCTGAGCAATCCCACCGAGCTACAATTCCTTCAGTATATGAACCAGTATCTTTTCATCAGCTCCTTTCTTTTAGTAAAAAATATGATGTTTGCATCGTTGCTTATGAAGAAGATGCGAAGCAAGGAGAAAAATCAAACTTTGCCAAAGCATTAGATAGTTTAAAGCAGGGCCAGAGCTTGCTTATCGTCTTCGGTCCAGAAGGTGGTTTAACGGAAGAAGAGGTACAGCAATTGATTGAAAATGGATTTATTTCATGTGGCTTAGGTCCAAGAATATTACGAACGGAAACAGCTCCATTATATTCCTTGTCTGCTGTTTCGTATCATTTTGAATTAACGAGGTGATAGTATGTCTTTAGTTGCTTTTCATACATTAGGCTGTAAAGTAAATCATTATGAAACAGAAGCCATATGGCAGCTGTTTAAAGAAAATGGCTATGAACGAACAGATTTTGATCATCAAGCAGATGTGTATGTAATTAATACTTGTACGGTAACAAATACGGGAGATAAAAAAAGCAGACAGGTTATCCGGCGTGCTGTTCGTCAAAACCCCGATGCTGTTATTTGTGTAACCGGATGTTATGCACAAACTTCTCCAGCTGAGGTTATGGCTATTCCTGGAGTAGATATTGTTATAGGTACGCAAGATCGCCATAAGATGCTTTCGTATATTGAGCAGTATAAAGCAGAGCGAAAGCCTATTAATGGTGTTCATAACATTATGAAAGCACGTGTCTATGAAGAAATGGACGTTCCTTATTTTACAGATCGTACGCGTGCATCTCTTAAAATTCAAGAAGGCTGCAATAATTTTTGTACGTTTTGTATTATTCCTTGGGCACGTGGACTTATGCGTTCTCGTGATCCAAAAGAAGTGATTATGCAAGCACAGCAGCTGGTGGATGCTGGCTATAAAGAAATTGTGCTTACAGGTATTCACACAGGTGGATATGGCGAAGATATGAAAAATTATAATTTAGCCATGCTCCTTCGCGATATGGAAGCGGAAGTAAAAGGGTTAAAACGGCTTCGTATTTCATCTATTGAAGCGAGTCAAATTACTGATGAGGTGATTCATGCACTTCGCAATTCTAATGTTGTGGTGCGTCACCTGCACATTCCTCTTCAATCGGGTAGTAATACTGTTCTAAAACGAATGAGACGTAAATATACGATGGAGTTTTTTAAAGAACGTATCGATCGTTTAAAGGAAGTATTTCCTGGTCTTGCTATTACATCAGATGTGATTGTAGGTTTCCCAGGGGAAACAGAAGAAGAATTTATGGAAACATATAATTTTATTAAGAATAATCAATTTTCTGAGCTACATGTATTTCCGTACTCTCAGCGAACAGGGACACCTGCAGCTAGAATGGAAGATCAAATTCCAGAAGAAGTGAAAAACGATCGTGTACATCGACTCATATCATTGTCTGATCAATTAGCAAAGCAATATGCTTCGCAGTTTGAAGATGAAGTGCTTGAAATTATACCGGAAGAACACAATGAAGAGAAAATGCTTGTCGGTTATACGGATAACTACTTAAAGGTACACATGGAAGGCCCAGATGAGTTAATTGGTAAGCTTGTTCGAGTTAAAATAACGAAAGCTGGTTATCCATATAATGAAGCAACGTTCGTTCGCGTATTAGATGAACCTGTATCAAAGAATGAATCAAATTCTGCAAGTGCCTGAGCGAAACAAAAAAGGGACGTCCTCATCATCGTATTAATATCCGATTTATTTCGTCAAATTAAGAAAAACTATGTTTTTTTTGCGTCCTATTGATTCAATGGAAGAGTTTTCTTTCTATTTCAGTTGACCGAGTTAATAAAAATGTATTATAATCGTTAAAGACATGCTGAAGAAGTGGTTTATTTCGCATGACGTAGAGTAGTTGTAAGTGGATGTTTCGGAGGGAGGGAAATAATAATGTCTAAAACAGTCGTTCGTAAAAACGAGTCTTTAGAGGATGCACTTCGTCGTTTTAAACGCACAGTTTCTAAATCTGGAACACTTGCGGATGCAAGAAAACGCGAATTTTACGAAAAGCCAAGCGTAAGACGCAAGAAGAAATCCGAAGCAGCTAGAAAGCGTAAATTTTAAGAGAGGGTGTTAATATGAGTCTTCTCGATCGTTTAAATCAAGATATGAAGCAAGCGATGAAGAGTAAAGAAAAGGATCGACTTACTGTGATCCGTATGGTTAAGTCTTCTTTAAAATACGAGGAGATTAAGCTCAAACAAGAATTAACGGAAGAGCAAGAGCTTACCGTCTTAACTCGTGAACTGAAGCAGCGGAAAGACTCCCTCCTTGAATTTGAAAAAGCTGGTCGTGAAGACCTTGTGGATAAAGTGAAAGACGAAATAAAAGTTTTAGAGGTATATCTTCCAGAACAATTAAGTGAAGATGAATTAACTGCGATTATTAAGCAAGCAATTGCTGATGTAGGAGCAACAACTTCTAAAGCTGATATGGGAAAAGTAATGGGTAAAGTTATTCCTAATGTAAAGGGAAAAGCTGACGGCTCATTAGTTAATAAACTTGTTTCACAGCTTTTAGCATAAAAAAGGACGTCTATGTAGACGTCTTTTTTTATGCTTTTTTCTTTTTCTGTGCTAGCAAGGGCTCTCTTTTCATACATATGAGATGAAAGGGGGGTCTTTTATTATGAAGAAGCTGCATCAAGTAAAGGAATGGCTTACAAAGCAGATGGACCTACCTGCCGATGTATTGATGGATTTACCACGTATTACGTTAATTGGACAAATTCATATTTATATAGAAAATCATAGAGGACTACTTTTATTTTCGGATAAGGAGGTACGCTTATTGCTTAAAAAAGGTCAATTATTAATTAAAGGTAATTCCTTTGTCATCAAGACAATACTCCCAGAAGAAATGTTGCTTGAAGGTATGGTTGAACAAGTTTTATTTCTAGATGAATAATGGGGGAGACATATGAAGAACCATTGGATCGTTTTTTTCTTTGGATATGTGAAGGTATCACTGCGAGGGAAAGGAATAGAACGTTTATTAAACGATTGTGTTCGAAAAAATATTAAGATATGGAATGTGAAGAAGCTAGGGGAAGAACATATTACCTTATATATGTCTATTGTAGATGTTAAACGTCTTAGATTTATTGTTCGTAAGCATCCTTGTAAGGTGTTTTTTCTCGGCCGTTATGGACTACCGTTTTGGCAAAAACGCTTGCTTCGTAATAGCGGTTTTGCGATAGGATTTGTACTTTGCCTCTCTCTTATCTTTCTGCTTTCAAATATGGTTTGGACAATTGAGATTAAGGGTGCAAAGCCAGATACAGAATATTTACTGATAAAGGAATTAGAAAAAATGGGTATAAAGCGGGGAAAGCTGCAATTTCAGCTACCTGATATTGAAACAATTCAAAGAACCCTTACGAATAATGTAAACTCGGTTACATGGATTGGAGTAGAGCAAAAGGGAACCTCCTATCAATTTCAAGTAGTAGAGAAAAATGAGCCGAAAAAGGAAGATACGCTTGCTCCGCGAAATTTAGTAGCAAAAAAAGAAGCCGTCATTACGAAAATCTTTATAGAAGAAGGAAAGCCACTGGTTGCTGTGAATGACCGCGTAGAAAAAGGACAGCTTCTTGTTACGGGTACATATGGGAAAGAGGATAGCCCTGTACAAGTTCCAGCGAAAGGTGTTGTACTAGGTGAAACGTGGTATGAATCACAGGTTGAAGTACCAATAAAAACAACGTTTCAAGTATTTACAGGACAATTTCTTCGTAAGCATTATCTTATCTTAGGTAATGTTCGTATGCCGTTGTGGGGATTTGAAAAAAATACGTACAAGCAATATAAAGAAGAAGTGTATAAATACCATGTTCATTTTTTTGCTTGGACCTTGCCTGTTAGTTATGAAAAAGTAACGATTCGAGAGGAAGAAGCGGCAACAAGAGAATATACAGAGAAACAAGCAATTGATGCTGGGATTGCTATGGCACGTGAAGATGTAAAGAAAAAATTGGATGAAAATTCCTCGATTCTTAGTGAAAAAGTTTTGCACAAGATAGTTGAGAATGGTACATTAAAGTTATCACTATATTTTAAAGCGATTGAAAATATTGTCGCAACCGAACCGATAACGGAATCCAATATTCAAGGAGATTGAGTAATGGCCGAACAACTAATTGAAATGAAGCAACAAGTGGAAAATCATAATGAAGCAGCTGCACTCTTTGGTGTACAAGATGCAAATTTAAAGCTCATTGAACGTGAGCTTCACGTATCAATTGTCACACGCGGAGAAACCATGCAAGTGTCTGGTTCTGAAGCAGCTGTAAAGCTAGTTGAAGAACTTTTACAGCGCTTACTTGCTGTCATTCGAAAGGGTGTTTCCATTTCGGAACGAGATATAGCATATGCAATTGGGCTCGGTCATGTTGGAAGGCTAGAACATTTTGAAGAATTGTATGAAGAAGAACTTATAAAGAATGCAAAGGGTAAGCCAATCCATGTTAAAACAATGGGACAACGGCAGTACATTCATGCAATGAAAAGAAATGATCTCGTTTTCGGAATTGGGCCTGCCGGAACAGGCAAAACGTATTTAGCTGTAGTAATGGCAGTTCAAGCATTGAAAGCGAATCGAGTGAAACGGATTATTTTAACTAGACCAGCAGTGGAAGCAGGAGAAAGTCTCGGCTTCTTACCAGGGGATTTAAAGGAAAAGGTGGATCCATACCTACGACCTCTATATGATGCTCTTCATGATGTACTCGGACAGGATCATACGCAGCGTATGATTGAACGAGGAACGATTGAAATCGCACCACTTGCCTATATGCGCGGTCGTACACTGGATGATTCCTATGTCATTTTAGATGAAGCGCAAAATACAACTGGCGCACAAATGAAAATGTTTCTAACGCGCCTTGGTTTTGGCTCGAAAATGGTTATTACCGGAGATCCATCTCAGGTGGATTTACCTCGCGGTGTGAAATCAGGGCTTACTATTGCAAAAAGTATTCTTATAGGTGTAGATGGCATTTCCTTCGTTGAACTTGAACAATCAGATGTAGTACGCCATCCAATTGTACAACGGATTATTGCTGCATATGAGAATGCCGAGTGAGAATGACTCGTAAGCGAGATGACTTTGAGTCATCTCTTTTTTTGTTGAGGATCCTCTACCTAATATACGAAGAAATAGAGGGGTTTAGCATTTCGAACATAAATCTTATATGATAAAATGAAAGGTAATGTTCTCTTAAAGTTACAGTAGATATTATGTTGGAGAGGAGCCAGTATTGTAACATGTCTAGTTCAGGTAAGATCTTTCGGCGGTTTAGACAGCTTTTTTGTTCGAAAATGACGTTACCAATGCTATACATTCTTTTAGGTATTATATTATTTGCAACCTTAGCAAGTAATGTAAAGCCTGACGAACTTGATATAAAGCTACTTTCCATTGCTAAAAATACGATTCATTCTCCTATTACAATTGAGGATAAAGCGACAACAGAAAAAAAGAAGCATGAGGCAGCACAGAAAGTTGAAGATCAATACACCTATCGTAGTGAATATAAGCAGAATCGAATTGACATTGTAAATTCTGTCTTCGATGCGGTAAAAGAAATAGAAGATGAAACGAAAAATGCACCTATGCCGCAAGGACAGCCTCCAAGCCCGATGTCGACTACTGATAAATTAGACAAGCTGAAGAAAAAGTTGCCGGATGATCTAACAAAGGAAATTACAGATCAAAAATTGCTTCCGTTATTGGAAGCATCGCAAGATCAGCTTACAGTAGGCCGGGAATCGACCGTTACGGCTGTAAATAATTTAATGAGTAATAACATCAAAATTAATGAAGTAGATCAAGCAAAGGAACAAATAACGAATGAGCTTCGTTTCGCAAACGTTCCTGATAGGTTGAAAGATTCGCTTATTGCCCTCGGTCAATACGCGATTGTTCCGAATTATTTTTATGATCCAGGTACAACAAAAGAAAGAAAGCAGATGGAAATGGACGCCGTTGCACCCGTTTATATTTTACAAGGGCAAGTTCTTGTAAAGGAAGGGGATACCATTACACGGGAGGTTTACGATCAGCTTAAGCTCGTGGGCTTAGTAGATAACAAAAATCCATTACAGCCATTTATTGGTTTGGGTATTCTAATTGTTATTCTTATTTATTTTGTCTATCGACAATTCGATATGTTTTTAAAGAAGAAGCGAGATGAAATCCCCTATGTATTAGCGTATACGATTATTTTATCGATAACGTTGCTTCTGATGAAGGCCATCAGTTTGTTTCAGAAGGTAGAATATACAGGAATGGGGTATATTGTTCCCGTAGCAATGGGAACGATGCTAGTAAAGCTTATGATAGGGGATCGTTTCGTTTTACTAACGAGCGTTATTCTATCTATCTGTGGAAGCATTATGTTTAATGAAGGCGTAACGAATACATTTAATTATTCCATCGGTCTGTATATGTTACTCAGCGCTCTTTCTGTGAGTGTTTTTCTTCATGAAAAAAATCGAAGAAGCATGATTTTGCAGGCAGGTTTATTTATTTCTATGTTTAATGTGGTTATATTAGGTTCGTTGTATTTATTACGAAACGGACAATTTTCAATGTTTGAAATTAGTATTCATCTTATGATTGCCGCTGCTTCAGGAATTATTTCCTCTATTTTAGCTATGGGAATTTTGCCGTATTTAGAAGGCGGACTTGGAATTGTATCAACGATAAGATTGATGGAGCTTGGCAGCCCTAATCATACATTACTTCGAAAAATTTTACTTGAGACACCAGGAACTTATCATCATAGTATTATGGTTGCGAATTTAGCAGAGGCAGCTTGTGAAGCCGTTGGTGCAAACGGATTATTAGCTCGCGTTGGTGCCTATTATCATGACATTGGCAAAACCATGCATCCTCATTTTTTTATTGAAAATCAAATGGGGTTAGAAAATCCGCATAATAAACTTAAGCCAGAGCTTAGTCGGGATATTATTTTCGCTCATGTTTCAAATGGAGTTAAATTGCTAGAGGAAAATAAAATGCCAAAAGAGGTTATTGATATTGCAGCACAGCATCACGGTACAACATTACTAAAATATTTCTACTATAAAGCAGTACAAATAGATAAAGATGCATACGATGAAAATATGTTTCGCTATCCTGGCCCGAAAGCGACATCCAAAGAATCTGCAATTGTAGGAATTGCAGACAGTGTAGAAGCGGCCGTCCGTTCCTTGCAGGCGCCTACAAAGGAACAAATCCAACAGTTTGTTAAAGGAATCATTCAGGATCGTTTACAAGATGGCCAATTTAGTGATTGTGATTTAACATTTCGTGAGTTAGAAATTATAGAGAAGACATTACAGGAAACGTTAAACGGTATCTTTCATTCCCGTATTAAATATCCTGATGTAACAGAGGAGAATAAATAAAATGAGTATGCATATTGATTTTTTTGATGAAACGAATGAAGTAGCTGAAAGCGATACAACTATGATTCAGCAATTGTTGGAGTTAGCTGCAAAGAAGGAGAAGGTACAAGAGGCGGAAATGTCGATTACCTTCGTTACCAATGAGAGAATTCAAGAATTGAATGCTCAGTATAGAGGAAAGAATCAGCCTACGGATGTCATATCATTTGCAATCGAGGATTTGGGTGAAGGAGAGGAAGAGCTAGTAGGTGCGGATATGCCTCGAATGTTAGGAGATATTATGATTAGCATTCCAAGAACGAAGGAACAAGCAGAGGAATATGGGCATTCTTTTAAGCGAGAACTCGGATTTTTATCTGTCCATGGCTTTTTACATTTACTTGGCTATGATCATATGACCGAAGAAGATGAGAAGATTATGTTTGGCAAGCAAAAAGAAATTTTAGATGAGTTTGGATTACATCGATGAAGAATCCGAGCTTACTGAAAAGCTTTCAGCATGCCATTCATGGCGTGCTAAGCAGCATACGTAGCGAGAGAAATATGAGAATTCATGTTCTTGCTAGTATCGTTGTCATTGCATGTGGATGTTTCTATCATATCCAAAAGCAAGAATGGCTTATATTATTTCTTACGATGGGTGGAGTCATTGCCTTGGAAATGATGAACACTGCCATTGAAAAAACAGTAGATTTAGTAACAAATGAGTATCGAGAACTTGCCAAACAAGCGAAAGATATTGCTGCGGGTGCCGTTTTTCTTTTTTCTTGCATTGCAGCAGTAATCGGATGTATGATATTTCTTCCCTATATGTTTTAACATATAGGGGGGTGGAAATCACAGAATTTTGTAAACCAGATAGGAAAGTCTATTTAGCAAATGTGAACGGGGACGTACAGGAAACAACAGTCAAGCAGTTACTACCTGAAGACATTTACATCGGAGGCATTATATGAATAAAGAATATAAATCAGGTTTTGTTAGTATTATTGGTAGACCAAATGTAGGGAAATCAACTTTTCTAAACCGGACCATTGGACAAAAAATCGCGATTATGAGTGATAAACCACAAACAACGCGAAACAAAATACAAGGTGTTTTTACACAAGAAGATGCGCAAATTATTTTTATTGATACACCGGGTATACATAAACCAAAACATAAACTCGGCGATTTCATGATTAAGATGGCAGAGAATACATTAAAAGAAGTGGATATTGTATTATTTATGATTAATGCAGAAGAGGGACTTGGCCGTGGTGACGAGTTTATTATTGAAAAACTAAAATCGACAAAGCGTCCTGTATTTCTAGTCGTAAATAAAATCGATACCATTCATCCAAATGACCTTATGCTCTTAATCGATCAATATCGTACTTTATATGATTTTGCGGAAGTCGTCCCAATTTCAGCATTACAAGGAAATAATATTGAAACGTTAATTGCCGTGATTAAAAAGTACTTACCAGCTGGACCACAGTACTATCCGGAAAATCAAGTGACAGATCACCCAGAACGATTTATTATGGCTGAACTAGTACGGGAAAAAGTGCTCCATCTAACCCGTGAAGAAGTACCTCACTCCGTTGCTGTTTTCATTGATGCGATTGAAAAGCGTGATGGTGGTGCAGTTTATATTAATGCCACAATCATTGTAGAACGTCCTTCTCAAAAAGGAATTATAATAGGCAAACAGGGTAGCATGCTAAAGGAAATCGGAAAGCGTGCACGACTTGATATTGAAATGCTGCTAGGTTCGAAGGTCTTTCTAGAGCTTTGGGTAAAAGTAGAAAAGGATTGGCGTAATAAGCTATCTCAGCTTCGTGATCTTGGCTTTCGAGAAGATGAATATTTATAAAAAAACAAAAACCTACATTCGTGTAGGTTTTTTGTTTTTTCAATATTAATTGGTTGCTATTGGCATCTGTTCTTGTTTGCTAGAATTCGAAAGCTGTGTACATTCGTGAAAGGCAAAATGCTTACATCCTATACATGTATGTTTGTCTATCTGTTTAAGAGAGGATGTAATTGCTTCTCCTGTATGTTCGAAGAAGTGTGTTTCTCCAATTTCTTCATATAAACCGTTTTGTTTTAGAACTTCCATTACTTTCGGTGTTATTCCAGCAATGAAAATAGTACCTCCATGACTTTGAAAATGATGAATCATATTTCTAAAATACGCTTCCCCTGTGGAGTCCATAAATGGTACTTGACTCATTCGTAGTATCAAAACATGCGGCTTGTAATGAATTGTTTCCATTATCGATTGTTCAAATGTTTGAGCGGCTCCAAAAAACAATGGTCCTTCAATCGTATATATACTAATTTGTGGACAATTATGAGTGTCCTTCACGACATGAGACATTACTTTTTCTTGTTTGCTGCTATGGTCAGGCAATACCTTCGTAATATTCATGATTTCACTCATTTGTTTTGCAAACAAGAGCGCAGCTAGAATGAGACCAATTTCTACAGCTGTCGTTAAACTTGTAAAAATGGTTAGGAAGAAGGTAACAAGCAAAATAAGAGAATCGCCTGATTTCATTTTGAGTATATGAGCAAAATGATGTCGTTCACTCATATTCCATGCAACAACCATTAATATAGGTGCTGTACTTGCGAGCGGGATATGAGAAGCATAAGGAGCAAATAAAAGCAAGATTAACAGCACAAATATTCCATGAATTATACCCGACATCGGTGAAGCAGCGCCGCTTTTAATATTTGTTGCAGTTCTAGCCATAGCTCCTGTAGCGGGAATCCCTCCAAATAATGGGGTAATAATATTTGCAATTCCTTGTCCTATTAGTTCTCGATTACTATTGTGTTTGCTGTTTGTCATGCCGTCTGCAACGACTGCGGTTAAGAGGGATTCAATTCCTCCTAGCATTGCAATAACAAAGGCAGGTCCAATTAATTTTTGTATACTATCCCATGTGATAGTAGGAAAATGAAAATGAGGAAGAGAATTTGATATCTCCCCATAAGCTGTTCCTATTGTCTGAATATGCTCAGGGTAAAGTAAGCTTGCAAATATACTTGAGACAAGTAAACCAATTAATGGTCCAGGGACCTTTGGAAGCATTTTTGGTGTTAGCAGAATAAGGAGTAGGCATATGATTGCGGTTAGAATGCTGTATAAATTGGTAGTATAAATATGAATAAAAATTTCGTTGAGATTTGCCAAAAATGATTCATGCTTTTGTATACCAATAAGTCCTAAAAAATTTGCAATTTGCCCTACAAAGATAGTGACTGCAATTCCAGATGTAAATCCAATTGTAACAGGGCGTGGAATAAATGTAATAAGTGAACCTAACTTAAATAATCCCATCAGGCATAAGAGAATACCTGCTAACATGCCGGCGATTAATAAATTTTCATAACCATACGTAAGGACAATTCCTATTAGGATAGGGATAAAGGCGCCCGTTGGACCGCCAATTTGATATTTAGAGCCCCCTAATAGAGAAATAATAATCCCAGCTATACACGTTGTATAGATTCCATATTCTGGCTTCACTCCTGAGGCAATTGCAAAGGACATACCTAATGGAATTGCGATTACACCTACAATGATGCCGGCAACGATATCCTTTTTAAATTTTTGCCATGAATACCCTTCAAATCTACCTGTGAATCTAAGCTTCACATAAAACCCTTCTTTTCTTGTTTTAGTTTCATTTCATCTAATGATAATAGATTTTTTCTTTATTCTTCGAGATCTTCTAACATCGAAATCGTATATCCAAGCTGATTATTAAAGATTGCACGAGCAACAGCCAATAGATCTGTTATTATAGGGTCTCGAAGGGAATATAATACCTGTTTTCCCTGTTTTGTGCCAACGACGATATTCTTTGCACGAAGAACACTTAGCTGTTGAGAAACAGCGGATCCTTCACTATTCACAATCGTTTGAATCTCATTTACACTTTTTTCACCTTCACTTAGTATTTCTAAAATACGGATGCGTAAAGGATGTGCAAGTGCCTTAAAGAATTCAGCTTTAAATTGATGTATATCTGTATTCATCCTCCTTCTCCTTTCATTTATCCCGCAATGTAAGGGCAGGAAAGTTTCACTTTATTATTTATACATATTCAAATATCTTGACTTGTATAGGTTACGCTTGTTTACATAAAAACTCAATATGAAATTTAGAAATTAGGCATAAATTATGATGAAAAATATTTAATTTAACAAACGTAAGATGATAAAATGAAAGAACACTTTATTTTCCCTAAGTAGACCTATGTAGATTTTTATATTTTGTAAAGATTTTGTTTAAATTAGAAAAATTTTTCTCACATGAAAATGAACGAATAAGGTCAATTTAATAACAATCGAAATTAGATTCACTAGGGGGAGTCTTATGTTGAATTTTACGTGGAATTTGTTTACCAAGACGGGCAACATTGAAACGTATCTTCTCATAAAAGAACTAGAACAAGAAAAAAAAGATAATCAAGAACAACAGAGTCAAGATCTATCTGATTTTGATTCTCTAATTTGACCTTAGTTCGTTCATTCCTTGGACGGTGATGAACATGTTTCAAAAAGTAGAAGGAATTGTACTTCGCACAAATGACTATGGCGAGACACATAAAATAGTTACTTTTTTAACACGAGAATTTGGAAAAATTAGTGCAATGGCACGTGGTGCGAAAAAGCCTAAAAGTAGGCTAGCTTCTGTTACACAGCCATTTACCTATGGTTACTTTCTAATACAAGTGGGCTCAGGTCTAGGTACCCTTCAGCAAGGTGAGATTGTGTCTTCCGTGCGAGAGATACGGGAGGATATTTTTTTAACAGCATACGCTTCTTTTGTAATGGAATTAACGGATAAGGCAACAGAAGAAAAACAACATAATCCATTTTTATTTGAATTACTTTATCAGACTTTACAATATATGAATGAAGGAGTGGATGCAGAGGTATTAGCACTCATATTTGAAGTGAAAATGCTACCTGTTCTTGGATTATATCCATCTATTGATACATGTGCAGTATGTCAGGAAAGTCATCCTTTTGTCGCCTTCTCTGTTCGAGAAGGCGGCTTTCTATGCGAACGGCATGCAAAACAAGATCAGCATAGTTTTCCTTTATCAGAGGCAGCAAGTAAGCTTATACGCTTGTTTTATCATTTTGATCTGTCAAGGTTAGGAAATGTGTCAGTGAAAGAGGAAACAAAACGGCAAATTCGGCTCGCTATTCGGGCGTACTATGATGAGTATTGTGGGATATACTTGAAATCAAGACGATTTATTGATCAATTGGATAAATTCAAAATGGAATAAGGGAAGATGAAAAGAGAGTTAGCGTATATGGAAATCCATATAGTAGACGATAGTTGCATCAGAAATTGTACATATATGAAGTAAGAATAACGTCCTTTCTTTTTTGCTTAGTCTATTTAGTATATAATAGTAGAGAACTAGCATATACATTTACGCTGCTGTCAATAAAGGTGGTGATTACCATAGAAATTAATAAAAGACAAGAACGAATCGTTCAAATTGTTAAGGATAATGGTCCGATAACCGGAGAAGCAATAGCAGAAAAGCTAAACTTGACGAGAGCAACCTTGCGGCCAGATCTTGCTATTTTAACAATGGCAGGTTATTTAGAGGCGCGTCCACGCGTAGGATATTTTTATACTGGAAAAACTGGTGGACAATTGTTGTCAGAAGCATTGAAAAAACTGACAGTCCGGGCACACATGTCTAGTCCCGTTGTGATAGATACGAATGTATCTGTCTATGATGCAATATGTACGATGTTCCTAGAAGATGTAGGGACTTTATTTATTGTAAATCAAAAGGGACAGTTAGTTGGTGTAGTATCACGTAAGGATTTACTTAGAGCAAGTCTTGGTAAGCAAGATTTAACTGACCTACCTGTTAATATCATCATGACAAGAATGCCAAATATTACAATGTGTAAGAAGGAAGATACGTTGTATGATGTCGCGCAGCGTTTAATTCAAAAACAAATTGATTCTATGCCAATTGTAAAAGACACAGATGATGGATATGAAGTAGTCGGACGTATAACGAAAACAAATATTACACGTGCATTTGTAGATTTGGTTAACAATGAATTGGTGTAACAGTTTATCTAAAGTGAGGGAATGGAATGAGCAATCAAATTGTATATATTGTGTCCGATTCGGTAGGAGAAACAGCTGACTTAGTTGTTCGTGCTGCTATGGGGCAATTTCTTTTTACTCCTGACATTCGCCGTGTTCCATATGTGGAAGATACGGGAACGTTAAAAGAAGTCATTTCAATGGCACAGAGCAATCATGCAATTATTTGCTTCACTCTCGTAAAGCCTGAGATGAGGCAATATTTAATTAAAGAAGCAGCGAAGGAAAAGGTACAAGTGTATGATATTATTGGACCGCTTATCGATCTAATACAATCTACCACGGGAGGTACCCCTCGCTATGAACCTGGATTAGCACGTAAGCTTGATGAGGAATATTTCAAAAAAATTGAAGCTATTGAGTTTGCAGTGAAGTATGATGATGGAAGAGATCCGAGAGGGATTCTGAAAGCGGATATTGTTTTAATTGGATTATCTCGCACATCGAAAACTCCGCTTTCTCAATATTTAGCGCATAAGCGATTAAAAGTAGCAAACGTTCCGCTTGTACCTGAAATTGATCCGCCAGAAGAATTGTTTTCAGTTCCAAAGGAGAAATGTTTTGGATTAAAAATAGATCCTGAAAAGCTGAATTATATTCGGAAGGAACGATTGAAATCATTAGGCCTTAGTGATGGAGCAAATTATGCGAATTTAGATCGAATTAATGATGAGATCAAGCATTTTGAGAAGATTATAGATAGGATTGGATGTACAGTACTTGATGTTTCAAACCGGGCTATTGAAGAATCAGCAAGTGTGATTTTAAATGTGATACAAAATCAACAAAGTTATTAAAGCACATTTCCTTTTGGAAATGTACTTTTTTTGTGAAAAAGTAAAAGTAGTAGTAGCGAATTATAGACTTTTATATTATAATAAAAAATTGTGATAAAAACTCACATTTTACGTTTAGACTTAGTTAGTTACGAATACACTAGGGATAGGATTTGTGTTTGGTATTGTTTAAAAGAGTAAGTACGTCTAGAATATTACAGTTATTTCTTTGGAGAAAACACTCCTAAATAAAGAATAATGGATTGGTGAAGAACGTTCTTCTTTGGTAGCAGGGGAGAGAGTGTCCGCCTTTCTTTGTATACTAGTGCAAAAATCTTACCATTTAAACAAATGCTATGGAAGGATTCACAGAAGGGATGTAGAATAGAGAAATATGCTAAAAATCACGAGGATTTTTATTGATAGTGATGCATGCCCTGTGAAAGAAGAAATTGTTCGGGTTGCAAAAAAAATACGAAGTCGAACTGTATTTCATCGCATCTTATCCACACAAGACGTATTTTAAAGAGGGAAATTGGATTTACGTAGACTCCTTTAAAGACGAGGTAGACTTTTATATCTACAAACATACAAAAAAAGGAGATCTCGTAGTTACCCAAGATATGGGGTTAGCTAGTTGTTAAGAAAGATGTGCAAGTCCTTTCACCAAGAGGTACAAAACTTGATGAAAGGGATATGGAGACAATTTTATACAATCGGTAAATTTCTGCAAGGAGGAACCTTTACAAAAGGTCCAAAGCCTTTTACAAACGAGGATCGCAAGCAATTTTTGTATACTTTACAAAAAATATTGTCGAATCATGAAGGAATCCTTTAACTTATAGCGAATAAAAATACGACACGGGGATGTTGTTATGGGAAATCGAATTCCCGAAGAAGTTGTAGAACGTATTCGACAATCTGTGGACATCGTAGAAGTAATAGGCGATTATGTTCAATTGAAGAAGCAGGGACGCAACTACTTCGGTTTATGTCCTTTCCATGGGGAAAATACACCGTCGTTTTCAGTTTCATCGGATAAGCAAATCTTTCATTGCTTCGGATGTGGTGAAGGTGGAAATGCTCTTTCTTTTATTATGAAGATAGAGAATATATCCTTTGCCGAAGCTGTAATGAGGCTTGGAAATAGAGCAGGTATTTCGATGAATGAATATGTGTCTGAGCCAGAAGAAACAACGGACCATCATTCTGATATGATTAAAGCCCATGAGCTTCTAAAGAAATATTATCACCATCTTCTTATGAATACGCCAGATGCTAAGCCAGCATTAGAATATCTTCTTAACAGAGGAATATCGAAAGAAATGATTTCGAAGTTCGAAATTGGATATGCAAGCGTAGCTTGGGACCATGCAACGCGTGTGTTGCAAAAGCGAGGTTTCGCCTTGGAACAAATGGTGCAAGCAGGTTTGGTTATGAAAAGTGATAAAGATGGTAGCTATTTTGATCGCTTTCGAAATCGTATTATATTTCCCATCCAAAGCTTACAAGGTAAAACGATTGCGTTCAGCGGACGTACATTAGGTGATGATTCACCAAAGTATATGAACAGTCCTGAAACACCAATTTTTCACAAAAGTAGCACGTTATATCATTTCCATCAAGCTCGTGCCATGATGCGAAAACGACAAAGGGTTCTTTTGATGGAAGGGTATGCAGACGTTATTGCAGCAGTAAACAGCGGTTTAGATGAAGCTGTAGCAACGATGGGAACAGCTTTAACAGAAGAACAAGCACGTATACTACGCAGAAACGTTGAATCTGTAGTACTATGCTACGATGGAGATAAAGCTGGTCAGGCTGCCACGATTAAAGCAGGACATGTATTATTGAATGCTGGTTGTCAAGTAAGGGTTGTTCTTATTCCTGATCAATTAGATCCAGATGAATTCGTTCGTAAGCAAGGAACCGATTCCTTTCAGAAGTTAGTCCAGCAATGCATTCCATTTATTGATTTTAAACTGCATTCTCTTCGTTCTGGACGAAATTTACAAGATCCTGAAGAGCAAGGGGAATATGTACAAGCGGTTGTGAAAGAACTAGCAAGGCTAACAACCTTTGTACAGGCTCAGCCTTATTTACAGACGCTGACAAAAGAATTCCCGTACGAGATGGAGGATTTACGTAGTGAACTTCGTAAATATCACCGACAACCAAGCCGTAATGTGCAGGAGCAAAAGCAAAGCGTAGGTTTAAAGCCAAAACTTGCAGGTTATGAAAGATCCGAAAGAGAATTACTATATCATGCCTTGCAAAGTGTAGAGGTTGCGGAAAATCTGCAAAGCTATCTTCAATATTTTCATTCAGAAGAGCATAAAGGGATTTTATACGAAGTGTATGCATATTATGAAAAAGGAAACGAACCGAATATTAGTAAATTTATGGATTGGTTATCTCAGGATGATTTAAAGAAAATCGTCGCTGATATATCGGCGGATATCTTTATAAATCCAACATACTCTCGTGAGTTATTTGAAGGAGATATTCAATCCTTACAAAACCATAAGGAACACTTAGATAAAATGCGGAACATATTTGAATTACGAAAGTTAGAAAAGATAGATCCGAATGTGGCTGCTGCATTTGCTCTAGAGAATATCATCAATAGACGCAAAGCAAGAAAATAGCTGTTGAATAAGAATCAATAATAATCAATTTTTGTATCTCGTGTAAGGAGGGGAACAAATGGCTGACAAATCAGCTCGTTCTAAAGAAATTGAAAATGATGTCACCCTTGACCAAGTAAAAGAACAATTAACAGAACTCGGTAAAAAACGCGGTGTTCTTACCTATGAAGAGATCGCTGAGCGTATGAGCGGGTTTGACATGGAATCAGAACAGATGGACGAATTTTATGAATTTTTAGGAGAACAAGCAATAGAATTAATTGGTGACTCTGACGAAGATCCAAATTCCCATCAGCTTGCAAAAGAAGAGGAATTTGACCTAAATGATTTAAGTGTTCCTCCTGGCGTTAAAATAAACGATCCTGTACGTATGTATCTAAAGGAAATCGGCCGTGTTGATTTACTTTCTGCTGAACAAGAAATTGAGTTAGCAAAACGTATTGAACAAGGAAATGAAGAAGCAAAACGCCGATTAGCAGAAGCGAACCTTAGACTTGTTGTTAGTATTGCAAAACGTTACGTAGGTCGTGGCATGCTATTCCTTGATTTAATCCAAGAAGGTAACATGGGTCTTATTAAAGCAGTGGAAAAATTCGATTACCGTAAGGGATATAAATTTAGTACGTATGCTACTTGGTGGATTCGTCAAGCCATTACACGTGCCATCGCTGACCAAGCACGAACAATCCGTATTCCAGTTCATATGGTTGAGACGATTAATAAATTGATTCGTGTACAACGACAATTGCTTCAAGATTTAGGACGTGAGCCTTCTCCAGAAGAAATTGGTGAAGAAATGGATCTTGCACCTGAAAAAGTTCGCGAAATATTAAAAATAGCGCAAGAGCCTGTTTCATTAGAAACACCGATTGGCGAAGAAGATGATTCACATCTTGGAGATTTTATTGAAGACCAAGAAGCGACATCTCCTGCTGAGCATGCAGCATATGAGTTATTAAAAGAGCAGCTTGAAGACGTTCTAGACACATTAACCGATCGGGAAGAAAATGTTCTTCGTTTGCGCTTTGGCTTAGACGATGGTCGTACTCGAACATTAGAAGAGGTTGGCAAAGTATTCGGTGTTACTAGAGAACGCATTCGTCAAATTGAAGCAAAAGCTTTACGTAAGCTAAGACATCCAAGTCGTAGTAAGCGTCTTAAAGATTTTTTAGAATAGATTCTTTTTGAAAGTTTACTTCTCATATTATGAAGTAAGCTTTTTTTCTTTTGTATTACTTTTTATATTTATCCACAGATTGGATTATGTTTGGCAATTACAATTCTTGTAATTTATTTTACAGAATTGTTTATTGATTTGCAAATGCTCCTTTTTAAATTTTTCGATCAGATTCTATTTGAAGTTACAGCATTATTTACATATGATGACGGATTTTCCACATTCAGCTAGATATTTAGCGTAAAAATAGGATAATCATGTAAAAAAACGTTTTTGCTTTATTTCCTTATATTAACATTTTTTCTCTTTTAAGGTAAAGTGTTTTCAAGTACAATAGAAATGCAAAATCTAATTAGGGGAAGTGAGGATAAGAAAATGAAACGTAATCCGTTAGTTCCATTTGCACTTATCGCTCTAATAGGAATTGCTCTAATGGTTGTTTTTTCATTTCAAGGTGTAAATCAACAAAAGGAAATGGCAACGGCAAAAAATGAACCAAAAACTGCCGAAGCTAAGCCAGAAGAAATTGTAAAGCAAACATGTACAACTTGCCATGGTGCAAACTTAGAAGGATCCGTTGGACCTAATTTACAAAAGGTTGGAAGTAAATACTCTCAAGATGAAATAAAAGGCATTCTAATGAATGGGAAAGGGAATATGCCGGCAGGTTTAGTATCAGGTGATGGAGCAGCAAAGGTAGCCGCATATTTAGCTGAAAAAAAATAATATCTCTGCCCTTTATGGATAAACATAAAGGGTTTTTTTATTTTAGAAGTATTTTGGCAAGTAATGCATCATACTTAAGGAAGTTTCACTTTATATCTTGCAACGAATGCAATAAATTCATATGATGAAGACATACTGAAAAAGGATTGAGGTTTAACAAATGAATGAAGGAAAGTTATCAAAACGATTAGAAGCGGTAGCGATGGAAATACCCTCTCAGTCCGTATTAGCCGATATTGGATCAGATCATGCGTATTTACCGTGCTATGCTGTGTTACAGGGTATGATATCATATGCCATAGCCGGGGAGGTAGTAGATGGCCCATTTCATGCTGCACAATCTAACGTACAGCAATGCGGTCTAGAAGCAAAGATTTCGGTCCGAAAGGGAAATGGGTTGGACGTTCTCCAAGCAGGGGAAGCAGATGTCATTACGATTGCAGGCATGGGCGGCGCCCTGATTCGTGATATTTTGGAACGTGGTAAAGATAAGCTACAAGGAGTTACAAGATTAATTTTGCAACCAAATATAGGTTCGTATGTTGTTAGAAAATGGCTTATGGAAAACGATTGGGAGCTTATTAGTGAGAAAATACTCGAGGAAGACGGAAAAATATATGAAATTCTCGTAGCAGAAGTTGGAGATGTCTATCGACCTTACCGCAATCAATTAGAAGCAGGTCTATTAATGGGTCCTTACCTACTACGTGAACAATCTGATGTATTTCGAAAAAAATGGCTACATGAATTAACGAATTTGCGTCGTATTCATCATCAGCTTGAAGGAGCAGCCCCTGGGGAGGAAACAACGCAAAAACGGGAAGAAATGACTAGAAAAATTCAATTAATAGAAGAGGGATTGGTATGAATAAAATTCCAAATGGTCATGAAATTATCACTATGTTTGAACAATTTTATCCAAAATCTCTGGCTATGGAAGGAGATAGAGTTGGCCTGCAGCTTGGTTCTCTTTCCTCCAAGATTTCTAACGTTTTAATCGCGCTAGATGTAACAGAGGAAGTCGTAAAGGAGGCAATAGCTAAGGAATGTACGTTAATTATTGCACATCATCCATTTATTTTTCATCCTTTAAAAAATATACTGACTGATACACCGCAAGGAAGAATCATTCAAGCTTGTTTACAGCATAACATTGCTGTTTATGCGGCTCATACAAATTTGGATATCGCTCCAGGCGGTGTTAATGACTTGCTTGCAGAAGCATTACAATTACAGCATACAGAAGTACTTGTTCCTACATATGAAGACAAGCTAAAAAAACTTGTCGTGTTTGTTCCGGCTACCCATGCAGAGTCGGTACGTGATGCATTAGGAAATAGCGGAGCAGGATATATTGGAAACTACAGTCATTGTACCTTTGCAGGCTCAGGAGTAGGTGCCTTTTTGCCAAAGGATGGTACGACTCCTTTTATCGGAACACAAGGTGAGCTTACGAAAGTGGAAGAAGTCCGCATCGAAACAGTCTTTCCTGCATCTATAGAGCGGAGTGTTATACAAGCAATGATAAAGGCCCACCCATATGAAGAAGTGGCCTATGATATCTATCCATTAGAAAACGAAGCAAATTCGCTTGGATTAGGTAAAATAGGTAATTTAGTAAATGAAATGACACTCGAACAATTTGCAACATATGTAAAGGAATGCCTAGATGTTCCAGCTGTTCGCGTTATCGGGAATTTGCAAGATTCCATACGAAAGGTAGCTGTGCTAGGCGGAGATGGAAATAAATATTGGAAGCAAGCAAAATTTCGCGGAGCTGATGTGTATATAACAGGAGATTTGTATTATCATGTTGCTCATGATGCGATGGCACTTGGCTTAAACATGATTGATCCCGGACATAATGTAGAAAAAGTAATGAAAAAAGGTGTTCAAAAGAGACTCCAGCATGCATTGCTTGAAAAGAACTTCCAAGTGACAGTGCACAGCTCTACGATACATACAGATCCATTTTTATTTCTATAAGAAAAGACAATCCTGAAACGTACTGTACCAACCATACGTTTCAGGATTGTCTGTTTTTTGTTATTTTGTTTTCACCTTTGGAAGTATTTTACCTAATGGTACTTTTCGTAATCGTTCCCAAGTAGCCGGATTCGTTGGATCGTATTGTTCTAAAAACGAAATGACTTCTTTTGTAATGGGAGTTGGGGTAGAAGCACCTGCAGTAACAGCTACTGTATTTGCCCCTTCAAGCCATTCAAGCTTTATTTCACTTACGTCAGCTACGCGGTACGCCTTTGTATGTGCTATTTCTTCAGATACTTGGGCGAGACGATTAGAATTGTTGCTTTTCGGGTCGCCTACAACAATTGTTACATCTGCTTCTCCTGCTTGCTCTGCAACAGCTTCTTGACGAACTTGCGTAGCTAAACAGATTTCTTTATGAAATTCAGCAGTCTTATAACTCTCTTGTATTTTTTCCATGAGATGCTTCACATCCCATTGGCTCATCGTGGTTTGATTGGTTACTAGAATTTTTTCTGTAGGTATGACTAATTTTGCAATATCTTCCTCGTTACTAATTAAATGAACGATTTCTGGAGCAATGCCGACAGCTCCCTCAGGTTCTGGGTGCCCTTTTTTACCAATGTAAATAATGTGGTAGCCTTCTTCCTTTTTTTGCAGAATTAAATTATGTGTTTTTGTTACATCAGGACACGTAGCGTCAATGGTAGTTAATCCCTTCTGAATCGCACGTCTTTTTACTTCAGGAGATACTCCGTGGGCAGTAAAAATGACCGTACCTGAATCAATTTTATCTAATATTTCTAAGCGATTTGGGCCATCTACCGTAATAATTCCATCTTCTGTAAACGCGTCTGTAACGTGCTTATTGTGTACAATCATTCCTAAAATATAAATTGGTCTCGGTAACGTTGGATCTAGTGCTGCATTGCGTGCAATAACCATCGCATCAACTACGCCATAGCAGTATCCGCGAGGAGAAATTTTAATAATTTTCAAGTTTTTCCTCTCCTTTTTTCAAGGATATATTTTCAGTTTCATGCCTATGAAGTTTGGTAATCCTGAGTATGACTCGTCATGTATCAAGACATACTTAGTTAACCGATATAAGCTATGTCTGCTTTCTTCATTATAATGGAGGAGAAGAGAGAAAACAAAAAGATTGAAATTTAAACGTATAATTTGGGTTTATTCTCAGGGTTATGAGGTTCATGAACAGCTGCTTTGTCCTTTTCTTCTTTTATTTCTAGTGATTTTGTCTTTGTTTTTAGCTGTGGTTCGCTTACAACGACTGCTTCTACGGCCTGGGAAGTATTGCTTGGTTGCTCTTTTTTTTGTAAGGATGATAGGAGCTTCGTTACATTAGGAAAATTTTTAATCATGGGACTGTATTGCTGAACGACTGGCCCGACTGTTTGCGCGACTTTCACGACCTTTTCTACATTTCCAATCATAGAGGAGGGGTCAGCGATTAAATTAGAAAAAAATGAACCGATTCCTCCTTGTGCAGCAGTTGTTGTACTTGGTGTAGTTACCGTACTGCTCATTCTCGCAGCAGAATTGTTATATGGATTCATAACTTGCCCTGCGCCACGTTGCTGTTGCTGGTTTTGGTTAAGTAATTGCGGAGCGTACAATGTCATGTCCTGCTGATTGAGGGGTTGATTTCCAAAAGGGCCGTACGGAGCTTGAGCTTGTTTCTTTTGACCGAATAATTTAGATAAAAATCCCTGTCGTTGTTGCTGCGGTGGTTGCATCGGAGGCATTCCTATTCCTTGATAAGGAAAAGGCTGTTGCTGTCCAGGCATCTGTGGTCCAGGCATTTGTTGTTCAGGCATCTGTGGTCCAGGCATCTGTGGTCCAGGCATCTGTGGTCCAGGCATCTGTTGTCCAGGCATCTGTTGTCTTGGCATCTGCTGTCCTAGCATCTGCTGCCTTGGCATCTGCTGTCCAGGCATCTGTTGCCCTGGCATCTGCTGTCCATAGGGAGGCATTTGTCTTGGAAACATGGTAAACAACCTTCTTTCGTTTAGGTGTATATACTACTGTATGCTTTAGAGAGAAATCAGGTTAGTATTTCATAAGAAAAGTAAACTAAGGATAGATTTATAAAGAAAAATCAGCTATAATGGTGACTTGACTTACTTTTGAACGAATAGAAAGAAGGTGGACGAATGAAAACTGTAACATTCGAGCAGTTCAATTTTCAACCATTTCTCATACAAGCAGTAGAAGAGCTGGGCTTTACAGAGCCTACTGAAATACAACAGAAGGTATTTCCAATTGCAAAAAAAGGTTTGAGTGTTATCGGACAATCTCAAACTGGATCTGGGAAAACTCATGCTTATTTACTTCCATGTTTGGACAAGGTGAATCCACATGATGAGGAAGTACAACTCGTTATTACAGCTCCAACACGTGAACTTGCTAAGCAAATTTACGATGCGGTTTTGAATCTAACAAAATTCTCGAAAGAAGAGATACGCTCACGTTGTTTCGTAGGGGGAACGGATAAAAAGCGTTCGATTGAAAAATTGAAAAAGCAGCCTCATATTGTTGTAGGTACACCTGGACGTATCTATGATTTAGTGGATGAACAAGCACTGCTCATTCACACTGCATCTATGATTGTAATAGATGAAGCAGATATTATGTTGGATATGGGTTTTATTCACGATGTGGATAAGATTGCCTCAAAAATGACAAAAGAGCTACAAATGCTTGTATTTTCTGCAACGATTCCAGAAAAGCTGAAACATTTTATAAAAAAATATATGGAACATCCAGAGTATGTTCACATTAATCCAAAGCATGTAGCAGCAGAAAATCTAGAACACAATCTGATTCCAGTTCGCCATCGGAATAAAATTACATTGCTTCATGATATGCTACTAAAGTATCAGCCTTATTTAGCGATTGTGTTCACCAATACGAAAAAAAGGGCAGAAGAAGTTGCTAATGGATTAGCTGAGCTAGGGCTAAAAGTAGGGCGAATACACGGGGACTTAACACCGCGTGAACGAAAGAAAATGATGAAGCAAATTCAAGATTTAGATTATCAATATATTGTTGCTACCGATTTAGCAGCTCGAGGTATTGATATTGAAGGAATCAGTCATGTCATTAATTTCGAACTACCCGATGATCTGGATTTTTACATTCACCGTGTTGGCAGAACAGCACGTGCTGGTCATTCAGGAGTAGCGATTACGATGTATGATCCTTCTGATGAAGATTCAATTGTAAAGTTAGAAAAACGTAACATTACCTTTAAGTATATAGATCTTAAAGGTGGTGAGTGGGTTGATTTAGGAGCGAGAAACAAACGACAACAACGTAAAAAGCCTGGATCAACTCTGGATAGTATGACGAAAAAGGTAGTGAAAAAACCTACGAAGGTAAAACCAGGATATAAGAAAAAGCTTGCTGCGGATCGGGAAAAAGTAAAGAAGAAATTTCAGAAAAAAACGAAATAGTGTATCTTAGGAAAAAGGGGCAATCTTTGTCCCTTTTTCATTGTCTCAAGTTTCTGCACTGTAGTATGATGGTTATGGCAAATAATAAGAGGTGAAGATTATGAAAATTGGTTCCCATGTTTCGATGAGTGGTAAAAAAATGCTTCTCGGAGCTAGTGAAGAAGCAGTGTCTTATGGTGCTACTACATTTATGGTATATACAGGAGCTCCGCAAAATACGAGAAGAAAGCCCATTGAAGATTTAAATATTGCAGCAGGACAGGCGCATATGAGAGAGCATGGAATTGATGAAATTGTCGTACACGCTCCTTATATTATTAATATTGGCAATACGCAAAATGCTGCAACGTTTAAGCTTGGAGTAGACTTTCTCCGTTCAGAAATTGAACGTACGGAAGCATTAGGATTCGCAAAGCAAATTGTTCTTCATCCAGGAGCTCATGTTGGAGCAGGTGAAAAAGCAGGTATTACGAAGATTATCGAAGGTCTAAACGAAGTCATAACTCCTGAGCAAAATGTACAAATTGCCTTAGAAACAATGGCTGGAAAAGGATCGGAATGCGGTAGAACGTTTGAAGAGCTTGCCGAAATTATATCTGGTGTGACTCTTAATGAAAAGTTATCCGTCTGCTTTGATACGTGTCATACGCATGATGCTGGCTATGATGTAATCCATTCTTTTGATGATGTGCTTGATCAATTTGATAAAATAATCGGTATCGATCGGTTGAAGGTATTGCATATAAATGATAGCAAAAATGAGCTAGGTTCACATAAAGACCGCCACGAGAACATTGGATTTGGTAAGATTGGTTTCGAGGCATTACGCTATATCGTTCATCATCCCCAGCTTGAACTGATTCCTAAAATTTTGGAAACTCCATATGTGGGTGAAGATAAAGCAAATAAAAAGCCTCCTTATAAATTTGAAATTGAAATGCTTGTTAAGAATCAATTTGATCCAGAATTGCTTGAAAAGATAATGCAGCAATAAGGAGAGGACCTCCTTATTGCTTGACTAGATTTTGAAGCAATACATTTACTTGTCTTGCTGTTTCAGGGGACGTTACTTTCGCAATTTTTTTAATAAGTTGTAAGCGTTCTGTATCGTTATAAATATTTATGTTTTGCCCCTTCATGAGAGTAGCCACTTGCTGACATTGTTTCACAGTGATTGCAATGTTATATTCTTTAGCATACTTCATTAGTTCCTCAGCAGTAATTCCATTTAATTTCTTATTCACGATTTGTTGAATAATGTTCAACTAGAAATCCCTCGCTTTCTACACCTTTATCCCGAGTATGACCTCTACTTCAAGGCTTTGTAACCCTGTGCTACGTTAGTGGGGATAAGGCCAATAAATAGAGGGGGTAAGTTTTGCTTTTGTTAGGAATATATGATAAAGAAGCTTGTAAGTATTCCATAGTAGGGATAAGAGATTTTCATCATATGTATTCTCGCAATCGAAATGGGAGATAGTTTACAAGCGCTGTGAAACATACTATAATGCACAGAGGATTAAATCGTAATCATTTCGAAAAAATGAACAGGGTACAAATAACATACATAGATTTAGAAGATCAAGGTGCTGGGATTCATTACGTCATACCAGCTTAACGTAGCCCCTATTTTATTGGGAGCTATTGATTGCTTAGAAGAAGAAAAAACTGCATAAAGTAGGGGATAAGTATGAATCTTACAGAAGCGTTGCAAGTAATGAAGGAGAAGGGATATAAACATACGAAAAAGCGGGAAGATATGCTACGTTTGTTTGCATCCTACAATAAATATTTAACCGCTAAAGATGTGCTTGAACATATGAAAGCTGACTATCCTGGCCTTAGCTTTGATACAATATATCGTAACTTATCTGTATTTGTAATGCTAAATATTTTAGAACAGACAGAATTGAATGGAGAAAAGAATTTTCGCTTTACTTGTCAAACAGATGAACACCATCATCACTTTATTTGTTTAGTTTGCGGAAAAACAAAGGAAATTCATGTCTGTCCCTTGAGTGAAAATTTGAAGGATTTGCAAGGCTATCAAGTGACGGGGCATAAGTTTGAAATATACGGAATTTGTCCGGAATGCAAACAAATTAGTGAGTCTCTTGCATAGTCTTATAGTGAATTTTAGACATTTATACACCAATTAGGCTGCCTATATTCCGAGTTCTTTCGGAGTGAGGCAGCCTAATTTTTTTATCTTTAATTAAATGGAAAAAAAGAATGAAATACTTTTTTATTTTTTGTTATTTGCGGCAGCATATTCTGCAGCAATCTTATCGATTTCTTTCTTTAATTCTGCCACCATTTCGCTTTCTGGTACTTTACGAATGATTTCTCCCTTACGGAATAGAAGACCTTCTCCTCTTGCACCGGCAATTCCGATATCTGCTTCGCGAGCTTCTCCAGGTCCATTTACTGCGCATCCAAGTACAGAAACTTTAATAGGAGCTTTAATCTTAGAAATGTATTCTTCCACTTCATTTGCAATACTGATTAAATCGATTTCAATACGACCACATGTAGGACAAGAAACTAATGTTGCCGCATTGGCAGCGAGACCGAATGATTTTAGTAATTCCCGTGCTACCTTTACTTCCTCGACTGGATCAGCACTAAGGGAAATACGAATCGTATTTCCAATTCCTTTACTAAGAATAGCACCTAAACCTGCGGCGCTTTTTACAGTACCAGAAAATAAAGTCCCTGACTCTGTAATTCCTAGATGCAGTGGGTATGAAAAAGCACGAGATGCTTTTTCGTACGCTTCAATTGCTAAATTTACATCAGATGCTTTCATTGAAACGATAATATCATGGAAATCTAAATCTTCTAAGATTTTAATATGATGCAACGCACTTTCAACCATACCATCAGCAGTTGGATAGCCATATTTGTCAAGGATACGACGTTCTAATGATCCTGCGTTTACTCCAATCCGTATTGGAATGCCACGTGACTTCGCAGCGTTTACAACGGCTTCGACCTTTTCGCGGCGGCCAATGTTTCCAGGATTGATACGGATTTTATCCACGCCGCCTTCAATAGCCTTTAATGCTAAACGATAATCAAAGTGAATATCCGCTACAAGTGGAATATGAATCCGCTTTTTAATATCTGCAATCGCATTGGCAGCACGTTCATCAGGAACAGCTACACGAACGATTTGACAACCAGCTTCCTCTAACCGTAATATTTCAGCAACAGTTGCCTCAACATCATGTGTTTTTGTCGTCGCCATACTTTGTATAATTACTTCATTATTACCGCCAATTGTCAAGTTGCCAACCTTAACAGGACGAGTTTGCGAACGGTGTGTAATTTCATTCACGAATAGATCGCTCTCCTTATAAAGAGTTAAGTGCTAATAGTTTATTCCTCGTTTATTGTAACAATGCCATTAGTAAATTGACAAGAATAATGATACTTTTCATTTGGTCTAGGTTTACTCGTTAATCGATTTGCAAGTAAGGAGGAGTTAGCTTGTTTTTTGAGGCGAAGCTTTATATATAGGAAACTTGTATGATTTTCCTACCTTTAGTTTTCCAGGTGATTGATTTGGGTTAAGCTCTTTAAAATCATCAACAATCTTTTCAATGGATGGGATTTGCTTATTGTTGATTTCTTCAACAATGGAAAGAACGGTATCCCCGCTTTTTATTTCGATTTCTTCATAGGGTTGTTGGGTGTTTGTGTTTGCTGCTGCTGGCTTACTATTATAGGAGTGTAGCAAGGGAAGAGTTCCAATTTTAATATCATAGAAGATTACATAGCCCATTAATAGAATACATAGGGTAGCCACAAGTCGTTTCATATATCCCACGCTCCTTTTGTAGAAATATATGCTTGTCCTAAAAAAAAATGCCACTCTGTGACATTTTTATAATTGTTAAAGGGTAATAAAAGATCTAACCTCAAGATAGGAAAGAAACGATGTGTGGGCTACCTCGTGTTTAGGATAGCTTTACTTTATTTTTTTGGTCGTTGTGGGAACTTCTCTCACTGTAATGTAAAGGAGCACCAATGTAACGAGTGTAAAGATGAGTAAAGGTGAAAGAACAGCTATACGCAAATATTTCATAATCATAAAAAAGATTGTTGGAATGGTAATGCTATAGGTTGTAAGAGTCCATATCTGTTTATAGGAAAGCCGACGATTCATCTGTTTTGAAAGAACGGTACCAATGAACGCTAATAAAGTAACTCCAAAGAATGACGTAAAGGAATTAATAAAACATAAGCTGATACCAATTATCAAAATAGCAATGGGATAAATTGATTTTAAATAGGTAAAAAAGTCGAGAATTTCTGTTTTTGTAATGGAAGATTGACTCATGCTGCTATAGGTATAGCTTTGTTTTTGCCCATTTGAAATCATTACAAAACGATCTTTCAGCAAATATAATCCATTGGTTTCAGAAGGTGAGATAGATGTTTCTATACCATTTGGGTCGAATAGAAAGGTATAATCATTTTCAACCTTTTTAACTCGATTTTGTGAATCTGCTTTTAATGTACCGTTTTCAATTGAGAAATTTGGCACATCTTTTTGAAAATAATCCTGTAATGTGATGAATTGCTCTTTAACAAATCGGTCAGCTTGGATCATTTCGGGTATGGTCATTAAAATTGCAAGTAATAATATGTATAATATCGTTTTTCCGATTTTTTGAAATCGAAAGCGAGCCATTTCCTTAGGCGAGTACAGGCTCTTAAAAAGCTGGGAAAATAAAGGCATAATTTCACTTCCTTCTTAAGATTCAGCATCTTCATTGTAACGTAAGCAGGCTCTGTTAAACAAGGTTACTTCCTAATTTGAAAAGCATATCATTTGTTATAGAATAGTAGATTTGCTACGTAAATGTGAAAAAGCAATGCAGAATGTTTTTATCTACTTTAGAAATAGTGTAAAATAAGAATCAGATGCGACGCATCCATTCAATATAAAATTAGGGAGGAATACACAATGGCAAAATATGAATTACCTCAATTACCTTACGCTTATGACGCATTAGAACCACATTTTGACAAGGAAACAATGAACATTCACCATACGAAGCACCATAACACATACGTAACTAACTTAAATGCAGCTCTTGAAAACTATCCTGAACTAGCAGAACAAACTGTAGAATCTTTAGTTGCTGGTTTAAACGATGTTCCAGAAGCAATTCGTACTGCAGTTCGTAATAATGGTGGCGGACATGCTAACCACTCTCTATTCTGGAACCTTCTTTCACCAAATGGTGGCGGTACACCAGTAGGAGAAATTGCAAAAGCAATTGATGCAAAATTTGGTAGCTTTGAAGCATTTAAAGACCAATTTGCAAATGCTGCAAAATCTCGCTTTGGATCTGGCTGGGCTTGGCTTGTAGTTAACAACGGAGAACTTGAAATTACAAGTACTGCAAATCAAGATTCACCTCTTTCAGAAGGAAAAACTCCTGTATTAGGATTAGATGTATGGGAACATGCATACTACTTAAGATTTCAAAATCGTCGTCCTGACTACATAGCTGCATTCTGGAATGTAGTTGATTGGAACGCAGTTGAAAAACGCTTTTTAGAAGCAAAATAATCGAATAAGCAATTATTTTGATAGACAGTAAAAAAAAGCTATCCGTTTTTGAACTGCACCCCAATTGTTAGACAGAGTCTAATAATTGGGGGAGCAGTTTTTTTATGACTAAATTTACAGTAGAAGATAAATTAGCGGCAGTTCAACGTTATTTAGGTGGAAGAGAGAGTTATGCTTCGATTGGGGCGTCCATAGGTACATCTAAAGCTTTGATAATGAACTGGGTAAGGCAGTATCAGTATCATGGGGAATCGAAACTTCCAAGCAGAAAAGCCAAATGAGAAGTGGGTAACCGATATTACAGAGTTTAATTTATTTAGGGAAAAGCTCTATTTATTTCCGATATTAGATTTATTTAATAGTGAAATCATCACCTATACACTCGATTCAAGACCAAAATATTCCCTTGTTAAAACAATGCTAGAACAGGCATTTGAACGACTAACGGACGAAGACAAACCCCTTATCCACTCAGATCAAGGCTGGCATTACCGAATGCCTCATTACCAACATGCATTAAAAAAACGAAATATTACACAGAGTATGTCCCGTAAAGGTAACTGTTATGAAAACGCTGTAATGGAAAACTTCTGATACCTTAAAATCAGAATTATTATATACACAGGAATTTGAAAGTGTTGAGGATTTTAAACAAGAATTGGCAAAATATATAGATTACTATAATAACAAACGAATTAAGGCAAAACTAAAAGGTTTGAGTCCAGTGCAATACCGAACTCAAACCTTAGAAGCTGCCTAATGAAAATAAATGTCTAACTTTTTGGGGTCACTTCATTTACGGATAGTTTTTTTAAATGAAAACTCCTGTACGTTCCTTCTTCTTTATCATCGCTTTTTCTTTATACATTTCAAGATCAGCTTGTCTAAGCATTTCTTCTAGAGAAACCTTCATACCAGACTGAAAGTGGTATAAGCCATGACTGGCCGAAAGCTCATAGTCTTGATAATGTGAATCATTAATTTCAGCGAAATGTTCCTTAATTTTTACCCATATTTTTTCGGCTTCCTGTATGGATGTTTCGAAAAATACTATAATAAATTCATCCCCACCATATCGGAAAAAAATATCTTCTGTTTGAATCGTTTGTGAAATGATTTGACATACATTATAAATCATATAATCTCCTTCGGCATGACCGAATGTGTCATTTACATGCTTCAAATTGTTTATATCGATAAAGCAAATTGTAAAATCCATGGGTTGTTTTTGTGATTTCAACAGTGCATCTTGAATGATTTCCATCCCACTTCGCCTGTTTAGAATCCCAGTATGATTATCGGTTGTTGCATGCCTTGTAAGCTCCGCTTCCATTTTCTTTAAATCTGTTATATCGATAATCCCGCAAAGCATACATGGTTCTTTCTGATATTCGATATATTCAAAATTAACCATGACCCATTGCGTCAAACCTGATGTTAGTTGCTGCTCCATAATATAGTTAGATAAACTACCAGTATCAGCTACCTGCTGTAAAATCGATTTCTTTTCATCCTCATTTTTAAATAAAAAGATTGCATCTTTGTTTTGAGCATCTTGAATCGTAAAACCATAAAAAGCAAGAGCCTTTTGATTGATTAAAATAACGGTACTTTCTTTCATTCTGACAAGTACTTGAGGAAATGTATTGATTTCAAATAAGCTTCGAAAGCTCTTTTCCTTCTCCTGAATCATTAACTTGTTTATATAATCTTTTTTTCTATAGGCATAAAACGAAATGGAAATAAAGCATGAGATGATTAGTGCAGCAGTCGTGTTCATTTGCTTTGTCATAACACTGTATTTATTAGTACTAGTTAGCCAAATAAGAATAAGGAAAAATGTATGGTTGCTTAACAGAATGGAAAGAGTATATTTAGGTCTTAACGGATAAATGACAGCAACGCTAAGTAAAAAAACAATATAGGCGTCAATATTTCCTGATAATCGTTGACTATTAATGGAGGATAGAGCACCTAAAAAAACAGTTGAAAAAACTCCGATGTTAATAAGAAAAGTAGCTAAGAATGAATGATAAAAATGATCGTTATTCCGATTCATCCGATATATAAGTAAAAATAAAATGGCGAGAACCACACTTCCGATGTGAATGGACAACATTCTAATTCGAAATGTAAAGTCTGGAAAATTTCCAAAAAATATAAAATCCACATAAACATTATAAATAAATATAGCCACACTTACTAAGGAAACGACTGCCATACGAGTTAATAGCATATGATTAGAAGCAATGAAAAAATCCTTATCATTTACCGTTTTCAGCATCTTTATTGTGCTTTTATAATTGTTTACTAGATGTATAATATATGAACGCAAGTAATATCCGACCTTTTTTTTATTTGTAGTATAGCATGAATTTTTAAATAATTAAGAAGATATTAGAAAACAAAATAGAAAATAATTATAAATGCAATAATAAATGTAATAATAAATAACGTATAGAAGAATAACTTCTTTCTTTGCATAAATTGTTCTTCTTTTTGAGACAATATTGCAAGAGAAAAGGAGAGTTTTTATGAAATGGAAGCATATTTTAGGTGATGTTGAGGTCAATCGAGATTTAGTACTACTACTAGCAATTGGTGGATTATATACACTAGCCATTGCTTTATCAAACACATTTGTGAATATTTATCTATGGAAGCAGACCAAAAATTTTATAAACCTTGGTTTGTATAACTTAGCAATTGTTGTGTTGCAGCCAATTGCATTTATCTTTGCAGGAAAACTTGCCAAGAGACTGGATCGAGTTGTCCTATTGCGATATGGCGTAAGCACGCTAGCCCTGTTTTATATCACGGTTCTCTTTGCTGGAATCCATGCTTCTCATTATATCTTATTAATTGGTTCCTTGTTAGGAGTGGGATACGGCTTATATTGGCTTGCTTTTCACTTGCTTACATTTGAAATTACGGAGCCCGAAACGCGAGATTTTTTTAATGGATTCCTTGGATTATTAGTATCATTTGCAGGAATGATTGGACCAATTGTTGCTGGTTACATCATTTCTCGTATGGAACAATGGAATGGATATACATATGTCTTTTTTTTATCTTTATTTCTCTTTGCAATTGCAGCTCTGTTAAGTTTTTTTCTTTCTCATAGAGAATGTAAAGGAAATTATGAACTTATAGAGGTATTTCGTGAGCGAAGGCGAAACAACAATTGGAGAAACGTTACTTGGGCTCATTATTTTCAAGGTTTTCGTGAAGGTACATTTGTTTTCGCTATCTCAGTCATCGTTTATATTACGACAGGAAGTGAATTGGCACTTGGTCAATACGGTCTTGTTAGTTCGGCTGTTTCCTTCATTATGTATTATGTTGTTACTAGATTTATGAAAAAGGTCTATAGAAAAAAGGCAATATTAGTTGGGGGAATAGTACTATTTCTTTCCGTATTTTTGATTATACATGATGTCTCGTACGGACGGCTTTTGCTTTATGCGATTTGTATTTCAGTTGCTTATCCAATTCTATTGGTACCGTTTGGATCCATTTCGTATGATGTAATCGGACAAGCGTGGAGAGCAAAGGATTTTCGTATTGAATACGTAGTGATTCGTGAGCTATATTTAAATATCGGCCGTATTTGTTCCATCCTCTTATTTTTAATTGCTGTTGCATACTTTCCAGTGGAAAGCAGTCTTCCGCTATTACTTACATTTGTTGGTGCAGGACATTTTCTTATCTATTTTGCAGTAAGAAATGTCAAATATGAATCAGAAGCCTTACAAGAGAAAGCGATTGGAGAAGGAAAGACATAATGGAACTTGTAGATGGAAAGGTTAACTTCTCTTATAATTTATGATAAAATAATAGCATTGTAACGTAAAGACACCTATTACTTTGGGTGTCTCTTTCCGCTTAAGGGGGCAAGTATGCAAAAGAAAAAGAAAACAAAAACAAAGAGAAGTCATGTACCCATTCGTTTAAATATACTGTTTTTCCTTGTATTTATTTTGTTTTCTGCTCTTATTTTACGTCTTGGTGTAGTACAAATTGTGTATGGAGACGATTATAAAAAACAAGTTGCGAGAGCAGAAAATTCTGTCGTAAGTACTCCGGTACCACGAGGACAAATGTATGACCGTTACCAACGAACAGTGGTGGATAATACTCCTTTAAAAACGATTTCGTATACGCGTATGAAAGGCTCGAAAACTGAGGATCGTTTAAAAGTAGCACAGGAATTAGCTAAGTATATTGATATGCCGACCGATAAGATTACTGATAAGGATAAAAGGGATTTTTGGATACAGCTACACCCTGATCTTGCAAAGGATAAAGTTTCGAAGCAAGAAGTGAAAGATGTGCAAGATAAAAAGATTACCGATAAGGAATTGTATAATCGTCAGCTTAATCGTGTAACCGATGCAGAAGTAGCTACGCTAACACCAATGGATTTAAAAGTATTAGCTATTAAGCAAAAAATGGATGGCGGGTATCCGATGACACCGCAAGTCATAAAAAATCAAAATGTAACAGAACAAGAATATGCAAAGGTTAGCGAAAACTTAGATAAACTACCTGGTGTAGATACGACTACCGATTGGGATCGGAATTATCCTTATGGTGACATGTTTACTAGTGTGCTTGGTCGTGTAACAAGTACGGATGAAGGATTACCAAAAGAAAATCTTGATTATTATTTAGTACGAGATTACAACCGTAATGACAGAGTAGGAAAAAGTTATATTGAACAGCAGTATGAAGATATGCTACATGGTACTAAGGCAGAAACAAAAATTGATACAGACAGCCAAGGGAATATTCTAGACCAAGTTCTTGTTTCAAAAGGAGAACGCGGTAAGGACTTGATTTTAACCATTGATATGGAACTTCAAAAGCAAGTAGAACAAATCATTACAGAAGAATTACTGGCGGCTAAACCAAGTTCACCGTATTTAGACCGTGCTTTTGTTGTCATGATGAATCCAAAAAATGGTGAAGTATTGTCTATGGGAGGGAAGATGCTTGTACCGGATGCTTCTGGGCAATTGCAAGTACAAGACTATGCCCTTGGAGCAATGACAAGTTCCTACCCAATGGGTTCAGCTGTAAAAGGGGCAACGGTGCTAACGGGTTATCAAACAGGTGCGATTCAGCCTGGAAGTACGCAACTGGATGAACCACTTCAAATTAAGGGAACACAAGTGAAAAAGTCGTGGACTTCAACTGGTATGGGTGATATCACCGACTTAACGGCATTACAGCGTTCTTCCAATGTTTATATGTTTAAAACAGCAATTGATATTGGAACTAAATTTGGAGGTTCCCCGTACCAACCAGGTCAATCTCTTAGCATTCCATCGAAAGCATTCGATACGATGCGCTACTATTTTAGTGAATTTGGCCTAGGTGTACCAACGGGAATTGATTTACCGAATGAATCAGCAGGATTTAAAAGTACGATTAGTACGGTTCCTTCGAATCCAAAGGACCCATCAAAAAGTATCGATATTCTGTCCACACCAGGTCTTATGTTGGACTTTGCAATCGGTCAGTATGATACTTATACACCGCTGCAAATGGCGCAATATGTATCGACGATTGCAAATGGCGGGTATCGAATGAAACCGGAAATTGTGAAAGAAATTCGAGAACCGGCTTCAAAGCCAGGTGAACTAGGAAAAGTCGTTGAATCGATGGAACCTACTGTCTTAAATAGAGTTGATATGACGGATGCTGAGATTCAACAAGTTCAAAAAGGATTTAAAATGGTTATGGAGCCAGGCGGTACAGGTGCTGCAGTTGGTGCAAATAATCCAAACAATCCAGCAGGAAAAACGGGGACTGCCCAATCCGTGTATGGTGGTCCAGATTTACAAAAAAGAACAAGCGGACCTGGTGGTACTGCCCCTGACGTTTATAATTTAACATTAGTGACGTATGCACCGGCAGATAATCCCGAGATTGCAATTTCAGTTGTAGTTCCTTGGGTGTCTGATGAGCATAATCCAATAAGTAAAAATATCGGTCGAAGAGTAATGGATGCTTATTTTAATTTGAAGAAACAAGAAGTGAACATTGAGCAAAATCCAACTGCTATTCCCGATAATAAGTAATACATGATAAACGCACACTACATGATAGTGTGCGTTTTATCATAATTTTTGGGAAAGATACTAGTGTTGAAATAAAGTGAAACTTCCCTTGGTGGGGGTTTTTTCTTATCCCCCACCGAGGGTTAGTTGAACCAATCGGACTTTTACGGGCAGTTATCCCCCATAGCATTTTCCGATTTCTCTAAGCCGGCCTTGAAGTGGGGGTTTTACTGCCCGTTAAAGCGGGATAAATTTTGGTATTTACGAAATCTTTACAATCGATTAAAACTCGATTAATACTTTGGGATTAGTATTACTAATGAATAATTATGTTCTTAATAAAGTGCTGTTATGATTTTCCTTTCTTGTTATATAAGGACAATCTTTTGTTAAAATAATATTTATAAATCAAATGTAATTCTAGTAGGGCTTACAGGCTTGTTTGCCAGGCGGTAAACACAAAGCTAAGTGATTGCTGGAACTTTAGAGAAGCTACTTCTCATGGTGGATGAAAGGGGAAATAAAAATGGTTTCAACTGTAGTAAATGTAAAACTACAAAATCAACAAAATGTAGTTGATTCTACGAAAAATGTTGTGTTCGACACGAAGAATTTGAATCTTTGGTATGGTGAAGATCACGCATTAAAAGATGTTAATTTAAGTATTAATGAAAATGAAGTTACTGCTATTATTGGTCCGAGCGGTTGCGGAAAATCTACGTATTTAAAAACACTAAACCGTATGGTTGAGCTAGTACCTATCGTTCGTACAACGGGTACGATATCCTATCGTGGAAGTAATATTTTAGATAAATCCTATCGTGAAGAAGAGCTTCGTACACACGTTGGAATGGTGTTTCAAAAACCAAATCCATTTCCTAAATCCATATATGAAAATGTAGTTTATGGTCCTAAAATTCATGGCATTCGCGATAAGAAGACATTAGATGAGATAGTTGAAAAGAGTTTACGAGGTGCAGCAATTTGGGACGAATTAAAAGATCGTTTACATGATAATGCATATGGGTTATCTGGTGGACAACAACAACGCTTATGTATCGCTCGCTGCCTTGCTATTGAACCAGATGTTATTTTAATGGATGAACCAACATCTGCACTGGATCCAATTTCAACATTAAAAGTAGAAGAACTTATCCAAGAATTAAAGAAAAACTTTAGTATTATTATTGTTACTCATAATATGCAACAAGCGGCACGTATTTCCGATCGTACTGCATTTTTCTTAAGCGGAGAAGTTGTAGAATATACAGATACGAATCGTTTATTTACGACACCGACAGATAAGAGAACAGAAGATTATATTACAGGTCGATTTGGTTAATTGAATTTGGGAGGCCTACAATGGTACGGGAACAATTTGATTACGATTTACAATCATTGCAAGACAAAATTATTGAATTAGGAAAATTGGCTGATGTAGCCTTAAAAACAAGCATGGAAGGTTTACGTAGTAAGGATGTAGATTGTGCTCTTCAAGTTATCGATAATGACTATAAAAGTGATAACCTAGAAGAGGAAATTAATGATCTTGCTATTATGCTTATTACAAAGCAACAGCCAGTTGCAACCGATTTGCGGAGGATTTTTTCTTCTGTAAAGATAGCATCTGATTTAGAGAGAATTGCTGATCATGCTGTTAACATTGCTAAAGCTACGATACGACTTGGTGCGAAAGAACTTTCCGTTTCATTAGATACAATAGAAGAAATGTACAAAATCGCACAGAAAATGTTGACGATGTCAATGGATGCATTTAAAGATGAGAATTTAGTCTTTGCGAAACAGGTAGCTGAGATGGATGATGAAGTTGACGAATTATATGGTAAGGCAGTTCGTGAACTAATGGTGTCTATACCTGAGCAACCGAAAGATATTAATCAGATTACACAGCTTTCCTTTGTAGCCCGTTATATTGAACGTGTAGCGGATCATATTACAAATGTGGCTGAGAATATCTTTTACCTTGTAAAAGGAAAGCATTATTTATTAAATGAATAGTATGAAATATCAACATATATTAGGTGGGGCATTTAGTTGCCTTGCCTTTTTGTGTTTGTTAACATCTTGAAAATTCTCCTTTTTTAGACATATTCACCTCGTTGTACCTTGTTCATTTTAATGTTATTATTTTCGTAAATCCCTCATTGTTCTATAATTCTGAAATTTTCATATTTTTGTTTCTATGGGTGTCCTGTATGAATAATAGTCTCTTTTCCAATGGAGACAGGAAAGAGGAATAAAATGGAGAGAAAGCAGATTCTTCTACTAGCGTGGGAATATCCACCGACGCTTGTTGGCGGTCTTGGAAGACATGTATATGAGTTATCAAAGGCGATAGCTCATAAGGGACACGTCGTACACGTCATTACGAATTTCGTAGAAGGCTCTCTACCCTATGAGTGCATGCATTATGTACATGTTCATCGTGTACGTGGAAATTTCGAGGATTACTCGCAATTCTACAACTGGATTGTCGGATTAAATGAAGCGATGATACATTATGCGCATAGTTTATGTAAAAGTATTTCATTTGATGTGATTCATGCACATGATTGGCTCGTTTGCACCGCTGCCACTTGGATACAAAAGATGGAACAAATCCCCCTTATCATTACCATTCATGCAACGGAACACGGCCGTAACAATGGTATTTATACTCCTCTACAAAGACAAATACATTTAAAAGAAAAAGAATTAGTCCGGGCAGCTGAAGCGATCATCGTGTGTAGTAAATTTATGAAGCATGAAGTACAAACCACTTTACAAGGTGATCCTGAACGAATATTCATATTCCCAAATGGGATTAATGCTCATTTTTTCGATGAATTGAAACCATCTTATGAAATAAGAAAAAGGTATTACTTGGAGAATAGGCTGCTTATTTTTTCAATTGGTCGCATTGTAAGTGAAAAAGGCTTTTATACAATTATTGAGGCTGCCCCTATATTAGTAGCGAAATATCCTTCTGTTATGTTTGTTATAGCTGGCAAAGGTCCAATGCTTGAAACATACCAATCTATCGTCTCAGAACGAGGACTTGAAACCAATGTTGCTTTTCTCGGACATATTACGGAAGAAGTGCAGCGAGCGTTTTTGCTAGAAAGTGATATCATTCTTGTTCCCAGCCTGTATGAACCTTTTGGCATAGTAGCGTTAGAAGGTATGCTTGCAGAAAAACCGACAATTGTTTCCGATGTTGGTGGATTAGGAGAAATTATCTTACATGGATACAACGGGAGAAAAATGATACCGGGGAGTGCAGTTAGCTTAGTAGAGCAACTTCAAATCGTCATTGAAGATAAAGAGCATGCAGAGCAAATCGCATTTCATGGTTATCAGTATGTTCTGAAATACTACAGTTGGAATAAAATCGCTGATCATACGCTACAATTGTATGAGCAAATCGTTGATATAACGAAAAGCGGAGGTGGAATGCAATGAAGGGTGTTATATTAGCCGGAGGAAAAGGGACTCGTTTACGGCCACTAACTTGTCATCTCCCGAAGCCGCTGCTACCTATATTGGATAAACCGGTAATGGAATACAGCATCGAGCTTTTGAAAAAGCATGGAATACGAGAAATAGCAGTAACCGTCCAATATTTAAGTTCATCGATACAAGAATATTTTGGGGATGGTAGTAAATGGGGAGTTGAATTGTCTTATTTTGTTGATTCCCCTCCTCTTGGTACTGCAGGAAGTATCAAACAAGCAGAAAGATTTTTGGATGAACCGTTTGTGGTGATTAGCGGTGATGCGTTAACAGACATAGATTTATCAAAAGGGATACATTTTCACAAGAGTGGTGACCGACTTGTAACTATATTTCAAAAAGAAGTAGCAAGCCCTTTGAATTTTGGCCTTGTTGTTACAGATGAAGAAGGATGTGTCATAAAATATGTCGAGAAACCCAACTGGCATGAGGTTGTGTCTAATACCGTAAATACAGGAATCTATATTATGGATCCAGCTATTTTTTCCTACATGGAGCAACATACATTTCTTGATTTTAGTCACGATGTATTTCCGACACTACTGCAAAAGAAAGAGCGTATTTATGGGTATTTATGTGATGGGTATTGGCTTGATATCGGAACATTTCCCCAATATCGACAAGCGCATGCCGATATATTAAATAAAAAAGTACATGTTTCACTTTCAGCCATTGAAGTACTGCCGTCTGTTTGGATGGGAAAAGGGGTTGAAATACAAGAAGGAGCCATGATTCAAGGACCTGTTTTTATTGGAGATAACGTGACGATTCAGGGCGGGGCATGTATAGAGCCCTATACTGTGGTTGGCAAGGACAGTGTAATAGGAGAACATTCTCATATAAAAAAAACAATTTTGTGGAATGATATATGTGTAGGAAATAAATGTGAACTTACTGAATCGACTATAGCAGCACATGTAGTGATTGAAGAAGGTTCAACTTTATGGGAAAAGAGTGTCGTGGCAGATCATTGTAAGCTAGGGAAGCAAACGATTGTCAAGGCAAAGGTAAAGGTATGGCCTGGGAAAGTGATAGATGGCAGCACTGTTCTTGTTTCTACTGTATCTCATCAGTCTGAAAACATATCAACTTTGTTTAACAGAGGAAGTATTATAGGGAAGGCAAATATAGATATTACGCCTGAAAAAATAGTCAAAATTGCCGCTGCATATGGAGGTACACTTGGCTTTCATTCTACAATTTATATTGGAAGTGACCAACATCCCTACTCGCAATTAATAAAACAACTGTTTATGAGTAGCATTCAAGTATATGGTATTCATACATTTATGTGCCAGGAAACGAATGAATCATGTTTTCGCTACGGAATTTCCTGTGAGAAAGTTAGTGGTGGAGTTTTTATTTACATGCAGGAAAGTACGGATGGTCCTTCTTTAATCCTTTCATTTTATGATCAGCATGGTGCCTTACTTACGACAAGAATGGAAAAGGAGATTGAAACAGCTTATATAACGGAGGCAACGAGACTTCCAAATGTAAAGCAAATCGGAAGTAGTAGAAAGGTAGAAGTGAAAGAGTTACAGTATGTCCGTTCCATTCTACAAATCATAAATACTTCACTTATTCGAAAAGAACGCTTTCATCTTTTGGTTAATAAGTTAAATAGTTCTTTTCATGAAGCTATTTTTACTTTCTTTCAAGAGTTAAATTGTAACATTACTTGGATATATTCTACTGGTAATGAGGATCATATGACTTCGCTTATTCAATCTAGCCGTGCTCATATGGGAGTCATTTTTCATGAACATGGAAATGGATTTGAATTATATGATGCAGTAGGCAATGTGTACACGAGTATAGAGCATGAATGTATAAAGGTGCCAGAAGGTCTGCTTCGTAATAAAGAAGGAAGTTATTATCCGTTGTCCATTAAACGTGGATCGGGCTATATTACGTGCTATCTCGAGGAAGAAAACTCGAAGGTAGAGAATAATCATTTTAAACAGGATCCGTTATATCGAGTTGGAAAGCTTCTTGAGATTATGGCATCTCATCATATATCACTTCATGATATTTTCAACAATTATCCGCAATTTCATCTTCTTTGGGAAGAAGTCGTGTGCCCTTGGATGGAGAAAGGAAAAGTAATGCGCAAGCTCCTAGATGATGTGCCAAAACAAGAATTAGAAGTGTTGGAAGGTATTAAATACAATCATGAGAATAATGAATGGTCTTACATCGTATCCGACTCAGAACAGCCTAAAATTATTGTTTACTCTCATTCGTTAAATCCTTCCCTAGCAAAGAAAAAAATAATGAATTTAATAGAAAAAATCCGTAAGTATCAAAAGGTGTAGAAATTTTAATAAAAAAGTGATATCATTGTAAAGTCTGATTTATGTTATTTACGACTGGAGGGAAAGTAAGATGCGCGTAAACATTACCCTAGCATGCACAGAGTGCGGCGAACGTAACTATATTTCTAAGAAAAACAAACGTAACAATCCAGAACGTCTTGAGCTTAAAAAATATTGCTCAAGAGACAAAAAAGCAACTGTACACCGTGAAACAAAATAAACAGTAGGAAATTTTCCTACTGTTTCTTTTTTACATGAGGAGGGATTCTTCCTGAAGGAAATAAAGCAGCAATTGAGACGTAGTATACTTGAGAGAGTGGCATCCATTTCATCACAGCAATATATGAGTAAGTCACAATCTATTGCCAAACGCTTAGTAGAACAGGAAGAATGGAAGCATGCTGATACAATAGGTATTACCATATCTATGAATCATGAAGTATATACTCGCCCCCTTATTGAATTGGCATGGCTACAAGGGAAAAAAGTTGCAGTTCCAAAATGTGATAGAGAAACGCACACTTTGACATTTCGATATATTACTTCCTTCAAGCAGCTTGAAATCGTATATATGAATTTGGAAGAACCGAATCCTAGCGTTACAGAGGTCGCGTACTCACAGGATATTCCTTTACTATTTGTTCCTGGAGTAGCTTTTACAAAAAAGGGAGACAGACTTGGATATGGCGGGGGATATTATGATCGTTATCTTTCCACACACAAAGGAAACACCATCTCTTTAGCTTATTCGGAGCAAATTGTGTCATACGTACCGACAGGACCATATGATCAACAAGTTCAGAAGCTTATTACGGATTTGGAAACCATATGTTGCTCGTATAGGAAGGATAGCTTAAATTAGCAAAAGGACGAAATATTTTATATTATTTCGTCCTTTTGCTATTGCTACGAATTGAAGTTAGTCTATAGCTCCTTTTATAATGTAAGGAGAAGGAGGAGTTGCAATGTCTGATCAACAAGAATCGTTGTATTGGTCCTTACTATACATACTCATTTCGAAAGAAAAATACGAGCTTGTTTATTTTTCAGATGAAAATCAAGAGGCTTGGCTGGAATCTACTCAAAAAAGTAATCAAACGATTATACGTTTCAAACGATATAATTTTGACTGGGCTAATCAGGTAGAGCATGACATCATTCAGATACAACCATTAGTAGAACAATTGATGAAGCGATCCTTGCGCAAGGTACCCTCGTTTTACAATGTCTATATTTCTGAACAGGAACCTGTAGATGACTGGAAAATGAAAATGGAAGGGATGCGAGTAGCAGCACCAATTGAAACGGTATGGTTTACGAATGATAATGGCGACGAACAAAGAAAAATTATGCTTACTTCTTTGAAACTTCAAGAAGAAGATGTACAGAGTATTCAAGCATTGCATGGGGAAAATCCACTTGTACTGCGTGAGCATATAGCAAGACTTCTAGAATCTCGCCAAAAACAGCGTGAGACTATTGTGAATCATGCTAAACCAATCATGACAAAAACATTAATGACCATCCAGATTGCAATGTTTTGTATACTGGAGTGGAACGGTGGGAGTATGAATACAGCTACTCTTATTCACTTTGGGGCAAAGTATAATCCACTCATTTTACAAGGTGAATGGTGGCGTTTCTTTACTCCTATGTTTTTACATATAGGTCTCCTTCATTTGCTTATGAATACGGTAGCTCTCTATTACATAGGCAACCAAGTGGAGCGGACGATTGGGAATACAAGATTTCTCTTTATTTACCTTTTCTCAGGTTTCGCAGGCAGTGTATTTAGCTTTGTTGCGTCAAATAATGTTTCAGCCGGGGCCTCAACTGCAATCTTTGGTTGCTTTAGTGCTCTTCTATATATTACATATACCTATTCCCATATTTTTTCAAAGGGAGTACTGCAAAATGTAATTACATTAATCGTAATAAACTTATTATTTGGTTTCATCGTACCAGGTATTGATAACGCTGGGCATATTGGAGGTTTAGTAGGAGGATTCTTAGCAGCTAGTATCGTCCATGTGCCAAATCAAAAACTTGCGATATGGAAAAGAGGAGCGGCTCTTGCACTTTCCATTGTTTTACTCGGTAGTTTACTATGGTATGGATATCAGTAAGTACAATCGACTAAAATGTTGATAATTTGACAAAAGAGCAAATGATAGTAAATTGACGCTATTGTTTGTTCTTTTTATAATAGTTGTATGAGAACGTTTTCTTAGTAAAATATGGTGGTGATAGGATGACATCCATTTATGACATTCAACAAGTATTAAAAAAGTTTGGAACGATTATTTATACGGGAGACCGCTTGGCAGATTTAGAGCTTATGCATGATGAATTACATGAGCTATATCAATCCGCGCTTATTGAACTCGAACAATATAATTCGTTGAGTCTAATCATTAAGCATGAAATGCAGCTAGAAAAAGAAAAATCCAAATCAGAATAAAGGGATGGTATACGATGAATGATAAATGGTTAGTTGGGGTCGATCTTGGAGGCACAACCATCAAATTAGCTTTTATTACATATGAAGGTGAAATAATACATAAATGGGAAATTAAGACGAATACAAGTGCACAAGGATTATATATTACGCAGGATATAGCAAGAACTCTTGATGAGAAGCTAACGGAACTAGGACAAGTAAAGTCAAAATTAGCCGGTATTGGAATAGGAGCACCAGGTCCGGTCAATTTAAGCTCAGGTGTTGTATATGAAACAGTTAATATTGGATGGAAAGACTATCCTCTTGAAAAATTGCTTGAAGAAGCAACAGGATTACCCGTATCAGTTGATAACGATGCGAACGTCGCGGCTATTGGGGAAATGTGGAAAGGTGTTGGCGCAGGGGCTACCGATTTAGTCTGTATTACACTTGGCACTGGTGTTGGTGGTGGTGTCATTGCAAATGGACAAATTGTACAGGGAATAAGTGGTGCAGCAGGGGAAATTGGACACATTACCGTAATCGCAGAACATGGTGCCACATGCAATTGTGGAAAAACAGGATGCTTGGAAACGGTCGCTTCTGCCACTGGTATCGTTCGCTTAGCAAAAGAAGCGCTTCAAAACAGTGAGAAGCAAAGTCTATTACGTGATATATGGAAGAAGAATGGGACGATTACTGCAAAGGATGTATTTGATGCAGCAAAGACAGATGAGCTTGCTAATTCCGTTGTGGAAACGATGACCTTTCATTTAGGATTATCGATAGCGAATATTGCAAACACTTTAAATCCAGAGTTGGTTGTGATTGGTGGCGGTGTTTCTCGTGCTGGTGAGCTGCTCCTATCATCAATTCAAAAGAACTTTGTGAAATTTGCATTTCCTAGAGTTGCAAAAAGTACTAAGCTTGCAATTGCAACGCTTGGTAATGATGCAGGTGTAATTGGAAGTTCATGGTTAGCGAAGAAAAAACTAGAGAATAGCTAAAAGATGTACCAAACCATTATAAAAAAAGCTCTGCATGTCAGAGCTTTTTTAATGGCCAACTGGAGGATAGCCATTATTCCATAGGGTCATGATAGCAAACCACCCAAAGACGATTAGCGTTAAAAAGGAAAAAAAGGCCCCAAGCTTATTCTTTTCCTTCATTGTTTTAAACACACCATATAAAGCCAGAAGAGCTATAAGAGAAAAGATAATAACAACACTATACTTCATTATAATCCTCCTCTAAATTATTTAATTTACAATATTTTCTATTTATATTTTTTATTGTACATTCACCTATGCGAAAAGTCGAGAGTAATTGAAAACGAATTCACTCTTTTCTTTTGCATACGGTATAAAATGTTGTATGATAAAAAAAATAACTATTTTTGCTGATTTATCTTGTTTGACATGTTATTTATGAGATGAATTAGTATAGGAAGAGGAGAATATACAATGAAATGGGTACAAGTTCCATTGGGACCGATACAAACAAATGCGTATGTTGTATCTAATGATCAAAATGAATGTATTATTTTTGATCCAGGAGCAGAAGGAGATAAATTACTTACTTATTTACATGATAACGATTTAAAGCCACAGGCTATTTTACTTACTCATGCTCACTTTGATCATATTGGAGCAGTAGATGTAGTTCGCGAAGCTTATAATATTCCGGTTTATGTGCATAAGAACGAAGAGAATTGGTTAGTTAATCCTGCTTTAAATCGGTCTATGCATTTTGTAATGAGTGAAGATATCATTCTTAAATCAGCCGAATATATCATTGAAAAGGAAGGTCCATTAACAGTAGGGTCATTTTCTTGTTATGTTTATGAAACGCCCGGACATACTCCAGGAAGCATTTCTTACTATTTCAGCGAGGCAGGACTTGTATGTTCAGGAGATGCACTTTTTCAAATGAGCATTGGTCGTACCGATTTGCCAGAGGGCAGTATGATACAATTACTTTCATCTATTGAAGAAAAGCTATTTACGCTTCCAGATGAAACGAAGGTATTGTGCGGACATGGACCTATAACGACAATCGGTACTGAAAAAGAAAACAATCCCTTTTTAAGCTGAGGTGAAGTACATCATGCATTCTGTCATAAAAAAGGCGATTCAAGCGTCACCAGAGCATGCGATTTCGTATCGTACATTTATACAACTTGCTTTATATGATGAAACCTATGGTTATTATATGAAGGAGCAAGAAAAAATAGGCAGACAAGGCGATTTTTTTACTAGTAGTAATATTTCTTCTATATATGCACAGCAATTTGCTTCATTTTTTATTAAGCTTGTAGAAGGTGGATGGGTACCACCCATCATTTGTGAAATTGGCGGCGGTACAGGACGTTTTGCATTTGATGTTCTAACAGAATGGAAGAAAGAATCTCCTAATACGTTTTCATCATTACAATATATAATTGTCGAAACGAGTCCTTATCATCGTAAATTGCAGCAGCAAAAGCTACATCCATTTTCTAATGTAAAACAGCTTACTTCAATTGAACAGATCTCTTCGTTTTCGGGTATTGTTTTTTCCAATGAATTGTTTGATGCCTTTCCTGTAGAGGTTATTGAAAATACAGAACATGGTTTAGTGGAAGTACTTGTTACATTGAATGAACAGGATGAACTCGTTGAAAAACAAGTTCCTCTACAAAATAAAGCTATATTGCAATATTTACACAGTCATAATCTTCATTTGGAAGATGGACAACGGTTTGAAATTCCACTACAAATGAGCGAGTTTGTGCATCAATTAGCAAACCGTATCGAACAAGGGATATGTATTTCTGTAGACTATGGATATACAAATGAGGAATGGATGCATCCTCTTCACCGAGAAGGGAGCTTACGCGGCTATTATAAGCATCAGCTCATCCGAAATCCTTTGCTGCATCCAGGTGAGATGGATATTACTTCTCATATACATTGGGATGAATTAGAAAAAGCGGGCGAGGAAGTTGGTTTAAAGACTGTATTACGTGTAAAGCAAACTCGCTTTTTATTATCAACAGGTATTATGCAAAAGTTGATGAATCATAATGATAACAATCCGTTTTCTGAAAAGAATAAACAAAACCGTGCCATTCGTTCGCTTATCCTACAAGGGAGTATGAGTGACTATTTTCATGTAAGTATACAGCAAAAAGGAGTTTCGTCTTTTTCTGTAGGTAATTTGCTGGATACGTCAATGTTGATGGCGTAATCTGGATCATTTGTTTCTTGATGATTGGAAAGCAGCAGAAGGCTATCGGAAAATGGTATTTGAAATTCCTATTGAATTAGCGTATTATCCGTTATTTGTAGCCATAAGATGCAATGAGATACGTTCGGTGCACTGGTATTGATTTATATACAACAGGGAGATTAAAGGAGAATTTGACAAGTGGATAATGATTTAGAAAGTGAGAAAGCAACATTGAAGTGAATGTTGCTTACCTTTTCCCCTAATTAAAATAATACATTTACGAGTTGGATTACTTTTTTATTTTCTACGTTATAATATATTTCCAACCCTTTTCGTTCGCTTGTTACGATTTTTGCGCTTTTAAGCTTAGCTAGATGCTGTGAAATGGTTGATTGAGGCATGTTAAGGCATGTGTACATAGTAGATACGTTGCATGCTCCACGTTCAATCAATCCTTTCACAATACAAAGGCGAACAGGATGCGCGAGTACCTTTAACATTTCTGCATTTCCTTCGAATTGTTCTTCTCCGTCTCGAAATGAATCAAACATTTATTTTTTACACCTCCATATATACGAATAGCACCATACATAACAAAATTTTATGATAAATAGTATACCGATTGCAAATGTTTAGTCGAAAAGTAAAGAAAACGTAAGAAAAGAGATAGCTACGTAAATTAGGCTTCATATTTTAGGTAATGGTATTCAAATTAACCAAAATATGATATAAAAACAGACTGAATTGACAGTTACAAATGGAGTATATTTACTTATGAGTTAAAATTTTAATTGAATGTAAATTTGCGGATTTATTTGTATATAATTTGTAAAAATATTGTAATAAATAGCACAATCATTGTATCATATTTACTCTGTTATATATAGTACATACGTAATAGTTTCCTCTAGCATACATAAGGCTGCTATAGATGTATTTCCTAAAAAAAGAGATGATGAGAATGGGATTTCATCACCTCTTTTTTAAATTTTTCTAGATTTTAGTATCTGAATATGATAACACCTGTTTTTGAAGATTTTCACTTTATCCCGCTTTAACGGGCAGTAAGACCCCCATTTCAAGGCTTAGAGAGATCGGAGAAGGCTAAGTGGGGGACAACTGCCCGTAAAAGTCCGTATTGGCCTTTGCTAACCCTCGGTGGGGGATGAGAGAAAACCCCCACCGAGGGAAGTTTCACTTTATCTGTGATAAGGCGTTTGTAAAGTCATATTGTAAATCATCGTAGTTTTCTAACCCAACGGAAAGGCGTAAAAGTGAACGTGTAATCCCAAGCTTTTGACGTTTTTCCTCATCCATAGCTGCGTGGGACATTGTGACAGGGTAAGAGAGGATTGATTCTACAGCTCCTAGACTGACTGCAAAAACAGGTAATGTAATATGTTCTAAAAAGGTATGGAGGTCCTGCTCATTTTCTAAAACAAAGGAAAGAACTGCACCGGCATGTTTTGCTTGCTTTTGTTGTACTTCATAGCCATCATGCTCTGTTAGTCCAGGATAGTATACCTGTTGTATCTTTTCGTGATTTTGTAAAAATAAAGCCAGTCTTTCAGCAGAATGTGAGGATTGTTCTAATCGAACGTGCATCGTTTTGATTCCTCGCAAGACAAGCCAGCTATCATGCGGCCCTAGGATGGCACCAAATGCATTTTGTAAAAAGGCAAGGCGCTCGCCAAGTTTTTCATCCTGTACGACTGCTAATCCTGCTGTAACATCACTATGGCCGGAAATAAACTTCGTTGCACTATGTAACACAATGTCAGCTCCTAACGCAAGCGGTTGCTGCAGAAGAGGTGTTAAGAACGTATTATCAACAAAAGTAAGAGCACCGATTCGTTTTGCTAGGCTTGTTATTTTCCTGATATCTGTAATTTTTAAAAGAGGATTAGATGGTGTTTCAATATAGAATAATTTTGTGTTTGGTAATATCGCTTTCGTAACTGCTTCCATATTTGTCATATCTACAAATGTATGGGAGATCCCGTATCGAGATAAAACATTTGTAATGATTCGATATGTACCGCCGTATACATCCTCTGAAATTAAGACATGATCACCCTGGGATAAAAGTAAAAAGCATGTGGAGATGGCAGCCATTCCCGATGAAAATGCAAAGCCTCTCGTGCCTCCTTCTAATTCAGCGATGGTTTCTTCTAATGCTTCCCGAGTCGGATTTCCAGAACGACTGTAATCGTATTTTCCAAACTTATCCACGCTTAGCTGGTGAAATGTACTTGTGTTGTAGATGGGAACGCTCACTGCCCCTGTCTGTGTTTCAACTTTGTGATTGTTATGAAGTAATTTTGTTTGTAAAGAAAAGGATGGATTCATGCTCCTACCTCCTTATGAAGAGTATCAAACGCTTGCCTTAAATCTGTAAGTAAATCGGCTATATGTTCAATTCCAACTGAAAAACGTAACAGCCGATTACAAATACCTCTCTCGTTTCGAATTTCAAATGGAATATCGGCGTGTGTTTGAGTAGCAGGATAGGTGATAAAACTTTCAATTCCTCCAAGGCTCTCTGCAAATGTAATAAGAGCTAGCGATTGTAGGAATGGATTAATCCATTCTTCTCGCTGCAGCCGAAAGGATAGCATGCCTCCATGCCCAGGATAGAGTACATCAGTCACCTCATTTGCTTTTTGCAAAAAATCAACGATTACTTTAGCATTTTCTTCATGCTTGCTCATTCGAAGAGCTAATGTTTTCATTCCGCGCATAAGCAACCATGAATCGAATGGACTAAGTACTGCTCCGGAGGAATTGTGATAGTAGCCGAGTGTTTCGCACAATGCAGTTCCTTTTGCCACAACAAGGCCGGATAATACATCGTTATGTCCTCCTAAATATTTTGTTGCACTATGAACAACGATGTTAGCACCAAGATGAAGAGGCTTTTGCAGAATGGGTGTATAAAATGTATTATCAACGATGAGAAGAAGATTGTGCTGCTGGCTAATGGCAGCAATTTCCTCAATATCAGCAACTTGCATTAGTGGATTTGTAGGAGTTTCTAGAAAGATTGCCTTTGTTTGAGGAGATAGTACCTTGGTAATTTCAGTGAGATCTTGTATGTTCACGTATCTACATCGAATATTCCATTTTTCTTCGTAATCACGCAATAGCCGAAATGTGCCTCCATATAAATCCTCTGCAACAATGAGTTCATCTCCTGCTTGAAATAAGGATAGAACGAGCGTAATCGCAGCCATTCCTGAGCTACATGCAAAGCCTTGATCACCTTCTTCTAAATCGGCAATTGTTTTTTCTAATATGTTTCGAGTAGGATTTCCCGTTCGAATATAATCATAGCCGCTAGATTTTCCAATTCCTTCGTGACGATAAGCAGTTGAGAAATATACGGGTACGTTTACAGTTCCGGTACACTCTTCACTTCTGTTGCCAATTTGTGCAAGCTTTGTTTCTATCCGTTTCATGTTTCATCCTCCTCTAATGTAAAAAAGCCTTCTCATAAGAAGAAGGCTTTTTGGATTATACCTTCTTATCTGTCAAATTCATTGTGAATTTGCTGGAATTAGCACCGTATTAACAGGGTTGTTAATGGTTGCTGAGGCTTCGCAGGGCCAGTCCCTCTGCCTCTCTTGATAAGAATATATGAAATTGTTAAGGCTTTTTAATACTGTATATCAAAGTAGATAGAAAATGCAATTGTTTTTTGTGTATTCAGAAAAAAATATTTTTTCTGAAAATGAATTGACGATTTGCTGTCGTACATGATAAATTAATTGAAAAATTATTCACTTACAAGCTAGCAGATTTGAAACTCTTATCGAGAGTGGTGGAGGGATAGGCCCTATGAAGCCCGGCAACCTTCAAACGAATGTTTGAAACGGTGCTACAACCTGCAAAACAATGGTTTTGCGTGATAAGAGGAGGAAACAAAGGATCCCCCTCTTCTTTGAAGTGGGGGATCCTTTGTTTGATAAAATGAAACATTCTAAAAGTAGGGGTTTCTTTCATCTCCCTCTTTTGGGTTAGCAGAATATGGGGAGTGTGACATATGGGCAACTTAGTAGATAGTCTTGGGCAGGGGATCCTGATAGGAGATGGAGCGATGGGAACAATGCTCCATTCATACGGTTTGCAAAGCTGCTTTGAAGAGTTGAATGTAACAGAGCCTGAAAGAATTACTGAAATCCATAGGCTGTACGTGGAAGCAGGAGCAGATGTCATTCAAACACATACATACGGAGCCAACGAAGGGAAACTTCGTATGTATGGTTTAGAAAATGAAGTAAAAAAAATAAATCGAGAAGCAGTTCGAAATGCTAGAAAAGCTGCGAAAGCGAATACGATTGTACTTGGAACAATTGGTGGTATGAAGCATATAGGATCTGTTATGACTACAGAAGTTGAGCGGGAATTTATGCTTATGGAGCAAGCTAGCGCACTATTGGAAGAAGGGGCCGATGCTCTTCTTCTAGAAACGTTTTACGATGAAGTTGAACTCTATCACGCACTTGGCGTATTACGGAAGGCAACGAATCTGCCGATTGTAGCACAAGTAGCCTTACACGAAGCAGGGCTTACACAAAGTGGACGATTCATCGAACAAGTATTAGATGAATTACAGCAAAAAGGAGCCGACGTTGTTGGATTAAATTGCCACTTGGGACCGCTGCGCATGATTGAATCATTAGAAACAGTATCCTTACCTAGTAAAGGATACTTATCCGCATACCCAAATGCTGGATTGCCAAAATATGATAATGGACGCTATGAGTACAAAGGTACTGCAGATTATTTTGAACAGATGGCTAAGAGGTTTATCGAGCAAGGTGTACGATTGCTTGGAGGCTGCTGCGGTACGACGCCAGAACATATTCGAGCAATGAGACACGCATTGAATGGTGAAGCGCCAGTTAACGAGAAGAAGATTAAGCATCGTCCTTCACCTATTGTCACAATACAGCCTATAACAGCAGTAGTATCTTCTTTGGCTGAAAAGGCGAAACGTGAAACAACGGTTATTGTTGAATTAGATCCACCAAAACAATTGCAAACACAACGATTTTTTGAAGGAGCAAAGGCTTTAAAACGAGCAGGAGCAGATGCAATTACTCTTGCTGACAATTCACTAGCCAGCCCGCGTATCTCAAATATGGCAATGGGGGCACTCCTTAGACGTTATGATATTCCAGTTCTCGCACATTTAACATGTCGTGATCATAATTTAATTGGTTTACATTCGCACTTGTTAGGTTTGTCTTCCTTAGGCATACATGAAGTATTAGCGCTAACGGGAGATCCGGCAAGAGTTGGAGATTTTCCAGGAGCAACATCAGTATTCGATGTATCCTCATTCGAATTAATTCGGATGATAAAGGAGTTAAATGATGGGCGCTCACCATTAGGTAAATCTATCGGCGTTCCGACATCTTTTTCAGTTGCAGCTGCCTTTAATCCGAATGTTCGATACATTGACGGGGCAGTTCGAAGGATGGAGAAAAAAATTGCTGCCGGTGCGGACTATTTTTTAACACAACCAATTTTTGATAAAGAAGTGTTACGAAAAACCTACGAAGCAGTAAAAGATTTTAAAACGCCAATATTTATTGGAATCATGCCACTCGTTAGTAAACGAAATGCAGATTTTTTGCATTACGAAGTACCAGGAATTACGTTACCAGATGAAGTAAGAAAACGGATGGATAATCATCTAGCTCCTGAGAATGCGGTAGAGGAAGGGTTAAAGATTGCAAAAGAACTAATTGATGAGGCAATGAAGTTATTTCATGGTGTGTATATCATCACTCCATTTCAAAAATTTGAGATATCAGAAGAACTCGTACGATATATAAAAGTAAGAAGAAAGGGAGCAACGACATGCGGGGAATTGAACAAGCATTAGAGGAACGAATTTTACTTCTGGACGGAGCTATGGGAACGATGATACAACAGGCAAATTTAACTGCTGTAGATTTTGGCGGAGAGGAATTTGAAGGATGCAATGAATATTTAATAAAAACTCGTCCAGATCTTATCTTAGCTATTCATCAAGCATACATTGATGCAGGAGCAGATATTATTGAAACGAACACATTTGGGGCTACGAAGATCGTTTTAAAGGATTATAACCTTGAACAATATGATATAGAAATGAATGAGTTAGCCGTACAAATTGCAAGAAAGGCAGTAGAACAATCGGGTAAGGAAGTTTATATTGCGGGTGCCATGGGACCAACGACGAAGGCTATTAGCGTTACAGGCGGTGTGACTTTTGATAAATTAGTTGAATCCTATGAGAGACAATCACTTGGCCTTCTAAGAGGTGGAGTAGATGTATTATTGGTGGAAACAAGTCAGGATATGCGAAATGTGAAAGCGGCCTGTATTGGCATAGAACGGTCTTTCCAAGAGTTAAATAAGAAAGTACCAGTCATGATTTCTGGTACGATTGAACCAATGGGAACAACACTTGCTGGGCAGTCAATTGAAGCATTTTATTTATCAATCGAGCATATAAAGCCATTATCAGTCGGATTAAATTGTGCGACTGGACCAGAGTTTATGAGGGAATCAATTCGTTCTTTAAACGGTCTATCAGAAAGCTATATCTCCTGCTATCCGAATGCAGGTCTTCCAGATGAAGAAGGGCACTATCATGAATCTCCTCAGTCACTTGCAACGAAGATGAAAACGTTCGCTGAAGAAGGATGGGTGAATATTATTGGTGGCTGCTGTGGGACAACTCCTGATCATATTCGGGCTTTAAAGGAAGCAGTAGCAGGGTTGCGTCCGCGTCCTAAGTATCATCGTAAAGGTCATGCCGTAAGCGGCTTAGAACCGCTGCAATATGAAGATTCTATGCGGCCTCTATTTGTCGGGGAGCGAACGAATGTCATTGGATCACGCGCATTCAAACGTTTGATAGCAGAAGGAAAGTTTGAAGAAGCAGCGGAAATAGCGAGAGCACAAGTAAAGCGAAATGCACATGTAATTGATGTGTGTATGGCCGATCCGGATCGAAATGAAATCGAGGATATAGAACAGTTTTTACAAATAGCAACGAAAATGATTAAAACACCACTTATGATAGATTCTACGGATGAACGAGTAATGGAGCGTGCACTTTCCTACTCACAAGGGAAAGCCATTTTAAATTCAATTAATTTAGAAAACGGTGAAGATCGATTTCAAAAGGTTGTTCCACTCATTCATAAATATGGGGCTGCAGTTGTTGTTGGGACAATTGATGAGGATGGAATGGCTGTAACGGCGGATCGAAAGTTTGAAATTGCGAAAAGGAGCTACGAATTACTTACGCAAAAATATGATATTCGCCCTTCAGACATTATTTTTGATCCGCTCGTATTCCCGGTTGGAACTGGCGATCAAAACTATATTGGAGCAGCTGCTGCAACCATTGAAGGAATACGACTCATTAAAGAAGCCTTTCCTGAATGTTTGACAATACTTGGTGTTAGTAATATTTCCTTTGGTCTTCCACCTGCAGGTCGTGAAGTGTTAAATTCTGTGTTTTTATATCATGCAACGAAGGCTGGTCTGGATTATGCAATTGTGAATACGGAAAAGCTAGAAAGATATGCATCGATTTCAGAAGAGGAAAAAAAACTATCAGACAGGCTGTTATTTGATACGAGCAAGGAAACACTCGATACATTTACTGCTTTTTACCGCGTAGCAAAGAAAAAAGAAACAATAGAAGTTGAAACTCTTTCCTTGGATGAACGCTTGGCCAGATATATCGTTGAAGGCACGAAGCAGGGGCTCGCACTTGATTTACAACAGGCATTAGATGAAAAGAGAGATCCTTTGTCTATTATTAATGGTCCACTTATGAACGGTATGGATGAAGTTGGCCGATTATTTAACAATAATGAACTCATAGTAGCAGAAGTATTGCAGAGTGCCGAAAGTATGAAGGCGGCTGTCTCCTACTTAGAGCCTTTCATGGAAAGTACAGAAGCTTCAAAGAAAGGAAAGGTAATTCTAGCAACTGTAAAGGGCGATGTTCATGATATTGGAAAAAATCTTGTTGAAATTATTCTATCCAATAATGGATATGAAATTATAAATTTAGGTATTAATGTCAGATCTGATGAATTGGTGAAGCAGGTTAAGACCCACAGTCCAACCATAATTGGTCTTTCGGGCTTACTCGTAAAATCGGCACAGCAAATGGTACTAACAGCAGAGGATTTGAAGGTGGAAAGAATTGATACTCCTATTCTTGTTGGCGGGGCAGCACTTACTCGAAAATTTACAGAAACTCGAATTGGTCCGTCTTATGAGGGAATTGTACTGTATGCGAGCGATGCGATGAAAGGATTAGAACTTGCAAATCGTCTTCAAGATGAAACGGAACGCAAATTGCTACTAGAAGAAAAGAATGAGAAAACAAATGAACGAACGAAGCGTAAGGATTCTGCTATAAGCCAAACGCTTGAAATAACTCCACTTCAACATGTAAAAGCACCCGTACCTGATTCTTTGAAAAGGACGATATTGCGTGATATTCCTGTTTCATATGTAGCACCTTTTATAAATTGGCAAATGCTGCTTGGACACCATCTTGGCATAAAGGGGAATGTGAAGAAACTACTGGAAGAAGGAGATGAAAAAACCCTAAAATTACATGCTCTAGTCTCTGATTTACTGCGTGAAGGAGAAGCATGGCTTCGTCCTAAGGCAGTCTATCAATTTTTCCCTGCTTTACGTGACGGACAAACTATTTATATTTATGATCCGGAAGATCAAAGTAAAGTTCTAGAAACCTTCACATTTCCTAGACAAAAGAAAACACCAGGCAGAACACTTGCAGATTATTTACATCCTGTTGGTGATGAAATGGACTACGTTGCAATGTTCACTGTAACTGTAGGAACGGGAGTACGGGAGATTGCAGAGGAATGGAAGGAACGAGGAGATTATCTACGCAGCCATGCTATTCAGTCACTTGCTCTTGAGTTAGCTGAAGGATTAGCTGAACGTACACATATGCTAATTCGCGATCGTTGGGGATTTCCTGATAATCCGAGTGTAACGATGGAAGAACGCTTTCGTACGAACTATCGCGGGATTCGTGTTTCATTCGGATATCCAGCTTGTCCAGAGCTATCGGATCAAGAGAAATTATTCCGCCTTCTTCGCCCAGAAGAGATAGGTATTACATTAACAGAAGGATTTATGATGGAACCAGAAGCTTCTGTTTCAGCATTCGTTTTTTCTCATCCGGAGGCAAGATATTTTAGTGTGGTCTAAAGTTTGTGAAATTTTTGTAGCATCCATGTACTATAATGGAAGAGAGGATTTTTATACTATATACTTTCAGTAGTATGAAAAGACAATGATTTAAGTTCTTTTTTATTAGAACAGAATAAAGGAGCTACAAACTGTGAAAACGATTGTGTTTACAGGCGGAGGATCTGCCGGACATGTAACCCCAAACTTAGCGCTTATTCCAAAATTACAAGAGCGGGGTTGGAACATACAATATATCGGATCAAAACAAGGGATTGAGAAGGAAATTATCGAAGGAGCTGGTATCCCTTATGCGGGTATTTCAAGCGGGAAGCTTCGTCGTTACTTTGACTTAAAAAATTTCAAAGATCCTTTTCGTGTACTAAAAGGTGTTATAGAAGCATATTCTTTGATTCGAAAAACAAAACCAGAGGTTATTTTTTCTAAAGGGGGCTTTGTATCGGTTCCTGTTGTAATTGCGGGCTGGATGAATAGAGTACCGGTTTTGTTACATGAATCAGATATTACACCAGGACTCGCTAACAAAATCGCTATTCGATTTGCTTCGAAAATATTTGTCACGTTTGAGGAAGCGTTGCAACATCTTCCTAAAGAAAAAGCAGTGTATACAGGATCACCAATTCGTGAAGATATTTTACAAGGAGATCGCTACAAAGGATTAGAGTATCTTTCGTTTTCTAGTGATAAACCAGTCATCACGATAATGGGAGGAAGTCTAGGAGCGAAGCGTATAAACGAAACCGTTCGAAAATTACTTCCTCAATTACTTGAAAGCTTTCAAATTGTTCATCTTTGTGGGAAGGGAAATCTTGATTCTTCATTAATGAATAAAAGTGGTTACAAACAATTTGAATATATAAGTAAAGAATTACCAGATGTCTTGGCTGCAACGGATTTAGTTATATCTCGTGCAGGTTCCAATGCCATTTTTGAGTTTTTAGCTTTGAAAAAGCCGATGATTCTTATCCCTCTTTCTAAAGCTGCAAGTCGAGGCGATCAAATTTTGAATGCCCAATCGTTTGAAAAACAAGGATATTGTCATCTTATATATGAAGAACAGTTAACAGAAAAAGAATTACTTCATGCGGTAAAGGAAGTGTACGGCTATCGTCTTCGCTATAAGGAAAAAATGAAAGGTTTTTCTGTTCAAGGATGTATCGATGCGATTATCGAACAAATTGAGAAAGCAAGAAAGTAAAGTATAAATAGCATGTGAGAAAAGATGTGAAAGTAGCATCTTTTCTTTTCTTTTTGTTGTCAGATATGTAGAAAAATAGTCGAACCTTGTAAATAATTGTGGTAAGATAACTTGGTAGTAAGAATGAATCAATTTGCTATGCTAGGAGTAGAGGAAACGAGGAGGATTTGTATGGGACTTAGTCTCTTTGAAACGATTGTTGTTGTTTTTTGTATATTACTAGCTCTAGCAGGATTTATTTATTATATGATTATTAAATATATACACGAAAGAGAGCTACACCAATCTGAGTTTATTGCTGAATTAGACATTTTATCAGAAAAGTTATCCAAACAGAAGGAACAAAAGAAAAACATACTATAACTTTGACACGCTACTATTTTTCTTTTCTACGTTCATTTACTTCGAAATGATCCTCCTTTCTGACTAATATATATAATCTTCCTTTCGAATGGGTAACATCCTTTTTTGTATAACCACTTTACTTGAGTATGTAAGGAGAATAGAATATGAATGAAAATCTAAGTTTTCTTAATGTTGTTCAGCAGAGTCAGTTGAAAAAGAATGCTTCATTAGAGCAGCTGCTTTGTTTATTAAAAGAAGATGTAGAAGAGCTGGCGGATGAGGTAGGCTATGAAGCAATGATTGAACGGGAGTATGATGAAGAACTAGAAGAATTACTTGGAGAATCCTTGTTTCTTGAATTGCAAAATCGATTGCTTGTTGCAAAGGATGGTAGAGAAGAATTCATTACATTTATTGATGGGCTTGGGTTTCATCTATTAGATTGGGCTATTGTGTTGGAAACAGAATGTGGTGTGCATGCTGATTTCTTTACATCAGAAATCCTAAAAAAGATAGAGAAACGATTTCCGCGTTTTCCTTATGTCAATCAAACGACTACGATATTTGATTTAACGATAAAAGAAGTTAACGAACTGCTGATTCAAACTACTGGTAAAGGTTTTACATGTTGAATGCGTGCAAAAGCGCATTCTTTTTTTCTCACAAATAGAGCAGAGCATAATATACCTTAACATCTTTTGATTGCAGGAATAACAGAAAAATTTCAAAAAATGGAATTATTTACTTCTCTTGCGCATATACATATGGAATGAAGCTAAATAAAGAGGTGAAGCAGTTGAACTTTGATATTATTGGAAAGAAAGCATATATCAACTTTGGACCTTATCAGAATCAACTGGGTGTTGTTCAAGAAGGAAATGCGTCAAGATATGCATTAGAGATCGGGGAAAATATAATTGTCAATGTGGAATTGAAGGATCTTGTACTTGTTGATGTTGATTTTCGTCAATTTCATGAGTGGTGTGAACAAAATGGAATATAAATGATAAGATAGCCATAATAAAAAAAGGACAGGGTGTCCTTTTTTTATTTGCAAAACAAAGCGGCTAGGAAAAACCGCTTTGTTAATGTGATATGCCAGGAATGAGTAGAAATGTCGTATAGTATGTAAATCCTATAAAAAATATAGTTAAGTATGCCCCAAAAATATAAAGATATAGACGCTCTGATAAGTTTAAAAAGCTGAGAAGAACAAAAAAAACAGTTTGAACGAAAAAGAGTAATGACGCAGTTTTCATATCGCCTAATAAGAACATGATGGAGAAAATTCCTGTCCAGAAGCCAAGAACGCGAAACATGCGATTCATACCATCCCCCCAGATTAGAAGAATACTCTCAATATGTATTATATTCCATTTTTCCTATAATTGTAACCGCTTAAAATATTTTAATGAAAAAATGTGACAAAAAGGAAGTACGTTCCCTTTTGTCACAACATAAATATTGGTTTGGATTATTGATTAACTTGTAGTTTGTATTCACAAGCCTTGCAACCTGCTAAGATGTCGTCTTTACGGTCAAGCTCTATATCTGAAAATAACGTTTCAAATATTCCTTTCATCATTTCGCCATGCATATTGCAGACATCGTTGTAATGTTCAGGTGAAATTTCTTTAAATGGGCAGTTATATACTTGATAGTATATTTTATTTGCACTTTCTTGTATTTCAAATTCAGGAGTTAATCCAGCAGTAGTAAACGCATCCTTTGCAATATTTACTTTATCGGTAAAGGTAAGCTTATCTTCTGTTATATCAAGACGTTGAAGATAACGATCGATTAATTCTCTTCCGAATTTTTTTCCTGTTTCATAAAGCGCCAATTTTCCAGCTTCACCAAGCTGTAATAATGAATCAAGTGCAATCTGTGAAAGCATTTGATAGTCACGGAATGGGAATTGCAGTTGAATGACTTCGTTTGACAAACGGTATAAACGACTTGGGCGACCGCCTTTGCCAGTTTTCTTTGTATCGGACAAAAGCATATTTACATCCTCTAATTTTGTTAAATGGAGTCTGGCAACGTTAGGATGAATATTAAAATTATCGGCAATTTCTTGTACGGTTACATCGTCATGCTTTTTCGTAATATATTGATAAATGTAAAATCTTGTAGGATCAGACAATACACTGGTTATTTTTAATGCTTGCTCCATTATAATCTCCACCTTTTTAACTTTATCAAGAATAAAAATATTATAATATAGAAAATGTGTATAATAAGCATTTTATAAGATGATTCATTAATTGTTCATATTTGAACATACTTTAATATTTTATCTTAATTAATGTGATAAATTCCTTAAAGAAAGAAACAATTTTAGGAAATTTTCATCTGTATGGATTTATGATATATAGAAAAGGAGGAGGCGATGACCAATGAATAGCGTAAAGAGGTTTGCAGATGAAATTCTAAAAGAAGCATACGACTTGAAGGCATCTGACATTCATATTGTACCTAGGCAACATGATGCAGCTATCGAACTGCGTATGGATCGAGATCTTGCGACAAGGCATATTATTACAAAGGCATTTTCAGAACGGCTAGTTTCTCATTTTAAGTTTTTAGGATCGATGGACATAGGTGAAAAGCGGAAGCCGCAAAATGGTGCATTAGAAATTGAAATGGGTGATTCCTTTATAGGACTTCGTCTATCTACGCTTCCAACCTTAAATGAAGAGAGTCTGGTAATTCGGATCCATCCGCAGGTTAATGTTCCTCCATTATCGCAGCTTTCCTTGTTCCCCAATTCGGCAAAAACATTAGTCTCATTTTTAAAGCATTCACATGGATTAATTATATTTACTGGTCCAACAGGCTCTGGTAAGACTACAACGATGTACTCTCTCCTGCAAACAGCACAACGTGAATTAAAACGAAGAATTGTAACGCTTGAAGATCCAGTGGAGAAGCGAAGTGATGGTATGCTTCAAATACAAATAAATGAAAGAGCCGGAATTACGTATGCAACTGGATTAAAAGCAATATTACGACATGATCCGGATATCATTTTAGTTGGTGAAATCCGAGATGAAGAAACAGCAAAAGTGGCTGTTCGAGCAAGCTTAACCGGCCATCTTGTATTAACGACTCTCCATACGAATCATGCAAAGGGAGCCATCTTACGGCTACTTGATTTTCATATTTCTCATGCAGAAATTGAACAGTCTTTACTTGCAGTGGCTGCACAGCGATTAGTGGAATTGAAGTGTCCATTTTGTAAAGGAAATTGTTCGGCACTATGTAAGAAAATGCGAAAAGTACGAAGATTAAGTGTATATGAGCTTCTTTATGGACAAGAATTAACAAAAGTACTGCAAGAGGCGCGAGGAGAGGAAGCAGAGTATCATTATGAAACGCTTGCTAAGGCGATAAACAGAGGATATGTACTCGGGTTCATTGATAAGGAATACATTTCAAAATGAAATGGAGGATGAAGGAACAGGTTGATCTGTTAAAACAACTCGCAAATTTGTTAGAGAAAGGGTATTCGCTTATGCATTCTTTTGAATTTGCGATACTCGTGCTAAAAGGGCCAAGAAAGTCTCAATTACAAGCAGCAATGGAAGAGTTAAAGAAGGGAAGCAGTATTCATCTTGTCTTCACGAATCTTGCCTTTCATTCTGATATACTGGGTTATCTATTTTTTGCAGAGCAACATGGAGATATTGTAAGGGCACTTCGCCGTAGCTGTACGATGATGGAACGAAAAATTCTTCACACTAGTAAGCTTCAGAAGGCTTTTCATTACCCAGCATTTCTTCTTCTACTCCTCATCGGAATGGTACTGTTATTCAATTCGTTTTTGCTTCCTCAGTTTTCAAGCTTGTATCAATCAATCCAGTCTTCATCTCCTATTTCGGATGGAGTGATAGCAGTTTTACGTTTTCTTCCTTTCCTTTTTACCGTGCTTATGATAGGTATTCTCCTAGCTATACTTGTTTACTATACTGTTGTAAAAAAACTTCACCCATCTTTACAGATGAAAATAATGATGGGTATTCCACTCATTCGTTCCTTATTGCTTTCTTACAATTCTCATTATTTCTCCGAACAAGTAAGCAGTTTATTGCAAGGGGGGCTATCAGTAAAAGAAGTATTTCAATATATTGAAATGCAACCACATCATTCTTTTTTTCGCTGGGAAGCAACGGAAATAAAGCAGCTTCTTGAAACTGGAGAAAAGCTCGATGAGGTTCTTCAGAATAGACATCATTATGAACAAGAACTCCCCTATGTTGTTGCTCATGGACAAGCAAGTGGGAATTTAGGAAAGGAGCTTGCAGATTATAGTGAAATGGTGATTGAAAAGGTTGAATTGCTTGTTAATCGGTGCCTCGTTATTGTTCAACCTATTTTATTTGCGGTTATTGGGATCATTGTTGTGATGATGTACTTAGCCATGCTTTTGCCTATGTTCACGATGCTAGATTCTATATAGGGAGGAACCAGCCATGAATGAAAAAGGATTTACCCTGTTAGAAATGCTGCTTGTTCTCGTTATTATTTCGGTGCTCCTGTTGTTAATTATACCCAATATTGTTAAGCAGAGAGAAACGGTAAATAACAAAGGTTGTGATGCACTTGTGAAAACAACAGAATCACAAGTGCAGGCATATCAGCTTAATAATGGCACAATCCCTTCGATTCAAGCTTTGCTTGATGAAAAGTATATTTCTACAGCTAAGTGTCCGGACGGAAGACCGCTTATGATCGATTCAAATGGAGCAGTTACAGTGGGAAATGGCACGAACTAAGCTAAATAATGAAGCTGGATTCACACTTTTAGAAGCAATCTTTGTCCTGTTTGTTGTTTCGCTTATTGGTTTAATAGCGATTGGTCTCTTTCCAAAATACGAAGAGAAGAAAGTTGAAACATTTTTAGAGCAATTACGTCAAGATATTGTTTTCATGCAACAATCAGCAATTAGTCATAGCAATAATCATAAAATACATTTTTACCCAATGACTCATCAATATGTGATTACGAACGGGATAGAGACGATTCTTATCCGTAATTATGATCATGATATTGTTATTGATTTGAACAACTTATCAAGTTCACTAACCTTTGGACCAGATGGAAACATAGGAAAAGGCGGAACGATGTATGTATCGTACAAAACAAAAAAATATAAAATCGTGTTTCAACTTGGCGCAGGTAGATTTTATATCGCATGAAAAAGGGGCAATTCTCGTGGAAATGCTGGCATCATTAAGTATAATCCTTGTACTTTGCTCTATTATAGTACCGCAATTGATTTTATTACAGAAGGAGGAAAAGCACACAAGAATGCGTCACTATGCTAATGAAATGATAAGGGAGCAGATTATTGCTATGTTGGATCATACTAGTAAACCTTCATCAATCGTAAAAGCAGGTGTTACGTACTACATTGTCGTTGAAAACAGCTATGAAAGCAGCGATAAACGTATTTGCATCAGTTGGTATGATTTAAATCATCATAAGCAAAGTAGGTGTGAACGTGTGCGTGATGTCTAAACGAGAACAAGGGTTTACATTCTTAGAAGTGATATTTTGTCTTTCCATTCTTTTGCTTCTGATCACACTTGTACCGCGCACTATACCGAAACAAATTTCTATAGTGGATAGGAAATTTCTTGATTTTGAATGGGCCTTATGCTTAGAACAGATACAAATTGAATTTCGAGAAGCAACGTCTGTAACAGTTATCAATAATAAGCTTCTGCTTCAGAAAAATAACGGTCAAATGGTGAAATATGAAAAAAGCGGAAATGATATCATACGAACCGTTGATAATAAAGGACATGAGATTATGTTGCAGCAAATAACGAGCGTTTCATTTGAATTACAAACACTTGCCCTGAATGTTCATGTAATCGATTTGGACAAGAAGGATCACAGTGGAATGATTACACGATTTTTTCCGATTAGGTGAAAAAAATGAAAAATAGCAATGGGTTTACAATGCCGGGTACAATGGTGTTCTCTTTTGTTCTGTTTTCATTTCTCATCCATTTTGCAAACTTGTACGTATTGGAGAAAAAATTTTATGCTGAAGGAGAAGAAATTCTCCACTTAGATATTTTAATGAACAATGGTATACAGGAAGTAAAAAGAAATACGAGTGATTCATTGCATACTACGTATCAATATGAACAAGGAGAAGTAAGAATAGATGCTACCGGATCCCCTGTTATGTATGTAACGATTATATGCAAAACACGGAAAAATCGAACATATAAGGCAAGCTTTCAGTATAATAAAGATACGCAGCAAATAACGAGATGGTTTGAGGAGAGGTAAGGGATGAAAGCTTTATACATCACAGGATTTATGGGATCTGGAAAAACAACAATTGGAAAAGAACTTGGGTTAAGATGGAATATGCCGGTCATTGATACAGATGAAGAAATCGAACGAAAAACAGGAAAACAAATCACAGCCATTTTTCATGATGAAGGGGAGGAAGTGTTTCGAGATTATGAATCGAATATGTTGCAATCGCTTCCTTGTGAGAATGTGATTATTACTACAGGTGGAGGAATTATAGGAAGAGAACAAAATCGAAAATGGATGAAAGAGCACGGCATAGTATTATATTTATACTGTGATCTTTCTCACATTGTAAAAAGGCTAGAAGGTGATACATCCCGTCCTTTATTTAAAAATACCGAAGCCTTTTCTGCTCTTTATAAGATGCGGCAGAAGTGGTATGAAGAGGCGACAGTTACAGTTGATACGACGGATAAGGACGTACAGTCAATTTTAAATGAGATTGAAATGCGTTTGAAGGAATGAAAAGTAGGACATACTATCCATAACAATTGTAATGGTGGTGAATCCTATGTCGACAAATGACTACGTTAAATTTGTGACGCAGCAGGTTGTTACCTACATGAACAATCCAAAAGAGGATCGAGTGCAAAAAAGATTACAACGCCGTTCAGAAAAAGAACCGTTCTTAAAAAGATGGTTTGGAGTAATTCCTTTAAGCATTTCATTATTATATCAACGAACATCAAACAGGAAAAAAGGCGCTTGATATTGGATTCGATAGCATAAACGAAATAGACCGTAAAACATCTTACGGTCTATTTCGTGATGGCTTGTGATTGGGAAATAACGCCATTATCAGGATATATATTTGTTCACAAATTCGCCTTAATTAACCATAAGTACTGTACATATATTGTTTTATAATGAAACTAAAGGAAAAAATAGCATACAATATTGTGAAATGACTAACATACCTATATAATTTAAAATGAAAACGCTATCATATAGAGGTGAGACAATGGAAAAGTTCTTTTTTAATCACAATTCTGCTTCCTTAGAGGATGCAAAGTTAATTGAATTTGCTGAAGTAATATACGGAAAAGGTGGGCGTTCAGTATTGGAGAACTTAATGGCAAAGGCTTCCATACGACTTCGAGACCGTTATCCATATAAATCAGATAAGCAAATATCTTATCTTGTGAATAAAGGATTGTATGAACTGTTCAGCAAATATGTGGATGAAAGAGGAGAAAACTCATAGAGAATAATCATTCTCTTATGGGGCATCTCCTTTTTCTTTTATCTCGCTATTTAATGGCAGTAATACCCCCACTTCAAGCTTAGAGAAATCAGAAAAGGCTATGTGGGTGATAACTGCCCGCAACAACAAAGGTCGGGCTAACCCTCGGTAGGAGATGAGAAAAAACCCTCGTCGAGGGTCAAGTTATACGAAAAGTACAAAGAAAGAATAAAGGTAGCGTTGTAAAGACTATAATTATTTTGCGAAAACAATTGACAATTGTCACAATTTATACTATTATTCGAATTAACAAAAAATTAAATAATTTGTTTACTTATCAAGAGTGACCGAGGGATCAGGCCCTATGACGTCCGGCAACCTCCAATTTAGGAACGGTGCTACTTCCTGCAGAATACTTTTATTCTGAAAGATAAGTCGTAACGATTTTCACGGTGCCTCTTTCAAATGAAAGAGGCTATTTATGTTGTAAAGGAGAGGAGAGTGCATATGATTGAACTTCAGCATGTGACAAAAGAGTATGAGACAAAATACGGAAAGGTTAAAGCTGTAAATGATATATCCTTGAGCATTCATAAGGGAGAAATTTTTGGAATTGTAGGATATAGCGGTGCCGGAAAGAGTTCTTTGCTTAGATGCATGAATTTACTTGAAACCCCTACTTCAGGCAGTGTGAAAATAGAGGGTATCGAACTGACAAAGTTAACGGAGCAGGAATTACGAAAAGCTAGACTAAAGATAGGAATGATTTTTCAGCATTTCTATTTGATTAACTCGAAAACCGTATATGAGAATATTGCTTTTGCGCTCAGGGCTTCTGGTAAGAAAAGGGAGGAAATCGAAGTTCGAACTACTGAATTGCTCGAAATGGTTGGATTATTAGATAAGCGTAATGTGTATCCTACGCAGCTTAGCGGTGGTCAAAAGCAACGTGTTGGCATTGCACGTGCTCTTGCAAATGAGCCATCTGTTCTTCTTTGTGATGAGGCAACTTCGGCGCTAGATCCAAAGACGACGAAATCAATTTTGCAACTGCTAAAGTCTATCAATGAAAAGCTTGGACTAACAATTGTTTTAATTACGCATGAAATGGAAGTTGTAAAGGAAATTTGTCACCGTATGGTTGTGATTCAGGATGGATCTATAGTAGAAGAAGGCAGGGTATATGATGTATTTGCTAATCCACAACAACCGATTACGATGCAATTTATTGACAGTGTATTACAATTTGAAATTCCAAAACGATTAGTAGAACAAAGAAAAGGAACCATTATTAAAATTCAATTTAAGGGAACGATCGCAGAAGAAGCTGTTGTTTCCGATATGCTTCAGCATTTTATTGTCAAAGGAAATATTCTTCATGGAAAAATTGAGTACATACAAGATACACCACTAGGGATTTTTATAATGGAATTGATTGGAGAAAAGAATGAGGTACAAAAGGCTATTAACTATACAATGCTAAAAACTCAACATGTCGAGGTGATGTATCATGCTATCTAATCTGATTCAAATTCTACCTGAATTAAATAAAGCGATTTTTGAAACATTGTATATGGTGGTTCTCTCTCTTGGTGTTGCCATTATTATTGGATTGCCTCTTGGCATTTTATTATTTGTAACCGATAAGGGACTATTTTTAGAAAATACCGTAATTAAAACAATTGTTGGATTCATCGTAAACGTCGTTCGTTCCATTCCATTTATTATATTACTTGTAGCGCTTTTGCCGCTAACAAAGCTAATTACTGGCACAACGATAGGTCCGACCGCAGCATCGGTTTCCTTATCAGTAGCAGCTATTCCATTTTTTGCTCGAATTGTGGAAACCTCCTTTCGAGAGATTGATAAAGGAGTGATTGAAGCTGGCATAGCAATTGGAGCCACGCCATGGATGATTATTAAGGATGTACTCTTATCAGAAGCTCAATCAGGGATTGTACAAGGGATTACATTGACGACAATTAGTTTAGTGGCATACTCTGCAATGGCTGGAATTGTTGGAGGCGGCGGTGTCGGTGATTTAGCTATTCGTTATGGATATTATCGTTATGACAATACGGTTATGTTTACAACGGTTATTGTATTAATTTGTCTTGTACAGATCCTTCAATTTTTAGGGGATCGCATTGCAAGCCAATTAAATAAAAAATAGATTCATAATTCACTTCTGAGGAGGACTTTATTTTATGAAGAGATTAGTATTGCTAGTTGTATTTTTAATATCAATAGGTCTATTAGCAGCTTGCGGAGGACAACCCCAATCTCAAACTGCTGCAAACAAAAAGGAACTTAAAATAGGCGCAACAACTGGACCGTATAGTGATATGGTTTCAAAAGCAATTAAACCACAGCTAGAAAAAATGGGCTATAAGGTGACAGTAATAGAATTTAGTGACTATATTCAACCAAATAAAGCATTGGCAGAAGGAAGTATTGATGCGAACCTATTCCAGCATAAGATTTATATGGATAATTTTTCAAAACAAAATAACATTCAACTTTCAGAGGTTATAGTTGTTCCAACAGCGCCAATGGGAATTTATTCAAAAACATATAAATCTTTACTTGATGTAAAAGAAGGAAGCTCGATTGCAATTCCAAATGATCCAACTAACGCAGCACGTGCATTTGTCATTTTACAGGATGCGGGCTTTATCAAAATTGATCCTAACGTAAATCCATTAACTGTCTCTGAAAAAGATGTAAAAGAGAATAAGAAAAAACTTGTATTTAAGCCAATTGAAGCAGCACAACTTCCTCGTGCAGTAGAAAGTGTTGATTTATCAGCGGTACCAGGAAACTATGCTTTAGCTGCTAAAATGAATTTGCTTGATGCACTTCAACTCGAAAAAATGCCTGACGAATATCGTAATCGTGTTGTTGTAAATACAAAAGATATAGATAAACAATTTGCAAAAGATATAAAAACAGCTGTAGAGTCAAAAGAATTTGAGTCTGAAATTGATAAAGATTTCAAAGGGTTTGGAAAACCAGAATGGATGCTTAATCGAAAATAAACGCAATGTGACGTATAAAGTGGATTCACATCCCTAATACGTCACTTCTTTTTTACTTATTACTTAGGAGGGGAAAAGCATGAAAGAACATTTAGAAGTAAGAGGAGCACCACAGTTGTATGTTTGTGAGGAAGGTGTATTGGAATCACTCGAAGGAAGATTGTTAAATAGAGGAATTATAAGCTGTCTGATTATTCATGGTGATGCATCTTGGAAAGCAGCAGAACCTTATTTCCCAACATTTTCTCAGGTGCTTTGTAAATTTGAAGTTTATGGAGGGGAATGTACGGTAGAGGAAGTGGCTAGAATTTCTAGAAAAGTTCGAAAAGATGCGTTTCAAGCTGTCATTGGAGTTGGCGGAGGAAAAGTATTAGATTTGGTAAAAGCAATTGGTAATGAAACCCATACGGCAACTGTTCTCATTCCCACTCTTGCTTCTAACTGTGCAGCATGGACTCCATTAAGTGTGTTTTATGATAAAACCAGTATATTCACACATTATACTGTATTTCCTACAAGTACGAATATGGTTTTAGTAGACCCGCGTATTATCCTTTCATCTCCAGTTCGTCTTCTAAAGGCAGGAATAGCTGATACACTAGCTAAATGGTATGAAGCAAATGTATTAATTGAACAACTTTTTGATACACCTATTTCTGTAACTATTGCTCATCATGTGGCAAAAATGTGTCGAGATGTTCCTCTACAATTGGGTGAAAAGGCACTTGCAAGTATGGATATAAAAATGATTTCTCCAGCCTTTATAAAAGTCATTGAAACAATTATTGCTGCTGGAGGTATGGTTGGAGGTTATGGGGATCACTTTGGAAGAGTAGCTGGGGCTCACGCTATTCATAATGGGTTAACAAAAATGAATGAAACACATTCCTTCTTACATGGGGAGAAAGTAGCATACGGTATATTTGTACAACTAGCAATAGAGAAAAAGTGGGATGAAATTGAATTTCTTTTACCTTACTATAAGAAATTTCATTTTCCTTCTTCTCTTGCGGATTTTGGTATTGCGATAGGGGATAAGGAAGCGATACAAACAATTGCACAGGCTGCTGTATTACCACATGAATCCATTCATCTCATTGGTTCAGTAACAAGTAAAACGGTAGTAAAGGCAATGGAAACATTGGAGATATTCATAACGAAACATAGTAAATAAATGGATCTTTAAAAAGTAAGGAATCTAGAAAAATGTGTGAGGTGACCGTTATACGTTGGTATAACGGTTGTTCTCGGACATATAATCCCTTCAATTAGAATATGCTGTCCTTCGTTACATAAAAAATGCCGCCATTAATGATTTTCATTACAATTTTCGGTTCGTATTGGTCTTGTAATGCTTGTTTTTCTTTTTCGTATGTTTCACAGTCTCTATCCTTATAAAATTCATGTAGTAAGTGCAAATCATGCTGCCAGCGATTTCGTGCTTCGTCTGCCCACGTGTGATCTTCTTGCTGAATAATCATTTTTAGTGCGTCTTCAAGCCTAGTAAATCCACTTTTTGGTTTAATAATTGGACTTAAGGTAAAGCAAAAATCAGGTATTTTTGGAGTGAAGGAAACTTTTTCTAATATCTTATGAAAATCAGATATTATTGTTCCAGAAATGAGATGAAGACCGATTGAGTGCAGCGTATCTTTTTTTCGGTCACATTGATAGGAAACTTTTACATTCATACAAAGCCACGGATGCAATGGGATATGCTGCTCTGATTTAGGCTGAACAATCTCATACAAACGAATAAAAGAACCAAGTTCACGAGCAGCTTGAAAGACTCGATGGAGAAAAGGTGATCCATAGTGTATAACTTCACCTGGATGATCTGCAGGTGCTTGTTTTTGATCTGTGATTAATGTGAGACGCATTGGTTTTGGATCTCCACCTGTTTTTTCTAAATAATGCCAATAAAAAGGTCTGTTCATTAAAAATTTATCCATTTCAATCGTAAGCTGAACATCTAGGCAGTAGGTAGATGACTCCAAAATATCACAATGATTAGATGTGAAAAATTCGTGCAAATAGTTGTGTATATCACGTTGCAGCATGTATTTTCATCCCCTCATTACCTTTTGAAAATTCTATAATAGAAGCTAAATTCTCCATTTTTATTCGAATTTCTCCTTCGCTTTTTGAGGATGTAAATATATCTTGAATGTGATCTTCTATATTTTTTAGATCAATTTTTGTTAGTATTTCATCAAGCTCTCCTATTACACGTTCAAATAATTGGATTTTGTCATAAAGTAATTTCATAATATGTTCTTCAACGGTATTTTTTGTAACCATATTATAAATATGCACATCCTGCTGCTGACCGAGTCGATGAATCCGTCCGATTCGTTGCTCAAGACGCATTGGATTCCATGGTAGGTCATAATTAATCATCGTATTGCAAAACTGTAGATTAATCCCTTCACCGCCTGCTTCTGTTGCAATGAGAACTTGGGCATGATGTTGAAATAATTCTCGCATCCAATCCTTTTTTCCTCGTTTAAACCCCCCGCGAAAAGGAACAGATGATATGTTATGCTGCTTTAAAAACCATTGTAAATACATTTGTGATGCCCGATATTCTGTGAAAATAATCACCTTATCATTTATTTCTTTTATAATTTCAAGAGCCTTTTGCGCTTTCGAATTGAATGGTATGCAGTTGATGCAGTCTATTATGTTATCAATGTGAGGATCCGGTGGAATACCCTCTTTTTTTCGTTTTTCTACTAGCTTTTGCAAGGAAAAATATACAGCTTCCCGGCTGCTGCACGCTTCACGAAGTAAGGTAAGTGAAGAGAAGGAGGTAGCATCACGTTTGTTTAAAATAGAGTTGTAAAGCGAGCGCTCCTGTTCATTCAAGTCAACGAATATTGTATGAACGTGTCGTTTCGGCCACTCGATTTTCGTATCACTACGACGATTTCGCACCATAACCATATTTATAAGTTTTCGAAGAGCTTCCTCATTTTCTACTCCTTTTCGTTTGGAAGAATAGTATTGTTCAAAGTGTTCTTCGTTCCCTAAATGACCAGGTTTTAAGAGGGAAACGAGATTGAAAATTTCGTCCATGCGATTTTGAATCGGTGTAGCGGTCAAAAGCAAGCAAAATCTTTTCTTTAATTGTTGTACGAATTCATAGTTTTTTGTTTTGTTGTTTTTTAATTTATGAGCCTCATCAATAATAATAAGATCATATTCTGTGTTCAGAACGATTTCGCGATGCGGGGAACGCTTTGCCGTATCAATAGATGAGACAATTACGTCAACTTGCTCCCATGAATAGCTTTTACGAAAGGCAGTTGCCGGAATGTAGAACTTTGTTGTAAGCTCGAATGTCCACTGTGATACAAGTGAGGCCGGGACGAGAATGAGGACTTTTTTCACAAGACCGCGAATCATATACTCCTTTAAAATTAAGCCTGCTTCAATGGTTTTACCGAGCCCTACTTCATCTGCTAGAATAGCTTTTCCGTGCATTTCTTCTAAAACGGTTCGTGCGGCCTCTAATTGATGAGGCAGAAGTGTAAGATGGGGCAGATAGGTTGGTGCTTGGAGTCCTTCGAAGGAAGAAATTAACAGCTGTTTTTCCGTTTCGTAGGCAAGATGATAGGCCTTCCAGCTTGCCCAAGGACCATCATGCTCTAATCTTTGTAAAAAAGCCTCTTGCCAAGAAACATCCATAACGATGTTAGCGTTCAATACAATTTCTCCTCCTTAAAAATTCAGAAATTATTTTTTTGCAAGAATATTGATACGATAGAATGAAAAATGGTAGGATAATCATGTGAAAGATATGCTATCTTTCGTATTTTCTCCGGAAAATGTTATTTTTATTTACGCTTTCATAAAATAATAATGCGATATTCCGTATATCTTTTTAAGTTTTATGAAGAATGTTTAGCTGTTTATGGCAGCTTAAGAGGGAGGAAGAGGGATGACATTGAAGCGAACACCATTATTTGCTGAATATGCAAAGTATGGAGCAAAAACAATTGATTTTGGTGGATGGGAATTGCCTGTTCAATTTTCAAGTATTAAAGAGGAACATGAAGCTGTTCGTACAATGGCAGGATTGTTCGATGTATCTCATATGGGAGAGATAAGCGTACGGGGGATTAGTAGTTTGGATTATTTGCAGCAAATGATGACGAATGATATTGGATTGTTGAAGGATGGCGGTATTCAGTATACACCTATGTGCTATCCTGACGGCGGTACAGTGGATGATTTATTAGTTTATAAGAAAAGTGAGAATGATTATTTACTCGTCGTCAATGCTGCAAATATTGAGAAAGACTATGAATGGTTAGATCAACATTTAATCAGTGACGTAGTGATTGAAAATAGATCCGATGCTACTGCACAGCTTGCTTTGCAAGGGCCGCTTGCAGTACCTATATTACAAAAAATTACTACAGTGAATGTGAGTGAAATAAAGCCATTTACGTTCCTAGATCATGTAGAAATAGCAAATAAATTTGTACTAGTCTCTCGAACAGGTTATACCGGTGAGGATGGCTTTGAAATTTATTGTAAAAGTGAAGATGCAACCGCATTATGGGAAGCGATACTTCAAGCGGGTGAAGAGGAAGGAATTAAGCTATGCGGCCTTGGTGCTCGTGATACTCTACGTTTTGAAGCGAAATTACCATTATACGGACAAGAACTTTCAAAGGATATTACACCTATTGAAGCAGGAATGGGTTTTGCAGTAAAAGTAAATAAAGAAAGCGATTTTTATGGCAAGCAGGTTTTAAAAGAGCAAAAGGAAAACGGTGCTCCGCGTAAACTTATAGGGATTGAAATGATGGAGCGGGGTATTCCAAGAAGTCATTATGAAGTATTTGTAGGGGATGAGAAGATTGGTGAGGTAACAAGCGGCACACAATCTCCAACTTTAAAGAAAAATATTGGACTAGCGCTTTTGCAATCAGAGTATGCAGCACTACATACTGAAGTGGAAGTCGCAATCCGTACGAAACGAGTAAAGGCAGTCGTAGTATCGACACCATTTTATAAGCGTACTTATTAACAGGAGGGGAAAAACAATGATGCATCGTTATCTTCCAATGACCGAAGAAGATAGACAGGAAATGCTACATGCTATAGGTGTGCAAACTGTTGAAGAACTATTTCAGGATATTCCGGAGAGTGTACAGTTTAAAGGAGATTTAAAACTTAAGAAAGCAGCTTCAGAACCAGAGCTACTAAAGGAATTAACAAATCTTGCAGCAAAGAATGTCAATATGAAAGAGTATGCTTCCTTTCTTGGTGCAGGTGTCTACGATCATTTTGTTCCTGTTATTGTAGATCACGTTCTTTCCCGTTCTGAATTTTATACAGCATATACGCCTTATCAACCAGAAATATCTCAAGGTGAATTACAAGCTATCTTTGAATTCCAAACGATGATTTGTGAATTAACGGGTATGGACGTTGCAAATTCGTCTATGTACGATGGTGGAACTGCGCTTGCTGAGGCAGCTATGATGGCAGCTGGGCATACACGAAAGAATAAAGTTCTTGTTTCAGAAGCCGTTCATCCAGAGGCAAGAGACGTACTAAAAACATATGCCAAGGCGCAGCGTTTGGAAGTCGTTGAAATTCCGCATGTAGGCGGTGTGACTAACACCTTGCAACTAGAAATGCAAATGGATGAGGACGTTGCATGTGTTATCGTTCAATATCCGAATTTCTTTGGTCAAGTTGAACGGTTAGGAGATATCGAAAGCATCGCTCATACTTATAAAGGATTGTTTATCGTTTCTGCGAATCCCCTCTCTTTAGGCGCATTAACGCCTCCGGGGAAATTTGACGCTGATATCGTAGTTGGAGATGCACAGCCATTTGGAATTCCAGCACAATTTGGTGGACCTCATTGTGGATACTTTGCAACAAAGAAAGCGTTAATGCGTAAGCTCCCAGGTCGATTAGTAGGGCAAACGAAGGATTCAGAAGGGCGCCGAGGATTTGTGCTAACTTTGCAAGCAAGAGAACAACATATACGCCGTGATAAAGCAACCTCGAATATATGCAGCAATCAAGCATTAAACGCTCTGGCAGCTTCTGTAGCAATGACGGCGCTAGGGAAAAAGGGTGTTCGAGAAATGAGCATACAAAACATTTCAAAAGCACAATATGCGAAGAAACAGCTGGAACAAAAAGGATTTACTATTCCATTTGCTGGCCCGTTCTTTAATGAGTTTGTTATTGCATGCAAACGACCGGTAAAGGAAATCAATGAAGCGCTTCTTAAGAAGAACATTATTGGTGGTTATGACCTAGGCAAAGACTATCCAGGATTAGCGAACCATATGTTAATCGCTGTTACAGAACTTCGAACGAAAGAAGAAATTGATACTTTTGTAAGTGAAATGGGGGAAATAAAATGATGCAACAAGATCAACCTCTCATTTTTGAAATGAGTAAACATGGCCGTGTTGGTTATAGCTTACAGGCTCTTGATGTAGAAGAAGTAGCATTAGATTCTATCTTTGATAATGAGTATATTCGTAAGGAAGATCCAGAGCTTCCAGAATTATCTGAGCTTGATATTATGCGCCATTATACAGCATTGTCCAGACGAAATCACGGGGTAGATTCTGGTTTTTATCCTCTTGGTTCATGTACAATGAAATACAATCCTAAAATCAATGAAAATGTTGCACGTATGACAGGGTTTGCGCAGATTCATCCTTACCAAGATGAAAATACAGTTCAAGGCGCATTAGAACTTATGTATAATCTGCAAGAAAGCTTAAAAGAAATAACAGGAATGGACCAAGTAACACTGCAGCCGGCAGCAGGAGCTCATGGGGAATGGACTGGTTTAATGCTGATTCGTGCTTTTCACGAGGCAAATCAGGATCATAAACGGACAAAGGTTATTGTTCCCGATTCAGCTCATGGTACAAATCCAGCATCTGCGTCTGTTGCAGGTTTTGAAATCATTACAGTAAACTCTAATGAAGAAGGTCTTGTTGATTTAGCGGATTTGAAACGTGTGGTAGGGGACGATACAGCTGCTTTAATGCTAACAAATCCGAATACACTCGGTTTATTCGAAGAGCATATTGTAGAAATTGCGCAGATTGTTCATGAAGCTGGTGGTAAGGTGTATTATGACGGCGCTAATTTGAATGCAGTACTAGGTAAAGCTCGTCCTGGTGATATGGGCTTTGACGTAGTGCATTTAAATCTTCATAAAACATTTACTGGTCCTCACGGCGGCGGCGGCCCAGGGTCTGGTCCAGTTGGCGTGAAAAAAGAACTGATACCATATTTACCGAAACCGGTTTTAGAGAAAACAGAGGCTGGCTATCGATTTGATTATAATCGTCCACAGGCATTCGGTCGTGTAAAGCCGTTCTATGGAAACTTTGGCATTAACGTACGTGCTTATACGTACATTCGCTCTATGGGTCCTGACGGATTAAAACTTGTTACAGAAAATGCTGTAATTAATGCAAATTATATGATGAGACGATTAGCTCCATATTATGATTTACCATACGATAAGCATTGTAAGCATGAATTTGTTATATCTGGACGGCGTCAGAAAAAGCTAGGCGTTCGTACGTTAGATATTGCGAAACGGTTGCTTGATTTTGGCTATCATCCACCAACTATCTATTTCCCGCTAAATGTAGAAGAATGTATGATGTTTGAGCCGACAGAAACGGAATCAAAGGAAACGTTAGATGAATTTATCGATGCAATGATCACAATTGCCAAGGAAGCTGAAGAAAATCCAGAAATTGTTCAAGAAGCGCCGCATACGACTGTAGTGAAGCGGCTAGATGAAACAACCGCTGCTCGTAAACCTATTTTACGTTATATGAAGGAAACCATTGCTACCAAATAAATAACTGACAGGGATGAAGAAAGCATAAGAGAAACAGCAATTCTTATGTAATCTTCATCTTTTTTCGTTTTCCCATATTGCAGTGCCAAATCTCTTTCTAACAATAAATATTTCCTAAATAATTTTTTGTGGTAATATGAACAAAAAGGAGAGGGAAAATATTGTGATGATATTGTAAAGGTAAAGCCTAATCAATTGTAAAAATTATTTCGTAGTGAAAACTTGAGACATAGAAGAGCATTCGTTACAATAAACTTTTGAATGGCAGATGTAACGTAGAAAGGAGAACAACATGAAATCTGGATTGAGTTTTTATATGTTTGTATTTACGTTTGTATTAGTTGCAATTTTAACGGTTTATTTAATTGTGGATAATAGCTGGTATAATACCGTGAATCCAATCCTTCTTGTATGCATGTACGTAGGATTTGCAGCAGTAAGCTTTGGAATGAGAGAGGAAATGCTAAAGCCCTTTGAGAAGTAATACATATATCATGTGAATCACTAGAAGGCTAGTATAAGTATGGTTCCTTATGCTAGCCTTCTGGTGTGTTAACCCAATATATGAAAGGTAGAAGCTGATACTAACTTCCCTGTTTCTTTCCTCTGTACAAATACTGCCTGTAATAGCCCACTACTTGTTATAAAACGTAAAATCGTAGCTAATAAAAGGAAATAATAAAAATTTGTTGAAATGGATACAAAAACAATAAAGGTGGAGTTAGTATGATCCTTTCACAATTTCCTACTTTGGAAACAGAGCGTTGTTATTTACGAGAACTCGTTCCATCCGATGAGAAACAAATATTTGAATATTTCTCCGATCCGGAAGTAACGCAATTTTATGGGCTAGAGCCGTTTACAAGAAAAGAGCAAGCACAGCAGTTCCTCTCACAAATTCAAATGGGCATCAAAAATGGTTCTATTCTTCGGTGGGGAATTGAAAAAAAAGAAAATCATAGGTTAATTGGAACGATTGGCTTTCATAATTGGAGTAAATCGCATCACCGTGCTGAAATTGGTTATGAATTGCATCAAAATGAATGGAATAAGGGACTTATGACAGAAGTTTTAGAAGCAATTATTCCCTATGCCTTTCATCATCTTGGATACAATCGAATTGGAGCTACTGTAAGAAAGGAAAATATATCATCTAGACGTATATTAGAAAAATTCGGATTTCAAGAAGAAGGGAATCTGCAGGAATATCAATATTATTTAGGACAATATTATGATTTACTTATGTATGGTTTACTACAAAGAACGTTCTTAAATAGAAAAAAAGAAGAAATCTCTTGACCTGAAACCCGTTTCATATACTATGTTTTACATAAGGTCTCTGTGTGCGATTCGCGTGACCATCCGGGCGTTAGAATTGCCAGAGACTCCCTGGCGGCATATCATATACCATATTTTTTGTGATAGGCTAAAAGAGAGGAGAAACTAGGATGGAAAAGAAAATTGTATTTTTTGATATTGATGGAACACTATTAGATTCCAATAAATCGCTACAGGAATCAACGAAGTATGCGATTCATGAATTGCAACAGAAAGGAGTGTATACTGCGATTGCTACAGGGCGTACACCTACAATGTTTGAGCCCATTCGTGAAGAACTTAACATAGAATCCTATGTGTCAATCAATGGACAATACGTTGTTTTTGAAGGCGCAGAAATTTATACAAATGAAATCGAAACAATGCAGTTAGATAAGCTAGTAACGGATGCAGAACTTCGTGGTCATGAAATGGCTTTTTATAATCACGAATATGTATATGCGACAGCACAGAATCATCCTTATATTGAAGACAGCTTTCAAAGCTTTCATATGAACTATCCACCACATAATCGTAACTTTTATAAGGAAAATCCGGTTTATCAAGGCTTATTATTTTGTAAAGAAACGGATGAGGGCTATTACGAAAAATCGTTTCCTAACTTTGAATTTGTTCGTTGGCATAACTTAGCACTCGATGTTCTTCCGAAAGGGAGTTCTAAGGCGAAAGGAATTCAACAATTTATAAACCGTGCAGGGTTCAAAAGAGAAAATACATTTGCATTTGGTGACGGTAGAAATGATATGCAAATGATATCCTATGTAGGTACGGGGATTGTGATGGGAAATGCAGTTGATGAATTGAAGCAATGTGCGGATATAGTCACGAATAGCTGTGATGATGATGGGATTTGGAATGGCTTGAAAGCAGTTGGCTTACTGTAAATAACAGTGTTCTTGCTGTAGTTTTCTTGTTGATAGTTTGGACAAGACAAAAGACCTTCTTAGGCTTGGTTGAGAAGGTCTTTTACTCGTTTAATGATATTAGGATTTAACTTTGCCTGTCCAAGCTTTAAAGCCGCCTTGGAGTTGAAATAATTGGTTATAACCCTTTTTTTTCAGAATCTGTGCAGCACGCCCTGAACGATACCCGTTTTGGTCATATAAATAAACCGGTTGATCATTTCGAATTTCTTTATATCTCATTTGCAGTTGAGTTAACGGAATATTTCTAGCACCAAGAATATGTCCCGCTTGAAAGTCCTTGTCATCTCGTACGTCAATGATTTGCGCTTTGCGATATGTAGAACGAAATTCTTCTTCTTTAAGAGTTTTAACAATTTTACGTTGATAGAAGTAGGTACCTATTGAATATGCAATAATCGCAACGACAAGTCCTATAAGTATGCTTAAGTTAGCTGACACGATGAATCGACCCCTTTTTGTATTTCTATACTACATCATATAATGACCACATCATGTAATGCAATATAGTCTGCTTATCTTTTCACAAATATTGTCTGTTTTGTTATAGTGTAATAGAAATCATTTTATATTGAGGTGCGGGATGAAAAAAGAAACGTGGAATTACATTTATTCTGGAGCATGCTCTCCAGCATTTAATATGGCACTTGATGAATGCTTACTCAATTGGCAAAGTGAACAAAAAATGGCTCCGACAATACGATTTTACGAGTGGGACGTTCCTACTTTGTCCATTGGCTATTTTCAGCATGTAAAGAAAGAAATCAATATAGAAGAAGTGAACCGTAAAGGTTTTGGTTTTGTTCGCCGGCCTACAGGCGGAAGAAGTGTACTGCATGATCGCGAGCTTACCTATAGTGTTATCGTACGAGAAGATCATCCGAATATGCCAAAAACAGTTACGGAAGCGTATCGCGTCATTTCACAAGGCTTATTAGAAGGATTTCAAGCATTAGGGTTACAAGCTTATTTTGCAGTTCCGCAGACCCAGAAAGAGCTTGATGATTTAAAGAACCCTCGTTCTTCTGTATGCTTTGATGCTTCTTCTTGGTATGAAATTGTTGTGGAAGGACGAAAAATCGCGGGTAGCGCCCAAACTCGTCAAAAAGGCGTAATTTTACAGCATGGCTCTATACCATTAGAGATTGATTTGGATACGTTGTATGATTTATTTATATTTCCTAATGACCGAATTAAAAATAGAATGAAACAAATGTTTTCTTCGAAAGCAGTAGCGCTTCGCGAGATTACAAATACTACATTCACGATGCAACAGTTAATTCAAGCCTTTAATGTTGGATTTGAAAAAGGGTTGGATATTAACTTGGAACCCTATGAATTAAGCAGACAGCAGCTTCAAGAGGTAGAAAACTTAGCACATGATAAATACGAGAGTGATGAATGGAACTATAAAAAGTAACCAATAAACCTCGATAAATGACATGTAAAGGAGAGATTTCCTTTTCATGTCGTCTATTATCTGGGCTTTCTTTTCGTTTATACGAGGCTTAACAGCTTATGCAAATCCATTCCCTTTTCTTTTAGCTCACGAAGACCGTTTACAACGCCAATAATATCAGAATCAAGCGGTAATGATACTCCTTGTAATGCAAGCTCAGCTTTTAATTTTTCCATACTATCATCAACATCAAGACCTAATGTGTAATCCTGACATACCGCAATAGCGTGCGATACCAGTGCCTGATATTGATTTTGCAGCTTACTATTTATCGATTGATTTGTCTGTACATGATGAGATTGTTGATGCTCTGTTTGGTTGGAAACAGGAGCTTTCTGTTTTATAACGGTGGGTTCTACTATGTTGTGATCTACCATGGTGTCTTCTGTTTTTAATTGGCTTGGTTTGCTAGGAACGACATGACGTGAATTTTGAAGTTCTTTCATCTTGTCTAGTACATATACATTTTGCTTCTCTTCCATTTGTTCGTCATGGGAATTTTCTTCATCGGTAGCTTCGAGAATGTTGGTTTCCTCTGTTTCCTCTGTCTGTTTATCCTTGCTCCACATTATTCTCTGTATCTGAAAGGTAATATTATTTTTCTTTACATCAAGCAGCGTTACTTTTCCGACCTCTGCTTTTCCAGAAAAATCAACAATTTTATAAATTACCGTGTCATTCCAATCAAAATTGCCGCTAAGAAATAGTTCATCATTAGATTTAGGATGAAGACCTTCAATTTTAATTTCCTCATTCAATCCATTGTTACTATATACCATAATTGTTGAAGCCGAAACATCTTTATCAGCTAACATAAGTTCTCTTACCATTTTCCCTGTTTTTACTTCTGCTTTTTTCTTTAGAGCCATTCCATTTCTCCTCCCAAATAAAAATCTAACCCTTAAGTATGAGCATGAAAGAACTTTCCTCGCTTAAGGAAAGTTTCACTTTAAAAAAAATGCCCACAAAGAAATATGATAGCGATAGAAAATAGGATTCGTCAACTATTTAAATTAAGAATTTTTAGTATGAGTAGGTGATAACAAGTTCTACAGATAATATCTATGAGATTAAAGTATCTGTTCGGGCAAGAATTGTATGAATAATTTTCGAATGAAGAAATCCTTTACTTTAGGTAAACTTGTTTCCCCCTTCTTGTTTTTAAGCCCTTTCTGTTGTATGATTTTAAGAGATGTTTTTGAACGGGAAGAGAGAAGAAATTATTTGGATGGAGGAAACCAATGCCTACTCCTAGTATGGAAGACTATATAGAACAAATTTATTTATTAATTGAAGAGAAAGGGTACGCTCGGGTATCGGATATTGCAGAAGCATTAAATGTACATCCTTCCTCTGTGACAAAGATGGTTCAAAAATTAGATAAAGATGAATACCTCGTCTATGAAAAATATCGAGGACTCATTTTGACAATAAAAGGAAAAAAGATAGGAAAACGTCTTGTCTATAGACATGAATTGCTTGAACAGCTAATGAGAATTATCGGGGTTGAGGAAAGTAAGATTTATAATGATGTTGAAGGAATTGAGCATCATCTTAGTTGGGAAGCAATCGATCGTATTGGCGATCTTGTTCAATTTTTTGAAGACGATGAAACAAGGGTAGAGGCACTTCGTACGGTTCGAAAGATAAATGAGGAACATGAGTAAGAAAACCGAAAGTAGTTTTTTCTTCACAGAATAAAAAGAAAGACCATGCTAAAATGAGGCACGGTCTTTCTTTTTACCTTTCTTACCTTCAATAACGGTAAGATGCGTGGATTTTCTTTTTTTCTTAAACATCGAAGAACTGGTCTTGTTGGTTTTACTATCTCGTTTATTTTTAGTAAGCGGAGTTACATTGCGTTTTGTGTACTTACGTTTAGACTGTTTTACTGCACGGTTATAAGATGCACGCGAATTCGCCCCACCAGTGCTAGTAATCAGCCTGTATAGCAAATATATTGCACCTAAAACAATTACAATAATTAACAGCTGCTTTAGTAAATCCGCAGGATTTTGGACTGCGGTCATTACAAGCTGAAATACCGCAAGCCCTACGATACAGAAAAACAGGACTTTGGGAAACGAACGGCCTTTCATTGCATACACCTCCTACTGTTATTATACTGCTAAAAAAGTGATGTTAGTGTGTGATGAAAAAAGAAAATATAAAAATTCTGAATTTAATCTGTAAAGAAATGCATTTATTCATTCTGTTCGAGATGAAGAAGCTCCTCGAATGAAGCAATTGCAACTTCTACTTGATCATCAGCAGGTTCCTTTGTTGTAATAAGTTGAAGCCAAAGTCCTGGATAGCCAAGAAATTTCAAAACGGGTATATTTCGGAGTGAATTCGTGAATTGTAGCACTTCGAATGAAATTCCTAAGACAACAGGTATTAATAAAATCCGATTTAATACGCGTGACCAAAGTGGTTCAGTTGGTACGAGCAAATAAACAAACATTCCAATAATAACTGTGAATAGAATAAAGCTGCTTCCACACCGATAATGAAGACGTGATTGCTTTTGAACATTTTCAACGGTAAGAGGAAGATTACTTTCATATGCGTTGATAACCTTGTGCTCGGCCCCATGATATTGAAATACACGCTTAATAATTGGGGTAAGCGATACAAAATAAATATAACTAAGCAGCAAAATAAGCTTTATGATGCTTTCAATTATGACTTGTGATACATCAGATGTGAAGATAGGTCTAGTCAGTTCTGCTAATATAGCTGGTGCAGCCGAAAAAATAATTTTACCAAAAAGGAATGATAGCACTCCGACTGTTGCAACACCTAGAATCATCGTAAGCTTCGATTGTTCTTGCTTCTTTTGTTCAAGTTGTTCTTCTTCGGCTGGATCTACATCATATCGTTCGGACGAAAAACTTAAGTGTTTTGCGCCATTTGCACTTGCATTGATAATTGCGGCAATTCCTCGTAAAAAGGGAATACGTTTCAGAACCTTTAGCCACTTGTTTTGGGGACGTGCTAATCGGTAAAATTCGATTGATTTATCTTTTCTTCGAACAGCTGTAACTGTATATTCTCTTCCACCAAACATAACTCCTTCTACTACTGCTTGACCCCCGTATATTTGTTTATTCTCCTTTGCCATGTAAACACCAACCTGTATTTTTGTTTTCCTTCATTGTATAGGTAAAACTCGAATTATGACAAGGAAAACTACTGGAATGATGTTAGATTCTATTGTGCTTATTCTGATACTTGAGGACTGTAAGACTCTCATTTCAAGGTTAAAGAGAAACGAGTAAGTAGGAGATAAAGCCTGTAATAGGGTGAGAAAACTCCTTTTTGGGATTTCACATTATTTATATTTCCAATGATTTCTTTTTTTAAACATAATCATGATTTTTTGGCTATAGGGACATATTACTAGAGTGAGGTGAACCAATGTGAAAAAAGTGAAGAGTAAGGAAATACAGCAATCTTTTGCAGGACAAATTGTAAAAATAGGATTATTTGGCGGTCTTTTTTGGGGATTCGTATGGTATTTTTTTTATATTTTTTCTTTTACTGATATTGGTCCAAACTACTTTTTATTGCCGCTTGCTTTTGGAGAATGGAAGAAGGAATGGATTGGACAGCTAATTGGAATATGTATAATGAGTATATTGTCAATTGGAACAGCCGCTTTGTTCGGTTCCCTATTTAAACGGTTTCAAGGTATCCTCCCTGGAATTGTGTACGGAATGGTTTGGTGGTGTATGTTGTTTTTTGGTGTAAGCATGTTTTCCCCTGTAATCAAACATGTATGGGAATTTCCAAAGGAAACGATTGTGACAACAGTCTGTATTTTTATTATATATGGTGTGTTCATTGCATATTCCGTATCTTTTGAAGCAAGTATGCAAAATTTGGTCTCACGAAAGAGAGAGCGTAACTATTCAAACGAGTAGCACCTATGGTAAAATATTCTTTGAACATTTTTATATAAGGGGACTTACAAATGAAAAAATTACTCCTCATCAATGGACCAAACTTAAACCTTCTTGGCGTGCGTGAAGTAGGAGTGTATGGTACAAACACACTTCAGTCTCTTGAGGAAGATCTTTGTCGTTATGCAAACGATTTGGGTGCTGAATTACATTGCTTTCAATCCAATCATGAGGGTGCTATTATAGACAAACTTCATGAAGCTGAAGAACTATATGAAGGAATTATTCTGAATCCGGGTGCGTTTACCCATTATAGTTATGCAATTCGCGATGCAATCGCTAGTATTACCCGTCCGGTTATTGAAGTTCACATTTCTAATGTTCATAAACGTGAATCCTTTCGTCACGTGTCCGTAACAGCCCCTTCTTGCAAAGGTCAAATTGTAGGGTTTGGATTTTATGGATACAAAATGGCGCTCCGTGCCCTTGTTGAAAATGTAAAGGAGGCGTAATAATGGAAAAGCTTACAAAATTAAGAGCATCATTTACAAGTAGCAATGTAGATGGAATGCTTATTACAAGTAGTTTTAATCGTACATATATGACGAATTTTACTGGTACAGCAGGAGTTGTACTAATTTCTAACGAACGAGCTCTTTTCATAACAGATTTTCGTTATGTAGAACAAGCAAAAAAACAAGCAGCAGGCTATGAGATTATTCAGCATAAGGGAGCTATTGCAGAGGAAGTAGCAACTCAAGTAAAAGCATTAGGAATCGAAAAGCTGGCTGTAGAACAAGATGCACTTACTTACGGTGAATTCAAATTGTATGAAGGAGCGGTAGCTGCAGAGCTTGTACCAACTTCTGGTATAGTAGAAAAGTTACGCTTGATTAAGACAGACTCTGAGATTAAGATATTAAAGGATGCAGCACAAATTGCAGATGCGGCCTTTACCCATATTTTATCATTTATTACTCCGGGTGTTTCAGAATTAGATGTATTAAACGAATTGGAATTCTTTATGAGAAAGCAAGGTGCATCTTCATCCTCTTTTCATACCATCGTAGCATCAGGTGAACGTTCTGCATTGCCTCATGGTGTAGCTTCTGAAAAATTGATAGAAAAAGGAGATTTTGTTACATTAGATTTTGGTGCTTATTATAAAGGATATTGTTCGGATATGACACGTACCATTGCAGTGGGCGAGCCTTCTCCTGAATTAAAGAATATTTATCAAATTGTTTTGGAAGCACAACTTCGAGGTGTAAACGGAATAAAAGCTGGTTTAACAGGAAAAGAAGCCGATGCATTAACGCGTGACTACATAACAGAAAAAGGATTTGGCCCAAATTATGGTCATTCAACGGGGCATGGAATTGGATTAGAAATTCATGAAGGTCCAGCCTTGTCTTTCCGTTCTGATACAGTGTTAGAGCCTGGAATGGTTGTAACGTGCGAGCCAGGTATTTATGTTCCAGGTTTAGGCGGCGTTCGTATCGAAGATGATATTCTTGTAACGAAGGAAGCAAATGAAGTTTTAACGCATTCGCCAAAAGAACTAATTATTTTATAATACAGGAGGATTTTTTCATGATTTCAGTAAATGATTTTCGTACAGGTTTAACAATTGAAGTGGATGGTGGCATTTGGTCAGTTATTGAATTCCAACACGTAAAGCCAGGTAAAGGTGCTGCATTCGTTCGCTCTAAACTTCGTAATCTTCGTACGGGAGGAATTCAAGAAAAAACGTTCCGCGCTGGTGAAAAAGTTGCGAAGGCTCATATCGAAAACCGTCGCATGCAATATTTGTATGCAATGGGTGATTCTCATGTATTTATGGATAATGAAACATATGAACAATTAGAGCTTCCAGCAACTCAAATTGAATATGAATTAAAATATTTGAAAGAAAATATGGAAGTGTTCATTATGACATTCCAAGGAGAAATTCTTGGTGTACAGCTTCCGAATACAGTAGAATTAAAGGTTATGGAAACAGAACCAGGTATTAAAGGAGATACTGCTTCTAACGTTACGAAACCAGCAACACTTGAAACAGGACTTGTTGTGCAAGTACCAATCTTCATTAATGAAGGTGAAATGCTTGTGATTAATACTGCAGAAGGTAAGTATGTATCTCGTGCATAATGATTAAATAGAAAACGGAGTGAATGGTGCCCGTTTAGACCGTTATATTCGATTACGGATTGTAATCTGAATATAACGGTCTTTTTTATTTTATAAATAATAAGATGGAGAAAGCTGACTGCCTCATTTTTCGAGGTTTTAGTCAGCTTTTTATATTCGAGATTTTAGAACTTTCCTCGCAACATTCTATTCTGAAATGAACAACCGACGCATAAGGTTGTACAAAACGTAACTTTTTTTGAAATGGGAAGGTGATACGTTGAAGGAATCGGTGCTGATAATGGCAGTGCTTCGGATGTTTTCAGGGAGTGCTGAAATTCTAGCAGCCTTTCTTATGCTTTATTTCAATGATCCGAAAAAAGCACTTGCAATTAATGGTATGTTAGCTTTTATTGGCCCAACTGTACTTATCATTTCGATGTCGATAGGGGTAATAAGTGTTGCGAATGAACTTTCTTTTTTGAAAATTGTTTTTTTAGTAATGGGTATCTCATGTATTTTGATTGCAGTTTTTAAGTAATGGGGAGAAGAAAATGAGAGAAGTCATGGAATTATTGCCAAAAGATGTGCAGTCCTTGCTACAAACAGAAGAAACCAACTTTATAGAAGAAATTCGTCTACGTGTACGTAAGCCTATGGAATGCATTGTTCGCGGAAAACCGCGCTTCTATTCATATACGGTTACCCAAGAGGATGCCATATTTATACTAAATAAATTGAGCCAACATTCACTTTATACGATGGAGGAGGAGTTAAAAAGAGGATACGTTACCCTGCAAGGAGGACACCGGGTTGGATTAGCTGGGAAGGTCATTACTGAAAAGGGTACTGTCAAGATGATACGTGATGTTTCATCTTTCAATATCCGAATTGCAAGGCAAAAAATTGGGGTTGCAAAGCCTCTTCTCCCTTATCTGTATGGGAGTCATTGGTTAAATACAATGATCATTGGTCCTCCGCAAACTGGTAAAACAACAATGCTTCGTGACGTAGCACGAAGCATGAGTATGGGCTCTGATACAGTCGCATCTTGTAAAGTAGCAATCGTAGATGAAAGATCTGAAATTGCAGGGTGTGTGAAAGGAGTACCTCAGCATAATCTTGGCATGCGAGTGGATGTACTAGATGCTTGTCCAAAGGCGGAAGGTATGATGATGATGATTCGATCAATGAGTCCGGATGTGTTAATCGTGGATGAAATCGGCAGACAAGAGGATAGTGAAGCAATCATGGAGGCAATTCACGCTGGTGTTACGATCGTTGTTACGGCACACGGTTATGACTGGGAAGATATATTGAAACGTCCCTCGCTTCGTGGACTGATCGAGGTTGGGGTTTTTGAACGATTTATTGAACTTTCTCGTAAAAAAGGACCTGGTACGATTCAGGCAATTAAAGATAGACATGGTCAATCCGTTATTAAAGCGAGAGTGAAGAATACATGATTAAAATAATCGGTGCGATTCTAATCGTTGCGGCGACGACGTGGATTGGTTTTCAAATGGCAAAGCAAGTACGTGAAAGGCCGAGACAAATCCGGTTAATAAAAACAGCCCTTCAATCGTTAGAAGCGGAAATTATGTATGGTCATACGCCTCTCCATGAAGCATCCCTTAGGCTTTCCAAACAAATGCCGCCTCCTTTATCTAGGTTATTTGAAAGCTTTCATAGCAGGTTACAAGCCGATAAAACCGTTCGAGTTGCTTGGAATGAAAGCTTAGAAAATGTGTGGGCGCGTATGGCCCTTAAGCAAGTTGAATATGAGATTTTACAGCAATTCGGTGAAACACTTGGACAACATGATCGTGAATCTCAACAAAAGCATATTAGGCTATGTATTTCACATCTCGAACGAGAGGAGATTGAAGCGAAAGATGTACAGCTACGTTATGAAAAAATGATGAAGAGCCTAGGTGTTTTGACAGGCTTACTCATCGTCATTTTATTGTTGTAGGAGGGAACGGCTCATGTCCATCGATGTTGGACTTATCTTTCAAATTGCCGGAATTGGGATCATTTTAGCATTCATCCATACAGTATTAAAAGAATTAAAACGAGAGGATATTGCGAATTGGGTCATTCTTGTTGGTTTTGTAGTTATCTTATTTCACGTTGCATTTTTAATTGGTGATCTCTTTTCTAAATTAAAAAGTGTGTTTCTCTTTCAATAGAAGGAGGCGATTTCCATCGAGATTTTTCAAATTGTTGGGCTGGGCTTAATTGCAACTTTTATTGCCTCTCTACTGAATCAGCAAAAATCTAGTATTACATCTATGTTCGTTGTGTTTGTAGGGAGCGTTATCTTTCTTCTTATACTGGATCAGGTCGGAACGATTCTAGCCATGATAGCTCGTATTGCCAAAGAAGCAAAAATAAACAACGTATATGTGGAAACATTGGTAAAAATCATTGGAATTGCCTATATTGCAGAATTTGCATCCCATGTGACAAAGGATGCTGGACAAAGTGCTATTGCATCTAAAATTGAGTTGGCAGGAAAAGTGCTTATTCTGGCAATGGCAATTCCAATTTTAACGGTTGTTATAGAGACAGTGCTTGGTTTCATGCCGAAATAAAGAAGGTGGTGAGACAATGTCAGTAAAAAGAATTGCCTATTTTCTCTTATTTTTTCTTTTCTTTTTCGCATCTTCCTTTATTGTACAAGCTGCTTCGACTACGGTGAATGATAACGTAAATGAGCAGATTGATAAACTTGGAGTAAATGATATTAAAGACTATTGGGATGAGCTTGTTAATAAGTATGGAGTCTATTTGCCAGAAAGTCAGAAAGGAAGCTTTCAGGAATTTATTAAAGGTGAAAAGAAATTTTCCCTGCAAGAGTGGTTTAGTGGATTAACAAAGTATTTGTTTCATGAGCTGATTGCAAATGGAAAACTGCTTGGAACTTTAATCTTGCTAACGGTATTTAGCGCTCTCTTACAGTCTTTGCAATCTTCGTTTGAAAAGAAAACGAGTAATAAAGTTGCAGATACGGTTATTTACATGGTGCTTATGATTTTTGCACTTAATAGTTTTTACGTAGTAACGACCTACGCAAAGGATACGATTCAAATGATGATTGACTTCATTTTAGCTTTTCTGCCTATTCTTCTTGCGCTTATTGCAGCCGGAGGCGGTGTTGTGTCTGTTGCATTTTTTCACCCCATTCTTGTTTTCCTAATGAATACGAGCGGAATGCTCATGAACTATATTGTATTACCTCTACTCATGCTCTCGTGTATTTTAAGTATTGTCAGTACGCTGAGTGATCAATATAAAGTAACAAAGCTGTCTAAACTTCTACAGAATGTAAGTGTTTGGCTGATTGGTGTGTTTTTAACCATTTTTTTGGCGGTATTATCTGTTCAGGGAACGGCAACGGCGATTGCGGACGGCATGGCTATCAAAACAGCAAAATTTGTAACAGGTAATTTTATTCCGGTTGTAGGAAGATTTTTTACTGAAGCAACAGATACGGTATTGAGTGCCTCTGCTTTATTGAAAAATACGGTTGGAATAGCTGGAACAATCATACTAGCGCTCATTATCGCCTTTCCTGCTATTAAAATTTTTGCTATTGCCTTCATCTATCGCTTTGCTGCTGCTAGCTTACAGCCGATAGGGAGCAATGCAATTATTCAATGCATAGATACGATTGGAAAAAGCATTATTTATGTTTTTGCATGTTTAGCAATTGTTTCGCTCATGTTTTTTCTAAGTATTACGATTGTAATTGCTGCTGGGAATGTCACTTTAATGATGAGATAGGAGGGAAGTATATGCAATATATTACAGATTGGGTTCGAAGTATTGTAGTCTTCCTTCTTTTTGCGACGATGATTCATTTACTCATTCCAAATTCAAACATGCAAAAATATGTAAAATTAGTCGTTAGTTTACTTCTCATTGTGCTTATTTTAACTCCTTTTTTTACACTTTTACAAACTGATGTTACGAAAGCTATTTCAAGTTTCTATGAGAAGGGCATTGATGATAAGAAAGTAGAAAATAACATTGCTGCAAAGAAAAAAGAAATACAAGCCATGCAACGTGCATATATTTTAGAACAGATGGCTGTCCAGATGAAAAACGAAGTTTCGAAAAAGCTAGAAAGTGATTATGGGATGCAAATCGTCCATCTGGACATTGCTATAGCAAAAGACAAGCAGGAGGTAACTTCACAAAAAGACATCGAAGCTGTGACGGTGACTCTTGCAAAGGTTGATGGAAGGCAGCCTGCAACTATTGAGGCTGTGAAAAAGGTGGATATTGCATCGTCAGAACCTCCAGCTGATAAACAAATGACATCTCAGGTCCAGCAATTCCTTTCTACAGTGTGGCAGATTGATGAAAGCATAATTAAACTCGGTGAAGGGAGGGCAGGAAAAACGTATGAACGACAATAAATCAAATTGGTTTCAAAGGCTATTTCAAGGTATTGATGATGGAGATAACACAAAAAAAAGATTAAATCCTAAGCTTATCTTACTATTGTTGGCACTCGGTATTGTGCTTATGTTTTCAAGTAATTTGTTTCAAAGCAAACAAACAATCCCTACTCAAAAACAGAGTAGTAATGAGCCAGGAGATGTACGGGCATTTTCACAAAATAATTCGAGTTTACCACAAATTGAAAAAGAGGAAAAAAACTTTGAAGACCAGCTTAAAAATGCATTGGAAGGTATTAATGGTGTGAGTGATGTAACAGTCGTAGTTAATCTTGCCTCTTCTGAAACAAATGTGCTTGAAAGAGACAATGTAACACACAACCAAAAAACAGAAGAAACGGATCGCGATGGTGGTAAACGCATTGTAGATGATCAATCCACAGATAGCAAAGTTGTAATTGTACGGAATGGTGATAAAGAGGTTCCTGTTGTCACCAGAGTTGATAAGCCTCAAGTCCGCGGCGTAATCGTAACGGCTAAAGGAGCAGATAACATCGAGGTTAAAAAAAATATACTAGATGCAGTTACAAGGCTACTCGGTGTCCCAAGTCATCGTGTTTCTATTTTAGCCAAAAAAAGCTAAAGGAGGAATAGAAGTGTTAAAGAAACAAACAGTTTGGTTATTAACGATGTTGAGTTTAGTAATTGTGCTTTCTGTTTACTATGTAACAACTCCTGACAGCCACAATTCTAATGTCGTAACGAGTCCTGTTGATCAAAAGGCAAAGGATAAGACGGGTGGAGATGGAACCAAAACGAATCAGATGAATCAGACTACAAAGTTGTCTGGTGATGAACAATTTGCGCAGCTCCGTTTAGAATTAGAGGACAAACGTAACATAGCAAAGGAACAACTTCAAGAGGTAATGACATCCGCTTCGGCATCGGCTGATGATAAGAGCAAAGCAATGGATCAATTGCAACAATTAAATGATGTAGCAACAAAAGAGGTACTTATTGAAACACTCATTAAATCAGAAGGATACAAGGATGCGCTTGTAAGGGCAGACGGAAATGATGTTCGCATTACAGTAATAGCTCCGCAGCAATCCTCGAAAGATGCAAATAAAATCATTCAGCTCGTAAAGGGAGAAATAGGACCGAAAAATGTAGCCGTAAAGTTTGATCCTGTAAAATAAAAGCTGCCGAAAAGGCAGTTTTTATTTTGAAAAAATAGGTATTTTTTTGAAAAATAAGAATGATTTCCTAGCGAATATGCTATACTAAAACGCATGTACTGGAACTCATATTAGTTATACAAAGATTGTTTTTTTTAGTTTTCAAAATTTGTAAAATTCTTTATTTTTCAAGAAGATGATAATTAATCAATATTTATTTTATTTTTTTAAAAAAATATTCACAAAGTGGTCTTGCCAATTTTACAATGAAATTGTTATGATTACTTAGGATTCATTCTTTTCTTATTCTAAAATAAATTATATCAGCGTATTGAAAAATAGTTGGAATTTATAAAAAATTTGTCGTAATATGAAAAGGTATACAATAGTTTATGGGAGTGGATGGGATTATGTTCAAAATTCAAGAGGTTCGTGAGCTTATTAAATTAATTGATAGCTCAAATATTGATGAATTCGAGTACAAAGCAGATGGTTCAACAATTAAGTTGAAAAAACAAAATAATAATGTTGTTACATACGAAGCTGCACCAGTAGTAGAAACTCGTGTTGTTTCAGAACCTAAAGTAGTTGCAGCGCCTGCTCCAGTAGCAGTAGCAGCACCAGAAGTACAAGCAGAAGTTAAAGAAACAGCTAAGGTAGCAGAAGACGAAACTTTACTCAAAATTACATCACCAATGGTAGGAACTTTCTATTCAGCTCCATCACCTGAAACACCAGCATATGTGAAAGTTGGAGACCGTGTTAGTGATGATTCAGTAGTTTGTATCGTTGAAGCAATGAAATTATTCAATGAAATTGAAGCAGAAGTTAGTGGTGAAATCGTAGAAATTTTAGTGAAAAATGGTCAACTTGTAGAGTATGGACAACCATTGTTCCTTGTGCGCCCATAACGAGAATATTCGTTTACAGGATTCTAAATAAAGCATAAGGAGGATGTCGTATGATTAAAAAAGTGTTAATTGCTAATCGTGGCGAAATTGCAGTGAGAATCATTCGGGCTTGTAAAGAATTAAATATTGAAACAGTTGCGATCTACTCTGAGGCTGACCACGATGCCCTTCATGTACAAATTGCCGATGAAGCGTATTGCGTAGGTCCAACCCCTTCAAAAGATAGCTATTTAAATATGACGAATATTGTAAGTGTTGCAAAATTAACAGGTTGTGATGCACTCCATCCTGGATATGGATTTTTAGCTGAAAATGCTGATTTTGCAGAGCTATGTGGAGAATGCAATATTTCTTGGATTGGACCTAGTCCAGAAGCAATTAATAAGATGGGAACAAAGGACGTAGCTCGTGAAACAATGAGAGCTGCTGGTGTTCCAATTGTTCCAGGGTCACAAGGTATTATTAACAGCACAGAAGAAGCGGTAGAACTTGCTAATGAAATGGGATATCCAGTTATTATTAAAGCAACTGCTGGCGGAGGCGGAAAAGGAATTCGTGTAGCTCGTACGGAAGAAGAGCTTGTGAAAGGAATTCAAATTACGCAACGAGAAGCAAGCACAGCTTTTGGTAACCCAGGTGTATATATTGAAAAATATATTGAGGATTTCCGCCATGTAGAAATACAAGTTATGGCCGATACACATGGAAATGTAATTCACCTTGGAGAACGTGACTGTTCTATTCAAAGACGTCTGCAAAAGCTTCTTGAAGAATCTCCATCACCAGCTATTGATGATGAAGTTCGCCAAAAAATGGGAGCTGCAGCTGTAAAAGCAGCCCAAGCTGTTAACTATACAGGTGCAGGTACAATTGAATTTATTTATGAATACAAAGAGAAGAAGTTCTATTTCATGGAAATGAACACTAGAATTCAAGTAGAACACCCAGTTACAGAATATGTAACGGGCGTTGACTTAATTAAAGAGATGCTCCGAGTAGCATCTGGAGAAAAACTTTCTATTACTCAAGACCAAGTACAATTTAATGGTTGGGCAATGGAATGCCGTATTAACGCAGAAAACCCTGCTAAAAATTTCATGCCATCTCCAGGTAAAGTATCTATGTACCTTGCACCAGGTGGTAATGGTGTTCGCATTGATTCAGCAGTATATCCAGGATATTCTATTCCTCCTTTCTACGATTCAATGGTTGCAAAGCTTATCGTACATGGAAAAACACGTGAGGAAGCAATCGCAAAAATGAAGCGTGCGTTAAGTGAATTTGTAATTGAAGGAGTACATACGACTATTCCTTTCCATTTACAGCTTTTAAACAACCCTGATTTCGTAAAAGGTGAATTTAATACGAAATTCCTTGAAACACATGATCTAGTTACGCAATAATAAGGATAAGGGAGGTTTTGCGTATGTCTGAAAATGTGATTAATATGGGACAAGAATCCAGCCTAGGTAAGGTGGAAATTGCACCTGAAGTCATTGAGGTAATTGCTGGTATTGCTTCTACTGAAGTAGAAGGTGTAGCTGCAATGCGTGGTAACTTCGCTGCAGGTGTAGTTGAAAAACTAGGCAAAAAAAATCATGGTAAAGGCGTAAAGGTAGAACTTACGGATGATGGAATTATCGTAGATATTTTCGTGGTTATGAATTTTGGTGTTAGCATTCCATTGGTGGCCCAAAAGATTCAAGACAATGTTCGTCAAGCGCTTTTAACAATGACAGGTTTAGAATTAAAAGAAGTAAATGTTCATGTTGTAGGTGTAACATTCGATACACCAAAACCAGAAGTAGAATCACTATAACATGTGAAGCTAAAGAAGGACCGGTATACAGCACGCTGTATTCGGTCCTTTTTTTGTAAAAACTATAGCAATAAAGTGAATATCTGGTTAAGTAAGCCTTTTTTGATTTCTTTAATGGCTTATAAGTAAGGAGCTTACTACCTGTTAATATGGTATAAATCCGTACATTCTTTGGTAATACATAATCATAAGTTAACTTTTCAGCTATTCTTCTTGAAGAATGTGTGTATAAACATGTGAAATATGATATTATCATGTTATTGTATAAAGTGAAACTTTTCCCTAAGAGGGGGATCCCAGCTTGTGCTTAGGGGTTAGCCAGACTAGCTTCATATTAGCTTCATATAAGCCTATCAGTTGTTTGGCTTGTAAAATCGTGTATGTGTAACCTGCTTATGAATGAGGGTAATTTCGGATGAAATCACATACTATAGAATAGATGTAAAGCAAAAGGAGAGTTACGATGAAACGTAGGACGTCAAGAGAAAAAGCGATGCAAGCATTATATCAAATAGATATTGCAGGTGAAATTGATCCGAAAATAGCCTTGCTGAATACATTAAAGGAAGGCGAAGAGAAGAATGAGTTTCTAGAACAGCTTGTGCTAGGTGTTTTAGAACATAAAGAGGAAATCGATTCAATAATTGAAAAAAATCTTGAAAACTGGACAATTGATCGGATGGGTACGGTTGATCGAAATATTTTGCGCCTAGCAGTTTTTGAACTTATTTACATGAAAGAAATTCCAGAAAATGTTTCTATTAACGAGGCTATCGAAATTGCAAAGGTTTTTGGGGATGAAGAATCTCGCCGCTTTATCAACGGCGTTCTTTCAAAAGTAAAAGAATCTATGTAAATGAATAAGGGGAGGAAGAAATCATGACAGCTGAACTTATTAAGGGGTTAGAAATTGCACAGAAGAAAAGACAGGAAATTAAAGAACGTGTAGAAGCTCTGAAGGCAAATGGAATTACTCCAGGCTTAGCCGTAATTTTAGTTGGGGATAATCCTGCTTCACGTTCCTATGTAAGAGGAAAAGGAAAGGCAAGTGAAGAAGCTGGTATTCATTTTGAACTAATCGAATTTCCGGAAACTATTACTGAAGAACGATTGTTGCAAGAAATTGACCGAGTGAATGAGGATGTACATATACACGGTCTTCTCGTACAGCTGCCATTACCTAAACATATACGTGAGGAAGCTGTTATTGAACGCATTTCCCCATTAAAAGATGTAGATGGCTTCCATCCAATCAACATCGGTCGAATGATGATAGGACAAGATACACTTCTTCCTTGTACACCGCACGGTATAATAGAGCTCGTAAAAGAAAAACAAATTGATATAAACGGCAAACATGTTGTTGTAGTTGGACGCAGTAATATTGTTGGAAAACCAGTTGGACAATTATTTCTAAATGAAAACGCTACGGTTACCTATACCCATTCTAGAACCGTTAATTTGAAAGAAATAACGAAGATGGCAGACATTCTCGTTGTTGCTGTTGGCAAACCAAAGATGATTACAGCTGATTATGTAAAGCAGGGGGCTGTTGTTATTGATGTTGGTGTAAACCGATTGGAAACGGGTAAACTTTGCGGTGATGTTGATTTTGATGATGTATTAAATGTAGCAGGATATATTACGCCAGTGCCAAGGGGTGTTGGACCGATGACGATTACGATGTTACTTCATAACACCGTTTTAGTAGCAGAACGTAATCTTTCTATTGTTCATAACTAAGGACTGAAGAGAATGGATAAATATGTAACGGTTTCAGCTTTAACCAAATATATGAAAGCAAGATTGGATCGAGATCCTCACCTGCAATCTATTTTGCTGAAGGGTGAGATTTCTAATTTTAAGTTGCATAGCCGTGGGCATATGTATTTTACATTAAAAGATGAAGGAGCTCGCATTTCAGCTGTTATGTTCTCGAGCTACAATCGGAATTTAGCCTTTACCCCGGAGAATGGAATGAAGGTGCTTCTGAAAGGACAGGTAACTGTATACGAAGCTGGCGGTAATTATCAGTTATACGTTCACGACATGCAGCCGGATGGAATTGGCAATTTATATTTGGCCTATGAACAAATGAAAGCTCGGTTAGAAGAGCAAGGACTTTTTTCGCTTGCAAATAAAAAAGCCATTCCGCCCTATCCAGAAATGATTGGAGTCATTACATCTCCGACAGGTGCTGCTGTTCGTGATATTATTACAACCATTAAGCGTCGATATCCGGTTGCAAAAATCATTATATTTCCGGTATATGTACAAGGAGAATTTGCAGCGCCTTCAATCGCTAGTGCAATACAAAAGGCTAATGAAATGAATACATTAGATGTTTTAATAGTTGGACGAGGCGGCGGATCTATTGAAGAACTATGGGCATTTAATGAGGAAATAGTTGCTAGGGCTATATTTGCTAGTCATATCCCGGTTATTTCGGCAGTTGGACATGAAACAGACTTTACTATTGCAGATTTTGTAGCAGATTTACGAGCACCAACACCAACGGCTGCAGCTGAACTTGCTGTTCCTAATATTCTCGAGCTTGAAGAGAAGGTTATGCAACGGACACTTCGTTTAGGACGTGTGATGAAAGAAATAGTTGAGAGTAAACGTGAACAGCTTCTATCATTGCAGAAATCCTATGCATTTCGTTATCCTAAGCAATTGTATGGGCAAAAAGAAGAACAGCTTGATCGTTTATTAGACTCGCTTACGCAAGCAAATGTAAACTATATAGAGAAAAAAACAAATCGTTTGCAGCAACTTGTGCTTCAAATGCAAAAGCATCATCCGGCAAATAGTATTTCACGAGCCACCACGATTTCGAAACAGCTTCGAAAACAATTAGAGCGAGAAATAAGAGTTTATGTCCAACATAAACAATTTGATTTCACTCGAATGGTTGAAAAACTGGAAATGCTTAGTCCACTTCATATTATGATGCGAGGTTATGGAATTGCCTATGATAAGGATAAACAGCTTGTAAAAAGCGTAAAACAAGTGCAGTCTGGCGATGACATTTCTGTACAATTGCATGATGGTCTGTTGCATTGTCGCGTATCAGGAAAAGAGGAGCGTGCAGTAAGGGATGGAAAAGAAAACACAAAGCTTTGAAGAAGCAATTGCGGATTTAGAACAAATTGTATTGAAGTTAGAGCAAGGCGATGTCCCGTTAGAGGAAGCGATTTTATATTTTAAACAAGGTATGGAGCTTTCTAAGCTTTGTGACGATAAATTAAAGCGGGCTCAAGAGCAAATGACAGTTATTTTAGGTGAAAATGGAGATATGCAGCCATTTTCAGTCGGAGGCGATGAAGAGTGAGTTCATCATTTTCTGACTTTGTAAAGGAAAACAAAGCGCTTATTGACAAGCAGGTTGTTATATATACGAAACAATTAGAGGCTCCTGCGGTTTTGAAAGATGCGATGGTGTATTCGTTAGAAGCAGGAGGGAAACGGATTCGACCTTTGCTTTTGTTTGCAACGCTGCATGCGTTTGGTAAAGACTTAGAGATGGGTATTCCGGCTGCCTGTGCATTAGAGATGATTCATACATATTCACTTATCCATGATGATTTACCAAGCATGGATGACGATGATTTAAGAAGGGGAAAGCCTACTAATCATAAAGTGTTTGGAGAAGCTACTGCTATTTTGGCTGGCGATGGCCTTCTTACGTATGCTTTTGAAGTGATTACTTCCTACTCTCATCCTATGGTAACGGCTAATATGAATTTACGGCTTGTTAGGGAATTAGCAAAGGCAGCAGGGCCAGAAGGAATGGTTGCTGGTCAAGTTGCTGACATAGAAGCGGAAGGGCATACACTTACACTTAGTCAACTTGAGTATATTCACAAAAACAAAACAGGCCGGCTTCTTGAATTTCCTGTCTTGGCTGGTTGTATCCTAGCAGGTGCTACTGAAAAAGAAATAGGGCAGCTGCTTGACTATGCACGAAATATTGGACTTGCCTTTCAAATACAAGATGATATTTTAGATGTAATAGGTACGGAAGAGGAAATTGGAAAACCGGTGGGTAGTGATATCGAAAATAAAAAAAGTACCTATGCGACTTTATTCTCGATTGAAGAAGCAAACCAAATGCTGAGCGCGACGATTCAAAGTGCAAAGCGAGCCCTTTCATCCATGCAGTTAGCAGATGAGTATTTGCTACAAATATGTGAAATAATTGCGAAACGAAAAAACTAACATTGAACAATTACTGTACAGAAGTTTAACGATGAAATGTACGATTGTTGAGTAATTTTGTAAATTATGATATAACTAAAAACACAAATGATTTTTTATCGGTAAAACTATATATAGATGGAATAAGCCGTTATCACTTTGTGTTAGCGGCGCTTTTTTCTTAAACAGTTTTTTTTGTATGATAGCGCTTTAGACAATATTTATAAATCAACTCTGTTATCTTGTCCAAATCACATCTATAATAATTCAAGTGACATGATTTCGATTATGAAACGAAAGTGAGTGATCCTTGTGGATCTAACCCAAATTCAAAACCCTAGTTTTCTAAAGCAAATGTCCGTTGATGAACTGGTTGAATTAAGTGCTGACATTCGTCAGTTTTTAATTCATGAGCTTTCAAAAACGGGTGGACATATTGCACCTAACTTGGGTGTTGTAGAATTAACAATTGCTTTGCACAAGGTATTTAATAGTCCAAAAGATAAATTTCTATGGGATGTAGGACATCAATCCTATGTTCATAAAATTTTAACAGGACGTGCAAAGGATTTTGCTACATTACGACAATATAAAGGATTATGTGGGTTCCCGAAGCGACGAGAAAGTGAGCACGATGTATGGGAAACCGGTCATAGTTCAACCTCATTGTCAGCAGCAATGGGAATGGCTATTGCTCGTGATTTGAAAAAGACAAATGAATATATAATTCCAATTATTGGGGATGGGGCTCTAACAGGTGGAATGGCGTTAGAAGCTCTTAACCATATTGGTCATGAACAAAAAGATATGATTGTCATTTTAAATGATAATGAAATGTCTATCGCCCCTAATGTTGGAGCGCTTCACAATGTACTCGGTCGCTTGCGTACTGCCGGGAAATATAACCGTGCGAAAGATGAGCTTGAATATTTATTAAAGAAAATTCCTGCAGTTGGCGGAAAGCTCGCTTCTACAGCAGAGAGAGTAAAAGATAGCTTAAAATATATGCTTGTCTCAGGGATTTTTTTTGAGGAGCTAGGCTTCACGTATTTAGGACCTGTAAATGGACATGATTTTAACAGTTTATTTGATAATCTCCAGTATGCAAAGAAAACAAAGGGCCCTGTACTTATGCACGTTATTACGAAAAAGGGAAAGGGATACAAGCCAGCTGAAAGTGATGTTATCGGTACATGGCATGGAACTGGTCCTTATAAGATTGAATCTGGAAACTTTGTAAAACCGGTGTCTGCACCACCGGCATGGAGCAAGGTTGTAAGTGAAACGGCTCGTCAGCTAGCAAAGAAAGATCCGCGAATTGTTGCTATAACACCGGCAATGCCCGTTGGTTCAAAACTGGAAAATTTCGCGAAAGAATTTCCAGATCGCATGTATGATGTAGGGATAGCTGAACAGCATGCTGTTACAATGGCTGCTGGATTGGCAACTCAAGGAATGAAGCCTTTCTTAGCCATCTACTCTACGTTTTTACAACGTGCCTATGATCAAGTTGTACATGATGTTTGCAGACAAAACTTAAATGTGTTTATCGGGATTGATCGAGCTGGACTCGTTGGTGCAGATGGTGAAACACATCAAGGTGTATTTGATATAGCTTTCTTGCGCCATTTACCTAATATTGTCATTATGATGCCGAAGGATGAAAACGAAGGGCAGCACATGGTTTACACGGCATTCCAATATGATAATGGTCCAATTGCAATGCGTTTTCCAAGAGGAAATGGATTAGGTGTTCAAATGGATCAAGAATTGCACGAAATCCCAATAGGAACGTGGGAAACACTGCATGAGGGAACCGATGCAGCCATTTTAACGTTCGGTACTACGATTTCAATGGCGCTTGAGGCTGCAAAAATACTCGAAAAAAACGGAAAATCAGTGAAGGTGGTAAATGCTCGTTTCATAAAACCGCTGGACGAAGCCTATCTTGCTCATTTACTTGAACAACATATACCAATTGTTACACTTGAAGAAGCCTGCCTTGCAGGTGGATTTGGTAGTAGCGTGCTTGAATTTGCGCATGATAATGGATTTTCCCATGCTGTGATTGATCGTATGGGAATACCGGATGAGTTTATTGAACATGGAAGTGTTACGAAGTTATTAGAAGAAATAGGATTAACCGCAACGGAAGTGGTTAGACATTTAACAGCTTTATTACCATCTAAGCAAAAAAGGGCGTAATGTATGAAGAAAGAACGAATAGATGTACTATTGGTAGAACAAGGGCTAATAGAAACAAGAGAAAAAGCAAAACGAGCTGTGATGGCTGGCCTCGTCTACTGTGATGAAGAACGTATGGATAAACCGGGTGAGAAGATTCCGGTTGACACACAGCTAACTATTAAAGGGCAGGTTATGCCTTATGTTAGTCGGGGCGGCTATAAACTCGAAAAAGCATTAAAAGAATTTGAACTTGATTTACAGGATAAAATTGTACTTGATATTGGAGCTTCAACGGGAGGATTTACAGATTGTGCGTTGCAAAATGGAGCAAAGCTTTCCTATGCATTAGATGTAGGATACAATCAGCTTGCGTGGAAACTTCGTCAGGATGAACGTGTTATTGTAATGGAGAGAACGAATTTTCGATATACATCTCCAGCTGACCTTACACACGGATTACCGCAATTTGCGAGCATAGATGTGTCCTTTATCTCGTTAAGACTCATATTACCCGTATTAAAAACCGTTCTGCTTGCGAATAGTGATGTGGCTGCTTTAATAAAGCCGCAGTTCGAAGCAGGAAGAGAACAAGTCGGCAAGAAAGGAATTGTACGTGATCGAAAGGTTCATGAAGAAGTAGTCACGTCGATTATGAATTTTGCATTAAAGGAAGGATACGACGTTGAACATATAACGTTTTCTCCTATTAAAGGTGGAAATGGAAATATTGAATTTTTAATTCATTTGAAATGGCTTGGAGAACGGGAAATCGGAGAAAATCATTTCCACCTTTCACCGCATGAAGTAGTAGGAAAAGCTCATCTAGAATTAAAACAAGCAGGGGATCTTGACGAAAAGGAATAAAAATATTCTTTTCATATTTTTATTTTTGATGGGAAATGGACCGTTATGCAGAACTTATAGGGAGTTTTCTGTGCGGTCCATTTCGCGTATTCTATTTACCTGCTTAGGAAAAAACGAATTTTTGTTCGATTGTCATTAATCAGCAATGTACAAGAAATCGTTTATGAGTTACCATAATGAAAGAGTATTTACATGGAATTATATTTGAGTTTGCGAGGTGCAACAAAATGAATAAAGGTCAGCGCCATATTAAAATACGTGAAATCATTGCTAATAAAGAAATTGAAACGCAAGATGAGCTTGTTGATATTTTGCGCAGCCAAAATTTTAATGTAACACAAGCAACGGTATCACGTGATATTAAAGAACTTCATTTAGTAAAGGTTCCTCTTCAAGATGGAAGATATAAATATAGCTTGCCAGCTGATCAACGCTTTAATCCTCTTCAAAAATTAAAGCGAAGCATGGTTGATGCATTTGTTAAACTTGATATTGCAGGTCATATGCTTGTCTTGAAAACCTTACCAGGTAATGCAAATGCGATTGGAGCGTTAATTGACCACCTAGATTGGGATGAAATTCTTGGAACGATTTGTGGAGATGATACTTGTCTCATCATTTGCCGTACGCCTGAGGATACACAATTTGTCTCCGATCGATTTTTAAATATGTTATAAGGATTCCCATTCAAAGATAGGAGATAGCATTTTAACGATCATCGCTTTTTCTTTTTTTACATGTGATAATGGAATGAGGTGAATGTAGCGTTGCTATCGGAATTATCAATTAAAAATTTTGCTATTATTGAGGAGTTAAGTATTTCGTTTCAGAAGGGATTAACCGTTCTAAGTGGTGAAACGGGTGCTGGTAAATCCATTATTATTGATGCAATCAGTCTTTTGGTAGGTGGAAGAGGATCTTCTGAATTTGTTCGCTACGGAACAGAAAAAGCAGAAATTGAGGGACTGTTTTACTTTGATATAGAAAATCATCCTTGTCTTGAAAAAGTGCAGGAATTAGATTTAGATGTTTCTGATGGTATGATGATATTGAAGCGTGACATTTCGAATTCAGGCAAGAGCGTGTGCCGCATTAACGGTAAGCTTGTAACGCTAGCTGCCCTAAGAGAAATCGGGAAGACGCTTATTGATATTCATGGACAGCATGAAACGCAAGATTTAATGAATGAGGAACGTCATTTATCTATGCTTGACTCGTATGATAATGGGGAAGTGATGGTCAAGCTTGCGAACTATCAGAAATTGTATAACCAGTATATGGATACAAAAAAACAGCTCAAGTCATTAACAGAAAGCGAACAAAAAATGGCGCAACGTTTAGATCTATTACAATTTCAGCATGAAGAAATTCAAAAAGCAGATTTAAAGCTGAATGAAGATCAAGAGCTTATGGAAGAGCGAACCAAAATTGCGAATTTCGAAAAAATATTTAAGGCTATAGGTGATGCGCATGTATCGCTTACTAAAGAAAATGGCGGATTAGATTATGTCCGAAATACGATGAGTGGGCTGGAAACTGTATCAGATTTAGATGCATCATTAAAGGAAATGTATGATACGGTGGCAAATAGCTATTATTTATTAGAAGAAGTAGCCTATCAGTTACGAGAAAAATTAGACATGATGGAATATGATCCAAATCGTCTTGATTATATTGAAACAAGATTAAATGAGATTCGTATGCTAAAACGAAAATATGGGAATACCATAGAAGAAATTTTAGAATATGAAGAAAGTATTCAAACGGAAATATCTACAATTGAAAATAAGGATGTACTTATTGAAACAGCTAGAAAACAACTGGAGCAGCTGGAAACCACATGTATAAAAGAAGCAACCTTACTAAGCGAATATCGTCATAAGCTTGCAGAGCACTTAACAGATGCAATTCATAAAGAGTTGCGGGAACTATATATGGAAAAAACAAAATTTAAAATTGTAATGGAGAAAATTCCGGGCTCCATAGACGATCCACTTGTAGATGGTGTACCAGTAAAGTTGACCTCCATCGGGTACGATCAAGCAGAATTTTATATATCTACAAATCCAGGAGAGCCGCTAAAACCATTAGCAAAGGTTGCTTCTGGAGGTGAATTATCACGAATTATTTTAGCATTGAAAAGTATTTTTACAGAGCATCAAGGAGTTACCTCGGTTATATTTGATGAAGTCGATACAGGGGTTAGCGGAAGAGTTGCGCAGGCCATTGCAGAGAAAATTCAACGGGTATCAGTTGGTTCTCAAGTTCTATGCATTACACATCTTCCTCAAGTTGCATCTATGGCTGATCAACACCTATTCATTAGCAAAAAAATTATAAACGAACGTACGATTACTTCTGTTACCATACTTCAAGACGAAGAAAAGGTGATAGAGATTGCTCGTATGCTTTCGGGTGCTGAAATAACAGTTGTAACAAAGCAGCATGCACGAGAATTGCTGCAACAAGCCCAGTGTATAAAAATGACAGGAGAAGCTATCCAATAAAAGGATAGCTTTTTTATATCTCCCAGTTATAAACGTAAGCAGACAAGGAGAAATTAAATGATGAAGCCAATGGCTGAATGTGGGTAAGGAGCGAGGAGAGTGAAAAATGAAGTTTGACCATTTTCGTAAGCTATTAGGTACATTTCTCCTTGTTTCGCTTCTCGTAATTGGGTTTTGCAAACCTGTTCGAGAATTTATTGCAATGCCGCAGCAAGTTGTTCTGTTCGAAGGACAACAGTCACAAGTAGTATCTAGTCCTGTGTTCCAAGCAATGTCCACGAATCCATCCATTTTTACAATAAATGCAAATCAGAAGGATCAGTCAGTTGCTGCCCATGAAAGCGGAGAAGCAAAAATGGTTTTACAACTGGCTGGAGTACCTGTTAAACAGGTAAATGTTAGAGTGCTTAAGGATTTTAAAGTGATCCCTGGTGGTCAATCCATTGGCGTAAAATTGAATGCAAAAGGTGTACTTGTCGTAGGGCACCACCTTGTGGAAACGGAAACAGGTAAAATTTCACCTGGTGAAACAGCTGGCATTAAAGTGGGAGATATGATTACAGAAATTAATGGAAAAGGAATAGAACGTATGAACGACGTTGCACCGTTTATTCAAAATAGCGGAAAAACGGGCGAATCACTTGATATTGTAGTTCTTCGAGATAGCAAATACCTTCATACCAAATTGTTACCAGTAAAAAGCAAACAAGATCCTTTCTACCGCATTGGGCTTTACATTCGTGATTCTGCAGCCGGTATCGGGACGATGACATTTTTTCATCCTGATAGCATGAAATATGGTGCATTAGGTCATGTTATTTCAGATAACGATACGAAAAAACCCATTGAAGTGGAAAATGGTCAAATCGTTAGATCAACCGTTACCTCGATTCAACGAGGAAGTAACGGAGATCCGGGAGAAAAGCTAGCAAGATTTTCCCCTGATCGTGAAGTAATCGGGACAATCACGACAAATAGCCCATTTGGGATTTTTGGAAAGCTGCGTGAACCAGTGAAAAACGACATTTTGGATGGAGCACTTCCTATTGCACTTTCCAACCAAGTGAAAGAAGGACCAGCTAAAATTTTCACTGTCATTGATAAGGATAAGGTAGAGGCCTTCGATGTTGAAATCGTAAGCAGTGTTCCGCAAAAATTTCCAGCGACAAAAGGAATCGTCGTAAAGATTACCGATAAGCGATTGCTTGAAAAAACTGGTGGTATTGTACAAGGAATGAGTGGTAGTCCAATTATTCAAGATGGTAAATTAATCGGGGCAGTTACACATGTTTTTGTTAATGATCCAACATCTGGATATGGTGTTCATATCGAATGGATGCTACAAGAAGCAGGAATAAATATATACGAGGAATATAAAAAAGCAAGCTGATTTTAGCTTGCTTTTTTTCGTAATCAATTTTCCTTTTAATTGTTGTATAATATAGATATTACCATGCGATGTGTTGTAAACAGCTAAAAAAGTGACGAAATAATTAGAATAAATTGGGAGAAAACAAGAAAGTGATAGAAAAGAAGAAGTTTTGACCACTTTTTAGTAAATTAAGTAAATATTAAAAGGATATAAGAAGCAATTGTCGAAAACTTCATTCATATACTTTTCGGTTTTTTTCTTTGATGAAAGCTTATTGGGATAAGGGAGGAAAAATTAGTGGAGAAGATTAAAGTTTGTCTAGCGGATGACAATAAAGAACTTGTATCCATGCTAGAAGATTATGTATCGGCACAAGATGATATGGAGGTAATTGGGGTTGCTTACAATGGGCAAGAATGTTTGCATTTACTTCAAGATAAAAGTCCAGACGTTCTTGTTCTAGATATTATTATGCCGCATCTAGATGGATTAGCGGTATTGGAGAAGTTACGTATGATGGATAAACAGCAGCCAAATGTTATTATGCTAACAGCATTTGGGCAAGAAGATGTTACGAAAAAGGCAGTAGATCTTGGTGCATCCTATTTTGTATTAAAACCTTTCGATATGGAGAACTTAACCAGTCATATTCGTCAAGTTAGCGGGAAACCAAGTGCTGTAGTAAAACGACCTATTCCTACATATCGCTCTAGCTCTTCTACTGATGGAAAGCCGAAGAATTTAGATGCAAGTATAACCAGTATTATACATGAAATTGGAGTTCCAGCACATATTAAAGGATATATGTATTTACGAGAAGCGATTTCGATGGTCTATAATGATATAGAGCTTCTTGGCTCTATAACTAAGGTTTTGTATCCGGATATTGCAAAAAAATATAACACAACGGCAAGCCGAGTTGAGCGTGCCATTCGCCATGCTATTGAAGTAGCGTGGAGTCGTGGAAATATCGAATCCATTTCCTCTTTGTTTGGTTATACAGTATCGATGTCAAAGGCAAAGCCAACAAACTCAGAATTTATAGCCATGGTTGCTGATAAGCTAAGGCTTGAACATAAGGCTTCTTGAACGAACTAAGTAACTTGGTTTACGAAACATAATATTTTCATTACAGGAGGGAATACAAAACGGGAGATGACTCCCCTTTGTATTGCCTCCTTTTTCTTATCCTTTTTAAATAAAGATAGTATAAAGAAAAAAGGATTAGAAGGAATAATTTCCCCCTCAATCCTTTTTTATTATAAAATATGTCTGTTTTTCTTTATTTATCTTGCTTTTCAAGCTGTGCAAGCTTTTGAATAAGAATATGTTGCGGCATATGCATAATTTGCTCAAGTGGCATCTTAAGCGCTTTAGACAACTTTATGGCAGTTTCTGGTGTGATTTGTAATGGACGCAAAAGTGTGCTCCCCCCTTTATCCCGCTTTAACGGGCAGTAATACCCCCACTTTTAAGGCTTAGAGAAATCGGAAAAGGCTAAGTGGGGGATAACTGCCCGTAAAAGTCCGATTGGTTCAACTAACCCTCGGTGGGGATGAGAAAAAACCCCCACCGAGGGAAGTTTCACTGTATTTGACTAGTATAACATAGAGATTGAAATAAGGGACTTGATAAGTAAACAAGTGTAAAATCCCGATAAAATAACAACGTATACAAATAAAATTATACATATTTGCTTAGAAAATGTACTTGTATTCTTTCAGGAATACGTGTATAAATTAAATTATGACCAAGTACTAAAATCAGGTTTTATGAAAAGGTCTTGTTAACAGGTACGAATACAGAATTAAGTGAACATTACCTCTCTTTTCGAAAGCGTGATTGCACTTTATTTCTTTTTTTATCTCGATATAAAATGAATCCGCCGAAGAGATACATTCCAACTCCAAAGAGAAAAGCACCAAGTAAGAACTGTATAGAAAGAGAAGGAACGGGAGAATTAAGGATTGCAAAGACAGTATCCCTCATGAATTTAATTCCTATTACAGCCATTACAATGGGAAGCAGAGCTAGCAATAAAGCGATGATACGATTCATAGGAATCCTCCCTTTCTAATTGCTATATAGAAAATCATCATACAATTATCCAGGATTTGTCAAGTAGATGTTGATTGATGTTGGAAAGGAGTTGGAATGGGTGAAGCTAAACGCGCTGCTTATAGGGGCGAATCAGGATGGCTGCACCTTACTGCGTTTGTTGTATACATTAACAAGCATAACAGTAGTAGCCATAATTGATGGTAAGGATGATGCACCTGGTATTCAATTAGCAAAACAATATGGTATGAAAACGAGTTATGACGGTATGCAAGATGAAATCGATGTCATCTTCTATACAACCAATGATTATAGTCTTTTGAACAGGAAGGGAATGACAAAACCGCTTGTTATTCCAACAGAAGTTACGAAGATCATCATCTCACTTCTTCTAGAAAAGGATGCTCTCCTATTACATTTAAATGAGCAAATACAGCAAAACGAATTTATTTTTCATTCCATACACGAGGGAATGATTGTAGTAGATGAGAATGCTGTCGTTACGCTTTTTAATAAAAGTGCAGAAGAGATTACGGGATATAAAAATGAAGAGGTTTTAGGAAAGCAGATTCAAACCCTTATTCCAAATAGCAGGCTACCTTACATTCTTCGCACAAAACAAACAGAGATTCATCGAGAAGTAGTATTAGAAAATGGGAAGAAAGTCATTTCAACTCGCATTCCGATGCTAAGTAGAGAAGGTAAGGTAAGAGGAGCTATCTCAGTTTTTTCAGATATTACGGAAATGGTCATGCTAAGCGAAGAAATAACAAACTTAAAAGATATTGAAACGCTATTACATGCAATTATTCATTCTTCTGAGGAAGCTATTTCTGTTGTTGATGAAAATGGTATTGGAATATTAATAAATCCTGCCTATACGAAAATAACAGGCTTTACGCAAGAGGATGTAATTGGAAAGCCGGCAACTGCAGATATTGCCGAAGGGGAAAGCATTCATATGAAAGTATTGCAATCTCGTCGCCCATTTCGAAGAGTTCGTATGAAAGTTGGACAAACAAAGCGAGATGTCATAGTAAATGTAGCTCCTGTTATTGTTGGTGGAATCTTGAAAGGAAGCGTTGGTATCATTCACGATGTTTCAGAAATTCAAGAACTAACGAATGAATTAAAGCAAGCACGACAAATCATTCGTACACTAGAAGCGAAATATTCGTTTGAGGATATTGTAGGCATCTCGGAAGAAATGACAATTGCTGTTACGCAAGCTAAGCTTGCCGCAAATACTCCAGTAACCGTTCTTCTTCGCGGAGAATCTGGGACGGGAAAGGAACTATTCGCCCATGCAATCCATAACAGCAGTTCACGGAAATATAATAAGTTTATTCGGGTGAATTGTGCTGCTCTATCTGAATCACTGTTAGAAAGTGAATTATTTGGGTATGAAGACGGGGCTTTTTCAGGTGCAAGGCGCGGCGGAAAACGTGGTTTTTTCGAGGAGGCAAATAACGGCAGCCTTTTCCTCGATGAAATAGGAGAAATGCCAGTCGGCACACAGGCAAAGCTATTACGAGTACTGCAGGAAAAGGAAATTGTTCGAGTAGGGGGAACAAAGCCAATTCCCATTGATGTTCGCGTTATTGCAGCAACAAATACAAATTTAGAAAAGGCTATTACCGATGGAGTATTTCGGGAAGACTTATACTATCGCTTGAATAAAATACCAATTTTCATTCCGGCGTTACGGCAGCGAAAAAGTGATATTCCTCTACTTGCATCATGGCTCCTTCAAAAAATAAATATAGATTATGGACGAAGCATAGAAGGAATTACGGATGCAGCTCTTGCATATTTGCAGCAGTACCATTGGCCAGGAAATGTCAGGGAGCTTGAAAATGTTTTAGGACGTGCTGTTATATTTATGAAGAACAATGAATCACTCCTTGATTTACAGCATCTACCTTCTATACTATCGTCAAAATTTAAACAAGTAAACACAATAGATTATGATAGCCAGGCATCCCTTGATCAAATGGTTATACGATTTGAGGGAAATGTTCTTACGCAATATTTGGAAAAGTTTCATGGCAATAAAACAAAAACAGCGCAAGCGTTAGGAATTTCAGTACGAAGTTTATACAACAAGCTTGAAAAATACGAACGTGCAAAAAAATTCACGCAATAATTTTCATACTATGAAAATTATTGCGTGGTTTTTAGTGAGATATCTACGCATGTCGTGTAATAGATGGGGAACAAGATACGATAAATATGGCATAAGTTTTGCATGATACATAAGTGAGGGACGAAGAGAATGAACCATTCAAAGATGACATTAAATATGCTTATTGAGAAAGCAGTTAAACAATCAAAAAAGACAATTGCTGTTGCAGCAGCAGATGATGAAGAAGTTATGCTTGCTATCGCCGAAGCAATTAAGGCTGATCTTGCAAACTTTCATTTATATGGAAACGCAGAAACAATCTCTATTATGATGAAAAAATACAATTTGACTTCGAATGATCAAATTAAAGTCTATGATGCGGTGGGCGCAGATGCTGCACGATTAGCAGTGCAAGCAGTCAGTAGTGGGAATGCGGACATTGTTATGAAAGGAAATATAAGTACGGCCATTATTTTAAAAGCTGTACTTAATAAAGAGTACGGGTTACGTACAGGCAATGTGTTATCTCATGTAGCAGTATTTGAAGTTCCTAATTATAACCGCTTAATTACAGTAACAGATGCAGCTATGAATATTGCACCTGATTTAGAGGGGAAAACAGCTATTTTGAAAAATGCTGTCCACGTTGTGAGAGCAATTGGAATAGAAAAGCCGAAAGTGGCACCACTTGCTGCTGTAGAGCTCGTGAATCCCGCTATGCAAGCAACTGTAGATGCTGCTCTTTTAACACAAATGAACCGTCGTGGTCAAATCAAAGACTGTATTGTGGATGGGCCGCTTGCTTTCGATAATGCTGTTTCTAGTATTGCTGCTGCGCATAAAGGAATTGTTAGTGAGGTAGCAGGCGAAGCAGATATTTTACTCGTCCCTGATATTGAAGCAGGTAACATTCTCTATAAATCGCTTGTATATTTTGCTAATGCAAAAGTAGGTGCAATCGTTGCAGGAGCGAAAGCACCAATTGTATTAACATCACGTGCCGATACGGCTGAGGCGAAATTATATTCTCTTGCTTTAGCTGTAGCAACTGCATAATGCAGCAACATCGAAAGGGGAGTACGTATGGAACTATTTAAAAATATGGAATTTTATGATTACGAACAATTATTGTTTTGCCAAGATAAAGAGTCAGGACTAAAAGCTATTGTTGCGATTCATGATACAACGTTAGGTCCAGCTCTAGGAGGAACAAGAATGTGGACGTACGATTCTGAAGAAGCTGCTATTGAGGATGCATTGCGTCTTTCTAGAGGTATGACCTATAAAAATGCAGCAGCAGGATTGAATCTCGGTGGTGGGAAGACGGTTATTATCGGAGATCCGCGTAAAGATAAAAATGAGGCTATGTTCCGAGCTTTTGGTCGTTTTATTCAAGGCTTAAATGGCCGCTATATTACAGCTGAGGATGTTGGTACGACTGTTGCTGACATGGATATTATTCATGAAGAAACGGATTTTGTTACTGGCATTTCACCGTCCTTTGGTTCCTCGGGAAATCCATCACCGGTTACTGCTTTTGGTGTGTATCGCGGTATGAAAGCGGCAGCAAAAGAGGCGTTCGGAAGCGATAGCTTAGCGGGCAAAGTAATTGCTGTGCAAGGAGTAGGCAACGTTGCTTACAATCTATGTAAGCATTTGTACGCAGAAGGCGCCAAACTTATTGTAACGGATATTCATAAGGAGTCTGTACAATCTGCGGTAGAGGAATTTCAAGCTACTGCTATTGAACCGAATGAGATATACAGCGTACCGTGTGATATATTCTCTCCATGTGCACTTGGAGGCATTATTAATGATGTAACGATTCCTCAATTAAAAGCAAAGGTGATTGCAGGTGCTGCCAATAACCAATTAAGAGAAGCGCGGCATGGAGAAGTGATTCATAATATGGGCATTGTATATGCACCTGATTATGTTATTAATGCAGGTGGCGTAATCAATGTAGCTGACGAATTGTACGGCTATAATCGAGAACGTGCGCTAAATAAAGTAGAAGGAATCTATCAAACACTTGCGAAAGTAATTGAGATTTCAAAACGGGATAGCATTCCAACTTACCTAGCAGCGGACCGCCTTGCAGAAGAACGAATTCAAAGAATGAAACAATCTAGAAGCACCTTTTTACAAAATGGTCATCACATTTTAAGTAGAAGATAAAGAAGATGGATGGATCCATCTTGCTACAGTTTACGGAGGGAAGAATATTGTCTAGTTTTCGCATACTTGCTATTAATCCAGGGAGTACATCTACAAAAATTGGGGTTTTTGAAGATGAACAAGAAATGTTTATTGAAACAATTCGTCATAAAGAAGAAGAGATTGCTGCATTTGACCACATTTTCGATGAATATGAATTTCGGAAAAATACAATTTTAGAAGTGCTTGATTTCCATGGTGTGAATGTATCAAAGCTTAGTGCTGTTTGCGGCCGAGGTGGGTTAATTCGTTCTGTTGAGGGAGGAACCTACGAAGTAAATGAAGCGATGCTTAAGGATTTACGAGAAGGGTATAATGGATTTCATGCTTCTAATTTAGGAGGAGTACTTGCACACGAAATAGCTTCTTCCTTGAATATCCCAGCTTTCATCGTAGACCCTGTTGTAGTGGATGAAATGGATGATATCGCTCGGATTAGTGGTGCAGTTGGCCTAGAGCGTAGAAGTATATTTCATGCACTTAACCAAAAGGCAGTTGCGAGACTAGTTGCAAAAAAGCTTGGTAAAAAATATGAAGAATTAAATATGATTGTCGCTCATTTAGGCGGGGGAATTACTGTAGGCGTACACCGCGGTGGTAGAGTAGTTGATGTGAACGATGCCTTTTATGGAGAAGGTCCATTTACGCCAGAAAGAGCAGGCAGTGTCCCAGCTGGACAGTTAATAGATCTTTGTTTCTCAGGTAAATATACTCGAGAAGAAGTAATGAAAAAAATGGTTGGGCAGGCAGGATTGGCAGCTCTCCTTGGCACAAAAGATGCAGGAAAAATAGAAAAAATGATTGAAGCAGGAGACGAGCATGCTCGTTTAATATATAGTGCAATGGCCTATCAAGTTGCAAAAGAAATTGGAGCAGATAGCGCAGTATTATTTGGAAAAGTAGACGTGATTGTTCTAACGGGTGGATTATCCTATAGCAAAATGCTAGTTGAGGAAATTATAGAACGAGTCCAGTGGATTGCAGATGTTTATGTGGAACCGGGAGAAAACGAATTACAAGCATTATCGCAAGGCACATTACGTGTACTACGTGGTGAAGAGAAGAAAAAAGAGTATATAGTTCATTCTTGACAAGGAGGCTGTAACATGGCAACGGAATATGATCTTGTCATTATCGGGGGCGGCACAGGAGGATACGTAGCTGCTATTCGTGCCAGTCAACTAGGTTTAAAAACTGCAATTGTGGAAAGTAATAAGCTAGGTGGAACGTGTCTACACGCAGGATGTATTCCAAGCAAGGCTTTACTTCGTAGTGCAGAGGTATATGCTACTGTAAAGAAAAGTGAAGTATTTGGTGTGAAAGCTAGCAATATAGCACTTGATTTTTCAGCAGTACAAGAGCGTAAAAACATCATTATCGAGCAGCTACATCAGGGTGTTACACAGCTGATAAAAAAAGGGAAAATTGATATATATAAAGGAAATGGCTGTATACTTGGTCCGTCTATTTTTTCTCCGTTACCTGGAACGGTTTCTGTTGAAATGAATAATGGTGAAGGAAACGAAATGCTTATTCCGAAACATGTCATCATCGCAACGGGCTCTCGTCCTAAACTGTTACCTGGCCTTATGGTTGATGGAGAGTATGTTTTAACATCGGATCATGCTCTGCAATTGAAAGAGCTGCCTTCCTCTATCATTATTATTGGCGGGGGTGTAATTGGGGTAGAGTGGGCGTCAATGCTAGCTGATTTTGATGTACATGTAACAATTATTGAGTATGATAATCGTTTGCTCCCTCTTGAGGATGAAGAGATATCGAAGGAGATAGAACGCCTGCTAAAGAAAAAGGGTGTTACTGTCGTTACGAAAGCGAAAGTATTAGGTGATTCTATCGTGCGAGGGGATGGGGTATCTATTCAAGTGGAGCAAAATGGAGAAAGAAAAGAAATAAAATCAGATAAAATCTTACTATCTATCGGACGTCAGGCAAATATAGAGAACCTTGGTCTTACGAATACTGATATTGTCATTCAAAACGGATGTATTGAAACTAATGAATATTATCAAACGAAAGAGTCTCATATTTATGCGATTGGTGATGTAATCGGAGGATTGCAACTTGCACATGTAGCCTCGCATGAAGGAATCGTCGCTGTTGAACATATAGCAGGTAAGGATCCAAGTCCACTTCAGTATGATTTCATTTCAAAATGCATATACAGTAATCCAGAAGTAGCCTCTGTTGGATTAACAGAACGCGCTGCTAAGGAACGTGGCTATCGGGTGAAAATTGGGAAATTTCCATTTCGAGCAATTGGCAAAGCACTCGTATATGGAGAAGAAGATGGTTTTGTAAAGTTAGTTGTAGATGAAGAAACGGAAGATTTACTTGGGTGTCATATGATTGGACCGCATGTCACGGATATGATTTCAGAGGCGGGATTAGCGAAGCTGTTAGATGCTACTCCATGGGAAATAGCAAAAACCATTCATCCTCATCCATCATTATCTGAAGCGCTTGGAGAAGCAGCTTTAGCAGTAGATAGCAAGGCACTTCACTTATAAAGTGAAACTTCCTTAAGGTAGGAGGTCTTACTTTCCTTAAATAACGGGATAAAACAAGAGAAGTTAATGTTCCTTCATTGCAATTCGTTTCATTAAAGGAGGAGATAGAAATGACAGAAGAAACAAGAAATCGTCACCATGAGCTTGGATTATCTGATTCCCTAGTATTAGATATGTACCGCATGATGGTACAAACACGTAAAATTGATGAACGAATGTGGTTATTAAATCGCGCAGGGAAGATTCCATTTGTTGTTTCGTGTCAAGGACAAGAAGCTACCCAGGTTGGAGCAGCTTTTGCTTTGGATCCTGAACAAGATTATGTACTGCCGTACTATCGTGATATGGGAGTTGTTCTTCGCTTCGGAATGACGGCAAAGGAGCTTATGCTATCTGCATTTGCAAAAGCAGAGGATCCCAATTCAGGTGGTCGTCAAATGCCAGGACATTTCGGTTATAAGAAAAAGCATATTGTCACCGGTTCCTCTCCTGTAACAACGCAGGTTCCTCATGCAGTTGGAATCGCACTTGCAGGACGATTGGATGGTAAGCAGTTCGTTTCTTTCGTAACATTTGGCGAAGGATCTTCGAATCAAGGAGATTTTCATGAAGGCGCCAATTTTGCTGCTGTTCATAAGCTTCCTGTTATTTTTATGTGTGAAAATAATCAATATGCCATTTCGGTACCGGTTGAAAAGCAACTAGCTTGCAAACATGTGTCTGATCGTGCCATAGGATACGGAATGCCGGGGGTTACGGTGGATGGAAATGACCCGCTCGCAGTTTATAAAGCTGTGAAAGAAGCGGCTGAACGCGGTCAAAACGGTGAGGGGCCAACATTAATCGAAGCGATTTCCTATCGTTTAACACCACATTCGAGTGACGATGATGATCGTACGTATCGTTCAAATGAAGAAGTTGAAGAAGCGAAAAGTAAGGATCCGCTTTTCACATTTGCACAATATTTAATAAATGTTGGTGTTTTAACAGAAGAAGGCAAAGAACAGATTGAACACGATGTGATGAAGCTTGTCAATGAAGCGACCGAATATGCAGAACAAGCTCCGTATGCAGAGCCAGAATCGGCACTAAAGTATGTATATGCTGAGGATGAATAAAGGAGGAGATCTTGATGGCTGTTATGTCGTATATTGATGCTATAACACTAGCAATGCGTGAAGAAATGGAACGGGATCACAGAGTTTTTATTTTAGGTGAAGATGTTGGGCTAAAAGGAGGCGTCTTTAAGGCAACACAAGGATTGTACGAAACATTTGGGTCAGAGCGTGTTATGGATACGCCATTGGCGGAGTCTGCTATTGCTGGTGTAGCGATTGGTGCGGCCATGTACGGAATGCGTCCAATTGCAGAAATTCAGTTTGCAGATTTTATTATGCCTGCTGTAAATCAAATCGTCTCAGAAGCTGCAAAAATACGTTATCGAACGAATAATGATTGGAACTGTCCTATTACGATTCGCGCTCCGTTCGGTGGGGGCGTTCATGGAGCTTTATATCATTCTCAGTCGGTCGAAGCGCTTTTTGCAAATCAACCAGGACTTAAAATTGTAATTCCATCTACTCCTTACGATGCGAAGGGGTTATTAAAAGCGGCCATTCGTGATGAAGATCCTGTATTATTTTTTGAGCATAAGCGTGCTTATCGTTTATTGAAAGAAGATGTGCCTGAAGAAGAATATGTTCTTCCTATCGGCAAGGCTGACGTAAAACGAGAAGGAGAAGATATAACAGTTATCACATATGGTCTTTGCGTACATTTTGCATTACAGGCTGCTGAAAAAGTATTACAAGATGGAATATCTGTTCATATCCTTGATTTACGTACGATTTACCCACTTGATAAGGAAGCAATTATCGCAGCAGCTTCAAAAACAGGTAAGGTTCTACTCATTACAGAGGATACAAAAGAAGGCAGTGTTATGAGTGAGGTCGCGGCCATTATCGCAGAGTACTGTTTATTCGATTTAGATGCTCCTATTGCTCGTTTAGCTGGACCAGACACTCCAGCTATGCCATATGCGCCAACGATGGAGAAATTTTTCATGGTAAATCCAGATAAAATAGAAAAAGAAATGCGCAAATTAGCTGCATTTTAAGAAAGGAGGTAACATAGGTGGGCATAGAAAATATAATGATGCCGCAGCTAGGTGAAAGTGTAACAGAAGGTATGATTAGTAAATGGTTTGTGAAAAACGGAGATCATGTAAACAAATATGATCCTATCGCCGAAGTGATGACGGATAAAGTAAATGCAGAAATTCCTGCTTCATTTTCGGGCATTATTAGTGAGATCTTTACGAAAGAAGGCGACACAGTAGCTGTTGGTACTGTTATTTGTAAGATGACTGTAGAAGAAGTCGTAGAAACACCCCTAAAACAAGAGCAAGTCTCTATACAACCAACAAGGGCTGGGAATGCAGAGCATTCGCCTATGAAAGCAAGATATTCTCCTGCTGTTTTAAAGCTGGCACAGATGTATGATATTGATTTAACTACTGTTCATGGAACGGGTTTACAAGGTCGTATTACTCGTAAAGATATCCTACGTATTGTAGAATCTAATACGATTCATTCGGTGAACCAGGAACAAGATTATATCGCAGCAGAGCCAAGGAAAGAAAAAATAGAAACGAAACAAGTGGAAGAAAAGAGACCTACAGGGGATCTTGAGATTCCTGTGTCAGGTATACGGAAAACAATTGCTGCGAACATGGTGCGAAGTAAGCATGAAGCGCCGCATGCATGGATGATGGTTGAAGTAGATGTTACGAATCTAGTATCATTTCGTAATGGGATAAAGGATGAATTTAAAAAGCAGGAAGGATTTAATCTTACCTATTTTTCCTTTTTTGTAAAAGCAGTTGCGAAGGCATTAAAAGAATATCCACAAATGAATTCTATGTGGGCTGGCGACAAAATTATCCAGAAAAAAGACATTAACATTTCGATTGCAGTGGCTACAGAAACGGAGTTGTTCGTTCCCGTTATTAAGCATGCAGATGAGAAAACAATTAAAGGAATAGCTAGAGAAATAAGCGAATTAGCGTTAAAAGCAAAAAATAATAAATTACGTATCGATGATATGCAAGGTGGTACCTTTACAGTGAACAATACGGGAACCTTTGGATCGATTCAATCGATGGGTATAATTAATTATCCGCAAGCAGCGATTGTACAAATCGAATCCATCGTGAAGCGGCCAATCATTATGGATAATGGGTATATTGGTATCCGAGATATGGTTAATATTTGTTTATCATTGGATCATCGTATATTAGATGGCCTCATTTGCGGTCGATTTTTACAAAGGCTGAAGGAAATATTAGAAGGAATGTCGAAGGAAACAATCTCTATTTATTAAATCATGATGATGCAATAAGGATGTTAGTAAGTATTCTTACTGCATCTTTTTTTTGTATAACCTTCTCATCTCGGTACATATACAGAAGCGGAACGAACAACAATAGAAGAGAAGGGAGGGGGCGTCTATGCATCTATTTACACAAGCAGAGCATTTATATGTATATGAATGGATAGCACGAGCTATCATAGCGTATCTCTTTTTGCTATTTGTAGCGAAAATGATGGGGCAAAGAAGTGTAGCTCAGCTCCGCTTTTTGGATGTAATATTAATACTCCTTCTCGAAGGAAACTTATCGAATCCATTAACGGATGAAAGGGTTGATTTAACAGGAGCAATGGTTACCACCCTTGTGCTTATACTCCTGCATACTGCTAGTTCGATTATAAGTCTTCACGTGGAATGGTGGCGAAAATTTTTAGAACCTTCTCCCTTACTACTCGTTCATAATGGAGACGTGCAATGGAAAAATTTAAAACGAGCACGTATTTCTATTGACTTTTTATTGTCTGAGCTGCGCTTACATAACATTGAAGCGATTGAAAAGGTAGCAATTGCTCTTTGGGAACCGGGTGGAAAAATTTCATCTTTTCTAAAGACAGAATATACTCCGATTACGAAAGAAGATGGGCATATTCCTTCCACGCCATTATCTATGTTTCAAATTGTGATGAAGGATGGGAAAACTCGCAAGGATGCTCTTCTTTCGCTAGGAAAATCAGAGGAATGGCTAGTAGATCAAATAGGTAAGGAGAAGATTCCTATTATTTTACTTGCGATGGCAAATAGCCAAGGGGACCTTCGATTTATTTACAAAAAATAACAATAAAAACATATCTTTTTTCTGTCACATTTCATAAGCTATACTGGTTATACAAGGTATAGTGAAGATTATCACACATAAAGAAAAAAGAGAGGCTTGAAAAATGGGATATGTAGAAGAATTAAGAAAATTTGTTGGTCACCGCCCTCTTATTCTTGTTGGTGCAGTTGTGATTGTATTGGACGAAAAAGGGAATGTTTTATTACAACAACGTACAGAGCCTCACGGGAAGTGGGGACTTCTTGGCGGATTGATGGAGTTAGGCGAATCCCCGGAGGATACTGCTAGGCGTGAGGTAATGGAAGAAGCGGGAATACACGTTGTAAACCTTCAACTCATTGATGTGTTTTCAGGTAAAAATTACTTTGTAAAGTTGGCAAATGGAGATGAATTTCAGACTGTTACAGTTGCTTACTATACGAACGAGTTTCATGGAATACTGACAAATAATCATGAAGAAGGTCTTGCGCTAGCGTTTTTTTCACCTTCTGCATTGCCAGAATATATTGTTGGATCTCATAAAAAAATTATTGAATCTTATGTACAAAAACTGTCATGCTAACAATCAGTATGATAAATTATACCAATGAAATGAGGTTGTTTTACAATATTTTTGTAGAGCAGCTTTTTTTGTATATACTATTTCTTTTTTGTAGTGACATATTTTGAGGAAATTTGCTAATTTGATACATTATTTTCGAAATTGTCTTTGCGAGAATATTCATTTTGTACTAAACTAAATAATGTATAATAATTTAGAAAATTTCATTTTATTATCATTTGAATATAGTAAAGGGGGTCTACAGATGGAGAAAAAGACGTTTCAGGAGTTCAAAGGGGTATCATATGAACAATGGAAGCAACTCGCTGAAAAGACGCTAAAAGGGAAAGCGTTTGACAGCTTAATTCGACAAACGTATGATAATGTAATTCTGAAGCCTTTATACACGAAAGACGATGCTACTGCATGTAAGGAAGTAGCCGCTCTTTTGCTAACGAATAGCGGAGGCATTGCCCAGGAATTATTCGCTACTAATCCGCACCAAGCTAATGCTATCGTTGTAGACGCATTACAAAACGGGCAACAAGTACTGCATCTACTTGCAGATAAAGAAACGCTTCAAGGAAATGATTCGGTATCTGTTGAAAGACCTGGTATACCGCTTAGTTTTACTAAAGATTTTGAAAGCGTTTTTAATGGTGTAGCTACCGGAAAATATCCAGTTCTGTTGTATACGGGATATATTGCTTCTCCATTATTATCGATGTTTGTATCATATGCAAAGAAAAAAGAAATCCCACTTGATGTTCTTAAAGGCACGGTTGGAGCTGATCCACTTGGATATTTAGCAGAAGAAGGAGAGCTTGTTACATCTCTATCGGCTTGCTATGACGATATGGTTAAAACAATAAGATGGAGCCAAGATCATACACCTCAGCTACATACTATTTTTGTTCGTACCGATGCGTATCATAATGCGGGGGCAAATGCAGTACAAGAGTTGGCAATTGCATTTGCTACGGCTGTTGAATATATTCGTGCAGGAATAGAACGCGGTCTTCAAGCGAAGGATGTTATATCTAAGATTACATTTAGCTTCTCAGTAGGCTCTTACTTATTTACGGAAATCGCGAAGCTTCGTGCTTTTCGTGTAGTTTGGAGTAAAATTGCTGAGCAGTTTGGCGTTTCAAATGTAAAAAATGCTGTGCATGTGTCGACATCAAAACGTACAAAGACAGTATTTGATCCATATACCAATCTACTTCGTGCTACAACCGAAGCGTTTTCTGCTATTGTAGGAGGGGCAGATACACTTCATGTAAGTCCATTTGATGATGCGGCTGGTTTTGAGAATGAGAATGGAAAGCGTTTAGCTCGCAATATCCAACATATTTTACGTGAAGAAGCTCATCTTGAGAAGGTACTAGATCCTGCTAGAGGTTCATTCTATGTAGAAGAACTAACTCATGAAATCGCAAAGCAAGCGTGGGATCTATTTCGATCTATTGAGCAGCAAGGTGGCATGAGCACAGTTCTTCAAGATGGTTCATTACATGAAGAAATAGCCCAAGTAGCAAAACAGCGCCGTGCAAATGTATGTTCTTTAAAGCAAACAATCGTTGGTACAAATCGCTATGTAAATCTTTCAGAAGAAAAGCTTACAGGGGAAAGCAAGGAAGTATACAACCGAGCTGCAGAGGTAACATCGTTTAAAGAACAGCGAAAGGGAATGAACACACCTTCTTATCAAGAGGTAACAATAGAAGAATTAATTGTAGCATTTTCTGAAGGTAGCTCCCTTGGAGAAGTTACGGCTAATCAAGTGAAAAATGGGCTGCAAATTGCGGCGTTTCTTCCAATGCGTGACGCTGAACCATTTGAAGAATTGCGGAAAACGGCAGAACAGTTTTTAAGTCAAACGGGAAGAAGTCCAAGAGCGTTAGTTGTTGCGCTTGCTGCAGATGAAAACATGAAAACAATTGCGTCTACATTAAAATCATGTGGATTCGAAGTGGCATCTGTAGACTCATTACCAGGTGATATGGAAGAGGTTGAGGCTGTCTTCTTATATGACAATAAAGAATCACTTCTAACCTCGATTGCACAGCTTTCATCCGTAGGGAAAAAGCTCTATGTAATGGGGATGTATGAAAGAGAAGAAGGAGAAACTGTGTTAGCTTCCGGAGCAGATGGTTTGCTGCCGGATATGGGTAGCTTGCTGCCACTATTACATGAATTGTATAACGAGTTGGAGGTGACAGTATGAAGACACCAGACTTTTCAACATTAGAATATTCATCACTTTTTACAAATGAAGGTATAACAGAACCAAAAGCAGCTGTCGCTTATACATCTAATGAAAAAATAGATGTGAAAACAGTATATACAGAAGAAGATGTTCAATCACTAGATTATTTGGACTTTAAACCAGGGGTAGCTCCATACCATCGCGGACCTTATGCGCTAATGTACACGAATCGTCCATGGACGATTCGACAATATGCAGGCTTTTCAACAGCTGAGGAGAGTAATGCATTCTATAAACGAAATTTAGCAGCTGGGCAAAAGGGATTGTCTGTAGCATTTGACTTAGCTACTCATCGCGGCTATGATTCCGACCATCCTCGTGTTGTAGGTGATGTTGGGAAAGCAGGCGTAGCCATTGATTCCATTTTAGATATGAAAGTATTGTTTGACGGGATTCCACTCGATAAAATGTCAGTGTCCATGACAATGAACGGTGCCGTTCTTCCTGTTCTAGCATTTTATATCGTAACTGCCGAAGAACAAGGCGTAAAGCAAGAGCAATTAGCAGGTACCATTCAAAATGATATTTTAAAAGAGTATATGGTTCGTAACACATATATTTATCCACCAGAAACGTCGATGAAAATCATTGCTGACATTTTTGCATATACTTCTAAGCATATGCCGAAGTTTAATAGCATTAGTATTTCAGGCTATCATTTACAGGAAGCAGGGGCTCCTGCTGACCTAGAATTAGCTTATACACTTCTTAACGGGATTGAATATGTTCGTACGGGATTGAAAGCAGGACTAGAAGTGGATTCTTTTGCACCGCGTCTTTCCTTCTTCTGGGCTATCGGTATGAACTATTTTATGGAAGTAGCAAAAATGCGGGCAGGTCGTCTTCTATGGGCTAAGCTAATGAAGCAGTTTGATCCGCAAAATTCGAAATCGTCAGCACTTCGTACCCATTCACAAACATCAGGATGGAGTTTAACGGAGCAGGATCCATTTAATAACGTTGCACGTACATGTCTTGAAGCACTAGCAGCGGCAAGTGGTCATACCCAATCTCTTCATACGAATGCATTAGATGAAGCGATTGCCTTGCCAACGGATTTCTCAGCACGTATTGCTCGGAATACGCAGTTGTATTTACAAGACGAAACAAGAATTACAAATGTTATTGATCCTTGGGGTGGTTCTTATTACGTTGAATCTTTAACGAACGAATTGATGAACCGTGCATGGGAACACATTGAAGAAATTGAAAGTCTAGGCGGTATGACGAAGGCTATTGAAAAAGGTATACCAAAGCTTCGTATTGAAGAAGCAGCGGCAAGAAGACAAGCGCATATTGATTCAGGCGCAGAATTAATTGTTGGTGTAAATAAATATCGTCTTGATCATCAAGAGCCTCTTGAAATTTTAGATATTGATAATACAGCTGTATTGAAGAAGCAATTAGAGCGTTTAGACGAATTAAAACGTAACCGCGATGAAGTAAAAGTACAAGCAACGCTAGAGGCAATTACAAAAGCAGTGGAAACGGGTGACGGGAATTTACTAGCCCTTTCAATCGAAGCTGCCCGTGCTCGTGCATCACTTGGAGAAATTTCTAGCGCTATTGAGAAAGTTGCAGGTCGTCATAAGGCGGTGATTCAAACGGTTAGCGGTGTGTATCGTTCTGAATATAACAAACAAGATGAGATTGAACGAGTTCGTCAAAAAATTGATGCATTTGCAGAAAAAGAAGGCCGTCGTCCTCGTATTTTAATCGTTAAGCTTGGACAAGATGGTCACGATAGAGGAGCGAAAGTAGTTGCAACTGCCTATGCAGATCTTGGATTTGATGTAGATATGGGACCATTATTCCAAACGCCTGAAGAAGCAGCACGTCAAGCTGTGGAAAATGACGTACATTGTATTGGTATGAGTTCTCTTGCTGGCGGACATAAAACACTGCTTCCTCAGCTAGTGGAAGAATTACGAAAGCTAGGTCGTGAAGACATTGTCGTTATTGTTGGCGGTGTTATCCCTGTTCAGGATTACGAATTTTTATATGAAAACGGCGCAGCTGCTATTTTTGGACCAGGAACAGTGATTCCACAGGCAGCAGACGAGATTATGGATGAAATTGTACTTCGTATAGGCGAAGAAGAGGAATAAGTGATGAAGGAAGAGATGAAACGTCCAGAATGGGTACCGACTGACGGAGAAAACCAGGATGCTTTCGCAACTACAGTAATGAAAGGTACTTTGCAGCCTAAACGGCAAAAAAGAACTTTTCAAAAACGTACTGTATCTACAGAAGAACTTGTAGAGGGAGTGCGAAATAATAATCGCACTCTTCTTGCACAGGCAATTACTCTTGTAGAAAGCAATGCAGCAAAGCATCATCAGAAGGCACAAGAAATTATTCAACGTATCCTTCCCGATACAGGCAATTCCATTCGCATCGGAATAACAGGGGTACCAGGAGCAGGGAAAAGCACATTTATTGAGGCATTCGGAACCATGCTTTGCGAGAACAATCACAAGGTAGCAGTCCTTGCTGTAGATCCGAGCAGTACGTTAACGGGAGGAAGTATTCTCGGAGATAAAACACGAATGGAACGACTAGTCCAGCAAGAACATGCATTTGTTCGTCCATCACCTTCTGGCGGAGCATTAGGCGGTGTAAGCCGTAGAACGCGTGAAACCATGCTTTTGTGCGAGGCTGCCGGTTATGATGTAATTTTGGTCGAAACGGTCGGAGTCGGTCAAAGCGAAGGAATGGTTCGTGATATGGTTGACTTTTTCCTTTTGTTATCACTGACAGGAGCTGGGGATGAGCTACAAGGAATTAAACGCGGGATTCTGGAGCTTGCAGATGGAATTCTCATTAATAAAGCGGACGGGGACAACCGTGTACGTGCTCTGCAAACGGTCGGACTTTATTCTCAAATGTCACATCTTTTTCAACCGGCAACTGTTGGCTGGGAGGTACATGTAGGTACTTGTTCTGCTCTTTATTATGAAGGATTAGAAGATTTTTGGAATGAAATAAAACGATTTGAAACGGTAACAAAGAAATCTGGAATCTTCACAAATCGACGTAATAAGCAAAAACGACATTGGCTTTATTCATCGATTCGGGATGAATTGGAGCAACGCTTCTTCTCAAATCCTGCAATGAAGCAATTATTAAGTCGATACGAACATGATATTATGAACGGAACACAAACCGTTACGAAAGCCGTCATGCAATTAATGGAAAACTACGAAAACAAGTAGTTAATGTTGGAATTCCCCTATCAAAATTGATAAGATATCCTTATAAGGCTGTTAGGAGGAATACAATGATTGACTTCAATTTTTTTATGAATGATGTTGTACGTCAAGCTAGGGAAGAAATCGGTGCTGCTGGCTATACAGAATTAAAGACCCCAGAGGAAGTTGATGAAGCATTTGCCCGCCGTGGTGTTACGCTTGTCATGATAAACTCAGTATGCGGATGCGCAGGGGGAATTGCTCGTCCTGCAGCGGCTCATTCGGTTCATTATGATAAACGACCTGATTATTTCGTATCTGTTTTTGCTGGCCAAGATAAGGAAGCTACGCAGCGTGCAAGAGATTATTTTGAAGGCTATCCGCCTTCCTCACCTTCTTTTGCTCTATTAAAGGATGGGGAAATTTTAACAATGATAGAGCGCCACGAAATTGAAGGACATTCACCGATGGAAGTTGTTCAAAAAATGCAACAGTCTTTTGATCAATATTGCGAAGAAGTGTGAGTGTAGTAAAACGTAAGCTTTTTTATGAATGAATAGCAAATAAAACGAAATCGCCCTGTTTCACTTACTTCAGTAAGTAAAGACAGGGCGATTTTTTCTAGTCTTTTCTCCTCTTTTATATAGCTTCAGAAAAATTTTTAAAAAAATATTTTGTTTGACCCCCATAAAAATGATTCTTTCTTCGAATATATGTAGTGATGAAAATGGCAAAAGTATATAGTGATACCCATCCGAAAGGGATTCATTCATCAAAAATTGCAAAAGTAGCGGTAAGCAGCAGGAAGTATTGCAGAGGTATGTAATGCAATAGGGGAAAGACAATTTATATAAAAGAAAAGATAAGCGAAAAGCATAGCAAGAGTAAATAATAAATTGCTATAAAACAAAATAGATAGAAAATAACAGTCATTTGCATGAAATACAATGGGTCTGCAATCTTCCGTAAAACGAAACAAAGAGAACTGTAAAATAAAAATAGAACGGCATCTTATAATTTCGTATGATATAATGGTCACTTCTAGAAGAGAAGTGGCCGTTCTGCTGTGCTTTTGGAAGGGAGGGAGGAGATCACTGTGCTAAGTTTATTACTACATGTTGGAAAGCATAGGCACTCAATTGAAGAAAAAGTAATCCAACTACAAGCAGGTATTGGAGATAAAGAAGCCTTCATCTCAGACTATCGCCCTTTTATTCTAAGTACCATTTCGTCTATTCGACACCGATATATAACAGAACAAGATGATGAATTTAGTATTGGCTTGTATGCATTTCATGAAGCAGTGCAGCAATATACATATAAAAAAGGAAGTTCCTTTCTTTCCTTTGCAAGACTTCTTATTAAACGAGATGTCATTGATTATCTGCGAAAAGAATTGCGAAGTACATTCGTTTCACTTGATGAAGTGCAGGAAACGATTGATTCAAAGCAATCCCTCTCTGAATATTTGCAAGAAATGGACAGTCAAAATCGTAGGGAAGAAATCCTCCATTTTCAAAGCGTACTAAAAGACTTTAAAATTTCTTTTACTGACCTTGTGAAGGAGTCACCGAAACATCAGGATACTCGAAACGATGTGTTAGAAGTTGCAAAACTACTCATGAAAGATGAGGAACTGTTAGAAATATTATTTCAAAAGAAAAAGCTTCCTTTAAAACTTCTTGAACAAAAAACGATTAAAAGTCGTAAGACATTAGAGCGTCATCGAAAATATATTATTGCAATGTGTCTTATTTTTAGTAATGAGTATACGTATTTAAAAGATTACATAGGGGGAGGGATGAAGGATGAGTAAAGGCGTTGTTATGGAAGTACAGTCACGCCGCGTTGTATTGTTGACAAAGGATGGAAGCTTTGTTACATGCAAAAAACAAAAGATAGCGTATGAAGTTGGAAGTGAAATTTACTTTACATCTCAAGATGTTGCAATAAGACGACCTTATTTAAAGCCTATAGTAACAATCGCCCTAAGCTTACTCCTAATCTTCCTTTTCTACAAGCCAGAGGACAAGGTAATGGCGTATGTTTCTATAGATGCTAACCCAAGTATTGAAGCGAGCATAACAGATCATTTATATGTGAAAGACTTGAAATCGTATAATTCAGATGGAGACAGAATATTAAAGGAATTAAAGGATTGGAAAGGGAAACCGATTCAAGAAGTTTTACCACTTATATTGAAGCAAAGTGAGAAAGATGGATTGTTGCCATCAGGAAAGAACGTTATTCTCACTACTGTATTAACAGATAAAAATGACACATCTTTGCAAAATAAGCTTGAAAGCCTAGTCAAGTCACTTCAGGATACATATAAACAAGAAGATATTACATTTACGTTAAAAAAGGGTTCACTAGAAAACCGTGAAGAAGCAAAAAACAAAGGCATGAGTACTGGTACCTATTTACATCAACAAGAAGAGAAGAATGATACTTCTTCAAAGCAGGAGTCTTCTCCACCTGACACGATAACACAGGATGGGTCACCATTACCTTCTAATCATTTTCCAATGGATCCGTCCACACCTCCATCAAATGGATTTGCTAATCATCCGCAAACACAAGAGAAGAAAGATGATACAAAAAATGATGATAAAGGGAATCAAGCTGTAAGCGGTCATGTGGACTCAGCCAATTCTTCTACAAATAAGTCTGATCATGCAGATAATAAGGGAAAAGGAAGTCAGCAGAAAAAGGACGAGAAGAAATCGGACAATGAAAATGAAGGCAATCAAGATCAGAATAAACAGGATGAAGGAAACCACAAGGTGAAACAAAATAAACAAGATTAATGTATCGTAAAAAAAAAACTAGAACGTACCGTTCTAGTTTTTTTTTTAGAAAAATGGATGAATATATTTGCAGTGATATGCAGAGATATGCAAATATATATATTAAGTATAGCTATCAGTAAAATAGAAAAGTACTAACTCTAAATACAAAAGTTACTACTTTTCAGTGTGAATAATACAAAATAGATATTGCATAATTATAAAGATGTGTTAAAATACAAACTATCGAATAATAATTTATTTGTAATCTCATATTTTCTATAGAAAAAAGATATAATTGGAGGGCACAAAATGAAAAAGCTAGTATTACTTCTTTTTGCCGGCGTCCTTACAATAGGGGTGCTAGGTGCTTGTTCGAAACGACCAGACTCTTCAACTGCAAACGATGGTACAAAGAAGGTTCTTGTAATGGGAACTTCCGCTGATTATAAGCCATACGAGTACGTTGATACAGCAAAAGGTACTCAACCAATCGGGTTTGATGTTGATGTTGCAAATTATATTGGTAAAGAACTTGGATATACGATTCAAGTAAAAGATAGTGATTTTAGCGGTTTGTTAGCTTCAATGCAAGCTGGTAAAGTTGATTTTGTAATGGCTGGTATGACACCTACTGACGATCGTAAAAAGAATGCTGATTTCACAGATATTTATTACACGGCTAAAAATGTTGTCATTTCCAAAAATGGAACGATCCAAAAAATGGACGACTTAAAAGGAAAAACAGTTGGCGTTCAAACAGGTTCTATTCAAGAAACGAAAGCAAAAGATTTACAAAAGCAAACGGACTTTAAGATTGAAGGACGTGATCGTGTACCAGATTTATTTCAAGAATTAAAAGATGGACGTGTCGATGCTATTATCATTGAAAGTACAGTTGCAAAAGGATATTTAGCACAGCTTCCTGACCTTAAAGGTGTAGATATTCCAGAAGCTGCTGATGAATCTGGATCTGCTATCGCCCTTCCAAAAGGAAGCAAATACACAGCTGAATTTAATAAAGTCATTGAAAAAATGAAACAAAATGGTGAAATGGACAAGCTAATAAAGAAATGGTTTGATGGAACTGTACAATAAGATAGACGAATTGAAATCGTATATTTTATTTTATCGAGAACACAATTTACAGCAGGGATATCCCTGCTGTAAATTGTGTTCTGTCATGTGAATGTTTTAAAAGAATATTTTGAATTAAGAAAAGATGTTGGAAGAGAGGAATGGTTGTAGAGATGAAACTTGATTTTTCCCAAATCGTCCCATCGATACCTTATATACTAGCAGGGTTACAAGTTACACTCCAAATCGTTGCAGTAGCAGCTATTATGGGATTTGCATTAGGTACGCTACTTGCCTTATTTAAAATTGCTAGAATACGCGTACTCGGATGGATTGCGGATGCCTATACTTCGGTATTTCGCGGAACACCGCTTGTTTTACAGCTTATGATTATTTACTACGGGTTACCCCAAATTACTGGTTATGATATTAGTGCATTTTTAGCAGCTGTATTAGCTTTTGGTTTCAACTCTGGAGCATATATGTCAGAAATAATTCGTGCTGGTGTACAGGCAGTTGATAAAGGGCAAACAGAAGCAGCAATGGCTCTTGGTATTCCCTATCGTCAAATGATGATGAATATTATCTTTCCACAAGCAATTAAAAATATTTTGCCTGCACTTATGAATGAGTTTATTTCGCTTACGAAGGAATCTGCTGTTGTAACAGTAATTGGAGCAAGCGATTTAATGCGCCGTGCGTATATTGTCGGTGGAGAAAAATATGCGTATTTTGAACCACTTATTTTCGTTGGGGCAGTGTACTACGTTTTAGTCATTCTATTGACGATTCTCGGAAAAGCAATAGAAGGGAGAATGAAAAAAAGTGATTAAGGTTGAAGGACTGCATAAATCATTTGGTAAACTTGAAGTACTAAAAGATATTACAACTACGATTGAACAAGGCCAGGTTGTTGCAATTATTGGACCGTCTGGATCAGGAAAATCTACCTTTTTACGTTGCATTAATTTATTAGAACAGCCAACTTCAGGGCATGTTTGGATTAAAGAGGAAGACATTGCTGATAAGAAAACCGATATTATGAAAGTACGGCAAAATGTTGGAATGGTATTTCAACATTTCCATCTTTTCCCTCATATGACTGTTTTAGAAAACTTAACCTATGCTCCGATTAAAGTGAAAGGTTTAACAAAAGAGCAAGCAGGTGAAAAGGCAGGCGAACTTCTAAGCAAAGTTGGATTGAGTGAAAAGGCGAATGAATATCCTAACCGATTATCTGGAGGACAAAAGCAGCGTGTTGCCATCGCGAGAGCACTTGCAATGGAACCAGAGGTTATGTTATTTGATGAACCGACTTCTGCGCTTGATCCTGAAATGGTAAAAGAAGTTCTTGAAGTTATGAAGTCACTGGCTCATACAGGTATGACGATGTTAATCGTTACCCATGAAATGGGATTTGCCCGAGAGGTAGCAGATCGTGTTCTGTTCTTAGAAGATGGTAAGCTAGCTGAAGATGCACCACCTTCAGAATTCTTTACATCACCGAAAAGTAAACGCGCGCAAGAATTTTTAGAGAAAATGTTATAATCTTTATAGTGAAAAGAGATGATTCTTAGAATCATCTCTTTTTTTGTTAGAAATTGATAAGAATATGAAGATATATCCAAATCCAAACGATATTTGAGGTCCAAGTTAACGAAAATAATGCAACAGGAATGGAATAACGTACTCGTTTTAAATAAGCAAATGCGATAGAAATGGAAAATATCATGTAGCATGTAAATCCAATATGTTCGAGAATGGAAGGGGAAAGGATACTATGGTCATGAAACCTAAGAAATATGAATAAGAACTTGTAGCAACCATAAAGAACGGAAACGATTACATAAAAAATGACAAAGCTACGAAGTCGCATACTACTTCTTCCTTCCTATCATACTTTATCCCGTATATGTCAGAATGCTCCGACTATCTTTCGGTGAGAATATCCACTTTACATCTGACAATCTCTCTTATAGATACTGTATGTATGCTCATAGAGAATATGTATTTCATACTACTATCCGATAGAAATGAAAAAATACAGGTATAGCTTTAATATGACAGGAACATAGTAGAATCCTTCTTCCTATTATAAGTTTTTCTAAAGGTATGATGAAAAATAAAGTATAGGGAAATATACAAAAAAAGGATTTTGAAAAGAGGGAAGAGCTATGACGAAATTATTGTCAATTATGCTAGTGATTGCACTGTCACCTATATGGCCTTTAGGGGATAATCCCCGTGTGGGAGATCCTTATATTATTATTAATAAACAAAGCAATAAGCTTGCATATATTGATAAAGGGAAAATTCAAGCGATTATTCCGGTGGCAACCGGAAAAACGGATGAGTTAACGCCAGAGGGAGAATTTGATGTTGTAAGTAAACTAGTGAATCCTTACTACATAAAAAAGGATATTCCTGGAGGAAGTCCAAACAATCCACTCGGTACGCGCTGGATTGGCTTTAATGCTAGAGGTACGAATGGATCAAAATATGGAATTCACGGCACCAATCAACCAAATTCAATTGGAAAATATATTTCAAGTGGGTGCATTCGAATGCTTAATCAGAATATTGAATATTTATATTCTCATATTCCGATTGGAACGAAGGTATACATTCTTAACAGTATGCAAACCTTCGAAGAAATCGCAAGGGCAAAAGGTGCTATTCCAAAGAAATAGAGAGTATTGGTATGAATAGCTGCCGTAAATTCAACAAAATGTTTATATTTTACCAAAACATACTAATTCCAGTGAGAATCGTAGTAAGTATTATACTTACGAGCATAACGTAAACAAAAAACTTTTGTGTTCTTCTGTTCATGATAAACCTCCTATTCTTTCATAGATTTATTGTAGCGATAGAATAGGAGTAGAACAAGAGACAAATTTCGATAAAAAAATATATAAATAAACAGGAAATTCGAAATTTATCGAGAATATATAAAAAGAATGTATATATTTGCATCAAACGTTCAACAAGGGGTGAAGTACAAAATGGAAAAAATCGATCATATTGGTATTGCGGTTCGATCTTTAAAAGAATCGCTTCCGTTCTATACTGAAGCGTTACAACTGCAACTACTAGGGGAAGAAGAGGTTGAATCACAACAAGTAAGAGTGGCTTTCTTACAATTGGGGGAAAGTAAGTTAGAACTTTTGGAACCGCTAACAGACAGCAGTCCAATTGCAAAATTTATTGAAAAACGTGGAGAAGGAATCCACCATGTTGCACTCGGAGTAAGCTCAATTGAAGATCGTTTGAAAGAAATGAAGGAAAAAGGAATTCGAATGATTGATGAAACACCACGCAATGGAGCACATGGATCGAAAATTGCATTTATGCATCCAAAAGCTGCGCACGGTGTGTTATATGAGCTTTGTGAGAAAAAGATAGGGGCCGAGGTGTAAACATGGTAGATATTTACGAAAAAATTAATGATTTATACGATAGAAAGCGTGAAATAGAATTAGGCGGCGGAGATAAGCGCATCGAAAAGCAACACGAAAGAGGAAAGCTTACTGCACGGGAAAGAATTGATTTACTTCTTGATGAAGGTACATTTGTAGAATTGCACGCATTTATGGAGCATCGCTGCGTGGATTTTGGACTAGAGTCTAAAAAAGGACCAGGGGATGGCGTTGTAACAGGCTACGGAAAAGTAAATGGGCGTCTGATATATGTATTTTCTCAAGATTTTACTGTGTTTGGCGGCGCTTTAGGTGAAATGCATGCAAAGAAAATTGCAAATGTAATGGATTTAGCAGCGAAGAATGGGGCTCCAATCATTGGTCTTAACGATTCTGGTGGTGCGAGAATTCAAGAGGGCGTTCTTTCGTTAGATGGTTACGGACATATTTTTTATCGTAACGCAATTTATTCAGGTGTTGTACCACAAATCTCTGTCATTATGGGACCATGTGCGGGTGGTGCTGTATATTCTCCTGCCATTACCGACTTCGTTATTATGGTAGAAAAAACAAGTCAAATGTTTATTACAGGACCAAAAGTAATTGAGGCTGTTACAGGTGAAAGCATTTCTGGTGAAAACCTTGGAGGAGCGAAGGTTCACAATACGATTAGTGGAAATGCTCACTTTGCAGCTACAGATGAAGAAAATGCAATTGAAATTGTAAGAGCGTTGCTAAGCTATTTACCACAAAGCTGTGAAGAAAAACCACTTATGTATGGTACACCGGATGAAGACGATTATCGTCCGGACTTAACCGATGTTATTCCGTTTGATGCACTTCGTCCATATGATGTGCGCAAAGTAGTGGAGCAAATTGTAGATGAAGGCTCCTTTATGGAAATTCAGAAAAGCTTCGCAAAAAATATTGTAATTGGCTTTGCAAGAATTAAAGGCGAAGTTGTAGGACTCGTATGTAATCAACCAAAGGCAATGGCCGGAAGTCTGGATATTGATTCTTCTGATAAGGCTGCACGTTTCATTCGTTTCTGTGATTCATTTAATATTCCAATTGTTACGTTTGAAGATGTAACAGGATTCTTCCCAGGAATTAAACAAGAACACGGAGGAATTATCCGCCACGGGGCAAAAATACTATTTGCTTATTCAGAAGCAACTGTTCCAAAGATTACCGTCATTTTAAGAAAAGCTTACGGCGGAGCTTATGTTGCTTTAAACAGTAAATCCATTGGCGCAGATGTTGTATATTCTTGGCCAAATGCAGAAATTGCAGTTATGGGGCCACAAGGCGCAGTTAACGTTATTTTTGCAAAGGAAATTAACGAAAGCAGCGATCCAGAAGCAACACGCACGAAGCTTATCGATGAATACCGTGAAAAATTTGCAAATCCATATGTAGCAGCTAAGCACGGAATTGTTGATGATGTTATTGATCCTCGTGATACAAGAATTAAATTGATTCAATCTCTTGATATGCTTCGTTCCAAAAAAGAAGAACGCCCGAAAAAGAAGCACGGCAATATTCCTTTATAATAGAAGTAGTAAAACCTCCTGCTTTAGGAAAGTTTTACTTTATTTGAGTACCGAATGTTATGTTCGGTACTCTTTTTTTATTTATCTTCGAAAGTGACAGCCCTTCATAACTTTTCTTACTATGACATTCTGTTATAATAGATGTTGTTGTACATATCAATTAGGAGGCATTTTCAATGATTAACGAACAACGTTTAGTAAACGAGTTTTTTGAACTTGTACAAGTAGATTCTGAAACAAAACACGAAGCAGAAATTTGCAAAGTTTTAAAGAGTAAATTTACTGCCCTTGGTTTAGAAGTATTTGAAGATGATACAACTGCCGTAACAGGACATGGTGCTGGAAATTTAATTTGTACTCTTCCTGCTACGAAAGATGCGGATACAATTTATTTCACGTCACATATGGATACGGTAGTTCCTGGGAATGGAGTAAAGCCATCTATAAAGGATGGTTACATCGTTTCAGATGGTACAACTATTCTTGGCTCTGATGACAAAGCAGGTCTTTCTTCCATGTTAGAAGCAATTCGAGTGATTCAAGAAAACAATATTCCTCATGGTAAGATAGAATTTGTCATAACTGTTGGAGAAGAATCAGGTCTAGTTGGTGCAAAGGCGTTAGATCGTTCTCTTATTACTGCAAAATACGGTTATGCACTTGATAGCGATGGTAAGGTTGGAGAAATTGTTGTAGCGGCACCAACACAAGCTAAAGTAAATGCTATTATTCATGGCAAAACAGCTCATGCTGGTGTAGCTCCTGAAAAAGGTGTATCTGCAATTACGATTGCAGCAAAAGCTATCTCAAAAATGCCGCTTGGACGTATTGATAGCGAAACGACTGCAAACATTGGACGTTTTGAAGGCGGAACACAAACAAATATCGTTTGTGATCATGTTATGATTTTGGCTGAAGCAAGATCTCTTGTAGAAGAAAAAATGCAAGAACAAGTACGTAAAATGAAAGAAGCATTTGAAACGACTGCTAAAGAGATGGGTGGAAGCGCTGAGGTTGAAGTGAAAGTAATGTATCCAGGATTTAAATTCTCAGATGGCGACCACGTTGTAGAAGTGGCAAAACGTGCCGCTACTCGTATTGGCCGTATGCCTTCTTTGCATCAAAGCGGCGGCGGCAGTGATGCGAACGTGATTGCTGGATTCCAAATTCCAACTGTTAACCTTTCAGTAGGATATGAAGATATTCATACAACAAAAGAAAGAATTCCTGTTGAGGAATTAGTAAAAACAGCGGAGCTTGTCGTTTCTATTATTGAAGAAGTTGCAAAATAATCCTATCGTAATATAAGAAGGACGGACTACTTTGAGTTCGTCCTTTTTTTCATACATTGATAGCGTTGATCTTCCTTTGTATAATAAGAATGTATGTTCTTTTGAATGAGGTGGATGAATTGGAGAGAAAGAGCAAGCAGCGTATTATCTTACATGTAGATATGAATAGTTTTTATGCTTCTGTTGAAATGGCAAAGGATCATAGTCTACAAGGGAAACCACTGGCGATAGCAGGCGATGCAAAACAAAGAAAAGGAATAATTGTAACCTGTAATTATGAAGCACGTGCGCTAGGTATTCACACGCGCATGCCTGTTTGGGAAGCGAAGCGCCTTTGCCCTCATCTTATTGTAAAACAGCCAAATTTTCCTTTGTATAAACGTACTTCCTTTTTACTCTTTCAGTTTTTATCTCAATATACAAACATCATCCAGCCAGTTTCTATCGATGAAGGATATTTAGATATGACGAATGATATGAATTTAGAAAATCCTCTTGGTACTGCAAACGATATTCAGAAAGAAATACTTAAGCAGCTTTCCTTACCTTGCAGTATCGGAATTGCTCCGAATAAATTTCTAGCAAAAATGGCTTCAAATATGAAAAAGCCCCTTGGTATAACCATTTTGCGAAAACGAGATGTTCCTAAAATTCTGTGGCCGCTGAATGTAACATGCATGCACGGCGTAGGTGAAAAAACGGCAGTAAGATTAAATAAAATGGGCATTGTTACGATAGGTGATCTTGCACAAGGCGACGAAAAAGTATTACGTAAAGAGTTAGGCATAAACGGCGCCTTATTAAAACAACGCGCAAATGGAGTCGATGATCGACCTGTTGATCCAGAGCAAATCAATCAATTCAAATCGATTGGGAACTCGCGAACATTGCCTACCAATACAGATGAAGAACATATTGTGTTTCCATGGCTTGAGAATATAGCGGGTATGGTAAGCAATCGATTACAAAAAAAGAATATGGTTACTTATAGCATTCAACTCACTATGACCTATAGTAATCGAGTAGTAGTAACGAGAAGTATGCAACTGCAAGGACCGACAGATTGTAAGCAGGATATATATAGGGTAGCTTGTTTACTATGGAAAAACCACTGGAATGGCAGTTCTGTTCGTTTGCTAGGGATTACAGCAAATAATGTTGTGGAATTAAAATCATCCGGCAAGCAGCTAGACTTATTTTCTTATGAAGAGGATGTGCAGCAAGAGCCCCTTCAACAAGTACTAGAAGAGCTACGTAAAAAATATGGTGAATCAATTGTCCAAAAAGGAAAGGAAAAAAATAGTTCCTTTCAGGATCGCTTACGAAAAAAATTCACATAATAGAGGATTGATTTGCCATTTTACATAACATTCCGTAAGATAAACGTTAGAAGATGAGAAAGAGGTAAGAGAATATGGAATTTGTGTTTTTAGGAACGGGAGCTGGTGTACCTTCAAAAGGAAGAAATGTATCAGCAATGGCATTGCAGCTCCTTGAAGAGAGAGGGACCACGTGGCTTTTTGATTGTGGAGAAGCAACGCAGCATCAAGTATTATATACATCTGTCCGTCCTCGCCGAATTGAAAAAATTTTTATTACTCATTTGCATGGTGATCACATTTTTGGATTACCAGGCTTATTAGGAAGCCGTTCTTTTCAAGGTGGGGAAGAACCGTTAACAGTGTATGGACCTAAAGGAATAAAAGAATATATTAACATTGCTTTATTGGTCAGCGGGACACATATTAAATATCAGCTTGATATTGTTGAATTAAGTGAGGACGGAGTTGTTTTTGAGGATGAGCAATTTATCGTCTCTACAGCTCATCTGTCCCACGGTATAGAATGCTTTGGTTATCGGATTGTTGAGAAAGACATTCCAGGCGCTCTTTTAGTAGATAAGCTCTTGCAGCAAGGAGTGAAGCCTGGCCCAATCTATAAGCAATTAAAGGAAGGGCAGATTGTTACGTTAGAAGATGGAACGGTTCTAAAGGGAAGCGATTTTATAGGAGCTCCGCATAAAGGCCGAATTTTAACCATACTTGGAGATACGAGATATTGCGAAGCAGGCATAAAGCTAGCAGATCATGCTGATGTACTGATTCATGAAGCAACATTAGCTGCGGATGCAGAAGAACTAGCATTTTCCTACTTTCATTCTACAACCACGCAGGCGGCAACGATTGCAAAGCTTGCAGGTGTAAAACAGCTTATTCTGACACATATTAGTTCACGGTATCAAGGTGAGGCTGTTGCCAAGCTACTAGAAGAAGCAAGAGAAATATTTTCGTCGACTGAGATGGCTGAAGATTTTATGCACTATTCGATTGCGAAAAGATAAGAAGGAAACCGAATATTTGGTAATGAAACTCCCGCTTCTTAATTAGATAGCGGGAGTTTTTTGCATTATAGTTTTTCAATCGTTTCGTTTAATACCTCACCTAATTCGTGCGAGCGTTCGGTTGCTTGGACGATACATTGAATGAAAGCCTCCTGCATGTTATAAGATTCAAGAACTTGAACCCCTGCTTCTGTCGTACCGTTTGGTGACGTAATTTCCTTCCGTAATTGTGATGGATGCTTGGCAGAAGTCTTCAGCATATCCGCTGCTCCTAGTAGAGTTTGCAGGATCAAAGGCGTAGCTATTTCCTCAGAAAGGCCAATTTGCATAGCAGCTTTCTCCATTGCTTCCACAACATAATAAATATACGCAGGGCCACTTCCTGAAAGAGCAGTAACAGCGTGCATCTGTTCCTCATCTACGATGGAAACCATACCTATCGTTTCAAATAGTTCACGTGCGAGTGAAAGCTGTTCTTGTGTTGCGTGCTTAGAAGGAGATATAGCAGTAGCAGATTTTAGGATAGCTGCTGAAGTATTTGGCATAACACGAACAATGGGATTGTTCTTCCCTAACAAATGTGTAATGGATGAGCTATCTACTCCTGCTACTAGTGAAAGAATAAGTTGATCTTCACGAATAAATGGTTTTATAGAAGCTATGGCTCCTATCACATCCTTTGGCTTCATGGCAAAGCATACAACATTTGCTTCTTTCAATAATTCCATTTTATCTTGGGTGCCGTTCACACCGTATGTTTCAGCAAAATACGTAAGACGGTCTTTATTAGACCGATTGCTGACGATAATTTGTTCAGGTTCAACGTAATGGGTACGTATGAGACCGGCAATTATCGCTTCAGCTATAGAGCCTGATCCGACAAATGCAAGTTTATGAATTTTCATGATAGTCCTCCTAAATGTAATCCTTCCATTTCACTGGAGCCTATGAAGAAAAGCCCAGGGCGCTTACAATGGATAGAATCTTTGTACTTCTATGTAAGCAATACTACTATTATAATTCGTTTTCGTGCATTTTCCTCTACTTATCTGAAAATAATGACAAATATTTTAGGAACGTGTAAACTGAATGTACATTCAGTTTTTGTAAGTAGTGAGAGGAGGAAGAAGATATGAATAAAATCATACGAATCGAATTACCTGTTCCATTCGCTATAGGCACGGTAAATGTGTATGTTGTGAAGGGAGAAAAACTAACGTTAATTGACACAGGGACAAAAACAGAAAAGTGTAAAGCTATGCTTATCAAGCAGCTGGGGGAAATAGGATATCGTATAGACGATATTGAGAGCGTTATTATTACACATCATCATGCGGATCATTGTGGCTTGTTAAATGAATTTCGAAACGATGCCGATATAATTGGTCATTCATGGAATGAACCGTGGATCTCACAGGATGAAAATTTTATCGATTCGTATGATACATATATCAAACAAAGCATGCCAAAGTTCGGTATCCCAAGCGTTTTTCATAATATTTCATTAAAGAAAACATTTGCATACACCTGTAAGCGATCGTTAACAACGGGAGTACGAGAAGGAGATAGTATAGATATTCTACCAGAGTTTACTGTACTTGAAACCCCCGGACATGCTTCTACCCATATCGCCTTGTATAGAGAAAGAGATGAATTATTAATTGGGGGAGATGTATTGTTAGAGCGAACCTCATCAAATCCAATTCTAGAGCCCCCCTACCATGGCGAAACAAAGCGAGCGAAATCTCTTCTTCAATATAATGAAACCTTGCGTAGACTTGCACAGATGCCTATTTCCCGTATTATAACAGGTCATGGAAAGGATATTACGAATGTAAAGCCCCTGGTAGAAAAACGATTACAAAAACAGGAAGAACGTGCTTTTAAGGTGCTAAATATGCTGAAAGAACGACCAATGACAGCCTTTGAAGTGTGTGTGGAGTTATTTCCTGCCGTGCATGAGAAGCAACTATCCTTAACGATGTCAGAAACAATTGGACAGCTTGATTTTTTAGAATATAATCAACAGGTGATCATTGATCCATCATCGGAAGAGTGGTTGTATTATGCAAAGTAGGTGACGTTAGTGAAATTGAAAGGAAAGATTATTGTAATAACGGGTGCTTCCAGCGGGGTAGGAGAGCAACTCGCAATACAAGCAGCTAAACTTGGAGGAATTCCTGTTTTATTAGCTCGAACTGAAGAACGCCTGCAAACGTTACAATGTAAATTAGAAAAAGAGTATCGAACCTCTTGTTATTCCTACAAAGTAGATGTTACAAAGGAAGAGCAAGTACAGGATGTATTCGATCGTATCGCAAAGGAAGTAGGATATATAGATGTACTCGTCAATAATGCAGGCTTTGGAAAGTTTCTATCATTTGAAGATGCCTCTTTAGATGAAGTAAAAGCAATGTTTGATGTGAATGTATTTGGTGTAGTAGCCTGTATAAAGGCTGTTCTGCCTGCAATGGTAGAGCGAAATAACGGTCATATTATTAACATTGCGTCTATGGCAGGAAAAATTGCAACCCCTAAATCAAGTGCATATGCTGCAACGAAGCATGCCGTTATAGGTTTATCAAACAGCCTGCGCATGGAGCTAGCTGCAACCAATATAAAGGTGACAGTAGTAAATCCAGGACCTATCCATACAAACTTTTTTAAGATTGCTGATCGTTCAGGACAATATGTGGAGAGTGTACAGGGCATTCTGTTAAAACCAGAGTATGTAGCTGCAGAAACTCTAAAAACAACTTGGAAATACAAGCGTGAGTTACAATTACCTCGTTGGATGGGGATTGGTCCTGTAGCATTCGCATTATTTCCGCGCACCTTTGAGGTGATAGCAGGAGCAGCTTTACGTAAAAAATAGAATTGAATTTAAACAGCTCCCCCACTTCTAGGGAGGATGTGGGGGTAGTTTTACATAATCTACTATTCTTTCATGGTTACATATTCATAAACAGCATCTTCAATAAGCTCGTAAATTGTTTCTTCCCCGTTTTTTTGTCTATTTTTTATTTTGGAAATCATCGTTTTTAACTCGACTACTGAGATAGGAATCGAGACTTCACAATCATAATATTGCAAAAAACAGTTTCTTATCATTTTTTGTAATAATCTCTCATCCAAATGTTTTGCCTCCATGTTTATTCTTATAACTATGCAATACATTGCAGTGCATAAATACTCTATGTTTTCGTCAATATCGTCGTATGGAATAGATAATGCGTATTCATTATACCATGTCATTTCTTTATACATATACATTCCTGTAAGTTATATAGTCAGAAATTACACAAAAAAATAATAATTTATAAATATTTAATTGACTTAATAAATATACAATATTATAATCAGAGATAAATTTAAGTGACTTTTTTAATTTTAAGGAATGACGGGAAGTGAAATGAGAATGATGCAAATAAGGAGACGAAATTCCGTAAATTCTTTATTTCAAAGCTTTTATAGCTTTCATTCGTATAGGTTACGAAGCGAAATAAAACATTGAAATAGAAAAATTGAGTGTTGGTTATGATGGACTATCACAATGTGCTGCTTACACGCACTTGATAAACAAATAGAATTGTAGTTTGTAGCCATATCAATAGTGGATGAGCACGGTAATCGTGTACGAAAAAAACATAGAATGAAGTAGATTTTAGTATTTGAATAAAAAGGGAGGCAAAACAATGATTCAAACGAGTGTATATGAAAAAGTTAATAATGGCTCGCTTTTAACTCCTAAAGGGTTTGCAGCCACTGGTGTTCATGCAGGACTTCGAAAAGTAAGAAAAGATGTAGGGGCAATTTTGTGTGATGTTCCTGCTAGCTGTGCAGCTGTATATACGCTAAATTCATTTCAAGCGGCTCCTATTCTTGTAACAAAACATAGTATTCAAACGGAGCATAAGCTGCAAGCGATTGTTGTAAATAGTGCAAATGCGAATGCTTGTACAGGTAAACAAGGAGAACAGGATGCATTTGAAATGCGATCTCTTGCTGCAAAACAGTTCGAAATTGATGAGCATCTTGTGGCAGTAGCCTCGACGGGAATTATCGGAGAAAAGTTGCCAATGGAAAAGGTTCGAGCAGGAATTTCTTCACTTTCTCCTCAAAAGGATGATAAGGAGGCTAATCATTTTAGCGAAGCGATTTTAACGACAGATTTAATTACCAAAACTGCTTGCTATAAAACGAAGGTGGATGATGTACAAGTTACGATTGGCGGTGCAGCAAAGGGCTCCGGTATGATTCATCCGAATATGGCTACTATGCTTGGCTTTATTACAACAGACGCCAATATTTCGAGTGAAATGCTGCAAGGAGCATTAAGCATGATAACAGAGAAAACATTTAACCAAATTACTGTAGATGGTGAAACTTCAACAAATGATATGGTTATTGTGATGGCTAGTGGACTTGCTGGCAATGAACCATTGCATCCGGGGCATAATGATTGGGATTCCTTCTACCTAGCATTAAAACAAACTTGTGAAGATTTAGCAAAATTGATTGCAAAAGATGGGGAAGGTGCGACAAAGCTAGTAGAGGTCCAAGTAACAGGAGCTGTTTCGGAAGAGGAGGCTCGCATGGCTGCTAAAAAAATTGTAGGCAGCAGTCTTGTTAAAACGGCAATTTTTGGAGAGGACGCCAATTGGGGGCGTATTATAAGTGCTCTTGGGCATAGCGAGGCAACTGTTAATCCGGAGCATGTGGATATAAAAATTGGCGATATCTATGTATTAAAACAAAGTGAACCTCAGAGCTTTGCAGAGGATACGATGCAAGCATATTTAAAGAAAGATACCATTTCGATTACGTTAGATCTTCATATTGGAGAGGCATCTGGTACTGCCTGGGGATGTGATTTGAGTTATGACTATGTCAAAATTAATGCATGCTATCGTACGTAAGGAGGAAATCATGAAAGATATTGTAGTTATAAAATGCGGCGGTAGCATTTTAGAGAATTTATCTCCATCTTTTTTTACTAGTTTACGAGAATTAAAAAAAACGTATGCTGTAGTCATCGTTCATGGTGGTGGCCCTGAGATTGATGAAATGCTTACGCGTCTAAATATACCTGTCCATAAAAAAAATGGTCTTCGTATTACAACGAAGGAAGTACTAGAAGTAGTACAAATGATTTTATGTGGGAGTGTTAATAAAAAATTAGTTTCACGTCTGGAAAAGGCTCAAATTCCTGCTGTTGGTCTAGCGGGATGTGACGGCTCATTGCTGCAAGCAAATGCTTTAGATAAAGAATTAGGATATGTTGGGGAAGTTTCTAGTGTGAACACCTCTCTTATTTATAATTTATTACGTCAAGATTATGTACCGGTTATATCACCTATTGGGATTGACCAATCTGCTCAGCTTTATAATATAAATGGAGATACGGCTGCAGCTGCTGTTGCTCATTATTTACATGCTAAGCATTTCTTGCTTGCGACAGATGTTCCTGGTGTACTTTATAATGGCAAGTTAATCAAAGAGGCAGATGAAGAGCTTATCGTACAACTGATTGATGAAGGAGCAATCACTGGAGGAATGATTCCAAAAGTGAAAGCTGCACTCACTTCACTACAGGGTGAATTAGAGAGTGTCGTGATTGTAGATGGTCTCCGTGGGTTCATAAAGGAAAATGGAATAATAGAGGGAACAACGGTTATGAAAGGGGTAAGCGTCTAATGACATCTTTATTTTCAACATATAAACGATGGGATATAGAAATAGAAAAAGGAAATGGAGCAGTCGTAACAGATACAAATGGGAAAGAATATTTAGATTTTGTTTCTGGTATTGCAGTTTGTAATTTAGGTCATTGTCATCCTGCTGTTATGGAAGCAGTTAAACAGCAACTTAATAAAGTTTGGCATGTTAGCAATCTATTTCAAAATTCATTGCAGGAGGAAGTGGCCCAGCTACTTACAGCTAATAGTGATGGACAATATGTATTCTTTTGTAATAGCGGAGCTGAGGCAAATGAAGCAGCAATTAAACTAGCACGTAAGCATACAAAGCGTTCTAAAATTATTACATTTTTTCACTCCTTTCATGGACGTACATTCGCTACAATGAGTGCAACTGCACAAAGTAAAATACACGATGGCTTTGGTCCTCTATTACCTACTTTCGTTTATACACCCTATAATGATATATCAGCTCTTCGTGAAGCAATGGACGAAGAAACGGCAGCGATTATGGTTGAAGCTATTCAAGGTGAAGGTGGTGTTCTGCCAGCTACGAAAGAATTTTTACAAGAAATTGAAAAGCTTTGTACACAGTACGGGGCATTAATGATCGTAGATGAAGTTCAGGCGGGCATAGGAAGAACGGGGAAAGCATTTGCTTATCAGCATGCTGGAGTTTCACCTGATATTATTACAATTGCTAAGGCTCTTGGAAATGGAATACCAACTGGAGCGATGATTGGAAAGGAAAAGCTTGCAGAAAGCTTTGGTCCGGGCGTACATGGATCTACATTTGGCGGTAATTTACTAGCAATGGCTGCAGCAAAGACAGTATTACAAACTATTTTTAATGAATCGTTTTTGCAAGATGTTGCAGAAAAAGGAGTTTACTTCTTACAATTGCTTCACGATGAAATTGAACCATTACCAGTGGTAAAAGAGGTTCGTGGAAATGGGTTATTACTTGGAATCGAATGTAAGCAGGAAGTTGGACCGTTAATAGAAGCATTACAACAAAAAGGACTGCTTGTTCTTTCCGCAGGGTCACATGTTATCCGAATCTTACCGCCTTTACTTGTAACAAAGGATGAGATTCAAAAAGCAGTTCAAATGCTCCATGACGTATTAGAAAAAAGCTATGTATCTATTTCATAAAGAGAGGGATGATATTAATGAATGCGATGAAAACAATAAAGTTGGAAACAAAGGATGTCTTGTCATTAAAGGAAATGAGCTCGCAGGAGATCATGGATGTTCTTATGCTTGCTCTAGATTTAAAGAAACAACACAAGGAAGGAAATAATCCTCCTTTATTAAACGGAAAAATTTTAGGAATGATTTTTGATAAACATTCTACACGTACGCGTGTGTCCTTTGAAGCGGGAATGCTTCAGCTTGGTGGTCACGGTATGTTCTTAAGTGGAAAAGAATTGCAGCTTGGACGTGGTGAATCGATTGAAGATACGGCGAAAGTATTATCACAATATGTAGATGCAATTATGATTCGTACGTTTTCTCACTCCAAAGTGGAAGAATTAGCAAAGCACGCAACGATTCCTATTATTAATGGATTAACAGATGATCATCATCCTTGTCAAGCGTTGGCAGATTTAATGACTGTCTATGAAGTAAAGGGAACGTTTCAAGGTGTAAAACTCGTCTATATTGGTGATGGAAATAACGTATGTCATTCCTTATTATTTGCAGCGGCAAAGGTAGGGATGCATATTGTAGCAGCTTGTCCAGAAGGCTATAAACCAAACGCCACATTTGTAGAGGAAGCGCAGAATATAGCAGCAAAGACAGGTGCATTAATCGAAGTTTGTGAAGATCCGATTGCTGCCGTGAAAGATGCAGATTTCGTCTATAGTGATGTATGGACAAGTATGGGCCAGGAAGAAGAAGCAAAGGAACGTTTGCAGGTTTTTGGCCCTTATCAAGTCAATGATCAGTTAATGCAATATGCAGCTGATGATTATACATTCTTACACTGTTTACCAGCCCATCGTGGTGAGGAAGTAACAGCAGATATTATAGACGGAATTCATTCTGCTGTATTTCAGCAGGCTGGAAATCGTCTTCATGCACAGAAGGCGCTTCTCGTAAGCCTGTTAAACAAATGATTTAATATTTCCTCCCATTACCAGCAGGAATAAAAATAATTGAGGTATTCTCTATATTTATGTTATAAGTTATAATATAAGAGGACCTTTATTATTTGTAAAAGGACTATTTGGGAGAGATGAATAGGTGAAAAATAAAAATCAGAAATTTAATTTCTTACAGCGTTTTCAGCGGGCACTAAAGCTTAATATTTATAGACTATTTCGTTCTCCTGGTGGTGCAAGAAAGGTATCGCTAGGATTTTCTATCGGTTTTGGAATCGAAATGACAGTAATTTCAACAGCGTCGCTTGTATATTTATTATTTATTCCGATTGTTCGAATATGCAAAGGATCCCTTCCTGCAGCGGTTATTGGAAATTTGGCGTGTAAGGCGACTTTTCTACCGGTTTTTTTCCTTCCACTTGGGCATGCAATCGGAAAAGTCGTGTATCCTTTTAAAGTGAATGGCTCTGGTATGCATCATCATGTTCACCACTCTTTCAATGAAATTTTTTCAGGGAATATAGGGGGCATCTTAAGAGATTTGCTAAGCACGGGTTTATATACACTTATTGGTATGGCAATTATAGGCTTAGTTCTTGGTTTTATTTCATACTTTATCGTCTTTCATTTTTATGAAAAAGAGCGAGTTAGACGATTACAACGACGTAAAAAGAACCAAATGAACATATCTGTAATGAGAACGTAATGGGAGGGCTATTCAATTCATTGGAATTGGATAGCTCTTTAGTGTTTTAGCCATATCTTCTACTTGTATAAATTTGTGATTTTCTGGTAATTAAAACTGTGGAATGATTACCATTCTGTTTTTACTTTAATGAATAGCTTACATGTCTAAAAAAAATGCACTGCAAATGCAGTGCAAATTTAAAATTCGATACGCTGAGAATTCGAAAGGAATTCCTTTTTTCATACATAGATAAAAGCAAGTAAATGTTATCGATGTATAACTTTTGATTTAAACGATGTTTTTGTTAAAACCTGCATTTCGTTCTTTCAAATTTTTATTCTGTTTTGTTGTTGTAGCAAATCCAAATTATATAAGAGATAGAAATTTCTATCTCCCATTAACGCGTAATATAAACCCCCACTTAAGTGGATTTTCTCTATAGTACGCTAAGCTTGGAAATGAATGATTGAAGTGTTTGCAGTGATTCGTCTAACTTTGCCAATTCATTGTCCTTTATGTCCTGGAATGACTCTTGCATTTTGTCCATAATGTATTGCTTGTACTGATCCACGAAACTTTTTCCATTATCTGTTAAAGAAACAATTAGAACGCGACGATCATTTTCACTGTTATGGCGGTGTATAAGATCTTCGTCAATCAGTTTATTTAAAAGTGGGGTCATGTTCGGACGTGAAATGCAAAGGCGTTTTCCAATTTCTGAAACCGTAAGCACATCATGTTCATGCAGAAGTAATAACACTTGTGTATGAGATTGTGGCATATGCTTATGATCATGGAACATAAATTTTCGGTAAAAAAGAGGCACTAACGAAAGCAGGTTATCTACAATATGGTCCCATTGTGGATTATTCATTGAAAAGCCTCCTTTCCAATCCCATTGTAGCAAATGTTAAGGAGTAAATAAAAGGGTAATTCAAATTTGGTGTTAATAATACAGTATACACGATGCCTTTTTCTATTCATTTCCCGGTAAATAATACAATGAAAAATGTTTTAATCCTGCTATTTAAGGGCCATTAGCTATAAAACAAATTGATAATCAATAATTCACAGTGTTTTTTGTTTATTCAAAAAATATAAATTGACTGAAAGTGGTGCCGTTCGATAAGATAAATGTCGAGGATACCTATTACAATTAAAGTATGAATATAAATAATCAAATCAATTATCTGTTGCAGCAACCAAATATTTTTGCATTCATAACTGCTGGGATTATGGTAGCTGTGGCAGGCTGTAGTTCTTTTCAAAAGAAGTGAAGCGAATTAGAAAATATGCTGTAGAGTTAGGGGGATGTGTCAATTACTCACGACTGAAGTCGCGAGCTTGTAACTACCCAGAAGTGCAAACGTCTTGCGACTCCTTCCTTAGGGTGGTGTTACATCATGGGCAGATTGACTGCTACCCTACTACAAGGGATATACCCAAATAGCAACCGTTACGCAGGCGGTTTTGCCTAGTGGCAGTACTAGGCTTCCACATCCAACTAGGCAGACGAATACGTCTAAGATTTTACGCTACAAACGACTTTTTGTAACAACCTCATATCTTGTCAAAGAGCAAAACGAGTAAGGGAGTGCCTTCCATATTCAACGGTTTTCTCCTTTATCTAAATTAAATTATATCACGAAAGGAGGAGTACAGGACGTGTTTTTGCTTACGCAAAAATCGCACATTCCTCCCATAACTGAAGTCGCAGGTGTCCTGTACGAAAATTATGAAAAAGTTCATAGCTACAGTACTGCTTGTAGTAGGAATTGGTTTTATTGGCTATAGTGCTTGGGAGCTTGTTGATACAAATAACCAACAGACTCATTCTATGGTACAAGCTACTGAAACGATTCAAAAGGGAAGGGATAATCACGAAATGCGTGAGCAATTTAATCCAAGTCAAAATGAAACGATTGGAGTCTTGCGAATTCCTAAAATTGATGCAGAGCTTCCGATTGTAGAAGGTACAAATCCTGATGATTTAAAAAAAGGGGTAGGCCATTATTCAGGAACTGCATTTCCTAGTGACCATGATCAAATATTGTTATCGGGGCACCGTGATACTGTATTTCGCCGTTTTGGCGAAATACAAAAGGGGGATGAATTCATCGTAGAGCTTCCATATGGTACGTTTCATTACAAAATGGATCATGCACGAATTGTTAAAGCTGATGACACCACTGTTATTGCACCTACTAAGCCAAATGAAGTGTTAATTCTATCAACGTGTTATCCGTTTCGTTATATTGGTTCAGCCCCAGATCGGTATATCATTTATGCCTATCCAGTAGAAAAGCCGTGATCGTAAATCTTCTTCCAAAGATCTAAATGGGAACGAGTCTTACATATCTATTCACTATCTAAGTAAATGTAATAGAACTAGAATACATAGTAGGCTGTAGAAAGGGATGTAGGTAGAAATGTTGCTATTAGGAACTATCGTGAATGGACTTGCTATTATTATTGGTAGTCTTCTCGGCCTTGTGTTTCGCAATATACCTGAGAAAATAAGAGAGACGGTTATGCAAGGAATTGCGCTTTCCGTTATTATTTTAGGAATTGGTATGGGGTTAAAAAGTAAGCAATTTCTTATTGTAATTGGCAGTATAGCCATTGGTTCCGTTTTTGGGGAACTGTTAGATTTAGAAGGAAAGATGAATGCTCTAGGATATTGGCTAGAAAAAAAAGTGGGGAACAAACATAGAGGAAGTATTTCAAAAGGTTTTGTTACTGCAACACTGGTTTATGTTGTAGGAGCTATGGCTATAGTAGGAGCGTTAGATAGCGGTTTGCGTTTCGATCATACTGTTTTGTATACGAAGTCCATGCTAGATGGAATTTCTTCTATTATTTTTACATCTGCACTCGGTCTCGGCGTTATGTTTTCAGCTATTCCTGTTGTTATATACGAGGGCATAATTGCTTTATTAGCAACACAAATTCATGCTATAGTTCCAGAGTATTTAATGAATCAAATTATTCTGGAGGTAACCGCAGTAGGAGGTATATTAATTATTGCTATCGGATTAAATATGCTTAAAATCACCTCTATTCGAATCGCAAATATGCTTCCAAGTTTAGTAATCGCTATCTTACTCGTTGTACTTGTCAATAGTTTTCCTCTATTTACAATGTAAATAGAGAAAAGAAGCTTTATTTTTTCTATCTTCAATAAAAAGCACAGCAGGAGACTGTGCTTTTTTTTATTGAAAATATTGTTTGTATTGACAGCATTTATTTCATAATGTTAACATTTATTTTATAAAGGTTAACATATAATGATGTCTACATACTCACGCATGTAATGGAATTTCCATTTATACATGATTGAGAATAGGTATGATAGGAAAAGGGGAGAAGAAAGATGGAAGGTGCTTTAGTGAAAAAGGATTGGCAGAAGCTTGCTCATGAAATTGTGGAAGGCAAAGAAATAACGAGAGAAGAAGCACTTAGTATTTTACAGTCATCCGATGATGATATTTTAGAGGTTATGAATGCTGCTTATATTATTCGTCAACATTATTTTGGTAAAAAAGTAAAGTTGAATATGATCATTAACACAAAATCGGGTCTTTGTCCTGAAGATTGTAATTATTGTTCTCAATCTGTCATATCAGAAGCTCCTATTGAAAAGTATGCGTGGCTTACACAAGAAAAAATTGTGCAAGGGGCGCAAGAAGCAGTTCGTCGTAAAGCAGGTACATACTGTATTGTAGCATCAGGTCGACGTCCATCTGATAAAGAAGTAGAACATGTAATTGGCGCAGTAAAGGAAATTCGAGATACAACAGATTTAAAAATTTGCTGTTGTTTAGGTTTTTTAAATGAGGATCAAGCACAACAATTAAAGGACGCTGGTGTGCACCGTTACAATCATAATTTAAATACTCATGTAGATAATTATGAAAGTATTTGTTCTACCCATACGTATGATGATCGAGTGGATACAGTTGAGAAAGTGAAAGAAGTAGGCATTTCTCCTTGTTCAGGTGCTATTTTTGGAATGGGTGAAAATGAAGAGCAACGAGTTGACATTGCATTCGAGTTAAAGAGATTGGATGCAGATTCTATACCTTGTAATTTTCTTGTTGCAGTTCCAGGTACTCCGCTGGAAGGGACAAAAGAGCTTCATCCGTTACAATGTTTAAAGATTTTAGCGATGATGCGATTTGTAAATCCTTCTAAGGAGATTCGTATTTCTGGGGGTCGTGAAGTAAACTTACGTGCACTACAGCCTCTTGGATTATATGCAGCAAACTCCATTTTCGTAGGTGATTATTTAACGACGGAAGGACAAGAACCGACTGCAGATTGGAATTTGATTTCAGATTTAGGATTTGAAATTGAAGAATGTGCATTGTAATAAAAAAAGAGATACAAAAGATTTTCTTTTGTATCTCTTTTTTTGTTTTTGTATTAGGAGAGAAGTTGGATTTGACGATTAAGGTTTGCCATTTCAATTGCCGAAACAGCTGCATCCCATCCTTTATTTCCTGCTTTTGTTCCAGCACGTTCGATTGCTTGTTCTATATTTTCTGTTGTAACGACACCGAAAATGACAGGTATGCCTGTTTGTGCAGATGTAGCAGCAACTCCCTTTGCTACCTCATTACAAACATAATCATAATGAGAGGTTGCACCGCGAATGACTGTACCAAGTGTAATGACAGCATCATACTTTTCGCTCTCAGCAAGCTTCTTTGCTATTAGAGGAATTTCAAAAGCCCCCGGTACCCATGCTACATCTATATCAGCTTCTTCAACTCCGTGGCGTTTTAAGCCATCCTGTGCACCACTCAATAGTTTACTCGTTATAAATTCATTAAAACGTGCCACGACGATTGCCACCTTTAAACCTGTACCAACTAAATGTCCTTCAAATAACATAGTATATCTCTCCTCTTATAAATGTAATAGATGCCCTAATTTGTCTACCTTTGTTTGCAAATAAGCAGCGTTTTCTTCTGTAGCAGGCATTTCGATTGGAACCCGTTCTACAATCTCTAAATCGTGTCCCTTTAAGCCTGCAATTTTTCTTGGGTTATTCGTAAGAAGTTTTATTTTTGAAACGCCCAAATCCTTTAATATTTGAGCACCAATACCATAGTCTCGTAAGTCAGCAGGAAATCCAAGCTTATGATTCGCTTCTACTGTATCGTAACCTTCTTCTTGCAGCTTATAGGCTCGTAGCTTGTTCAAAAGACCAATGCCCCGTCCTTCTTGGCGCATATATAAAAGTATGCCGTTTCCTTCTTTCTCAATTTGAGCTAATGCTGCATGAAGCTGCGGTCCGCAATCGCAGCGTAAAGAGTGAAATACATCTCCGGTCAAGCATTCGGAGTGAACGCGAACGAGTACTGGAGCGTCTGGTGTAATTTCACCTTTTATTAGTGCAATATGCTCCTTGTCATCAATGGCATTCGAATAACCAACTGCGCGGAAGGTTCCAAATGATGTTGGAAGTTGGATTTCCACTTCACGCTTTATAAGTGTTTCGTGATGACGGCGAAATTCAATTAAAGATTGGATTGTGATCATTTTCATATCAAATTGTTTTGCAATTTGTTGTAATTCAGGAACACGAGCCATCGTTCCGTCTTCATTCATAATCTCACAAATAACGCCAGCAGGCCCAGCTCCGCATAGCGTTGCTAAATCTACAGCAGCTTCTGTATGACCAGCACGTCGCAATACACCCCCAGCTTTTGCGATGAGCGGAAATACATGACCTGGACGATGAAAGTCTGATTCGGTTGATTCTGGATTCATCATTTCCTGAATCGTCATCGCGCGTTCAAATGCACTAATTCCAGTAGTAGTATGCTTGTGATCGATACTTACTGTGAAGGCAGTTCCATGTGAATCTGTATTTTGATTTACCATTGGCTTTAGATTTAATCGCTGTGCGTGCTCGATTGTAATCGGTACACACACAAGTCCGCGGCCATGTGTAATCATAAAGTTAATGGTTTCAGGTGTGATCGTTTCTGCTAAGGCGATAAAATCGCCTTCGTTTTCACGATTCTCATCATCACAAACAATAACCGCTTTACCGTTTTTTAAATCATGCAATGCTTCTTCAATTGTATGAAACATTCCTTTTCTCCTCCTTACATAAATCCGTTATCTTGTAAAAAGCTTGTTGTGATAGAGCTATTTTCAGGTGGCTTTGTTATAAAACGTTCAATGTATTTACCTACTAGATCGCATTCAATGTTTACAATCTCTCCGACTTCCTTATGTCCCAGAACCGAATAGTTAAGCGTATGGGGAATAAGTGAAATCGTAATGGAATTGTTATCTATCTTGAATATGGTAAGACTTGTACCATCGATTGCAATGGATCCTTTTTGAATGCAGTACCGTAATAGGTGACGGGAAATTTCAATCTTATAATATACAGCATTTGCTTCGTGATGTTTTGCTATTATCGTTCCTGTACCGTCTATATGCCCCGATACAAAATGACCACCAAACCGTCCATTGGAAACCATTGCTCGTTCTAAATTCACGTGCGATCCGTTTTTTGCTGCTTGTAAAGACGTTGCTTTTATGGTTTCTGGCATTACATCAACGGTAAAAGAGGAAGGGGTATACGAAACAACCGTCAAGCATATGCCATTTACAGCAATGCTATCTCCGTTTTGTACATCCTCTAAAACCTGTTTTGCAGAAATGTTCATTCGAATAGCCATTCCAGAACGCTGCACACTTGCAATCGTTCCTATTTCTTCAACGATTCCTGTAAACATCAGCGCACGCCCCTCTTATGTGCAATCAGTTTTATATCCTCACCAATCATTTCTATTTTTTGAATAGATAGAAGGGGAGTATCTTGAAGAGAAGAAAAGCCTTTCCCGCCAAAGAAGGAAGGAGCATTCACTCCACCAATTAAACGGGGGCTCATATACAAAATAAGCCTGTCCCAATAGCCCCCTTCTAAAAAGCTAGCGTGAACGTGCTGACCGCCTTCTACAAGAAGAGATAGAATGCCGCGTTCACCAAGAAGGGATAGCAATGGATCTATTTCTATTAATGGTGATTTCATTTGAATAATAGCGACACCATATGCTTCATATTGCTTTATCTTTTCCTTTTGCACGTGCGCACCTACAATGATCCATGTCGGTGCTTCTCCGTCCTTTACTAGGTTTGAAGATAAAGGAGTTCGTAAATACGTATCAAGTACAATGCGTATGGGATTCTTGCCGCCGCCGTGAAGCCGTGTTGTAAGGCTCGGATTATCCGTGATAACGGTATTTACCCCTACGAGAATCCCATCATGATTGTTACGATATTGATGTACATCCTCTCGGGATAATTTACCTGTAATCCATTTACTTTCACCAGAAGAAGTAGCAATTTTCCCATCTAAGCTTGTGGCTGCTTTTAAGGTTACAAAAGGTTTTTTGGTAGCCATGTAATGAAAAAATATTTCGTTTAATTTCTTTGCTTCTGCTTCTAAAATACCTACATCTACTTGGATTCCAGCTTCTTGTAAACGTTGCACTCCCTGACCAGAAACAAGGGGATTGCTGTCAAGAGTTGCAATAACAACTCGTTTTACCCCTTTGTCTATAAGTAGGTCACAGCAAGGAGGTGTTTTACCAAAGTGACTGCAAGGCTCTAATGTTACATATACCGTTGAGCCTTGTGCTTTATCACCGGCCATTTTTATTGCGTGAACTTCTGCATGTGCTTCACCAGCGCGCAGATGAGCTCCTATTCCTACTATGGAGCCATTTTGAACGATTATCGCCCCTACCATCGGATTTGGACTTGTTTGTCCCTGCGTGTTAGCAGCTAAGTGCAAGGCTAGTCTCATATACTCTTCATCCGTCATCGTTTCACCTCTCCTTGAAAAAATAAAAAACCCTAAAGGAGACATCCTTTAGGGTTTGAGAGAGTCGGGTTTTCAAAAGGAAATGGGAATATACGAAATAATCCTATTTTTTTGGTAAGAATACAAGGAAAATAGAATATTAAAAATCCGTATACATAATAAATAAAAAGTATCCCAAAATGAAAACGTAATCCTTCTCCCATCCAGACTGTACTGTCGGTCCTGGATTTTCACCAGGTCCACCGGTTTGCTTACGCAAAACGGGTCACGGACTAAGAAGCTGCCAGCTTCATCACCGCCGGTTGGGACTTTCACCCGACCCCGAAGGATATTTGTTTGTTGTTATTATATCATAAATAAAAGGAAAGAAAAGTTAAATTGCTTATAACATTAATGTTTGTTTAAAATAGGTCAAATTCGAAGCGTAACAGAAGAATATGATTTGTTATAATGTATCCTGGACTCTTATTTTGAAATTTGAAAGAAGGAAATAATATGAAATACATACTTGTAGGCGTAGCTGGAATAATAGGAGCTGTCCTGCGATATAGCCTTGGGATAGCAATAGCACATTCTTATCCGTCACCAATTGCTACGTGGTTTATTAATATGCTTGGTTGCTTTTTTCTCGCATTTTTGACAGCGTCCATTTTTAAAATGAAAGGTCTTCATCCGTATATCGCACCTGCAATTGGGACAGGATTAATCGGGTCATTTACAACATTTTCTACATTTAGCGTGGAAACGTTGCAATTTCTTCAGGAGCCTAATTATAGGATTGCCTTTCTGTATGTATTCGCTAGTTTAGTCGGAGGACTTTTTATGGCGTGGGCTGGCTTCCGGCTTGGAAATAAGGTATGGAAGCGATTTATACAGGAGGAAGCATAATGGATATTATTTTAGTTGCAACTGGTGGTTTTTTTGGAGCGATTGCCCGTTTTATGATTGGAAATATTATAAAAGTCTATTATAAGGGTAATATTCCATATGCTACGTTGTGTATCAATTTACTTGGGGCATTTTTACTTGGTATGTTACTTGGAATGCATGTACAACATGCTTGGTATCTTTTATTAGGAACGGGGTTTATGGGGGCTTTTACAACCTTTTCAACCTTTAAGCTTGAAAGTATCCTGCTCTGGGAAAATAGCAAAATGATCACTATCGTTTATGTTATGCTTAGCTATGTAGCAGGAATTTCTCTTGCATTTGCAGGATTTATGACTGGTACGATGATCAACTAAACATATTATAAAAAGGTGACGAAACGGAACTTACCTCCTGTTTTCGTCACTTTCATTTATCATGCTATTTAAGGCAGTAAGACTCACCTTTAAGGCTCAAGCGAAATTCCATATATGTAAAGTAGACCCTAGCACTTTATTCTTCGTTTATGTCATCTTGAGATTTTGATGCACGTACGACAGATTGAAATTTTCCTTTGTGGCTTCCATCACAAAATGGCATTTTTGTAGATAGACCGCATCGACATAGCGAAAAGGCTTCTTTTGTTTCAAAGGCATTTCCTTCGAAATCTACGAGTTCTACATCTCCTGTTACACGAAATGCACCATTATCCTTAACCATAATTTTTACATTAGCCATGTCTTTCATCCTCCTAAGTGTTGGAATCGTATCTGAATTTCATTCTTTACCTATGATAAAGTTCGTATGTTTGTATTGCAAGTTTACAATTCGAATACGTACTTTCTAGATAAGAATTGTGTTACAATGCGGATAAAGTGATCCTTCCCTAGGCAGTAATCTTTACTTTGGCTTTGATGGGTTCTCTTAATCCTTGAATGAAGGATCTTATATACTGCTACTGCAGAACAAACATACATAAAGGTGAATGACAGCATGAACGAAGTATACAAGAAAATACAAGTGATAGCGTTAGAACGAACATGGGTATCCTTTTTGCATGAAAACCATCCATATACACTTCTACGATGGTCCATTTCTAGTATGAAGGATGAGATGGAGGAGTGGTTACTTCAAAATGAAATTACGTTTGAAATAAAAAAGTTTTCTAATGTTGACGAAGCAATGTACTTTATTATGCAAAATATGTATAGTACTGACATTCTTTTAGAATAGCATAGTAAAGGGGAGTAAATTATTACATCATAATAGGATGAAAAAACATTGAAATTTCATTCGTATAAAAAACTTATTTTAATGAACTATTGTTTTCATGAAATACATAATTTTGCAAAAAAGAATCGAGTGCTTCCTCATAGGCTTCTTTGTTTTTTCCGTAGGAAAGAGCGTGAGTCCCCTTTTCAGCAAGAAACAGTTGCTTTGGACCTTGTTTCTTTTCGTATAATTCTTCCGTCATACTCGGTAAAATATAATCATCTTCTTTGCTATGGATAAATAAAATGGGATGTGCAATGTTTTGAATGTAAGTAATAGGGGATACATCTTTAAGTGAGTAGCCCTCTCTCCATTTTAAAAATAAAGTTGCAATGTCTAATATAGGCCGTTTAGGCAGATGAAATTCAACTTGTAATCGATAGGCAAGCTGTTCATAGAAGTCTGAGAACGGACAATCAGCAATGTAGAAGTCGGCACCATCCTCCACAGAACCTGCATATTGTAGAAGAGTGGCTGCTCCCATAGATTCTCCGTGAATGCCAATAATATCTGGGGCGAATCGTTGTTTTACATAGTCAACCACTGCCTTTAAATCTTGCTTTTCATAATAACCATAGCTCGTTGTCATACCACCTGTTTTTCCATGCCTACGATGATCGTATAAGAGAATGTTAAATCCACGTTTGTGAAACAGATTAGCATATTTAATAGAATTTATTTTATTAACCGTAACGCCGTGGCAAAAAATCATACATGCTTTACTATTGTTTGGAATGTAAAGACCGTCAATACTATATCCAAATGGAGACTGTATTATCACCATTTCCTTTGGCAAGGCGTCATATTCCTCCGCATTATAATAGGTCCCGGCTTCACGCTCTAAAATTTCCTCATCCGTTTTTTTTCGAATGTACATGACCTTATTTGAAAATACGATTCCAATCGCTAAAAAGAGAAGTACGAAAACTAGGATAAACGTCCATAGTACTGCCATGATTATCCTCCTGCCATTCATATTATGGTCTATTTTACCATCCAGTAAAATGATATTCTATCTTTTCATTATACTACTTAGTGATTGAGCCTGAATCATGTTGACTACTATTTCTATCGATTTTCAGCTTGACGTCTTCTCTTAGATGCATTACGGTGAAATTGTAATCTATTTCCAGACAAGGAGTGAACGTGTGGCTACTATTCGTGATGTTGCTAAATTAGCAGGAGTTTCTATTGCAACTGTTTCTCGCGTGATAAATAAAAAGGGCTATGTTCGCGAGGAAACGATACAACTAGTTGAAAAAGCTATTAGTCAGCTTCGATATAGGCCGAATGCAGCATCTGCTGAACCAATCAAGGTTTCACCACTAATAGCTGTTTTTGTAGACGACTTTGCCCACCTTTCTTATGCAAATGTACTACCTTCCATAGAGATAGCAGCCCATGAGGAAGGCTTTGAAGTATTCCTATGGAATATACAAAATCAAAAAAGTATGGAAGCTATTTTACATATGGGAGTTGCAGGTATTCTTGTTACAGAGTCTGCCTATGAAAGTATGAAAGAGATGTCTTTTTCTGTACCGTATATGGTATTGAAGGAGCCATTGGAGAGTTATTATGAAGGATCCAGCCTTGCAACTACATATTTATTAGAACGAGATGTAAAGTTCCCTGCGTTTCTAGTGGGAGATACGACTAGTAAGATGCAGGAAAGGTTGGAAGCCTTTTTAGATATGGTAGAGGATAAACGAATTCCGTATCGGGTAATCGAAGCAGAGCCTGAGATTGCTAAGGCCCAACAAGCTGTGACGACAGCGTTACGTAGTGCTCCTTATATCGATGCTATTATTGCTAGCAGTGAAATGGCGGCAATTGGCGCTATTCGTGCAGCACATAGTCTTCATATTCCTATGCCGGACAGGCTACAAGTGATAGCGTTTGACGGAAGTCAAATCGGAGAGTACGTGTATCCTAGTCTAACGACGGTGCAAACAAATGCAGCAGATGAGACAAAATATGTGGTGAAGCAGCTGGTACAGCAAATAAAACAGATTTCGGGTCCTATTGCTGTTCATCATGCTCATCATTATATAGTAGAGAGGGATTCTACGAAACAAAGCATACTACAGCTAATATAAACATAATAGGATTACCATTTTATTTCTGTCACCAATATGTCTATCTTTTGGCTACTCTCTTTCATCTAAAATTGGCAAGGATACCCCTACTTCAATCGTGTGCAGGGCGTAGCCCGACGATAAGTGGGGGAGGAGTTGCCGTCAGATACGGTATGGTACGTTAAAAATCGTAAGATTTTGTACCATATTAAGTATCTGAAACTTCCACCTTGCCTCCTCCTTCCTCCTATTCAGGTTATTTAATTTCATTAAAATTTTGTTATAATATATTTAGTGAAAGGTGGTGAGGATAATGTCTACAATTACTGCGAAAATACAAATCTATGTTTCTGGCAATCAAGCTGAAAGCCTAAAGATAACAACTAACGCTTATCGTAAGGCTTGTAATTGGCTATCAAAACATATCTTTGAAACCAAAAATCTAAATCAAGTAAACTTGAATAACTTGTATTATTCTGACTTACGAAATCAGTTTGGACTAAAAAGTCAAATGGCTCAATCTGTTATGAAAACAGTGATCGCTCGATACAAGTCAGCTAAATCAAATGGACATGAATGGTCTTTAATTGAATTTAAACTTCCAGAATATGACCTTGTTTGGAATCGTGACTACTCATTAACTCAGAGCCAATTTAGTGTAAATACACTTGATGGTCGTCTTAAATTGAATTATGAACGCAAGGCTATGAAAAAATACTTTAATAATACTTGGAAGTTTGGTACTGCTAAACTTGTGCATAAACATAAAAAATGGATCTTACACATTCCAATGGCAAAAGAATTTGCTGAATTAGATTACGCAGATGTAAACAATATTGTCGGTATTGATTTAGGAATCAACTTTCTTGCTACCACTTATGATAGTCAGGGTGAAACTACTTTCTACAACGGAAATGTTGTTAAACATAAGCGTGGTAAGTTTAAAGCTACTCGTAAACAATTGCAAATGCGACAAACACCGTCTGCTCGTAAAAAACTAAAACAAATTGGTTCAAGAGAAAACCGTTATGTAACTGATGTAAACCATCAAATTACAAAGGCACTCGTTGATAAATACCCTAGAGGTACTATGTTTGTTTTAGAGGACTTAACAGGTGTTCGTTCTGCAACTGAAAAAGTACGAGTGAAAGACCGCTATGTTTCTGTCTCTTGGGCTTTCTACCAGTTTCGTCAAATTCTGGAATATAAAACAAAAATGAACGGACAGAAGGTAATTGTCGTAGACCCAAAATATACTTCTCAAACCTGCCCTAAATGTGGGCATATCCAGAAAGCAAACCGTAATAAGAAATTACACACATTCTGTTGTAAAAACTGCCAATACAAGTCAAATGATGACCGTATTGGTGCTATGAATCTACACCGTAAAGGGATTGAACATATTGGTGTAGTTACTACAGGAGTATAGCTCTTGTAGTAAGGGCGAAGTCAACCGTCCTTATGTTCCACCACACTAAGGTAGGAGAGCGTTGCTCGTTCGCACTACTGGGTAGGAATAAGCGTAGTTGCTCTCTATGAGGGTAGAAGCACTGTCGAACTCTGATAGACGCAAGCCCCCACTTCAAACGACCCGTAAGGGTATTAAGTGGCGGGTTGTTGACCTCCATTCAATAGGAAATTGCTTCTGATACCGAGTTCTTTACCATTCCGTATTGGTAATGAGAAGCTCGTACATATACTGTGTGCTACCATCACATATAACCGTTCCTTTTTGCAGCATCGTTTTCTATATAATAACGAAATGCTTGAAAAGGAACTATTTTTTAGGAAAATAATACAGACAAGCAAGTATACGCTCCTTTTTTATTATGTATAAATAGGGGTGATCTATGAAGGTTAAAGAAGTTCTTGAGCGATTAAATGAGAATGAACCGCTAGCAGTTATTGCAAAACAATTAAATATTTCACCTTATTCCCTATCGAAAAAGCTTCGTATTCTTGGCTATGTATATGATAGCAAAAGTAAAAAACGAATATTTGTAGGGAAAGGGGAAGAGAGACTGGATTTTAACATACTAGATCCAGTTTTACAAGAAGTTCCTAATACTCTTATGATTGAAGAACGTATGTATGAGGAACTCGTTCGTATTCGTACCTTATTAGAACGAGTTGCAACCCTAAGCTCTGCGTCGCAAAGAGAAGGAGAGAGGGTAAGAAGAAGTTTTTCGATAGAAATTGGAATCCTACAGCATCTCGATGATTACGCTCGTATTACAGGTATGCAAAAATCACGAATTGTAGAAGCAGCACTTATAAAATGGATTCACGAGTGGGAAGGAAAAGTAAAATAATCAATCGAAATGGACCAAGTAGCTGGTGCAAAAGGGAGAAAACTATTCCTATTTGTGCCAGTCTATTTCGTGTGCCTTCATATTTTAGTTTTGAGACACTTTAAGACTTCCAATTTTGTATTTTCAAAATAAAAGGTTTGGTAGAAAGAACAAAATTATGAGCGGCTACCTACTGGCATGGGAATACAAATTTTACTATAATAACGAGGAAGGAGTGAGCAACGTGGCAAAAAAGAACAAAAATAGCAAACCTAACACAGATGAAGCGTTACATGTAAGTGACCGTATAGAGGTGAGCATACTACAGCAGCTAAAGGACAAAAAGAAGCAGCTTGCTGCTGCAGAAGATATACGTCAAAAGCAAGAAGAAGAACGAAAAATTCGTGAACGACGTGAACGAGAAAAAAATAAGTCGTTTGAAGAGCTATTAAACGAAAGTGGTCTTTCTTGGAAGGATTATAAATAGCAGATTGTAATATATTCGAACAATATTAAACGAGTAGGTGAAGATACCTTCATTCGTACGTTAAAATAGCAAAGGTAGGAAGGGAGAATAGGCGAACCTATTCTCCTTTGTTTCGTTCATTTTTCGTACGCTAAAAGGGTTAAGGATTAACGATGCAATGTATATTGGTCTTGCTTAGTGATGGATGCAAGGCAATCGTATTCTTCCTTTGTGAGCGGCATAGCTTCAGCTACTCGTACATTCTCATAGAGCTGCTCTAGCGAACTTGCACCAGAAATGGCAGCGGCAACTACTGGGTTGTATAGGCAATATTGTATAGCAGTTTCAGATAAGGATCGTGTACTTGTTGCTTGTTTGACACGTTTAATCGTAGCTTGTAATTCTTCATAGGAATAGGATAAATAACCCTTATCCATTACTCGTTGTATTTTCTGGGCATTATGGTTCGTTAACAGGCCTTTTGCAACTGGTCCACGTGCAAGGATACTAACGTTATGCTTGGCAAGCAGAGAAAAGAGCTCCTCAGGACGACGGTTCAATAGATTATACTCCATCATGACGCTTACAATATGTGAACGTTTTAAATATTCTCGTATAACATTAGGCCGAATGGAAGAAATACCATAGTAACGAATAATTCCTTCTTTTTGTAATTGATCAAATGCTTCAATGGTTTCATCTATTGAATCCTCGATTGTTCCTCCGTGTAATTGATATAAGTCGATATAGTCAGTCCCAAGACGACGTAAACTTTCTTTTACTTCTTGCATAATATATGCTTTCGATGGATCCCAGCTCCAACCGTTTTTTTCTTTTGTAAAGCGGTTACCTACCTTTGTAGCAACAATTACTTGTTCTCTTATTCTTCCACGCAATGCTTTTCCTACAAATTCTTCATTTAAACCGTAATCATATAAATCGGCAGTGTCTAAATAGTTAATACCTGTATCGATGGCAGCGTGCAGTATGGAGACAGCTTCTTTCTCACTTGTTCCAAGAGACATGCAGCCTAAACCAATTCTACTTACGAATAAATCGGAAGATCCGATTTGATGCTTTATCATTTTCATTCATCCCTCCCAGTAACTATTGTAAGGAAAGGTAAGCATCCAGACAAATAGTTAAGTTAGCATTATGATCTATTTTATCCCGCTATTTGCGGGCAATAAGACCTCCCCTCCTTATAATATGATAAAATAAATATGTATAACATGGGATTCGAATAAGGAGATGAGTCTATTGAATCATTTTGAAGAACGCACAACCCATACCACTCCAATCTTCTCTGGTAGAGTCATTCAAGTGCAGGTAGATGACGTAGTATTACCAGATGGCAAGGCTAGTACGCGAGAGCTTGTAAAGCATCCTGGTGCGGTTGCTATTATCGCTGTTACAGATAGCGGGAAAATTGTATTAGTTGAACAATACCGAAAGGCACTTGAGAAGATGCTCGTAGAAATACCTGCAGGAAAGTTAGAAAAGGGCGAGGAACCAAAGGATTGTGCTATTCGGGAGCTCGATGAGGAAACGGGATATTCCTGTAAGGAAATGCGCCTTATTACTTCTTTTTATACATCTCCAGGATTTTCAGATGAAATTGTATATCTTTATGAAGCAATTGGTCTTGAGAAAAAGGAAACGAAAGCTAGTTTGGATGAAGATGAATTTGTAGAGTTACTAGAAGTTACTCTAGAAGAGGCAATGGAACTAATGAAAGAACAGCGTATTCATGATAGTAAAACATTCATGGCTCTTCAATATTTACAGTTGCAAAAATAAAAGAATAGGCTCAAACCTATTCTTTTATTTTTGCATAGATGCATGTATCGCAAAGGTCGTCACTATTAAGTGCTTTACAATTTTTATGTAATGTTCCCTCGAGGATAAACCCGGTTCGTTCTGCAAGCTGTCTTGCATCTTCGTTGCGCGAATCGCATCGAATTTCAAGTCGGTTACATTGGAGCTTCTCGAAAGCGAATTTTATAGATCCTGTAAGAGCCTCTGTCATATAGCCTTTATGCCGCGCATCACTTGCGAGCCAGCAAGAAACTTCGAAGTTTCGAATGTCCCAGTCTACTGGTTGAAGAGTGATGCTGCCAATAAAGGTATTATCTTCTTTTACATACAAATGAAAGCGAAGCTGTTCCCGCATTAAAAATTTAGCATGTGCTTCCCGGACATCTGCCTCTGCTTGATCCTCAGACTGGATCGCAGCACCGTATGATAACCATGAATTTAGATCAGATGCAGATCGCTGATAGACCTCATACAATTCACTTCCGTCTCCAGGAAATGGCTTTCGTAATTGCAGTCGTTTTGTTTGAAACATTGTTGGAAAATCGAGTAACAATGGATTCATACGTATCCCTCCTCCTATTCATAGTTTATCAAACAAAAAACCGATTATCCATTACTTGTGTCATTCATAATCTACCATTTCTCTCATACAATGTAGCATAGAAGATGGAAAGGGGATTAAATGGTGCGGAAATCCTGGAAGGATCGTGTTGTTACGTATATACAAAATCATTCCTCGCTCTATTTATTTATTTGTATATTACTAGTGATGGGCGTTATTTTTGGAGCTATTCTAGTAAATAGTTTGCAAGATAGCCAAAAGCAAGATTTATACTTTTATTTAAATAAATTTTTCGTACAAGTCTCTGAAGGGAAATTTGCGAGTTCGGGAGAAATGTTTCAACAAAGCTATTTATCCCATATCAAGTATACCGGTTTTATTTGGCTATTAGGTATTTCTATGATTGGTTTACCCGTTATTTTTATTTTGCTCTTTTTAAAAGGTGTTGTGGTAGGCTTTACAGTAGGATTTCTTGTTAATCAACTTGGCTGGAAAGGGATCCTACTATCATTTGCAGCTGTGCTTCCGCAAAATTTAATTATAATACCCGTATTTCTTATCATGACAGCGGTATCGATTAGCTTTTCTCTTCGAATGATTCGCCATCAGTTTGTGAGGAAAATGAATGGGCCTTTACTTCCTTTCTTTATTCGATATACGGTTTTTTTTATTATAGTGGGGGTTGTTTTAGTGTTTGCTTCAGCTATCGAAGCATATCTTTCACCTACGCTTATGAAAACAATCATGACGGGAATTAAATAATAATAATTATCATTTGATATATAAACTTATATAATTTTCATTATTTTCTTTTGACACTCTCCTTACTTTTGTTATAATGGTGTAAGAGTGGCGAGGGAGGGGAAAGTACCGAATGGAAGAAAGAATTGACCGGATAAAGAAGCAATTGCACGCAGCAAGCTATAAACTTACACCACAAAGAGAAGCTACCGTACGTGTACTTCTAGAAAATGAAGAAGACCACTTAAGCGCGGAAGATGTTTACCTCCTTGTAAAAGAAAAGTCGCCCGAGATAGGATTAGCAACCGTTTATCGCACGTTAGAGCTATTAACAGAGCTTAAAATAGTCGATAAAATTAATTTTGGTGACGGTGTTTCGCGTTATGATTTACGCCAAGAAGGCGCTTCTCGTTTTCATCATCACCTGTTTTGTACGGTGTGTGGAATAGTTGAGGAAATTCAAGAAGATTTATTGAAAGATGTGGAAAAGAAAGTTGAGCAAACTTGGAAATTCAAAGTGAAAGATCATCGACTCACTTTTTATGGTATTTGTCATTCATGTTGGCAAAAGCAAAACGATAAATAACCTTTTCCTTTCTTGGAAGAGGTTTTTTTATTTGGAAATGTATAAAGCAGTGTAAGCTTGGCATATGTTGTAATATCAAAGCATATGGAGGGCTTTACATGCGAAGTGGATTGAAAATGGTAGCGCAATTGATCAAGGTTTTTCTCTTATTTACAAGTTGTACGCTTCTTTTTTATTTTGCTATGCTATGGATAAATGAAGAATATCAGAGTTATCATCGATTCGAAAAGCCAAAGGGAGAATCAGTAGAAGAAGTATCAAAGCTAGATGGATCAGTTGCTTGGATGAATCGACTGTTTTTTTTCTTTGAAAATGGGGAGTAGAGGAACTTGGAGGAATATCTAAAGGATTTTATACATTATATGCGGATAGAAAAGGGACTAGCTGGCAATACGATTTTGTCTTATGAACGAGATTTAAAAAGCTACTTGCAATATATAGATAAGGTAGAAAGAATAAACGTAACAGACGTTACACGGATAAACATTATTCATTTTCTTCATCTATTAAAGGATCAAGATAAATCAGCAAAAACGATAGCACGTCATATTGCCTCAATCCGTTCCTTCCATCAATTTTTATTGCGTGAGAGGATTGCTGAAAGTGACCCTTCTGTACATATTGAAACACCGCAGCTTGAGCGAAAACTACCGAGTGTTCTATCCATTGAAGAAGTAGAAGCACTTCTTGAAGTTCGTGATAAGAGTGCTTTCGGATTACGAAATAAAGCAATACTAGAATTATTATATGCAACCGGTTTACGTGTTTCTGAACTTATTAACTTAAATCTTGCAGATATTCATCTTACGATGGGATTTGTACGGTGCCTTGGTAAGGGGAGCAAGGAAAGAATTATTCCGCTCGGCAGATTGGCAACAGAGGCGATTACAAAGTATATCGAAAGAGGTCGGAATGAACTAGCACGGAAAAAATCAACAGATGCGCTTTTTCTAAATCATCATGGAGAGCGTTTGTCTCGGCAAGGATGCTGGAAAATCTTAAAGCAGCTTGCCAAAGATGCAAACATTCAGAAGGATTTAACCCCGCATATGCTCCGTCATTCCTTTGCAACTCATTTATTAGAAAACGGGGCAGATTTAAGAGCAGTTCAAGAAATGCTAGGTCACGCAGATATTTCAACAACACAAATATATACTCACGTTTCAAAAGTACGGCTTAAAGATGTATATCAGCAGTTTCATCCAAGGGCGTAATCTTATGCTGCTGTTCATGTAAGCCCTTCTATTTGACTTTTTCACTTCACAGAAACTTCACATTTTATTCTTATATTGTTTTCAATCTAATCACTATGCGTATATAGACAAATATTTTTATATTCCTCTATACTAGATTAGAGGAGGTTGTACGATGAAAAAAGTTCTTACAAGTTTATGTATGACGCTTATTGTATTAGCTGGATGTAATTCACAAAGCCACCAACATACACAAAGCGATGCAGTACCAAAGGAAGTAAAAGTTGAAATAAAAACGAATCCAGATACATTAAAACCAAATGAAAAAATTGAACTGCAAGCAATTGTTACACAGGATGGAAAAGCGGTCGATGATGCACAAGATGTGAAATTTGAAACGTGGAAAGAAAATGATCAAAAGCATACGATGACAGATGCAAAACATAAAAGTAACGGTATATATGCAGCAGACATCACCTTTCCTCAAGATGGAGTGTATCACATCATAGCACATACAAATGCTAGAGATACGCACGTTATGCCTGAAGTGAAGATTGCAGTAGGAAATGCAGCAGTTACTAAGGATAATGGTAATGACGGAAATAATGATGTAGCGATTCAACTTATGGTAGATTCATTGAAAGCCAATGTTCCGACTAACATGATGGCGCATATAAAACAAAATGGTTCTCCGTTAACGGGAGCAAATGTTGAGTTTGAAACATGGAAAGATGGAGACGAGAAGCATAATTTTGTTTCTGCAAAAGAAGGAATGAATGGTGAGTACAATGCCAATCCAGTGTTTAAAGATGCTGGAAGCTATCATGTAAAGGTGCATGTTGAAAAAGATTCATTGCATGATCATATGGAACAGCTTGTTGAAGTAAAATGAAGTTAGCTGATTACATCAAACTAGGATGTAATCAGTTTTTTTTATTCCAAGATAGGAGAGGTATCAGAGTAGAGGGATAGCAACCTTAGTTTACTCTCTAAAGTGAGGGATAAAAGAAATCTACGTTACATAACTGCCAGTTTGAAGTACGGTTTTACATACGATATACTAGGATATATAAAACAAAAATGGCACAGATGATAAAGTCTGACATCTGACATAGTCAATAACTTTATCTTGATACTTTTAAATAGGAGGAAATTATGTTGAAAAAGTTTAAGCGGGTTTTTTTAATCGTGATGGATTCTGTAGGGATTGGAGAGGCGCCTGATTCACAAGCTTTCGGAGATGCAGGGGCGGATACACTCGGTCATATAGCCGAACACATGAATGGACTACATATGCCAAATATGGAGAAATTAGGGCTCGGCAATATTCGTGAGCTGAAAGGGATTAAAAAAAGTGAACATCCAATGGCATATTATACAAAAATGGAAGAAAAATCAGTTGGAAAAGATACGATGACAGGGCATTGGGAAATTATGGGTCTATTTATTGATACCCCTTTTCGTGTATTTCCGAAAGGGTTTCCAAAAGAATTGCTTGACGAACTAGAAAAACGTACTGGACGAAAAATTATTGGAAACAAGCCCGCTTCTGGTACTGCTATTTTAGACGAGCTGGGAGAAGAACATATGAAAACAGGGGCTCTTATTGTTTACACATCAGCAGATAGTGTATTGCAAATTGCAGCCCATGAAGATATTGTACCTCTTGAGGAGCTTTATTCTATTTGCAATATTGCTCGTGAGCTAACATTAGATGAGAAATATATGGTAGGCCGCGTTATTGCACGGCCATTCATAGGGAAACCTGGAAGCTTTACACGTACTGCAAACCGCCATGATTATGCATTGAAGCCGTTTGGCAGAACGGTGATGAATGAAATGCAGGATAGTGGATTTGATGTGATTGCAATTGGAAAAATCTCCGACATCTATGATGGAGAGGGAGTTACAAAGTCGCTTCGTACAAAATCGAATATGGATGGAATGGATAAGCTTGTTGACACCCTTCATATGGAATTTACGGGTCTTAGCTTCGTAAACTTAGTAGACTTTGATGCACTATATGGTCACAGACGCAATCCGCAAGGCTATGGGGAAGCATTGCAGGAGTATGACGTACGTCTTGCTAAAGTTCTCGATCTACTTAAGGATGATGATCTTCTTATTATTACAGCTGACCACGGAAATGATCCAATTCACGCTGGTACCGATCATACACGTGAGTACGTTCCGTTACTCGTATATAGTCCATCTATGAAAGAAGGAAAGGATCTAAAGATTCGCAAAACATTTGCGGATATAGGTGCTACCGTTGCGGAAAACTTTGAGGTAAACATGCCGAAATATGGAAAGAGCTTTTTAAAACAGTTACAATAGGAGGAGTCATAGGATGAAGTACGAATTGATTGAACAAGCAGCTGATTATTTACGACATAAATGTAAGAATATCCCTAAATTAGGACTTATCCTTGGGTCAGGACTTGGTGTGTTAGCTGATGAAATCGAAAGTCCGGTTAAGGTTAGCTACGGGAATATTCCAGGGTTTCCCGTTACAACTGTAGAAGGTCATGCGGGTCAGCTTGTCTTCGGTACATTAAAAGGAGTATCCGTTGTGGCTATGCAAGGCCGTTTCCATTATTATGAAGGCTATGAAATGAATAGTGTAACCTTTCCCGTTCGTGTTATGAAAGCGATAGGTGTAGAAACGTTACTCGTAACAAATGCTGCTGGAGGAATACAAACCTCGTTTGCACCAGGAGATTTAATGATTATTCGCGATCATATCAATTTTATGGGTACGAATCCGCTTATCGGTCCAAATGAGTCGGATCTTGGTACTCGCTTCCCTGATATGTCAGAGGCGTATGCTAATGATCTTAGACAAATCGCAAAGGATGCTGCTAAACGTTTACATATAGACGTTCAAGAGGGGGTATACCTAGCAGTTACGGGCCCTTCTTACGAAACACCAGCTGAAATTCATATGTTTCGCACACTAGGGGCAGATGCTGTAGGTATGTCAACTGTACCTGAAGTGATTGTTGCTAGACATAGCGGGATCAAGGTGCTTGGTATTTCTTGTATTACAAATATGGCGGCAGGTATTTTAAATCAACCACTGAATCACGAGGAAGTAATTGAAACGACAGAACGGGTCAAAGCAAATTTTCTATCTCTAGTTAAAGAAATAGTTAGCTCACTTTAGGAATAGATAGGGATTGAAAAATACATGGCAAAAAAACGACGCATAAGGAGATTCCTTCTTTTGCGTCGTTTTTACTATAAAATCGTATGCAATACAAATGTTGAGAAAAACAAACTTGCTATAATATATAAAGTTTTTCCAACTTCTTTTTGTTACCAAGTGCAACTTTTAATAATCCTCTATAGGGTTCACCGTGTTATAGCAAATTCTTATTCATTAAGTATATGTAAAATTAGCTATAACACGAGCTGTAATTGTTATTTCACCTGGTTGAATGGATGGTGCTGACAAGATTTGACTAGCACCGTAAACCGCAAAACTAGTCCCTCTTTCTTCCTTTATAGAAATTGGAACAGGATGGATGGTTACACGCAGCGCATTTGCAATAACCGATGCTTTTTCGAGTGCGTTTGCAACGGCTATCGTTAGTGCTTTATTTATAAACGTATTAGGGTTTGAAACGCGAAAGGTAAGTCCATGAGTAATATTTGCTCCTGCCTCCATAGCCACTGCATAAACACCCCCTGCCTTTTGCACATTTACGACTGTAATTTCGTATAAGTGCTCTACACGATAGCCTTGTAGTGTGTTGTCTACCTTATATAAAGGGGTAATTGTATAAGATAATGTTGCAATATCGCTTTCTTCAATTCCGATTTGTTTTAATGCTGAAAGCAAAGACTTTGAGGTAGTAGCATTTCTTTCTTGTGCAGTTTGAACACTTATATCATCAGTTATTACACCAAGCGTTACAATGACAACATCCGGTTCTGCCTTGACCATCCCTTCACCATGCACCTGTATGAATGTATCTTTTGTTTCACGATATGGAGGTAAATATGGAGGTATATATTGCACTTTATTCATCATCCTTCCTATCAAATAAGCTAATACTAGCCCGCATCGTTTCATTAATTGTTGGGCATTCTATTCTTATTTTTCATGTATATGAGAGATTAAAGAAAATAATAAGATTACCAACCTGAAAAACAAAAAAATATCCTTCTATGGGACTTTATAGGTCTTGTTAGTTGAAAAGAGAATGTGTAAAGACCGTCAAGTGAAACTTGACGGTCTTTTTTACTATCACCTGTATCCTCTTTTTCAAGAAAATTTGTATAAACATCTTTGAAATGGAAAAAATAGGTTTGATATGGAATGGAGGGTGCAGACATGAAACGATTATTTGCAATTTTATTAAGTTTCACTTTGCTAAGCTCTGTTACTTCGGTCGGATTTGCGCAATCAAAGACAAATCAAAAGCAGGAAGAGCAGCCGAAGCTAGTGGAACAAGCGTCATCAGCCGTGTTGTTAGAACAGGATACAGGACAAATTCTCTTTGATAAGAACAGCAATGAAAAACTTCCACCTGCGAGCATGACGAAAATTATGACGATGCTGTTAATAATGGAACAAATAGCAAGTGGAAAGCTGAAGCTAGAAGAAAAGGTAAGGACAAGCGAACATGCTGCCTCTATGGGAGGATCTCAAATTTTCCTTGAGCCTGGTGAAGAAATGACAGTGGATCAAATGCTCAAGGGTATAGCTATTGCTTCAGGGAATGATGCATCTGTTGCTATGGCAGAACATATTGCGGGATCAGAAGAGGGGTTTGTGAAATTAATGAATGAACGAGCAAAATCTCTCGGACTTAAAAATACTCATTTTCAAAATCCAACAGGGTTACCAGCTAAAAATCATTATTCAACGGCCTATGATATGGCAATTATGGCAAGAGAGTTAATGAAATACCCGCTGATTCGCCAGTATACAGGTAAATATGAGGACTATTTACGAGAAAATACAGATAAAAAGTTTTGGCTTGTAAATACCAACAAGCTTGTCCGTTTTTATCCTGGAGTTGATGGTGTAAAGACAGGGTTTACAGCAGAGGCACGGTACTGTTTAACTGCTTCTTCCGAGAGAGATGGCATGCGTGTAATTGCAGTTGTTATGGGGGCTCCTACTTCGAAGGAGCGAAATGCCCAGGTTACCAAGCTTCTTGATTTTGCTTACAGCCAGTATGCAACAAAGAAGCTATTTGCCAAAGATCAAGTTATTACATCTGTTAAAGTAAGCAGAGGAGACAAAAGTACAGTAAATCTTGTAGCCAAGGATCAGGTTTCACTTCTTATGAAAAGAGGGGAACAATCTGATTCCGTGAAACAAGAAATTGTAGCAGAGCAGACTGTGAAAGCTCCGATTAAAAAGGGAGATACGCTTGGTACGCTCGTCATAAAAAAAGGAGATACTGTTGTAACGAAGGAACCGCTTATTGCAGGTGAAGCCGTAAAACAAGCCAGCCTTTGGGAAATGGTGAAACGCAACCTTCAAATCTTTTCAAAGGTCGAATGATAGGATAGTTTGCAAATAATAGGGCTCTGAAATGGAGAAATTTAGAGATGACGCAAGGAAGATGAATTGTTTGCGTCATCTTATTCTCATTGTCTTAAAGATAGGACAAATATTTCTCCTTCCTTCGAAAAACCACTTCTTTTGTCGTCAAGAAGGATTCATGTTGTGAATCGGCGAAAGATTCCTTATACTTTTTTGCGCAGTGTGCGCTTAGAAAAGGAGGAAGTAAACGTGAGTCTGATGATCAATATGGAAGTAAAACGTGATGTATTGTGTATCCGTTTAATTGGAGAACTCGATCATCATACAGCAGAAGAATTACGTAGTCGTGTAGAAGACACACTACAAACTTATCAAGTACATCATATCCTTTTAAATCTAGAACAATTAACGTTCATGGATAGCTCTGGACTAGGAGTCATACTTGGAAGATATAAGCACATAAAGAGTTTAGGTGGAGAAATGGTTGTATGCGCAATCTCTCCGGTTGTAAAACGTCTATTCGAAATGTCTGGTTTATTTAAAATTATCCGATTAGAAATAAATGAGAAGAATGCGCTTGCAACACTGGGGGTGGCTTAAATGAAAAATGAAATGCACCTTCAGTTTTCCGCTTTAAGTCAAAATGAGTCGTTTGCTCGAGTTACGGTAGCAGCATTTATTGCGCAGCTTGATCCTACCTTAGACGAATTAACAGAAATTAAAACTGTTGTTTCTGAAGCTGTTACGAATGCCATCATACATGGCTATGAAGGAAATCCTGAAGGTACCGTATATATTTCGGTTACGCTAGATGATGAAATTGTACGATTAACCATTCGTGATAAAGGCGTTGGAATAAAGAACTTGGAAGAAGCTAGACAGCCATTATTTACAACAAAACCTGAATTAGAGCGTTCCGGCATGGGATTTACGATTATGGAAAACTTTATGGACGAGGTTGAAGTTATATCTAATGAATCATACGGAACAACAATCCATCTTACAAAGTATTTGTCAAAAAGCAACGCTCTATGCAATTAAGGAGACGAGCCTATGGACATAGAGGTGAGAAATGAAAATGGGAAAGTGCAGTTAAAGGACCATGAGCTAAAGAAATTGATTCAGAAAAGCCAAGCAGGAGACCAAGCAGCACGCGATACAATTGTACAAAGTAATATGCGTCTCGTATGGTCAGTCGTTCAGCGTTTTCTAAATCGTGGGTATGAGCCAGAGGATTTGTTTCAAATCGGCTGTATTGGATTGTTAAAATCAGTGGATAAATTTGACTTGTCCTATGATGTCAAATTTTCAACGTACGCTGTACCGATGATTATTGGTGAGATTCAACGATTTCTTCGTGATGATGGTACCGTAAAGGTGAGCCGTTCCCTTAAAGAAACAGGAAATAAAGTACGGAAGATGAAGGATGAGCTATCGAAGAAGCTAGGGCGTACTCCTACTATTTCGGAAGTTTCAGAAGCTTTGAATCTTACGGTTGAAGAAGTAATTATGGCTCAGGAAGCAAGTCGAACGCCGTCGTCTATTCATGAAACCGTGTACGAGAACGATGGAGATCCGATTACCATTTTGGATCAAATTGCAGATCAAACGGAATCGAGATGGTTTGATAAACTTGCTTTAAAAGAGGCTATTCAAGAGCTTGATGAACGAGAGAGACTCATTGTTTATTTGCGTTATTATAAGGATCAAACGCAATCAGAGGTAGCAGAGCGTCTAGGGATTTCGCAGGTGCAAGTGTCTCGTCTAGAAAAGAAAATTTTACTAGAGATGAAAGACCGAATAGGTGAATAGCCTATTCGGTCTTTTCCATTTTTTACAGACAATCATTCCGTAATTATCCATTAATTTAAAAAAACTCCTTTAGAATCGAATGTAAAAACATTGTATGAAAAAAAGCCTCTCAACCATACTACAAATATAAGATTCGTTCAGAAGGAGGAATAGACTTGACTGACATGATTTATGTGAAAATGCGACAACGTCTGCAAGTCTCTCCAAACTATCGACTTACGTTAAAAGACGTTGCACAAATTTCCGGACCTAGTCAGGTAATATCGTATTTGCAGGAATTGCCTGTCTATGAGATTACATCAGCAGATAAAACACATGTTGTCATCGATGCGATGATGATTTTAGTAGCGATTCAAAATGCGAACAACTCGGTTGAAGTGAATCTAATCGGCTCATCGCAAACGATTGTAGAAATTATGTATGAAAGAAAAGCAAGTAACCCATTTTTTTTTGCTTTAGTATGGCTTCTTCTTTTCGTAGGAGCGGGGCTTGCAATTATATACTTTCATGAGGATGTAAGTATGCAGCAAGTACATGAACGATTGTATTACATGATTACAGGAAAGATAAATAGAAAACCTCTTATCCTGCAAATTCCCTATTCCATAGGTCTTGGTCTAGGAATGATTCTGTTTTTTAATCATTTATTCAAGAAACGTATTAATGAGGAGCCAAGCCCTCTTGAGGTGGAAATGTTTCAATATCAGCAATCCCTCGATGAATATGTCATGATGAATCAAAATAAAGAAAGTACGAAGAAAATTGATAATCCTTGAAATGGTAGTGGCATTTACAGGTCTTGCAGGAGGGATTGCAGTAGGAGCAGGATTCGTGGCTTTCTTATCTGTATTAGGTGTCATTCCACGATTAACACAATTAACAAAAAGTGTGAAGCTCATTCCTATTTATGAATGGGCAGTTGTACTAGGCGCTTTATGTGGTTCATGGTTCAGCTTAAGAGATTCTATATTTTATCTATCGCAGTATTGGTTAATTTTGATTGGGCTTTTGTGCGGTGTATTTGTTGGTATGCTTGCTGCTGCATTAACAGAAGTTTTAAATGTTCTTCCCATTTTAGCGAAGCGAGTAGGGATGGTCGATAGAATGGTAGCTCTGCTAATGGCACTTGTGTTAGGGAAAGTATTTGGATCTTTATTCCATTGGATGTTTTTTGTGAGATAGGAGGAAGTTACGTGAATAAAAAATTAAAGGATGATTATAAAAATAAGATTAAGAAGTATCATCCAAAACCGAATTATTTGAAAAATTGTTTAAAAGCCTTCGTAGTAGGCGGACTTATTTGCCTACTTGGAGAAGCATTAACAGTATTCTATATTCATTATTTTCATTTTACTGAACAAAATGCAGGAAACCCAACTGTTGCAACACTTATTTTACTCGCTACGCTTCTTACAGGTTTTGGTGTGTATGATAGAATCGGTCAATTTGCTGGAGCGGGTGCTTTGGTACCTGTTACAGGATTTGCTAATTCGATGACGAGTGCTGCTATGGAGCATCGCAGTGAAGGACTTGTACTAGGCATAGCAACAAATATGTTTAAGCTTGCTGGAGGGGCGATCGTATTCGGTGTTGTTGGTGCATATATTGTCGGACTCATTCGATATACGGTGAAGCTACTTATGTAGGAGGAAACGTATGAGATTAACGGGAAAGCAATCATGGGTGTTTGAAAATGGAATATATGTAAATACAACGGGTACAGTAGTAGGCCCAATCGAAGGAGCTGGCCCTTTAAAAGACAGTTTTGATAGCTACTATGATGATTTACATTGTAAGGAACAAAATTGGGAGCTTGCAGAGCGACGACTCATGCAAGATTCCATCAAATACGCGTTAAAAAAGGAAAACCTACAACCACATCATATTGATTTTTTTTTAGCTGGTGATTTATTAAATCAAAATGTAACTGCTAATTATGTTGCTAGGCAGCACAAAATTCCATTTCTAGGTATGTTTGGCGCATGCTCGACTTCAATGGAGACGATCGCAATAGGCAGTTCATTAGTGGATGGAGGGTTTGCTAACCGAATTCTTGCTACCGTTAGCAGCCATAATGCTACTGCAGAGCGTCAATTTCGTAATCCAACAGAATATGCGGGGCAAAAACCATTAACGGCTACTTCCACTGTTACAGGTGCGGGAACCTGTCTAATCAGCCGAGAGCCAAGCAGCATTGTCATCCGGAGTGCCACCATAGGAAGGGTACATGATTTAGGAATAACGAATCCTTATGATATGGGCTCTGCAATGGCCCCGGCAGCTGTTCATACTATCTGTCAGCACTTTGAAGATTTACATATTTCATACAAGGAGTATGACCTTATCGTAACAGGAGATTTATCGGGAGTTGGTACCCCGATTGCACGTCAATTGCTGCATGAGGAAGGATATGATTTAGGGGCTAGGTATGATGATTGTGGTTTACTCATTTATGATAGCGGTCAAAATACGTTTGCAGGAGGCAGTGGATGTGCTTGCTCAGCTGTGGTAACCTATGGTCATTTATTTCATGAACTTAAAAAAGGTACCTATCATCGTATTCTTGTGGTTGCAACGGGTGCACTATTAAATCCAATTATGATGCAGCAAAAAGAATCAATCCCAGCGATTGCGCACGCTGTTTCATTCGAACGAGCGTAAGGAGGATGAGATGGAATTTCTATATGCATTTGCTTTAGGTGGTGCGATATGCGTTATAGGACAGCTTCTTCTCGATTTTGCAAAGCTTACTCCTAGTCATGTAATGGCAATTTTTGTTGTAGTTGGTGCTATATTAGATGGATTTGGCATTTACGATGTTCTGATTCAGGTTGCTGGTGCAGGGGCAACCGTTCCCATTACGAGTTTTGGTCATTCCCTCTTACACGGAGCGATGCGGGAAGCCGAGCAACATGGATATCTTGGTATTGGAATGGGGATGTTTCAGCTATCATCGGCTGGAATATCATCAGCAGTTTTATTTGCATTTCTAGCAGCGCTTATATTTAAACCGAAAGGATAAAACAGATGAAGCGAAAGGTCATTTTAGTAACCGATGGAGATGAATACGCGAAAAGAACAATCGAATATGTCGCAAAGCAAATTGGAGGTCGCTGTATCTCTGCATCGCAGGGGAATCCAACACGACTTACCGGCAGTGAAATGGTTAAGCTTATCCTTCAAGCACCGTATGATCCGGTATTTATTATGTTTGATGATAGCGGCTACGTAGGGGAGGGAACCGGAGAAAGTGCTATGCGATACGTTACGGCTCATTCGGATATTGAGGTACTTGGTATTTTAGCCGTAGCTTCTAACACCCATCGGTATGAATGGGCTCGCGTGGATGTAAGTATAGATCGTTATGGTTCCTTGACGGAGTATGGTGTTGATAAATACGGACTTTCTGATATAGAGATAGGGCGAATAAATGGAGATACAGTGTACTGTTTAGATTCTCTTGAGGTTCCTATCATTGTTGGAATTGGAGATATTGGAAAAATGTGCACGAATGACGACATAAAGAAAGGATCTCCCATAACGAAAAAGGCTGTTGAACTAATCCTCGAAAGGAGCGGATATTATGCCAAAAAAAGAACAACGTATTAAAATCCCTATCTCATCTTTTTTAAGTGATAATGAAAACTACTTAAAACAAACAGTAGGAATCGGTGTCACCTTTGATGTTGGCATGCGTATGTTCAACATACTTGGTAGAAAAATCGCTGTTACGTTTGTTAACGGATTATGTGATAGTAATTATATCATTCACATTTTAGAAGAGGTCGTTGATTTGAATAAAGGGGATGTGTATACAAATTCTCCTATGGAGTTGATTGAAAATCATCTTATTCATCAACAAGTAGCTCGAGTGAAGACGATGGATGATGCAATTTTAAAAGTTCTGTCGGGCCTTATTGTCATTTTTGTAGATGGTGAGACAGAGGCATTTGAGATTGATGTAAGAAGCTATCCAGGACGTACCCCAACAGAGCCAGATACAGAAAAGGTAGTTCGAGGAGCTAAAGATGGATTTGTTGAAAATATAATTGTAAATACCGCTCTTATTCGCAGACGGATACGAGATCCACGACTACGTAATGAGATCATTAGGGTAGGCGAACGATCTCAAATGGATATTTGTATATCATATATACAAGATATTGCAAATCCTGATTTGATAAAAATAATAAAACAGGAGCTACAAGCCATTGAAATAGATGGAATCACCATGTCGGATAAAACGATTGAGGAATTTCTTGTCAAGCATCATTTTAGTCCATTTCCACTCGTACGTTACACGGAGCGTCCTGATGTAGCAGCTAACCATCTATTAGAAGGACATGTTCTCGTTATTTGCGATACGACACCGAGTGCTATGATTACACCAACTACATTTTTCCATCACGTACAGCATGCGGAAGAGTTTCGCCAAAATCCGGTCGTTGGAACGTTTCAAAGATGGGTACGATATCTTGGAATTTTCTTTTCGCTATTTTTACTTCCCTTTTGGCTTGTGTTTGTGATTGATCCAACGCTACTTCCTCCTCAGCTTGCTTTTATTGGACCAAACAAAGTCACACATTTACCAACGTTTCTACAAATTATATTTGCTGAAATCGGTTTAGAGTTTTTACGAATGGCGTCTATTCATACACCGGCCGCTATTTCCACCTCTTTAGGTTTAATATCCGCAGTGCTAATTGGAGAAATTGCAATTCAAGTAGGATTGTTTGTACCAGAGGTTATTTTGTATTCAGCAATCTCCGTTATTGGTGCTTATGCAACACCAAGCTACGAGCTTAGTCTAGCAAACAAAATTACGAAAATTATCATTATTTTATTAACGGCCTGGCTACATCAATCTGGGTTTATTATCGGCTTTACCTTGCTTATTTTGTATCTTGCCTCGACAAGAAGCTTACAAACACCGTATTTATGGCCATTTCTTCCATTTGATGGTGGTGCACTAATGAAAATATTTGTTCGACCAACCATTTCAAGCTTAAAAATTAGACCGAGTATTGTTCATCCGCAAAATAGTAGACGACAAGAGTAGACTACTCAATATAAGTAAATAATAGAAGGAAAAGGAGACGAAAGATTCTTCGCCCCCTTTTCTCTATACCAATCTTAATTTTTAAACAATGATTTAATAAAATCAATAAAGCTAGAAAAGACAGATTTAACTTGATCTAAAAAGCTTTGTCCTTGATCAGATTTTAGAAACGTTGATACTTGGTTTTTTGCATTGTTCAACTGATTGCCAACTTGATTCCAGTCAATATTTAAATTTTTCATTTTATCAAATAAAGAAACAAGGCTATTTAACTGGTCATCTGTAAGCTGAATTCCCATTTGATCTGCAATTTTCTTAATCAAAGTTCGTAAGTCATCTGTAGTTTGAGGCGGATTTTGTGCGATGGCTCCTTTGATATTATTCACAAGTTGCACCGCTTTGTCATTACCAATTTGATTTCCAAGGTTTGATGTAGTAACCATTTCTTGGTTTGCTACTTGTTTTACTCCTTCTGGTATTGCTTTGTTTGATGTTTTTTCGTAAGCTTTCATAATACCTGTTAATGCTGCTGTACCCGAAACGGAAAATGGTGCAGTTATATAGATGTTTGCGTCTTTTACCCCTGCCGTAATAAGTGCATTGGTGTACATGGCATCTGTAATACCCGAGATGTTATGGGTTTGAACGACAAGACCCGACCCAGCCTTCGTATATGTGATTTTTGACGAAGAGATGGCTCTTGTTCCAATCTGTGACTGTGGTACGTAACTGTCTAAATATTTATGCTCTTCTGCATTAGAAACAGTAATGATTTGTGCATCTTGTGGTGCTTTCATATCATTTAATACGGTTTGTTTCTGTTGGTCTGTTAAATTTTCACCCAATGTGATAATCGTTTCTCCCTCAGTTGTATCAGCATATGCCAAGGTTGGAATAAGCAATGTAAAGATGAGAAGAAACGCACTTAATTTCGTTTTCACGAAAATCGCTCCTTTACCTTTTCGAAAATTGTAGGGCAGTAAAGTCATTATAGTACATTTTTATGATTTGTCATCGGTTTTAAGTTGAATTTTATGAAAGATTCTCAGTTTGTCTTATTTTTTCACTGCACCTTATTTCCTTTTTCTATAATAATTATGTTATGATGAATCAGAATTAAGAATACTCCCTATGGCTTACAAAGAGTAGTATAGATGGAGCTTTTCTTACAATAAACGGGGATAATTGGAGGTACATACGAATATGAAAAAAGGCTATATATTAATGGAAAACGGTCAGAAAATTGAAATGGAATTTTTTCCAGGCGAAGCACCAGGAACTGTTGCGAACTTTGAAAAATTAGCTAATGATGGATTTTATAATGGCGTAACGTTCCATAGAGTTATTCCTGGATTTGTTAGCCAAGGAGGGGATCCAACAGGCACAGGAGCTGGTGGTCCTGGATACACGATTAAATGTGAAACAAAAGGCAATCCACATCGTCATGGTGCAGGAGCACTCTCTATGGCACATGCAGGAAGAGATACAGGCGGTAGCCAATTCTTCATCGTTCACGCACCACAACCTCATTTAGACGGTGTTCATACTGTGTTTGGACAGGTTACTAGTGGAATGGATACGGTTCTTGCCATGAAAAATGGGGATGTCATGAAAGAAGTTAAGGTTTGGGAAGAATAAGTTAATATTTAGCTAGGGATAAGGATGATAATGAATAATGGGTAGCAATTACCTGGTTTGTTATCATCTTTTTGCCCATGCTTTCTTTTTGTAGAATTTCATTATTTTTGAAAGCGATTACGTCCAGCCATTTCCTTTTTGATAAAGGAAAAAAATGTCGAATAAATAAGGATATCATTTCCTTTTGTTTTAGGCATACACGGAACATTTCTTTGCATAAAGAGTATATAATAAGATTGTGAGGTAATAAAGAAGCAAACAGCAACTTTTCACTGTTTGAAAATTGTTGTAGAATGAACGTATCACAGCTAGTAATTGTAATTACGTAATGCTAAAGGAGACAGATCTGTTTTATATGTAGTAACATTAAGTTGGAAAGCTTTTTCGATAAGAAGGGAAAATCTTTTATGTTGATTCGTTTCAAGAAAAATTACGAAAAAATTGCGATGGGTCTTCTTTCTTTTATGCCGACTGAAAAAGAAGTGAAAAAGTTGCAAGCAACTGTGAAAGAATATGAAACGAACGAGGATTGGCAGCTTTATTTATGGAAGGAAGATGAAGCTGTTCTCGGGATTATAGGAACTGTGAAAAAGGAAGATGGGGTCGTGCAAATTCAACATATTTGTGTAACGCCATCACATCGTCATGTAGGTATTGGTAAGAAAATGGTTAGCGAGATTCGGTCCATGATGCCTGGGGTTACCCTATCCGGAAATGAATTTACAAAACCGTTTTGTGAAAGTTGCAAAACGGATACCATTCACCATTAAAAGAAAGCAGAGATTACGATCTCTGCTTTCTTTTTTCTATTTGTTTGTAGCGTTCATTCATTACGTCAGTACGATCGCGAAGTGTATGTTTATTGATGAGTAAAGTATTTGTCATATCACTTTTGCTATTCCAGTTTAGACCTAGCTCCTTGCAGGTTTGTATACATGTGAACGCTAATGCAGAGTCAGCAATAGGTAAAGTAATACTTTCGTATGCTTTTCCTTCCTTCATTCGCAGAAGTTCATTATGAAGCAGAGTCAGAAGGTTTTCATAGTGTAATCCATATTGGGTAACCGTCTCATCTTGGCCCTCTAAAATAGAAATTGCGTGATTTAGTAAGCGAATCGCCCCATTCGTATTTTTTCTACGATAATGATACTGTGCTACTGCAATTTGTATGAGAGCTACCCAAAGAGAGAGCCTGTTTGAACCTTGTTTCCAATATTCCTCTCCTATTTCATGACATTCAAAATAATCTCGATCTGCATGGAAGTGAACTAAAAATTGTATGTAAGCATATGGGTACATGAAAAACGCTCCTTTTGTCCTCATTGTATCATGAACAAACTGTATTTGCCTTGTACTCTCTCCTACTATATATGAAGGTAGTTCCTCATCGGTGCAAACATGATATTATATAATATGGGTTATTGTGCGTATCTGTTTGTCTATTTAATAGAAAAAGGATTGGATAGACCTCAGTCATGCTCTATACTTATACTGATATATAAATGGTTGGTGGGATGTTACGTGCAATATAATATTAAAATTGATGCGTTTGAAGGTCCACTTGATTTACTGTTGCATTTAATTAATCGCTTTGAAATTGATATATATGATATTCCTGTCGCTGAAATTACAGAGCAATATGTTGGCTATATCCATGCGATGAAGGAGTTACAATTGGATGTGGCAAGCGAATATTTAGTCATGGCAGCGACACTCTTAGCAATTAAAAGTAAAATGCTTTTGCCAAAACAAGAAGAGGAGCTTTTAGAAGAAGAGGTATGGGAAGAAGATCCTCGTCAAGAGCTTATGGAACGGTTAATCGAGTATAAAAAATTTAAGCAGGCTGCAATAGAGCTAAAGGAAAGGGAGCGTGAAAGAGCTCTATTATACACAAGAGCTCCTGCTGATTTAAGCAGTTTTGTTCATACGGAAAGAGAAGAACGATTGCCGATGGATGTTACATTATATGATATGCTAGCGGCATTTCAAAAACTAATGCGTAGGAAAAAATTACAAAAACCTATTTCTACTACAGTATCGCGGCAAGAGATTCCTATTGAACAACGTATGGTAGAGATTGTACAGCGATTAGAAAGATTTAATGGCAGATGTAGCTTTTTTGATTTATTTCTTGAAGATAGCCGTGAATCAATTGTCGTTACTTTTCTTGCTATTTTAGAATTAATGAAAAAAAGGCTGCTTATTGCTGAACAAGAAAAGAATTTTGAAGAAATATATGTTTGTGTCCTAGAAGAGGGGAATGATAAAAATTGAATCAGAATGAACAAAAAGGAATTCTAGAAGGATTGCTGTTTGTTAGTGGTGAGGAAGGAATTTACCCAGATCAAATTTCACAAGTTTTAGGTATTAGAATAGATGAAGTTCGCTCCCTAATTGGACAATTGGTAGAAGATTATGCATCTGTGAATCGCGGATTTACTATTGTACAATTTGCAAATGCATATCGACTTACAACCAAACGTGAACATGCACATTATTATGAAAAGCTGATTCAAACGCCATCTTCTAATTCGCTTTCACAAGCTGCCCTCGAAACGTTAGCAATTGTTGCCTATCGTCAGCCGATTACGAGAACGGAAATTGAAGAAATTCGCGGTGTAAAAACAGAAAAGCCATTGCAAACGCTCGTATCTCATCTTCTAATAAAGGAAACGGGGAGAGCAGAAGGAACAGGCCGTCCTATTTTATATGGAACAACAAAGGAATTTTTAGACCTATTTGGTCTTAAATCCATAGATGAGCTTCCGCCTTTACCGGAAGATTCAGATATTGTAGAAGAAGCTGATTTATTTTTTGGAACGTTGAATGCTTTTTCAGGAGAGTAAGGGGCTTATTCAAAAGAGGTGATGTTTTCTTTTGGACAGCCTCTTTTTTGTATTGTGTAGTTCACAATACAAAAGCATAATGTTCCCTTTATACAGAGACTTTGCATAAGGAACGATGAAAGCAGGGAATAATTTAGATTTTATTGTACTTTCACAGAATTAGGAAATAACGGATATAATTTGTGCCTGTTTTCATAAAAATGCAATAAAATAGACACGAATCGATCATGTTCTACAATTTTTGATAAAAATCCACTTGCTTGCAAATAACTTATCCCATAAACTTAAAAGGTAAATACTATGGTAAAGTTTTAAGCTTAAAGTAAGTTTGTCATACTATATATGTTGTATGATTCATTTTTGTAAGCGTTATATTTTTTGCGGCCTATTTAAATGACTGTATTCAAACAAGAGTTTTTAAGTGGAGGTTTCCTGGTTATTGATAAGGATTCTCGATAATTGTTATGCTGTAGTATGTCATTTGACTAAGTATAAATACAATCAAGAGAAATGAAGCCTTCTTTATATGAAAAGAAGGCAAGTTTTTATGGTTGTAACAAGAGGAAATTATAGTGGAAGTGACCGGGTTTTATTTATCACTTTCACAGTATCGACTGCTTCACGAACATTTTTAACCACATAGTTGGCATATTTTTTTACTTCTTCATCAGCGCTTTCTACTGCAAAACTATAGGGAGTTAGTTCAAACATAGGTATGTCATTGTATGAATCGCCAACGCATGCGATTTCGTTTGGTTTTAATTGATGTTGCTTTATTAACTTTGTAAGTGCCGCTCCTTTATTTATATGTATCGGCACTACATCAAGACAATTTGAAGCAGAAAGAAAGGTACTGACATACCCTTTTAACGTATGTTGTAATGTGGTTTGAAGTTGGAGTAATTCTTCCGTTTTTCCCCCGATTGAAATTTTGTTAGGAAATATACTCTTACCGAGTTCGTGCATTAGATTGGGAATTTCAACCGAGGTCATAGCGGCTAGTTTTTCTAGCTGAAGAACCTCATGAGTTTTTCTTTCAATATAATAATGATGTTCATCACTTACATAGCGAATAAAACGTTTGCTTGTTGTCGTTTCAACTAATTTATGTAATATGGTGGGATCAAAGCTAGCTGAGAATAGCTGTTTATTTTCGCTTGTATAAATAAAAACACCATTTACGCTAATTCGGTGAAAACGAGAGCTTATTTTATTCATTAATGAAACAATTTCATTATCGAGTCGACCTGATGCAAAGCAAAGCATGATAGCATCTTGATCTAGAGATTGCAGTGAGGTTAAATCTTGTTGGTCAATGTATCCGCCAGACTGCATGAGAGTACCATCAATATCACTTACAAACATTTTAATCATGTATCTTCTCCTTTATTTTCCTATAAAACCGTGTCGGTATGGAACATAAGTATATTATAGAAGACCGCAGTTGCTCTGTCTAAAATATTACTATTATTTTATTGACTTTCAATCGATTTGTTATGTAACATAATATCACATTACGCTTCGTAAAAAGGGGGCAGGCGCATGTATGAACTAGAAATCAAAAAGATTTTAAACAATAACGTTATCATTGCTTCTCATCCTGAACATGAGGAAGTAGTTGTAATAGGAAAGGGAATTGGATTCGGTAAAAAGGTAGGCGATGTACTGCCAGAAGGTATTGTAGAAAAAATGTTTGTACTTACAAATGAGCGCGAGCGTGAACAGTACACAATGCTTGTTCCTCATGTAAGTGAACGGCTTATTGCAATTATGAATGATGTTATGTTGCTCATTCAAGATAAAATAGACGCCCCTCTGGATGAACACATTCACGTTGCTCTTACCGATCATATTGCATTTGCCATAAGACGTTTAAAGCAAGGTTTTGCTATTGATAATCCGTTTTTATTAGAAACGAAAGCATTGTATCCGAATGAATATGAAGTAGCTACTGAAGTTGTTGAATTAATAAATGAACATCTCCAAATCAACTTACCCGAAGGAGAAATTGGATTTATTGCTTTGCACATTTATAGCTCGGCTACGAATTCGGAATTTTCAACTGTTAATCAAAATTCTTTTCTTATTGCCTCTCTAGTGTCATTAATTGAGGAGCAATTAGCGTTGGAGTTAGATAAGGAAAGTATTCATTATTTACGACTCATACGTCATCTTCATTACGCTATTGAAAGGATTAAAAACGGAGAAAAAGTGGTCGAGCCGAAACGTTTTGCTGATATTTTAAAGGATGAATATCCTATTGCATACAATTTAGCTTGGAAACTAATTAAAGTGATGCAAAATAGATTACAGATGAACGTGTATGATGCTGAGATTGTGTACTTAACTATGCATTTGCAACGACTTGTTCAGAGTAAACGAGGTGTCTGAATTGTCGAAAAATGTCGAAAATGAAAACGCTAAAAAAAATGGTTGAATCGCTTTCATCTCTTATGTATAATAAAGGCATGGAAAGTTTTTCACTTTCGACAAACTTTGTATAACGACAAGCGAAACCGTTTGCCTAGTCGTACAAGTTGAATATTGCACTTGTTTACTCACGATTCGACACGTGTTACTGATTCGATCAGGCATGAGTGTTGGAGAGTTCAGAATGATAGCGAACAAAAGGGTTATACTACCATTTGATAGCTATTTTCTTGCGCTCTCCCACTCATGCCTTTTTGCATTTGTCGAAAGAAACAAAACGGCAAAAAGGAGGAAGATTCCAAATTTTCAAAAAAATATTTGGTGTTCTTCAAAAAGTTGGTAAAGCATTAATGCTTCCAGTTGCAATCTTACCTGCTGCAGGGCTTTTACTTGCTTTTGGTAATGCCTTTCAAAACCCGGCATTGACTCAGTATATTCCTGCTTTAAAGGCTGATTGGTTTACAATGGTAGCCAAAGTTATGGAACAATCAGGAAATATTGTTTTCACTAATCTTTCCGTATTATTTGCAGTTGGGGTAGCAGTTGGTTTAGCAGGAGGAGAAGGAGTTGCAGCACTCGCTGCATTAGTAGGTTTCCTTATCATGAATGAAACGATGAGTGTTGCATTAAATGTTGCAGCGAAAGTTTCCGTGCTAAGCGACAAAGGTCCGTTAAACATTGGATTTTCTGATCCAGCATATTCCTATGTTTTGGGTATTCCTACGTTACAAACAGGAGTTTTCGGCGGTATTATAGTCGGTTTACTGGCGGCATATTGTTATAATAAATACTTTAATATGGAATTGCCAGCATATTTAGGATTCTTTGCTGGTAAGCGCTTCGTTCCAATTGCAACTGCAGCATTTTCGGTCATTCTTGGCTTGGCAATGTGTATGATTTGGCCGCCAATCCAAAACGCATTAAATGCTTTCTCACATAACATGATCGATGCAAATCCAACACTTGCCGCATTCGTATTTGGTGTAGTTGAACGTTCGTTAATTCCATTTGGATTACACCACATTTGGTATGCTCCATTCTGGTTTGAATTTGGATCCTATACAGATAGCTTAGGTCACGTTGTTCATGGTGACCAACAAATCTTCTTTGCTCAAATTAAAGATGGTGCACCATTAACAGCTGGTACATTTATGACAGGTAAATTCCCATTCATGATGTTTGGTCTTCCAGCAGCAGCACTTGCTATGTATCACGAAGCACGTCCTGAAAATAAAGTATATGCTGCAGGTATCCTTGGTTCTGCTGCATTAACATCATTCTTAACAGGTATTACAGAACCTATCGAATTTTCATTCTTATTCGTAGCACCAGCATTGTTCGGACTACATGCTATCTTTGCAGGTCTTTCTTTCATGACAATGCAGCTTCTAAACGTAAAAATTGGCATGACGTTCTCTGGTGGTTTGATTGACTTCTTGCTATTCGGTGTTTTACCTGGCCGTACTGCATGGTGGTGGGTAATTATCGTAGGTTTAGCATTCGCGGTAATTTACTACTTTGGATTCCGCTTCTGTATTCGTAAATGGAATCTTAAAACACCAGGTCGTGAAGATCCTGAAGAACAATTTGATTCTGGAGCAGTTTCCGAAGCAGGTGAACTTCCTCGTGAAATTCTTGCTGCACTTGGTGGTACACAAAACATCGCTTCTTTAGATGCTTGTATTACTCGCTTACGTGTACAAGTTAACGAACAAAGTCAAGTTGATAAAGATCGTTTGAAAAAATTAGGTGCTGCTGGGGTACTTGAAGTAGGTAATAACATTCAAGCAATTTTTGGACCTAAGTCAGATATTTTGAAAACACAAATTAAAGATATTATGATGGGCCGAGTGCCTCAAGCTGCGAAAGTAGAGGCCCCAGCTAAGAAGGCGACTATAACAAATGCTGCAGAAGAAATTATTGTTCCTATGGAAGGGAAGCTACTTCCAATTACAGAAGTACCAGATCAAGTGTTCTCAGGAAAAATGATGGGAGATGGCTTTGCAATCGAGCTAACTGAAGGTACAGTTGTTTCTCCTGTCAACGGTGAAATTGTAAATGTATTCCCTACAAAGCATGCACTTTGTATTTTTTCTGAAGGTGGAAAAGAAATTCTAATCCATATCGGTATTGATACAGTTAAATTAAGTGGTGAAGGACTTGAACTCCTTGTTGCTCAAGGTGATAAAGTAACACAAGGTCAACCACTATTAAAAGTAGATATTGATTATGTGAAAGATAATGCGCCTTCCATCATTTCACCAGTTGTGTTCACAAACTTACAAGAAGGACAACATATTGTTCTTAATAAGCAAGGAAATGTTACAAAAGGTGAAAAAGGTGCAGTAACACTTAAGTAATGCCTTAAAATGTTCAAAATTAATAATAGGTGATGCAGTTGACCCTACGTCACCTTTTATATACAATGTCTAGGTGTAGCTTTAAAGCATTTACACTAAACAAATGATTTATAAAGGAGACTATAATAATGGAAAAAATATTTAAAGTAACAAGTGACTCTGGAATTCATGCTCGTCCAGCAACTCTTTTAGTAAATACAGCTAGTAAATTTAATTCTGAAATCAACTTAGCTTATGCTGGCAAAACGGTAAATTTAAAATCTATTATGGGTGTTATGTCTTTAGGTATTCAAGAAGGTGCAGAAATTAAAATTACTGCCAATGGTGACGATGCGGGTCAAGCGCTAGCAGCAATTGAAGAAACATTGAAAAAAGAAGGATTAGGCGAATAATGACCTTAACAATTAAAGGGATTGCCGCATCAAGCGGGATTGCTATTGCAAAGGCATTTCGCTTAGAAAATCCTGATCTTACTATTGAAAAACGAATGATTACTGACGTTGACAGTGAAATTGCTCGCTTAGATGCTGCGCTTGCACAATCGAAGGAAGAACTTTCTTTGATTAAAGATGTTGCATTTAAAGAATTAGGAGCTGATAAAGCTGCTATTTTTGAAGCACATTTACTTGTACTTAATGATCCTGAACTTGTAAATCCAGTAAAGGATAAAATTACAAATGAATCTGTTAATGCAGAGTACGCAATGAACGAAGTTGCTACCATGTTTGTAAGTCTATTTGAAGGAATGGACAATGAGTATATGAAAGAACGTGCTGCTGATATTCGTGATGTAACAAAGCGTGTACTTGCTCATATACTAGGTGTTCAATTTTCAAACCCAAGTACAATTTCTGAAGAAGTTATTGTTATTGCAGATGATTTAACACCATCAGACACTGCTCAACTTAACCGTAAGTATGCATTAGGATTCACTACTAATATCGGTGGACGTACATCTCACTCTGCGATTATGGCCCGTTCCCTAGAAATTCCTGCAGTTGTTGGTTCAAAAGTTGTAATGGAAAGTATTCAGAATGGCGACATAGTTATCGTAGATGGTTTAGATGGAGAGGTTATCGTCAATCCTTCTGAAGAAGTTCTTCGTTCTTACCAAGAAAAGAAACAGAAATTCGAAGAACAAAAAGCAATTTGGGCACAATTAAAGGACGAGCCTACATTTACAAGTGATAATCATCAAGTTGAACTTGTTGCCAATATTGGAACGCCAAAAGATGTAGCAGGCGTATTAAATAATGGTGGAGAAGGCGTAGGCTTATATCGTACAGAGTTTTTATATATGGGACGCGATTCTTTTCCAACTGAAGAGGAACAATTTGATGCTTATAAAACAGTATTAGAAAATATGAAAGGAAAGCCTGTTGTTGTTCGTACCCTTGATATCGGTGGGGATAAGGAACTTTCATATTTAGAAATGCCGAAAGAAATGAACCCATTTTTAGGGTATCGTGCTATTCGACTTTGCTTAGAGCAACAAGATATTTTCCGTACACAACTTCGCGCATTACTTCGTGCTAGCGTATATGGAAACTTGAAAATTATGTTCCCAATGATTGCAACATTAGATGAATTTCGTTCTGCGAAAAGCGTTCTATTAGAAGAAAAAGCAAAGCTTGTTGCTAGCGGTATTGCTGTATCTGAAGCAATTGAAGTTGGTATGATGGTGGAAATCCCAGCATCTGCAGTTTTAGCTGATCAATTTGCCAAAGAAGTTGATTTCTTCTCCATTGGAACGAATGATTTAATCCAGTATACAATGGCAGCAGACCGTATGAATGAACGTGTATCTTACTTGTATCAACCATATAATCCATCTATTTTGCGCCTTGTAAAAATGGTTATTGATGCAGCGCATAAAGAAGGAAAATGGGCTGGTATGTGTGGAGAAATGGCAGGAGATTCTATTGCGATTCCTCTATTAATCGGACTTGGATTAGACGAATTCAGTATGAGTGCAACATCTGTTTTACCTGCACGGACACAAATTCGTAACCTTTCAAAGACAGCAATGGAAGAACTTGCAACAAAAGCACTGACTATGTCTACAGCTAGTGAAGTTGTAGAACTTGTGAAATCCATTTCATAAATAAAAAGCTAGCTATTATAGCTAGCTTTTTTGTTCTAGTATCCTCGTTTTCTTTCAAATGGCTTTTCAACATTCCTACTACATATTTGAAATCAGCTTGACATTTTGTGCCCTTTCTAATATGATTCGTTCATAAGTTTAAGCGAATGAAAGGATGAATTTATGTGGCGCAAAATGCAATTGAAACATTTCGAGCGTGTATTCCTCTTTTTCAAGCGTTAAGCGATCCTGCACGTCAAGATATTATTTTGCTACTTGCAGAACGGAACGCTCTCACAGTAAATGAAATTACCGAACATGCAACATTATCACGACCAGCTATCTCACACCATTTAAAAATATTACGCGACAATCATCTCGTTTCCATTAAACAGAGAGGAACTCAGCGTTACTACTCTCTGGAAATAGAAGAATCAGTTATGATATTAAAGCAATTAATTACCACGGTTGAAGAAACATGTATTTAATTTTGCCTATCCAATTTATATGATGATGGCAACGATATCTTTAACATTTAGGCGTAATAATCCGGAGCGTGGAATAGAACCGCCAGAAAATAATGCAATGTGACCAGACATTCCTTCATAAGTAATCATATTAAAAGGCTTATATAAATCTCGTATCAACAATTGTGTAATAACGGTTCCGGGAGATAATTCATGTAGCAAATCGTCTTGCTTATGTTCTATTTCATCATACATATCATACTTATCAATGTATCTGTTAACCCAAAACATTGTCAATCCCCTCCCGTTATTCAATATATTCATCACGGAACTGTCTGACTACGCCTCGGAATAATAGTACAAGATAAAGAGACATCTCTTTACAGATGTCTCTTTATCTTTGCTTCGTTTTATAATATACGATGAAATAAACCGGAATTGCCAAGAGAAACGGAAAAAGCGAATGGAGAATTCGGTCTATGATTCCATTTGGGTTTATAGACTCTTTTGCTAATTGTAGTATAGAAATATTGAAAACGTCCCCTGTTAAGTAAAGAAGCAAAACGGTTACGAGATAGCAGAGTACCGCTACAAAGCTTCCATGTACTTTCAAATCTACTCCTCCATATATCTATAGTTTGTAAATATTGTAGCATAGGTGTAACAAAAATACATTATAAATCATGGAACGGTTTTAATTCTTTAAAAATGCCTTTTTTATAAAAGGTAGGATATTGACACAAACGTTTGATCATGAGAGGTCATAGGATAGATAGATAAATGAAGACTTGTATTACGAATAGGGCATGCAAAGAGGAACCGATACAAGGGCGATGGAATCCTATTCATATGAAAGAAGTTCCGAACGAGCATAAAGTGAGGGACAGGCGTGTGAGAAATATATTACATTTTTTATCAGACAACACTATTTTTCAACAGGTATTGCATGAATTACAACTAAATATACTGTATATCAGTAAAATGGATAAACAGCAGGCAGGTATGAAAAGTAAATGCGTGTTTTATACTCATGATCTAGAAGAAGGATGGAATATCGTCCAGAAAGCGCGTCCTCAAATCATTATCGTGCATTTACCTATGGATGAAGCTTTCCTATTTATAAGTAAGATAAAATGGGAATCTAAGCGATTCATTGTTATTTGTGAGGAAGAGGATGGAGCTGCACTAACGAAATTAATCTCCTTAGGCGTCCGCTTTTTCGCTATGCCTCCTGTTACAACGGAACACATCATACAGCTTATTCAAGAAAGTATATTTGAGCTTTCTTTACAAGCAGAAGTGAATAAGTTAAAGGATATGATGCGTCCTATTGTTGAGTTTCAAGGAGACTTAATTTTTTCACTAAAAAATGACGAATTGATCGACTGTAATACAAATTTTTTACAATTTATAGATTGGGATTATGAGTATGAGTACCATGAATTGCATGATATACTTTTCAATCTGTTTGTCCAGGAACCAGGTTATTATTATCCCAAAAAAAGAAATCAATGGATTAAAGATAGTACACAATGTCCTCGGAAAATAAAAATGAAAAATAAGCAAGGACTTGAAAAGGTATTTCTAGTTCGGGCTAGCTTGTTACAAGATGAAGCTTCTCATTATGTAGTCATATGTACAGATATGACACGTTTTGATGAATATGAAAATGAAAACGAACAAATCATTGGAATCGATGCTTTAACGAATCACTACACTCGTTATAAATTTGAAGCTTTGCTAGTAAACTATTGGGCATATATGGCGGAAACGAATTCAATCTGTTCTATTGTATTATTAGATGTCGATCACTTACCTGAAATATATAAGAAATATGGGCAAGATATTGGCGATTTAGTAATAGCACAACTTGGAGATTTAATTGCTTTACATGTTGAAAACAAACATATGGTAGCAAGATGGGATACAGGTACATTTATTATTATGTTTGCAGATCTTTCTTGGAAAGAGGCGTTTATTCGTGCAGAGAAACTTCGATTTTTTATCGAGACGAAAAAGTTTACAAATCAGATAAAAATTACAGCTAGTTGTGGTGCAGCAATGTACGAAGACGGGATGGCAAGGGATCAACTGTTACAAAGAACTACCGAAGCCTTGATGGAAGCACAAGAGAAGGGAAGCAACCAAATAATCGTATATAGAAAAGAGTAAGTCATAGATCCGCAACCGACATGGTTGCGATTTTTTTTAGAAAGCATCTGGTAATGGAAACAGAGCATGGGAAAAGTTTGCTATACTATTATAAATGTATGAAAAGATTAAGGAATATATAAAAAGGGAGGAATGAAATAATGAATGAAGCTTCAAGGGGTGTCATTGGATTTATCGGAACAGGAGTAATGGGAAAAAGTATGGTACGTCATTTACAAAAAGGCGGCTATTCCGTACACATATATAATCGTACGAAAGCAAAAGCTATGGATTTACTAGAAGAGGGAGCTATTTGGGAAGAAAGACCACGAAAAATTGCCGAAAAGGCACAAATTGTAATGACAATGGTCGGCTATCCTTATGATGTAGAGGAAATATATTTCGGGGAACAAGGACTTTTAGAGAATGCTAAGAAAGGCACTACTTTTATTGACTTTACTACTTCGACTCCTACTCTAGCAAAGCGTATTTATGAAGAAGCGAAAAAGAAAGATATGTATAGTTTAGATGCACCCGTATCTGGGGGAGATATAGGGGCTAAAGAAGCCAAGCTTGCAATTATGGTTGGCGGCGATGAAAATGTGTTTCAAGACTGTCTTCCCATCTTGCAATTGTTAGGTACGAATATTATTTTACAGGGACCAGCAGGCAGTGGTCAGCATACAAAAATGTGCAATCAAATAGCAATTGCCTCTAATATGATTGGGGTATGTGAAGCAATAGCTTATGCAAAAAAATCAGGACTTGATCCAAAGAAAGTGCTTGAAAGCATTGCAACAGGTGCAGCTGGCAGCTGGTCTCTAAGCAATTTAGCTCCTCGTATGATTGCATCCAACTATGACCCGGGCTTCTTTATTAAGCATTTTATTAAAGATATGAAAATTGCACTAGAAGAAGCAGAAGCGATGGAATTAGAAACACCTGGTTTATCTTTAGCAAAGGAAATGTACGAGGAATTAGCAAAACAAGGGGAAGAAAATAGCGGGACCCAGGCGCTAATTAAACGATACATAAAAGCATAACAGAAGTGCACAATGAAAAAAGTCCTTTGCTTAGAAAGGACTTTTTTCATTTGATACGTTAAAGCTAGTTGGAAAACAATAAGAAAGGAATAATTGAAATGAAGAAAGAGGGATTCGATTTTTTTGTTTGGTGGTTTTAGGAAGGAATGAAATAGTGTCCAGCTTATCTTTACATTCGTAGCTAGAATAATTAGGCTTTGCCATCTTATCTTTCGTAGGAGCTTTGAATGGTATCCACATCTGCAATTACTTTAATTTCAGCTCTTACCTTATTTTTCATAATGAAAAATGTGAACAGCAACGAAACGGGGATGGCTAAATAATAGCCGAAAATAACAGCGCTTACAACAGAAGTTATGAAACCGAACATTCCTAGTTCTAATTTTTCTCTTATTGCTCCTATTGTCGCAGGGACTATGCCACAAATCATGCCAATAATTATCGCACTGATTAAATAAAACATGGAATCATCTCCTTTTTGTAGAAGCCTAAAAAAAGAAAATCTGGAATAAAATAACTTATCTAATTCTATTATACACAAAAGTTTCAAAAATGTTCATAAAAAGTTCACAATTTTGTACCTTTTTGTTCAAAAAAATTAAAGGAGTTTCTTTGAGCAAAATTCCTTCACACAAATGAGGGAGTTCTATTAATTTTGTTTCGTGAAAGGTAGATGTATAGGTCTAAAATAAAAAAACCTCTCGGAGGTGAGAGGTTTCAATAGCAGTATTTGAATACACGGGAGATACCCATTAAATTTGTATCCTATTATTCTTATTTCAACAAAGGTTATTTGAAAAGATGTAAAGTATCGATTCGTCTAACAGCTTCACGTAGGCGTTCTTTACTATGAAGCAGACCTACCCGAACAAATCCTTCACCGTGTTCTCCAAATCCTATACCAGGAGCAACGGCAACATGTGCTTTTTCTAGCAACATGTCTGCAAAACTTTGGGAAGTATACCCTTCAGGGACGGGAAGCCATGCAAAGAATGAGCCTTCCGGTGCTGTAACATTCCAACCTATTTCATGACAAGCTGTTATGAATGTTTCTTTGCGTGATGTATACATGGCTACTAACTCTTTGACGGACTTCTGTTCATGAAGCAAGGCTTGCTTAGCTGCTTCTTGTATGGCACCGAAAACACTGACATACATATGATCCTGGAGTAATTGTATAGCTTCAATGACGTTTGCATTACCTACCGCAAAGGCAATACGCCAGCCAGCCATATTAAATGTTTTGGACATCGTATATATTTCAATACCGATATCCTTTGCACCTTCTGTTTGTAAGAAGCTTAATGGCTTTTGTTTAAATCCAATGGCACCATAAGCAAAATCATGGCAAACAAGAATATGATGCTGTTTTGCAAAAGCAACGGTTTCTTTAAAAAAGTTATTTGTGGCAATGGCTCCAGTTGGATTATTCGGATAATTTAAAAACATAAGCTTTGCTCTTTTAGCTATTTGTGATGATATAGCTTTGTAATCCGGTAAGTAATGGTTGCTTGCCAAAAGTGGCATCATTTCCATTTTTGCCTTTGCTAACGCGACACCTGACCAGTAATCTGGATAACCTGGATCAGGAACCAGAATGGTGTCACCAGGTTCTGTAAAGCATAGAGGCAGTTCTACGAGTCCGGTTTTACCTCCGAAAAGAACGGCAATTTCTGTCTCTGGGTTTAGTGAAACATCATATTCTCTTTCGTAAAATAAGGCAACGGCTTCTTTTAAAGAAGAATGACCACGAAAGGGTGGATATTTATGATGAAGTGGGTCATTAGCAGCCAATTGTAATGCTTGTACAATAGAGGGAGGTGTAGGTTGGTCCGGATTACCTTGTCCAAGATTAATTACATCATGCCCTTGTGCGATAATCGTATTAACTTTCTGAACGAGTGAGGCAAAAAACTGCGTAGGTAATGTTGTTAATGATTGCGAAGGTTTGAAATATTCCATTCTTTGCACCTCTTCTAAAAATTGTTACAATTCTAGTGACCAATAATATATCCTTATTAATTGTTTGTAAAGTATATTTTCATAAAGGGGGAGACAACATTGAAGGTTGCCTGTTTACAACTTGATATTTGTTTTGGGAATATTGAAGCCAATGTACAATATGTAGAAAAAGAATTACAACATGCTATGGAGGAACGTCCGGACGTTGTGTTATTACCAGAATTATGGACAACTGCCTATGATTTAGAGCGTCTAGATGTTCTTGCAGACGAAGATGGGATTTCTTCTCGCAGGTTGTTAAGTAGATGGGCGCAAAGCTTTGAAGTGAATATTATTGGCGGCAGCATTGCGAAGAAAGTGGGAGATTCTGTCACGAATACGATGTACGTGTTTAATAAAAAAGGTGAACTAGTTAGTGAATATAGTAAAGTACATCTATTTCAACTTATGAATGAACAAAAATTCTTTTCGGCAGGTATGGGAAAAGGAAGCTTTACTTTGGATTCCATTCCATGTGCAGGACTCATTTGTTATGATATCCGATTTCCAGAGTGGATACGTACACATACTGCTGAAGGTGCAGAAGTATTATTTATCGTGGCTGAATGGCCGCTATCGCGACTCGCACATTGGCGTACGTTACTTCAAGCTAGGGCTATTGAAAATCAATGCTTTGTCGTTGCATGTAACCGTAGCGGAAGTGATCCTAGCACAACCTATGCAGGACATTCGATGGTAATAGATCCATGGGGGGATATTTTGGCTGAAGCAGGAGAAGAGGCGGAAAATTTGATTGTAACATTCGACGTAGCGAAAATAACTCGAGTACGTAATAAAATTCCTGTATTCTTAGATCGCAGACCCGAGTTATATAAGTAAGGAATATCTAGCTTTTATTATAAGGACAAGAGACCCTTGCAAATCAGAGTTATCGTATCAAGGGTCTCTGATATAGGAATTATTTTTTTCCTCTATTGAAAAGTGATACGACAACATACCCAACAAAGCCAGTAAACAATAAGAATAAAAGAAATTTAATTGCAATACCTGTTAAGCTTAAAAGGATTTTTAAAAGAAAGATGGCGCATATTCCTATAACGATATAATATAGTGCTTTCATAATTTCACTCCCTCTATTTATGCAACCCTGTTATACCTCTACTATAGCATTTTGAACTTTCAAAATGGATGCTGCGTATAAAAAAGTATGAAACAATACAACTTCTTTTTCTACATTCCCATTTTCTACGTAACGGCTATATTTTATAAGTGAGAGGAAGGAGGGAGACAAGTGGAACAATGGGTGCCGTTAATTGCTAATGTAGGATTTCCAATTGTCGTTACACTTTATTTATTGCATAGAGTTGAAACGAAATTGGATGCAGTTGTGTTAGCGATTGAAAAGCTTTCGCAACATTTTAATCAAAAATTAGAACCATAATGGGCAATGACTATAAAGCATCGCTCCCATTCTAACTTCTCCATGTAGAGTATAGCATGGGGCTTTGCAGTGCTATACGTCTTTGCTTCTCTGTTATCAAATGCTGGAGTTGTTTTGTATGTTCTAAGCGAGGAATGACGGGGTACATTAAATTTCTTGGATTCGAATGATGCGGAGAGCCGGTATAAGAATGAGGATCCTCATTGGTTAGCTCTCCGTTTTTTCTTCGTGTAAGTAAGATATGTCCAATTTCGTGCGGGACAGTTAACAGGTTAGAGGAAGAAGCAGCAGTGTTCGTTACAAGGATAAAACCTTTCCAATGTGAGCCAGTAATCTCTGTGTAGGCACAGCCAATTACATGTTGTTCTGTAAAGTAGTTACCATTAACATAGATGATATATAAATTGGCATCGGGCGAAGACATTTTACAATATTCTAGTAATCGATATACTTTCTTTTGTTGCTTAAAAGGAATTTTATAGCTGATTTCGCGATCATGAAAGGCAAAGGATTGATCTAGCGTGAGAATTGATTTTATACGAAATGAGATGGGATGCCAAATGTCATGAGATAGTAATATGTCCTGTCGAATTCGATCATTCCCTGCTTGTGCACCTGGTGCAATACTAATACATACATTTAAATAGGCCATATTTGACACCTCGATATAGGATTACAGCATTATATGTACAGGTTACCCTGGTTGCTTGTACGAATCGAAGTTTCTTTTTTTCTTGTCATATGTTCAATGAAAAAAACCACCTATAGGGTGGCTTTCTGAATAGGAAAGTGCTGACAGGATTTTAAATAAAGGTTCGTAATGTGCGAATGTCATTTTTCGTGTGAGTCGCTTCAGGAGATGGATAGGCGTTTGATAATAGTGGAGGCAACTCCGATTCGGTTTTTCCTAATAAACTATTAAGATTATGGAGCATATGCTTGAATTGTTCATCTGAAATGACACGGCTCGTATGCCAATAGCATGCCATTGTATAGGCAATTGAACTCATATCTACTTGAATGTCTATGTTTACATTAGAATTTCCACTATTTGAAATATTGGCGTAGTTACTACGCATCCTTCATCCCTCCTTCTGGCAAGACAAGAGCTATTTTTATAGTCTTTTAAATCGTTTCATTTCCTTTAATCTTATTAGAATTATTTGATAAATTGTTAATTGCAGTTTTATTCAATTCTCTGCTTACATCTAATAAGGGTTGTAGCATATTAAGTAGCATTTGTGCACTAACACTAGGATCTTGACTATTTTCGTTTGCTGGTGTTGCTGTTGGGTCTGCATTTAACGTTACACTTGAATTTCCACTGTTTGTTATTGTGGCAGCATTTGTATGAGTCCCTACTTCTCCACTTAACACATTATCTGGAATACCTGCTGCATCTGAAGCAGTTTGGTTTGTATTTGGATGATATAAATTACGTAAGCGATTAATTGACACGGTACCCTCTCCTTTTTCTTCTCTCATAGAGTGTTTACAGGATACTGTATGCGAGAAAATGGAGAAAAGCATGGACAAATATACTAGGACAAACGTTTATTTTTGTACGGGCACGACAATTTCATAGTTTTGTATTGGAAATATTTTCTCTTCGTTCAATAAACGTTCGATTTTGAAACTGGAATCTCTTCCCTTTCGTTGTATAGTGAATGTAGAAGGGGGATGAAGGTATGTATACATTAAAGGTACTATCAAATCGAGAAGCGGTTTATCAATTAGCAAGCTATATTCGTTCTGTAAAGGGAGTAGAAAATGTGTATGTAGAGGTAGGAACACATATACCCGAACAAAATACAGCTAAATTTTCACTGCACTTTGCTATCGAAACTGAATATGTACAGCCTGCACTCCAAGAAATCGCTCGGCTTGTAAAATTGTCACGCTTTACATATGTTCAGTATCATGATAATGAGATGGAAGAGGCATTTGAGACCGTGAAATTTGAAGGTAGTGAAGTTTAAGTTTGCTCTAATATAATTTCTGAATAACATTGAAAAGGCTCTCAGAATAGTGAGAGCCTTTTTTGCGTGTTAAGGATGCAGTTTTTTATAACGGAAGTAGGAGTATATTATTGGTACAACTACACTTACTATTATTGCGATACTAAATAAAATGATTTTGTATGGTATAGGAACAAATGCCGCAATCATAAGTAACAGTCCGCCAATAATAAACATTTTTCCGCCAAAACGATTGGTATCCTTCCATACAGCTTCATCTTGTAGTGCCCAAGGTGTACGAATGCCAATGAAAAAATTGGATTCAATCCGCTGGGTATAATTTCCGATAATGATAAACAATACTCCTATTATAAACGGAATGAACATGCTGATATTTACATTAATACCCATACCTGCTGCTATGGTCATGCCATGTATAATAAGTAAAAAAGTTAGAATGCTATTGATAATGATATAGTAGGAATCTTTAAACCGTTTGTAATTGTCCTTTCGTGGATCAATTTTCGGGAGTAGAATAAGTAACAAATAAACAATAATAATAACAATAGGAAATATGATAACACTTTCTAGCTTACTGCCATATCGATCAACTGTCCCATTGATATTCCAATGGACTGGAACACGATCAGGCAGGTATAAATATCCAAAAATACTACATCCAATCCCAATTATTGCGATCAAAAGAGCATATAAGTGATTTTTCATTGTTCTTCCCCTTATTTCTTATTTTTAGTAGAAATGCTCCAATCCCCATTTCATTATATTTTATCATGCAATGGTGAATAATAAATAAAATTACGATGTTCATCAGCTGTGTCAGATCAGATGGCGTTTTGAATGGTTAATTTATACACTAATTTGAATAAATAGATAATCGTCTTACTATACAAATTATATATGGAATCATAGTGAATATATCAATGATTTTTCTAGATAGGGTGAAAATTTAGTGAAATCAATCTAAAAATGTAATAGTTATGTATAATGATGTATATCTAGGGTTGCATAGCGGAGGGTACGATGAACATCGTTAGATTGGACAGAAAGGTAGAATAAACGAATGAAATTAAGAATGAATTCACCAGCCATCATCATGAATCGAGTAGGCGCAACGTTACTGGATATGTTTATTATTTCACTTGTTTATGGAGTCATTGTGGCAATTTTGACAGGAAATTATAAGGATATTTTTGCACGCTTTGGCGTAAGCACTGGCGATTATCGTTTTGATTTGATAATTGTCTGTATACTCATGTTCCTCTATTTTATACTACTACCATTGTTTTGGAATGGATTGACGGTAGGAAAAAAAGTAACAAGATTGCGAATTGTTAAAATGAATGGAGAACGTCTTGATTTTGTCACACTATTTGTGCGTTTGCTCGTAATAATCGTACCAAGTGTATTTCTGCTTGGAATACCGGTCATCATTAGTGCATACATGATAATGTTTCGCGAAGACGCTCGCGGGTATCATGATTTAATAGCTAGAACAAGAGTGAAAAGTTCGTTGTAAGAGGCTTTTTTGTTTCATACATACGTTACATATAGAAGTTTTACTCAGGGAAGCCTCTTTTATAGGAGCTTCTATTTTATTTTTTAAATACACTGTAAAGTTCCGCCTTTTCATTAGGGGGTTAGGGACATAAAAGTAAATGGTCATAACAGCAAGTACAAAAGGGTAACAATGTATAAATATAGTCAAGAAATACATATAAATAACAATATTTTTATAGTTTTCTGAAAATTTTATGAAAATTTGATCGCATTCTTGTTATAATAGTGTATATATAGGACTGGCATCTCCTATATGAGTACCCTCCATGGAAAGGCACGCATCGGTAGGCGTGCCTTCTTTTTATTTCGCACTATGCAATTGGGAGAAATAGCAAATACTATTAGTGACTCTTTCTGATTTTTTGTGAATTGTATAATGTACCAATATGATACATGATGATACAGTCCAGCAAAATAGTAGACAGGCTATTGGAATATGAATCTTACTATCTATACGGCCAATCAATCGTAGCTAACTAATGAAATAGGGAAACGATTCCTTAACTCTTGCTCATGTTGTAACAGAAGGAGTATACTGTACAATGGGAAGACTACTAAAAGGGGCAGTGAAGATGAAGTTAGCGGGTAAAGTAGCGATAGTAACAGGCGGAGGGATTGGCATTGGCCGAAAAACAGCCTTACTGCTAGCAAAAGAAGGTGCAAAAGTAGTGGTGACTGATATAGATGAAAGAAATGGTCAAGCTACTGTTGACGAAATCCTAAATTTTCATGGTGAAGCTATTTTTGTTACTCACAATGTAAACGACGAAGAAGGATGGAATCGAGTCGTAAAGGAAGTGCTTCAAGCTTATAGACGCATTGATATGCTGTTTAATAATGCAGGATTGTATCAAATTCAATGTAATGATCAATATGAAGAGCAATGGATTACTACAATAACCAATACAATCAAGGATATTTACAGAAAAGGTAAATCCGTAGGTACTTCCGTTATGACACAATCTAGCAAAAGCAATAGGGGAAACGTAGAAATCCCTACATTCGGTATGATGGGGTTTTCTGGTTCTTTATCTGCGACGAATACATCTTTATAGAAATGTGTAAAAGTTGGAGATATCAATTATCTAATTGTGTAATTCGTACAAACCGTCAGTGGAGATCAAATTCACTGACGGCACTTTCCTTAGTTATTCTACCTTCTCATCACTGTGGCTTTATTATATACGCAAAAAAGTAAACGCTAACATTTTTTTAACAAAACAAAAGAGAGGTTAACCTCTCTTTTGTTTTGTTAAAAATTGCTCTATACGGTCACAGGCTTCCTTTAATTCCTCCATACTATATGCATAGGATATGCGTAAATAGCCTTCGCCATATTGTGAAAATGCATTACCAGGAACGATGGCAACCCGAGCTTCTTTGACGAGCTGTAAGGCAAAGTCGAATGAAGTTTTTCCGAATTGTCCTATGTATGGAAATAAATAAAAAGCACCAGTAGGAAGCTCTACGTGTAATCCCATATTCGTAAGACGATTATATACATAATCTCGTCTTTTTTTGTATTGGTTTCGCATCATTAGTGGTGCATCTTTGGCAACGGTAAGTGCTTCCGTTGCAGCGTATTGAGAGATAGATGAGGCGCACGATACATTATACTGATGAACTTTAATGATTTGTTTCGTCAAATACCGTGGTGCAAATAGGAAGCCGATTCGCCATCCTGTCATTGCATGTGATTTTGATAATCCGTTTATGACAATTGTTTTATTCCGCATATTCGGAAATTGAACAATTGATTCATGATTTTTATCATATACGAGCTCACTGTATATTTCATCTGATAGTACAAAAATATCCTTGTCTTGTAGTACAGTAGCAATCTGTTCTAATTCGTTATGGTTTAAAGTAGCGCCAGTCGGATTAGACGGATAGGGTAACACAACGCAACGAGTTCTTTCGGTTATAGCTGCTTCCAATGCTTCTTTTGTTAGTTTAAAGTTTGTTTCACGCACATCTACTAGAACTGGTTTGGCACCGCATAATCGTATAATGGGTTCATATCCTGGATAAATAGGAGCTGGGAGTATTACTTCCGTACCAGGCTCTAATATTGTACGAAATGCAATATCAATTGCCTCGCTTGCTCCGATGGTAACAATTACTTCGTCATAAGGATCATATTCTTGTTGGTAGCGTTCTTTAACAAATTTACATGCAGCTTTACGCGTTTCTAGCAGACCTGCATTTGGGGTGTAACCGGTAATGTTTTCTGTAATAGCTCTTTTTCCCGCTTCCTTTACGAGAGAAGGAGTGGGAAAATCAGGCTGTCCAATTGTTAACGAAACGAGGTCATCGTACTCTTGAATCATATTAAAAAATTGGCGTATTCCGGAAATTTGAATGTCTTTTACAAGTGGATTTAACAAATGTTCCATACTGATTCTTCCTTTCTTTAGAACAAATATGTAGTTCATTTTACCATACTATGGTGTGTTTTGGTTTTATTATCAGATGCTAAGTGGAACGAAATAAAGTCTATATAATCTTTCCTTTTGAGTATAAATTTAGAAAAATTTAATTTTTTTACAAAAAATACCTATGATAATGCTATAATAACTCAAATAAGGTGTAGGGAGTGGAATAGCTTGGAGCAAGTTCGTGATTTGCTGATACAAATGGCCAGTATCATTTTACCGCTTTTTATCTATGAAATGATTCGACTCAATCGATACTATGTAATAGCTCCCAATCCCGGTCGCTATTTTCCATCTATATTGTTTTCGGTTATCGTAATGCTGAGTATGTCGTATCCAGTAAATGTAGGGGATGGGATTGAATATTCGTTTCATGATATTCCAATTATTGCAGCCTTTTTATATTATGGGTCACTCGGTATTTTCCCAGCAGTTATTTCCGTTTTGTACGGTATTATTTTGAACGGGCCAAATGGCTTTTTCACCGATTTCCTCGAAACAGCGTTTCTATCAGCCATCTCTTTTTTTCTATCAAAGTATTGGAAAGTGTTTAGTACAAATAAAAAAATAGTAATCTCATTTTTTCTTGCTTCTTTCTACGCACTCATTCATATATTCGTTAATGTATGGCAATTAAATATCGAGATAGGATCTTTACCTAATAAAGCCCATTTGTATGCATTTTTCCTCGTAGCAGCTGTAACGATGGCTATAACGATGACGTTCCATGTGTACGTAACAGAGTACTTAAATGATAATGCAATGCTTCGCATCGAAATGATAAAATCGGAAAAATTAAATATCATTAGTGAGCTAGCAGCATCTGTTGCCCATGAAGTGAGAAATCCGTTAACAGTCGTACGAGGGTTTCTTCAGCTTTTAGAAGGTTCGGAAGTGAATAAAAATAAAGAGTATATGCAGCTCGTTCTTACAGAATTAGATCGAGCAGAAGGAATTATATCCGATTATTTAAATTTGGCACGACCACAAATTGAAGAGAAAAAACCTATTTTATTATCATCTCAACTTATGGAGATGACTACACTTATGTCAACATTTGCAACGATGAACGGTGTCATTTTACAAGTAGAAATTGAAGAAAACTTATATACAATAGGCGATAAAGCTAAGTTAAAACAAGCGATTATGAACATTGTAAAGAATGGTATCGAATCGATTCAACAAAAGAATGGATACTTAAAAATAAATGCTTATAAGCAGGAGAATGAAATTATTATTTTAGTCAAGGACAGCGGTGTAGGAATGTCAAAGGAACAGCTTGCACGGCTAGGTCAGCCTTATTATTCGTTAAAGGAAAAAGGTACAGGATTAGGTCTAATGGTAACATTTCGTATTATTCAATCTCATAATGGAAAAATCTTATACACAAGTGAGATTGGGAAAGGTACGGAAGCTATGATTAGCCTTCCTTCATGGAATAAAGAAATGTAAAAGGGGCCCACCTATTTTTAGTGTTAGATAGCCCCTTGTAGTAACATTACGACTAAACTCTTTCGGATTTTAACTTAGAAAGCATGGACCGTATGGATTTTAATACTGTGTTTTCTTGGGAAGCGGCAATCATTTTTTTTGTTTCCTGCATTTCTCGTATGAGCGTCATCAGCTGTGTATCACGATTCGCTTCTTTTTTGTATACTTGATTGATGACTTTACTCATTTTTTCTTCTTGTTTTGCCTCTCGTTTATACATATGACTTATTAAGCTATTTAGCTTGTCCTCTTGTTTTGCATCACTTTTTTTCATGCGCCCAACTATATCGATAAGAATTTCCTTTTGCTCTGTTTCACTTATATAAACTTGGTGCATTAGATCGTCTAGCTTTTCATCTTTTTGTCTATTTTGGGTAATTAGCGTAGAGTTTTGGTGAATGATCGCTTCATTTAACCCTGCAAGTGTATCAAGCTTATGCATAAATTCTTCAAACTTTTTATTTTGTTCCTGAATGGATAGGGATACATCATGAGTTGAATTCTCATTATCATGCAGGGAGCTGGTAGAAGCATGAATGAGAGCTTCATTTTGTAAGTCCTTTAGAGTTTGAATCACTGCATCATTTACATCTTTATGATGCACGGCAACTTTCTCGTGGATCCCTTTAAGGAGTCGAATGTCGTCAAGCTTATAGCATCTTGCACCAGATGCTTTTCCAATTTCGTAGCCATTTAGTTCTAAAGTTTGACTGTATTTTCGAATTAAGTTTCCAGGAATGCCTGTCTTGCTCGCAACATCTTTTGTTTTATACGTTTCAATCATGCCTGAGTCCTCCCTCTACAGTAATCATATACAACAAATTCCACTTCGTTTCTATTCCTCCTTTGAAAAAGAATGTCGTATTGCCTTAAGTTTTCTACATGACTCGCTTGAATGCGATAGGGAAGAGAGAACAACTGTAGGTTACTGCTAGAATTTGACATGATATAATAAAATTAACTTACTACAGGAGGATTACAGGATGAAGAAATGGACCATCATTCTTGCAATGATCATGATTATACTGCAAGGATGCTCCGCTGCAAATACAAATACAATAGCAAGTGATGCTACACTTGAATTTCCTTCCAACCGCTTTCCAGAAACAGGAGCTCATATTAAAGATGCAATTGCAAATGGTCATTCAAAGGTATGTACGATAGATCGAAACGGTGTAGATGGACGAAGAAAACAATCCCTCGCATCGACGCCTACAAAGAAAAACTTCGATCGTGATGAATGGCCGATGGCAATGTGTAAAGAAGGGGGGAAAGGAGCGGATATCCGTTATATTAAACCGAGTGATAATCGAGGTGCTGGATCATGGATTGGAAAGCAGCTAGATAGTTATCCAAATGGTACTCGAGTAGAATTCATTGTAAAATGAGGAGGATAGAATGCAGACGTTAACCATTTCGTATAATCAATTGTTTGTTGCAAATGAAAAGAGTGAAGTACCAGTTATAGATTGGACGGATGAGGATTTACAAAAAGGGTACATGGTTTTTGATGAAGGGATTGTTTTTGAGGCATTATGTAATACTTCCTGCGAAATTACAGTTTCAATTGGAAATATAGTGCAAAAAGAAGGAGCACTTCGTATTATGTCCGTTCCATTTGATGTAACTGAAACAACTATTATCGTGTATAGTATTTTGTCTGAGAAACTTTGGTTTTCTGTTCCTAAGGGCTCCTATAACTTATCTGTTCAAGTCATACCGTTACAAAAGCCAACCGATGATGAATTATACTCTATTCGTTATGAATGTTATTTTACAGCCATATCATAAGGTTAGTATAAATGAAATAGGAAAGAGGTTAAACTATGATTACTAGTAAGTATTGATGAAGTCATAGTAAAGTGGTGCGCCTCATTGTATACTTACTATAGTAATCATAGTTTTGCTTCTACCTGAAAGTGCTATTAATCTCGAACCCCAAGTGCTATTTTGGCAAGACGTGTCATGCGGTCTGTTGTCCAAGGAGGATTAAACACAATATTAACTGCAACCTCGTGTACTCCTTGTATCGATGAAGCAGCCATTTTTACACTACTTACGATTTCCCCCCCTAACGGGCAGCCTATCGATGTTAACGTCATCGTAATGGTAACATTGTTTTCTGAACTAATATCTACATCATAGACTAATCCTAAATTTATGATATCCATTCCGAGTTCAGGATCTTTCACATGTTCTAACACATCATATATTTCCTGTTCTAAATTATTCATTTTATGAACCACCTCTTAATCATTATTATAAATGTCACATTTTTTAAGTCACGTAATTAAGCTTACATAAGTACTTTACGGATTAGGTGTTTTCTCATGTGTTTATTCTAACGAGTTGAACAGAAATTGACATTGTGGAGGTGCCATTAAAGTGATATTACCAACTAATATGAATTTGTCACCCTTAGATGTCGTTATACGAATTAAAAATTCATTTGAAGAGAATGTATTTTCATCTCATTTATTTTATAATTCTGGTGATCTTATTGAAATCATGATTGATGTTATGAATAATGGTAAGGAAGATATTACTCATCTTTTTATAAGTCACATGCTTCGGGATGCAGTTATGTATATACCAAATACTCTTACAACAGATACGGGCGAGGCAGACATATTATTTCGAATTATACGCTGGAGAATTGTTACGTTAAAATCTGGTGAACTTGCAGCTCTATCATTTCAAGCAAGAGTAAGTAACCAACAAAAAATAGCTATTCCATTCGGAGCTAGCTACACGTATCGAAAACAAAATCAGAACTGCGGAACGTATAAGGCAATAGGGGCAATCTTAGAAAAAAGGAACCAGTAATGGCTCCTTAATGTAAATTGTATTTTTTTAGTAATTCCTTTTGCTCTGCACCTTTTTTCCCTATATAGTTATTTTTATATCCAAAATAGAGAATGAATAAAAACGACACAACATTGGCGATTGCATCAACTTGTTCATTTGTAAATACTGTAATACCAAATGATTGAAGAAGTAGTTTTAGGGCTAGTAAAAATCCTGTAATATAGCGAAGGATATCAGGAAAATTTTGCATGGAATAACTTTCCTCCTTTATGCTTGTTTTATACTATATCATATGCTGTGTTGCCTTAGATGGAACAAGTATGTACAAAAATAATATATACTCTAGCTTATTTGGAAATAGAGAGATACAATAAAAACTGTTGATTTAATGTATCTTTTTTCCAAATGATATTCAAAGTCATTACATGGGTGGTATAATTGTTTAAAAGATTAGCAATGTTCTTATACAAAAATAATGTGAAACACGCTATAATACATGCTAGTCATAATATGTTTAAATATGTATTCTACCTTGGATGTAAGTTGTTTTGTAAAAGGGGGAGGGTATTCATATTGAAATACGGGCAGAAAGGAAATGATAGAGTGATAGACTCTTGGCGGCTCCGCTTTCTAAGAAACGAGTCAGACCCAAAACTATGATAAAAATATGTATTCTATTTGAATTCTAGGAACGACAATAGACTGTAAGGATTGGTGACAGAAAGTGTTAAAATATTCAATGGCTATGGTAGCTGCAGTAGTTCTTATATTATCAGGTTGCATAGGTTCAAAGCCTGAACAAGACCTGTATACCATATTTGAAAAAGCAGCAACACAAGAAAAATCGTTTTCCCAACAAGCATCTACATTTGAATCACTAGGACAAAAAGACAAAGATTTATATGCAAAAATTCTTCAGCAAGGCAAAGATAATAACTCATCTGTACAACCAATAATTACGGAAGCTTTGCAGGTTTTAGACCAGAGAGAAAAAGCATTAGATTCAGAAATGGATGTATTGAAAAACGCACAAAAAGAAATGAAAGATGCAGACTCAAAAGCTAATCAAATTAGCGATACAAAACTAAAGGAACAAGCTAAAAAAGTAGAAAAATTGTATAACGATCGATATAATTCCTTTACGGAAATGTATGATTCATACAAAAAAGCGTTCCAGTCAGAAAAATCGCTCTATAGTATGCTTGAGAACAAAGATGAAAAGTTAAAAGCAATTAGTGATAAAGTGAAAGAAACAAATGGTCTATACAAAGATGCAGAAGTGAAAATTGATCAATTTAATAATCTAACAAATGATTACAATAAAGAAAAAATGGATTTTTATAAGGCTGCAAATCTTAACGTAAAATAGCGTCTTATAAACATACATAAATACTTACAATAAAACAAAAAAAGGTGCCCTACATGAATGCTTGTGGTGGGTCACCTTTTTTTGATTGAATAGAGACTTTGATGTATGAAACCTTGTTAGGATTATGCTTCGTTCACTTTCTCGTATATGCACGCTGGTACCAAGGTTTTGGCTGCAATACTTTTTTTTGTTGTTCATACGCTTCTATGCCTATATATTGCTGCAAAAACTTTTTTGCTAGAGATAGCGACATGTGTGTTTTAGGATTTCGATACGATTGATTGAGTTCGCCAAGATGGGGAAGCTTTTGGAAGTCATCTTTGGAAGGCGGGATGTGAAAATAATAATTTCCAGCTTGCACTAGTACATCGGATTGCTGCTTGCTGAATTTTGGATTTTTTGAGAAATGCAATCCCTCTTTACTTGCTTTTCCCTCTTGAATTAGTTTTTCAATTGCTGTTTTTTTCAGCCAATATAAATATTTTGGATCCGTTGCTGATTTTGCATGGCGATTAACGATGAATATTGCCTGCGAAAGCTGTTCAGCTGATGGAGTGGGTTGGGAGTGAGAAGAATGTGACTTCATACCCTGTCCTCCTTTCTTTTCTACATTATCATGCACGGTCCTGTTTTTGCAAGATTCAATAGAGGACAAATGATTCCTGCATACTTTTTTTGTATAGAAATTTAATACATTAGACACAATGAAACAAAAAACAAAAGATTACATGTAAAGTAATAGTGGAAACCGTTACAAACGTTTTGTACAATATATATAGGCATAACTGTTCCTAATCATTTGAATGTTTCGGAAGTTTATGTATTTCGCAGAAATAGGGTGATGCAATGGGAAATGAACATTACGGAATTATTGACATCGGTTCTAATACAATTCGACTTGTTATATATGAACAACAAAACAGTGGTTTTTCTCGTGAAATTGAAAACACGAAAGTTTCTGCGAGACTTCGTAACTATTTAGTAAAAGGTAGACTAACTGAGGAAGGAATCTCCATTTTACTTCATACTCTTGAGCAATTTCAAGAGAGTATTACATATCATAATTTAAATCATGTGATTTGCGTAGGAACTGCTACTATTCGACAGGCTACTAACCAACAAGAAATTCAACTTCTAGTAAAGGAACGAACTGGAATCGAATTGCGAATTCTTTCCGAATATGAGGAAGCATTTTACGGTTATTTAGCTGTTATGAATTCTACATCATTTGAAGAAGGCATCACGATTGATATTGGTGGTGGGAGCACGGAAATTACTTATTTTTGTAACCGCCAATTGATTGAATATTATAGTTTCCCTTTCGGAGCATTATCTTTAAAACAGCAATTTGTGACTAATGATGTACCGACAAGGGAAGAACGAGAGAAGATGTCTTCATTTATACTTCAACAAATGGAGAAATTGGATTGGCTCTTGGATAAACCAGTACCTATTATTGCAATTGGTGGAAGTGCACGTAATATGGCTCGTGTTCATCAAAATATTATTTCATACCCTATTTCAGGTGTTCATTTATATGAAATGAAGCCGAATGATGTTGAACTCGTTCATCAATTTATGAGTGATATAAGCTTTTCAGAGTTGCAAAAGTTAGAAGGATTAGCAAAGGATCGTGCAGATACAATTCTTCCAGCTATAGAAGTATTTCGATCACTTTTGCGTGTAACGAAGTCACCTTCGTTTATAATTAGTAGAAGAGGACTTAGAGAAGGCATATATTATGAAATAAATGCAAAACGCTATGGCTTCTCCTATTATCCGAATGTAATGGAAGAGAGTTTTCATATTCTTGCGGAAAAATATGAAATGGATTTACATAATGTGATGGATCTAATCAATACGGTTATGAAATTGTGTAATGGATTAGAAAGATGTAAAGTTGTTAGTTTTACAGAGGATGATTTGCTTTCTGTTAGAAGGGCAGCCAAAGTTCACAATATTGGTGTTTATATTGATGATGAGTCTAGCAGTCAACATACATTCTATTTGTTAGCAAATAAAACGATTGATGGAATGATGCATAAAGATAAAGTGAAATTAGCTTTATTAGCATCTTTTAAGAATAAACTATCCTTTAAACAATATATGGAATCGTTTGATTCTTGGTTTTCGAAAGAAGAACAGAGAAAAATTCGTATACTAGGATCACTTTTACAATTGGCAGCCTCTTTAAATGTAACCAATCGATATGTTGTCGACGATTTACACATTGAAATAATTGGTGACGATATACATATTTATATTTCATGCAATCGAAATCCTTTAGCAGAACAAGTACAAGCAGAAAAACAAAAAAAACAAGTAGAGAAGGCGTTGAAACGAAATGTTGAGTTACATTTCCAAATTGCCTCACCACATTTATAAAACAATTTACAACATTTTCACAAAGAGGTATCATTTTCTTTATAAGAGAAAAACAAGAAAAGAATCTCAACAAAGTAAAGAGGGAAGTGCAGCGTTCATGGATACTACAAAAATAAGCATGATTGATTTAAATAATACCGCTTATTATAATAACCGCGAATTAAGTTGGCTTGCGTTCAATGAACGAGTGTTACAAGAAGCTCTTGACGAACGAAATCCTTTATTAGAACGTCTAAAGTTTACTAGTATCTTTAGTTCTAATTTAGATGAATTTTTTATGGTACGTGTAGCGGGATTGAAGGATCAAGTAAAAGTAGGTTTTAACAAGCCTGAAAACAAAGCTGGACTTACGCCAAAACAACAGCTTAGCATGATTGCCAAAAAGACACATACTCTTATAGAGCAACAATATGATACATATCGTAATATATTACTTCCAGAGTTAAAGAGAGAAGACATAGAACCACTATCCTTCAAGGACTTAACCCCTGAGCAGCTGGCATTTATCGAAGAGTATTTTGATGAGCAAATTTTTCCCGTATTAACACCAGTAGCAATAGATGCCTATCGTCCATTTCCTATGCTTTTAAATAAGAGCTTGAACTTGGCAGTTATGCTTTATGATGAAAATCAGCAAGACGAAGAAAACAGAAGAAAACTTGGTATTGTTCAAGTGCCTTCTGTGATTGAACGATTTATTTTTCTTCCTAGTGAAGAAGGTAGAAGATTCATTTTTTTGGAAGATATAATCAGTAATTTTACACATAAATTATTTACAGGATACAGTGTTCTATCTGTCACAAGTTTTCGTATTACCCGCAATGCGGATTTAACGATTCATGAAGAAGGAGCACGAGATCTTCTGAAAGTAATTGAAAAAGAATTAAAAAAACGAAAATGGGGTTCAGCTGTTCGATTAGAAGTAGGAAAGGCTGGATTAGATGAAAAGGTCCTAGCACTCTTACACGAGGTGCTAGAGGTACATGAAAAAGATATTTATTTTATTGATGGTCCATTAGACTTAACATGCATGTTCTCTTTTTATAAAAACGTAGAGCAAACACATGAGCATCTTACATACCCGGCCCTTATTCCTCAACCACCACAAGATCTAGAATCAGACGATGACATTTTCGAAAAGGCACTTGAATCCGATATTTTACTACATCACCCGTATGAATCGTTTCAACCTGTATTAGATTTTGTACAAAGTGCTGCAGATGATCCTGATGTACTTGCCATAAAGCAAACTCTTTACCGAGTAAGTGGAGATTCACCGGTCATACATGCACTTAAGACCGCAGCGGAAAAAGGTAAGCAAGTAACTGTTCTTGTTGAATTAAAAGCAAGATTTGATGAAGCTAACAACGTTCATTGGGCGAAGGAATTAGAACAGGCAGGATGCCATGTAATTTACGGGGTAAGTCATTTAAAAACGCATAGTAAAATAACACTTGTTGTACGTCGGAAAAATGGTGTAATTGAACGTTTTGTTCATCTAGGTACCGGTAATTACAATGATGCAACAGCAAAGTTGTACACAGATTTTGGATTAATTACGACGCGTAAGGAATTTGGTATTGATGCAACTAACTTTTTTAATTATTTAAGCGGATATACGATGAAGCCGCATTTCACTGAATTATCTGTCGCTCCTTTAGATATTCGTCATACATTTTTAGAACGAATTGATGAGGAAATACGCTATCATAAACAGTACGGTAATGGACATATTGTAGCGAAAATGAATTCTTTAACAGACAAGCCTCTTATTCAAAAATTATATGAAGCGTCACAGTCTGGTGTGAAAATTGACTTAATTATTCGAGGTATTTGTTGCTTACGTCCATGTATACCGAATGTCAGTGAAAATATTCGTGTTACTAGTATTGTTGGACGTTATCTAGAACATAGTAGAATTTATTATTTCTATCATAATGGAGATGAAAGATTATACCTTTCTTCTGCAGACTGGATGACTCGTAATATGGAGCGACGTGTTGAGATTGCCTTTCCTATTTTTAATGAGGGGATAAAGACTCGTATTATTCATATTTTGGAATTGGTCCTTTCTGATAACATGAAGACCCGTGAGCAGGATGCAAATGGGGAATACCATTATGTTGTTCGCCATGAAGGGGAACCAGAAATAAATAGTCAATTAGAGCTATTTAATTTAGCATATGCTGGTAATGAAAGTACGGATGAGTAGTACAAAAGAAAGAGGTGGCATCAAACAATTGTTTGGTGCCACCTCTTTTTTTCATATTGTAGCAAAGCGCCTAATACATATATGGTGCATATGGATACGGATACGGATAAGGTGGGCAACAAAATGGTCTACTAAATGCTGCAATTGCTGCCCCGCCTAGCAACCCCCCTGCAATCCCTGCTAAAAAAGGAAACCCGAAGAATGGTAAGAAACGAGTATCTCCTTCAATAGGAACAGGACCGGAACGAAGAAACGGTATTGGCTGCATATATGGATACATATATGGATACATGTGTTAAACCTCCCTAGTTAGACTCGGTGTAGTATATGGGAAGTTGCCCCTGTTAGAGCAAGTACGGAAAGGAAAGATATCAAATTAGGCGCAAGTCTAGTAGAATTAAAGATTTTGTAATTGAAATACAGTAATCTCAGGCTTTGCTAAAAAACGAAATGGAACACGAGTTGTGCCAAGTCCGCGATTCACATAGAGGGTCAATGTATTTCCTCTATTACCCGTAAGTTGATAAAATCCTTCCACATACTGTTTAGCAAGTGGCGGAGTAATGATTGGACCGAGGAAAGGGAGTTGAACTTGTCCGCCATGACTATGGCCGGATAGCTGTAAATCAATAGGGTAGTTTGCTATTGTATTTGCAACATCAGGTTCATGGACAAGAAGAATCGTGAAAATATTTTCTTTGATTTTACGAATTGATTTTTCGATTTTGGGGTGCCCAAGCATCATATCATCGATACCTACAATAGATATTGCACTGTCATCTGTAAGTGTTATCCTTGTTTCCTCATTTTGAAGCACTTGAAATCCTGCATCGTTCATAATTTGAGCGTAAATATCTGTACCGTATCCTCCGTGATCATGGTTTCCATAAATTGCGAATTTACCAAGAGAGGATTTCATCAATTTCAAAATAGGAGCAATATGATCTCTATCTTTATAGCTTTGCTGATCATCAATTAAATCTCCAGTAAACAATATGATGTCCGGAGATTGTTCGTTTACTAGCTGGACAGTTGCTTTCAATTGAGAAAGTGAATAATGATAACCGAGATGACAATCGCTAAATTGTACGATTTTTTTACCTATAAATCCTTTTTTAATAAGGTGTGACGAAATCGTATGCTTCGAAATTGATACAGTTGTAGGCTCTATATAACGTGCATATATGTAGCCAACACCGGTTGTTATTACACTATATAGAAACCATGAAAGTCCTTTTTTTATAAATGTTCTTCTGTTCATATGTATTTTATCCCCAGCTTATCTTATTTTTACTAGTATACTTTACTTTTCATAGAAATATGAAGAAGAGAAGAACTAAAAAGTAAATATATGAAATAATGGGTGATAATGGTAAAATGAATTATCATTCATTTTTAGGGGGTAGAAGGATGAAAGGGAAAGTGGTGATTGTAACTGGTGGATCCAGTGGAATGGGTAAAGCAATGGCTATGCGCTTTGCAAAGGAAGGGGCGCATGTTGTTATCACTGGGAGGACGATTGAAACATTAGAAGAAACAAAAAGAGAAATACATGCAGTGGGAGCCGAGCCGCTTGACATTGTTATGGACGTACGAAATCCAGAAGATGTAGATAGAATGACTAAGCAGACGGTGGATCATTTCGGAACCATTGATTATTTAGTTAATAATGCAGCTGGAAATTTTATTTGTCCTGCTGAGGAATTGTCTGTAAATGGATGGAATACCGTTATTAACATTGTGTTAAATGGTAGTTTTTATTGTAGTCGCTCTGTAGGGAAATATTGGATTGCTAATAGGATTCGAGGAAGTATCGTTAATATGGTCGCAACCTATGCATGGGATGCTGGTCCAGGCGTCATCCATTCTGCTGCAGCGAAGGCTGGTGTTCTTGCCATGACAAAAACACTGGCAGTGGAATGGGGAAGAGCCTATGGTATAAGGGTGAATGCGATTGCCCCAGGCCCTATTGAACGCACAGGCGGAGCCAAGCGTCTATGGGTATCGGAAGAAGCGGCAAAGCGGACAATGAATAGCGTTCCATTAGGGCGTTTAGGAACACCTGAAGAAGTGGCAGGCTTAGCATATTATTTGCTTTCTAATGAATCCGCTTATATTAACGGTACATGTGTTACCATTGATGGCGGACAGCATTTACATCAGTATCCTTTTTAAACGGAACCGATAAAAATAGCAGGGTGCCTCTAATGAGAGAGATTTCATGGCGAGGCATCCTTCTTTAATTGTGTTAGAAAAAAGAGCTTGGTTTATAACCTCTCAAGCATTCTTGTCATTTTATTACATCACTGTTTTGCGATTCTCTTGAAAGACGTACGAGATCTTTATATCCTGCATCTAATGAAATTACACTGCCGATTAAGAACAAAACGGCTGACCCAAGCGTGACAATTCTTCCGATGTATACTTCTTCTGCAATTTCCATAAGTTCATTGTTGTTCATCATGACTCCCCCTTTATTACCAATTCGTATGATATGTATATGATACGTACAAAAAGTGTGTGCGTATCACGTGTTAACATCGTTATTCTGTAATAAGAAGACATAATGCAAGAAAAATTTTTACGAAAGTACACTTTTTTCTCATCATCATGATATAATTTTGCAAATAAAGGGGGAGAGTACTTTGGTGGATGCTTTAGACGTAATTGCAAACATAGAGAAGGTTCTTCCTTATTACCAAGCCATTTTCAGTGCGGATGAGCATACGATTATTGGTTATGAAGTGGTTGGGAGAATGGAGACCGATGACGGTGTGATTAGTCTTGGATCGTTTTTTCAAGATGATACCATACCAGATGAATATCGGTTAGAAGTGGATAATGTAGTATTAGAAAAAGCATTGCAACAATATTTACAATCCGATCAATCCTTCCAATTATTTGTACATCGTAATGCAACACTCCTCATGGATGATGAGGAAGATAGCTTTTTAGAAATTTTACAAACCTATGAAAAGCGTGGAGTTTGCTTGCGAAATATTGTATTAGAAATTACAGAGCATGACTTTAAAGATGATATGAATCAGCTTAATCATCGGCTCGTCTATTATCGTACATATGGTATTCGTATCGCCATAAATAAAATCGGGCTTGGCATGAGTAATTTCGTACGAATTAGTGCTCTAAATCCTGATATTTTAAAAATTGATTTAACAAATCTACGACATAGCGCAAACTTGCAGATGTATCAAGATATATTATATTCTATTTCACTGTTTGCACGTCGTATGGGAGCTACTCTGCTATATGAAGATATTGATGCATTTTATCAATTACAATATGCATGGCGTAACGGAGGGAGATATTATCAGGGAGATTATTTAAAGGAGTTTCTTCCTTATTTTCTACCTGCTGATTTGCTGAAAAAACGTTTTCGCGAAGAGTGTCATGATTTTATATCTCACGAAAAGCGTAAATTAGAACATTTGTATCGATTAGCTGAACAATTAGGAACGAGAATTGATGGAATTTTGGGAAAGTTAAAAAAAACAGAAGATATGGATGTATGGTTTCTAGACCTTGGAAAAGAATTGACAGATTGTTGTTTCCGGCTCTATATCTGTGATGAGGATGGATTTCAACAATCAGGTAACGTGATTAAAGAATACGGGAAATGGAGTATACAGCCTGAGTATAAAATGAAAAATTGGAGCTGGCGCCCTTATTTTTTAGAAAACATAATGAAGATGCGCTTTGAAAAAAAAGGAAGATTGTCCGATTTATATACTGATATTGAAACTGGGCAAATGATTCGAACCTTTAGCTTTCCACTTCAAGATAATCAATATTTGTTTCTTGATTTACCATACGATTATTTATTTGAACAAGATGCCTTATTTTAAAAGATCAGAATGAAAATGGAGCTCCTTATTATTTTTAGTTATTAGACAGCCCCGAATAGTAAGAGAGAATAGATCATCGCAGTGAATTCTGCACGATGATCTATTTTTTTGGTTATTTCTAGATAAAAGTGGAAATAGTGATAGGTGTCAGCAAAAAATGCTTAGTATGCTGTCTATATGTGTTAGGATTTTTCGAACGAATCCACACCCAATATGGAATAAGGATTGCTACAATGAACATAGGACAGGGTATAGGAGGGGAAATATGAAAAAGTATGGTATATGGATCGGGTTTTTCTTGATTCTCGTTTATATGATCAGTCAAAATATGACTGTTGCAATTGGTAAGGAAATAAACAGAGATGAAATATTCGATACCATTCGGAAAGGATATGAAGCACAGTATTCGATTCGGGATAAACATTATACAGTAGAAAAAATGTATAATATGTTAACGCCATATATCACTGATAATTTTCTTCAAGTGTTTACCGATGAAAATCCTAGTCATACTAAGTCTTCTGGACAGCATCTTCTTTCGAAAGTTCCACCCTTTACATTTACAGCGAGTACATCCATTTCATATGATAGAGATCATCAACTATTATATATATATGAACGTATTGCAGAGCCAACTCCCTTGTATAAAATTGTGGTAATGCAAAAAGAGAAAGGGAAATGGAAAATGGCTGCTTACAACGAAAATGAGACACTACCTATAGATATACAGAATTTAGAAAAAGAGTAGGAGGATAAGATCGCTGCACATCTTCGTAGCGATCTTATTTTACATTGGATGATTTTACTCTGTAATCGTAAGGAGCTGTTTGATTCGATCGATTTCAAGCCCTATTACTGTTACTCCATCGATTACAACCGTAGGAGTTGAAAGGGAATGATAATGATTCAAGAGCCGGTTCTTGGCTTCATCATCTGTTGCTATATTATATTCTGTATAGGAAATAGAATAATGCTTAAAGAACATTTTCAAAATTTCACATGGGGGACAGTCCGGTTGTGAATATAGTTGTACTTCTTTCATGGTTATTCTCCTAGTTTCTATTGTTATATACTTGCAAGATATTATAATATAGTAGTATAAAGTAAGCAATGGGGACTGTAATAGTATGCAGATACTCATTTTGTAACTTTTTTCGACAAATTTATTGAGTTTCTTCGCCGTTAACGTTATCCTAAAGACTGAAACAATTTTTTAGTTCCAAGCGGATAGAATGTCGGCTGTTGCAGAAGCTATTCGTAGGAATATTAGAGAAAGGGGAGATTTCATGTCTCTGCTCCAAGGAATATTATCTCGTCTCGTAAGCTTGAAAGAACAAGGTGAAAACGGTGAAGTTGCACAACGTTATTTTGAAGTAAACGGCGAACGCAAATGCAGTGTTAAATATTTTGACAAAAATGATACGTATGAATTAGAAGTGTACGAACCAGGTGAAAAGCCTCAAATATATCAGTTTGACAACATGGATATGGTGGCTATTGAAATTTACGATATGATTTCCTAGTCATACGTAGAAAGGTAGCATCTTATAAAGATGCTACCTTTTTGTTTTATGTAATAATGTTAAATTTTGTATAATATGTTTATAAATAGATATAAATAAATGTATGTAAGAAATTATGAAGGCGTTATTACTTATGAACTAACAGCTAGACGCTTACGAAAGGAAATCTTACCTTACTCTAGAAAATTAGAAAATAAAGATTGTTAACATAGAATATATGTTTTTTCCATACAATGAAAGGAAGTCAGTCTGCGGAAGGGACGTGACGAAATGGGAAAACATCGTTTTTATAATTTATCAGAGCGAAATATGGATTTTGAAACGGTATACGAACGAATTTGTGAATTTATTCAGGCCGATCCAGCTAATGCATATCGTCTTTCTATTGGAACGGATTCACAAGCTCATCAATTTGAAACGCGGTTTATAACAGCTATACATCTTCATCGTGTAGGAAAGGGAGCATGGGGATGTTTACAAACAAAACTATTACATAGAAAAGTTGGACTACGCGAGAAAATTTATCTTGAAACATTTTATAGTCAAGAAACAGCATATTTATTTACATCTAGTCATTTAGGAAAACTCTTTGAAATGATTTACCCGTATCGAAGGGATGGAGCAGGCTTATCAATGGAAATTCATCTTGATATTGGTCATGATGGTTTGACGCGAGAGTATATTACGGATATGACATCTCGTGTGACATCCATGGGACTCACTGCAAAAATAAAACCAGATTCCTATGCAGCCTTTAGTTATGCGAATCGTTACACAAAATAAAAAATTATAAATTTTCATTCTATTAAATCGGAATAATTTTCTATATAATTAAAGAGAGAAATATAAAAGTAGGGGAGAGCATGGCTATAATGAAAAATAATTATGTATATTTAACCGATGAGGAACAAACTTTATTGCTTCATGTGTTATTTCAACAAAACTATGCTTCTGAGCTTCTTGCATGTGAATTAGCAGATATAGAAAGTGGTCTAAAAACTACAGATACGATACATTATAAGAAAGTAACGACATTGTTTGAGCGACTAAAAGATGCTGAATGATGACTACCGTGTACGGTAGTCATTTTTTTCAAGGATGTGATACAATAGCGAATGTATAGTTTTTAAATAGATTCTTTTTGAAAACGCTATCATTTCATAATTGAATACTTTTGTTCGGGAGAGGGGAGAGAATAGCAATTGATTAGTCTACCGACAGAGGAATTTAAACAAATATTTGTGAAAGACTTGCTTATATCATCCGAAAAAGTCGCACATGTACAAGTAGCAAATAGTTTAGAACACGCTTTACTTGTACTTGTGAAATCTGGTTATTCAGCTATACCTGTTTTAGATATAACTTATAAGTTACATGGGCTAATTAGCACATCGATGATTTTAGATCGGATTTTAGGCTTAGAACGGATTGAATTTGAAAAATTAGAGAATATGAAGGTAGAAGGAGTTATGAATACAGAAATTCCTAGATTGCATGTAGATGAAACCTTTGCACAAGCATTAGAAGCAGTGATTAATCATCCTTTTGTTTGTGTAGAAAGTAATGAAGGGATTTTTGAAGGCATTGTAACACGACGAGCAATATTGAAGCTTTTAAACAAAAAAGTTCGTAGATATAATAAATAAGGAAAGAATAGGGAATATCAGCATTTTAGAAAGATATTTACCTATTATTCGGTATGAACAGTTTTAGGAGGAATCGCTTTGCAACTTGATGATTTTCGAATGATTGTAGTTTTAGCGCAAGAGCTGAATATGAGGAAGGCAGCAGAGCGATTATTTGTGTCTCAGCCAGCTCTAAGTCAGCGCTTGCAATCAATGGAAAAACATTGGGGAATGAGATTCTTCATTCGGTCTCAAAAAGGATTAATGATTACATCAGAAGGCGAAAAAATTACCGCCTATGCACAGGAAATTTTGCAAAAGGAAGAAAATATTAAAAATGAATTAACGTCCTTGCATGCAAAAACCCATGGTACACTTAAAATAGCTGTTGCATCCATAATCGGGCAATATTGGCTGCCTCGCATTTTAAAAATGTTTGTTGAAAAATACCCACTTGTGCAAATATCATTATTCACTGGTTGGAGTAGTGATGTTCAAAGACATTTTTATGATGGTGATGTTCATGTCGCAATTTTGCGTGGTTCACAAGATTATTTAGGGAAAAAATGGCATGTATTAACTGACGAGATGTATTTAGTGGATACGGAAATTTCAGATGAAAATATGTTAAAAGATACGAGTAAACCGTTTATACAGTTTAAGAGCGATTCCACTTATTATTCTCAAATACAAAGCTGGTGGTATGCTAAATTTTCGAATCCACCGAAACGAACGATTATTGTCGATCAAATTGAAACGTGTAAACAGCTGGTTCTTCATGGGATTGGTTATGCAATTCTACCTCAAACTGTACTAAAGGGAATTGATGAAGATATTTATAAACTCCCTTTATCAGTAGATGGAAAAAGACTTACAAGAGAAACATGGCTTCTTGTAAAGGATGCAGCTCTAGAATTAAAGCAGGTAGAAGCGTTTATGGAGCTTGTAAAACAGTTTTCTGTAACGAATGGTTGATTAATTTTTTTTACAAAAAACAGGTGTACGTTCTTGCTGATTAATCTTTACTTTGATAGAGTATCAGTATCAGCTAATAGGAGGAGACATAGAAATGAAAATGATGGATGCGAATGAAATTATCTCTTTTATACAAAATAGTAACAAGAAAACACCAGTGAAGGTATACATAAAAGGTCAATTAAAGGAAGTTTCATTTCCTAAGAATGTACAAGCTTTCGTTTCGAAAAAAATGGGAGTATTGTTTGGAGAATGGTCTGACATAAAAGCTGTAATTGATGAAAATAGCAAGTTTATTACAGATTATGTGGTAGAAAATGATCGTCGTAATTCTGCTATTCCTTTATTGGATACAAAAGGGGTAAAAGCGCGGATTGAACCAGGTGCAATTATTCGTGATCAAGTTGATATTGGCGACAATGCCGTTATTATGATGGGGGCAGTAATTAATATTGGAGCAGTCATTGGAGAAGGAACGATGATTGACATGAATGCTGTTCTTGGCGGTCGCGCAACAGTCGGAAAAAATTCTCATATTGGTGCTGGGGCAGTCCTTGCAGGGGTAATTGAGCCACCTTCTGCAAAACCAGTAATAGTTGGGGATGGTGTTCTCGTCGGTGCAAACGCAGTTGTATTAGAAGGTGTAACAGTAGGAGATGGAGCAGTTGTTGCTGCAGGTGCAATTGTTACTGAAGATGTGCCGCCGTACACTGTAGTAGCGGGCGTTCCAGCTCGAGTTATTAAGCAAATTGATGAAAAAACAAAATCAAAAATTGAAATTAAACAAGAGCTTCGCCAGCTAAATCCGGATCAACAATAAGAGAATCGTCTTTCATTCTTAGGAAGATTTAATAGAATGAAATGATTGATAATATAGTAAGAAATAGACCGTCCACCGTATCTTATCTATTTTTATGATCAGTGACGGTCTATTTCGTATTTCTTTTAAGCTTTCAGAGTAATACGCCAAGGAAAAAAGGATAAAAAAAGGACGGCGAATAGGATGGGACAAGATTTTATTACGATTCGAAGAGATCTACATCAAATACCTGAGCTTGGATTTCAAGAATATAAAACGCAGCAGTATTTACTTCGCTTTATAGAGGCATTGCCGAAAGAACGGATTGATGTGAAACTGTGGAAAACAGGAATTCTTGTAAAAGTACATGGTCGTAATCCTGAAAAAATAATCGGTTACCGTACGGACATTGATGGGCTTCCCATTACGGAAGAAACAGGCTATTCATTTCGGTCTACTCATGAGGGATATATGCACGCATGTGGACATGATTTTCATATGAGTATTGCTCTTGGTATACTTTCAGAGATTGTACAGAAGCCAATTGATGATGACGTTTTATTTGCCTTTCAACCAGCCGAAGAGGGACCAGGCGGAGCGAAGCCAATGATAGCAAGTGAACCGTTTCAAGCATGGAAACCGGATATGATGGTAGCTCTTCATATTGCACCTGAATATCCAGTCGGTACGATTGCAACGCGAGTGGGACTTCTATTTGCCAATACTTCCGAATTATATATTGATTTAATAGGAAAAGGTGGCCATGCTGCCTATCCGCATCAAGCAAATGATATGGTTGTAGCTGCAAGTCATCTCGTAACACAACTGCAATCAATCGTCAGCAGAAACGTGGATCCGCTTGATCCAGTGGTTGTAACGATTGGGAAAATAACTGCCGGCATGGTCCAAAATAGTATTGCAGAAACGGCTCGATTAGAAGGTACGATGCGAACGTTATCGGCTGCATCTATGACACAAATAAAGAAAAGATTAGAAGCTATTGTACATGGAATCGAAACTTCGTTCGAATGTCATGCTGATATTGATTATGGAGCCAATTATTATCAAGTAAATAATAATAAAGAGCTTACAGAAGAGTTTATGAAATTTGCAAATCAAGTTGACGATACAACAATCATAGATTGCAGTGCCTCTATGACAGGAGAAGATTTTGGATACATGCTGCAAGAAATACCAGGATTTATGTTCTGGCTAGGGGTACAATCACCTTATGGCCTCCATCATGCAAAGCTTGAACCGAATGAGGAGGCAATACCTAGGGCAATATCATTCATATCACAATATTTACGTTTTAAGGGGAACAGATAGCCATTTGCTATCTGTTTTTTAAATTCGAAAAAACTTTCCTACTAGCTGTATACATAATTTGTATAACGCTAGTCGAATACTTTATAATGGTAATGAAAAGAGAAAGCTTATGTTTTTTATAATAATTATTAAATGATATTGACTTTAATATATGCTTTCTTTTATAATAATCTTGTAAATAAAAAAAATGGAGGTTGATACATATGACAGAACGTTTAGTAGCTAAGCAAGCACCACGTTTTGAAATGCAAGCTGTATTGCCTAATAAGGAATTTGGAAAAGTTAGTCTTGAGGAAAACATGAAGGCTGGAAAATGGACTGTCCTTTTCTTCTATCCTATGGATTTTACTTTCGTTTGCCCAACTGAAATTATTGCTATTTCTCAGCGTTATGATGAATTTAGCGATCTTGATGCTGAAGTAATCGGCGTATCTACTGATACAATTCATACTCACCTAGCGTGGATAAACACAGATGTGAAAGAAAACGGCATTGGACAATTAAATTATCCATTAGCTGCTGATCATAATCACTCTGTAGCTCGTGATTATGGTGTTTTAATTGAAGAAGAAGGGGTAGCACTTCGTGGATTATTTATCATCAGTCCAGAAGGTGAATTAGTATACCAAGTTGTTCACCATAATAATATTGGACGTGAAGTTGATGAAGTATTACGTGTTCTTCAAGCTTTGCAAACAGGCGGACTTTGCCCTGCAAACTGGAGACCTGGACAAGCTACTTTAAACGTGTAATAGAAGAGCCTCAAAAAAGGCCTAACGTAATAGTTAGGCCTTTTCTTGTATTAGGGGAACCTCATAGAACAAGTCATTTCCGCTCTTTTTAAATTAAAGGAGGTTTATTCATGAAATTACGTGACGAAATGCCTTCCTTAACTGGTGCGACGGCTGAGCTTAATGGAGAAGTGAAACGTGATGAACTGATTGGGGAGAAGCCCACTTTGGTGCATTTCTGGTCTATTAGCTGTCATTTATGTAAGGAAGCTATGCCTAATGTGAATGAATTTCGTGATCAATATAAAGATAAATTAAATGTTGTATCTGTACACATGCCTCGTTCTGAGAATGATGTAAATGTTGAAGATATAAAGAATGTAGCAGCTGAATATGGCATTACGCAACCGATTTTAGTGGATAATGATTTTAAAATTACAGATGAATTTCAAAATCAATATGTACCAGCCTATTATGTATTTGACAAAAATGGAGTACTTCGTCATTTTCAAGCTGGTGGCAGCGGAATGAAAATGTTAACGAAGCGAGTCAATCGAGTGCTTGATGAAGCAGAACAAGCAGAATAAGGATAGTAACGACTGACTGATTGAAAGAGTAGATGTTACACATCTGCTCTTTTTTGCATAGCTAGAAGGGTTTAAAGATTTCTTGAACTTTTTGATTTGTAAACAAGCTGTAATTTGTTGAAATCTATCGTGCATGGAATGAATTTGTGGTTTCACAAATTTGTCGAAGTTTCGATAGAGAATTGTCAAAGATTTTTTGTGTATAGGATCGGTAGCTGATTACACTATATGTATAGTGAAATTGAAAATTCATGTGAGAAAATAGGTAGGAGGTATATACATGAATTTTGATAGTGTAACAGTAGCGAAAGCTCTGACGGAGCTTTCGTTTTCATTTCATATTATGATTACAACCATTGGAGTAGGCTTTCCAATGTTGATTTCCTTTGCAGAATGGATTGGTATAAAGAAACAGGATCCCCATTATATTCTGTTAGCACGTCGCTCTACGCGAGCTTTTATGATAATCGTATCGGTAGGTGTTGTATCAAGGACTTGTATCGGGTTACAATTATCTTTGCTATGGCCAAGCTTTATGCAGCTAGCAGGGCAGGCGATTGGGTTTCCTTTGTTTATGGATACGCTCGCGTTTTTCCTTGAGATTATTTTTCTAGGTATCTATTTATACAGCTGGGATCGATTTAAAAAACCAAATCGGCATTGGCTGCTCTCGATTCCTATCATTATAGGTTCGACAATGTCAGCCTTCTTTATTACATCGGTAAGTGTATTTCTGGATACACCGCAGGGCTTTCGACTTGTTAACGGAAAAATCGTTGATGTACAGCCGTTTGTTGCAATGTTGAATCCTGCTACACCAGCGAAAACATTTCACGTTATTGTTACCTCATATTTGGCTGTAGCACTTATTCTAGCAGCAATTACAGCAACGAGGATGCTTGGCGGCAGAAAAAACGTATATTATCAAAAAGCGCTAAAGCTTACGATGATAGTAGCTTCGCTCTTTAGTATTGGTTCAGTAGTTACAGGGGATTTGTCGGAAAAGTTGATACATCCCCTTTCCATTCATTATGTACTTGACTTAAAGGTGATTTTTGCGATATATATGGTTCTTATTTCTTTCGCCTATGTATTTATATTGAAGTATAAAAGAGAGTGGGCGGTGAATCGCTATTTGCTTAGAGGAATCATGATTTCGGGTCCGCTAGCATTGGTAACGATTGAAATGAGCTGGTTATTCGCAGCAGCCAGCAGGCAACCTTGGATTATACGAGGTTATATGAAGGTAAGTGAAGCTGCTACCACCGCACCAACTGAGAATATCGACTTGGTATTTGTATGCTTTGCTATCGTTTACACGATATTTGCTGCCATTTCTCTGAAAGTTATGATTAAGATGTTTCATTCCAATCCGGCTGAATTGGAGTTAGAAAAGCCTATTGAAATGAAATAAGATAGGGGGTAGTTCAATGAGTATACCTATGATGGGTATAACGATTTTATGGATGTATTTGTTTGGTTACTTAATTCTTGCGTCAGTTGATTTTGGAGCTGGCTTTTACGCGTATTATGCGAAGTGGAGAAAAAAAGATATAAAACTGGTAAAGTTAACTAATCGATATTTATCTCCCATCTGGGAAGTGACAAATGTATTATTTGTTTTCTTCTTTGTAGGTCTTATAGGGCTGTTTCCGGATACAGCATATTATTATGGTACTTCTCTACTTATACCGGGTAGCGTTGCTTTTATTTTATTAGCAATTCGAGGTTCTTTTTATGCATTTGAAAATTATGGATCTAAACAAAGTCGAATTTACATGTTTTTGTATGGTGCAACAGGCTTATTAATTCCTGCTACCTTATCAATTGCATTAATGATTTCTGAAGGTGGTTTTATAAGCAAGCAGGATCATACCGTTGTATTATTAGCGGACAAACTAGCTACGAGTTCCTATTCATGGAGTACAATCTTGCTTGCAATTGTTTCTGTTCTCTATATAAGCGCATCTTTTCTTACCTATTATGCAGATCGTGCGGGTGATGAAGAATCTGTAAACGTTATGCGTAAGTTTTCCTTATTTTGGGCGATTCCTACTATTTTAGCAAGTATATTTGTTTTTTTATCGATACGAACTCATAATCCAGAGCATTTTCAGCATATGATGCAGCCAGGTATTCTAGGTATGTTTTGTCTATCATTTGCTTGTTTTTTAGGAGCTACTCATTTTTTGTTTCATCGAAATCGCTATGGTCTTGCATTCTTATTTGTTATATTTCAATATCTATTTGCGTTTTTCGGATATGGAGCTGGGCATCTTCCTTATATTTTGTATCCTTATATTACAATATATTCTGGATATACGAATGAAGCTATGGGTATGGCGCTAGTCGTTGCTTTTGGATTTGGTATTCTTTTGCTTATTCCTACTCTTTATTTATTACTTCGTGTTTTTCTTTTTGATGCAAAGTACATAAAGGAAGAGAAATAGTTACTATATTAAAAAAAGGTGATCTGTTCTAAATGGTTTAGAACATGATATTCATCATACTTCCTATATGATAGCTGTTACTGCAAAGATCGATTTCTTTTCTTTATAATTTACATTAACAACATTAAAGAAGGGAAAATAGATTAAACATGCATAACAATATTATGAATGTAAGAAAACAAGTTGCTCCATTTGAAAAATCAACAATAAAGGAAAGTGTATGGCAAATTCTAAATACAATCGTACCGTTTTTTCTACTATGGTACATAGCGTATCAATGTCTATCGATTTCTTACTTCCTAACATTGATGGTAACAGTTATTGAAGCAGGTTTATTTGTACGGATGTTCATCATATTTCATGATTGCTGCCACCACTCCTTCTTTAAAAATAGACTTGCAAATAAAATACTCGGAAATATTACAGGTGTATTGACGCTATTTCCATACGAGCAATGGGCACATGATCACGCTGTTCATCATGCAACAAGTGGTAATTTAGATAAACGAGGAACAGGCGATATATGGACTCTTACAGTAGAGGAATATAGAACAGCTTCATTTTGGCTAAAGGTAAAATATCGAATCTATCGAAATCCTTTCGTTATGTTTGGTTTCGGGCCCATCTTTATTTTTCTACTAAAGAATCGATTTAATCGAACAGACGCTAGTTTTAAGGAGCGTATGAACACGTATTTATGCAATATATTGATTGTTGCGACGGTCGGAATGGTTTGCTGGGCTATCGGATGGAAGGCTTTTCTACTCGTACAAGTACCTATCTTTCTGATTTCAGGTTCTGCTGGCATTTGGCTTTTTTACGTACAACATACCTTTGAGGATTCTTATTTTGAAGAAGATGAGAATTGGGTATATATAAAGGCTGCTGTTGAAGGGAGTTCGTTTTATAAGCTACCGAAATTCTTACAATGGCTTACTGGAAACATTGGATACCATCATGTTCATCATCTAAGTCCAAGAGTACCAAACTATAAGCTGGAAGCAGCCCATAACCGTGCGGTATTATTGCAGCATGTACCAACGATTACTCTTCGCACAAGCTTACGTTCTATCCGTTTTCATCTATGGGATGAGCAAACAAAGAAGTTTGTAGGTTATAAGCATATTAGAATGTTATCTAAGAAAGCGATTTCGCATAACCCGAAGCCAGAACTATAATTAGTAAACTCCCCTTTGGACTTTCGTCTATAAGGGGAGTTTTGTTATCACAATGTGTTACAATATAGGAAAGATTACTTGAGCTAAATGAGGTTAGCATCATGCTAAAAAAATATTGGATTTTATTAAAAAGCACCGGTATTTCCCCGTATATATGGACAGTTCTAACTATTTTACCGTTTTATTTTATCATACAGTCTTCCTCCACGTTTAAAATTGTCTTTGGTATTGTCTTAACTATCTTATTTTTACTTATTTATCGCCTTGCTTTTATAGCAAAAGGTTGGGTAGTATATGTGTGGACTTGTATCCTCATTAGTATATCTGTACTATCAATCAGCTTGTTCAGTTATATTTATTTTGCGTTTTTCTTAGCATTTTTTATTGGAAATATTAAAGATCGTATTCCCTTTTTGACGTTATATTTTATTCATTTAGTTTGTACGGCTGCAGCAATTAATTATGGTATTCTTCTTCATCAAGATCAGTTTGTAAAACAATTGCCGTTTGTGCTTGTCATAATCATTAGTGTGATTCTTCTTCCATTTAGCTTACGCTATCGAAAAGAGCGAGGACAATTGGAAGAAAAGCTTGAAGATGCTAACAAACGTATTGCCGAACTAGTAAAACTGGAGGAAAGACAACGAATTGCTCGTGATCTTCATGATACATTGGGACAAAAATTATCGCTTATTGGACTGAAAAGCGACTTGGCTAGAAAATTAGTATACAAAAATCCTGAACAAGCTAGAGTAGAATTGGAAGATGTGCAACAAACTGCTAGAACGGCATTAAATGAAGTAAGAAAGATCGTTGCTAATATGCGAGGTCTTCGGTTGAAAGATGAAATGATTCGAGTTAATCAAATTCTAAAAGCAGCCCAAATCAAATTGGTTTCTGAGAAGAAAATTCCATCTGTGAATGTTTCACTCTTAATTGAAAATATCCTATGTATGTGTTTAAAAGAGGCTGTAACGAATGTTGTGAAGCATAGTAAGGCAAAAACCTGTTATATTTCCTTTTTGCAAACTTCAAATGAAACAATTATTAAAGTTCGTGATGATGGAATTTCTATAGGTAAGGCTGATTTTTTTAATAAAGGTAGTGGATTGATAGGAATGAGAGAGCGACTAGAATTTGTCAATGGAAGCTTAGATGTTGTTGCGGAGGAAGGAACGATGTTAATTATTAAAGCTCCAAATCTTGTAAGTCTCTCAGATAAGGAGGAATCGAAATGATACGCATTGTCATTGCAGAGGATCAACGTATGCTTTTGGGTGCATTAGGTTCCCTGCTTAATTTGGAAGAGGATATGGAAGTGGTCGGTCAAGCACATAATGGGGAAGAAGCGATAGCTCTTGTACATCAAAATAAGCCAGACGTTTGTATTATGGATATAGAAATGCCTGGTATGAGCGGGCTTGAAGCAGCAGAAGAATTAACAGGAGAAAGTTGCAAAGTAATTATTTTAACTACCTTTGCCCGGTCAGGCTATTTTCAGCGTGCACTCAGGGCTAGTATTAGTGGCTATCTGTTAAAGGACAGTCCAAGTGACGAGTTGGCAAGCTCTATTCGCAGAGTTATGGAGGGGAAAAGAATATATGCACCAGAGTTAATGGATGATGTATATAGTGAAGAAAACCCTCTAACTGAAAGGGAAATGGACGTATTAGAGTTGGTAGCTGACGGAAAAAACACAAAGGAAATTGCTAGTCAGCTTAGTATTACAATCGGAACGGTCCGTAATTATATATCGACTATTATGGATAAATTAGAGGTGACAAATCGTATAGAAGCGATTACTCATTCTAAAGAAAAAGGTTGGTTTAAGAATTGATAAATGTATGAAATTATTCGGACGTAGAATGTAAATTTTTAAAGGCTTCAAAGAGAAGTATTCCTTACAAGGAATGCTTTTTTTGTTGTTTGCTTGATAAATCGATATGTTTGATATAATGCATGAAGAGGATTACAATAAATAATGGTAGAAGCTAACATATGTTATAGGTAAGCTATTACAAATAGGGGGTCCTTGAAGTAGAGTCTTACTGCCCGTTAATACGGATAAAACCTCTGTGTTAGATCTAGATTATATGGGGGATGGATCTTAGATCGGTCTTACATAACAAATAAATGGAAATGGGGGAAATAAGTAATGACAAGTTTAAAAGGAACAAAAACTGCAGAAAATTTAAAGGCTGGTTTTGCTGGAGAATCTCAAGCAAATCGTCGCTATCTTTACTTCGCTGAGAGAGCAGATACAGAAGGTGCTGAAGAAGTAGCAAGCTTATTCCGCAGCATTGCAAATGGAGAAACAAAACATGCTTTTGGTCATTTTGATGCACTACGTAATAACGGTGAAGGGGATCCTGCAACTGGACTTCCAGTAGGAAATGTTAAAGAAATGCTTGCATCTGCTATCGCTGGTGAAACATATGAGTATACAGAAATGTATCCTGGCTTTGCAGCTACTGCTCGTGAAGAAGGATTTGAAGAGATTGGTGAATGGATGGAAGTAATGGCAAAAGCTGAACGCGTGCACGCAAAGCGTTTCCAAAAATTGCTTGATTCTTTAGAAGACTAATAAATACAGACCTGTCCTAAAACTTTGGGACAGGTCCTTACTAATTTGATGGAGGTGGAACACGTATGACGATGCCCATTACCCGAAAAGATATTGTTTCATTAGATACATATCGCAAAAGCCGAGATGAATATGTTACAAAAATGATTGCTTATAAGAAGAACCGCCGGGTCCAATTATCTGATCACATTTCTGTCTTATTTGAAAATAGAAATACGGTATTATTTCAAATTCTTGAGCTTGTAAATAGTGAAGATTTAACGGATCCGGTAGAATTAGATGAATACATTGATATTTACTCTTATATGGTTCCAAGTGAAAATGAATTGTCTGCTACCCTTTTTATTGAATGGGATGATTTAGACAATCTTGGAAAGCTTTTAATTAGTTTGAAAGGGATTGAAAATTATTTACAACTAGTAGTTGGAGATGAAATGATTCAAGCTGTTTTTGAGGAAGAGCATGATGATCGTGAGGCAACTACGAGTGTTCACTATCTTAAGTTTCCTTTAACGCAATCTGCGAAAAAACGATTACAAGATGCTGATGATACGTTACAAGTTAGTCTTAAATTGATTCATCCAAACGTATCAGAAGAAACGGTTTTACCTGTAGCTTGTCTAAAAAGTATCCAAAACGATTTGGCCTAAATAATGGGCACTAATCACTTTAAGTTAAAGATGCATTCATTCGTAAATGAAAAGGAAGGTATTGTTCATACCTTCCTTTCTTCGTATCCGGTACTATTATACTTCCATTATGATTGGTAGTATCATTGGTTTCCGTTTTGTTTTTTCGTATAAGAATGGGGCAAGTGTGTCTGTAATTTCATTTTTGATTTCAGACCATTGCGTTGTTTTTCTTTCCATTACTTTCGTTAAGTGATTTGCAATTAAAGCTTGCGCATCATTAATTAAATCGCTGCTTTCTCTCATGTATACGAATCCACGGGAAATAATATCAGGACCTGCAGCAATCTTAAATGCTTTCATATCAATGCTTACCACAACGATTACAAGACCTTCCTCAGACAGAATACGACGGTCACGAAGTACAATGTTACCGATATCGCCTACACCATTTCCATCAATGTATACAGAACCAGAAGGAACTTTTCCTGAAACAGTAGCTTCATCTTCACGAACTGTCAATACATCTCCGTTATCCAAAATAAAGCAATTTTCTTCAGGAACTCCACATTCAATCGCAAGTCTTGTGTGCATACGTTGCATTCTGTATTCACCATGAATAGGCATGAAGAATTTAGGATTCATAAGTCTTAGCATAAGCTTTTGTTCTTGCTGACCACCATGACCACTTGTATGGATATCTGTTAGTGGTCCATGAATTACATCTGCACCAGCACGGTATAATAAATTAATGGTTCGATTTACGCTGACGGTATTTCCTGGAATTGGTGATGAAGAAAATACAACCGTATCTCCTGGATTAATTTGAATTTGTCGATGTGTACCATTGGCAATTCGAGATAAGGCGGCCATTGGTTCACCTTGGCTACCTGTACAAAGAATGACAACTTGATGTGCAGGTAGTCGATTGATTTGTGTGGAATCAATGATTGTATCCTTTGGACATGTAATATAACCTAGATTTTGCCCAATTTCGAAAGTTGCTTCCATACTTCGTCCAATAACAGCTATTTTTCTATTCGTAGCAACTGCTGCCTCTACAACCTGCTGCAAACGATGTATATTCGAAGCGAAGGTTGCAAATATAATACGTCCGTTCACTTTGCGGAAAATATCAAAAATACTATCTCCAACTCGTCGCTCAGACATGGTGAAGTTTGGAACTTCACTATTTGTACTATCGGATAGTAGGCAAAGTACGCCTTCTTTTCCGATTTCTGCCATTTTAGTTAAGTTTGCTGGTTCTCCAACAGGAGTGAAGTCAAACTTGAAATCACCTGTTTGGACAACTTGTCCTTGCGGTGTTTTTACAACGATACCATACGAATCCGGGATACTATGAGTCGTACGAAAAAATGATACGGAAGTTTTCGCAAACGAAATAATATCATCTTCATTTACTTCATACAGCTTCGCTTTACGAAGCAAACCGTGTTCTTCTAGTTTATTTTTAATGAGTCCGATCGCCAATTTTCCTCCATAGATGGGGACGTTAACTTGACGCAATAAGTAAGGGATTCCACCAATATGGTCTTCGTGACCGTGAGTAATAAATACACCTTTAATCTTATCTTCATTACGTACGAGGTACGTATAATCTGGAATTACATAATCAATGCCCAGAAGCTCATCTTCCGGGAATTTAATGCCGGCATCAATTACAATAATCTCATCCTGATATTGAACCGCGTAGGTATTTTTCCCTATTTCGCCTAGACCTCCAAGCGCAAATATAGCGGTTTGATCATTTTTTAAAAACTTCATATACTAAATATTCTCCAGTAGTTCAAAATTTTCAGCATTCTGCTTTTCATATTCAAGGTGAGCTCCGGCAAGCTCTTGAATAAGTTCAATGTTATAACCTTTTGCTATTAGCTTTGTTCGAACTTCACGTTCCGATTCTGCTTCTATGTAAAGTACCTTTGTCTTTTCACGAACAGGTACTTCTAAAGCAGACTCCTGATAAAATACTTTAAAAATCATGGTAAAACCTCTCCTTGTGTCTTTTTTGCATATCTTTAATCTATTATAAAGGAAAGATATTTCTTTTTCATGTTTTTTCCGATGAAATATAGAAAAATACACCTTGACAGATGAGGATTCTCTATGAATCGGTTTTTGTTGTGATTAGTTTTCCCGAAGAATTCTACTTTCAAACATTATTTTCTACCTGTATCTGAAAATAGCACAATTTTAGAACGGATTTATAAGTGACAGGCGATTTATATATTTATACGGTAGAATATGAGTAGTTGTTTTGAAATACCCTTATACTAGCATAGGAAAGAATGAAAGGAAGAAAAAAATGAAGGATAAAATCGTATTTTTTGATATTGACGGTACTTTGTTAGATGATAACAAACAAATTCCAAATTCAACTAAACAAGCAATTGCCAAGTTGCAGGAAAATGGGGTACATGTCGCAATTGCAACAGGACGAGCACCGTTCATGTTTGAAAATATAAGACAGGAGTTACATATTCATAACTATGTAAGCTTTAACGGACAATATGTTGTTTTTGAAAATGAGGTCATCCATAAACATCAATTACCACCTGCAACCTTGCATCAATTTACGAACTTTGCAAAGAAATCTGGCTACCCAATCGTATTTTTGGATGAAAATGAAATGAAGGCAACGGTAAAGGACCATCATTTTGTGACAGAGTGTTTAGGTTCGCTCCGTTTTGATCATCCACCATTCGAACCTGAATATTACGAAAATCATGACATTTATCAAGCGTTATTGTTTTGCGAAGAAGGAAAAGAGAAATCATTTCTGCATGAATATCCACAATTTCAATTTATTCGATGGCATGATTATTCCATGGACATTCTTCCAAATGGCGGGTCAAAAGCACAAGGCATTCATAAATTCATTGAGAAATTAGGATTTCAGCAAAATCAAGTCTATGCTTTTGGAGATGGGTTAAATGATATTGAAATGATCCAGGCAGTAGGTACAGGTATTGCAATGGGAAATGCTCGTGAAGAAGTAAAAGAAGTAGCTAATTTTGTGACACGTCATGTTAACGAGGATGGAATTTTAGCAGGGTTACAGTGGGCAGGACTATTATGATGTTTCTTGTTTCATGCATGGTAATAAAATAATGAAAGTAAAATGGACCAAAAAACATCTTCTCATCTTTGGAATGATGCAGTATAATTTAAATGAAAACGATTATCATTATTGTTTGGGTGAGGATGTGGAAATAGAATGCTTTTGTCGAATATAGAGATAGGCAATCGAGCTATCATTGATGATTTATCAAATCTTAATAGTACTATCCAGCGCCGACTGGTAGATATGGGTATAAATGAAGGGGTTAGTATTTCCTTAAAGAGAAAGCTTCCATTTGGAGGGCCATTTATTATTGAAGTGTTCGGACAATCCATCAGTCTACGCCGTCTTGAGGCGAGCCGAATTCAAGTTAGTCTGGGGGAAGTATGATGCAGCAAATTGGATTATTTGGAAATCCGAATACAGGAAAAACATCCTTGTTTAATTCTTTAACAGGATCTTACGAGTATGTAGGGAATTGGAGTGGAGTAACAGTAGAAAAAAAGGTAGGAATGCTGCGAAACCAAGAGGGCTATTTAATCGATTTGCCGGGTGTGTATTCTCTTCATCCCCTCTCGAAAGATGAACAAGTTGCAACAAGGTTCCTCCTTACCGAATCTTTCTCTTCTATTTTAAATATCGTAGATGCAGCACAATTGGAACGAAACTTGCATCTTACCATCGAAATCTTAGAATTTGGGAAACCACTTATCATTGGGTTGAATATGATTGATGTAGCAAAGGCAAGAGGACGTCTCATTGACGTAAAGAGGTTATCTGATGTGTTAGGGGTTTCTATTTTTCCTATTATTGCGCGTAAAGGTACTGGCTGCGAACAACTATTACATCAAATACATACAGCAACAAATAATAAGCGATTTTTTATATCATATGGCACTACTATTGAAAAGGCTATTCATGAAATCGTTTGTTTGCTACCTGAACAATTGTCAGGTGCAAAACGTTGGTATGCACTTCAATGCTTGTTAGGAAACGAAACCGTTTTAGAGCATCTCAAACAATCCATTGATGTTGGGAAGCTACATCATATTATAGATGAGGCTACACAACAAATTTCAAAGGAGAAGCGGCGAACAATTAAACAGTATATTCATCAAGTTCGAGCTTCCTACATTGAAGGAATTTTAGCCCAAGCTATAACAGATGTAAAGCCAGCATCACTTTCCCTTACAGATCGTATTGATCGAATAGCAACGCATAATGTACTTGGTATGCCAATCTTTTTTCTTATTATGTTTTTGCTTTTTAAAGTAACCTTTGATTGGTTAGGTACTCCTATTTCGAATTTATTAGATGACTTTTTTTCTGGTCCTTTATCACAGGCTGCTACTTACTTACTCAATATAGCAGGAGCAAATGAGTTTATCCGTGCTCTTGTTATTAATGGAATAATTGCAGGTGTAGGGGGAGTGCTCGTTTTTGTTCCGCAAATTTTTATTCTCTTCTTTTTTATTTCTTTATTAGAAGACTCTGGATACATGGCACGCGTTGCAACTGTCATGGATCGGCTTATGGAAAAAGTCGGTTTGAATGGAAAAGCATTTATTCCGATGATTATTGGGCTAGGGTGCAACGTACCAGGGGTTATGGCTGCAAGAACAGTCGAGCAACCAAAGGAACGTCTCTTAACGATTTTGCTCACTCCTCTTATGTCTTGTTCGGCTCGCCTTAGTGTATATAGCCTATTTGTTGCAGCATTTTTTCAAAAGCAGCAAGCGCTTATCGTATTGTCATTGTACGTATTAGGTATTGTTTCAGCATTACTCTTAGCAAAATTATTTTCTAAGACATTGCTTCGGAATGAAGTTTCCTATTTTCTAATTGAACTTCCACCATATCGTGTTCCGCAGTGGAAAACCTTGCTTCGGAGCACATGGGATAAAGGAAAGGGATTTGTTCGCAAAGCGGGTACGTTTATTTTTGGAGGTTCCGTTTTTATCTGGCTATTATCCTATGCTGGTCCAGATGGCCTAAATGTTGATATGGATCATAGTTATTTGGCTCATATTGGAGGAATTCTTGCACCGCTTTTTATTCCTCTTGGATTCGGAACTTGGCAAGCAGGTGCCGCATTATTAACGGGTTTTTTAGCGAAAGAGGTTGTCGTTTCTACTATGACAGTCATATATAAAACGCCTAATATTGATCAATTACAAGTCTATATGCAGAGTAACTTCACTCCTCTTAGCGCATACAGTTTTTTAGTGTTTGTATTGCTGTATATTCCCTGCTTAGCCACGGTAGCAGTTATTCAAAAAGAGACTGGATCTACTAAATGGACGGCATTTTCTATTGGATATGCTCTTGTTTTAGCATATGGAATCAGCTTTATTGTGTATACAGCTGGAAAAGCGTTTGGATTTCAATAGAAGGGGAGTGAATGTATGATTAACATTATCTTTGGCGTAATCATATTTGGTTATGCAGGATATAGCTTATATAAATATATGAAGAAAAGTAAACAAGGCAAATGCGCTACCTGCGAATTAAACCAATCATGCAAAAGTAGTTGTCATAAAAACGAACAAAAATAAGAAGCAGATCGTTCTGCTTCTTATTTTTGTTTAAGATTACTGTAACGGTGTTACATCTTCTGGTACTGAAAATGGATCTTTTTTATTTATATGATCGAAAAACATAATGCCATTTAAATGATCAATTTCATGTTGGAATACGATGGCAGGAAGTCCCTTTAATCGTAATTTTATTGCCTCACCTTGGACGGTTATAGCTTTTACAGTAATTCGTTTGTAACGAGGAACGTAGCCGGGCACATCGCGATCGACAGACAAACAGCCTTCTCCGCTAGGTAAGTATGTTTGTTCGATAGAGTGGCTTACAATCTTCGGATTAAATAATGCATAGCTATATAGTTTATCTTGGGCATCTGTAACATGCACAGCAATCATTCGTTTTGATAAACCGATTTGTGGTGCAGCTAAACCAATACCAGGACGTAACTTATATTTCTCCGATATTTCAGGATTTTGACTATTTTTAACGAATTCAATCATACTTTGAAGATTATGTATGTCTTCTTCGCTTGCAGGAAGTTCAATCTCTTGGGCGACTTTTCGTAGTATAGGATCTCCTTCACGAATAATGTTTTCCATTGTTAGCATGGAATTCACTCCTTTCATTCATTAGTCTATCAAAGGTTTTTCAAAAAGTCATGACCAATGAAAAAAAGGAAGGAGATTCCCCTTCCTTTTTCAATAGTTTGTTCGTTTGCATTAGCAAATAAAAGCTGTCCCAACGATGATTAAGAGGATAAACAGAACTACGATTATAGCAAATCCGTGTCCGCAGCCGCAACCACCACCATAGCCATAGGCGGGAGCAGCGTACGTTGGAGCAGAATAGGTTGGGTAGCAATACGTATATCCATGCATGAAAATGACCTCCTTTATCATTTCCGCGATTTTGCGGTTACTATAAAATATGAAACTGCTGAAAAAATGTGTAGATATATGCCTATATATCATGGAAATAGAAAAAACGCTTTCATAAAATATATAGATAAACTAAAATTATAAATAAGAACTATTTATACATTAAAAAAAGATAAAATGGAGCAAAATAAGGGATGATTGTAAAATTAAAGAAAAAATTTCTGTGATGTATTTTTTTAGGTAATCGCTTTCGTAATTATAACAGAATGTAAAAATTAATTGATACAGGATGTCGCTATAAGAGAATGGAAGTGTTTGGCTTTGAAATTTTGTTATAAAATTGAAAGCAAAGTAATTGACACAGTTCTGCCATTGGTTGTAAACTTAAACAAGTAATTAACGTTGTATTAATTATTTATTAATTTTCGGTAATACAGATTGAAAGACATGATGACAAATATATACCGACATAGCTCGGTACACATTCTTATACGTTTTTTTAACCCATCGTATAATTGAAAGCGTTTAAGAAAATGTTCATAAAAGAGGAAGAGGTGAACGAAATGGGAGCGAATACAAAAAAGTCCCCATTTAATGTGGAAGAGCAGTTTAAAACAATAGAAGAAACATTCCAAACATTGCAAATTTTAAATGAGCAAGGCGAAGTTGTAAACGAAGCAGCAATGCCTGAGCTTAGTGATGATCAATTAAAAGAGTTAATGCGTCGTATGGTTTATACTCGCGTATTAGACCAACGCTCTATTTCATTAAACCGACAAGGCCGTCTTGGTTTCTATGCACCAACTGCAGGTCAAGAGGCTTCTCAATTAGCAAGTCATTTTGCGCTTGAAAGTGAAGACTTTGTCCTTCCTGGTTACCGTGATGTACCACAATTAATTTGGCATGGTTTACCACTTTATCAAGCGTTTTTATTCTCTCGTGGTCATTATATTGGCAACCAAATGCCTGAAAATGTAAATGCTATTTCTCCACAAATAATTATTGGTGCACAAATTGTCCAAGCAGCAGGTGTGGCACTTGGTATGAAACTTCGTGGCAAAAAATCTGTTGCAATAACATATACAGGAGATGGTGGAGCATCTCAAGGTGATTTCTATGAAGGAATGAACTTTGCAAGTGCATTTAAAGCACCGGCAATCTTTATTGTTCAAAATAACCGTTTTGCCATTTCTACTCCAGTAGAAAAACAATCTTCTGCAAAGACAATTGCACAAAAGGCAGTAGCGGTAGGTATTCCTGGAATACAAGTAGACGGTATGGATCCATTAGCAGTATATGCTGCAACTCATTTTGCACGTGAACGTGCGATTAATGGAGAAGGTCCAACCTTAATTGAAACATTAACATTCCGCTATGGTCCTCATACGATGGCTGGTGATGATCCGACACGTTATCGTACGAAAGACCTTGAAAATGAATGGGAACAAAAGGATCCGATCGTTCGTTTCCGTAAATTCCTTGAAAATAAAGGCCTATGGTCTGAAGAACAAGAAAATAAAGTGATTGAACAAGCAAAAGAGGATATTAAACAAGCTATTGCAAAGGCTGACCAAGCTCCTAAACAAAAGGTAACCGATTTAATGACTATTATGTATGAAAAGCTACCTTACAACTTGAAGGAGCAATATGAAATTTATACAGAGAAGGAGTCGAAGTAAGCCATGGCGCAAATGACAATGATTCAAGCAATCACAGATGCGTTACGTGTCGAATTAAAAAACGACCCTAACGTATTAGTGTTCGGGGAAGACGTTGGGGTAAACGGTGGTGTATTCCGTGCTACAGACGGATTACAAGCTGAATTCGGGGAACAACGCGTATTCGATACACCGCTTGCAGAATCAGCAATCGGGGGTCTTTCTATTGGTCTGGCTCTTCAAGGCTTTCGTCCGGTTCCTGAAATTCAATTCTTTGGCTTTGTATTTGAAGTATTAGATAGCATTTCTGGTCAAATGGCGCGTATGCGTTATCGTTCGGGTGGCCGTTGGAATGCACCTATAACCGTTCGTTCACCGTTTGGCGGCGGCGTTCATACTCCTGAACTTCATGCAGATAGCCTAGAAGGCATTGTAGCTCAGCAACCTGGATTAAAAGTCGTTATTCCATCTACCCCTTATGATGCTAAAGGGCTTTTAATCTCTGCTATTCGAGACAATGACCCAGTTATTTACTTAGAACATATGAAATTGTATCGTTCATTTCGTCAAGAAGTACCTGAAGGAGAATACACGATTGAATTAGGTAAAGCAGATGTAAAACGAGAAGGAACAGATGTTACCGTAATCGCTTATGGTGCAATGGTTCATACTGCTTTAAAAGCTGCTGAAGAACTTGAAAAACAAGGTGTTTCCCTAGAAGTAGTCGATTTACGTACTGTACAACCTCTTGATATAGAAACAATCATTGCTTCTGTTGAAAAAACAGGTCGCGTAGTCGTTGTGCAAGAGGCTCAACGCCAAGCAGGTATTGCTGCAAATGTAGTGGCAGAAATTAATGAACGTGCCATTCTTAGCCTTGAAGCACCTGTTCTTCGCGTAGCAGCAGCAGATACAGTATTCCCGTTCTCACAAGCAGAGGGCGTATGGTTACCAAATCATAAAGACGTTGTAGAAGCTGTTCAAAAAGTGATGAATTTCTAACATGCATAGACGCAAAAGAAATAGAGTTATGTATTTCTTTTGCGTTAGTCTATGAAACGATAAATAGTACAGGGAGATGAAATCCGTGGCATTCGAATTTAGATTACCAGATATCGGTGAAGGTATTCATGAAGGTGAAATCGTAAAATGGTTTATTAAGCCTGGCGATGAAGTGAATGAAGATGACGTTCTTCTTGAAGTGCAAAATGATAAATCAGTAGTAGAAATTCCTTCTCCAGTAAAGGGCAAGGTACTTGATATTCTTGTAAATGAAGGTACAGTTGCAGTGGTAGGGGATGTTCTTGTTGCATTCGATGCACCAGGATATGAAAATCTAACCTTTAAAGGTCAAGAAGCCGCTCCACAAGCAGAAGAACCAGCAAAACAAGAAGAAGCAACTGAAAAGGGTACGAATGAAGAAAGTTCAAAAAAGAATGGTCGCGTTATTGCAATGCCATCTGTGCGTAAATATGCACGCGAAAAAGGTATCGATATCCATGAAGTAAGCGGAACAGGTAAACATGGACGTATCCAAAAAGAAGATATTGATACATTCGTAAATGGCGGTCAAAAGGAAGTTGAATTAAAACAAGAAGAAATTCAAGTTGAAGTTGCAGTACAAGAAAAGGTAGAAACGCCAAGTTCAGAATCAGTTATAACTGGTCAATACCTAGAAACACGTGAAAAAATGAGCGGTATCCGTAAAGCTATTGCAAAAGCTATGGTACACTCTAAGCAAACGGCACCTCACGTAACGTTAATGGACGAAGTAGACGTAACCGATCTTGTTTTACATCGTAAGAAATTTAAAGAGGCAGCTGCTGAAAAGGGAATTAAGCTAACATACTTGCCATATGTTGTAAAAGCATTGACATCGGCTTTACGTGAATTCCCAATATTAAATACATCTTTAGATGATGCAACGGAAGAAATCATTCACAAGCACTACTATAACATTGGGATTGCAGCAGATACGGATAAAGGTCTTCTCGTTCCAGTTGTAAAAGATGCAGATCGCAAATCTATTTTCTCTATCTCAGCCGAAATTAACGAACTTGCAGTAAAAGCACGTGAAGGTCGCCTTGCTTCTAACGAAATGAAAGGTGCATCTTGCACGATTACGAATATTGGATCAGCAGGCGGTCAATGGTTTACACCTGTTATTAATCATCCGGAAGTTGCCATTCTTGGCATTGGTCGTATCAGCGAAAAACCAGTTGTGAAAAATGGTGAAATTGTAATTGCACCAGTACTTGCATTATCATTAAGTTTTGATCATCGTATGATCGACGGTGCAACAGCTCAAAAAGCATTAAATCACGTAAAACGTCTATTGAATGATCCACAATTACTCATAATGGAGGCGTAATCGAAATGGTAGTAGGAGATTTTCCCATTGATTTAGATACAGTCGTTATTGGCGCTGGTCCTGGCGGGTATGTTGCTGCTATTCGTGCAGCACAGCTTGGTCAAAAAGTAGCTGTTATTGAAAAGGGAGCTATTGGTGGTGTCTGCTTAAATATTGGATGTATTCCTTCTAAGGCTCTTATTTCTGCAGGTCACCGCTATGAACATGCAGTACATTCAAGCGACATGGGGATTACAGCTGAAAATGTTAAAGTTGACTTTTCAAAAGTTCAAGCTTGGAAGCAAAGTGTTGTAAAGAAATTAACAGGCGGCGTTGAAACGCTTCTTAAAGGAAATAAAATAGAAATTATTCGCGGCTCAGCATTTTTTGTTGATAGTAATTCTTTGCGTGCCATTACAGAAACATCTGCACAAACTTATAACTTTAAAAATGCAATTATAGCTACAGGATCAACTCCAATCCAAATTCCGGGGTTTGAATTTTCAAAGCGTGTAATTGATTCAACCGGTGCGCTAAGCTTACCTGAAATTCCGAAAAAATTAGTTGTAATAGGCGGCGGATATATCGGAATGGAATTAGGAACTGCATATGCTAATTTTGGAACAGAAGTTACAATTTTAGAAGCAGGCGATGAAATTTTATCCGGCTTTGAAAAATCTATGAGTGCAATTGTGAAAAGAGGCCTAAAGAAAAAGGGTAATGTAAAGATTTTCACGAAGGCATTTGGTAAATCAGTAGAGGAACGTGAAGACGGGGTTACGGTTCATTTTGAAACAAAAGGTGAAATGAATTCTATCGAAGCTGATTATGTTCTCGTTACTGTAGGTCGTCGCCCTAATACGCGTGACATCGGTTTAGAGCAGGTTGGTATTAAAGTTTCTGAGCGTGGCGTAATTGAAATTGATAAACAATGCCGTACAAATATACCAAATATTTATGCAATTGGTGACGTTGTACCTGGTCCTCCTTTAGCTCATAAAGCATCTTATGAAGGTAAGGTAGCTGCTGAGGCAATTAGTGGTCACCCATCGGAAATTGATTATATTGGTATTCCAGCTGTATGCTTTACTGATCCAGAATTAGCTACTGTTGGATATACGAAAAAACAAGCTGAAGCAGAAGGACTAGAAGTTGTTACGGCTAAATTCCCATTTGGGGCTAATGGTCGTGCTTTATCACTAAATAGCACAGAAGGCTTCGTTGAACTTATTACACGTAAAGAAGATGGATTAATTGTAGGTGCACAAGTTGCAGGTGCAGGAGCATCTGACATTATCTCTGAGCTTGGCTTAGCAATTGAAGCTGGCATGACTGCTGAAGATATTGCACAAACCATTCATGCTCATCCAACATTAGGTGAAATTACAATGGAAGCAGCAGAAGTTGCATTAGGAACACCAATTCACATCGTGAAATAAGAAAATTGTAGAATCTTATTAAGCTAGGAAAAAAAGAAGCATCCAACAGGATGCTTCTTTTTTTCTTCTAAATCATGTTTTATAACCATATAGTATGGTAGGACCAGCATACGTTAGGAGAAGATTATGTGAAAAAAATGACTCTTGTCGAGATATACCATACGTTAATATGGTTTAGTTATTCTGTGATTCTATTTCTCTCACATCGTGATAAGTTACGGTCTAAAATATTTTTATTCTTCGTATTCTTTTATGTAGCATATATTGTAGGTGATTACGTATTACGGGAAAGATGGAAAGCCATTCGTGTAACCGTAAGAAACGTAGTGGTGTTTCTAACTATATATATGCTTCTTTCTCTTATTTAACGCTTATAAAAGTACATAATTCGGCCATTAAATAAATGTAATTCCCCTTGTAATTTTTTCGCAAGAAAGCGGCAAAATTCGTTCGCTTTTCCTTTATCTCCGTAGGAAGCGCTATCAGGAAGAGTAATTTGAATAAAATGTTGATCATCCTTTACGTCTACTCCTACATAGATAGACTGATATCGATCATGATTTGACTTTAAATGGATGGTTGTTTCGGATGTATCAATGATTTCATATGGGAAAGCGGTTTCAGTATAATTCCATGCAAGTTGAGTACCTGTTTTAGCAGTAATTTGCTTATAATATGTAAATAAATCTTTCACATCTTGGATCGATATTTCTTGCTTTTCAGACTTGGGAACAAGTTTAATAAATGCATGTTGCATGTAAAATCCTCCTATTTCATATTGGTACATACATATTGTATCATTGTTCTAATTTTCTTGACAAATACTTAGGTTAAATTATATCGTTTTGCTCGATATATAGTAAGACAAATAGAAATTATTTTAAAGAAGTACATATGTCTGAGATAAAAAAGTATGTCATAATAAATAACTATTGACTCGATTAGTATAGCATATTAAAATGTACTCAGAAAGATAAGCGCTTACAATACTATATTTTGTAAATTGTGAGGAGGAAAAAAATGGGGACAATCGTGTGTCAAGTATGCGAAAGTACAATTGAGCATTTTGAAGATGAAAAGGTAACTATATTGTACGGTCATTGTTGCTCGAATTGTGAATCTCATAACCAAGAAAAATAAACAAAAAAGGTGCAGGGTTGAGGTTTTATTTATACCCTGTACCTTTTTTGTTTGCAACAAGTATGAAGATCTTGCTTTATCATGCGGTAAGTCATATTTAATAGTAAGGAGAAAGAAAGTCCTATTATTAATGAACTGTGGTAGTGTGGCCTGCAGTAGCGATAATGATGCTCTCACGAATTGGAGTGAATTTTATATCATCCCCAATTTTTGATTTCGAGGCATACTTATTCATATCAGCGGTGTCAACTCTTGTAATATAATTTGTCATGTATGCAGAAAGGAAAGCCTCTGGTTTTCGACGTAAGTTTAGAGTTTGGATAATTTGATCTTTTGTACTTATACCTACACCATGTCCGTAGTAAAAATCATCGCCAAGGTAAACTGCGTTTTCTCCTTGCCATTCTATTGTAGCTCCATTAACCTGCGGATTTTTAAAATACATAATATCCCCTTGTACCATAGTTCCATCTGTTTTTGTTATGATTTTTAAATCTTTATCATAATCCCATGTATATAAAATTAGATTTGAAAATAAACGATCGAAGGTTTTGTCATCAAAGCATTCTAAGAGCGATTTATACAAAAGGATAATAATTGCGGTAGCACATTCTGTACCGTACTTCTTTCCATTTGTGAAAATATCACGGATGGCGACTGAAGCAAGTGTACCTGGTTTTAGTTGAAAGCCCCCCAGTTTTGTTCGCTTCCAAAAGAAATCATTACAAAATGATTGTTCGAATCTACGAAAACTCAACCCACTACTGGATAAGTCAATAGAAGAAAGTATTAAATGGAGTCTAAGATGCACATCAAAGGAAAGTTGATCAAGCGTTTCGTAAGTATATACTTCTTCATTACTCGTCAATGATTTTAAAATTTCTTGTTTTGTTTCAAAAAAGGGCTCGTGATCATTATCTAAAAATGGGTGGACGACCTGGCGTCCTATCACAATCATGATCTTTTTCACTCCTATCTTGTTTCTTGCTATTCTATGAAAGGAGTGCAAGTATCGTGATGAAACAAAAGAGGTAGAGAAACAGCGTACATCTGTTTCTCTACCTCCATATGGATTGTAATGAAATTCATGATAATTAGGAAATAGGCTTATATTCTTTAATCACACGTAAAGTTTTTAACTCGGCATCTTCTGGACCTTGGACAGGTAGTCCGGCTGCTAAGTTCTTTTTAATATAATCTAAGTTTTCTTGAGTAATAATTTCACCTGGAGTAAAAATCGGAATTCCAGGAGGATAGACCATTACAAATTCAGAGATTATCCGACCGGCAGCCTCTTCAAATGGCACTATTTCTGTTTCGGAATAAAAGGCGTCACGAGGTGACAGTGCCAATAAAGGAATTTCAGGAACTTCTACGCGTATTTCAATGCTAGATGCTGCATTATGCCCAAAAGTAGAAGATAGGTCTCGTAGTGCTTTAATAAGAATGTCAGCCTCTTCTTCTGAATCTCCAAATGTAATGAGACAAAGAATGTTATAGAGGTCAGATAATTCCACTTCGATATTATAGTGTTCACGAAGCCACCGCTCTGCATCGTGTCCTGTAATTCCTAATTCTTTGACAGATATTATTAATTTAGTAGGATCAAAGTCAAAGGTTGCGTCTGTTCCTAGTAATTCTTTACCTGGACTATACAAATATTGTATCGCATTAATTTCTTTTCGCATCTGTTCTGCTAGTAAAATGGTTTTGTCAAGTAATTTTTTACCTTCTGTTGCGAGACGTTTTCTTGCTATATCAAGAGAAGCTAACAGAATGTAAGAAGTGGATGTTGTTGTTAGCATACTTAGTATGGATTGTACATGTTTTATATTTATAAGACCTTTGCGTACATTTAAAATAGAGCTTTGTGTTAATGACCCACCCAGCTTATGAACACTTGTTGCAGCCATATCTGCTCCTGCTTGCATAGCTGAGAGAGGTAACTTATCATGAAAATGAATATGAACACCATGTGCTTCATCAACTAGCACAGGAACGTTATAGGAATGGGAAATCTCAACAATTTTCTTTAAATCTGCTGCAAATCCAAAATAAGTTGGGTTTATAACAAGTAATCCTTTTGCATCTGGATGAGCTTCTAATGCATGCTTTACTGATGTGATTGTCATTCCATGAGAAATGCCGAGAACGGGATCAATTTCTGGATGAATAAATATTGGCTTTGCTCCAGAAAGGATAACACCTGACATTACAGATTTATGAACGTTGCGCGGCACAAGAATTTTATCTCCAGGTCCGCATACGCTCATAACCATAGTCATAATGGCTCCACTTGTTCCTTGAACAGAGAAAAATGTATGATCGGCTCCGAATGCTTCCGCTGCTAAATCTTGAGCTTCCTTAATCATTCCTTTTGGATGATGCAGATCGTCAAGTGGGGCAATATTAATTAAATCAATTGATAGTGCGTTATGTCCAATAAATTCACGAAATTGTGGATCCATTCCTTTTCCTGTTTTATGCCCGGGAATATGAAATTGGATAGGATTTTGATTACTGTGTTTCACTAATGCAGAAAACAATGGTGTGTCTTTTTGGGACAACCTATACACCCCTTTACTATTAAAGTTTCGTATTTGGATCAGCATTTACATCTGCATATGAAGATGAGCGCTGATTATCATTAAAAAATTTTTTTAACAAAACAAGAAGAATTATACCATTTTCGAATGGTTATTGTATATAGAATGAATAATAGAGAGTTTTTTTTTTGGCAGGACATACAGAAATCTCTGAAGAACTAATGTATTATGAAAAATGGAGGTGCTGTGATGAATTGGGAAACACGAGTTACACAATTGTTAAATATTAAGTATCCTATTATTCAAGGTGGACTTGCTTACTTGGCGTACTCTGAACTTGCTGCTGCTGTAAGTAATGCAGGCGGGTTAGGACAAATTACTGCTATGAGTCTTTCCTCGAAGGAAGCACTGCGAGAAGAAATTCGAAAGGTACGTAAGTTAACGGATAAACCATTTGGTGTAAACTATGCAATTGGACAACATGGGAGACCATTTGAACACATGCTTGATGTCGCAATAGAAGAAGATGTTCCGGTCGTTACGATGACAGGCGGGAACCCTGCACCAATCCTGAATCGTCTAGAAGGTACGAACATAAAAAAACTTGTCCTTGTCGCAGCAAAAAGACAGGCTGAAAAGGCAGAGCAGCTTGGAGCAGATGCGGTTATGGTTGTTGGACAAGAAGGTGGCGGACATCTTGGAAGAGATGATATAGGGACAATGGTTCTTGTTCCGCAAGTGGTAGACGCAGTTTCTATACCTGTCATTGCATCTGGAGGAATAGCAGATGGAAAAGGATTAATGGCAGCACTCAGTCTAGGAGCAGAAGGAATCGAGATGGGAACAAGATTTATTGCAACGGAGGAATGCGTGCATGCTCATCCAAGTTATAAACAAGCACTCCTCGAAGGAAATGAAGCAGATACTGTCATCATTAAGCGTTCAATAGGTGCACCTGCTCGTGCAATTCGCAATGTATGGACAGATACAATCTTACAAATAGAGAATGAAGGACAGGGCTATGAAGGCTTGAAAGATTACATAAGCGGAATGGCAAATAAAAGATATATATATGAAGGAAATAAGAATGAGGGGTTTGCATGGGCAGGACAAGCAATGGGGAGAATAAAGGATATCCCGACTGTTCAAGAATTAATAACGCGGATGATACGAGAGGCAGAAGACGTACGAACAAGATGGAGTAGATGAGGTGAAAGGATGGACTATCAATATCCATTAGACTATGAATGGTCTACTAACGAAATTGTAGACGTTATTCATTTATATGAAGCAGTGGAACAAGCCTATGAAAAAGGTATTACAAGAGCAGAATTTATGAATGCATACCGCCGTTTTAAAGAAATAGTTCCAAGTATTGCGCAGGAAAAAAAGCTTGGAAATGAGTTTGAGGAACTTAGTGGGTACTCTTTATATCGTGTGGTGCAAAAGACGAAAAATATGCAAGAAAATGAAAAAATTAAAATGAACGCAAAAGTATTTTGAAAATTCAGAAATGTATGCTATAATGGTACAACAATCAAAAACGGACAAAAAATAAATTGTCCGTTTTCTTCTATCTAGTAGAAGTAAGAGTATAGAGAGGAAGGAGTGTGGAGAACGAATTTTGAATTATTTCCATAAATTCATAGTCGCTCATTTTAATCGCTTCTTCTTTCGAAATGTGGATGCCGGTTAATAATTCAGCTTTTTTCACGGTTTCTAGTTTTCTAAATATAGTTGTAAGTTGTTCATCGTTAAGAGTACTTCCAGGTATAGCATTTGGTTTTGTATGATCTGTAGACCAAACGAAATGTTTAGGCATTCTTTTAATCTCTTCTAGATGAGAAAGAAGTGCTCTTGCATACTCCGCCTTTTGCGGACATTCATAGATCAAACCAAAATAAACAAACATGTGTGTACCCCACAATCCGATTTGAAAATGAGGAAGCATTTTGTAGCCACGCTTACTTGGTGCAAAAGCAACCCATGTATCACTAGGAGGATTGACAGTACGTCTTGCATGTTTTGCAACATGGTAGAAAAAAGGTTCATTCAGTTCTTTCGTAAAGAATGACTGAAAGGTTTCACCAAGTTGCTCAAGCTTTGGACGAACATATTTCTTTATCTCTTCCATTCTTTCATCTAAGCCTTGTACAGAAAAAGCAGAAAAATCTTGCGTATCAAAAGCAATTTGTTTCATAGAGTTCCTCCATACAGTATTTTGTCTTTCATTCTAGCATACCATGTACAATTGTGAAAAAGAGCCGCTTGAAAAAAAGTACAGTTCTTAAACAAAATTGTTGCATAGATGATTTATCCCACATAATATAGTATAAAACAAAATAACTGAAAATTGAGTGAATTTTAAGCTGAAAGAAACTCGTAAGGAGGCAAACATGGATGAGACAGGTGATTAATGCTTTAAAACGAACAGATGCAGAAAAACGAATTCCGGTTTTGCGCTTAGAATTAGATTATGAGTTGGCTACCCTTTATGATGCAATTGTTGAGAACGATGAGAATAAAAAAGTTGAATGCAAACAGAAGCTTGAGATGCTAAGACTTGAAATGATGCGTCTAGAAGCGTAATAATAGAATGTGTATGGTACAATGAATAAGTACGAACCTTTCACTAAAGGTTCGTTTTTTCTGGTGTACCCAGCATGAGTCATATGATGCGAACAATTACGGTACACCTAATTGAACCGCCGTATACCAACGGTACGTACGGTGGTGAGAGGTCAGAGGTTAACCACCTCTTCCTACTCGATTGACTAGTATAGGGAGTGTTAGAAGATGCATGACATGTGGAATGGTATCGCTGCAAATACAGAACGTTGGATTCGAGAGGCGGGACAGATTCTTCGTGACTCCTTAGAAACAACTCTTACGATTGAAACGAAAACGAGCGCTTCGGATCTTGTGACAAACATGGATCGACACATTGAACAATTTTTTATTTCTCGAATTCATGACACATATCCATTACATAAAATAGTAGGAGAAGAAGGCTACGGAGACGAGATTGCCTCAGCTGAGGGTACGATCTGGCTTATTGATCCTATCGATGGTACGATGAATTTTGTTCATCAAAAACGTAACTTTGCTATTTCTATAGGTATCTATCATGATGGCGTAGGGAAAATTGGCTATATATATGATCCTATCCATGATGAGCTCTATTATGCGATGGAAGGGAAAGGGGCGTATTGCAATGGAGTGCCTATTCCTAAATTGCAAGCAGGAACGATTGAAAAGGGAATGATTGGAGTAAATGCGACTTGGCTTTTGGAAAATAATTTTCTGGATTATAAGAAAATAGCGGCTCTTACAAGACGGGCCAGAGGTACACGATCCTATGGATGTGCGGCGCTAGAAATTGTCTACGTTGCTACAGGGAAATTAGACGCTTATATCACGCCTCGTCTTTCACCGTGGGATTATGGTGGCGGTGCCATTTTGATTTCTGAAGTCGGGGGATACATAACTACCTTCCAGCAAGCACCTGTTAGTCTTATTGAAAAGGGTAGTGTCATTGTAGCAAGACCGGGTGTTTATGAGGAATTACTACCATTTCTTTGTTAAGAGGAATTGTCTTTGCTAACAAAAAGTCGGGGTTTCTCCCCCGACTTTTTGGAAAGCTTCACTTTATTTGCTTTCGAATCAAAGCAAAAGACATCTGTGCGTGAACTTGCACAGATGTCTTTTTTATTGTTGTTGTTTCCGAAGTTTAGCCTTTGTTGCAAACCCAAATCCCATTGTACCAATAGTACCGATAATGCAAATAATAGTTCCGATGATACTTTTTTCAGCGATCATTGCCCCTATACCCATTATGAACGCAACTCCAATGAGTGCGAATAATAGCATTCGAACTTGTAATTGTTTCATTCGTCATCCCTCCGTCTATAATTGTACTGTAATTTGTTTAAAAAACAACTATATTTGTCCGTACATCGTATTTCAATTGCAACTAGAAGCTTTCCCTCTTATAATAGAATAGGACTAAAAAGACTTTAGGAGTTGGACATGTTGAAAAAAAGAGAAGATTTACGCAATATAGCAATTATTGCCCACGTAGACCATGGAAAAACGACACTTGTCGATAAATTACTTCGTCAAGCAGGAACGTTCCGCAGTAATGAACAAGTAGAAGAACGTGCAATGGATTCAAATGATATTGAAAGAGAGCGCGGAATTACGATTTTAGCGAAAAATACTGCGATTCACTATGACGATAAGCTCATTAATATATTAGATACACCAGGACATGCTGATTTTGGCGGCGAAGTAGAACGAATCATGAAAATGGTTGATGGTGTTCTTCTTGTTGTTGACGCATATGAAGGATGTATGCCCCAAACACGTTTCGTATTAAAAAAAGCATTAGAACAAAATTTAACACCAATCGTTGTTGTTAACAAAATTGACCGTGACTTTGCAAGACCAACAGAAGTAGTTGATGAAGTAATTGATCTATTTATTGAGCTTGGTGCAAATGAAGAACAACTTGAATTTCCAGTTGTATTTGCTTCCGCTATTAACGGAACAGCTAGCTTAGATCCGGATCCTTCTAAGCAAGAAGAAGATATGAAATCCTTATTTAATACAATCATTGATCACATTCCTGCCCCAATTGATAATAGCGATGAGCCGCTTCAATTCCAAGTTGCTCTTTTAGACTACAATGACTATGTAGGACGTATTGGTATTGGACGTGTATTCCGTGGAACAATGAATGTAGGACAACAAGTTGCTCTTATGAAGTTAGACGGAAGCGTGAAACAATTCCGTGTAACGAAAATTTTCGGTTTCTTCGGATTGAAACGTGAGGAAATTCAAGAAGCTAAGGCTGGCGATCTTATCGCTGTATCTGGTATGGAAGATATTAACGTTGGAGAAACAGTGTGTCCTTTTGACAACCAAGATGCTCTTCCTATTTTGCATATTGATGAACCAACATTACAAATGACATTCCTTGTAAACAACAGCCCATTCGCAGGTCGTGAAGGTAAATTTATTACTTCTCGTAAAATTGAAGAACGTCTTCGTTCCCAATTGCAAACAGATGTAAGCTTACGTGTTGAAAATACAGATTCACCTGATGCATGGATTGTATCTGGCCGCGGAGAATTACATTTATCTATTCTAATTGAAAATATGCGTCGTGAAGGCTTTGAACTGCAAGTTTCCAAACCAACAGTTATCATTAAAGAAATTGATGGAGTACGCTGTGAGCCAGTTGAACGTGTTCAAATTGATGTTCCAGAAGAAAATACTGGATCAATCATTGAATCAATGGGCACACGTAAAGGTGAAATGCTTGACATGGTTAATAATGGGAATGGTCAAGTTCGTCTTACTTTCATGGTTCCGGCTCGTGGCTTAATTGGGTATACGACAGAATTTTTAACATTAACACGTGGATATGGAATTATTAACCACACATTTGATAGTTATCAACCTATGCAAAAGGGTCAAGTCGGCGGACGTCGTCAAGGTGTTCTTGTTTCCATGGAATCAGGAAAATCAACAACGTATGGTACAATGCAAGTTGAAGACCGTGGTACCATTTTCGTTGAACCTGGTACTGAAATTTACGAAGGTATGATCGTAGGAGAACATACACGTGAAAATGATTTAGCTGTTAATATTGTGAAAATGAAACAACAGACTAACGTTCGTTCTGCAACGAAGGACCAAACAAACGTAATTAAAAAGCCACGTATTATGTCTCTTGAAGAGTCTCTAGAATACTTGAATGATGATGAATATCTAGAAGTAACACCAGAATCTATTCGTCTTCGTAAAAAAATTCTTGATAAAAATGAACGTGAAAAATCAGCAAAGAAAAAGAAATAATAGGACCTGGCAAGGGCCTTCACTACTAGTGAAGGCCTTTTTATATCTTGGCATGAAACAAGCGATTAGAATTTTTAACTATTTAAGCGTTTACACTAGACAGCTATACATAATCACGGTACTCTTATAAATAAAATAGTATATCAACTGCATTACTTCTTAAAATGAAAAGAAGAAGGGCGGGGGTCATAGAACATGGATATGCAAGTGTTGGATAACATGACGTTATTTGCAAGATTATATCATGTGAATGATCATCCTGGGGTTGGCATGTGGCTTTTGTACGGTACAATTTGTATGCTTTGTATCATTGTGTATCGCCTAGGCTTTGCCCGTAAATTGAATGTGTTGCAAAATATAGTTGTTTATTTCATACTTGTGTTAGGTTGTTCCATATTAACGTTCTTTGCAGTATTTTTACCGATAGCAGAAGGATTAGTGGCAGCAATTGTTGTTCTTGGCACGTATAAGATCCGTCTCCATCAAGCCAAAAAACAAAAAACGATATAAAGGAGATACTGATGAGTTCTGTTCAAGATTCTATTTACAATTGGTTAACGATTAAGGTAGTGGCAGAGGCGCGTCCCGATGATAAAGCTGCTATTGAAACCTTTGAGTTGTTCGATCATATTCTTCGTGAGGAACATGGGATAATAGATGTTAAGATTGAAAAACGTGAGGATATGTATCTTGTTACGTATAATAGGGATGGCGAAACGAAATCAACTCGATTTCCAATTGAATTGATTGATTGTTATTTAGATCAAATGAATCGTGAGCCTGAAAAATTTCCTAACTATTGAGCCCTTACCTAGATGATAAGGGCTTTTCTTATCTGTATATAGAATTGTTATTGTGAAAAATTAGGTCACGTCACCATTCTTCTTCTACTGATTTGTCTCGATATAATCGGAATTTTCCGCTAGCAATACGAGAATTTGTTCGTTCTGAAATACGGCTATAACAACTTGGACACATGTATGTATGAATAGGACGGTTACGCAACCGTTTTGCTTCTAACGTATCATCATCTAACTTATGAATTCCGTCACATAAAACACATTTAACTCTCATCTTGTCACCTCAAAAATAAAATATAAAAAGTCAGTAAAATAGTAAAGTAAAGGAAATACGTAATAAACTATGAATAAAGTATATCATGATTTACATACAAAAAATAAATAATTGTATCATTAGAAATTCAGCATAGGCATGTTGTAAAATAGTATTGGGAGGTGTCATGTATGGCAAATGTAGTTGAACCAACATTAAGTGATAATTTACTTCAAGCTCTAAGAGAAGAGAGAATTGTTACGATTGCAACGATTGATTTTGAGAAAGGTTGTCCAAACGTTAGTGCAATTTCTTGGGTGTACAGTATGAATCCGTCTACAATTCGCTTTGCTGTCGACAAACGATCTCGAATTGTAGAAAACATTCGTCATCATTCATCAGTTGTTCTAAACGTAATGGCTGACGAATCAGTATTTTCAATAAATGGTGAGGCTACTATCATAGCAGATCAAATGGAAGAAGTACCGCTAAAGCTATCACTTATAGAAGTGTCCATCGAAGAGGTACGAGATGTTATGTTTTATGGCGCTAAGCTTGCGGTTGAACCAAAATATGAGAAAACGTATGATTTACGTGCGGCTGCTAAGCTTGATGGTCAAGTATTAACAGCAATGAAAGAACGATAATCTACATATTATGAAGCAAAATTAGGATAATGGTATGAAAATAGCTGTTTCAAAAGGATAAGAAGTTTAGTCTTTCGTAAAGGGTACGCTTTTCTTAGTTTTGAAGCAGTTTATTCTTTATTTGCAAGGGAAATTTCCTTATAAAGTCATTCTATCTCACGTATGCCTCACATATTATCTATAACAAAGGTTCGTCCCTAGAGGATGAAACCCTTGTTCACTAAGGTGGAGTCAGGGGGTAACAGATTGAGTAAAATCTATGTTCTCGATACGAATGTATTATTGCAGGATCCATTATCGATTTATTCATTTAAAGATAATGAGGTAGTTATACCTGCCGTTGTGTTAGAGGAAGTGGATTCAAAGAAACGTTACATGGATGAGGTTGGTCGAAATGCCCGCTTTGTATCTAAGCTTATAGATAAATTTCGTGAAACAGGAAAGCTTCATGAACGAATTCATCTTGAAAATGGAGGAACATTCCGTATTGAGTTGAATCATCGTTCTTTCGTACAATTACAAGAAATTTTTGTAGAAAAAACGAATGATAATAGAATTTTGGCTGTTGCTAAAAATTTATCGTTAGAAGAACAGGCGAAACAACATGGGAAACCGGTTATTCTTGTAAGTAAAGATGTGCTCGTGCGAGTTAAGGCAGATGCAATCGGCTTGCAGGCTGAAGACTATTTGAGTGATCGTGTGATAGAAGTTGACAATATATATACAGGATTTGTAGAACAGTACATACCAAAAGAAGTGATGAATAAATTTTATGAAACCGGTCAGCTTCCTATTTCTGATATAAAGGAACAAATGTTGCATCCTAATCAATTTATATTAATGAAGGATGCTCTTGGTGGATCTGGATCTGCGATTGGTGTAGTAGATGCATCCGGTCAAAAAATAAAGAAGCTTGTTTTTCAAAACGAACAAATTTGGGGTGTTCGTTCGCGAAATGTGCAACAGACGATGGGGATGGAGATGTTACTACGGGAGGATATTCCACTCGTAACCTTGATTGGAAAGGCAGGAACAGGGAAAACATTACTTGCCTTAGCAGCGGGTTTAATGCAAACAGAAGATTTAGGATTATATAAAAAACTACTCGTAGCCCGCCCTATCGTACCGGTTGGGAAAGATATCGGTTATTTACCGGGTGAAAAAGAAGAAAAGCTACGTCCATGGATGCAGCCTATTTTTGATAATCTAGAATATTTATTTAATACGAAAAAACCAGGGGAGCTAGATGCTATTTTAGCTGGAATGGGATCTATTGAAGTAGAGGCATTAACGTATATTCGTGGGAGAAGCATACCTGAACAGTTTATCATTATTGATGAAGCGCAGAATTTAACAAAGCATGAAGTAAAAACAATTTTGACGCGTGTTGGAGAGAAAAGTAAAATTGTTCTAATGGGAGATCCGCAGCAAATTGATCATCCGTATTTGGATGAATATAATAATGGCCTCACATATGTAGTTGAAAAATTTAAAGAACAGAAAATTAGTGGTCACGTTAAATTTGTAAAGGGTGAACGATCCAAGCTAGCTCAGCTAGCAGCAGATTTGCTCTAATATAGTAAAGTCATAAAAAACGCGAGCACCCAAAAGGGGGCTCGCGTTTCTTTTCTTATATCACTGTAAATTCACGTATGTCGGTAATAGGATGATCTACATTGTTGCCATTACCATAATAGAAATGGGCTGGGCCGTTTTCCTCTAATGGTTTTCCCTCTTTAGAGAAGCCAAGAATTGCATCCATAGCTTCTTCCATCGTAAGAGTCACAGTTGTATGTTTTGTTTTCAAGATAACATTTGAAGCATCAGTGTGAATACCTGCATTTATTAAAAAGGGGCGCAGTGGTATACCAAATGTTCCGTTAATTATTTTTTGCTTTTCAAATTGCGTAATACTTTTGTTTACTGGAGGATAAATAGCACCTTCCGTAATTTCTCGATCCCAATGAGCAGAGGCAGCTTTCTTATAGTTTTCTAATTCATTAGCGTCTGTATTCTTTTCTTCTTGAAAATATGTAAGTAAGTCGACTTTACGATCGTCAAAAATCCAAACACTTGGATCTAAAGTGATGGAATGATCTACTTTGCCGTTTATAAATAATATATCGGTCATTTTTGTCCCCTCCATTTGTTTTATACTCCCATCTTTCAGTATAATGAAGAAGGTGAGCGTTGTCATCTTAACTGATTGGATGGAAATATTTTTATTGCAATTTACAAAGACTGTCTTTAATATTAAAAGATAGGATAGGAAAGTTGGACGGAAACGGAGGGAATCGATTTGACGTCTGAGACAGTTATGAATCATCAGGAAAAGGCTCTTGCCCTTCTAAAAGCTGATGCAGGTAAGATTTTAAAATTGATTAAAGTGCAAATGGATCATTTAACCATGCCGCAATGTCCGTTGTATGAAGAAGTGCTAGACACGCAAATGTTTGGTTTGTCTCGTGAGGTAGACTTTGCTGTTCGACTCGGGCTTATTGAAGAAGCTGTGGGCAAGGAGATTCTCGACGAACTGGAACGTGAATTATCTGCCTTGCATGATGCATACACGAAAAAACAATAACGGGTTCATATAGAGGGCTCAAACTTTTCAGAGTTTGAGCCTTTTTATGCACATTCACTTATTTTCTTACCCTATAAGCAGGAAGTATAATGAAGAATATGGAATACAACAACGACTACATTTATGAGGAAGAGGAATACATATGAAAAAAGCATGGAAGTCATTGGATTACTCATTAATGCTTCCACTTATTATTCTTTGTGCTATTGGAGCGATTATGGTATATAGTGCAAGCTCCATACTCGTGCTAAAGCAATATACGAAACAGGATTTTGCGGCCAATCATTTCTTTTATCTTCAGTTACGATCAATGGCATTAGGATTTGTGGCACTCATTGTCATGTACGTATTGCCTATTTCTATCTGGAAAAAAAGGGCAATCTCTTTATTCTTAATGATTACAACGACAATACTCCTAGTATTAGTACTATGGAAGGGTACCGTAGTTAATAATGCACAATCTTGGATTTTTGGAATTCAGCCTGCTGAATTTACAAAATTAGCTGTTATTTTCGCACTAGCTCGGTTTTTTGCTAAAAAACATGAAACAAGCCATTCCATTATCCGTGGAGTTGGAGGTATTGGTTTGTTTCTAGCTATTAATTTATATCTTATCGATAAACAGCCAGATTTAGGAATGGTAATCCTTCTAATGTGTATTATTGTTTCAATAACGCTATGCTCGGGAATTCGACTTTCTATGGTGTTTAAACGACTTGTAATCACGGCAGTCGTGTGGGTGCCATTGTTGTATTATGTCGTTATGCACAAACTGTCTAAAGTACAAATGGCTCGAATTCAGACCTTTTTAAATCCGTTTGCTAATCCACAAAAAGAAGGATTTCAATTAATACAATCGTTAGTTGCAATTAATTCAGGTGGATTTTTTGGAGTAGGATTAGGCAATAGTATTCAAAAAACAGGTTATTTACCGGAACCTCATACTGATTTTATTATGGCAGTTATTTCTGAGGAACTAGGATTTTTCGGTATTGCTGTAATTTTACTTGCGTTAGCGACACTTGTATTCCGTTCCTTTCAATTGGCAAGAAAGAGCCAGGATCCGTTTTCAAGTTTAGTTGCGATTGGTGTTGGGAGTATGATTGGCTTTCAAGTAATGGTTAATGTTGGTGGTATTACCGGGTTAATGCCACTTACAGGTGTACCTGTGCCATTTATAAGCTACGGTGGTAGCTCTCTCTTAGTAAATATGGCAGCTGTAGGGCTCTTGCTAAATATCTCTGCAAGGGTTAAAGAACAGCAGTCAATTACCCAAAAGCCCAAACTTAGCGCAGTTAATTAAAAAAGTAAAAAAATTCATTTGCATATCCAGATTTACCTAAAATAGTAAGACAACATAAAACACCCTCGAACTTGGTACACTGAAAATAAGTACTGAAATCGGAGGTGTTTTTGCATGGACAAAATTTTTTCCTTTCAAAGTTATGTAGTTATAAGTAGTAGTTTCATTCATTTATCGTAGGACATATTAAAAGGATATTATATGGCTTTTTATATAAATAGTATGTAATATTTATTGAAATGTGTTATACAAAACTATTGTTCTTATTTTTGAGTGTGTGCTATACTACATTTGTGTAACAGATGATACAGAATGCTTATCATTTATAGAAAAATGAGGTATTATTACAAAAACCCTATCGTTTTCAGAAAAATGAGGAATTATACTTATTTATTATTCATTTGGAGAATTACGAGGTAGTTTTACTAATAATATGTCAGTGGAAAGGAAATAAAGGAGGATTATGATGAAAAAGCTGCAACGCATTCAAAAAGTTTTAGTAGCAAATCGTGGCGAAATTGCAATTCGAGTCTTTCGTGCGTGTACAGAATTAGGACTAAGCACGGTTGCGATTTATTCAAAAGAAGATTCAGGTTCTTATCATCGCTACAAGGCGGATGAAGCGTATCTAGTTGGAAAAGGTAAAAAACCAATTGAAGCCTATCTAGATATTGAAGGAATTATTGAAATTGCTAAGAATAACAATGTTGATGCAATTCATCCCGGTTACGGCTTTTTATCGGAAAATATTAATTTTGCGAAGCGTTGTGAAGAAGAAGGTATCATTTTTATTGGACCTAAGAGCGAACATTTAAATATGTTTGGCGATAAGGTAAAAGCTAGAACAGAGGCGCTGCGCGCTGGTATTCCGGTAATACCAGGTAGCGATGGTCCGGTGGAATGCTTTGAACAAGTTGAATCGTTTGGTACGCAACATGGATATCCGATTATCATTAAGGCTGCGTTAGGTGGCGGTGGTCGTGGAATGCGTATTGTTCGAAGTGAAGCGAATGTTAAAGAAGCCTATGAACGTGCTAAATCGGAAGCACAGGCAGCATTTGGCAATGATGAAGTATATGTTGAAAAATTTGTTGAACATCCGAAACATATTGAAGTACAAATTCTTGCGGATGAGCAGGGTAATATTATTCATTTGTATGAACGCGATTGTTCTGTACAACGTCGTCATCAAAAGGTAGTAGAGGTAGCTCCTAGCTTGTCTCTTAGTGAACATCTTCGCAAACGAATTTGTGATGCAGCCGTACATTTGGCCAAGAGTGTTAACTATTTAAATGCAGGAACAGTTGAATTTCTAGTAAAGGGTGATCAGTTTTATTTTATAGAAGTAAATCCTCGTGTGCAGGTAGAGCATACAATTACAGAAATGATTACAGGTGTCGATATTGTTCAGTCACAAATATTAATTGCAGACGGATATTCTATGTTTGACGACAGACTAGGTATTCCGAAGCAAGAGGATATTGTAACACATGGCTTCGCAATTCAATCTCGTGTTACTACAGAAGATCCTCTTAATAATTTCATGCCAGATACAGGTAAAATTATGGCATATCGTTCAGGAGGAGGATTCGGTGTTCGTTTAGACACTGGAAATAGCTTTCAAGGTGCCGTTATAACACCGTATTATGATTCCTTGCTTGTAAAAGTTACTACTTGGGCGTTAACGTTTGAGCAAGCGGCAGCTAAGATGGTTCGAAATTTAAAAGAATTTCGAATTCGTGGTATCAAAACGAATATACCGTTTTTGGAAAATGTTGTGAAACATTCAAACTTTTTATCAGGAGAATATGATACATCGTTTATTGATTCTACTCCGGAACTGTTTGTATTTCCAAAACGAAAAGACCGTGGTACAAAAATGCTTTCTTATATAGGCTCCATTACGGTGAATGGATTTCCTGGTATTGGAAAAATCGAGAAACCAATTTATGCTGAGCCTAGAATACCAAAAATAGATGAAAGTTTCCTGGCTCCATCTGGAACGAAACAGATCCTGACTGAACGAGGCGCAGATGGCTTAGTAAATTGGGTCAAAGAACAGAAACAAGTATTATTAACAGATACGACATTCCGTGATGCTCATCAATCTCTCCTTGCAACTCGGGTTCGTACGCAAGATTTAAAGCATATAGCAAAGCCAACTTCGCATCTTCTTCCTAATCTATTTTCAGTTGAAATGTGGGGCGGTGCTACATTTGATGTTTCATACCGGTTCTTGAAAGAGGATCCATGGGAACGGCTACTGCAATTACGCGAGAGTATGCCAAATATTTTGTTCCAAATGCTTTTACGCGCATCTAATGCTGTCGGATACAAAAACTATCCAGATAATGTAATTAAAAAATTTGTGCTAAGCTCTGCCCAAGCTGGAATTGATGTTTTTCGTATTTTCGATAGTTTAAACTGGGTAGAAGGTATGCGTGTTGCGATTGATGCAGTACGAGAAAGTGGTAAGCTAGCAGAAGCAACCATTTGTTATACAGGTGATATTCATGATCCTTCGAGAAATAAATACGATTTAGCATATTACCGTAACCTTGCAAGGGAGCTAGAAGAGGCTGGGGCGCATATTCTAGCAATTAAAGATATGGCCGGGCTGTTAAAGCCAAGTGCCGCGTATGACCTTGTTTCTACCCTAAAAGATGCTGTGTCTATTCCGATTCATTTACATACTCATGACACAAGTGGTAATGGGATTTATACACTAACAAGAGCGATTGAAGCCGGCGTTGATATTGTCGATGTTGCTGTTAGTTCTATGGCAGGACATACTTCTCAACCAAGTGCTAGCACACTCTATTATGCACTTGAAGGAAATGACCGTCGTGCCAATGTAGATATTCATGCATTAGAGCAGCTATCTCACTATTGGGAAGATATTCGAAAATATTATTTTAACTTTGAAAGTGGAATGAACGCTCCTCATTCAGAAGTGTATATGCATGAAATGCCAGGAGGACAATACAGTAATCTTCAGCAACAAGCAAAAGCGGTTGGATTAGGGGATCGTTTTGATGAAGTAAAAGTTATGTATCGACGTGTAAATGATTTATTTGGTGATATTGTAAAGGTTACACCTTCTTCAAAAGTAGTAGGGGATATGGCTTTATTTATGGTACAAAACGATTTAACAGAGGATGATATCTATGAACGTGGAGAAACAATAGATTTCCCAGACTCTGTTGTAGAGTTCTTTGAAGGGTATCTTGGACAACCTTATGGAGGTTTTCCAAAAGAACTTCAACGTATTATTCTTAAAGGCAAGAAGCCGATTACAGTACGCCCAGGAGAGCTATTGCCGCCTGTTGATTTTCGCGAAATTAGTGAAACGTTGTATCAGAAGCTCAATCGCCCAGTTACGATTTTTGACATGATATCATATGCATTATATCCAAAGGTCTTTTTAGAGTATGAAAGAATACATGATAAGTTCGGCAGTGTTTCCGTATTAGACACACCAACATTCATACATGGTATGCGACTAGGTGAAGAAATAGAAGTTGAAATTGAACGGGGAAAAACATTAATTGTAAAACTTGTATCAATTGGCGAGCCGCAGCCTGATGGCACGCGAAACCTTTATTTTGAATTAAACGGACAACCTCGTGAAGTTATTATTAAGGATGAAAGTGTGAAAATCACAGCTGCTATGCGAGTAAAGGGAAATCGTGAAAATCCCAATCATATTAGTGCAACAATGCCAGGAACCGTTATTAAAGTAGTTGTGAAAAAAGGAGAGCATATTAAACGTGGCGACACGCTTGCGGTAACAGAAGCGATGAAAATGGAAACAACTGTTCAAGCTCCGTTCACAGGAGTGGTAAAAGAAATTTATGTGAAAGATGGAGATTCTATTCAAACAGGTGACTTATTGATCGAATTAGATAAATAATAGTAGTTAAATTGTTAATTCAAAAAATCAGCTTGGCGGACGTGCCAAGCTGATTTTTTGATTCTTACCGAGATATGCTTCTTGTTGCAAGTAAGCATAAATAACATAATACCGAAAACAAACCAGCGATAACTAAATTATGAAGCAGTTTAATTGCAAGTAATCCATTTGAATAAATAATTAACATTCCAACTATAGCTTGCAAGCTTACGAGTATGAAAGCATTACTCCATCCAAGGTAAATGATACGTTGCTGCTTATATTCACGAATAGCGAGAATCATAGCGTAAAAAATCCATACAAAGAGTAATAATGCTGCGAATCTATGTCCCATTTGAACAAATTCCTGTAAATGTGTTGTAAATGGACTTTTAGTTCCGCAAAACGGGAAACTAGTACAAGCTAACGTTGCCTTTTCATGACGGACCAATGCACCTGTATAGACAACAATGTAGGTATATATGGTACTCCCATAAATATGAAACTTCATTTTTTTGTCTAACACAATGGAATGGGCATCAAATTTTTTGTCTACTTCAAAAATGAGTAGCGTTAATAAAGCAACAGAAGCAAATGATATTAAAGAAATCCCGAAATGGAGTGCAAGTACCATAGCAGATTGTCCCCAAACCACAGCAGCAGCTCCTATAAGCGCCTGTGCAACTAGAAACAGGAGGGAAAGAACTGCCAATAGTTTCGTTTCTTTAACATGTCCAATCATTTTCCAAGATAAAATGCATAATAAAAGCACCAAAATGCCGGCTGAGCCTGAAACAAGTCGGTGACTTAGCTCAATGACTGTGTTTATGGTCAAAGGATGGGGTATGATTTGGCCATTACACAGTGGCCATGAATGTCCACACCCTTGACTAGAACCGGTTTCTGTGACTAAAGATCCGCCGACTAAAACGAGAAGAAGATCTACACTCGTTAAAATGGCTAAAAATTTTAGGAAGCGTCGCACTACTTCACCTACTTTCATTTTTCTTTCAAAGCCTATGATATATAAAAAACAATAAAATAGCAAAGAAGAAAGGTGTAAGAGATAAACCTTTAAAACCTTGATTAAACAGGCGTAAGCGAAAGAAAAAGGCACTTTTTCTAGCTTTTCATAGTTATTACGTGATAAATTTGACAAAATGGTTTAATATTAAAAGTGAAATCAAGATATACTGATACTAAGGGGGATTTGTCTACTTCAGAAATGACACAAAAAGTTCAACTTTAGTTCACATTTTTTTCATTAAATATGATTTAATATAAACTAGTAAGAACTATGTATATAGTAAAAACAACATACACACGGTAATTATATTCACAAGAAAAGAAACAGGGAAAGCGCTTGCAAATATAGAAACATATGAAGGGGGCTTATAACGTGGAGCAGGTAACACAACTGCAGGAGCAGTCAACAAAGGCTGTGCCTCAAACTACGTTAAAGCAAGATTTGTTTGCTTTAATGAAAATGGGTATTGTAAATTCAAATAGTCTAACAACATTTACAGGATTTTGGCTAGCACTCCATTTTAATGGACTAAGCTTTAGTGATAACTGGGGGAAAATGATTTTCACCATGTTAGGATCAGCCTTAATCATTGCAGGTTCATGTACATTAAATAATTATATTGATCGCGATATTGATCCATTAATGGAACGAACGAAAAATCGTCCGACTGTAACAGGAAAATTTAAAGGAAGTTTTGTAATTTCTTTCGGATCTATTTTGTTATTACTAGGATTTACCTCACTATTATTAGCAACACCTATGGCTGCATTTATTGGGGTTATCGGAACATTTACGTATGTTGTTCTGTATTCACTTTGGACGAAGCGGGCCTATACACTTAATACTGTAATTGGTAGTGTATCAGGTGCAGTGCCGCCGTTAATTGGATGGGCAGCCGTTGATTCGAACTTAGGCTATATGGCTTGGATGTTATTTTTACTTATGTTTATTTGGCAAATTCCTCACTTTTTAGCATTAGCGATGAAGCGAGTGGAAGAATACCGTAAGGCAGGCATTCCAATGTTGCCAGTTGTACACGGATTTGAAATGACAAAACGCCAAATTCTTATATGGATTACATGTCTACTACCAATTCCTTTTTATATGCATGAATTAGGTATTGTCTTTATGGTAATTGCTACGCTTCTTAATGTGGGCTGGCTTGTACTTGGTATATACGGTTACCGTACAAAGGATGATATCAAGTGGTCGATACAAATGTTTGTCTATTCATTAAACTATTTAACGATTCTATTTATTAGTATGCTAGTCGTTACATTATTCTAAAAAGCCTTCAATTCCTTTTTATTTAATAGTTTAGGCACCTTTCAGTAGGGATTAATATCCCTCTTGAAAGGTGCCTAAATTACACTCATGTATATGGGGAAGAAAGAGTAAAAATTTAATAAAAAGGTGGGGTTGCTTGGATGAAGAAAAAGCGGCGACTGATTTTGTTCGTTTCCGTTATGGCTTTACTGCTAAGTGCATGCGGTAAAGACTTTCAATCAACGTTAATTCCAAAAGGCGAAGCAGCAAAGATGCAATATGATTTATTATTGTTATCGAGTGCAATTATGGTAGGAGTTGTTATTGTAGTTACTGCTATTTTCATTTATGTTCTCATTCGATTTCGCCGAAAGAAAGGCATGGAACATGTAGTACCAGAGCAAGTTGAAGGTAATAATAAGCTTGAAATCATTTGGACCATCATTCCAATTCTTCTCCTCATTATTTTAGCTATACCAACCGTTACATATACGTTCAAACTTGCCGATGTGAGACCTGCCCAGCAGCCAAATGGTGATACTCTTGTCATTGATGTAACAGCTAGGCTTTACTGGTGGGAATTCGCATATCCATCTGATAAAATCATAACCTCGCAAGACCTAGTCATTCCTACTGGAAAAAAAGTGTACTTGAATTTAAAAGGCGCTGACATCAAACACTCCTTCTGGGTTCCATCTCTCGCAGGAAAAATGGATAACAATCCCGATAATACAAATAAAATGTGGATACAAGCAGATCAAGCTGGAACATACAATGGCTTTTGTACAGAATTTTGCGGCCCGTCCCATGCGTTGATGCAGTTTAAGGTGAAAGCTGTAAGTGAAAGCGAATTCAAAAACTGGCTCGCCGCTATGAAGCAGCAAGACGGAAAGAAGCAGCCTTCTACGGCCGTAGCTCAAGAGGGACAACAAATTTTTCAAAAAAGCTGCGCAGCTTGCCATGCTGTTGATGCAAATGATAGCAGACCTCCCGCAGCACGCATAGCTCCCAATCTAGCGAATTTTGGAGATCGCGATATGGTAGCTGGCGTGTTAGATAATAACGCTGATAACATCAAAAATTGGTTGAAGGATCCCGGAAGTATAAAACCAGGAAATGCAATGACTGGTAAATACGGGACTTTGAATGATCAACAAGTAGATGCATTAACAGCTTATTTATTAAGCTTAAAAACGAAATGACGGTTGATATGAGCAAAGGGGGAAATAGGGTGAGTACAATAGCGAAGGAAAAAAGCGTTCTTTGGGACTACATGACAACGGTAGACCATAAGAAAATTGCTATTCTTTATTTACTTGCTGGAGGATTATTCTTTCTTGTTGGCGGAATAGAAGCCACATTGATTCGTTATCAATTGTTATTTCCGAATAACAAATTTCTTGTTGGTGAAGCCTATGATCAAATGTTGACCATGCATGGTACGACAATGATTTTTTTAGCAGCAATGCCTCTCTTATTTGCAATGATGAATGCAGCAGTTCCTCTTCAAATCGGTGCTCGTGACGTAGCATTTCCTTTTCTAAATTCGCTTGGCTTTTGGCTATTCTTTTTTGGCGGGGTATTTTTAAATGCCAGCTGGTTTTTAGGAGGAGCCCCAAATGCTGGCTGGACCGCATATTCTTCCTTGGTATTGTCTGCCAAAAATCATGGTGTGGATTTTTATATACTAGGCTTACAAGTATCCGGTATTGGAACCTTGATTGCTGGAATTAATTTTCTCGTTACGATAATAAATATGCGAGCTCCTGGAATGACTTATATGCGTATGCCGTTATTTACCTGGACCACATTTGTGGCATCCGCTCTCATCTTATTTGCATTTCCTCCTCTAACTGTCGGATTATTTATGCTTATGCTCGACCGTCTCTTCGGCACATCCTTTTTTGTACCTGCGCTTGGCGGCAACACAATTATTTGGGAACATCTATTTTGGATTTTTGGTCATCCTGAAGTATACATTCTCATTCTTCCTGCATTCGGTATTTTTTCAGAGGTTTTTGCTACCTTTTCAAAGAAAAGATTATTTGGCTACTCTACGATGGTATTTGCCACGGTATTAATTGGATTTTTAGGCTTTATGGTGTGGGTTCATCATATGTTTACTACGGGGCTTGGACCTGTTGCGAATGCAATCTTTTCGGTTGCTACAATGGCAATTGCAGTTCCTACAGGGATAAAAATCTTCAACTGGCTTTTTACGATGTGGGGTGGGTCCCTTACTTTTACTGTTCCGATGCTTTATGCTGTTGCATTCATTCCATCCTTTGTTATGGGAGGAGTAACAGGAGTTATGCTGGCATCCGCTCCAGCGGATTACCAATTTCATGATACGTACTTCGTAGTTGCACATTTCCATTATGTAATAGTAGGCGGCGTTGTGTTTGGAATTTTAGCAGGAACCCATTATTGGTGGCCGCTTATTTTCGGTAAAATGCTTGATGAACGCTTAGGTAAAATAACATTTTGGCTGTTTTTCATTGGATTTCATTTAACCTTCTTTATCCAACATTTTCTAGGTCTAATCGGAATGCCAAGACGCTATTTTACCTATTTACCGGGTCAAGGATTAGAAACTGGGAATTTTATTAGTTCGGTTGGAGCTGCATTTATGGGTGTTGGAACACTGATTCTTTTGTTTAATATTGTAAAAACAACAGCTTCTAGCAAAAAGGTAACGCAAGATGCATGGAAGGATGGACGTACCTTAGAATGGTCCTTACCTGTCCCAACACCGCATTATAATTTTAAACAGCTTCCATTTGTTCGTGGCTTAGATGCATTGTGGATTGAAAAAATGGAAGGTCATACTGAACTTACTCCAGCAGAACCAATTGGTGATATTCATATGCCTAATTCGTCGATTCTTCCATTTACTATTTCATTTGGATTGTTTGTCGCCGCATTCGGAGCCCTTTATATGCAAGGTGGTAAACAACTTCTCTTTGTAGTTATCGCATTCATTGGTTTGGCGATAACGTTTGGAAGTATGCTGCTGCGATCGATTCGAGATGATCATGGCTATCATATTCATAAGGAAGAATTGGAGAAACAAGGGGAGGCGATCGTGTGACGAATGTAAAGGAGAGAACCGAGCCGTTTCCTATTGAACCTGAGAAGGCCACATTAGAGGGGAAAAATAAATTTATTGGGTTTTGGCTGTTTTTAGGAGGAGAGACAGTGTTATTTGCTTGTCTCTTTGCAACTTTTTTTGCACTGCACAATTCTACGAATGGCGGACCGTCGGCGAAGGAAATGTTTGAGTTACCACTCGTTTTTACGGCAACGATGCTCCTTCTTACGAGTAGTTTAACGAGTGCGTATGCCATATACTTTATGAGAAACGCACAATTTGTAAAGATGCAGTGGTGGTTTGTGATTACCATTCTTCTAGGTGCAGGCTTCTTAAGCTTGGAAATATATGAATTTAATCATTATGTACATTCTTTTTCCTTTACGATAAAAAGTAGCGCATTTGGTTCAGCCTTTTACACACTAGTTGGGACCCATGGTTTACACGTTTTATTTGGTCTTCTCTGGATTACAACGTTAGTATTGCGAAATGCTTGGCGCGGCGTAACACTTTATACTGCCCCAAAGTATTATGTAGCATCGTTGTATTGGCACTTTATTGATGTAGTATGGGTGTTTATTTTCACCGTTGTATATTTAATGGGAATGGTGGGATAAGAATGAATGAATCGCATAGAAGTAACGTAAAGGTAGATGCTTTTTATAAAAAAAGAAGCAAAGAGGAAATGAAACATGTCATGGTAACATTCTCTCTCATGATATTTTTGACCCTTTCCTCCTTTTTTGCAGTAGCATATCCGACTATTTTTCCTAAAATATTTTCTGTTCCATTCATATTGTTGCTTGCTTGTGTGCAAGTATTGTTTCAGCTTTACTACTTTATGCATATGAATCAAAGAGGTCATCAGACTGCAATTGTATTTTTGTATACCGCCTTGTTTATAGGATTACTAACTGTATTAGCATTTGCGACAATCGTTTGGATTTAACTAACATCATCTCCCTGTATGAACGCGTAGTTAAGAGCCTTATTTCAGGAACTGCCCGGTCCATAGGTAACTCTCTGTAGTGGGTAGTTTCTCCTTATAAGAATGGGTAGCTTGGAATACGTTCTTTATTAAATCTAATAAAGGTAAGGAGAGAGTGAGTATGAATGCAATTGCAATGCTTGGATTTCAAGCGCTATGGAGCCCATTATTTGCTCTTTTTCTATTTGGTATTCTTCTGATGTATTATCTGTTGATTGGACCACTCCGCGGTAAATTTATAGAAAGTGAGCGTGTCAGTAAAAAACAACTTTTTTGTTTCACTATTGGAATTATTTTCTTGTATGCGGTTTCGGGTAGTCCAATCGATGTGATCGGTCATATCCTATTTAGTGTTCATATGACAGAAATGGCCGTCATGTTTTTAGTCGTACCTCCTCTTCTTTTATTGGGATTACCTGCTTGGTTATTGCAAACAATTGTGTCACATAAAGTCGTAGGAAATGTGTTACGTATACTTACCAAACCATTATTTGCTCTCTTTTTATTCAATGGATTACTTTCTATGTATCATCTGCCATTCATCTTTGATGTTGTAAAGCAAAGTCAGCTTTTGCATAGCATTTCGCTTGTAGTATTATTTTTCACTTCATTTATGATGTGGTGGCCTGTTTTGAATCCTCTTCCTTCCTTTCAATCGTTAAGTGACTTGCAGAAAATAGGTTATATGTTTGCTAATGGTTTGCTACTTACCCCAGCATGCGCCCTTATCATTTTTGCAAGTCAGCCATTATATGCAACGTATACAAATCCGCAGGCTTTTATGCGAGCAATGGAGTTGTGTGTTCCATTAGGAACATTAACATCTCTTGGAATCTCTGGGCCGTCATTTTTTTATGGGATATCTCCCCTTGAGGACCAACAGGCGGGAGGAGTTATCATGAAAATAATGCAAGAATTTGTATATATAGTAGTAATTGGATATGTTTTTTCCCGGTGGGTGAAAAACGAAAAGAAGAAAGAAGCTGAAGGGTTTCCTACCTATGTATCTGAAAATAGAGGAACATAACGGGGGTGTATCTATCAGGGGAGTACCCCCTGATAGAACATTTCCTTACTAGGTTTCAAGCGCTGTAAGGGATTTGCTTACCCTTTGAAGAAGATCGTTGCAACGTTCAATTAATGAGTCTGGAAATGTCTCATCATATTCTACTCCATGTGGATAATAGTGTTTACCAAGTATTGGAGTCCGTAGTTTTACAATCGCATCATTACTTCCGATTTCACCTTCAATCGCCTCGCCTTGAATTCGCAAGTAATAATCAGTATCTATAGTGAATTTATAATCAAAGGTTACTCGCTCATAATCCCATTGACCTGCTAAAATAAATCCGTATTCTTTCATGATGTCTTGTAATCTGTCAAATTCAATGACGTATTGATTGATTTCGGTATGTTCAAATTGCACAATATCACTCCTTTTTGGTAAAAATATCCATATTTTTATAATAATATGAAGTGTGTACATTCGCAATATGATCTCATCGACAGGAGCTGTTGCATATCGTCGTAATCCTATTAAATATGGTATATTGAAAATGGGTTTTTAAAGTGATTTTTCAAGGTAAAGTTCTTACAGGAGGAATATAGATTGAAAAAACTTCTCCACATTGCACTTTTAACTGTGCTTATCATAGTTGTCAGTTTGTATGGAAAGCTTATTATTAATCAGTACATACTACAACAAAATACTCCTAAAAAAAGTACAAAATCAATTCAAAAGGTGGAACAAGCGTCATCTACTAATATAGCAAAATTCCTAGGTGAAAATAGCGAAAACTTGTTAGCACAATTTGGCGAGCCTGCTCGAATTGATCCGTCTGCTTACGATTATGAGTGGTGGGTGTATAATCAAGATTTAAATCATTATGTGCAGTTTGGTATACAAAATGAAAAAATAGTTACCATTTATGTTGGGGGACAAAATGTAGACATTTCTCCATTCCATATTGGAGAATCATATACAGATGTTTCCAAACAAGCTTCGTTTTCGTCTGAATTATCGGTAGGTCGAAGTAAAAATTCTTACCAATTTGAACTATCAGAACAAGATGTTAGGCAGGACCCGCTTATTTCAGTTGAAAACGGATGGTCACAGCTTTATTTCGATACCTTTACGAAGGAGCTTGTTGGGATTCGTTATTTAGATGATGATACCCTTTTAAAGGAACGACCATATCAGCTTATTTATACAGGAGCACTCATTCAGCCTACGCAAATATCAGGTGAGCAATTACAAAAGATTGAACAAGGAAATGCGAAGCAAATTTTAGATACAACAAATATTATTCGTTTGCGTCATAATCTCCCTCTATTAAAATGGGACGATCAAACCTCACAGGTTGCTTATTTGCATAGTAAAGATATGCATGATCAGAACTACTTTTCACACGATTCTCCGAGATATGGATCGCTTGGGGATCGGTTACATCAAGGAAATGTTACATTCCGTTTAGCGGGTGAAAATATTGCTTCTAATTACCCGGATGGAGTCGCAGCTGTACAAGGTTGGTTAAACAGCGAGGGTCATCGAAAAAATTTATTGGATGGAGAATTTACAGCGATTGGCATTGGTGTTAACGATAAATATTATACACAGGATTTTATTTTGAAGTAGGGGCAGGATTCGCCTAAAATGGGCGAACCATGCGCCTCTTTTTTTCTTACAATGTAGGGAGTGAGGTGAGCATAATGACTATGACGGTGAAGAAACTTCATCCTTCCATTGTGAAATTTAAAGAATTTGTTCGAAGTCATCCGAAACTGATTCAATCTGTTCGAAGTGGTGAAAAAACGTGGCAGCAATTTTATGAGGAATGGTATTTACTTGGTGAAAATGATGCAATATGGGATGCATATAGTGAGAATCCTCATTCTAATGTAGCCGCTGCAAAAGAGAACGGAGTAGAATCTAATAATATCATGGGGCAGATGATATCACTCATAAAAAACATCGACATGGATCAAGTTCAATATCATATCACCAATGTAACAAACGCAATTGGAAGTGTACAGCAGGTCATGCAGCAGTTCAAAGGAACGAATGCAACGGAGACAAAACAAACAGAACAACAAAATAATCCGTTTTTCTTCCAAAAGGATTAGGAGGGGTAGCATGAGAAAGGAGCTCGCTCTATATCTGCAATCTCGTGAGGATTTGCAGTCGTTTATCCGAGAGCAGCCTTATTGGTATCGAAAGCTGTCGCGTAATCCGGATGAGCGCGGGGCGTTTGAGCTCGCGGCGATGCAATATTATCGGAAAACGATTCCTGATCGCGTTGCAAAGTTTCAAAATCAGCTTGCTATGACAAGCATTATGATTGAAATGTTTCAATATATGAAACAGCAAAACCAGTAATTATCCATATCCGTCATGTTAAAGTTCTGATACAATATAACTACATTTTAAAAAAAGGAGCTTATAACATGACGGACATATGTTTAGTACGACATGGACAAACCGATTGGAACTTTCAAGGCATCATTCAAGGAAGAGAAGATATTCCATTGAATGAAGTAGGAAGAATGCAAGCAATGCAAAGTGCATCGCTGTTGCAAAAACAAGAATGGGATGCCATCGTCAGCAGCCCGCTTGTACGAGCCTATGAAACTGCGAAAATTATTGCAGATAAAGCAGGGATTGATACTGTCCATATAGATGAACGATTTGTAGAAAGAAGTTTTGGTGAAGTGTCTGGTAAGCATGTTTCTAACGTTAGACATCTTATTGCATCTGGAAATGTGAATGGAATGGAAACGGATGAAGAAATTGTAAATCGATGTTTCTCGGGTCTTTGCCATATTGCTGAACGTTTTGATGGAAAGAGGATTATCATCGTTGCACATTCTCATGCAATTAAAGCCATGTTACATGCAATTTCTCCAAATGAAATCACGTTTAACATGCCTTTAGAAAATGCATGTGCAAACTTTATTTCTTATCATAATAAGTCATGGCAAATCGAAAGATATAATGTTGCAGAGCATATTCAAGTGTAACCGATGAGGAAGTATGAAGTAGTTGTATTATGACTTCGCCTCTAAATATGTTATGATAATTAATATATATAGTAGTGATGCAAGTAGATAATGGATCAGCAGCTAAAGTATATAAATGGTGGAGCAATATAAACATATATGCTTGCTTCTCTTAAGTTTTTTACAAGGAGGTCTCCATATGATAATTGCTACGCTAGAAAGCGTTCGAGTATTAGATGAAACGGATCAATTGTCCCGTATGATTATACAATCCGAGCTTGCGATGACATATAGACAAAGTCTTGCTGCCTTAAAATGCGACAAGGAGGCACAAGCTCTTATTCAAAAATTTGTTGCAATGAAAGAAAGATACGAAGAAGTACAGCGGTTTGGAAAGTATCATCCGGATTACAAAATGATAAAAAAGCAAATCCGTGAAATAAAAAGAGAAGTTGATTTACATGACACAATAGTAGCATTCAAAATGGCAGAGAACCATTTACAAAAGCTATTAGATGAAATAAGTATGATTATTGGAAAGGAAATTTCACCTTCTATTAAAGTACCTACCGGTAACCCATTCTTTGACTCTGCAGGAGGCTGTGGAGGCTGTGGTACTGGCTGTAGTTGTCAGAAAACGGGGTGACTGCATAAGTCCCCCTTTTATTCATAGTTTCGAAAACAGATACAATTAAAAAATTTGTAAACCATTTCAACGATTGAGGGACATGATCATTATATATACAAAGAGGAGAATCGTATGTTTGGACAAAGACAAGGTATAATTATATATTTGCATTCGTTAAAACATGCAAAGCTTCTTCGTAAATATGGTAATATACATTACATATCACGTAGGTTTAAGTATGTTGTTCTTTATTGTGACATGGATCAAATTGGTTTTGTCATGTCAAAGCTTGAACAATTACCTTTTGTTAAAAAACTAGAGCAGTCATACCGTCCATATGTAAAGACTGAATTTGAAAATACAAAACCAGATCGTGCAAAAGAGTATGATTATAAAATAGAATAGAAGGTAATTCAGTATGGACTATTATATTATGTATAATGGTCCATTTTGTGTTTTTATCCCGCTTTAACGGGCAGTAAGACCCCCACTTCAAGGCTTAGAGAGATCGGAGAAGGCTAAGTGGGGGACAACTGCCCGTAAAAGTCCGTATTCGTCGGGCTAACCCTCGGTGGGGGATGAGAGAAAACCCCCACCGAGGGAAGTTTCACTTTATCATGCTACATGTAATAAGACCCCCGCTTTAAGTCTTTAAGGAACCTTTCGAAACGAAAAGTGGGGGATTATTTTAGTAAATGCAAAGGTTTGCTTTTACTAATCTTATTGCATAGGGGGAATAAAGCGGTTCATTCGAAGTATGCCAATCAGATGATTATAAAAGAGTTCCTTTTCAGCAAAAGTCTGTGAAGGTTTTACTGTGAATTGTACGATTTCTTTATTTAATTCTTTAGCAACGTCAGAAAATAGTTCGAGACGTTTATTTGTTTTATCTTTCGAGATAGGTATTCCTTCCCTACATATATACAAGGGTTGAAAACTTCCTACCGGTGTAGGTTGTAATACAATGGCTAGAGAGCACACGTCTTTCTTATTGATCGTTGTATTAAATTGTAGCATGTGCACAAGACGATTTTGGTTTGCTTTAGCAAGTAAGATAAGTTCGTATAAATCTGAATAGCCTTCTCCTAGTTCAATAAAGCGTTGAATCATTATGATTTCTCCTCCTATCTTTGTATGTATAAGTACGAAAAAAAATCCCTGCCGAGGCAGGGCCCTTCTTATTCTAGCTCATTGCTAGCAAGAAGGCAAAGGGAGAGGAGAAACCGGAGGAAGAACTTATGGGGAAACGTAAGTCTTCTCCGCGGTTGGCAACAACACCGGAAGCGATGTTGTTACCTTTATTTATGTCCAGTCTAAGCAAACTTATACAAGTGGCAAGTAAATTTTATTGACTCTGTTTTTCTTTCTTCAATTTTATGGTAGGATTAGGAATGATGAAAGTGATAAAGGTAGTGAATATATATGAGAGTGGTTTCAGGAATATGTAAAGGACATCCACTGCAAGCTGTACCAGGTACTACAACGCGTCCTACAACGGATAAAGTTAAGGAGTCAATTTTCAATATAATCGGGCCTTATTTTGATGGAGGCATGGTTCTTGACTTATTTGGTGGAAGCGGTGGACTTGGTATTGAATCTCTTAGTAGGGGAATGGATCGAGCTATTTTCATAGACCGTGACATAAAGGCTGTGCAAACAATTCATCATAATTTACAGAATTGTCATTTGACTACGAAGGCAGAGGTTTATAGAAATGATGCGGAGCGAGCACTGAAAGCTCTTGTGAAACGCGACATAGTATTTGACTTAATTCTGCTAGATCCACCTTATAAGCAACAGAAAATTGTTTCACTTATATCAATCATCGAGCAACATGGACTTCTAGCGCAAACTGGAACCATTATGGCCGAGCATGGTGTAGAAACAGAATTGCCGGATGACATTGGACGTTTACGTCGAATTAAATATGAGAATTATGGCATAACGGCAATTTCTATTTATGAGTATGAAGGTGAGGAGAATGAATGGCAAGCATAGCAATCTGTCCAGGAAGCTTTGATCCCATTACACTGGGTCATCTGGACATTATTAAACGGGGGGCAATGGTATTTAATAAAGTTTATGTTGTTGTAATGAATAATTCTGCAAAACATTCTCTATTTACGGCTGGGGAGCGCGCCTCGTTAATTAAAGAAGTGACGAAAAGCATACCAAATGTCTTAGTGGATGTGCATGATGGGTTGCTTGTGGATTACGCAAAAAAGGTAGATGCAAACGCTATCTTACGGGGACTACGAGCGGTTTCAGATTTTGAATACGAAATGCAAATTACATCTATGAATCGCAAGTTGGACAACCATATTGAGACGTTTTTTATGATGACAAACAATCAGTACTCGTTTCTTAGCTCTAGTATCGTGAAAGAAGTTGCAAAGTATGGGGGAAATGTATCGGATTTAGTACCTCCAGCTGTAGAGAAAGCTCTTAAGCAAAAATTTCATTTAAATTAACCAAAGCAAGAGAAGAGTATGCGTATTGTTCTTGTAAGATGGATCGATTTCTACAATCTGTACTTTAGATTATAGAAATCGATCCATTCTTGTATAAAGTGAAACTCTCTAATAGTAGGGGTTCCTCCTATTTAAGGATTAGTAAAGGTTGTTTTTTACATATTTACCCTGATTTATCCCGCTTTAACGGGCAGTAAGACCCCCACTTCAAGGCTTAGAGAAATCGGAGAAGGCTAAGTGGGAGTCAACTGCCCGTAAAAGTCCGATTGGTTCAACTAACCCTCGGTGGGGGATGAGAGAAAACCCCCATCGAGGGAAGTTTCACTTTATTGCTGTTTTCTTCGAAATAATAAAAATAGGTATACATAGAGAAAAACAAGCGTAACGAGTGGTCCGTATGTATGCAGAATGAGGTACCCTTCTGATGCAGGTTGGGCAATAACAGGTATGCCGCCCCCTTTATAATATATAGCCTCCTTATTGTCATAAAGGGGCTTCCATAATAGGAATGTGGCTATAGGAGCAAGTATGCTTTGTATGACACGTGCAAAAAAATAAGGTTTAAACCTGATATCCGTTTCGGCTAAAATGCTAGCCACTTGTGCCTGAACAGAAAAACCGCTAAAAGCAAGTATGAAGCTAGCTACCATTGTTTGTTGAAGCAATGTTGCTTCCGCTTGACTCGTTAGATGACTTCCAAGTGTTATTTCAAATATTCCTGATAAAATAGCATTTCCAAATGAGCTAGGCAGTTGAAGAAGTCCAAGGAAATATTGGATAATAGGACTAACTATATTCATTAGATGAATAATTTCTAGCATTTTGTTTAATACAGAGAACAGAATAATAAATCCGCCAATCATTAAGAGTGTTTGAATGGAAGATACAATGGCGTCTCCTAATAATTTACCTAATGGTCTCGTTTCTTTCATTCTTTTTTGGTGGAGAACTTGAAAAGCATGCCGTAATGTAACTCGGCGGCTGATTTGTTCATTCATACGATTGCTTTTGCCATGGAAACGCATAATGAGTCCGACGGCAAAGTTACTGATATAATGGGAAGTAGCAAGAATCAAACCTAGCTCTGGATTGTGAAAGAAGCCGACTGCTACTGCACCAAAGATGAATAAGGGACTTGAGGAATTGGTGAAGGAAACAAGACGTTCGGCTTCGATTTGAGTTAATTGTTTTTCTTGACGTAATCTTGCACTAAGCTTTGCTCCCGATGGAAAACCAGATGCCATACCCATTGCCCAAACGAAACCGCCAACCCCTGGAACGCGAAATAATGGGCGCATAAGAGGTTCGAGCAATACACCAATAAAGTGAACGACACCCAAGCTAATTAGAAGATCGGAAACGATGAAGAAAGGCAACAAGGAGGGAAAAACAACTTCCCACCACATATCTAATCCCCGAGTAGATGCTTCTAAGGAGGCTTGGGGATTTATAATAAGTGATCCAGTAAGTATAGTTATGATCACAGCAATGAAAGCTGTGTTACTTTTGGAACGCATAAAGTACCCCCTTTTGTCCAAGCGTTCATTTCAGTATACGAGGGTAGGGGGAGCCTTTATGCAAGATTTTATTATTATGTGATTCATATAGATTTCTAAATTGGAATAATTCTGTAAAACTATTGGAGGCTGTAATGAAAGGGTGAGGTTGATGAAGAATCCTAAAATTGGTCTTGCGCTTGGATCAGGTGGAGCAAAGGGGTTTGCGCATGTTGGTATTATTAAAGTATTAAAGGAAGCGGGAATACCGATTGATATGATTGCCGGAAGTAGTATGGGGGCTATTATCGCTACTTTTTATGCAGCAGGCCAAGATATCGATCGAGTATACCGAATCTCTCAGCTTTTTAAGCGAAAATATTATTTGGATTTTACTGTTCCAAAGATGGGATTTATTGCCGGGAAACGTGTGAAAGACATGATTCGCATGGTTACCTATAATAAAAGAATAGAAGAATTAGATATTCCGACAGCGGTCGTTGCCACTGATATTTTAACAGGAGAAAAAGTAGTATTTACAGAGGGACCTGTCGCAGAGGCAGTTCGTGCAAGCATTTCTATCCCAGGTATTTTTGTCCCGGAAAAGATAAATGGTCGTTTGTTAGTTGATGGCGGTGTAATTGATCGCATACCTGTTTCTGTAGCAAAAAAGTTAGGTGCAGATCTCGTTGTTGCTGTAGATGTTTCTCCTATTAAGACAAACGGGGAGGTATCATCTATCTATGATGTAATCATGCAGAGTATTGAAATTATGCAGCATGAACTGGTTCATTATCGGCATATTGCATCGGATGTCATGATGTATCCCGATGTAGAAAAATATAGCTCTAGAACATTTACAAATATTGATGAAATTATCCAAGCAGGCGAAGAGGAAGCTAAAAAACATATTGATACGATTCGTGCTTTAATTGAAAACTGGAGGGAAGCCAATAATGAATAAACGTCTAAGATATGTCTACGCATTTCTAGCTGTAGTATTGCTACTTGCAGCTACATATATTCCGCTTCCTTACTATATTACAAAGCCTGGTTTAGTAGAAAAGCTAGGACCTTATGTGAAAGTTGATGGGGGACAGAAGGAGAAAGGAGATTTCATGCTTGTTACGGTTTCCATGTCTCAAGCAACAATCATAGACGTAGCAATGGCAAAGTTAAATAAATATTATGAAATATATAAGAAGGACGATATTGTTGGGAAAGAGGAAAATAATCAGCAATATCAATTTCAACAATCTCTTCTTATGAACGAGTCTCAAAATGCGGCTATATATAATGCCTATGAAAAAGCGAATAAGTCTGTTCATGTAGAAAACCGCGGTGTACTCGTGGTTAGTATTGCAGATGGTATGCCGGCTTTCGAAAAATTACAATTAGGAGACCAGCTTACAGCAGTAGATTCAAAAGTTCTTACTACTGCTGAAGAATTTATTGCATATATGAAAACAAAAAAAAGCGGAGATCAAGTGAAAATCGAATTTGTTCGAGACGGAGTAAAGCATACGGAAACGTTCACTCTACAGCCGCTTAAGGATGGTTCGAATCGAGCGGGAATTGGTATTGAAATAGCTACGGATCAAGCTTTGCAAGTTGATCCGAATGTAAAGATAGATACAAATCGTATTGGAGGCCCGTCGGCTGGATTAATGTTTACTCTTGAAATCTATAACCAGCTTTCGAATGAAGACTTAACGAAGGGATATGAAGTTGCTGGAACGGGGACGATTAATAGTAAAGGAGAAATAGGACCGATCGGTGGAATTCAGCAGAAAATCGTAGCGGCAGACAAGGCTGGTGCACAAATATTTTTCGCTCCAAATGAGGGTGGAAATGCTCATTCCAATTATCATGATGCGGTCGCAGCAGCACAGGATATACATTCAAAGATGAAAATCGTTCCGGTGGACACATTAGAAGATGCGCTCCATTATTTACAATCGCTGCCGCCTTTACCTGTTCAAAAATAAAAGGTATTCTTTTTCAAAACGAGCATGTTTGGTTTACCAAGTATGCTCGTTTTTTGATTGCTTTTTAAGGATAGCAAGACCCGCTACAAGGCCGGAGACTTAGCAAGGGATGAAAGCAAGTCTCCTATCTTGAGGAAAGTTTCACTTTATAAATAAATAGCTTTCGATTCATTATACCGCAGTGGGTGCTGAAGTTTTTCTGTACGAATGGCGTCCGAACGAAATGGCTCAGGAAGTATGCTAGCGAAAATTGCACCTGCTCTCATATCCAATTCGAATAGTGGATGTACGGTCTGCTTACCGTTTGAAAGTATCGGAACTTCTACATTCTTCTTAACCGAAGAAAGATAGGCTTGCCCCATTTGTGACATGCCAAGTATACGCATATACGGAGTATTAGGAGATTCCATAACTTGTTTCATATATTTTTTTGTTGTGCCGGTTAGGATATGTGTACATAGTCGTTGTAGCCTTGTCCAAGTATATCGCTTTGATTTTATTTGTTGCATAAATTGAGAAAATGAAGTACTAGCTTGTATATAAGACAGCAACCTATATTCTAATCCCTCTTCTACTTCATATATTTGTTCTAAATCAGCAGGATTCATAGTGAGAAGTCTATATTTTAAAAATGGAAAATAATGTTCCCAATCATGGAATACATGGTATGTCTCATAATAGCACTGTAAGTGATAACAGGTAGCTTCCGGCATGACTGAAAAAGCAGCTTCCATATCACCTGCAAGAATGTACTTACGAATACTGGTCGCACTTGCAATGGTTTCAGAGGAGATTTCTTCATCGTGGTAATTGCTTTTAATTCTTGGAACGGTTATAGGGACGATGCTACTTTTTTGATTCATAATTGCTTCTATGTAGTGAAAACCGAGAATATTGTTAGGTTGTGATAAATCCACACTCTGTGACTTGCCTATAAGGTTCCACGTTTCTGCCATTGCTTTTGGATAGCTAGCCCCCATTTTGATTCGTTTCCGCACTTCTTCCCCTATTTGAGTCTGATACATTTGTTTTTGTTTCACTGCTTCTAAAAAAAGGTGAATATTTCCATTTTCACTTCCGAAACATATATAATGTACACCAAGTTGTTCTAGAATAGAAACCGCTCCACTTGCAAATATGGAAGCTTGCTGAGTAGAAAATGCATAGGGGAGCTCAATTATGAGATCGACCCCGTTTTCCAATGCCATTTTTGTTCTGCTCCATTTGGATACAATGGCAGGCTCACCGCGCTGTAAAAATGAGCCGCTCATAACTGCAACAATGACATCTGCCCCTGTAAGTTGTTTTGCCATCTGTACATGATATGCATGGCCATTATGAAACGGATTATATTCAACTACAATGCCGACAGCTTTCATGCTAACCTTGTCCTTTCATAAGAAAATTGTTGTTGTTCTCCATTATCAATGGGGAATAGAACCATATTTTTTGCGTATAGTAGCAAATGTAATGAAATCATGGTAAGCTGTTAATAATGTCTATTATGAAATACATTATAGTGTAAAGAAAAAATATTGACAAATAATGAAACGCTCTATATAATTTTCATTGTTGCCTTAGGGGTGATTTTGTGAAATGGTCTATCCATCAGTTAAATAAGTACCGTTCTAAAGGGTTAGAAATTGATGAAATGGTTACATTTGATGTTTCAGATTGGAATACTGACATTCGCAATGTTTTTCCTGTGCATGTTACTGGAAAAGCAGAATTCAGTGCAAATAAGTATACCTTTCATCTACGCGTACAAGGTACGATGATATTGCCTTGTTCGAGAACATTAGAAGATGTTTTATACCCTTTTGATATTATAACAACAGAAGTGTTTGTAGCTTCACAGGAAGAATACGTTGCATATGTTGATGTTCATTATTTGCAAGGAGAAGTTCTTGACTTACTCCCTGTAATTAAGGAAAATATAATCTTAGAAATTCCTATGCAAGTTTTCAGTGAGAAGGCATTAGAAGAAGCGCTGTCAAAAGGTCAAGATTGGCAAGTTATTACCAAGAAAGTAAAAACAGAAGATGTTGATCCTAGATTGGCAAACCTTGCTAAGTTTTTTGACAAACGATGAATTTTTGCCTTCGCGTTATGTGAACTCGCTCTTTTAAGGAGGTGGGAATAATGGCTGTACCTTTTAGAAGAACATCTAAAACAGTAAAAAGAAAGCGTCGCACGCACTTTAAATTAGCAGTACCTGGTATGGTAGAATGCCCAAATTGTGGTGAATTAAAGTTAGCTCACCATGTTTGTAAAGCATGCGGTACGTACAAAGGTAAAGAAGTAATCAGCAAATAATGTAAAAATAAGCTTAGAAGATATTCTTCTAAGCTTATTTTTTTATATGAAAGGAAAAATACATACTTTTCTCGAAATTACTAAATGTAGAAAAAAGTAGGAGTGAATCGAGAAATGGAGAATATATTAGTTGAACGAGATGAAAACGAAGTAGTTTGGGTTACATTGAATCGTCCTGAACGTCGGAATGCTATTGACTATACTACAATGGAGGAGTTATTACAGATTGTAGATGAAGTAGAGCATTCGAATGCGAGAGCGTTAGTAGTAACGGGAAATGGAAAAGCATTTTGCTCTGGCGGTGATTTAAGTGTGTTTCATTCCTTACGAACTGCAGATGAAGCATATTCTATGTTAAAAAAGATGGGTGATATTCTATATAGGCTCATGATGCTTCCTAAGCCTACCATTGCTCTTCTAAATGGTACTGCTGTTGGTGGAGGGTGTGAAATTGCGTCTGCATGCGACTATCGTTTTGCTACAGAAAGGGCTCATGTAGGCTTTGTTCAAGGAACACTGGCTATCACCACTGGCTGGGGCGGTGCGACAATGCTATTTGAAAAGTTAGCCTATCATAATGCGATGCAAATGGTAAGCTCAGCTCGTCGTTTTACTGCAGAGGAAGCAAAGAACATCGGATTTTTGCACGAGGTAATTAGCGGTGATGAACGAGAGTTTTGCGAGGAATGGATTGATAGAAATTTCGTCACGCATGAAAGCGTTTTAACTGCCTATAAGCAAGCGGCGGTTCGAAAGTGGAAGGATAGTAATGTAAAGGAACGTATGGATGAAGAAATAAAAAATTGTGCTCGTTTGTGGGAAAGCGACCATCATCATGAGGCAGTCAATTCCTTTTTGAATCGCTAGTTATAATTCGTATTTTCATTCTATCACTCCTATCAGTTGCATATGAATAGTAAAAAATGCACAAGGAGGGATCGGAATGGCTACGACAAGACAAGATGCATGGACAGATGAGGAAGATTTGCTTCTGGCAGAAATTGTATTACGTCACATTAAGGAAGGCGGTACACAATTGTCGGCTTTTCAGGAAGTAGGCCGACATTTATCGCGAACTCCTGCTGCATGTGGGTTTCGGTGGAACTCCTATGTACGTAAACAATATCGGAATCAAATTGAAGGGGCAAAGCACGAAAGAAAAACGAATGCAGTTCATGTCCATAACTATTCGCATTTAGAAGATAGCAGGGACCTTACCATTGATCACATGATTAGACTTTTACAAGAATATAAAGAAAAAAATAGAGAAAATTATTATGAGCGTGTGCTAGAACTGCAACAGCAAACAGAGCAATTGCAGCAAGAAAAACAATATTTACTTGAAAAATTATCTATATATGAACAGGAATATGAAATACTGTTTGATTTTATTGAAAAGAAACGAAGCGTCGTTTCGACCGAACGCGATAAAAAACTACCTTTATTATGAAATGTATTTGAAAAATTGAAAAATAAAAAAGCTGATTCCAGCCATTATGGGAAAATATCGGTATATTGTCTAGCTCCCACCCCTATTTGAGGGGCGAGGGAGTTTTTTTATGTAAGGAGATGGAATCAGCTAGGAAAGATGCTTATGCGGATTCTTCTTTTGTATCGACAGCTGTATTTGGATTCCAAAGAAACATATCCACTTGATTATTTTCTTCTTGGTAAAATCCTTGTTTTTCCCAAAATTCTTTCGAATGTGCTCTTGCAACTGTTTTAATGGGAAGCTTTATACTCTTGGCATAATCGACTAAGGCAGTGCCGAAACCTCTTCGTTTAAATTCTGGTAATACCTCTAGCTTAAATAGCTCTAAATACGTTCCTTCTACAAATGAATGCTGCTTATATAAACTCATTCTAGCAACAAGAGATTCCCCAAAGTAGATTCCGTAAAATGGAGATTCACTGTCATTCTCGATTATATTTGCTTGCAAGTCTTCTAGCATAGAAAGCTCTAGCGCGCCGCTACCCTTAAATTGTTTGAAATTCTCCAATGTTTTAAAGTTAATGCACAACCGTTCTACCTTCGGAATGTACATCTACCCACCCCTTTATAAATCAAAATATTATGCAACCATAAAATGGTTACGCTTTCATTATAACGTAAACCATTCCTTTTATGAAGAAAAGTATATTCTCTCAGAAATTTATTATAAAATTTGTTACACTTATATTAGTTATATGATAAGGAGATATGAGGATGAAAGTAGGAATTGTCGGTCCAGGAGCAATTGGTCTTCTATTTACATACTACTTACAAAAAGAAAGTAATGCTGTTACAATATACACGCGTACAGAAGAGCAGGCACAAAACATACGGAAGAAAGGGATTACATGCATAATAAATCATGCCAAATACACTGTTTTTCCTCATGCGTTGCCTTTAGATGGTGCAAGTTTACAGGATGACTATATATTAGTAGCCGTAAAACAGTATCAGTTGCCTTCCGTTCTATCGCATTTACATCGTGCATCTGGTAAACTTATCTTTTTGCAAAATGGAATGGCTCATCTATCAATGCTGCAAGATTTTGATCAAGCAACCGCAGTAGGCATTGTAGAACATGGTGCGAAAAAGGAAAATGATACTACCGTTGTACATACAGGAGCGGGTATAACAAGACTCGGTATTATTAGTGGTCATGAAGATATGTTTCAATCTCTTTTTTCTTTATTTACAGAGGTCTTTCCTCTTGTAATTGAGAAAAATTGGAAAGAGATAGTAGTGAATAAACTAGTAATTAATGCATGTGTGAACCCCCTTACTGCTCTGTATAGAGTGAAAAATGGTGAAATGCTGAAGAATGAGCATTTTAATCAAGTGATGAAATCGGTATGTAAAGAAGTTCTTTGCATACTAGGTGAATCTAACTTGGAAGAGCATTGGATACGGGTATGTCATGTTTGTGAGAAAACTGCAGATAATCAGTCTTCTATGCTGACAGATGTAATTCATCATCGCCAAACCGAGGTAGATGCTATTTTAGGTTATATTCTTGCTAAAGCCGATGAGAAAGGTCAAACTGTACCAATCCTCTCATTTTTGTACCATTCGATGAAAGGGCTGGAGCATAAAAGATAAAATTTTTGCTTTTGCCTATGACATTGTCTACAATTTTGTTAGTGAAAGTACGGATATGAAAGGAAGAAGATAATGGAAATTAGAGATATTCCCGTTTTTCCGAAAGGGTTAACAGGAGACTATTTACAAGGAGACAATGATGCGTCATCGTGTTTTGATTACTCTTTGCAAGAGCAAGTATACGAGGAGAGAATAAGAGATTTACAAGAGCGGACGTATATGCGAAGTGAGCTAGTGCGTCATTTGCTAAGCTATAATGAACAATACGGAGCAAGTGCTAGAACAATTGACAATATTAAGGCATTAGAAGACTCGCAAACAGTTGTTGTAATCGGCGGACAACAAGCGGGTATTTTGACAGGCCCTCTGTACACGATTCATAAAATTATTTCTATTATTCAGCTTGCTAAGAAGCAGGAACAAAAACTTGGAGTACGTGTTGTCCCAGTATTTTGGATTGCGGGCGAAGATCATGATATAGATGAAATTAATCATGTGCATATTATGAAAAATGGAGAAGTAAAGAAATCAGTTTTTCATAATGATACAAAGCAGAAAATTAGTGCATCTGAAACAAAATTAAATCAAACGCAGTGCATCGAATGGATAAAAAGTGTGTTTTCCTCCTTTCAAGAAACAAATTTTACATCGGACATGCTGCGTTTTGTCATGCATTGCTTAGAGCAGTCGTTGACCTATACGGATTTTTTTGCTTACATGATAACCGAGCTATTTAAGGAAGAAGGACTTATTTTAGTAGATTCAGGCAATCCGCATTTACGGGAGTTAGAAGCTTCCTTCTTTGAGAAGCTTGTTAAGCATGAACAAGGTATTCGCGAATCGTTATCCGTTCAACAAAATAAAATAAGAAGAAATCATTATACGCCGCTAATTACAACAAAGCAAAATGCAATCCATTTATTTTTAAAGGTTGATGGAGAAAGATGGCTACTTGAAAAAGAAGATGATTTCTTTGTTTGCAAAGAAGGGAAAATTCGATTTACTCTAGATGAACTGTTGCAAATTATACACCAAACACCTGAAAGAGTAAGTAACAATGTGGTTACAAGACCATTAATGCAGGAATATTTGTTTCCAACGCTTGCATTTATAGGAGGACCAGGGGAAATTGCCTATTGGGCTGAACTTCAACTCGTTTTTCACGAAATGGGATGGAAGATGCCACTGGTAGTTCCGCGTCAAATGATAAGCTATGTGGAACGCCAGATAGAACGTAATATACAGGATCTGTCGTTACAAATCGAAGACGTATTTACAAACAAGATAGGTGAAATAAAAGATGCTTGGCTACGTGCTCAAGTGGATGAACCGCTTGACGAGCTATTTTCACAGGCACGCTTAGAGATTGAAATGTCTCATCGTAAATTGCGGGAAGCTATAATAGGAATCAACCCAAGTCTTACATCATTTACCGAAAAAAATAAACGTAAAATAGATGAGCAATTACAGCTATTAGAGCGTACGTTACAAAAGGATATTCAGTGTAAGCATGAAGTTGAACTTGCTAAATTCCGCAGAATTGAAAGCTCTCTGCAGCCACTTGGACTATTACAAGAACGAACATGGAACATATTATACTATTTAAATAAATATGGATTTTCATTTGTACATGAAGTATTAGAGGAAACGTTCGTTTGGAATGGAAAGCATAAAATTGTGATTATGTAAAATCCTGCAAGTTTTATTGCAGGATTTTTCTTGGCAATGTAGAATTTTTTGAAAATAGTAAGATTATCTATTTTAGATGTTTATCTTTTTGGATAATACAAAACTAGGGAGTATTTTATTACGATATCATATTTTGACAAGTTTCTACTTTCCTTATACAAATCATGATAAAATATAGTATATAATGAAAAAATAAGAAGAAAATTGACATTTGAATTATGTTATGAAGTGGGTGCAACGATGTTTAATCATAAAACGGTGCTGTTAGAAGAAACTGTAAATGGCCTGAATATTAAACCTAATGGTACATATGTAGACTGTACAATGGGTGGGGGTGGGCATAGCGCATATCTTTTGTCACAATTGTCTAAGGATGGACACCTTATTGCCTTTGACCAAGACGATATCGCCATTGCGCATGCCAAAGAAAAATTCCACACCTATGGAGATCAATTTATCCCTATACGTAGCAATTTCCGTTACATAAAGGAAGAGCTTCTTAAGATTGGTATTACGGAAGTAGATGGTGTCCTGTTTGATCTTGGTGTATCTTCGCCTCAGCTAGATACTCCGGAACGAGGATTTAGCTATCACTTTGATGCTCCGCTTGATATGAGAATGGACCAGAACGCCACGTTAACTGCCTATGACATTGTAAATAAGTGGTCATATGAACAGCTGGTGAAAATCTTTTTTCAATATGGAGAAGAAAAATTTTCAAAACAAATTGCTAGAAAAATTGAGGCGTACAGAGAAGACAGACCAATCGAAACTACATATCAGCTTGTAGAACTCATAAAAGAAGGAATACCAGCAGCTGCAAGACGAACAGGTGGTCATCCTGCTAAGCGAGTATTTCAAGCAATTCGTATTGCAGTAAATGATGAATTAAAGGTGTTTGAGGAGGCTTTAGAGGCTGCAATTTCTATGTTAAAGCCTGGTGGAAGAATTAGTGTCATAACCTTTCATTCATTAGAAGATCGAATATGTAAAACGACATTCAAAACTTATAGCAGTATTCCAGATTTGCCACGAGGATTGCCTGTTATACCAGATGAATACAAACCAAAGCTTAAGCTTATTACAAGAAAGCCTATCTTACCATCCCCTGCTGAATTAGAAGAGAATAATCGTGCACGATCAGCTAAATTGCGTATCGCTGAAAAACAGTAAGATTACATTGCCTACACAAAAAGGAGGAAAACGAAATGTCGAATGTAGCGATTAAATATAGAAAACAACAGTTGCAATCACAAGATGAGGTAGAGGCACAGGCACCGGTCTCGCAGGCAGGACGACGAGCGAAAGTAACTCTTTTTGAAAAGATACTTTATGTAGCCTTTATCCTATTTTTGTTATACGCTGCAGTTGTTGTTGTAGGCAATAAAGCAAAGATGTTTGAGGCAAATACCAAGACGGTTGATTTACGTAATAATATCGAAAAGCAAAAGAAAGTCAATAATGATTTAAAAGCAAATGTGGAACAATTAAGCAGTTATGAGCGCATTTCTGAAAAAGCAAAAAGCATGGGGCTTAGTATAAATGAAAATAACGTAAAATCCCTACATCCGTAAGAGAGCGTGAATTCGTAATGGAGATAAAAAAACTTAATATGAATAAGGGAGCAGGATGCTTAATGATAGGTTTTGCCCTGCTCTTTTTTATATTGCTGAGTCGTTTTTTATATTTACAAGTGATTGGTACGGTGCACGGGGAATCGTTAAAAAAATGGGGAACTGCAAAGTATAATCAAAACGGGGTACTTGAAGCCATGCGAGGTACTATTTATGATTCTCGCGGTGAAGTATTGGCACAAGATGTTCCAGCTTATAAGCTTGTTGCAATCTTAAAGGGAGATAAAAGTGTAAAAGATAAAGAAATGACTGCAGAAAAGCTTGCCCCAGTTTTAAACCAAAGCAAAGATTCAATTTTACAAAAGCTTAATAAGGATGCTGTTCAAACAGAATTTGGTCCTGCGGGTAACAATATAACACAGAAACAACGAGATCAAATTATGGATATGAATCTGCCTGGTATTCAGTTTGTGGATGGGACAGCTCGAATTTATCCAAATGGAGACTTTGCTTCATATGTACTAGGATATGCAAAGCCTAACGATTTAAATGTGTTAGAAGGGCAATTTGGCCTTGAAAAAAGTTTGGATTCCTATTTGCATGCACAAAATGGCACGGTATCCTTTGATAAAAATGCAAGTGGTTTTTCCAATCAAAAAATTACCCCGCCTAAAAACGGAGATAATGTATACTTAACGATTGATCAACATATCCAAAGCTTTTTAGAAGATGAAATGAAGAAAGCCTATGACCAATATAAGCCTTCTATGCTCGTAGGTATAATTGTTGATCCAAAAACCGGAAAAACATTAGCTATGTCCAGTAAGCCAAGCTTTGATCCGAATAATCGAGATATCTCCTACTTTTTAAATGATCCGATTGCATACGCTTATGAACCGGGTTCTACTTTTAAAATGTTTACATTAGCAGCAGCTATTAATGAGGGTGTGTATAATGGGCAAGAATATTATCAATCTGGTACATATAAGGTAGGAAATTCTATTATAAAAGACCATAATGATGGTGCTGGTTGGGGAAGCATTACCTTTGACGAAGGCGTACAGCGTTCTTCAAACGTAGCCTTTTCTATTCTAGCTGAGCAGAAGCTTGGTTATGATCGTTTTCGAGATTATATTCACAAATTCCATTTAGATCAGCCAACAGGCATTGACTTGCCTGGTGAGGGAAAAAATACGATTTTATTTGATAAACCGATTCAGAAAGCAACAACAGCCTTTGGTCAAGGTTCAACGGTAACACCAATTCAGCAGGTTCAAGCTGCAACAGCAATTGCCAATGATGGACAAATGATGAAGCCTTATGTAATTGATCATATTGTTGACCCGGATACGAATCAAATCATTGAGCAGCACAATCCCGAAATTGTGGATAAACCAATTACAAAGGAAACAGCACAAAAGGAACGAGCATTGTTAGAAACAGTCATAACATCGCCAAAAGGAACAGGAACGATGTATAAAATTGATGGTTATCCAGTAGCAGGAAAAACAGGAACTGCACAAATACCAGGACCCGATGGACATTATATGGTTGGAAAAGAAAATTATATTTTCTCCTTTATGGGTATGGCTCCTGCATCTGATCCGAAGCTGCTTTGCTATTTAGCAATCAAACAACCAAAATTAAAGGATACGGACTATGGTTCGACACCGCTTGCTACTATTTTTACATCGGTTATGAAAAATAGTTTGCAATATTTGAAGATTAAAGAGTCTGCTGTTGCAGATCCGCAAAGCTTAGCTAAGCAGGAAAATGTTTCTACTCCGAATGTTGTTGGACAGAACATGGATAATGCCAAAGCTATGTTGGAAAAAGTAGGCCTGCAGGCTGTTGTTCTCGGACAAGGAAATGTAACGAGCCAAATGTTGCATGCTGGTGATACAGCGTTAAAAGGAGATCGTGTTATTCTTGCAGGAAATGATAATAAAATGCCTAATATTGTAGGTTGGTCGATGAGGGATGCAATGAATCTAGCAAATGTTCTTGGACTCAATTTAAAGACGGATGGTCAAGGATATGTAACAGATCAAAGCATAAAGGAAGGTACTCCTGTGAAAAATGGTGATTCCTTAGAATTAAAGCTTGCTCCTCCTTTGGAGATTTCGCCTGGAACAAGTCCTAATCCACCTTCTAACCATTAAGGAGATCGAGTTCTAAACGATAAGGTACAAGCATATACATTGGAACGAGCCCAAGCATAAGGGAGGTTCTATATGCGTGTATCTGCCGTAACAGTGAGAAAACGTCTTATATTTGTATTATGTTGTGGATTGCTTATTTTTACCATCATAGACGTACGTCTCGGATATGTACAATTTGCTTTAGGGAATATGTTGACTGATGGAGCTAAAGATTTATGGAGCCGAAATATTCCGTTCGAACCAGAGCGTGGGAAGATTGTTGACAGAAATGGAGTCGAGCTTGCTACAAATAAAAGTGCTCCTTCGGTACTTGTAGTTCCTCGCCAGGTTGATAATCCGGGAGAAACAGCAGATAAGCTTGCTTCTGTACTTGGTGCATCTAAAGATGCAATTTATAAGCAAATAACGCAAAAGAATAGCAGTGTGTGGATCAGGCCAGAAGGACGAAAAATATCTCATGACAAAGCAAAGGATATACGTGCTCTTGGTTTAAAGGGAGTGTATATAGCTGAGGATTCTATTCGATACTATCCGTTCGGAAATGATTTAGCTCACGTTCTTGGATTTGTAGGTATTGATAATCAAGGATTAATGGGACTCGAGCTGAGCTATGATAAACAGCTTAAGGGTGATGATGGCTACGTTCGATTTTACGCAGATGCGAAAGGACAAAAAATGCCAAATATAGGGGATGATTATCAGGCGCCAGAGAGTGGATTGAATTTAGCTTTAACGATTGATTCTCGTATTCAAACGATTATGGATCGTGAACTTGATATTGCACAAGCAACGTATAATCCAGATGCCATTATATCAATTGCGATGAATCCAAATACGGGTGAAATATTAGCTATGTCAAGCCGACCGAATTTTGATCCTGCCAATTATCAGCAAGTTCCACCTGAAGTATACAATCGAAACTTACCGGTATGGAGCACCTATGAACCAGGATCTACTTTTAAAATTATTACATTAGCAGCTGCATTAAATGAAAATCTTGTGAATTTGGAAAAAGATACGTTCTTTGATAGTGGTTCAGTAGAGGTGGGGGGAGCAACCCTTCATTGCTGGAAACGAGGCGGTCATGGCCAGGAAACCTTTCTTGAAGTAGTTCAGAACTCATGTAACCCTGGTTTTGTTGAACTGGGCCAACGATTAGGTAAAGATAAGCTCTTTCAGTACATTCAAAATTTTGGATTCGGTCAAAAAACAGGAATTGATTTACAAGGTGAGGGGAAAGGGATTTTATTTAATGTAAACAAAGTCGGTCCTGTTGAGCAAGCTACCACTTCCTTCGGTCAAGGGGTCTCTGTCACACCTATCCAACAGGTTGCGGCAGTAGCAGCAGCAATAAACGGTGGAATATTATATCAACCATATATAGCAAAAGAATTTATTGATCCAAAAACAAACCAATCTGTTAGTAAAAAAACACCGGTAGCAAAATCTCATGTTATTTCCGAGGAAACTTCGAAGCAGGTTCGCTATGCACTTGAAAATGTAGTTGCGAAGGGCTCAGGTAAAGGAGCATACATTGATGGGTATCGCGTTGGAGGAAAAACAGGAACTGCACAAAAGGTAAAGGATGGGCGTTACATGGATGGCAACTACATTGTCTCCTTTATCGGATTTGCACCGGCGGATGATCCGCAAATCATTGTTTATACAGCCGTTGACAATCCAAAGGGGACTGTCCAATTTGGTGGAGTTGTTGCAGCACCTATAGTAGGAAATATGCTTCGTGATATGCTCCCTGTACTTGGGGTACAGCCTCGTTCAGGCGGTATAGATAAGCAATTAAATTGGTTGGATATTCCTTCTGTTGAAGTACCTGATCTAATTGGTTTGGATAAAAAGCAGCTTCAAGAACAGCTCGTTGATCTACAGCTAGATGTAAGCGGAAGTGGTGATAAGGTTATTGATCAATCACCTAAGTCTGGCGTTAAACTAAAGCAAGGTTCGAAAATTCGGATTTATATGGGAAACTAGACGTTTTCCGTTATATCATGTACAATTTTTATTTGTATGGATGAAAATATAAATGGTTAAAAAATCAAATCAAATAAACAGTACAATTCTGTTTAAAGTATTGCTAAATTTTATTGGTAGAGAGGATATAGTAAGATGAAGTTGCACACACTTGTATCATGTTTACATGATTTTCCAACTATTCCGGATGAAAATCCAGACATAACATCGATTGAAAATGACTCACGTCAAGTGAAACAAGGAAGCTTATTCATTTGTATAAAAGGATATACAGTAGATAGTCATAACTTTGCTAAGCAAGCAGCCGCACTTGGTGCGGCTGCTATTGTGGCAGAAAGACCTGTAGAGGTTGATATACCCGTTATTCTTGTGAAAGACTCTTCAAGAGCGTTAGCTATACTGGCTGATACATTCTACGGCCAACCTACTCAGAAGCTGCATCTAATTGGTGTAACCGGTACAAACGGGAAGACGACCACATCACATATTATTAATGAAATGATGCGTCATCATGGTCATAAAACAGGATTAATCGGAACGATAAATATGAGAATTATTGATAAAACGTTTGAAGTGAAAAATACAACACCAGATTCTTTGACATTGCAGCGTGCATTTCATGAAATGGTGAATTGTGATGTGGATAGTGCTGTAATGGAAGTTTCCTCTCATGCTCTTCATTTAGGACGTGTACACGGCTGCGATTATGATGTTGCAGTATTTACAAATTTAACGCAAGATCATTTGGATTATCATGGAACGATAGAAGAATACAAACACGCAAAAGGTTTGTTGTTTTCCCAGCTAGGTAATTCATTTCATCATACCTCCCCTAAATTTGCCATTTTAAATAATGATGATTCGGTATCGCAAGAGTATAAAATGATGACACAAGCAACTATTATTACATATGGAATTGAGGAAAACAGTGATATTATGGCTAAAGATATCACAATGAGTAATAGTGGAACGAGCTTTACACTTATAACTCCTCAAGATACGAAAACAGTTTCCATGAAGCTAGTTGGGAAGTTTAATGTGTATAATGTGTTAGCTGCAACTTCGGCTGCACTTGTATCTGGGGTATCCATCGATACAATTGTGGAAGTCATTCAAACAATAGAGGGTGTACCTGGACGATTTGAAATAGTTGATAATGGGCAAGATTTTGCAGTGATTGTGGACTATTCTCATACACCTGATAGCTTGCAAAATGCTCTTGAAACAATTGGACAGTTTGCAAAATCTAAAATCTATTGTATTGTAGGATGCGGAGGAGATCGCGATCGAACAAAACGACCGATTATGGCGCAAATTGCATCACAATATGCAGACTTTGCCATCTTGACTTCTGATAACCCGAGAAGTGAAAAACCAGAAGATATTTTACGAGATATGACAGACGGACTTCATGCAAGAAACTATGAGGTAATCGTAGATCGTCATCAAGCTATCGAGCATGCCATTGCTTCTGCTTCAAAGGATGATGTGATTTTAATCGCAGGAAAAGGTCATGAAACGTATCAAATCATTGGGAAAGAAATATTTGATTTTGATGATCGAATCGTTGCAAAATCTGCTATTTCCAATCGCTTGAACAACTAGAGAAAGGAGGAACTTTTCGTGATACAGCAAGGATTATTCGTAACAATTGCAGTTGCCTTTCTTATTGCAGTTGCTATTTCTCCAATCTTTATCCCTTTTTTACGAAGATTAAAGTTTGGACAAAGCATTCGTGAAGAAGGACCTAAGTCCCATCAGAAAAAATCGGGAACACCAACGATGGGCGGAATCGTTATTTTCATCTCGATTATGCTGACTACGGTTCTTATGGTAGCGAAATTTGGAAAACTAAATACAACCACATACTTGCTTCTTTTTGTTACATTTGGTTACGGATTGCTTGGGTTTCTAGATGATTTTATTAAAGTCGTAATGAAACGTAATTTAGGATTAACCTCGAAGCAAAAGCTACTTGGTCAAGTTCTAATTGCAATTGTGTTTTTTGTAGTCTATAAAGCATGTGGCTATCCGACAGATTTACATATACCAGGCACTGATGTGAGTATTGAACTAGGTTTTGGCTATTTTCTTCTTATCCTATTTTTATTAGTCGGTGGATCAAATGCAGTCAATTTAACAGATGGACTTGATGGATTATTAGCAGGAACAGCTGCTGTAGCTTTTGGTGCCTATGCCATACTAGCCTTTCATCAAGGGCAATATGAAGTTTCTTTGTTTTGTATGGCGGTAGTTGGGGCTGTTCTAGGATTTCTTGTATTTAATGCACACCCTGCTAAAGTATTCATGGGTGATACAGGTTCATTAGCATTAGGAGGAGCCATTGCTGCTGCTGCAATCTTAATTAAGCAAGAACTGCTTCTTGCAATTATTGGTGGTATATTTGCTATTGAAACATTATCAGTTATTATTCAAGTTATATCATTTAAAACGACTGGAAAACGTGTATTTAAAATGAGTCCTCTTCATCATCACTATGAACTTAGCGGATGGTCAGAGTGGCGAGTTGTCGTTACGTTTTGGACAGTAGGATTATTGTTTGCTATGTTAGGAATCTATATCGAGGTGTGGATGTAATTGAAAACCGTAGAGGATTATAAAAATAAACATGTATTAGTTTTGGGAATGGCAAAAAGTGGTTACGCCGCTGCGAAATTGTTGAAGAATATAGGCGCAAATGTAATTGTGAATGATAAAAAGCCATTAGAAGAAAACGTAATGGCCCAAAACCTACAACGTGAAGGATTTCATGTTGTATGTGGAAGTCATCCACTTGAATTGCTTACAAATGTAGAATTAATTGTGAAAAATCCAGGGATTCCGTATCATAATCCCCTTATTCAAGCTGCAACAGAAAAAGGAATCCCAATTATTACAGAGGTAGAGCTTGCTTATCTCATTTCAGATGCACCATTTATCGGAATTACAGGTTCAAATGGAAAAACAACAACAACAACATTAGTATATGAAATGCTGAATGAAGGGGACAAGCATCCGTTAATTGCTGGAAACATTGGTACAGTAGCATGTGAAGTTGCTTCTACCGCAAAAGAAGATAACATCATTGTAACGGAATTATCTTCCTTTCAATTAATGGGAATTCAAACGTTTCAACCGAAAATTGCTGTACTTTTAAACTTATTTGATGCTCATTTAGATTATCATGGTACGAAGGAAGCATATGGCCATGCAAAATCAAATATTTTTAAAAATCAAACGGCGGATGATTATTGCGTCGTTAATGCGGATGACGAAGATGTACTGAAATTGTCGGAAAGAAGCAAGGGGCAAAAGGTGTATTTTTCCACAACGAAAGTTATTGAAAACGGTGCTTATGTAAAGGATCATGCACTATATTTCCGCAATGAAAGAGTGATTTCGCTATCAGATATTGCTCTTCCTGGTAAGCACAATGTAGAAAATATTTTAGCTGCCATGAGTGTTGCAAAGCTTGTCGGCGTTAAGAATGAAGCGATTGTCCATGTACTGCAAACATTTACAGGAGTGAAGCATCGGCTTCAATATATAACGACAATACATAATCGTAAATTTTATAACGATTCAAAAGCTACCAATATTTTAGCGACACAAAAGGCGATTTCGGCCTTTGAAAAACCTGTTATTTTACTTGCTGGTGGACTTGACCGTGGTAATGATTTTGATGCTTTATTACCTTATTTTCGAAATGTAAAGGCGTTACTCACATTTGGTCAAACAGCACCAAAACTCATTAAAACGGCACAGGAAGCAAAAATGAAGATCATAAAACGTGTTGAAAATCTAGAAGTGGCAGTACAAGAAGCTTATGCTCTTTCAGAAGAAGGAGACGTGATTCTTCTTTCTCCAGCATGCGCTAGCTGGGACCAATTTAAAACTTTTGAACAAAGAGGAGACATATTCATACAAGCTGTGCATAAGCTAGTATAAAGCGAGATGATTGAATTGCACACATATATAGCAGTTACAGCACAAAAGCCTCGCATTATTGGTAAGTAATTCTACTGTAGAAGATACTTACATCAAAGAGGTGGTTCGTATTGCAGGCAAAAAAGGCTCCTGATTTTATTCTTGTTGCAGTTACGTTGTTGCTTCTAATAGTTGGTATGATTATGGTTTACAGTGCTAGCAGCATATGGGCATCCTACAAGTTTGACGATCCTTTCTTTTTTGCAAAGAGACAGCTATTGTTTGCAGGTATAGGAATTATTGCAATGTTTAGTATTATGAATATTGACTATTGGATATGGCGAAAATATTCGAAAGTGATTTTACTTCTGTGTTTCATTCTACTTATCGTTGTGCTTATTCCAGGTATTGGAATGGAACGTGGAGGAGCGCGAAGCTGGATTGGGATTGGAGCATTTTCGATTCAGCCTTCTGAATTTATGAAATTTGCTATGATTATATTTTTATCCAAATTCCTTTCTGAGCGTCAGAAAACGATTACGTCCTTCACCCGGGGGTTAGTTCCCTCTCTAGGACTTGTGTTTCTAGCTTTTGGAATGATCATGCTGCAACCGGATTTGGGTACGGGTACGGTTATGGTAGGTACTTGTATTATCATGATCTTTATCGCAGGTGCGCGAATTATGCACTTCGTTATGTTAGGACTATTAGGAGTAGCTGGTTTTGCTGGACTTGTTTTGTCAGCACCATACCGAATGAGACGAATTACCTCTTATTTAGATCCATGGTCAGATCCACTCGGAAGCGGGTTTCAAATTATTCAGTCGCTTTTTGCGATTGGACCTGGTGGATTGTTCGGTCTTGGCCTTGGACAGAGCAGACAAAAATTTTACTATTTACCTGAGCCGCAAACAGATTTTATTTTCGCAATTATATCTGAAGAACTCGGTTTTATCGGAGGATCATTTATATTATTGCTATTTTGCCTGTTATTATGGAGAGGTGTACGAGTAGCATTAGGAGCACCTGATTTATATGGAACCTTTTTAGCTGTAGGAATCGTATCTATGATTGCAATTCAAGTTATGATTAATATTGGAGTGGTAACCGGGCTTATTCCTGTTACAGGCATTACATTGCCGTTTATAAGCTACGGAGGATCTAGTTTAACATTAATGCTAATGGCAGTTGGTGTCTTGTTAAATATTAGTCGCCATGCACGTTTTTAAAATCCCTGTTGATAAAGACAGGGTTTTTCTATGGATAAGGAAATAATTTTGCATGATTTGATAGTTGACAGAGCCGGCGAAACCGAGTATCTTAATTCCGAGCCATTCCTTTTCAATGATGAATTTAAAGGAAAGAATAGATATGTTCTATTTTAGTACTCCTGTTACATATAAAGAGCATAATATAAAAAATAGAAACGACATGCATATGCAAATAACGTTAGGTGAATATCTTGCATACGATAATAGTATGGAGGATTTTTATGGGGGAGATAAACATGCAACAATTAGTGAAAGAACTTAATCAATCAGATGTCGGAGCTGTACTTGTAAATGAGCCACTTGCAAGACACACAACTATGAAAATTGGTGGACCCGCTGACATAATGATAATACCTAATAAGATAGAAAGCGTTGAAGAAACGATAAAGTTGGTAAAACAACATGGAGCAAAGTGTACGGTAATTGGTCGCGGATCCAATTTGCTCGTGTCTGATAAAGGTATAGAAGGAGTAGTTTTAAAGTTTGGGGAAGGACTCGATCACTTTGAACTGCAGGATATGAAAGTTCGTGTTGGCGCAGGATATCCATTAGTGAAGCTTGCTACTTTTATGAGCAGACAAGGGCTATCAGGTCTTGAGTTTGCATCCGGTATTCCGGGAAGTGTCGGAGGTGCCATATATATGAATGCTGGTGCTCATAAATCTGATATGTCACAAATTGTATCAAGGGCCCATGTAATATTTTCAGATGGTACAGTGGAATGGCTGACAAATGAAGAGCTTATGTTTTCATATCGAACTTCTATTCTGCAAAAAGTAAGACCTGGATTTGTATTGGAAGCGGAATTGGATCTATCTAATGGAAATCGTGAGCATGTAGTTGCTACTATGCAAAAAAATAAAGACTATCGAAAAGAAACGCAGCCATGGAACTTTCCTTGTGCAGGTAGTATTTTCCGAAATCCTCTACCAAACTATGCAGGAAACTTGATAGAAAATGCTGGTTTAAAGGGATTCCAAATTGGGGGCGCACAAATTTCTCCAATGCATGGTAACTTTATTGTAAATACAGGAAATGCAACGGCTACAGATGTTTTACAGTTAATAGAATTTGTAAAAAAGACGATTCGAGAGAAATTTGGTGTAGAGATGCATACGGAAGTCGAAATCATTGGTAGATGATAGTTTTTGAATTTCCAATTTATGCTATAATGAAGAGAGATTAGAGCGGCATGCTAAATCATGCCGTTCTTTATGTTATCAATGCGCGCGCGTGGAGGACGATTATGGATAAAAAGGTTATACAGCTAGAGGACCGTGTTCCAAAGCTCAAAAAGCAAAAGAGAAAAAAAACGAACCGACGACTTATACTCTATCTTTCTATTTTATTTTTGCTCGTTCTATTTGGTATATACTTTCGCTCACCTATTAGTAAAATTGCCGATATTTCTGTAGATGGAAATCATTACTTAAATAAAGATGAAGTCATGGCCTTATCAGGTGTTACTTATGATATGAGCTACTTTCGTATCAACGCAAATCAAGCAGCAGAGAAATTAATGAAGCAAAACGAAATAAAAAAAGCAGTTGTGAAAAAAGTATTTCCAAACAAGATACATATATCGATTGAAGAATATAAAACGACAGGTTATTTAAAAAAAGATAATACGCTGTATCCTATATTAGAAAACGGTAAATCCATAGGAGCATTGAAAGGAAATACTCTTCCTGTGGCGGCACCTATATTTATAGATTTTAAAGACGATAATACTGTACAACAATTATCGAACGAGCTCGCCAAATTAGATTCAAGTATAGTTCGATCTATCTCTGAAATTCATTTTACACCAGACGACGTAATTAAGGATCATATTACATTATTTATGGGACAAGGCTATGTAGTAAGTGTAACGATTCAAGATTTTGCGCAAAAAATGAGTACATATCCGCTCATTATTAAACAGTTAAAACCAGGTGATAAAGTACTGATTCACTTAGAAGTAGGAGCATACATTGAACATATTAACTAGGAAATGTACCGCTTTTCTTACGCTTCGCTTTGTACCCTTATGTGTGCCCTAAACGATTGCGAAGGAGATATGCGTCCATCTAAAAACTAGTATGATAAGATTGCTTCCAACATGAAAGGGATGTTTCACCTTATCGTTTCGGTTTCTTTTTTTAATATAATCTTTACTGTAAGTTTCGCTTTTCTAGGAGTACATCTTGGTGTAGACTAATATTTAGTAATGATTTTCACTTGTAGAGTTAAATTGTTCCAAAATATTACGGTCATAAGGCAGTTATTTTTGGCAAAACGGATACTTTCGAACAAAAATAAGAAAAATATCCTTGCAAAAAAAGGGATACGTATGATAACGTTGAATATTTTTCTTATATATACAAGCAACGATTGTTGTTCAGGTAGAACTCTATTAGTGATAGAAATGAAGAAGGAGGTGCCAGGGTATGAACAGCAATGAAATGTATGTTAGTCTTGACATCGGTACATCCCATGTTAAAGTTATCATTGGCGAAATGGTAAATGAAACACTTAATATTATTGGTGTAGGTACTGCGAAATCTAATGGATTAAAAAAAGGCTCTATTGTTGACATAGATGAGACTGTACAATCGATTAAAAAAGCGATTGAGCAAGCAGAACGAATGGTTGGAATTCATATTGACCGCGTTGTTGTAGGAATCGGCTCAAATCAAGTACAGCTCCATTCATGTCACGGTGTAGTCGCAGTGTCGAATGAAAATCGTGAAATTGAAAATGAAGATGTATTACGTGTGATTGATGCTGCACAAGTTGTTTCCATTGTACCAGAGCGAGAAATCATTGACGTAATACCTCGGCAGTTTATCGTAGATGGCCTAAGTGAAATCAATGATCCACGCGGTATGATAGGTGTTCGTCTAGAAATGGAAGGCACACTTGTCACAGGGGCTAAAACTTTACTACATAATTTGCTTCGTTGCGTCGAACGAGCAGGACTTGAAATTGTCGACATATCATTACAACCGTTAGCTGCCGCTACTCTAGCTCTTTCAACAGATGAAAAAAATATGGGGATTGCTCTACTTGATATCGGTGGGGGCTGTACAACCATTTCTGTTTTTAGAGAAGGGATTTTGCAAGTAACGAATGTGATTCCAATTGGTGGAGAGCATATTACAAAAGACATTGCCTATTGTTTTAAAACATCCACTGAGAATGCTGAAAAAATGAAAATAAAGTATGGACATGCATTTGCAGAAACAGCTTCTGAAGAAGAAGTATTTTCTGTTCCTGTTATGGGGACGGATCAAAAGATTCAGTGTACACAAGCTGAACTTGCGGATGTAATTGAAGCTAGATTAGAAGAAATATTTTTATTTGTACAACAAGAACTACATAAATTTGGTGTGAAGAATTTATCGAGTGGATTCGTATTAACTGGTGGTGTAGCCTCTATGCCAGGTGTGTTAGAATTGGCACAAGAAGTTTTACATGCAAATGTTCGCATTGCCATTCCAGATTATATTGGTGTTCGCGAACCGCAATATACGATTGGTGTAGGACTCATTCGTAATGCGTATCAAAAAGGGAAGCTGAAAGGCAAAGGTGGTCAGGAACATCCAGATAATTTTGAACGCCATACCCCTGTTCCTGTTTCGCAGTCAACGGTAAAGTCCAAACCACGTGATGAGGACCGGATGATTAATAAAATGAAAAAGGTTATCCGCTACTTATGGGATTAGATGCATATAAGAAAAATGAGGTTCTAGGGGGATTTTGATATGTTAGAATTTGATACTACTCAAGATCAATTAGCAAACATAAGAGTTATCGGTGTAGGTGGCGGAGGAAACAATGCAGTAAACCGGATGATTGAGCATGGTGTCCAAGGAGTAGATTTTATTTCTGTTAATACAGATGCCCAGGCTCTTAATCTATCAAAAGCAGAAACAAAAATGCAAATCGGAGGCAAGTTAACCCGTGGTCTAGGAGCAGGTGCCAATCCGGAAGTTGGGAAAAAAGCTGCTGAAGAGAGCAAGGAACAAATACAAGAAGCTTTACGCGGGGCAGATATGGTTTTTGTTACCGCTGGTATGGGGGGCGGAACAGGTACAGGCGCTGCTCCTGTTATTGCTCAAGTTGCGAAAGAATCAGGTGCTTTAACTGTTGGTGTTGTAACACGTCCATTCACATTTGAAGGCCGTAAACGTGCAACACAAGCTCAATCTGGTATTTCTGCTTTAAAAGAAAATGTAGATACACTCATCGTTATTCCAAATGACCGCTTATTAGAAATTGTAGATAAAAATACACCTATGTTGGAAGCATTCCGTGAAGCAGATAATGTATTGCGTCAAGGGGTGCAAGGTATATCTGATTTGATTGCTGTGCCAGGACTTATTAATCTAGATTTCGCAGATGTTAAAACTATTATGTCCAATAAAGGTTCTGCTCTAATGGGAATCGGAATTGGAACAGGAGAATCTCGTGCAGCTGAGGCTGCAAAACGTGCCATCTCCAGTCCATTACTAGAAACATCTATTGATGGCGCACAGGGTGTGCTTATGAATATAACTGGTGGAACGAACTTAAGCTTGTATGAAGTACAAGAAGCTGCTGATATTGTAGCGTCTGCATCAGATCCAGAAGTAAATATGATTTTCGGATCTGTTATTAATGAGAACTTAAAGGATGAAATTATCGTAACAGTAATTGCAACTGGATTTGATGATAATCTTGCAATGCCATTACCAAAACCAAGTGCAAGACCTGTAACTTCAGCGACAGCACCACCGGTAAAGGCAGCAAGAGAAGTGAGCCAAGAAGAACCTGTAGAGCGTAACGCTCAAGTAGACGATATTGATATCCCTGCTTTCTTACGTAATCGTCGTAGACGATAAAGTGAAACTTCCCTCGGTGGGGGTTTTTCTCATCCCCCACCGAGGGTTAGCCCGCCCAATACGGACTTTTACGGGCAGTTATGACCCCCACTTATTCTTTTTCGATTTTTCTAAGACTTGAAGTGGGGGTCTTACTGCCCGTTAAAGCGGGATAAATGGAAACAAAAAAAGCTGACATTTGTCAGCTTTTTTTTGTTGGACTTTTGTTTAGGAACGTGACAGGAAATGGCTAGAATTAGCAAAATAACAAGGAAAACTCCAACAGAAATTGACAGACATTCGCAGCAGTTGTACTTTATACTAATTTCATCCGTTATGTATGGGCAGTATAGCCTTGTTTTTTCATACTTGAGTGAAACACAGGAAGGTTAAGTCGGTAGATATCTGTAAAATCTAGATTGATCAGGCTTACCATTAGTGGGAATGGAGAACCCTTTACTTGTGGGAAGTTTCACTTTATTTAACATGAATGAAGAGGTGAGTATTTGGTTGTTTATGCGGATGTTGTATGGCTGCTCAATCTTTGTATTGATTACCTCCTTTTGTTACTAACCGCTATTATATTGAAGAAGAAAATAAGAAAATGGAGACTTCTTTGCGGAGCATTCATCGGATCTATCCTCGTCATCATTACACTTATATCGGTAGATTTTGCACATCCAATCGTTAAACTTCTTTTTTCCTTTCTCATTGTATATGCTGCATTTGGTTTTACTCGTATTCGGACCTTCATTGCAACAGTATGTATGTTTTACTTTGTAACCTTTATGGTAGGTGGTGGACTTATTGGCCTTCATTTCTTTCTAATGGATAGTCCTATTTTACGAGGAATGGCCTTGACACAACCTAGTTCCTTTGGTGATCCAATTAGCTGGCTGTTCGTAATAATTGGTTTTCCGATTATCTATTATTTTTCTAAAAAAAGAATTGGTGATATCGAAATTACTCGTATACGGTATGAGCAAATTGTAGAGGTAGAACTCATTGTGAATGGATTAGAGTTGAAACTTAACGGGCTAATTGATAATGGTAATCAGTTGTATGATCCCATAACAAAAACGCCAGTAATGATTGTGGAGGCAGACACGATAAAACAGCTGATTCCACAATGGTTGCTAGAGCAATCTAAACAACCTACAAGACTCCTACACGAAAAAGAAGAACAAATAGATTGGATGAAGCGCATTCGAATTATTCCGTATCGGGGAATTGGCCAGAGCCATCAGTTTTTATTGGCTGTGAAACCAGATACGATAAGAGTTTACAAAGATGGAGAAATTCTTTCAGTTCGAAATGTTTATGTTGGCATCAATCATACGAAGTTATCATCTGATAATGAGTATACATGCATTCTTCATCCGAAAATGTTGTTATCAACCACTGCATAACAAGAAAAGGTAGGAGGAAAAAGTATGGGGAAAATAAAGCTAAGAATGACGTATCTACTGTATAAAGTATTACAGAAGCTTGGAATTAAGACCGATGAAATCTTCTATATTGGTGGAAGTGAAGCGCTCCCTCCTCCTTTAACAAAGGAAGAAGAAGAAGTACTGTTGCAAAAGCTTCCAAGTGGTGATGAGGTAGCACGCGCTCTTCTTATTGAACGAAATTTACGACTCGTCGTTTACATAGCAAGAAAATTTGAAAATACAGGGATTAATATTGAAGATTTAATCAGCATCGGTACGATTGGTCTTATTAAAGCGGTCAACACATTTAATCCAGAGAAAAAAATAAAGCTTGCCACGTACGCCTCACGTTGTATTGAGAATGAGATTTTAATGCATCTAAGGCGGAATAATAAGAATCGTTCAGAGGTATCATTTGATGAACCGCTAAATATCGATTGGGATGGCAATGAACTATTGCTATCAGACGTTCTTGGAACAGATGATGATATTATAACAAAAGATTTAGAGGCCAATGTTAACCGTCACTTGTTAATAAAGGCACTTCATCAGCTTAATGAGCGGGAAAAACAAATTATGGAGCTGCGCTTTGGTTTAGACGGCAGTGAAGAAAAAACGCAAAAGGATGTAGCGGACATGTTAGGTATTTCGCAATCATACATCTCACGGTTGGAAAAAAGAATTATCAAACGGTTGCGTAAAGAATTTAATAAAATGGTATAGGCTCGTCCGAATAAAAATCCCTCCAAAGGAGATACTTTACTCTGTACAGCAACTCCCAGTAGGAGGGAATACATTGACACGAAACAAGGTAGAAATTTGTGGCGTAGATACATCTAAACTTCCAGTACTGAAAAACGATGAAATGCGGAGACTATTCCAAAGCATGCAATCGGGAGATACAACCGCACGAGAAAAACTCGTTAATGGAAATTTACGTCTTGTCCTCAGCGTCATCCAACGATTTAACAACAGGGGAGAATTTGTTGACGATTTGTTTCAAGTTGGCTGTATTGGCCTTATGAAATCCATTGATAATTTTGACTTAGGTCAAAACGTAAAATTTTCCACATATGCTGTACCGATGATTATCGGGGAGATAAGAAGATATTTACGAGATAACAATCCCATACGCGTTTCTCGCTCCTTACGTGATATTGCTTATAAGGCATTACAAGTAAGAGAGAGGCTTATCGCACAGCATTCAAAGGAGCCTACTGCGATGGATATTGCGCAGGTTCTCGGAGTAACCCATGAAGAAGTGGTATTTGCCTTAGATGCCATTCAAGATCCTGTCTCGTTGTTTGAGCCTATTTACAACGATGGAGGCGATCCAATTTTTGTTATGGATCAGCTAAGTGATGACAAACAAAAGGATGAACAGTGGCTAGAGGAACTTGCGTTAAAAGAAGGTATGAAACGATTGAATGAACGCGAAAAAATGATTATTCGAAAACGATTTTTTCAAGGAAAAACGCAAATGGAGGTAGCTGAAGAAATCGGTATCTCTCAGGCACAAGTATCTCGTCTCGAAAAATCAGCAATTAAACAAATGAATAAATCGATTCAATGAGATTGGTACAAGGTGATGTAGAAAGAATTCTACTTGTTTACATCACCTACCAGATAAGTTTTAAAGCAATTTTGTATATTTAATACTTATACATGACCGTCACAGTAATTTACTGTTTGACGGTTTTATTCTTTTCTCCTTTTTTTCAGTATTCACATACAGCACAAACTCGTATCATATACTGATTACAAAGGAGAGGATGCTAATGATTCGAATTTCAGATTTTCAATCAAAGGATGTTGTAAATGTGTTTGATGGAAAAAAACTCGGAAACATTGGAGACATCGATATTGACGTTATTACTGGTAAAATTCAAGCTATTATCATTGGCAAACAAGGTAGAGTGCTTGGATTATTACGAAAAGAAGATGAAATTTTGATTCCTTGGCGCCAAATCGTGAAAATTGGAGAAGATGTAATTCTCGTTCGTGTACAAGTAAGCGAGATGCCGACAAATTCTGAGCAGCCTACGACATTTTCCTAAAAAATATTGCAAATTCTACTTTATTTTATATTGTCATTATGAAAAAATAAAAGTATGGTAAAATAGACAACAAACACCATACTTTTTTTATGATGAAAAATAAGGAGCCGTTGTATGATGTATGAACCATTTCAAAATAAAGACGGTATCTTGTACATTTCAGATTGGAACGGAGTACTAGCAGGTTTCTCCACAAGAGAAGGCGGCATTGGAGAGCATCCCTATCATTCATTAAATGTAGGATTGCATGTACAGGATCGTTCAGAAATTGTTCTGGAAAACCGCCGTTTACTTGCTCAAAAACTACATGCCCCTTTACAATCATGGGTTTGTTCCTTGCAAGTTCATGATAATAAAGTGGAAAGAGTAGGACATGAGGATAAAGGGAAAGGAGTATTTAGGTATGATGACGGCATTCCTGGAACAGATGGAATTTATACAACAGAAGAAAATATGTTGTTAACATCCTGTTATGCCGATTGTGTGCCGTTATACTTTTATGCTCCGTCCCACCATCTTATAGGATTAGCACATGCCGGCTGGAAGGGTACAACAAAAGGAATTGCGCTTGAAATGATTCGCAAATGGGTGGAAGAGGAGCATGTTCCCATTGCAAATATACATGTCGCAATTGGACCTTCTATTGGAGGCTGCTGCTATGTAGTAGATGACCGGGTATTGGATGCCGTTCAAAGAATCATGTTGGATCCTGCTCCATATAAAGTAGTTTCAGATGGACAGTACTCTCTTGATTTAAAAGAAGTCAATCGTAAATTGGTACTTCAAGCAGGTATACCCAATCAAAACATTGTCGTTACCTCTTTTTGTACGAGCTGTGATCAGGAGCTTTTTTTCTCGCACAGACGTGATGGCGGAAAAACTGGACGTATGATGAGCTTTATCGGCTTTAAGGAGGGTTACAACCGTTGACAGTACAAAATCATTTAGCACTTGTAGAAAAAGAAATAGAAGTTGCATGCAAAAAAGCAAATCGCTTACCTAGTGAAATTACTATAGTTGCTGTAACAAAAACGGTAGGAGATGAAAAAACAAAGGAAGTTCTTCGTGCGGGCTTAAAGCATATAGCAGAGAATCGCCCGGAAGGTTTTTCACATAAACAGGAAGTATTTGGTGATGAAGCCATTTGGCATTACATCGGATCACTTCAAACGAGAAAAGTGAAAGAAATCATTAATAAAATTGATTATTTACATGCGTTAGATCGCATGTCTTTAGCAAAGGAAATTCAAAAAAGAGCCGAGAAAACCATTCGATGCTTCTTGCAGGTGAAAACTTCAAAGGAAGAGTCTAAGCATGGACTTAGTCCAGAAGAAGCTATTCAGTTTGTGAAAGAATTAGAAGCATATGATAAAATTAATGTTGTCGGACTTATGACAATGGCTCCTTATACAAGTAATGAGGAAGAAATTCGTACATGCTTCCAGACGTTAAAGAATATTCAATCTGAAATACATTCGTTGCACCTACCTTATGCTCCTTGTACAGAACTATCAATGGGTATGTCTAATGACTACACAATAGCGATAGAAGAGGGGGCAACATTTATTCGACTAGGAACGATTTTAGTTGCAGAAGATCATTAAGGAGGGGAACACATGAGTTGGTCAAAGGTAAAGGATTTTTTCTTTGACACGAATGAGGAATTAGAAGAGCATAGACAGTTGGAAATGGAGAGAGATCAACCAGTGGATGAGGAACTACCTTTACAAAAGCATGGTCAAAAGCCAAATGTTGTAAGTATTGAGAAAGCAAAAGGTTCTTCTAAAGTTGTATTACTTGAGCCACGTACGTATTCAGAAGCACAAGCTATTGCTGATCAACTGAAAAATCGCAGGGCTGTAGTTATTAATTTGCAACGAGTGCCGAGCGATCAAGCATTACGTATTGTTGATTTTTTAAGTGGTACGGTTTATGCAATTGGTGGGGATATCCAAAAGCTCGGGGTCAAAACATTTATTTGTACACCTGAAAATGTTGATATCGTTGGGGCTATATCAGAATTATTAGAAGAAGAAAATTCAAGTATAAAGAGGTGGTAAACCTTCATGAACATCATACCTAGTATATTGCTTACCCTCTTTGATGTTTATTATTATGCAATAATTGTTTATATTTTACTATCTTGGTTACCAAGTGCGAGAGAATCTGCCATTGGTGTTTTCCTTGCTCGAATTTGTGAACCGTTTTTAGAGCCGTTTCGTCGCATTATACCAGCAATTGGAATGATTGACATTTCTCCTATCGTAGCTCTTATCGTACTTCGTTTTGCCCAATCTGGTTTAGCAAAAATTTTATATATGATTTTTGGTTGATGGTAAGATGAGTATTTACGAACACTTCCGTCCAGAAGAAGCTATATTTGTTGATAAAGTACTGGAATGGAAGGAAGCGGCTGAATTCTATCATAATTCAAAATTGACAGACTTTCTCGATCCGAGGGAACAGAACATTATTCGTAGTGTGGTTGGTAATGATTCGGAGGTTGCTGTAAACTTCTATGGCGGCGCGAGCGATGTGGAACGAAAACGTGCCATTATTTGTCCTTCCTATCTAACACCTGAAGAAGATGATTTTTCTTTACATATTCTCTCGATTACATATGCATCTAAATATTATACGATTGAGCATAGACAGGTGTTAGGAACTCTTATGTCACTAGGATTAAAACGTGAAAAATTTGGAGACATCTTATTACAGGATAATCAAATTCACATCGTTGTGGCCGAAGAAGTTGCCTCTTATATCCAAAGTAATTTGCAAATGATTGGCAAAGCAAGTGTTTCTGTATCTTCTATTTTTCCAAGTGATTTGATTTTGGTCAAAGATGCATGGGCGGAGAAGTCGGGCACAGTATCAACGCTGCGACTAGATGTACTTGCTGCAGAAATGTTTCACGTATCACGTCAAAAATTACAACTGCTTATAAAAAGCGGATCTGTCAAAGTAAATTGGAAAGTTACCCAGCAACCATCCTTTGAATGCCGGGAAGGCGACGTTATTTCTGCAAGAGGCTATGGTAGAAGTAAATTAATTGGAATTGAAGGGAAATCGAAACGAGATAAGTGGAGAATTATCTTTGGTTTACGAAATTAATACATATTTAGGAAGGAAAAGTCCTAAGTTTGTCGAAGATTTAGAGTGCAATTCTATATAACTACGTGGAGGTGGCGTTTGTGCCCTTAACACCATTGGATATTCATAATAAGGAATTTAGCCGTGGTTTTCGCGGATATGATGAAGATCAAGTAAATGAGTTTCTTGATCAAGTAATTAAAGATTATGAGCTTGTGATTCGTGAGAAGAAAAAGTTAGAAGAACATGTTGAAGAATTGCAGCAGAAGCTTGGACATTTTTCTAGTATTGAAGATACTTTAAATAAATCAATTGTCATTGCGCAAGAAGCTGCTGAAGATGTGAAGAGAAATGCTCAAAAAGAAGCGAAATTGATTATTCGTGAATCTGAAAAAAATGCAGATCGTATCATTAATGAAGCGTTAGTAAAAGCTCGCAAAGTTACGTTTGATATTGATGAGTTGAAGAAACAATCAAAGGTATTTCGGACAAGATTCCGTATGCTTCTTGAAGCACAGCTGGATATGTTAAATAATGATGATTGGGATAACCTGATGGAATTAGAACAAGAATCTGGTTTAGTTAAGCAAGGAGATTCAATGTAACTTGACGTTTCCCTCGGAATTACATATAATTCTATAACAAAATACTTTCGATAAAAACAAGGATAGGGACGAGTACTTCTTTTTCTTTATACAGCGAATCGAGGTTAGTGGAAGCTCGAAATATTTGAAAAGAAGGAATATCACCCTGGAGTTCCATACTGAATCTTTAGTAGGTAATGGCGTTTTGTTCACGTTACGAATTTTGAGTGGATTGCTTTCGTGATCTACAAGGGTGGTACCGCGGGAGACCTTCTCGTCCCTTTTTGGGATGAGTGGGTCTTTTTGTTTTTGTCAAAATAAAGGAGGACTAAAAATGGAGTACAAAGATACACTGTTAATGCCAAAAACTGATTTTCCTATGCGTGGCAACTTGCCAAAGCGTGAGCCTGCTATTCAAAAGCAGTGGACTGAAATGGATATGTATAAAAAGGTGCAGGAGCATACGAAAGGTAGACCACTATTCGTATTGCATGATGGACCTCCTTATGCAAATGGCGATATCCACATGGGTCATGCGTTAAATAAGGTGTTAAAGGACTTTATTGTTCGATATAAATCCATGAACGGGTACTCTGCTCCTTACGTACCTGGATGGGATACACACGGTCTACCAATTGAACAAGCGCTTACGAATAAAGGAGTAAAGCGCAAGGAAATGACAGTTGCAGAATTTCGTAAGCTTTGTGCAGAATATGCGTATGAGCAAGTCGATCGTCAACGAGAACAATTTATGCGTCTAGGTGTGCGCGGGGATTGGTATAATCCATATATCACACTTAAACCTGAATATGAAGCTCAGCAAATTCTTGTATTTGGGGAAATGGCGAAAAAAGGATATATTTACAAAGGACTAAAGCCGGTATATTGGTCCCCTACAAGCGAATCAGCATTAGCTGAAGCAGAAATCGAATACAAAGATAAAAAATCACCGTCTATCTATGTTGCATTTCATGTGAAAGATGGAAAAGGTGTCTTAAATGGGGATGAACAATTTATTATTTGGACGACAACCCCATGGACTATTCCTGCTAACCTAGGGATTTCGGTACATCCTGATTTAGAATATAGTGTTGTAAAGGTGAACGATGCGAAATATATTGTTGCATCTGCACTCTTAGAAGAAGTAACGAAAACTCTTGCATGGGAAGAAACGGAAATTACAAAAACGGTAAAGGGTAGTGACCTCGAATACGTTGTTGCAAAACATCCATTCTATGATCGAGATTCACTTGTTATGGTAGGAGAACATGTAACAACTGATGCTGGTACAGGATGCGTTCATACAGCACCTGGACACGGAGAAGATGACTTTATTGTAGGACAAAAATATGGATTAGATGTCTTATGCCCAGTTGATGATAAAGGGTATTTAACAGCGGAAGCACCAGGATTTGAAGGATTATTCTACGACAAAGCAAACAAAGTCATTACGGAAAAGTTAGAAGAAGTCGGTGCATTGTTGAAACTGCAATTCTTTACCCACTCCTATCCACATGACTGGAGAACAAAAAAACCAATTATTTTCCGTGCTACGGCACAGTGGTTTGCTTCTATTGCGGCGTTCCGTGAGGATTTATTGCAAGCAGTTCAAGAAACAAAGTGGGTACCAACATGGGGAGAAACACGACTATTTAACATGGTCCGTGATCGCGGCGACTGGTGTATTTCTCGTCAACGTGCATGGGGTGTTCCAATTCCTGTTTTTTATGCTGAAAATGGAGATCCAATTATTACGGATGAAACGATTCAACATGTTTCAAAATTATTCCGCGAGAACGGGTCAAACGTATGGTTTGAACGTGAAGCGAAAGACTTACTTCCAGAAGGCTTCACTCATCCATTAAGTCCAAATGGCATCTTCAAGAAGGAAACGGATATTATGGACGTTTGGTTTGATTCTGGTTCATCGCATCAAGCTGTGTTATTAGAACGTGAGGACTTACAACGCCCGGCTGATTTGTATTTAGAAGGATCTGATCAATATCGTGGTTGGTTTAACTCTTCTTTATCTACAGCAGTAGCTGTTACAGGCAAGGCACCGTATAAAGGCGTGTTAAGCCATGGGTTTGTTTTAGATGGTGAAGGACGCAAGATGAGTAAATCAGTTGGTAATATTGTAGCTCCTAAAAAAATCATGGATCAACTAGGTGCGGATATTCTTCGACTTTGGGTAGCTTCCGTTGATTATCAAGCAGATGTTCGTATCTCCGATGATATTTTAAAACAAGTGGCCGAGGTTTATCGTAAAATTAGAAACACATTCCGTTTCCTATTAGGTAATTTGTTTGACTTTGATCCGGTAGCAAATGAAGTACCTACAGAGCAATTACGTGAAGTAGACTGCTACATGCTCGCAAAGTTAAATGTGCTAATTAACGGAACGAAGGAAGCCTATGAAAACTATGAATTTGCAACGATTTTCCATTCCGTACACAATTTCTGTACGATTGATTTAAGCTCCTTCTATTTAGATTTTGCAAAGGATATCTTGTATATTGAGTCCGCTGATCATCATGATCGACGTGCTATTCAAACGGTATTATATAAAGTGCTTGTAGCTCTTACTAAGCTTGTATCTCCTATTTTATCTCATACAGCTGATGAAGTTTGGACTTACATTTCTGGTGTAACGGAGGAAAGTGTGCAGCTTACGAATATGCCAGAGCCAATTGCTATTGAAAATAGTGAAAAGCTATTGGAAAAATGGGATGCATTTATGCTTCTTCGTAACGATGTATTAAAAGCGTTGGAAACGGCACGTAATGAAAAAGTGATCGGTAAATCATTAAATGCTAGCATAACATTGTATCCAACGAAGGAAATGCAAAGCTTGCTAGGATCTATCAAAGAAGACTTGAAACAGTTATTTATCGTTTCTGAGTTCCGTGTGGATGGAACAATTGAGGATGCTCCTGCTTCTGCACAGCGATTAGAACATACAGCAGTCGTTGTAAAACAGGCAGAAGGTGAAACATGCGAACGATGCTGGGTTGTTAGTTCAACTGTTGGACATAATCACGAGCATCCAACGTTATGTGAACGTTGTGCTTCTGTAGTTACTGAACATTATGTAAAATAATAGAAGATTTCTTTTATCATATCCCAGGGCCTATGAAAGGTCTTGGGATTTTTTTTTTTTTTTTTTTTTTTTTTGTTTGGTGCTTCCTGAAAAGGAAAAATGTGTGGCTCGTATGTAAATCAGTTTCGGAAATACTAACGGCATAAAGCAAAAGCCTGATGGAGGGAGTTTAGCGTGAATACTACTTATCATGATATTAAACGTGAACTCGAATTCATGAGAAATGAGTTAAAGGCTAGGTTAGATTGTGAATATCGCTATGAGTGGGGAGAGGAATTTGGTGTTACACAAACAGAAGAAGTACGAAAGAAGAAAATGGTTCTTCATAACGTTCAAGCTGATTTAGCTGATATCGAGCGTGCCCTTTTTAAAATGGACATCGGCTTGTATGGAATTTGCGAGGAGACAGGGAATAGACTTTCACTTGAGCAACTTTGTATTTTACCGACTGCACGTAGTATTTATGAATTTTCATTCCAACGATTGCATATATGATAGTTGTATGTCCTACAATTTGTATTTTATAGGTGTAACGAAACGGTGTTTCCTTCATTCGTTGCACTTTTACTTTTGTTTTGTAGGATTTCATCCTATCGTTCATTGTGAAATTGCCCTAGCTATGCTAAAATTTTGAGGTACACTGTCAATGTGGGGGAAAAAATATGATGTATTATGGCATTGCTTTAGCGGTCATTTTGGTAGATCAATTTACAAAATGGCTTATTGTTACGTATATGCAATACGGGGAAAGTATTCCAATCATTCAAAACGTGTTATACATAACATCCCATCGAAATAAAGGGGCAGCATGGGGAATGCTGCAAGATCGAATGTGGTTTTTTTATACGATTACGGTCGTGATTGTAATTGCAATTGTATATTACCTGAGAAAATACGGAAAACAGGATAAGCTTCTCGGTATTGCACTCGGGCTTATTTTAGGCGGAGCCTTAGGGAATTTTATTGATCGAGTATTTCGAAAAGAAGTGGTTGACTTTATCCATACGTATATTTTTTCGTATAATTTTCCAGTGTTTAATGTGGCGGATTCCTCACTTTGTATTGGCGTAGCCCTTCTGTTTATACAGACGCTGATGGAAGGGAAGAAAGCGAAGGAGTAAGATAAATGGCAGAAAGAATAGAATTAACAATAGCACAAGAGCAGCAAAATGAACGCATTGATAAGGTGCTAGCAGCTGTAGGTGAAGAATGGTCACGTTCTCAAGTGCAGCAATGGATTAAAGAAGGTATTGTTATTGTGAATAGTTTACCAGTAAAGGGAAACTATAAAGTAAAAGTAGGCGACACCATTGCTATAGATGTTCCTGATCCAGAGCCGCTAGACGTTGTTCCTGAACCGATGGATTTAGATATTTACTATGAAGACTCAGACGTTATTGTTGTTAACAAGCCTCGTGGAATGGTTGTTCACCCTGCAAATGGACATGCGACCGGAACACTAGTGAACGGAGTTTTATATCATTGTAAAGATTTGTCTGGAATTAATGGGGTTATGAGACCAGGTATCGTTCATCGTATTGATAAAGATACATCTGGACTTTTAATGATAGCAAAGAACGATATGGCTCATGAATCTCTTGTTAATCAGCTTGTAGCAAAAACGGTAACAAGACGTTATAAAGCTATTGTTCATGGTGTTATTGAACATGACACCGGTACGATTGACGCACCAATCGGACGGGATAAAAATGATCGTCAAAGTATGACAGTCGTCGAAAATGGTAAGCATGCAGTAACACATTTTCGTGTGCTTGAGCGTTTTCAAAATTATACATTTGTTGAATGTAAACTGGAAACAGGACGAACTCATCAAATACGTGTTCACATGAAGTATATTGGCTATCCATTAGCTGGTGATCCAAAATATGGGCCAAAGAAAACCTTGCCTATTGATGGACAAGCTCTTCATGCAGGTGTATTAGGATTTGTACATCCAAGAACCGGTGAATATTTAGAATTTGAAGCACCGCTGCCAGAAGATTTTGTACATGTACTAGAGGATGTTCGAAAATTATCTTGACATTTGACTATAAAAATGGCATACTTGTAACAGTTAAATAAGTCCTTTAAATTAGCCCTGTGAGGTTGAGAAGGAAACGGATGAATGGATAGGATGTTTATATCTCTATTCACGCCTTCTCACATAGTGGGAAGGCTTTTTTATATCCTCTCTTTCACATGAAGCTTACATCGGAGGTGAACGAATGAAAGAAAAGGCAATTGTACTGGATGAGCAAATGATTCGTAGAGCGCTCACACGCATTAGTCATGAAATTGTAGAGCGTAACAAAGGTGTGGATCAATGTGTACTCGTCGGCATCAGAACACGCGGAATCTTTATAGCGAAAAGATTAGCCGAGCGTATTTTGCAAATTGAGGGAACATCCATACCGGTTGGTGAAATTGATATTACAATGTATCGTGATGATTTAACCATCCAATCAAAAGATAAAGAGCCCTTGGTAAAAGGATCTGATATTCCCGTCTCGATTACAGATAAGAAAGTTATTCTGGTAGATGATGTGCTATTTACAGGACGAACGGTGAGATCAGCGATGGATGCAATCATGGATATTGGACGGCCGTCTCAAATCCAACTTGCCGTTTTAGTAGATCGTGGTCATCGTGAGCTTCCTATTCGAGCTGATTATATTGGAAAGAACATTCCGACATCGAGAATTGAAAGAATTGAAGTTGGACTTTCGGAAGTTGATGAAGTTGAAAAAGTAAGTATTTACGATAGAATGCCCTTTTAAATGTAGTCCTGTGAGACTGCCAAAGGGTCGTGCTTTCCTACGAATTGTAGGTGCAGTATGACTCTTTGTGCAAGTTGCACAAAGAGTTTTTTTATTATAGCAAATTAAATACATTATATATACTCGCATTTCACGCAGGAGGAGAAAATTCATGCAAAAACCAGTATTAGACATCCATGACGTTCCAAGCCCTGGAAAGTGGCTCTTTCTCAGCATTCAGCATTTATTTGCAATGTTTGGTTCCACAGTTCTTGTTCCATTTTTAACAGGGCTATCACCAGCGGTTGCACTCGTTACGAGTGGGGTTGGTACACTGACCTTTCTACTTGTAACAAAAGGGCAAATGCCATCCTATCTTGGCTCATCCTTCGCGTTTATTGCTCCTATTATTGCTGCGAAAGCAGCAGGCGGTCCTGGTGCTGCAATGGTAGGAAGCTTTCTAGCAGGTCTTGTTTATGCAGTTGTAGCAATTATTATTAAAAAATCTGGATCAGATTGGATTATAAAATTACTTCCTCCTATTGTAGTAGGACCAGTTATTATGGTAATCGGATTGAGCTTAGCACATACTGCAGTAGGAATGGCAATGAATACGGCAGATGGAAAATATAGTGTAACGAATTTTTCTGTAGGACTTGTCACACTCGCAATCACGATTCTGTTCTCTATGTTTGCAAGAGGATTTTTAGGAGTTATACCTGTACTACTCGGTATTATCGGCGGATACATATTCGCTTATTTCCAAGGAATTGTAAACCTACAGCCTGTCTATGCAGCCAAGTGGTTTTCTATTCCGGACTTTACAATTCCATTCGTATCATATGTTCCAACCTTTACTTGGCAAATCGCACTTCTTATGATTCCAATTGCGGTAGTTACAATATCAGAGCATATCGGTCACCAAGTTGTTTTAGGTAGCATTATTGAACGTGACTTATTTGAAAACCCAGGATTACATCGCTCCTTATTTGGAGACGGATTGGCAACAATCCTAGCATCCATTCTTGGAGGACCACCAAGTGTAACGTATGGAGAAAATATTGGTGTACTTGCGATTACGCGAGCTTACAGCATATATGTATTCGTCGGAGCTGCCATCATGGCAATCGTATTTGGATTCATTGGCAAAATTTCAGCGCTGATCAGCAGTATCCCAACTCCTGTTATGGGGGGAGTAAGTATCCTCTTGTTCGGGGTTATAGCATCAAGTGGTCTTCGTATGATGGTAGATGAAAAGATTGATTTTGGAAATAAACGTAACCTAATGATTTCATCTGTCATCCTTGTCCTTGGTATTGGAGGAGCTGTTTTAAAAATCGGTTCGTTCCAACTTGAAGGAATGGCGTTTGCAGCCATTGTAGGGGTTATCTTAAATGCGATTCTCCCTAAAAAACTATAATTTAGTAAACAATAGTCACCTTTTATTATAATCCGTGAGACTGAAAAGGGTGTAACAATCAAGTTGATTTTATACCCTAGTCGAAAATAGGCTAGGGTATTTTTATTCATATATTGTTATAAATATTCGAAGATGTTATGATAAAAAATGAAGAGATGAGGGATTTAAATGAACCATTTGCTAACCATGAGTGACTTAACAGAACGTGAAATTTCTGAAATTCTAAAAGATGCCGAAAATTTCAAAAATGGTCATATGTCCAAGGTGAAGGAACAAACATTTGTAGCAAATTTGTTTTTTGAGCCTAGCACAAGAACAAGTACTAGCTTTGAAGTTGCCCAAAAGAGATTGGGGCTAGACGTTCTAAATTTCTCAGCACAATTCTCTAGCGTTCAAAAGGGAGAAACGTTGTATGATACTCTTCGAACTTTACAGTCAATTGGAGCAAGTGCATTTGTGATCCGTCATCCAAAGGATCGATACTATGAAGAGATACAGGATAAAATAAAAGTTCCAATCATAAATGCAGGGGATGGATGTGGCAATCATCCAACGCAATGCTTACTTGATTTACTGACGATTAATCAGGAATTTAAGACTTGGAAAGGATTGAAAGTAGCGATTGTGGGAGATATTCGTCATAGTCGCGTAGCAAGATCTGATGCTGAGGCTCTAACTAAGCTGGGGGCAATAGTATATTTTGTAAGCCCAAATGAGTGGAAGGACGAATTAAATACTTTTGGTTCCTATGAAAACTTGGATCATTTAATACCGGAAGTAGATGTGCTCATGCTTTTACGTGTGCAACATGAACGTCATGATCACGTTGCAAAGAACCTGATGAGTCATTACCATGAAAATTTCGGGCTTACAGTAGATAGAGAAAAACGTATGAAACCAGGAAGTATTATTATGCATCCAGCTCCTGTAAACCGAGGGGTAGAAATCGCTAGTGAGCTTGTTGAATGCGATCGTTCTCGCATTTTTACACAAATGCAAAATGGAGTTTATGTTCGAATGGCGGTATTAAAACGGGCGTTGCCAAGTGTATGTGGAGGGATAGAGAATGAAGTACTTGTTTAAAAACGGATCATATTTGAATAAAGAAGGAAAAGTTATAATTGGAGATGTGTTCGTCCGTGATGGAGTGATTGCAGAAATAGGAACAAATCTAACAATAGACGACGCACAGATTATAGATGCAACAGGCAAATTAATCACGCCGGGATTTATTGATGTTCATGTTCACTTACGTGAGCCGGGCGGTGAACATAAAGAAACGATCGCAACAGGTAGCCTTGCAGCCGCAAAAGGTGGCTTTACAACCATTTGTGCTATGCCAAATACGAAGCCAGTACCTGACAGTGAAGAACATATGTCGGCGTTACAAGAACGGATAACGGAAACAGCACATGTTCATGTGCTTCCTTATGCATCGATTACGGTTCGACAAACAGGAGAACAGCTTACTGATTTTGAGGCCCTGAAGGAGCTTGGTGCATTTGCCTTCACAGATGATGGAGTAGGTGTGCAATCTGCTGATCAAATGTTACAAGCAATGAAAAAAGCAGCTGAAGTAGATATGGCAATTGTAGCTCATTGTGAAGATAATTCCCTTATTCATAAAGGCTGTGTGCACGAAGGTGTTTTTTCAAAACAACATAATTTAAATGGAATCCCTTCTGTATGTGAATCTGTTCAAATTGCTCGTGATGTATTACTAGCAGAGGCAGCTGGATGTCATTACCACGTTTGCCATATTAGTACGAAAGAGTCAGTGCGAGTAGTTCGTGATGCAAAGGCAGCTGGAATTCGTGTGACAGCAGAAGTATCGCCGCATCATCTACTGTTATGCGAAGAAGATATTCCTTCCCTTGATCCAAATTATAAAATGAATCCACCACTTCGAGGTGTGGCAGATCGTGCTGCATTAATCGAGGGCTTACTGGATGGAACAATTGATATGATCGCTACAGATCATGCTCCGCATGCTGCAGATGAGAAAGCAAAAGGAATGAAATTGGCACCATTTGGGATTGTCGGTTTAGAAACTGCGTTTCCTCTTTTGTATACTCATTTTGTTCAAACTGAAATATGGTCATTGCATAAATTGGTACAGCTTATGACAGAAAAACCTGCAGATACGTTTAAATTAGATGCAGGACGTATGGAAGTTGGAAAGGCAGCGGATATTACAATAATTGATTTAGAGAATGAGTATGAAATAGATCCAAATACATTTGTGTCAAAAGGAAAGAATACTCCTTTTGCTGGGTGGAAATGTAAAGGCTGGCCAGTAATGACGCTTGTAGATGGTAACATAGTATGGCGAAAGGAGAGTGTATTTGCATGAAAAGACAGCTCATATTAGAAGATGGAACTGTATTTGTAGGCGAAGCGTTTGGCGGTGATATTGAAAAATCAGGAGAGGTAGTCTTTCATACTGGAATGACTGGATACCAAGAAATATTGTCTGATCCGTCTTATTGTAATCAAATCGTGACACTCACCTATCCTCTTATCGGTAACTATGGAATTAGCAGAGACGATTTTGAATCAATCAATCCATTTATTAATGGACTGATTGTAAAGGAATTATGTGAATATCCATCTAACTTCCGAAGTGAAAAAACGGTTGATCAATACTTGCGGGAACGAAATATCCCAGGATTATCAGGTATTGATACAAGAAAGCTAACGAAAATACTACGTGAACATGGAACATTAAAGGGACGTCTTTGCGATATGGAAGTGGATATTCCTTATACAGTGAATAAACTGAAAGCGACTGTATTTACTGACCATGTAAAGCGTGTTTCAACGAAAGACCCGTATCCAAGTCCTGGACGTGGGTACCGTGTTGTTCTTGTTGACTTTGGTATGAAGCACGGAATTCTTCGTGAACTGAATAATCGGAACTGTGATGTAATTGTGGTACCGTACGATACTTCGAGCGAGGAAATATTACGATTGCATCCGGATGGTATCATGCTCAGCAATGGACCTGGAGATCCGAAGGACGTTCCAGAAGCGATTGAAATGATACGAGATATTATTGGAAAGGTTCCGGTTTTTGGTATTTGTCTTGGACATCAATTATTTTCACTTGCTTGTGGTGCGAATACTGTGAAGATGAAATTTGGTCATCACGGTGCCAATCATCCTGTAAAAAATTTAGCAACGGATCAAGTAAGCATTACTTCACAAAATCATGGCTATACCGTTGAAAAGGAATCGATTAAGGATATTCCACTAGAAATTACACACTTAGCATTGAATGATGGAACGGTAGAAGGAGTACGTCATACATCGGCTCCAGCCTTTACGGTACAGTATCATCCAGAGGCCTCACCAGGACCAGAGGACGCAAACAATCTGTTTGATCAATTTCTTGCTATGATTAAGAACGGGAAGAAGGAAGGAGAAACACTATGCCAAAACGCCTAGACATTAACACCATATTAGTTATTGGATCAGGTCCAATTGTAATTGGGCAAGCAGCAGAATTTGATTATTCTGGAACACAAGCATGTCAATCTTTAAAAGAAGAAGGCTACAAGGTGATTCTCGTCAATTCGAATCCCGCAACGATTATGACGGATACAGCCACAGCTGATAAAGTATATATTGAACCTCTTACACTTCCGTTTGTAAGCCGAATCATTCGAAAGGAAAGACCTGATGCTATTTTGCCTACATTGGGAGGTCAAACTGCTTTAAATATGGCAGTTCAATTAGCAGAATCAGGTGTACTTGAGGAATGCGGAGTTGAAATATTAGGAACGAAGCTTTCTGCAATTCAACAAGCAGAGGATCGTGAATTATTTAAGAATTTGATGCAAGAATTAAATGAGCCTATTCCTGAAAGTACGATTATTCACACGTTAGAAGAAGCAGAGCAATTTGTAAGTAAAATTGGTTATCCGGTTATTGTACGTCCAGCGTTTACATTAGGAGGTACTGGCGGCGGAATTTGTAGTAATAAGGAAGAACTTGTAGAAATCGTTTTGAGTGGATTAAAGCATAGTCCTGTATCACAATGTTTACTTGAAAAAAGTATCGCTGGTATGAAAGAAATCGAATACGAAGTAATGCGCGATAGTAATAATAATGCCATTGTAGTATGTAACATGGAAAACTTTGACCCTGTTGGTGTTCATACTGGAGATTCTATTGTTGTAGCACCAAGCCAAACGTTAAGTGACCGTGAATATCAAATGCTGCGTAATACGTCACTAAAAATTATTCGTAAACTAGGAATTGAAGGCGGATGTAATGTCCAGCTTGCCCTTGATCCATATAGCTTTCAATATTATGTAATTGAAGTAAATCCACGTGTAAGTCGCTCATCAGCACTTGCGTCAAAGGCAACGGGGTATCCGATAGCAAAGCTTGCAGCGAAAATCGCCGTTGGATTAACGCTAGATGAGATTATAAACCCTGTTACGAAAACAACCTTTGCTTGTTTCGAGCCTTCGCTTGATTATGTTGTAACAAAAATTCCACGCTGGCCATTTGATAAATTCGAATCAGCAAACCGACTACTAGGAACACAAATGAAAGCAACCGGCGAAGTTATGGCAATCGGTCGTAATGTAGAGGAATCTCTGCTTAAAGCTGTTCGCTCCCTAGAACTAGGTGTCTATCATTTAGAAATGGAGCATCTTAAGCATTTGGATAAAGACACAATAAGAAGACGTATTGAAAAAGCAGATGATGAACGTGTATTTATCATCGCAGAAGCAATCCGTCAAGGTGTGACAAAGGAAGAAATTCACGAGTGGAGTGAAATCGATTATTTCTTCTTGCAAAAAATAGAAAATATTATTGCGATGGAGCGTAAGGTAAAAAATCATATAGATGACGTTACGATTCTGGAAGCTGCTAAAAAATTAGGCTTTAGTGATCACTATATCGCTTCTATCTGGAATAAAAGTGAATATGAATTGTGTGAAATGCGAAAGAAAGAAAGCATAGTTCCTGTCTATAAGATGGTTGACACATGTGCAGCGGAGTTTGAATCATCCACACCATACTTTTACAGCACGTATGAAGAAGAAAATGAATCTGTTAAAAGCGAACGTAAGAGTGTCATTGTACTAGGTAGTGGACCAATTCGGATTGGGCAAGGAATTGAATTTGACTATGCGACTGTTCACTCCGTATGGGCAATTAAAGAAGCAGGCTATGAAGCTATTATTATAAATAATAATCCTGAAACGGTTTCAACAGATTTTAGTATCTCTGATAAGCTATACTTTGAACCTCTAACAATCGAAGATGTAATGCATGTTATCGATTTAGAAAAACCTGAAGGGGTTATTGTGCAGTTTGGTGGTCAAACGGCTATTAATTTAGCATCCAAGCTTCAAGAACGTGGTGTGAAAATTCTAGGAACTTCATTAGAAGACTTAGACCGTGCTGAAGACCGCGACAAATTTGAAGCGACATTACGAGAACTTGGTATTCCTCAGCCACTAGGAAAAACAGCAACAGCTGTTGAAGAGGCTGTTACGATTGCAGAAAATATCGGGTATCCTGTTCTTGTTCGTCCTTCGTATGTGCTTGGTGGACGTGCGATGGAGATTGTGTATCACAAGGAAGAACTATTGCACTACATGACAAATGCAGTAAAGGTTCATGCCGAGCATCCAGTTTTAATTGACCGTTACATGGTCGGAAAAGAAATAGAAGTGGACGGAATCTCAGATGGAAAAGATGTATATATACCAGGAATTATGGAACATATTGAACGTGCTGGGGTTCACTCAGGAGATTCCATTGGTGTATATCCACCGCAAAGTATATCGTCAGCAATAAAAGATAAAATTATCCAACATACTATTTCCTTGGCAAAAGGACTTAATATCATTGGTTTACTTAATATTCAGTTTGTTGTTTTTCAAAATGAAGTTTATGTGATCGAAGTGAATCCAAGATCAAGTCGAACTGTACCTTTCTTAAGCAAAATAACAAATGTCCCAATGGCTAATATTGCTACAAAAGTAATTTTAGGAAAATCATTAGCAGAGCTTGGTTATCCGACAGGTTATCATCCTGAAAAGAATCAAGTGTTTGTCAAAGCGCCAGTCTTTTCATTTGCGAAATTACGTTCTGTAGACACAACGCTCGGACCAGAAATGAAATCAACAGGAGAAGTAATGGGTAAGGATTTAACACTTGAAAAGGCATTGTATAAAGGTTTAGTTGCATCTGGTATTCATATTCCAACTCACGGATCTGTAATTATTACAGTAGCTGACAAGGATAAAGAAGAAGCAACAGAAATTGCGAAACGGTTCCATGAAATTGGCTATAACATTTTAGCGACAGACGGTACTGCAAAAATGCTTATGCAGCATAATATACCTGTACAAATTGTGAATAAAATTGATGCAGAAGACTACAATATGCTCGATATTATCCGACAAGGAAAAGCTCAGTTTGTAATTAATACACTAACGAAAGGTAAACAGCCTGCACGTGATGGTTTCCGTATTCGTCGTGAATCGGTTGAAAATGGAGTAGCTTGTCTAACATCCCTTGATACAACAAAAGCGATTCTTGGAGTGTTGGAATCTATGACATTTTCGGCAATCGAAATGAAAGAAACAGCGTCTCATCAGAATGCTGAGGTGATTCATTCATGATTCAAAAAGAAAAAATGGTTATAGTAGACCAAATAGAGATTGCACCGCGTATTTTTGAACTGATTTTGCGTGGTAATCTTGTGCAAGAAATGGGTGAACCAGGACAATTTGTTCATGTAAAAGTAGCAGAGGGACATTCTCCTCTGCTGCGACGCCCAATCAGTATTTGCGATATAGATAAAGATAAAAAAGAGTTTACGATGCTATATCGCGCAGAAGGACAAGGAACACAACTCTTGTCTCAAAAAAAGGCTGGAGATGTAGTTGATGTTCTTGGACCACTTGGACATGGCTTTCCTGTTTCCGCTGTGAAGAAAGGTCGAACTGCTTGTTTGGTAGGAGGCGGGATTGGAGTACCGCCGCTTTATGAATTATCCAAGCAGCTTCGTGCTAAAGGAGTTCATGTGATCCATGTTCTCGGTTTTGCATCGAAAGAGGCTATGTTTTACGAAAGGCAGTTTCAAGCGTTAGGTGAAACATATGTTGCAACGGTTGATGGTTCTTATGGAACAAAGGGATATGTGACAAATATCACATCTAAGATTTCTTTCGATGTGATGTTTGCATGCGGTCCAACGGTTATGTTGCAAGCTCTTGAAAACGAGTATAGTGATCGTGAATTATACCTATCTTTAGAGGAAAGAATGGGATGCGGAATTGGTGCTTGCTTTGCTTGTGTGTGCCATATGAAGCATGATGAAACAGGAAGTGCCTATAAGAAGGTATGTAGTGATGGTCCTGTATTTCGAGCAGGGGAGGTTGAATTATGAATCCATTGCATGTAGAATTGCCAGGTCTTTCACTTAAAAATCCGGTTATGCCAGCATCCGGATGCTTTGGATTTGGTCGTGAATTTGCACAGCTTTATGATTTAAATGTGCTTGGTTCCATCATGATTAAGGCGACCACGGAAGAAGCACGTTTTGGTAATATGACACCGCGTGTAGCCGAAACACCTGCAGGTATGTTAAATGCCATTGGCTTACAAAACCCGGGTTTAGAGAAAGTGATTAATAAGGAATTAGCTTGGCTTTCTTCTTATGACGTACCTATCATTGCAAATGTTGCTGGCTCACAAACGGAAGATTATGTTCAGGTAGCAAAAGAAATTTCAAAGGTACAAAATGTTCATGCCCTTGAACTTAATATTTCTTGCCCAAATGTAAAAACGGGGGGCATTGCATTTGGTACTGTGCCAGAAATAGCTGCAGATTTAACTAGAAAAGTAAAAGAAGTTTCTGAAGTTCCTGTGTATGTAAAACTGTCTCCTAATGTGACAAACATCGTAGAAATTGCAAAGGCCATTGAGGCAGCAGGGGCTGATGGATTAACGATGATAAATACATTACTTGGCATGCGGATTAATATTAAAACCGGAAAGCCGATTTTAGCAAATACAACAGGCGGATTATCTGGACCAGCTATAAAACCAGTCGCTCTTCGGATGATTTATGAGGTTAGTCAGGCTGTAAATATTCCAATAATCGGAATGGGCGGGATTGAAACCGCAGAGGATGTTATCGAATTTTTCTATGCTGGGGCAAGTGCAGTGGCAATTGGAACAGCTAATTTTGTCGATCCATTCGTATGTCCTACTATTATTGAAGAGCTTCCACATCTGCTAAATCAACTTGGATACGATCATATTTCAGATTGCCACGGAAGGAGCTGGAAGTAGCATGTCAAAATCGCTCATGGTCGCTCTTGATTTTCCGAGCAAACAAGAAGTAGAAGCATTTCTATCTCCTTTTCAAGAACCGCTCTATGTGAAAATTGGAATGGAACTTTTCTATAAAGAAGGTCCTGAAATTATTCATTATGTAAAAGAAAAAGGACACAGCGTTTTTTTAGATTTAAAGCTTCATGATATTCCAAATACAGTAAAACGAGCAATGAGAAATCTAGCTAGTTTAGGTGTAGATATGGTGAATGTTCATGCTGCAGGTGGAAGCTTGATGATGAAAGCTGCTATTGAAGGTCTCGAAGAGGGCGCAAAGGAAGGAAAGCGCCCGAAAATCATCGCCGTTACGCAATTAACGAGTACATCAGAGCAATTAATGCAACAAGAATTATTGATCCACGGGTCTATGGATGAAACGGTGTTACATTACGCAAAAAATGCTCAAATTAGCGGAATGGATGGGGTTGTTTGCTCTGTTCATGAGGTGAATAGCATACATAATACATGTGGAACAGATTTTATTACTGTTACACCTGGAATTCGCCTTTCTAATGACGTAGGTGATCAAGTTCGTGTTGCAACACCAAAGCTTGCTCGTGAATTAGGTTCAGATTTTATTGTAGTAGGTCGAAGTATTACGCAGGCCGATAATCCAAAAATAGCTTATGAAACCGTCAGACAGCAGTGGGAAGGATGATAGATAACTATGAAAAAACAGATTGCAAATGAACTATTAACAATTGGAGCAGTATTTCTACAGCCGAATGATCCTTTTACTTGGTCTTCAGGCATAAAATCTCCTATTTATTGTGATAACAGACTTACATTATCCTATCCGAGTGTAAGAAAGGAAATTGCAAGAGGCTTGCAACAGTTAATTGAAGAACATTTTTCTGAAGTAGATGTAGTAGCTGGGACATCTACAGCAGGAATTCCACATGCAGCATGGGTTAGTGATTTAATGGAAAAACCGATGGTGTATGTGCGTAGCAAAGCAAAGGAACACGGAAAAGGCAATCAAATTGAAGGGAAAATTGTTGCCGGACAAAAGGTCGTAGTCATTGAGGATTTAATTTCAACAGGCGGCAGTGTCATTACATGTGTTCAAGCTCTTCGAGAAGCGGGCTGTCAAGTCCTTGGGGTTGTCTCCATTTTTACGTACGAACTTGAGAGCGGGAAAAAAGCATTGGAATCAGAAAATATTACCTCATATTCATTAAGTGATTATTCTACTCTTATTGAGGTTGCTAAGAACAGAGGAATGATTGCCAAAGAAGATGAAGTGAAATTACAACAATGGCGCCTTAATCCAAACAATGAGTCTTGGATGAGCGCGTTATAAAGTGAAACTTCCCTCGGTGGGGATTTTTTTCATCCCCACCGAGGGTTAGTTGAACCAATCGGGAATTTACGGGCAGTTATCCCCCACTTAGCCTTCTCCGATTTCTCTAAGCCTTGATGTGGGGGACTTACTGCCCGTTAATGCGTGATAAAATATCATAATAATAAGATATAAATAGAAAATAAAACGGACCAGGCGCAAATGATTTGTAGGAATGTTTGCGGTCGGTCCGTTTGTATTATTTTCTCCCTTAGAAGAGGAATAAACTAGAAAAGGTGACTCAAGCGAGAATGATTTATTCTTGTGAGTCACCCTTTTTCTATGCTTTTAATCTCATTACAGTGTCTGCGTCTGGCGTTACATAAAGTGTTTGTTGATGATCGTATGTGACGAAGCCAAGCTTTCCTCCGCTTGGTTTTTTTACATAGCGAATTTTCGTATAATCGACAGGAACTGAACTTGAATTTTTCGCTTTACTAAAATATGCTGCAAGGGTTGCGGCTTCCAAAAGAGTCTGTTCGCTTGGATTCATGGAACGAATAACGACGTGTGAGCCGGGAATATCTTTCGTATGAAGCCAAATCTCATCACGCCGAGCCAATCGGTGTGTTAAATAATCATTTTGTTTATTGTTTTTTCCTACTATAATTTCTTCTCCATCATTTGATTTATAGTAATCCAGCACCGGTTTATTCGTACTCTTTTTCTGTGATTTTTGTGGTCGTTTGCGTAGATATCCTTCTTCTGCTAGCTCTTCGCGAATTTCTTCAATATCTTTTTGAGAAGCAGATTCCATTTGCTGAAGTAAACTATCAAAATACAGGATTTCTTCCTTTGTTTTTTCAATTTGTTCCATCACAATCGCGATTGAATTTTTCGCCTTTTGATATTTATGAAAATAGGCCTGTGCATTTTCAGAAGGTGTTTTTAATGGATTTAGTGCAATCGTTACGGTGGAAGAATTCTCGTCATAATAGTTAATGACTTCTGCGACGGTATCCCCTTTTTGAATTGCATATATATTTGCTGTTACCAATTCACCAAGTAGCTGATAATGATCTGCCTTTTCTGCATCTCGTAAGGTTGTCTGTAGCTTTACTATTTTTTTTTCATTTTTTGCTAACTCGTTTTGTATAAACTTTTCTAAATCATGTGCTTGTTGTTTTACACGATCTCGGTCATCCTTGCTAAAGAAAAAGCGATCAAGCAGTTCGCCTAATTTTGCAAATGTTTTTACGACTCCTTTTATATGAGTAAGGGGTAACATATAAAAATATTCTTTTTCTTTGCATGTAACCATATTTGGCACGTAGTGATGTGCCTTTATTGCTTCCATCGTTTTGAAGAAAGCAGGTGGTAAGGTTGCTTCATTTGTTAATCCTGAAATAGAAAGTATCTCCTTCGTCAATAGTGGAGACATACCTGAGAAGGAATCAACAAGCTGCTTGTCCATTTTTCCAGCTAAAAAATCAAGCGGCTTAAGGAAATCTTCTTTTGTTTCGATGCTTAGTGGGTTTTGTTTATGCTGCGATGGTGGAGCGATGTATGTGCCGCCAGGATAAATAGTTCGGAAACGATTTACAGCTGCTGAGACGTGCTTTAAACTATCTAAAATTGTATTTGTGGTTGTATCTACTAGTATGATGTTGCTATGTCGCCCCATAATTTCGATGATTAATGTTTTGAACGATTCATCTCCAATTTCGTTACGGCCTCTTATTTTTATATGTACAACACGCTCCAACTCGTCTTGACAAATTTCCTCGATAATTCCACCTTCTAAATGTTTGCGAAGAAGCATACAAAACATAGGAGGCGTAGCAGGTGTATCGTAGGCCTGGGTAGTAATGTGCATTCTCGCATAAGTTGGATGTGCAGAAAGAAGCAGCTTGCAATTTTTTCTTTTTGAACGGATGTAAAGCAGTATTTCATATTTGGAAGGCTGATATATTTTTGAAATCCGTCCGGATATAAGTGAATCCTCTATTTCATGAACAATTGCTCTCGTAAATAATCCATCAAAGGACATGTCGTTTTCCTCCTCTTGCATGTGCAACTAATGTTTTATTATAGCATGTTTTAGGACGAGGCTGAATAAGCTGTCAATAGAGAAGAGAAGGCTGAGGTGACGATATGAATTGGTATGAACTGCGTACGCACGAAGTAGAAAAAACTGTGAAAACGAATGTTACAACTGGTTTGACAGAACTAGAGGCTAACAGCAGATACAAACAATTCGGATCAAATGAACTGCGGCAGGCAAAGCAGCCATCAGTATGGAGTGTATTTTTTGCACAGTTCAAAGATTTCATGGTTCTCGTTTTGCTAGGTGCTACGATTATTTCGGCATTACTAGGGGAACTTGTTGATGCAATTGCTATTGTTGCAATTGTCTTCATAAATGGAGTACTTGGCTTTCTTCAAGAGCGAAAGGCAGAGAAATCGCTAGAAGCCTTAAAGGAATTAGCAGCGCCGCAAGTGACAGTAATAAGAAATGGAAAATGGTTGAAAATACCTTCTAAAGGGCTTGTTAGTGGAGATGTTATTAAATTTACAAGCGGCGACCGAATTGGAGCGGATGTTCGAATTGTAGAAGCGACTAATTTATATATTGAAGAGTCTACCTTAACAGGGGAATCAGTTCCCGTTCAAAAAAAGGTTGAAGTAATTCAAAGCAGTCATACCGCGTTAGGTGATCAAAAGAATATGGCATTTATGGGTACGATGGTAACAAGAGGATCGGGCATGGGGGTAGTAGTAAATACAGGAATGAACACAGCTATGGGGCAAATTGCCAATTTACTGCAAAGCGCTGAAGAAAATGAAACACCTCTTCAACGACGACTTGAACAGCTTGGGAAAATATTAATTATAGTAGCTTTAGTATTAACAGCCATTGTTGTTTTTATGGGGGTGTATCAAGGTAATAATGTGTATCATATGTTTCTTGCAGGAGTATCTTTAGCGGTCGCGGCCATTCCAGAAGGGTTACCTGCTATCGTAACAGTCGTCCTTTCATTAGGTGTACAAAGAATGATTAAGAAAAATTCGATTGTACGGAAGTTACCTGCAGTTGAAACGCTTGGCTGTGCATCTGTCATTTGTTCTGATAAAACAGGAACGATGACACAAAATAAAATGATGGTAACCCATCTTTGGTATGGTGGAGAGATGTCACAAGTAACAGGAAAGGGATACAATCCAATTGGAGAATTCTTGCAAAAGGAAATAAGAATCGTACCATCTAATGTGAAGTCTTTACAGCAGTTGTTGTTATTTGGGGCACTGTGTAACAATGCAAATATCGTGAAAAAAAAGAAGGAATATGTGCTAGATGGTGATCCGACAGAAGGAGCGTTACTTGCTGCTGCTATGAAGGCAGGTTATACACGGGAAGTACTTCAAACACACTATGTTATAGAAAAGGAATTCCCCTTTGATTCAACGAGGAAAATGATGACTGTGATCGTAAGGGATAAAAATAGGAATCGATTTGTTGTAACAAAAGGTGCTCCGGATGTTTTATTACAGATAAGTACTAATATACTATGGAAGAATCAATTGCAATCGATGCCTATTCACAAAAAGGAAGTAGAGGGCGCGATAGCAATGCTTGGCAGTCAAGCGTTACGAACGATAGCGATTGCCTATAAGCCGCTTGGACAGGGTGAAATGATTGAACATGAAAAAGACGCAGAAAATAAATTGATTTTTATAGGTTTGCAAGGGATGATTGATCCCCCGCGTCCAGAAGTAAAATTAGCTGTACAGCAATGCAAGGAAGCTGGAATTCGAACAATCATGATTACTGGGGATCATAAGATGACAGCCATGGCGATTGCAAAGGAGCTTGATATATTACAGGGTGATGGAAAAGTAGTAGGAGGAGAAGAATTGTCGCGCCTGACGGTAGATGAACTAGATGAAATAGTAGAAAAAACCTGCGTTTTTGCACGGGTATCACCAGAGCATAAGTTGAAAATTGTAAGAGCATTGCAAAATAGAAATCATATTGTTGCGATGACTGGTGATGGTGTAAACGATGCTCCTGCGATTAAAGCCTCAGATATCGGAATTGCAATGGGGATTTCTGGAACAGATGTTGCGAAGGAAGCTTCCTCACTTATTTTGCTTGATGATAACTTTGCTACCATCAAGGATGCCATTGAGGAAGGACGCAATATATATGAAAATATTCGTAAGTTTATTCGATATTTACTTGCTTCCAATGTAGGAGAAATTCTGGTTATGTTATTTGCAATGATGTTAGCTCTTCCCCTCCCTCTAGTTCCCATTCAAATCCTGCTCGTAAACCTAGTTACAGATGGTCTTCCTGCCATGGCATTAGGTCTAGATGCACCAGAAGAGGATGTAATGAAAAGAAGGCCTAGACACCCGAAAGAAGGCGTGTTTTCACGAGGGTTAGGATGGAAAGTTATTAGCAGAGGTTTTTTAATTGGATTTGTAACGCTTCTTTCATTTATTATTATGTACAATCAAAATCCAAATGATTTATTATACGCACAAACGGTTGCGTTTGCCACGCTAGTTTTATCACAGCTTATCCTTGTTTTTGATTGCCGGAGTGAACACTCTATCTTTCACCGTAATCCATTTGGCAATTTATATGTAGTAGGGGCAGTTATTATTTCCGTAATTGTTATGCTTATAGTGATTTATTATCCACCTCTTCAACCTATTTTTAATACACTTCCAATTAAAGCTCGGGATTGGTTACTAATATGTGCTTTATCCGCGATTCCAACATTTTTATTAGTAGGTTCTTTATTTACGAAACAAAAGATGAAAAAAAGACCAATATTTATGAAAAGAGAGGTTCACTATAAATAGTCAAGACATCGTAAATATGTTATTATTTAAGTTGGTAGTAGAGGAACAATCTCTATTACCTTTTTCGTTAAGAGATATCATTATTTGGATGTGAATAAGATGATTTCAAGTATGACAGGATTTGGACGGGCAAAGGTACAACAAAATGCTTTTAGTATTACTGTAGAAATGAAATCGGTTAATCACCGCTTCTTAGAAACCACTGTACGTTTGCCAAGACATTTGATGATATTTGAAGAAAGAGTAAGGAAGCTTATTGCTTCAAACGTACGTCGTGGCCGGGTTGAAGTTTCCATTTCTGTTGAAGGAGAAGGACTATTAGAAAGAAAGCTCCGGGTAGATTGGAAATTGTTAGAACAATATAAGGAAATGATGCATCTAGCAGGCGAAAAATTTAATTTGCCAACTTCGGTTACGATTCAGCAGCTTTTAGCAATGCCAGAAGTGACTGCTATTGAAGAAGCCGAAAAAATAGATAAAGAGTTTGAAGAAAGCTTGTATAAGGCGGTTACCTCTGCTGTGAGTCAGATGAAAGGTATGCGGGATAAAGAGGGGACGCAACTAAAAGATGACTTGCTAAAGCGCCTTGAGATTATTGAACATTGTGTACATAGTATTGCTCCTCTTACATCTGTTATTGTTCAAAAATATCGTGAACGATTGGAAGCAAAATTAAAGGAACTAGGGAGAGTTGAAATGGATGATCAACGTCTTCTAACGGAAATTACTCTATTTGCAGATCGCTGTGATATTCATGAAGAACTCGTAAGATTGCAAAGTCATATTGGGCAATTTCGTGAAACATTAGAAAGTGAGGACTCGATTGGTCGTAAACTTGACTTTATCGTTCAAGAAATGCACCGAGAAATGAATACCATTGGTTCCAAAGCAAATGATGGGACTGTTTCAAAATATGTAGTAGAAATGAAAAATAATCTTGAAAAAATCCGCGAACAGGTACAAAATATTGAATAGCTGTCATTACAGTTTAGTAGCTGAGGAATAGGGTTAGACTTACTAGGAGGCACAGGGTATGACCATGTTGCGATTTTTGAATATTGGATACGGAAATATCGTGTCCGCACATCGTATCATTGCGATTGTCAGTCCGGAATCAGCTCCCATTAAGCGTCTTATACAAGAAGGACGGGAGCAGAACATACTACTAGATGCAACGTACGGTCGGAAAACAAGAGCCGTTATCATAATGGATGACGGGCATATTGTATTAAGCCCCATTCAGCCGGAAACAATCGCTCAAAGGTTAAATACTAACAACAAGGATGACAAAGAAGAGATTAGTGACGAAGGGTAGGGTTTCTATACATATGAAAAGAGGAAGAGGATTTCTGATTGTACTATCTGGGCCTTCAGGGGTAGGAAAAGGGACAGTTCGTAAAGCTTTGTTCGGACATCAGGATATTCAATTGCATTACTCTGTGTCGGCGACAACGAGAAACCCTCGTGAAGGGGAAGTAAATGGTATAGACTACTTCTTCAAAACGAGAGAAGAATTTGAAGATATGATTGCTAACAATGGTTTGTTAGAATGGGCAGAGTTCGTGGATAATTATTACGGAACGCCAATTGAATATGTGGAAAAGACATTACAAGAAGGAAAAGATGTGTTCCTAGAAATAGAAGTACAGGGCGCAATGCAGGTAAAGAAGGCATTTCCTGATGGTGTATTTATCTTCTTGGCTCCTCCAAGCTTATCTGAATTAAAAAATCGTATCGTGTCACGCGGAACAGAAACAGAAGATGTAATTCGAAATCGTATGACGGTGGCAAAAGAGGAAATTGACATGATGGATGCTTATGATTATGTCGTTGAGAATGACGAAGTAGAACTAGCTTGTGAACGAATTAAGGCAATTGTTATGAGTGAGCATTGTCGCCGCGAGAGAATTGCAAAATATTACAAACAAATGACGGAGGTTGATTAATTAATGCTTTATCCATCTATTGACTCATTATTACAAAAAATTGACAGCAAATATACCCTTGTTACGGTTGCATCAAAGCGTGCTCGTGAAATGCAAGAGAAAAATGATTGTCTTGTTGAAAATCCTGTATCTGACAAGTATGTAGGCAAGGCATTAGAAGAAATTGAAGCCAAAATTTTAAATTTCGTACCTTATGGCGAGAAGAGTCCAAAATAAGGTCATATTATTGTTTATGATAAAGTGAAACTTTTCATAAGTAGGGGTTTTATCGTCTTACTTATGGGTTAGCAAAGGTCATCTTTGCATTTGCGAGCAAGTTGGCCCCGCTTGGCTTTTTAAGCTTGAAGTGGTGGTCTACTGCCCTTAAATAGCGGGATCAAGTATGACGACAACCTATTTTCATTTAGGTTGTTGTTTTTTTAAAGTGATAAAAATAGGAGAGCTTTGAAAAAAACTACATGCTAAAAGAAATAGGGAGGTAGACGATGTTAACTGGAAAGAAAGTATTGTTATGTGTTTCTGGAGGAATTGCAGTTTATAAGGCGGCAGCTTTAACAAGTAAACTTTCACAGGCAGGAGCAATCGTGAAGGTGATGATGACCGAATCAGCTCGTAAATTTGTAACGCCGCTTACCTTTCAAGCATTATCACGTCATGATGTGTACACGGATACATTTGATGAAAAAGATTCTTCTGTTATTGCTCATATAGATTTAGCTGATTGGGCTGATGTTACACTAATCGCACCAGCAACGGCCAATATAATTGGTAAGCTAGCGAACGGAATTGCAGATGATATGATTTCTACCACGTTACTAGCAACTACATCACCTATTTTTATCGCTCCTGCAATGAACGTCCATATGTTTGAAAACAAAGCAGTTCAAAAAAATATAGAAACATTGCAGCAGTATGGGTATCACTTTATTGAACCGAACGAAGGCTTTTTAGCTTGCGGCTATATGGCAAAAGGACGGATGGAAGAGCCAGAAAGTATCGTTACATTACTTTCTACATTTTTTTCAAATGACTTACCTTTACGCGGGAGAAGTATTCTTATAACAGCAGGACCAACTAGGGAGCGTATTGATCCAGTCCGCTTTTTAACAAATTTTTCTTCAGGAAAAATGGGGTATGAGATAGCTGCTGAAGCAATACGCCTGGGAGCAAACGTTATTTTGGTTACGGGTCCAACAAATATAGATCCGCCAGAAGGGGCGACGGTAGTAAATGTTGAATCAACCGAAGATATGCTGCAGGCAGTCCTAAGCTACTATAATAATGTTGATGCAGTCATTAAAACAGCAGCAGTGTCTGACTATCGTCCGAAAATAAGACATGAACAAAAGATGAAGAAGCAGCCTGGAAATCTTTCTATAGAATTAGAACGAACACCGGATATTTTACGAATCCTCGGTGTGCGAAAAGAAAATCAGGTGTTAGTTGGATTTGCTGCTGAAACAAACAACGTGGAAGAATATGCAAAAGGAAAGCTAGAGTCAAAAAATTTAGATATGATTGTTGCAAATAATGTTATGACAGAAGGAGCAGGCTTTGGTACAGATACAAATATTGTAACGATCATTAAGCGTAATGGAGAAGAAATCGCTCTTCCTAAGCTAAGCAAGCGTAAAGTAGCAGAGCATATACTAACGGCTGTTCAAACTCTTTTAGGTGAGAAAATATGAAAATAGCGAGTGTAATCGTCGATGTTCCTGCAAAGCAAACCGATCGACCATTCGATTATAAGGTTCCAGAGCGATGGGAAGACCTCGTGCAAGCAGGAGTGCGCGTGGTCGTACCATTTGGATCTCGTAAGCTGCAAGGTTTTGTGATTGCAATAAAAGATACAATAGATGTAGAAATCGACAAATTAAAGGCAATTGAGGCATTCCTCGATGTTACACCGGCTCTAAATGAGGAAATGCTGAAGCTAGGTTTCTGGCTAGCAAAGGAAACGCTTTGTTTTACGATTTCTGCCTTCCAAGTAATGTTGCCGACGGCTACGAAAGCAAATTACCGTAAATATCTTGTAATTCGAAATGCGAACGAACTAGCAGACGAGTTAAAACTGATATTTGGAGAACATCATTCTATCGATTGGAATGATATTGATGAGTCCTACTATCGTTTGATTCGTCAAAGTATTGCTGCAGGCCATGTTGAAATTGTTTACGATGTAAAGGATCGTCTTCAAAAAAAGAAACAACGCTTCGTTTTCCCAGTTGCTCGTAAAGAAGAAATAGAAGAAATTGTTCAAACTCTTCGCAGTGAAAAGCAGCAAGATGTTTTATATTTTTTTCTTGAGCATTATGAGCCGGTTTCCTTTTCAGAACTCAAAGCAAATATTCAAGTAACGGATTCACCAATCAGGACTTTGATAAAGAAAGGAATACTCGAAGAAAAATATATAGAGGTATATCGAAATCCATACGATGATGAAAGCTTTGAAAAAACGACATCCCTTTCGTTAACACAAGAACAACAGCAAGCAATTACGCCGATACTTTCCGCTATTTCACAGGAAAAACATGATGTTTTTGTATTGTACGGAGTAACGGGAAGCGGGAAAACAGAGGTATACTTACAATCTATCGAAGCAGTTATTAAAAAAGGAAAAGAAGCCATTGTACTCGTTCCAGAAATTGCTCTAACCCCGCAAATGGTAGAGCGGTTTAAAGGACGATTTGGGTCGCAAGTAGCTGTTTTACATAGTGCATTATCAGTGGGAGAAAAGTATGATGAATGGCGGAAGATTCAACGAAAAGAAGTTAAGGTTGTTGTTGGAGCTCGTTCCGCCGTATTCGCTCCTTTTGAAAACCTTGGTATTATCATAATTGATGAAGAACATGAATCGAGCTATAAGCAAGAAGATAATCCACGTTATCACGCAAGGGACGTTGCAATTGAGAGAGGTATGTATCATAATTGTCCTGTTATTTTAGGAAGTGCGACTCCTACACTTGAAACATTTGCAAGGGCGAAAAAAGGGGTCTTTCAACTCCTTACTATGAAAAAACGGACGAATGATGTTAGGATGCCGTCAATTGAAATTGTGGATATGCGAGAAGAGTTAAGAGAAGGAAACCGCTCCATGTTTTCAAGAATTCTACATGAGAAAATTGAAGAACGACTTCACAAGCGAGAACAAAGTATTTTGTTTCTAAATCGAAGAGGTCATTCTACGTTTGTGATGTGTCGGGACTGCGGATATGTTCTGCAATGTCCTCATTGTGATATTTCCCTTACTTATCATCGGAAGCAAGAGAAATTAAAATGTCATTATTGCGGCTATGAGCAGCCCATACCAAACGTATGTCCAGCTTGTGAAAGCAGCTATATTCGTTTTTTTGGTGCGGGAACGCAAAAGGTCGAAGAAGAATTGCAAAAGCTATTTCCGGAGGCTCGCATCATACGAATGGATGTTGATACAACAAGTAAAAAGGGTGCTCACGAAAAGCTTTTAACAGCATTTGGAGAAGGAAAGGCAGACATATTGCTTGGGACGCAAATGATTGCGAAAGGTTTAGATTTTCCCAATGTTACACTTGTTGGTGTACTAACAGCTGATACGATGCTACATCTTCCTGATTTTCGTTCAAGTGAAAAAACATTTCAGCTCTTAACGCAAGTAAGCGGTCGGGCAGGGCGACATTCTCTTCCAGGTGAAGGAATCATTCAAACGTATACGCCGGAACATTATAGCATTCAGTTAGCAAAGGAACAGGATTATGACGTCTTTTTTGAAAGGGAGATGTATGTACGTAAGATCCATCAATATCCACCCTATTTTTATTTAACTCTCGTTACTGTTTCTCATCCGGAACTATTGGTAGCTGTACACACAACAGAGAAGATCGTATCGATTCTAAGGGGAAAATGCTCGCAGCAAGCCTTGATTCTTGGCCCTGCAGCTTCTCCTATACCAAAAGTAAAAGATAGATATCGATATCAATGCATGATAAAATACAAACGGGAACCGAACTTGCAGTATGTATTACGTAACATTATAGAACAGTATCAACCAGAAATAGCAAAGCATCAACTACAAATTTCGATTGACTTTAATCCAACGATGCTTATGTAGTGGAGGAAGTTATGGCAATATTAAATATAGTGAAATATCCCAATACTGTGTTAGAAACAGAATGTGAACCTGTTTTGAAATATGATAAAAAAGTAAGAAAGCTTCTAAATGATATGTATGAAACAATGTTAGCAGCTGATGGAGTTGGACTTGCTGCACCGCAAATTGGCATAACAAAGAATATTGCGGTTGTAGATATTGATGATGAACATGGACGTATTGACCTTATCAATCCTATTCTATTAGAAGCTAGGGGAGAACAGATTGGTCCAGAAGGTTGCCTTAGTTTTCCTAATCTTTATGGCGAAGTAACACGTGCAGATTATATTAAAGTTCGTGCTAATAATCGCTACGGCAAAGTATTCGTTATAGAAGCAGAAGGGTTTTTGGCCCGTGCTATTTTGCATGAAATGGATCATTTGCATGGTGTTTTATTTACGACTAAGGTAAACCGGTATTATGAGCCTGGTGAGCTAGAGGAAGTATAAAGGAGAGTTTCGTATGGTGAAAATTGTATTTATGGGAACACCTGATTTTTCTGTTGGGGTATTACGTCGTTTAATAACAGATGGATATGAAGTAATTGCGGTTGTTACACAGCCCGATAAACCAGTAGGTAGAAAAAGAGTATTAACGCCGCCGGCAGTGAAAGTGGAGGCAGAAATACATAACATTCCTGTGTTACAGCCGGTAAAAATTAGAGAGAAAAGTGAATATGAGAAAGTGATTGCCTTGCAGCCTGATTTAATCGTAACTGCGGCATTTGGTCAAATTCTTCCAAAGGAACTTTTAGATGCACCGAAATATGGTTGCATCAATGTACACGCTTCTTTGCTTCCAGAATTGCGCGGCGGAGCCCCTATCCATTATGCTATTATGCAAGGGAAAGACAAAACAGGAGTTACCATTATGTATATGGCTGAAAAATTGGATGCTGGAGATATTATTACCCAAGTGGAAGTTCCAATATTAGAGCTTGACTCTGTCGGTTCACTTCATGATAAGCTCAGCCAAGCAGGGGCGGAGTTGTTATCTACGACAATTCCATCTCTTCTTGCAGGTACTATTACTCCTATTAAGCAAAATGATGAGAAGGCAACGTTCGCATCTAATATTAAACGTGAGCAAGAAAAAATTGATTGGAGTAAAGATGGAGAAGTGATTTACAATCATATACGTGGTCTTCATCCTTGGCCTGTTGCTTATACCACGATGCACGGTCAAGTTGTGAAAGTATGGTGGGGTGAAAAGGTCCAAGCAAGCAGCATGGAGCCAGGTACAGTGATTGGAATTGAGGAGAATGGCTTTATCGTTTCAACGGGTAATCAAACGGCAATTAAAATTACAGATTTGCAGCCAGCAGGGAAAAAGCGAATGTCAGGCGAACAATTTTTGCGTGGTACACATCTTAGTATTGGTATGAAGGTAGGAACTGAAGAATGAAGAAAACCGTGCGAGAACTTGCACTAGATGGGCTAATACAGGTAGAAAAAAATGGTGCTTATAGCAATTTGCTGCTTAATCAATTAATCGAAAAAAATAATATAGTGGGGAAAGATGTGGGTCTTCTTACCGAAATTGTGTATGGAACGATTCAGCGAAGAGATACGCTCGATTTTTATTTACAACCATTTTTACGGGGGAAAATAGATCAGTGGGTACGCGTGTTACTTCGGCTTTCGCTATATCAATTTCTGTATTTAGATCGCGTTCCTGCTCATGCGGTTATTTTTGAAGCAGTTGAAATTGCAAAAACAAGAGGACATAAAGGAATAAGCTCAGTTGTAAATGGTGTACTTCGCTCTATTCAAAGGCAAGGAGTTCCATCGCTAACGTCTATTTCGGATGTAGGAAAACGTCTCGCTATTTCCACAAGTCATCCTGAATGGCTTGTAAAGGAGTGGATATCTACATACGGACTAGAGGAAGCAACGCGAATATGTGAAGTAAATTTACTTCCTCCAGCAGCTACAGCTCGTGTCAATGTGAACCGCAAGGCGGTAGAGAATGTCATTAATATGCTGAAAGATGAAGGAGTAGAAGCAAAACATGGTGTGTTATCAGAAGATGCCATCATGATTGAAAAAGGGAATGTCGCCCATACAAAGGCATTTCGTGACGGTTTTCTTTCCATTCAAGATGAAAGTAGTATGCTTGTTGCAAGAGTCTTAGATCCAGAACCTGGAGATATTGTCCTTGATAGTTGCGCAGCCCCTGGTGGGAAAACGTGTCATATTGCGGAGCGATTACGTGAAACGGGACAAGTAACATCTCTTGATTTGCATCCACACAAAGTACGGCTTATTAATGAACAAACAAAAAGACTTCAATTATCGAATGTAGAAGCAAGTGTACTTGATGCAAGAAACGCACGTCGTTCACTCCAAGATGAGAGCTTTGATAAAGTATTAGTCGATGCGCCGTGTTCTGGATTTGGTGTTATTCGTAGAAAGCCAGATATTAAGATTGGAAAAACGTATAAGGATAGTGAAAACTTATCGCATATCCAACTTTCTATTCTTCAAGAAATTGCTCCACTAGTAAAAAGGGGTGGACGGCTTGTATATAGTACGTGTACGATTGAACAGGCAGAAAACGATAAAGTAGTTGAGGCTTTTTTACAAACAAATCCTGACTTTGAGTGGGATCTAACATTATGTGAGCGACTACCGCTTACAATAAGGAAATATGTGTCTAAGGGGCAACTACAAATTTTACCTCATTATTTTCTTACAGATGGATTTTATATAGCGTGTTTACGAAAGAGGGTGTTGTAGCATGGAAACGATGACAGACAAGAATAGAAATTCAGAAGTGAAAAAGCCTTCTATTTATTCATTAGAACTGCAAGGTTTACAAGCATGGCTTAAGGAGCAAGGAGAACCAGCTTTCCGAGCTGGGCAAATATATGATTGGCTCTATAAAAAACGAGTAGCTTCCATTGATGAAATGACAAACCTTTCAAAAGGATTGCGAGAAAAGCTGTCGAATTCCTTTGAAATTACAACTTTAAAAACATTAGTGAAACAAGTTTCAGATGATGGGACGATTAAATTTCTATTTGAACTGCATGATGGATATTCAATCGAAACTGTACTAATGAATCACGATTACGGCAATTCTGTTTGTGTGACGACGCAAGTAGGCTGCCGAATTGGCTGTACATTTTGTGCTTCTACATTAGGTGGATTGAAACGTAATTTAGAATCTGGAGAGATTGTAGCACAAGTTGTAAACGTTCAACGAGCTGTTGATGAAATGGATGAGCGAGTTAGTTCGATTGTAGTTATGGGAATTGGGGAGCCATTTGATAACTATGAAAACTTATTGCAATTTCTACGTATTGTAAATCATGAACAAGGAATTCACATCGGTGCTCGTCATATTACGGTTTCTACAAGTGGAATTATTCCAAGAATATATGACTTTGCTGATGAAAATATGCAAATTAATTTTGCTATTTCGCTTCATGCACCAAATACGGAGTTGCGTTCCAAACTGATGCCAATTAACCGTGCATATAAACTCCCTGATTTAATGGAAGCTGTTAAATATTATACGAAAAAAACAGGGCGACGCGTGACATTTGAATACGGTTTATTTGGCGGACAAAATGATCAAGTGGAACATGCTGAAGAATTAGCAAAACTTATCAAGGGTTTACTATGCCATGTGAACTTAATTCCAGTCAATTATGTTCCAGAGCGCAATTATGTTAGAACACCGCGTGAGCAAATTTTTCGCTTTCAGAAAATATTGAAGAACTACGGAATCAATGTAACGATTCGCCGTGAGCAAGGCTCTGATATTGATGCTGCCTGTGGTCAATTGCGTGCAAAGGAGCGTAAAGAGGAGACGAGGTGAAAGGATGAAAACCATTTTTCTGTCCGACAGAGGAAAGGTTCGTCAACACAATGAAGATAGCGCTGGCGTATTTTATAATGTAGACGGTGATATTCTAGCTATCGTAGCAGATGGTATGGGTGGGCATCGGGCAGGCGATGTTGCAAGCCAGATGGCCATCCAACTTATTCATGATTTTTGGAAGCAAGCACAAGGGGTGCATACTCCAAAGCTTGCAGAAAAATGGCTATACGAACATGTTGAAATTGTAAACGAACGAATTTATAATTATTCGTTTGAGAATGAAGAGTGCCAAGGAATGGGTACAACCATTGTTATTGCTATTTGTACGGACACCTTCGTTACGATTGGACATATTGGTGACAGCCGCTGCTACATCGTTTCGGATAATGAGATGACGTTAGCAACCGAAGATCATTCACTTGTGAACGAACTTGTACGATATGGGGAAATTACAAAGGAAGATGCGGAAATTCATCCGCGCAGACACGTACTACTGCGAGCGTTAGGAACGGAAAAAACAGCGAATTTAGACAGCAAGACACTCATCTTAGAACAGGGAGATCAGTTGTTGTTATGCTCAGATGGACTATCGAATAAAGTTTCTGAGGAAGAAATGAAACAAATCTTAGTTTCTGATTTAGATTTACAAGGTAAGGGAGAAGAGCTCGTGAAAAAAGCAAATGACATGGGCGGCGAAGATAATATTACTCTTGTAATCGTTCAATATATCGATTCAGTGAGCGAAAGTAGGTGAATGACAACGTGATGATTGGAAGACGCCTAAATGATCGTTATAAGTTGCTTAAAATGATTGGTGGAGGCGGAATGGCCAATGTGTATTTAGCACATGATGATATTTTAGATCGTGATGTTGCTGTAAAAATACTCCGGCTGGATTACGCAAACAATGAAGAGTTTATAAAACGTTTTCATCGTGAAGCACAATCTGTCACGACCTTGTCCCATCCGAATATAGTTAATATTTATGATGTTGGGGAAGAGGACGGTATATACTATCTCGTTATGGAGTTTGTTCCGGGTCGTACACTTAAGCAATATATTCAACAGCAAGGGATGTTATCTGTAACAGAAGCGCTCGATATTATGGAGCAACTTGCATCAGCTATGTCTCATGCGCATCACTTTGAAATTGTGCACCGAGATATAAAACCGCAAAATATATTAATTCGTGATGATGGTGTAGTGAAAGTGACGGATTTCGGGATTGCTACTGCTACATCAGCAACTACGATAACACATACAAACTCTGTTTTAGGCTCTGTTCATTATTTATCACCTGAACAAGCACGGGGCGGGGGAGCGAATAAGAAGTCTGATATATATTCACTAGGCATTGTTATGTTTGAGCTTCTAACGGGGCGCCCTCCTTTTTCTGGAGAATCAGCGGTATCCATTGCACTAAAGCATTTGCAAAATGAAACGCCTTCAGTAAAACGGTGGAATCCTGATGTTCCTCAAAGTGTAGAAAATATTATTTTAAAAGCAACTGCAAAGGATCCGTTCCATCGCTACGATTCAGTTGATGAAATGAAGCAAGATATTGTTACTGCTCTTCTTCCAGAACGTGCAAATGAGGAACGTTTCCACATTATAGATGATGAAGAAGCAACAAAGGCTCTTCCTATTATACGTCATGAAGCTTTTCCTGATATTGTAACAGATGAAACCATCATTAATTCTGGGAAAATAGATAAAAAAGAAGAGAAAGAGAAACCGGAAGTAAAAAAGAAAAAACCAAAGCGAAAACGTATGACTAGATTGCTTATTTTATTGCTATTGCTTATTCTAGGAAGTGTGGCTGCGGTTGCAATTGTTCCAAACTTTTTCATTCCAAAAGATGTAAAAATACCGGATGTATCAGGTAAAACCTATGCAGATGCAGTAAATATATTAAGTACTAGTGGATTACAAGTAGCTTCATCCCCGGAAATTATATATACCGATCAAATGGAAGAAGGAAAGGTAATTAAGACAAATCCAAAAGCAGGAACGACTGTTAAAGAAAATTCTAAGATTACAATTTATCAATCTGGTGGAAAGAAAAAGCAGAAAGTAAAGAATTATGTTGGTCAATTATTTAGTACTGTTCAGGATGAGTTAGCACAGAATTTTGCAACTGTTACACCATATTATGTGGATAGCGATAAGCCAAAAGGCCAAATTATTGAACAAGCACCTGCTGCCGACCAGGAAGTTATTGAAGAAGAACAGGAATTTCGAGTTTGGATTAGTAATGGACCAAAACGTATTGCGCTTTCTGATTTTACAAGTTGGACAGAAGCTAGTGTTAGAAGCTATATTACCGATAATAAGCTTAACCTTAATGTCGTTCAACAAAATTCAGATACAGTAGCACAAGGAAATGTAATTTCACAATCTCCAAGAGCAAATACAGCAGTACAACAAGGAGATTTGATATCTGTTGTAATTTCGTCAGGACCAAAGGATACTACAACCAATCCAGCAAATCCGGCAAACCCGGTAAATCCGGCAAACCCAGCAAACCCGGTAAATCCACCGAAAAAGGTTACAGTAAGTGACATACAAATTCCGTATCAGCCAACACCGGATAATAAGCCAGAAACGGTGGATATTTATAAGGAAGATATGAATACTAGCTATGATAAGCCAATTGAAACGAGAAAGATTACTGCATCAAGCACCGTTTCTATTGATTTTCTAATTGCGTACGGAAATAAAGGAAGCTATAAAATTGTACGTGACGGTGTAACCATTATTGAAAAAGATGTACCGTACCAGTGATGAATCAAGGAGTGAGTGTATGCCACAAGGCATGATAATCAAAGCGTTAAGCGGTTTTTATTATGTTGCGCATGAAGAAGGAATCACACAATGTCGAGGACGTGGTATTTTTCGGAAAAACAAAATCACTCCTCTTGTTGGGGATATGGTTCAATTTCAAGCAGATAATGAAACAGAAGGTTACATACTTGAAGTACTTCATCGAAGAAATGAGCTTGTTCGTCCGCCAATTGCTAATGTAGATAATGCAATTCTCGTCTTTTCTGCTGTGCAGCCTGATTTTAGTACACTTCTACTCGATCGGTTTCTTGTGCTTATCGAATTTAATAACATTAAGCCAATTATATGTATTAGCAAAATGGATTTAATTGATAAACAAAGAATGCAAGAAATCGAAGGATATGTTGATGACTACCGAAATCTAGGCTATGATGTTATGCTAACATCTAAAAAACAAGAAAACAGCATTGATGAATTGTATAAGCTTATACAAAATAGTATTTCTGTCGTTGCAGGACAATCCGGAGTTGGGAAATCTTCACTTCTTAATATGCTACGTCCGGAACTTGAAATTAAAACGAATGATATATCTTCCCATTTAGGACGTGGGAAACATACAACGCGCCATGTTGAATTGATCAAGGTTGGTTCAGGTCTAGTAGCAGACACCCCAGGATTTAGTTCTCTTGAGTTTATAGACATGAGTGTAGAAGATGTAGGGGAAAGTTTTATCGAGTTGAAAAGGCAAAAACAGCATTGTAAATTTAGAGGATGTACGCATATTTCTGAACCAAAATGTACGGTGAAAGAAGCTGTTGAAGCTGGAGTGATACCACGTTATCGCTATGACCATTACGTTCAATTTATACAAGAGATACGAGACAGAAAGCCGAGGTATTAAATTATGATTAAAGTTGCACCATCTATCTTATCAGCAGATTTTTCAAGATTAGGGGAAGAAATTAAAGATGTAGAAAAAGGAGGAGCAGATTATATTCACGTAGATGTGATGGACGGGCACTTTGTTCCGAACATTACAATCGGATCGCTTATTGTAGAAGCGATTCGTCCAATTACTTCTCTTACCTTAGATGTTCATCTTATGATTGAAAACCCAGACAACTATATACCTGACTTTGCCAAAGCAGGAGCAGATATCATTACCGTTCACGTAGAGGCGTGTCCTCATCTACACCGTACGATTGGATTAATTAAATCCTTTGGAATTAAAGCAGGAGTTGTATTAAATCCACATACACCTGTATCTATGATTCAGCATATTATAGAAGATATTGATATGGTACTTCTTATGACAGTTAATCCTGGATTTGGTGGTCAATCATTTATTCCTACTGTTCTACCGAAAATTAAAGAAGTAGCAACGTTGATACAAGAACGTAATCTTTCCGTAGACATTGAAGTAGATGGTGGAGTAAACAAGGAAACAGCTGTTCTTTGTAGAGAAGCAGGAGCAAATGTTTTAGTTGCTGGCTCAGCGATTTATAAACAAAAGGATCGTGAAAAAGCGATTCGTGATATTCGAGGCTAATGACTATTATGCATCTAGAATTATTAGGTATTTCCTGCTTTTAGAAATGTCACGATGAAATAAGTATAAAAGGATGTTCTAATTTAGGAGATGACATAGCTAGGGGTAATGATATTCCTATTATGTTATCTCCTTTTTTATTTGATAAGAAAGTATAAAAGTTTTGACATAGAGAATTGTCCAGCTCCAGCGCCTAGCCCCTCGAGGTCAAATAACCTAGGGCCATATGAAGTCAAAGAACGACTTCCTAGGCCTGCGAACATTTGCTTGTCGGGGCTGACCAAGGCGCTTGCGCTTTTCTTAGTATCTCATGTTAAGAGGAGGATGGTAATATGATCATTCATATTATGGCAGGCGGGCCAACGCAGCTTCATCCAGATTTTGCCCTGTATCAAGAGGAGGATGTAATCTGGGCTGCTGTTGACCGTGGTGTTTTTCATTTGTTACAAAGGGGGATTATACCTTTCGTTGCATTTGGTGATTATGATTCGGTTTCGGCGCAGGAGCTGGAATGGATGAGGAAGAGAATGGAAGATCTTCCAATGATGCCGAGGGAAAAGGATGAAACTGATTTAGAAGTAGCAATTAACTGGGCACTGCAGCAAAACCCAGACAAGATTCGTGTATTTGGTGCAACAGGAGGCAGACTTGATCACGAGCTAGCTAATGTGCATCTGCTTAGGAAGGGGATACATTCACAAGCAGAACTGATTCTAATTGATTCTAAAAATGAAATAGAAATGAAGAAGCCTAGTACATATGTAATAGAAAAAAAGAATTCATTTCCATACGTATCCTTCTTATCCGTTTCTGAACAGGTGCACGGCATTACCTTACACGGATTTAAGTATCCACTCACCAATCGAACACTTCAGATGGGATCAACATTATGTATAAGCAATGAACTTGTCGCTGAAAAAGGTACTTTTTCATTCTCTTCTGGCATATTATTAGTGGTAAGAAGCACTGATTAATGATACTCTTTGCTATTTTCAGAAGCAATGGTGAGTAGGAGGGAAGTCATGAGATTTTATACTATCAAGCTGCCGAAGTTTCTGGGAGGTCTCGTGCGGGCTGTACTTAATACGTTTAAAAAGGATTAAAAAAGCACCGCGCTGCGGTGCTTTTTTTCATGTGAAATAAAAAAAGAGTCTCAGACTCTTTTTTTATCATTAAACGCGTTCGATTTTTCCAGATTTTAATGCTCTAGCAGAAACGTAAACACGCTTAACTTTACCGTTAACAACGATACGTACCTTTTGAAGGTTTGCACCCCAAGTACGTTTCGTACTGTTCATTGCGTGAGAACGTGAGTTGCCAGAACGTGCTTTTCTACCAGTAATTGCACAAACACGAGCCATTTATATTTCCCTCCTAACTACCTTATCCTACAAAATTTCAATGTTAGGCTACTTTTGACCTAAAAACACTATTTCAATTTAACATAACTATGTAGAGAATGCAATCATATAGTGTAATAAATCAAGAAAATTTACTTGACATATACATAGGATACATGTTGTATAATAACAGAGGACTATTTTTGCTCATAAATAGTGAACGACCGGGATCCGGTTAGTGAAATAGCATTTTTTCTGCTAACAGTATATTATAATGATATAAGTAGTCTAGCTCACTTTGACTATTTTCGAAAGGGGAATGTCATATGTCAATTGAAATAAAAACACAATACGGTCAAATTGATATAAGCACAGATGTCATTGCAATGACTGCAGGTGGTGCTGCGGTAGATTGTTACGGTATTGTAGGAATGGCTTCCAAAAATCAGTTGAAGGACGGATTTACGGAAATTCTAAGAAAAGAAAACTTTACTCGAGGTGTAATCGTTCGAAACGAAAACAACGAAGTACATATTGACATGTATATAATTGTGGGCTTTGGTACAAAAATCTCGGAAGTTGCACACAATGTCCAAACAAAAGTTAAGTATATCTTAGACAAAACACTTGGACTAGCAGTGGATTCTGTTAATATTTATGTGCAGGGAGTTAAAGTAACGAACTTGTGATTTGCAATAAGGAGGAAAATCAGTGTCAATCAAGCTAATTGATGGAAAACGTTTTGCACAGATGATTATGCAAGGAGCAAATAACCTTACAAATAATGTAAAAGTTGTAGACGCTCTAAACGTTTTTCCTGTTCCAGATGGTGATACCGGTACTAACATGAATTTATCTATGACTTCAGGAGCTCGTGAGGTTCGTAAATCTACAGCAGAACACGCAGGCGAAGTTGGAGTTAGATTAGCAAAAGGACTGTTAATGGGGGCACGTGGTAATTCTGGAGTTATTTTATCGCAGTTATTCCGAGGGTTTTCGAAGGCAGTTGAACATAAGGAAGTACTTACTACTACTGACTTTGCTGAAGGACTTGAAGCAGGTGTTGAAACAGCTTATAAAGCTGTAATGAAGCCAGTTGAAGGAACAATTTTGACTGTTGCAAAGGATACGGCTAAGAAGGCATCTACTATTGCAAATGCCGAAGATGATTTTGTTTCTTTCATGGAAGAAGTAGTGAAAGAAGCAAACGCTTCCTTAAATCGTACGCCAGACTTGTTACCCGTTTTAAAACAAGTTGGGGTAGTTGACAGTGGTGGTAAAGGTCTTTGTGTTGTATATGAAGGATTTTTAGCGGATTTAAAGGGTGAAACGATACAATCGAAAGACATTAAGCCAACAATGGAGCAAATGGTAAAACAAGAGCATCATAATGTACAAAGCCAATTAAGTACGGAAGATATTAAATACGGCTACTGTACTGAATTTATGGTGAAACTAGATGCTGAGAAAGCAAAACAACAATCATTCTCAGTAGAGAAGTTCCGTAATGACATTAGCGAATTTGGAGATTCATTATTAGTTGTAGCTGATGATGATATTGTTAAGGTACATATTCACGTTGAATATCCGGGTAATGCTTTAAATTATGGTCAGCGTTATGGAAGTCTCATTAACCTAAAAATTGAAAATATGCGCCAGCAGCATACGCATTTGTTAGAAGAGGATCAAGAAAAAGCTGCTTCTACAGAAAAGCAAGCGTACGGCATTGTCACGGTAGCAATGGGCTCAGGCATTAAAGATTTATTTATGAGCATTGGTGCTACGAAAGTCATCGAAGGCGGTCAGACGATGAATCCAAGTACGGAAGATATTTTGACAGTAATTCAAGAAGCCAATGCAGAGAATATTATTCTCTTACCTAACAATAGCAATATTGTAATGACTGCACAGCAAGCAGCATCTGTTGTAGAAGGGAATATTGTAGTTGTTCCATCTAAGTCAGTTCCCCAAGGAATGGCAGCTATGCTAGCTTTTGATCCAAGTGCTAGCCTTGAGGAAAATGCAGACAACATGAAGGAAGCATTGCAACAAGTTAAAACAGGGCAAATCACGTATGCTGTACGTGACACAGAAATGGATGGCTTAGCCATAAAGAAAAATGATTTCATGGGCATAGCTGATGGGAAAATTGTCGTAACAGATGAGAATGAAATCGAAGCAGGTAAGAAACTTCTTCAAATGATGATTGACGAAGATTCAGAAATTGTTACGATTTTGCAAGGTGAAGATGTAGACGATGCTGAACTAGAGAAACTGAAGGCATTCATGGAGGAAGAATTTCCTGAAGTTGAAGTTGAGGTTCATAAAGGAAATCAACCGTTGTATCCATTTATTATCTCTGTTGAATAGTAGGCAGCGAAAAATATAGATCATTGCTAAGAGGTGACGCATAAGGAGGTATAATTTTCCTCTATGCGGTTCACCTTTTTTTAGTTAACAAAGAGTTTTTTTCTCGTTATACTAGTAGTTATCATTGCTGATGAAATTGGAAATGAATACGAATCGTTACGTATAGATTATGTACCAACATAGGGGAGGCAACTAGATGAAGTACAAATCTGTTTTTGATATAATTGGTCCGATTATGATTGGGCCTTCCAGCTCTCATACAGCTGGCGCTGCAAGAATTGGGCGAGTAGCACGAAGCTTATTTCGTAAGCAACCTACAAAAGTAACCGTTTCTTTATATGGATCATTTGCAAAAACTTATAAAGGACATGGTACAGATGTAGCAATAATTGGTGGAATTCTAGATTTCGATACATTTGATCAACGGATACCCCATTCCCTAGAAATTGCTAAGAGGGAAGGAATGGAGGTAACATTTATCGCTGAAGATGCAGTTTCTGATCATCCGAATACGACTCGTATCACATTATCGGATGAACAGGATACGCTAGAGATTGTTGGTATATCAATCGGTGGGGGTAAAATTGAAATAACAGAGTTGAATGGCTTTGTATTAAAGTTAAGTGGGATGCATCCGGCTATTTTAGTCGTTCATAATGATAAATATGGCACTATCGCAGCAGTTACAGCTATTTTAATGAAATATCGTATTAACATCGGACATATGGAAGTGGCCCGTAAAGACGTTGGGAAAAGTGCGCTTATGGTAATAGAAGTCGATCATAACATTGATGATTCTGTTATGGAAGAAATACAATCTCTTCCAAACATTGTCCAAGTAACTCGAATGATAGAATAAACAGGAGGTGCAATCATGTTTCGGAATATAGCAGAACTTGTAACACTTGCAGAGAGTAAAGGGGTAAAAACAGCTGAAATAATGATTCAGCAAGAAATGAAGGTAACGGGACTTTCACGTAATGAAGTATGTAACAAAATGGAACGAAATTTACTTGTAATGGAACAAGCGGTGGAACGTGGACTTCAGGGTGTCCATTCCTTTTCTGGATTAACTGGAGGAGATGCTGTTTTACTTCAATCCTATATACAAAGTGGAAAAGCACTGAGTGGAACGGTTCTTTTAGATGCGGTAAGCAAGGCAGTTGCAACTAATGAGGTAAATGCAGCGATGGGAACTATTTGTGCAACACCAACAGCAGGTTCTGCTGGTGTCGTACCAGGTACACTATTTGCAGTTAAGGAAAAGCTGCATCCTTCGCGTGAGGAAATGGTGGAATTTCTATTTACCGCAGGAGCATTCGGATTTGTAATAGCCAATAATGCTTCTATATCAGGGGCGGCTGGCGGCTGTCAAGCTGAAGTAGGTTCTGCTAGCGGAATGGCAGCAGCAGCAATCGTAGAACTAGCAGGCGGAACACCAAAACAGGCTGCAGAAGCTATGGCTATAACACTGAAAAATATGCTCGGTCTCGTATGTGATCCGGTAGCTGGACTTGTTGAAGTGCCTTGTGTAAAACGAAATGCAATGGGCGCTGCAAATGCAATGGTTGCAGCGGATATGGCACTTGCTGGAATAACAAGCCGAATTCCTTGTGATGAAGTAATTGATGCAATGTTTAAAATAGGACAGACGATGCCAGTTGGACTTCGTGAAACGGCAAAAGGAGGCTTGGCAGCTACACCGACCGGCAAGGCGCTTGAAGAAAAAATTTACGGCGTAGCCCATCAAAAGTGAGTATCCAAACACCTATTACACAAATAAAAGGTATAGGAGAAGAAACAGCTCGGCAGCTTGAAGAGATGGGGCTGTACACCGTGCAGAATCTACTGGAACATTTTCCTTATCGCTATGAGGATTATTCGGTAAAAGATTTAGAAGACGTGAAGCATGATGAACGCGTAACAGTAGAAGGAACCATTCATAGCATGCCGCTATTACAGTATTATGGGAAAAAGAAATCGCGTCTTACGTTTCGGCTGCTTGTTGGGCGTTACTTAATTCAGATTGTATGCTTTAATCGGCCGTATTACAAAGATAAAATTGTAATGGAAGAGAAGGTAACGGTTTCAGGTAAATGGGACCAGCATCGCCAGACTATCATTGCATCCAATGTCCATTTTGGTCTAATGGATCGAAAGCAGGAAATTGAACCTGTATACGCAGTAAAGGGAAAACTAACGGTAAAGCAACTTCGCCGTTTTATAATGCATGCTTTAACTCAGGTTCAGAATGTGGAAGATCCTCTTCCTGAAGGATTACGAAATCGGTATAAACTCTTGCCGCGAATAGAAGCAATTCAAACTCTTCACATGCCTAAGAGTCATGAAGCATTAAAACAAGCACGTCGCCGTTTTGTGTATGAAGAATTCTTCCTCTTTCAACTAAAAATGCAAGCACTGCGCAAAGTACAGAGAGAAAATGCTGCTGGACAAATAAAGCATTTCTCAGAAGTAGATCTGCAACAATTTTTAGATCAGTTGCCATTTCCGTTAACCCATGCACAAACGCGTGTTGTGACGGAAATACTGCGGGATCTTACATCACTTTACCGGATGAATCGACTTTTACAAGGTGATGTTGGATCTGGGAAAACAGTGGTTGCAGCAATTATTCTCTATGCAACGGTTTTAGCAGGCTTTCAAGGAGCTTTAATGGTTCCAACAGAAATTTTAGCAGAGCAGCATATGCAATCTTTGCAACAGCTATTTTCACAGACGAACGTATCGATTGAACTTTTAACAAGCTCGGTTAAAGGAGTTCGTCGTAGGGAGATTTTAGAGCGTCTTGCAGCAGGAGATGTGCATATCTTAATTGGAACGCATGCACTCATTCAAGATGAAGTGAATTTTAACAGATTAGGACTCGTGATTACAGATGAACAGCATCGCTTTGGTGTTGAGCAAAGGCGGATATTACGAGAAAAAGGGGAACAAACCGATGTTTTGTTTATGACGGCTACTCCTATTCCGCGTACACTAGCAATTACTGTTTTTGGAGAAATGGACGTAAGTATAATTGATGAAATGCCAGCTGGACGCAAAGAAATTGAAACATATTGGGCAAAGCATGATATGTTTGAACGAGTATTATCGTTTGTAGAAAAAGAAATGAACAAAGGGAGACAAGCCTATGTTATTACGCCGCTTATTGAGGAATCTGAAAAACTAGATGTGCAAAATGCCATAGATTTACACAGCATGCTATCATACCATTTTCATAACTTCCAGATAGGACTCATGCATGGCCGCTTGTCTGCTGGGGAAAAAGAAAATGTTATGCGTCAGTTCAGTAAGAATGAAGTACAACTTCTTGTCTCAACAACAGTCGTTGAAGTAGGTGTAAATGTACCGAATGCAACCGTTATGGTAATCTATGATGCAGATCGTTTTGGACTATCTCAGCTGCATCAGCTTCGAGGAAGGGTTGGACGTGGCAGCGAACAATCCTATTGTATCTTAATAGCAGATCCTAAATCAGAGGTAGGTAAGGAACGGATGCGAATTATGACAGAGACGAATGATGGATTTGCATTGTCTGAAAAAGATCTAGAACTGCGCGGTCCTGGTGATTTTTTTGGGAAAAAGCAAAGCGGGTTGCCGGATTTTAAAGTGGCTGATATGGTGCATGATTATAAAGTATTAGAGATTGCAAGAAACGATGCTGCATTACTAGTTGAATCGCATGCCTTTTGGGATAGTCAAGTATACGCACAGTTGCGGAATTACTTAGATGAGGGTGGCGTACTGCAACAGGAAAAGCTAGATTAGCAAGACAGTAGGTAATTTTTTGTTGCATTCTGCTTTCTTACCTTATATACTACTATTAGTACCTAGTCATAAAACGAAAGGTTTATGGAAGAATGCGGAGAAATAAAAAAGATCGGCAAAAACAATTGCAAGAAACGATTCATAATAACCCATTTGTTACAGATGAAGAACTTTCTCGGACATTTCAAGTTAGTATTCAAACGATTCGATTAGATCGATTGGAATTAGCTATTCCTGAACTTAGAGAGCGTATAAAGAACGTTGCAGCAAAACAGTACGAAAATGTAAAATCATTGCCTATCGAAGAAATAGTTGGGGAAATTATTGATATGGAGCTTGATCACCATGCAATTTCAATTTTTGATGTTAAGAAAGAGCATGTGTTTAAGCGGAATGGTATAGCAAGAGGCCATCATTTGTTTGCCCAAGCAAATTCATTGGCGGTAGCCGTAATTGATGACGAGATTGCATTAACGACAAAAGCAAGTATTCAATACCTTCGTTCAGTGAAGTTAAACGAACGTATCGTAGCGAAGGCGAAAGTAATAGAAAGTGAAAATAGTAAAAGAAGAACGGTTGTTGAAGTAAACAGCTATGTAGAAAACGAAATTGTTTTTACAGGGACGTTTGAAATGTATAGATATAGTAAAAATAGTGAGGATGAGACAAGCCAATGAGAATCGCAATTGACGCAATGGGTGGTGACCATGCTCCAAGAACGGTTGTGCTTGGCGCCATGAAAGCTATCGAAGCTTTTTCAGATTTACATATTACATTAGTGGGAAAAGAAGATGAAATTCGAAAATACTTAACGAATCAAAATCGTATTTCCATCATACATAGTGAAGAAGTTATTGAAGGGACAGATGAGCCTGTTCGCGCGGTTAGACGCAAGAAAAGAGCATCATTAGTGTTAATGGCAAAGGAAGTAAATGAAGACAGAGCTGATGCTTGTATTTCTGCTGGAAATACCGGTGCATTAATGGCTGCAGGATTATTTGTTGTTGGACGAATCGAAGGCATAGAGAGACCTGCATTATCTCCTACTCTTCCTACCGTTGATGGAAGAGGATTTGTTATGCTTGATGTAGGAGCAAACGTTGATGCAAAGCCTATACATATTTATCAATATGCAATAATGGGATCCCTTTACGCACAAAAGGTAAGAGGAATAGAGAGCCCAAGAGTTGGTTTATTGAATGTTGGAACGGAAGATGGAAAAGGAAATGACTTAACGAAACATGTATTCGATATGTTAAAAGAATCTGATTTGAATTTCGTAGGAAATGTGGAAGCTCGGGACTTGCTTCAAGGAGTTGCAGACGTTGTTGTTTGTGATGGTTTTACAGGAAATGTAGCTTTAAAAACCCTTGAAGGAACAGCACTATCGGTATTTTCTATGCTAAAAGAGCAATTGACAAGCTCCTTCACAAGTAAGCTTGCAGCTATGATGCTGAAGCCAAAGCTTATGAAGTTAAAAGAGAAAATGGATTACTCTGAATATGGAGGTGCTGCTTTAATTGGACTTAAAGCACCAGTTATTAAAGCACACGGTTCCTCAGATGAAGTCGCAATTTTTAATGCAATTCGTCAAACGAGAGATATGATTGTAAAACAAGTAACCCCTACTATTGCTTCTCTTATAGAAAAAACAATGCTTCCAATAAAGGAGGAAGACTAAATGAAAATTGCATTTTTATTTCCAGGTCAAGGATCGCAAACGGTCGGTATGGGTATGCAAATAAAGGAACGATTTGCAGAAGCAGCAGAAATCTTTCAGCAAGCGGATGAAATCTTACAAGCTCCATTATCACGTATTATATTTGAGGGACCGCAAGCTGAACTTACGATGACTACAAATGCTCAGCCTGCTCTGTTAACGACAAGCTATGCTATTTTAACAGTAATGAAGAAATTTAATATTACACCAGATTATGTAGCAGGTCATAGTCTTGGCGAATATAGTGCTCTTGTTGCTGCGAATGCTCTTTCCTTCAAGGATGCAGTATATACAGTGCGTAAACGTGGTCAATTTATGGAAGAAGCAGTTCCGAACGGTGAAGGTGCAATGGCTGCTATTTTAGGTATGGACCCAGTTGCATTACAAACTGTAACGGAGGAAGTAACGAAACAAGGTCATGCTGTACAAGTAGCGAATATGAATAGCAGACAACAAATTGTTATTTCTGGAACAAAGCTAGGCGTTGAAATAGCATGTAAAAAAGCAAAGGAAAATGGCGCAAAGCGTGCAATTCCTCTTCGCGTTAGTGGACCATTTCATTCTTCCTTAATGAAACCAGCAGCGGAAAAGTTCCGTACTGTATTGGATACAATCGAAATTCAAAATGCTAATATTCCTGTAATTGCCAATGTGACAGGAGATATTATTACAGATAGTAAGGATATTCATGAAAAATTAATTGAACAACTCTATTCACCTGTACAGTGGTATCCTACAATCGAACGTATGGTAGAACTTGGGGTGGATACGTTTGTAGAAATTGGACCTGGAAAAGTACTTGCTGGGTTGATGAAATCCATTGCTCCTTCAGCCAAAACGTACGCTGTATATGATGAAGAGAGCTTAAATGAGACGATTTCCAAGTTGAAAGGAGAATAAAATATGTTAACAGGTCAAGTTGCAATCGTGACAGGAGCTTCCCGCGGAATAGGTCGTGCCATCGCTCTTGAATTGGCAAAGCAAGGCGCGAAAATTGTCGTTAATTATGCTGGGAATGAAGCAAGAGCCAAGGAAGTTGTAGAAGGAATACAAGCACTTGGCAGCGAAGCAATTTTGGTACGTGCGGATGTTTCTAACTCCGAAGAAGTAGCGAACATGATGAAGCTTGCAGTAGATACATTCGGTAAAATCGATATTCTTGTAAACAACGCAGGTATTACAAAGGATAATCTTCTTATGCGTATGAAAGAAGAAGAATGGGATGCAGTTATTCAGACGAATTTAAAAGGCGTTTTTCTTTGTACAAAGGCCGTTTCTCGCCAAATGATGAGACAACGCTATGGACGAATTATTAATATCGCTTCTGTTGTAGGTGTAACAGGTAACCCAGGACAAGCAAACTATGTAGCAGCTAAGGCAGGCGTCATCGGATTTACCAAAACAGCAGCTAAAGAACTAGCCGCTCGTAATATTACAGTAAACGCTCTAGCGCCAGGCTTTATCGTAACTGATATGACAGAAGTGTTAACAGAAGAAACAAAAAATGAAATGCTAAAACTTATTCCGCTTGCGAGATTCGGAGAAGCAAAGGACATTGCAAACGCAGTAGCATTTCTAGCATCCGAAAACAGCAGCTACATAACAGGACAAACAATCCACATAGACGGCGGAATGGCAATGTAATATAGAAAAGCGGAATCGGCTCGTTTAGCCCCATAGGGCTGAGTGTTCCTCACCCAAAAAGGCGCTTTTTGCCTTTATGGGTGAGGGTTCTCAGACCGTAGGGGCTAGCCGATGGAGCTGGCCACCAAGAAAAGTGGAACCCGGCTCGCCCTGCTCCGGAGGCCGGAAGGAGCAAGCTGCTGGAACTGGCCACCAATGAAAAGCAGAACCCAGCTCGCCCAGCTCCGCAGGACAGAAGGTTTCATATGCTGCATGGAATGTCTCCTTTTATGTAAATATAAAACTCATGGATTTGTTCTAGTTTTTTCGGGAATTATTTAATATAATGATTTGAGGGGAGGTGAACAACCATGGCAACTACTTTAGAACGTGTAACAAAAATCATTGTTGATCGTCTTGATGTCGATGAAACAAAAGTAATCCCTTCAGCAAGCTTTAAGGAAGATTTAGGTGCTGATTCCTTAGACGTAGTGGAACTTGTAATGCAATTTGAAGATGAATTCGAATTGGAAATTTCTGATGAGGATGCAGAAAAAATCGCTACTGTTGGCGATGCTGTTTCTTACATAGAGAGCCACCTATAATATTTTGGGTAAGTCCCGCCTGATAGCGGGGCTTTCTCAGTATATATATGCGGATAGATATCCAGGAGGAGCCTATGCCATACAGAAGACATAAAGATAATAGGTATAATGTAAAATATCGTGAAGCTTTTAAAAAATTCCAATCGCAAATTGGAATTGAATTTACGAATGAAAAACTATTAATTCAGGCTTTTACCCATTCATCGTATGTGAATGAGCATCGTAAAAAACCTCATGAAGACAATGAGCGTTTAGAGTTTCTAGGAGATGCAGTTCTTGAACTTACTGTTTCGCAATATTTGTTTCAAAAATATCCGACTATGAGCGAAGGGGAATTAACAAAACTCCGTGCTTCTATTGTATGCGAGCCTTCACTTGTGCAATTTGCAAATGAGCTATCATTTGGTGAATTTGTGCTCTTAGGAAAAGGTGAGGAAATGACAGGCGGCCGGGAACGACCTGCCTTGCTAGCGGATGTGTTTGAAGCATTTATTGGTGCTCTTTATTTAGATCAAGGCCTAGCGGTTGTCTGGAATTTTCTAACGGAAATCGTCTATCCTAAGATCAATGAAGGTGCTTTTTCTCATGTGATGGATTTTAAAAGTCAACTTCAAGAATTAATTCAACGAGAAGGTAACGGAAGTATAGAGTATGAAATACTGCATGAAAAAGGTCCTGCTCATAGCCGTGAATTTGTTTCTCATGTTACGCTAAATGGTGAAATATTAGGTATGGGAACGGGACGATCGAAGAAGGAAGCAGAACAGCATGCAGCATCAGAAGCATTAAAAAAATTGAAAGAACATCCATAACAGAATCCCCCTAGAGGTAGGGGGATTCATTATGCATAAAGGGGGAGTAGAGATGTTCCTCAAAAGATTAGAAATCATTGGATTTAAATCATTTGCAGACAGAGTATCCATTGATTTTGTTCCAGGCGTAACGGCTGTTGTTGGACCGAATGGAAGTGGGAAAAGCAATATTACGGACGGAATTCGTTGGGTGCTAGGTGAACAGTCGGTAAAGTCACTTCGAGGAGCAAAGATGGAAGATATTATTTTTGCTGGAAGTGATACGCGAAAACCATTAAATGTGGCGGAAGTTACGCTAACACTTGACAATGAAGATCAACGTCTTCCAATTGACTATAATGAAATCAGTGTAACAAGACGTGTGTATCGCTCGGGAGACAGCGACTTTTTTATTAATAAGCAATCTTGTCGTTTAAAAGATATCGTCGACTTATTTATGGACTCAGGTATGGGACGTGAAGCATTTTCTATTATAAGTCAAGGTAAAGTCGAGGAAATACTTAGCAGTAAGCCAGAAGATCGTCGTGGTATTTTTGAAGAAGCGGCCGGCGTACTAAAATATAAAACACGTAAAAAGAAAGCGGAAAGTAAGCTCGAAGAAACGCAAGATAATTTAAATCGTGTTGAAGATATTATTCATGAGCTAAGCGATCAAATAGAACCGCTGGCTATGCAAGCATCAGCAGCCAAAGACTACTTAGAAAAAAAGGAAGAATTAGAGCGAGTAGAAGCGGCCCTCATCGTATTTGAAATTGAGGATTTGCATGAAAAATGGGAAACATTATTAAAGCAACTAGAGGGAAACAAGGATAAAGAACTGGCTTTAAGTTCGCAGCTGCAAAGTGATGAAGCGAATGTTGAAAAAATGCGAGCTGACACCCAAGCTATCGATGAGTCGATACAAGCATTGCAGGAAGTATTGCTTCTTTCTAGTAAAGAATTAGAAAAGTTAGAGGGACAGCGAGAATTACTAAAGGAACGCAAAAAAAATGGTACTGAAAACTGTTCAAAGCTTAATGAAACAATCCTTCAGCTTACAGAAAAACTTTCGCAATCTGAACAATCTATTGCTGGTGAACGTGGGCTATTTCAAGAATTAACGACGCAAGTTACAGAATTACAAACACGATTGCAAGCAAAGCTTACAGCTATCCAAACCTTTGAACATAATTTAGATGAACGTATCGAAACATTAAAGGGCGATTATATTGAGCTATTAAATGAGCAAGCTGGTCTGCGAAATGAGCACTCCCTTATCGAAGAACAGACGAAACAGCGAGAGTCTAAAAATAAAAAGCTAGATGAAGAAAATGAAAAATATGTACATATGCGTTCTGAAATTCAAGCACGCAAACAAAGCTTGTTACAAAACTATACAGAGCTTAAAACGAAGCTAGAGAAACATAAAGCACGTCTGCATGAAACAGAGGAAACGCTTGAACGTTTAAAGCGTGAACGAAATGATAGTGAAGGGAAGCTATATCAGGCATATCAGTTTTTACAAAAAACACGTTCGCGTAAAGAAATGCTGGAAGAGATGCAAGAGGATTATACAGGCTTTTATCAAGGCGTTCGTGAAGTACTGAAGGCTCGAAATGATCTGCATGGGATAGAAGGAGCGGTTGCAGAGCTTATTTCGGTACCGGCTGAGTATGAGGTAGCAATTGAAACTACTCTTGGTGCAGCTATGCAACACATAGTTGTGAAAACAGAAGAGGATGGAAGAAATGCAATTTCCTATTTAAAACGTAATCAATATGGACGTGCAACGTTTTTGCCGGAATCAATTATTAAAGGAAAAAGTGTTACACCGGAAGCATTGTATGCGGCAAAAGGGCATTCATCTTTCCTAGGTATTGCCGCTCATCTGATTCAGTTTGAGAAGCGATTTGAGAACATCATTCAAAGTATTCTCGGTACGGTACTTGTAGCACGAGATTTAAAGGGTGCCAATGAATTGGCACGACTCATACACTATCGTTATCGCATTGTAACGTTAGAGGGGGATATTGTAAATCCAGGCGGTGCAATGACCGGCGGGGCGGTTAAACAGGCGAAAACGTCTCTGTTAAGCCGACAGCGAGAATTAGAGACTGTCTCTGTTAAACTTCATGAAATGGAAGAAAAAACGAACAGCTTAGAACATCATGTTCGTGCCTTAAAACAAAAGATAACGGATGAAGAAAATCGAATCATCCAATATCGTAATGAATGGGATGCTATGCGTCATAATGATCAAGAACTAACGAATCAAATAACGCAAGTAGAGGCTGAGGAACATCGTGTAAATGACCGCTTAGCTATCTATGATCTTGAAATGGAAGGCTATTTACAAGATCAATCCAACATTGAAAAGCGAAAACAAGAATTGGAAGAAAAGCTACAGCATTTAGCGAATACCCTTGTTACGTACGACGATGAAATAGAGAAACTTTCCAAGCAGAAAAATGAACAAGCCGCCTCGAAAGAAGCAATGCAAAGTGAAATAACGGAATTAAAAGTAGAATTAGCAAAGCAAAAGCAACGCCTTGCTAACCAGCAAGAAAAAGTAGCTCGGCTAGAGGATGATGATCATTCCATGAGGCAATTGCTTGTACAAACGAAAGAAGATTTATCTTTTTTAGAGCAAGAAATGACTTCGAATTCTAGCGGAGAAGAGCAACTTTCTGCTATGATTCAAGTAAAGACTTCCGAGCGCAATCGTTCGACTGAGTTGATTAGCAAACGTCGAGAGCAGCGTTTTACTCTTCAGGAAAATCAAGAAAAGCTAGAACAAGAGGTAAAGGAAGAAAAGCGTCAGCAAAAATATTTACTGCAAGTTATGAAAGAACAAGAAGTACAGGTAAACCGCTTAGATGTAGAATTGGATAATCGCTTGAAGGAACTTCAGGAATCCTATTCTATTTCCTTTGAAGCTGCAAAGGCGAAATATTTGATGACAATACCTGCAGATGACGCAAGGAAACGAGTCAAAATGATAAAGGCAAGCATAGAGGAACTTGGTACAGTAAACTTAGGTGCAATTGATGAATACGATCGTATTTCGCAGCGATATAACTTTTTATTAGAACAGCAGAGCGACTTACAAGAGGCAAAGGAAACGCTATACCAGGTGATTGGTGAGATGGACGAGGAAATGAAGAAGAGATTTACACATACTTTTACAGCCATTAGATCCCAATTTCAAGTTGTATTTCGCGAATTATTTGGTGGGGGACACGCAGATCTTGTTTTGACAGATCGAAATGATATACTCTCAACAGGTATTGAGATTGTTGCACAGCCACCAGGTAAGAAGCTGCAAAATTTAGGGCTATTATCAGGAGGAGAACGTGCCTTCACTGCCATTGCACTACTGTTTGCTATTTTACGCGTTCGTCCTGTTCCTTTTTGTATCCTCGATGAGGTAGAGGCAGCACTTGATGAAGCCAATGTATCTAGATTTGCACAATATTTAAAACAGTTTAGTAATGCCACTCAATTTATCGTCATTACCCATCGAAAAGGAACGATGGAAGAGTGCGATGTGCTATATGGGGTTACGATGCCAGAATCAGGTGTATCTAAGCTTGTATCAGTTAGACTTGATGAAAAAGATCAGGTATTTGCAGAGTAGAAAGGAAAGGTGCATATGAGTTTTTTTAATAAACTAAAAGAAAAAATCTCACAACAGACAAGTTCTGTAACAGACAAGTTTAAACAAGGTATGCAAAAAACGAGAAATTCCTTTGCTGGTAAGGTAAATGATCTTGTATACCGCTATCGGAAAATTGATGAAGATTTCTTTGAGGAATTAGAGGAAATTTTAATCGGTGCAGATGTAGGAGTTTCAACTGTAATGGAGCTCATTGATCAGCTTAAAGAGGAAGTAAAACGTCGCAACATTCAAGATCCACGTGAGATACAAAGCACGATTTCTGAAAAACTAGTGGAAATTTATGAAGGTGGGTCATTCCAAAACAAATTAAATATCCAAGATAAGGGTTTAACGGTTATTTTATTTGTCGGAGTTAATGGTGTTGGGAAAACAACGACAATTGGAAAGCTGGCACATAAGCTTAAGCAGGATGGAAAATCTATTCTACTTGCAGCTGGTGATACATTTCGTGCTGGAGCGATTGAGCAACTTGAAGTATGGGGAGAACGTGTCGGTGTAGATGTAATTAGACAATCAGAAGGATCGGATCCAGCAGCTGTTATGTTTGATGCTATTCAAGCAGCTAAAACTCGTAAAATGGATGTATTGCTTTGTGACACAGCTGGAAGGCTCCAAAATAAAGTGAATTTAATGAAGGAATTAGAGAAGGTAAAGCGTGTCATTGAACGTGAGGTACCAGGTGCTCCACATGAAGTATTGCTAGTTATGGATGCAACAACCGGCCAAAATGGGCTAAGCCAAGCAAAAACGTTCCGCGAAGCTACCAATGTAACGGGTATTGTTCTAACTAAGCTTGATGGTACGGCAAAGGGCGGTATCGTATTAGCAATCCGTAAAGAATTGGATGTACCGGTTAAACTTGTAGGACTAGGGGAACAAATGGACGATTTGCAGGAATTTGATCCACAGCAATATGTGTATGGGTTATTTGCTGATTTAATTGATGCAGAATAAAGATAAGTTGATTTTCCCTTGTTAGAATCTACTATGAAAGGGAAAGTACTTGACAGTACAAATAAGATTTTGTAAACTAGTTTTGTAAAGGTAATTTACTTAACAAAGGATGATGAAGCATGCTCGAAAAAACAACGAGAATTAACTATCTATTTGATTTTTACCAATCGTTGTTAACCCCGAAGCAAAGAAGCTACATGTCTCTTTACTATTTAGATGATTTATCTCTTGGCGAGATTGCTGAAGAATTTCAGGTAAGCCGCCAAGCTGTATATGATAATATTAAGCGTACGGAGACTATGCTGGAAGAATATGAAGAAAAGCTCGTTCTGCTCCAGAAGTTTCAAGAGCGGAAACGTCTAATCGAACAGCTGAAATCATTCATTAATGAAGACAGTCCGAAACAAGAGCTACTACAAATTGTTGAAGCAATTGAAAATTTAGAGTAGGAGGGCGGCACTATGGCATTTGAGGGATTGGCCGACCGACTTCAACTGACATTGCAAAAAATTCGCGGTAAAGGGAAAGTATCCGAGGCCGACGTAAAAGAAATGATGCGTGAAGTTCGTCTTGCCCTATTAGAAGCAGACGTTAATTTTAAAGTAGTAAAAAACTTTGTCAAGCAAGTATCTGAACGTGCTGTTGGACAAGAAGTAATGAAAAGCTTAACACCTGGACAACAAGTTATTAAAGTTGTACAAGAAGAACTCACAGAGCTTATGGGTGGTGAGCAGAGTAAGATTGCTGTTTCCAATCGTCCTCCTACGGTTATTATGATGGTAGGACTGCAAGGTGCTGGTAAAACAACTACAACTGGGAAGCTTGCTAATTTATTGCGCAAGAAGCATAACCGCAACCCTCTTCTTGTAGCAGCAGATATTTATCGGCCAGCAGCTATCAAACAGCTAGAGACCCTTGGTAAACAGCTTAGTATGCCTGTATTTTCTTTAGGTGACAAAGTGAGTCCGGTTGAAATCGCGAAGCAAGCAATTGAACAGGCAAAACAAGATCATAATGATTATGTAATTATTGATACTGCAGGTCGATTGCATATTGATGAACAGCTTATGGATGAACTGAAGCAGGTAAAGGAAGTAGCAAAACCAGATGAAATTTTCCTTGTTGTCGATTCCATGACAGGTCAGGATGCTGTAAATGTTGCCGAGAGTTTTCATGAACAACTTGGTTTAACAGGGGTTGTTTTAACAAAGCTTGATGGGGATACGCGTGGCGGTGCAGCGTTGTCTATTAAAGCTGTTACGAATACGCCAATTAAGTTTGTCGGTTTAGGCGAAAAGCTTGATGCACTAGAGCCATTCCATCCTGAACGCATGGCTTCTCGTATTTTAGGTATGGGTGATGTGCTAACATTAATTGAAAAAGCACAGCTTGCTGTGGATCAAGAAAAGGCAAAAGAACTCGAACAAAAAATGCTTTCTCAATCATTCACATTGGATGACTTTCTTGAACAGCTAGGACAAGTTCGACAACTTGGTCCTCTTGATGAAATTTTAAATATGATTCCAGGTGCTAATAAAATGAAGGGCCTCAAAAATGTTCAAGTGGATGATAAGCAAATTGGACATGTAGAAGCTATTATTCGTTCTATGACGAAAAAAGAACGGGAGCAGCCAGAAATCATTAATGCAAGTCGGAAAAAGAGAATTTCTAAAGGTAGCGGAACGTCTGTTCAAGAAGTAAACCGTCTATTAAAGCAGTTTGAAGACATGAAAAAAATGATGAAATCTATGACGAGTATGCAAAAGGGTAAGAAAAAAGGCATGCCTAAATTTCCATTTATGTAATTGATTGGCTTGGAATTTGAAAAAAAAACAGAAAATAATGTTCTGTTAAGAATTTATACTTTACAAAGGAATACCATATTTGATAATATAATTATCTGTGTGAAACAAATTCGGAGGTGCTTTATAAATGGCAGTTAAAATTCGTTTAAAACGTATGGGAGCAACAAAGTCTCCTTTCTATCGTGTAGTAGTAGCAGATTCTCGTTCTCCTCGTGATGGACGCTTCATTGAAGAAATTGGGTTCTACAATCCAGTTGCACAACCTGCAGAGGTAAAAATCGATGAAGAACGTGCATTAGAATGGTTAAAAAATGGTGCAAAACCATCTGATACAGTTCGTAACATTTTGTCTAACCAAGGAATCCTTGAAAAATTCCACTTATCTAAATTAAATAAATAAGAAGATTCTTGAGAAACAGGAATGTATGTATCCTGTCTTAAAGGAACGAATTCAGAATGTACATTCGAAATGTATAATAAAAAGGGTGAGGGAGTGTTCCTCTCCCTTTTTTATTAAAATGTTTTGATTTAATAAATAATAAAGCCATAAACCTTAACAGGAGTGAATACAATGGCAAAATGGTTGAATGTAGGAAAAATCGTAAACACCCACGGTATTAGAGGGGAACTTCGTGTTATGTCACGTACTGATTTTCCAGAGGAACGCTATAAGGTTGGCAACAAGTTATTTGTGTTTAAGGAAACTAGCTTTGAGCCAATTGAAGTAACGGTAACTTCCCATCGTGTTCATAAGGCATTTGATCTACTCACATTTGATGGCTATGATGACGTGAATGATGTGGAACAATTTAAAGGTGCTTTATTGAAGGTGTCAGATCAGCAGCTAGTAGAATTAGATGAGGGAGAATATTATTATCATGAAATAATCGGCTGCCGTGTTAGTACCGAAAGCGGAGAAGAAATTGGTACCATTACCGAAATTCTATCACCAGGTGCAAATGATGTCTGGGTTGTAAAACAAAAGAATGGGAAAGAAGTATATATACCATATATTGATCAAGTTGTCTTACAAATAAAGCCAAAAGAAAAGCTTGTGACAATTGCATTGATGGAAGGATTGTTAGAATGAAAATAGATATTTTAACTTTATTTCCTGAGATGTTTACAGGTGTATTTGGTTCTTCTATTTTAAAAAAGGCACAGGAGAAACAGGCAGTTTCACTCAATGTTATTAATTTTCGTGATTATTCCAATGATAAACACAATAACGTTGATGATTATCCATACGGCGGCGGAGCGGGTATGGTCCTTGCACCTCAGCCTATTCTTGATGCTGTAGAAAGCCTATCTGAATCGTCTAAGAAGCCTCGCGTTATTTTGATGTGTCCACAAGGAGAACGATTCACGCAGGAGAAAGCGGAAGAACTAGCTCGTGAAGAGCATTTAATTTTCATTTGTGGTCATTATGAAGGCTATGACGAGCGGATACGGATGAAAGTCACGGATGAAATTTCAATAGGCGATTTTGTATTAACGGGTGGAGAGCTAGCTGCTATGACTGTGACAGATAGTGTCGTCCGTCTTCTGCCGGAGGTGCTAGGAAATGAACAATCTTCTGTCCAAGATTCATTTAGTACAGGACTGCTTGAGCATCCTCACTATACGCGTCCAGCTGAATTTCGTGGATTAAGGGTACCAGACGTTCTTCTTTCAGGTAACCATCAAAAAATAGAGCAATGGCGTCACAAAGAGTCGCTTCGAAGAACGTATTTACGCCGACCGGATTTATTGGAAAAACGCGAATTAACAGCCGAAGAAAGAGCATGGCTACAAGAGTTTAAATTAGACAAGTAAAAATCCTTAACAGTTCTAATAAATCATACTTGTATGCTATTGCATCTGTATATATAATATGCTATGATATCATCTGTGACTTATATAAGTCGTTAACCAGGATGTTCCGCTGCAATTGCGAATAGGCTTGTAAGAGCGTCCGTTTGGAAGGAGAAAATAATATGCAAAATGTAATCGATGAAATTACAAAGGGCCAATTAAAATCAGATTTACCGTCATTCCGTCCTGGTGACACAGTTCGCGTACACGTGAAGGTAGTAGAAGGTACTCGTGAAAGAATTCAAATCTTCGAAGGCGTAGTTATTAAGCGTCGCGGAGGCGGAATTAGTGAAACGTTTATCGTTCGTAAAGTATCTTACGGTGTTGGAGTTGAACGTACATTCCCAGTTCATACACCACGTATTGCGAAATTAGAAGTAATTCGCCGCGGTAAAGTTCGTCGTGCTAAATTGTACTACTTACGTAACCTTCGCGGTAAAAAAGCTAGAATTAAAGAAATTCGATAATGAACATGTGGGAGCTTGTGATAGCAAGCTCCCTTTTTCCAATAACAGCAAGTAGTGGAGGGGCGTTCATGGCAAAGGAAAAAAACCAAATATGGGAATGGATAAAAGCATTTGTTGCAGCAATCACATTTGTGGCTATTATCCGCTATTTTTTCTTGGCCCCCATTTTAGTTGATGGTACTTCAATGATGCCAACATTACATAACCATGATCGTATGATAGTGAACAAATTTAGCTATAAGATAGGTGAGCCGCAGCGTTTTGATATCATTGTATTTAAAGCGACTGTAGACAAAGACTACATCAAACGCATTATTGGTTTACCAGGAGACACGATCGAGTATAAAAATGATGTCCTTTATATAAACGGAAAACCATATGAAGAACCATATCTTAATTCATATAAAAAGCAAGTGAAAGATGGGCCCCTCACCTATGATTTTAAATTAGAGGAAATTACAGGGCAGAAAACAGTGCCGCAAGGACAGCTATTTGTAATGGGAGATAATCGTCGATTTAGCAAGGATAGTCGAACGATTGGAACGGTGCCGATTGATCAAGTTATTGGGACAACGAGTATCGTTTATTGGCCGTTTTCAGATGCTCGCATAATTCAACATCCGTAGGGAGGAAGCGCGAATGACGATTCAATGGTTTCCAGGTCATATGGCAAAAGCAAGACGACAAATAGTAGAAAAACTAAAGCTTATTGATATTGTAATCGAGCTAGTTGATGCACGTTTGCCAATGTCTTCACGTAATCCGATGATTGATGATATTTTAGCAAATAAGCCGCGTCTTATTGTTATGACAAAAGCCGATTTAGCGGATGAACGAATGACGAATAAATGGATCCAATATTTTCATGGCTTAGGTTTTAAAGCAATTGCTTTAAATGTACAAGCAGGTCAAGGAATGAAGGAAATAACGGCTGCATCAAAAGAGTTAGTAAAAGAAAAATTTGAAAAGTTGATTGCAAAGGGCGTAAAGCCCCGTGCTGTACGTGCATTAATCGTAGGTATTCCTAACGTAGGAAAATCAACATTAATTAATAAGCTTGCAAAAAAGAACATTGCAAAAACAGGAGATCGCCCTGGTGTAACGACTGCTCAACAATGGATAAAGGTTGGGAAAGAGATGGAACTTTTAGATACACCTGGGGTATTATGGCCGAAGTTTGAAGACGAGCTTGTTGGTTATCGTCTTGCAACGACAGGGGCGATTAAAGACGCTATTCTTAATTTGCAGGACATCGCCGTGTATGCTCTCCGGTTTTTATCCGGGCATTATCCAAATCAACTGATGGAGCGCTATCAATTAACTGACATACCAGATGATATTGTTGAGCTCTTTGATGCAATTGGGAAACATCGAGGGTGTATTATGAGTGGTGGTATTGTAGATTATGATAAAACCGCGGAGCTCGTTCTACGAGAGCTTCGGGCAGGGAAATTGGGACGTCTAACGTTAGAAGGGCCGGAAGCAACAGCATAGAAAGGTGCGCATAGGCGTGCCTTTCTTTTTTTAGTTAATAATAAAAATCGGCGTTTTTCAGAGCCGTTTTGTTATAGATAGAGGAGGATTTTTTTATGGGGAAAACCATTCATGATATCGGGATTCTTTTAGAAGATATAACGTCGGAGAAAGATGAGCGTTTTATGGAATTGTTGCAAGATGAACGAAAAGGAGTACAGACCCTTGTAAAGAGATGGCGTAAAAGGAAAGAGAAAGATCTAGCAATGCAAGATCATTTTATTGAGATGACAAAGTATGAAGCTTCCCTACATAGCCAAGGTGTAAATTGGATTGCAGGAATAGATGAAGTCGGACGAGGTCCATTAGCTGGTCCGGTAGTTGCAGCAGCGGTAGTATTGCCTGAGTCTTTTTTCCTTCCTGGTTTAAATGATTCCAAGCAATTAAGTGAAGGAAAACGAGACCAATTTTTTGATTATATACAAGAGCATGCTATTGCTGTAGGGGTTGGTGTTGTCCCTGCAGAACGAATAGATGAAATTAACATTTATCAAGCGACAAAGCAAGCTATGATGCTAGCAATTTCTAATCTGTCTATTACACCTGAGCATCTTCTTATTGATGCTATGAAGCTACCTGTCGAATTGATGCAAACGTCGATTATTAAAGGTGATTGTAAAAGTATCTCGATAGCAGCTTCTTCCGTTGTAGCCAAGGTAACGCGAGATCGAATGATGAAGAAGCTAGGGAAAGAATATCCTTCATACGGATTTGAACGAAATATGGGGTATGGAACGAAGGAACACTTAGAGGCGATACATAAGCATGGCATCTTGCCGTTTCATCGTAAGTCGTTTGCACCTATTAAAGACATGCTAGACTGATAAATCTACTATTCTATGATTTTTTTCTGTCTCAATTGTAAGAAACAGTAACAGAATTTATTTCATAATTAGCATAAAAAAATATGTTAAATAATATAGGAAGAAATACGAGTTTCAAGAATGCAGTAAAGAACTCAAATGTAAGAAAAATTTGAAATCATCCTATTTATTTACATATTTTTTATCATTTTTGTCATTATATTCTAGACAGTCCCGTGCTTTTACAATAGAATATAATTGAGTAAATTTATTTTACGACAGCAAAGGGGGCTGGGGGAAATGAATATACATGAATATCAGGGGAAAGAAATTCTTAGACAGTATGGCGTATCCGTACCCAATGGTAGAGTTGCTTTTACAGTAGAAGAAGCTGTTGAAGCAGCAAAAGATTTAGGTTCAAATGTAGTAGTAGTGAAAGCGCAAATTCATGCAGGGGGACGCGGCAAAGCTGGCGGCGTGAAAATTGCGAGAAATCTAGATGAGGTTCGTACATATGCAGAACAACTGCTAGGGCTAAATCTTGTTACGCATCAAACGGGACCATCTGGCAAAATAGTAAAGCGCTTACTTATTGAAGAGGGGTGCGATATTCAGAAAGAATACTATGTCGGTTTTGTTCTTGATCGTTCTACATCTCAAATTGTTTTAATGGCGTCTGAAGAAGGCGGTACAGAAATTGAAGAGGTAGCAGAACATACGCCTGAAAGAATATTTAAAGAATACATTGATCCAGCAGTTGGACTCCAAGAATTTCAAGCTCGTCGTATTTCATACAATATCAACATACCGAATTCTCTCATTAATAAAGCAGTAAAATTTATGATAGGTTTATATAAAGTATTTGTGGACAAAGACTGTATGATAGCAGAAATTAATCCTTTAGTTGTTACGGGAGATGGTAATGTGTTGGCGTTGGATGCTAAACTGAACTTCGATTCCAATGCGTTATACCGTCAAGCAGATATTCTTGCATACCGTGATTTAGATGAGGAAGATCCCAAAGAAATTGAAGCATCTAAGTTTAATTTAAGCTATATTTCCTTAAATGGGAATATTGGATGCATGGTTAACGGAGCCGGTCTAGCTATGGCAACATTAGACATTATCAAGCATTACGGCGGGGATCCTTCTAATTTTCTTGACGTTGGCGGTGGAGCAACCGCTGAAAAAGTTACAGAAGCATTTAAAATTATTTTATCAGACCATAATGTCAAAGGTATTTTTGTTAATATTTTTGGTGGCATTATGAAGTGTGACGTGATTGCTGCTGGAATTATTGAGGCAACAAAGCAAATGGGTCTTACACTTCCACTTGTTGTTCGTTTAGAAGGGACAAATGTAGAATTAGGGAAGAAGCTATTAAATGAATCTGGATTAAATATTGCTGCTGCTGAATCCATGGCTGATGGCGCAAAAAAAATTGTTGCGCTAGTAGGCTAAAGGGGGAAAATAATGAGTATTTTCGTTAATAAAGATACAAGAGTTATTGTCCAAGGCATTACAGGTGAACAAGGTTTATTTCATACAACGCAAATGCTTGAATATGGGACGAAGGTAGTAAGTGGTGCCACTCCTGGAAAAGGTGGGACAGTTGTAGCTGGGGTTCCTGTATTTCATACAGTTAGCCAGGCGGTAAGTGAGACGGGAGCTAACGTTTCTATTATTTATGTTCCGCCTGCATTTGCTGCAGATGCCATTATGGAGGCAGTAGATGCGAATCTTGATTTAGTTATTGCCATTACGGAAGGCATTCCAGTACAAGATATGATTAAAGTTAAAAAATATATGCAAGGTAAAAAAACACGATTACTTGGCCCGAATTGTCCAGGAATTATTACACCTGATGAATGTAAGATTGGAATTATGCCTGGATATATTCATACGAAAGGTCATGTTGGAATCGTATCTCGTTCTGGTACATTAACGTATGAAGCTGTTCATCAGCTAACACAAGCAGGAATTGGCCAATCAACTGCAGTTGGAATTGGAGGAGATCCGGTTAACGGAACGAATTTTATTGATGTACTGAAAGCATTTAATGAAGATGAAGATACGCATGCGGTTATTATGATTGGAGAAATTGGCGGAACAGCAGAGGAAGAGGCAGCACAGTGGGTGCGTGCAAATATGAATAAACCTGTTGTTGGTTTTATTGGTGGTCAAACCGCGCCTCCAGGAAAGCGTATGGGACATGCTGGAGCAATTATTTCAGGTGGTAAGGGAACGGCTGCTGAAAAGATTAAAGTGATGAACGAGTGTGGTATAACAGTCGCACCAACTCCATCTGTTATGGGTGAAACACTTATTGCCGTTTTGAAGGAAAATGGAATATTGGAAACGTGTAAAGTGCGTTAAAGGGATAGAATGGTGCCCAACCTAAGGCACCATTTTGTTTTCAATCGTTGTACTTTAGAAAGGAGCCCTTTATGAAACGAAAGCATCTTCTCCATGTTCATTCTTTATTAGCAGATGACTGGCACTTGATTGCGAAGCTTATTCGAATGGATTCACAATTGGAAACTATGTATTTGCTAACTCCATCTGAAATGATTTCTTATCTTCAGCTTACTCCTCAAAAAGCAGATCGCCTCTACCATCATCTCCATTCTACTTCGTCATCTCAGGTTGAGGAAACATTACAAGAGCAGAACGTTTTTTACGTAACGATATGGGATGACAATTATCCAACGCTGCTTCGAGAAATACCTGATCCGCCATTTGTGCTATATGGGAAAGGAAACCAGGATTTTTTGAAGCACACGAATACGTTAGCTGTGGTTGGGACGAGACGGCCGTCTACGAATGGGTTAAATAGCTTACGCGCCATTCTTCGTTCGTTACTGCGGGAAGATTGGCTTATTGTAAGCGGATTGGCTTACGGAATTGATACAGTGGCACATATGACCGCACTAGAGCACGATCGAAGTACAATTGCTGTGCTAGGAGGAGGATTATCACATATCTACCCTTTAGCGAATTATAAAGCATTACAGAAGTGGGGAAAAAACCTTCTTCTCCTAAGTGAATATCCCCCTTCCTTTCCCCCTCAAAAATGGTATTTTCCAAAGAGAAATCGTATTATAAGTGGACTATCATTAGGGGTCTTGATTGTAGAGGCACAAGAGCGAAGTGGATCGCTTATTACAGCAGATTGTGCTTTAGAACAAAATCGAGAAGTATTTGCTGTACCAGGACCTATCCATCTATCCTCTACTGTCGGAAGTAATCGACTTATTCAACAGGGAGCGAAACTTGTTATCCATTCTACGGATATTGTCGAAGAATTGACACGAAACTAGTCGATATTAAACATTTTTTAACTTTTATGAAAAGAATGGTTGACAAGTCCCTCCTTATCTATGTTATTTTATATTCATTCTTGATTTATTAAAAGAAGGCGAATCCATAATACTAATGAATACTTGAATTCCCCTCTTAAGGAGGCACTAGAATGTCAGATTACCTCGTAATTGTAGAGTCGCCATCCAAGGCGAAAACAATAGAAAAATATCTTGGAAAAAAATACAAAGTAATAGCATCCATGGGACATGTTCGTGATTTACCAAAAAGTCAAATGGGCATTGAAATAGACAATAATTATACTCCTAAATATATTACAATTCGTGGGAAGGGACCGGTATTAAGAGATTTAAAGCTAGCTGCAAAAAAAGTGAAGAAAGTTTATCTCGCAGCTGACCCCGACCGCGAAGGAGAAGCAATTGCTTGGCATTTAGCAAATATGCTTCAAGTTGATACATCTTCAGATTGCCGCGTTGTTTTTAATGAGATAACAAAAGATGCAATCAAGGAATCATTTAAACACCCTCGTGCCATTAATATGGATCTAGTAGATGCACAGCAAGCACGTAGAGTACTGGATCGCTTAGTTGGCTATAATATGAGTCCACTATTGTGGAAGAAAGTGAAAAAGGGGCTAAGTGCGGGTCGTGTACAATCCGTTGCTGTACGTCTTATTATGGAACGGGAAAGAGAAATAAAATCTTTCATACCGGAAGAATTTTGGACGATTAAAGCAAAATTTGAAAAAGATAATGAAGTCTTTGAAGCTTCTTTTTACGGTGTGAACGGAGAAAAGAAAGAATTGCATAGTGAATCTGATGTAAAGGACATACTTTCTCAATTAAAAACAAAGCAATTTATAGTTGAAAACGTAACTCGTAAGGAACGGAAACGTAATCCTGCCTTGCCGTTTACTACTTCTTCTTTACAACAGGAAGCAGCGAGGAAGCTTAATATGCGAGCAAAGAAAACGATGATGCTCGCACAACAACTATATGAAGGAATGGATCTAGGGAAAGAAGGAACGGTTGGTCTTATTACATATATGAGAACGGATTCAACTCGGATTTCAGATACAGCACAAGCTGAGGCTCGTTCGTATATTATCGAACGCTATGGAGAAGCCTATGTAAATGCAGAAAAACGTAAAGAAGTGAAAAAAAATAATACACAGGACGCCCACGAAGCGATTCGTCCTACTTCTACGCTGCGCACTCCTGACGATGTGAAGGCATTGTTAAGTCGTGACCAATACCGTTTATATAAATTGATTTGGGAGCGTTTTATTGCGAGTCAGATGGCTCCTGCTATAATGGATACAGTTACGGTTTCACTTACGAATCAGTCGGTACAATTTCGTGCAAACGGATCAGTTGTAAAATTTCCTGGCTTTATGAAAGTGTATGTGGAATCTACTGATGATGAACGGGAGGAAAAGGATCGCCTGCTCCCACCAATGGAAGTAGAGGAAGTGGTAAGTGCGGGAGAAATTGAACAGAAGCAGCATTTTACACAGCCGCCTCCACGATATACAGAAGCACGATTAGTAAAAACATTAGAGGAGCTTGGTATCGGGCGACCATCAACCTATGTTCCTACGCTCGAAACGATTCAAAGACGTGGTTATGTATCCTTAGATAATAAAAGGTTTGTACCGACAGAGCTTGGAGAAATTGTAATTGAACTCATCCTAGCGTTTTTTCCAGAAATTATTAATATTGAATTCACGGCTAACATGGAACATAGCTTAGATGAAGTTGAGGATGGTAGAGAAAACTGGGTACATGTGGTTGATGAATTTTATAGAAGCTTCGAAAAGCATCTAGTTATAGCAGAAAAAGAGATGCAAGAAGTGGAAATAAAAGATGAACCAGCAGGTGAAGATTGTGATATTTGCGGAAGTCCTATGGTATTTAAGATGGGACGCTATGGAAAATTTATGGCTTGTTCGAATTTTCCTGATTGTCGAAATACGAAACCAATCGTAAAAGAAATTGGGGTTACATGCCCTAAATGTCAGAAGGGTCAAATCATTGAACGCCGCAGTAATAAGAGAAAACGTATTTTTTATGGCTGCAGCGAGTATCCATCTTGCGACTTTGTATCGTGGGATAAGCCACTTCCGCGTACATGTCCAAAATGTGATGGGATGCTTGTAGAGAAAAAGCTGAAAAAAGGTGTTCAAGTACAATGTGTTTCGTGTGATTACAAAGAAATACAGCAAATGTGAGCTAGCCAGCTCACATTTTTTTCGGATATTTAGAAGAAGGGTGATTGATAGTAATGGTTGTAGTTAATGTAATAGGAGCTGGCTTAGCGGGTAGCGAAGCAGCCTATCAAATTGCAAAGCGCGGCGTCGAGGTTCGTCTATATGAAATGAGACCGGTAAAACAGACGCCTGCTCATCATACTGATAAATTTGCAGAGCTTGTATGTAGCAATTCACTTCGTGCGAATTCACTAACAAATGCGGTCGGAGTGATAAAGGAAGAAATGCGTCGTCTTGATTCAGTAATCATTCGAGCGGCAGATGAATGTGCTGTACCAGCAGGTGGTGCACTTGCTGTAGATCGACACGAATTTGCAGGGAGAGTCACAGAGTACGTCAAAAACCATCCCAATATTACTGTTATTAACGATGAAATTACAGAAATCCCTGAGGGAGCAACCGTAATTGCAACGGGCCCGCTTACTTCTAAAGCACTTGCTGACGAGTTAAAGAAATTGACCGGGGAAGATTATTTTTATTTTTATGATGCTGCGGCTCCAATTGTTGAAAAAGAGAGCATCGATATGAATAAAGTATACTTAAAGTCAAGATACGATAAAGGGGAAGCGGCATACTTAAATTGTCCCATGACAGAAGAAGAGTTTGATCGATTCTATGATGCATTAGTTACTGCAGAAGTAGCTGTTTTGAAAGAATTTGAGAAGGAAGTTTATTTTGAAGGCTGTATGCCAGTTGAAGTAATGGCAAAACGTGGTAAACAAACGTTATTATTCGGTCCTATGAAGCCAGTTGGATTAGAAAATCCGAGAACTGGTGAAACGCCATTTGCAGTTGTCCAATTACGCCAAGACAATGCAGCAGGAACACTCTATAACATCGTAGGATTTCAAACACACATGAAGTGGGGAGCACAAAAAGAAGTATTTCGTCTTATTCCAGGATTGGAACAAGCAGAAATTGTTAGGTATGGTGTAATGCATCGAAATACATTCTTGAATTCTCCGAAGCTTCTTCGACCAACTTATCAGTTTAAAGGACGCGATGATTTATTTTTCGCTGGTCAAATGACGGGAGTAGAAGGGTATGTAGAATCTGCTGCATCAGGCTTGCTTGCAGGTATAAATGCTTCTAGACTTGTACAAGGGAAAGAGCCAGTCGTTATACCTCCTGTAACAGCTATGGGAAGTATGGCCCATTACATTACGAATACGGATGTGAAACATTTCCAACCGATGAATGCGAATTTTGGTTTATTTCCGCCGTTGGAAACGAAAATTAAGAAAAAGTTAGAACGGTATGAAGCATATAGCAACCGAGCTTTGGAAACGATTCAAAATTTTGTAAATATTTAATTAGATTCTTGCAAGAGCTACTAAACTGTGATAGTATTTAGTAGCTTTTGCTTTAGGTGGGGAGATAATGGACAATCAAGAAAGTCTTCATCAATTTTTTGAGTATTTGCAAATCGAACGTAACTATTCAAAACTTACAATCTTAAGTTATCGGGAAGATTCCGAGCAATTTGTTTCCTTTATGAAAAGTGAATGTATCCCTTCCTTTCAAAGTGTTACCTATAGCGATGTTCGTTTATATTTGACAAAGCTGCATGATTTAAAGCTAGCGCGACGATCTGTTGCAAGAAAGATTTCATGTATGCGAAGTTTATATCGCTTTTTCATGAGAGAGGAATATTGTAAAGAGAATCCGTTTCTTCTTGCATCACTACCTAAAAAAGAATTAGTAATCCCGCATTTTTTATATGAAGAAGAGATAGCTAAGCTTTTTGAAATATCGGATATTCATACTCCGCTAGGCCAGCGTAATCAAGCAATTCTTGAACTTTTATATGCTACCGGGATTCGTGTAAGTGAATGTTGTAGCTTGTCTTTACAAGATATTGATTTTCAAATGGAAACGATTTTAGTTACAGGAAAAGGAAATAAACAACGCTTTGTTCCGTTCGGCAGCTACGCACAAGAAATGTTACATCTGTATATACAAGAAGGAAGAAAAGTGTTATTACATAATCAACTGGAAAAGGGTGCTCTATTTTTAAATAGTAAGGGACATCCATTAACTGATCGAGGCGTCCGTTATATCTTAAATGACATGATGGGTAAAACTGCTCTCAATCTACACATAAGTCCTCACATGCTTCGTCATACATTTGCTACTCATATGCTTAATGAAGGTGCTGATTTACGAACGGTGCAGGAATTGCTTGGACATGCTCACTTATCCACAACCCAGATTTATACGCATGTTTCGAAGGAAAGGCTGCGTTCGGTTTATATGGAACATCATCCAAGAGCATAATGATGCTAGAAATAGAAAATGCTCATATAATGTATTGTGGTTGGTAAAAAAAACTAATCAATGCTAACGGTTCTTATTTTGTAATGATTATTCATGTAAAGTGTATATGGAATCTGTGTAATTTTAATGATAAAGGAGAATACGTATGGGAACCTTTCATGCTACAACGATCTTTGCAATTCATCATAATGGTAAGTGTGCAATGGCAGGAGATGGCCAAGTTACGATGGGCAATGCAGTTGTAATGAAACATACAGCACGCAAAGTTCGCCGTTTGTTTCGAGGGAAAGTACTAGCTGGTTTCGCTGGTTCTGTTGCAGACGCCTTTACTTTATTCGAAATGTTTGAGGGAAAGCTTGAAGAGTATAATGGTAATTTACAGCGAGCAGCCGTTGAAATGGCAAAAAAATGGCGCGGTGATAAAATGCTGCGTCAGTTAGAAGCCCTTCTTATTGTAATGGATGTAGAAAACATGCTTCTAATATCTGGAACAGGTGAAGTGATTGAACCAGATGATGGCATTTTAGCCATAGGTTCGGGTGGGAATTACGCGCTGTCTGCTGGTCGGGCTCTAAAACGGTATTCAGGTGACCATCTATCTGCTAGTGAAATAGCGAAGGCAAGTCTTGAAATTGCTAGCGAAATTTGTGTATACACAAATGGAAACATTATTGTTGAGGAATTGTAAAGGGAGGTATACAGTAATGCATTTACATTATACACCGCGTCAAATTGTAGAGAAGCTAGATCAATACATTATTGGTCAAAAAGCTGCAAAGAAGGCAGTTGCTGTAGCTCTTCGAAATCGTTATCGTAGAAGTTTACTTGACGAGAACATTCGCGACGAAATTTCACCTAAGAATATTTTGATGATTGGTCCAACAGGGGTAGGGAAAACAGAAGTAGCTAGAAGACTTGCAAAACTTGTAGGTGCACCATTTATTAAAGTAGAAGCTACGAAATTTACAGAGGTCGGTTATGTCGGACGTGATGTTGAATCTATGATACGCGATTTAATGGAGACGTCTGTTCGTATAATAAAGTCAGAAAAAGTAGATAAAGTACAAGATAAAGCGGAAGAACAAGCAAATCAACGTATTGTTGACATTTTAGTTCCGAGCTCCAAAAAACAACAAAGCTTTAAGAACCCGCTCGATATGTTATTCGGGGGCTATCAAAATACAGATACGAAAAGTGATAATGAGCAAGAGGAAGATGGAAACCAACAGCGTCGTAAGGAAATAGAACAAAAACTTGCTGCAGGACTACTTGAGGATGAAATCATAACGATTGAAGTAGAAGAACAACAATCCTCTATGTTTGACATGCTGCAAGGCACAGGTATGGAACAAATGGGGATGAATTTTCAAGATGCTCTTGGAAATCTTTTACCAAAGCGAAAGAAGAAAAGAAAACTTTCTGTTAAAGAAGCTCGAAAAGTATTGACAAATGAAGAGGCACAGCGCTTAATTGATATGGACGAAGTTGCACAAGAAGCTGTTTACCGTACAGAACAGCTTGGAATTATTTTTATCGACGAGATTGACAAAATTGCCGGTAAACAGTCCGGAGGTGTTGATGTATCGCGTGAAGGAGTGCAACGTGATATCCTTCCAATTGTAGAAGGATCGACCGTTGTTACGAAATACGGTTCTGTGAAAACAGATCATGTTCTGTTTATTGCAGCTGGAGCTTTCCATATGTCAAAGCCATCAGACTTAATTCCTGAATTGCAGGGGCGATTTCCAATTCGTGTGGAGTTGTCAAAACTTACGGTTGAAGACTTTGAGAGAATTTTAATCGAGCCTGATAATGCACTTCTTAAGCAATATACTGCTTTGTTAGCAACAGAAGGTATAGAAATTGAATTTTCTGACGATGCTATTCGTAAAATTGCAGAAATTGCATATCAAGTGAATCAGGATACAGATAACATTGGTGCTCGAAGACTTCACACAATTTTGGAAAAACTTTTGGAGGATTTATCATTTGAAGCATCAGAAATTACGATGAATAAAATAGTAATTACGCCACAATACGTTGATGAAAAACTGGCATCTATTGCAAAAGACAAAGATGTAAGTCAATTTATACTATAAAAATATACAGGTGTTTCGTCCTGGTTTCCGAGTAATAGAAATGAACCTGAATTTTGGGAGGAAAAAAGAATAATGGCACTATTAGAAAAAACAAGAAAAATAAATGCTTTGCTGCAGCAAACCGCAGGAAGACCTGTGAACTTTAGAGAAATGGCTGATACATTATGTGAAGTAATTGAAGCAAATGTTTTTATTGTCAGCCGCCGCGGTAAACTACTAGGCTACCAGGTTTATCAACAAATAGAAAATGATCGTATTAAAAAAATGTTTGCTGAACGTCAATTTCCTGAAGAATATACAAAAAACTTGTTTAATATTACAGAAACTTCTCCTAACTTAGGAATTGACAGTCCTTATACTGCTTTTCCTGTTGAGAATAAAGATTTATTTGAAACAGGTTTAACGACAATCGTTCCAATTGTCGGAGGTGGAGAACGATTAGGTACGCTTGTATTAGCTCGTTTAACTGATTCTTTCTCAAATGATGATTTGATTTTGGGAGAATACGGGGCTACAGTAGTCGGAATGGAAATTTTACGCGAAAAAGCAGAAGAAATTGAAGAAGAAGCACGAAGCAAAGCTGTTGTACAAATGGCCATTAGTTCTTTATCATATAGTGAACTTGAGGCAATTGAACATATTTTTGATGAATTAAATGGTACTGAAGGCCTTCTAGTAGCAAGTAAAATTGCGGATCGTGTAGGTATTACTCGTTCTGTTATTGTAAATGCACTTCGTAAGCTAGAGAGTGCCGGAGTAATTGAATCACGCTCACTTGGAATGAAAGGTACGTACATCAAAGTATTAAATAATAAATTCTTAATTGAATTAGCAAAGCTAAAATCAAATTAATCTTAATCTTGCATTCCCCCTCTTTGCAATAGGCAAAGAGGGTTTTTTATTAGTTGGAACCTCCCGACCTTGGGCAGAGAACTTCTGCCCTGTGGGTGTTGGCAAGTCGATTTTGCTTTTCTAGAGTTGTCTAGCAAAATCGCCTAGTCCCTCCGGTCAGAAAACCTCCGCCCATAAAGGCCAAAAGACGCCTTTTTGTGCGGAGAACTTCTGCCTTACGGGGCTGAGCAAGTCGATTTTGCTTTTCTAGAGTTGTCTAGCAAAATCAACTAGTCCCTCCGGTCAGAAAACCTCCGCCCATAAAGGCCAAAAGACGCCTTTTTGTGCGGAGAACTTCTGCCCTATGGGCCTGAACAAGTCGATTTTGCTTTTCTTTTTAATTACGACTTGATTGTGATATCGTGTTATGTTATAGTAATCTCTGGTGTGAATACACAACACACGTTCACTGATTTGTATGCTGGTGCTGCCTTTGCAGTTGCGTGCAAAGTTGAAGTGAACGGAGGAGAAAAAAACCATTCAGGAGGAACTATACATGTCAGTAATTTCAATGAAACAATTGCTTGAAGCAGGTGTTCACTTCGGTCACCAAACTCGCCGTTGGAACCCAAAAATGAAACGTTACATTTTTACAGAACGTAACGGTATCTACATCATCGACCTTCAAAAGACCGTTAAAAAGGTTGAAGAAGCATACAACACAATGAGAGAAATCGCAGCAAATGGCGGAAACGTGCTTTTCGTTGGTACGAAAAAACAAGCGCAAGATGCAATTAAAGAAGAAGCATTGCGCGCTGGAATGTATTTCGTAAACCAACGTTGGTTGGGTGGAACGTTAACAAACTTCCAAACAATTCAAAAACGTATTAAACGTTTAAAAGACATCGAAAGAATGCAAGAAGATGGAACATTCGACGTACTTCCTAAAAAAGAAGTTGTTCAATTGAAAAAAGAATTAGAACGTCTTGAAAAATTCTTAGGCGGTATTAAAGATATGAAAGGTCTTCCAGATGCAATCTTCATCGTGGATCCTCGTAAAGAACGTATCGCTGTTGCAGAAGCACGCAAATTGAACATTCCATTAATCGGAATTGTTGATACAAACTGTGATCCAGATGAAATCGACCACGTAATCCCTGCTAACGATGACGCAATTCGCGCTGTTAAACTTCTTACTGCTAAAATGGCAGATGCGATCCTTGAAGCAAAACAAGGGGAAGAAACTGTTACTGCGTAAGTAAGAATGAAAAAAGTGATAAGGGGTTAAGGCCTTTTATCACCTTTTTTTTAAGAAATAAATACATGCTTTGAAGTGGGACAAAGTAAATGGTTTCCGCTTTTCGGAGATGTCTAGTTGCATCGGCTAGCTTCATCGGGTGGAAAACCTTCCTTCTAAAAGAAGGTAAATAAATCTTTTTAGTTGGAAGAACTTCTATCCATTGGAGCTAAGTTAGCCGATTTTGCTTTCTTATGTATACATACACAATAGGAGGATGATGATAATGGCGATTACAGCTCAAATGGTAAAACAACTTCGTGAAACGACTGGCGCTGGTATGATGGACTGTAAAAAGGCGTTAACGGAAACGAATGGCGATATGGATAAGGCGGTTGATTTTCTACGTGAGAAAGGTATTGCAAAAGCTGCCAAAAAAGCAGATCGTATTGCTGCTGAAGGGTTAACATTTATTAAAGCGGATGGTAACAAAGCTGTTATTTTGGAAGTAAACTCTGAAACGGACTTCGTTGCAAAAAATGAAGGATTCCAAGCACTAACAAAAGAATTAGCAGATCATATTTTAGCAGCAAACCCTGCTACAGTAGAAGAAGCCCTTGCTCAAACGATGACAACGGGAACGACTGTTGAAGAATATATTAATGCTGCTATTGCTAAAATCGGTGAAAAGTTAACTCTTCGTCGTTTTGAAGTTCTTTCAAAAGAAGATGGAGATGCATTCGGTGCATATCTTCATATGGGTGGCCGTATTGGTACCTTAACTGTTCTTGGTGGCACTTCTGATGAAGCAATAGCAAGAGATGTTGCTATGCACGTTGCTGCTGTAAATCCTAAATATGCGGATCGCAGCGCGGTTTCAGAAGCAGAAATCGAGCACGAACGTAAAGTCTTAACAGAACAAGCATTAAATGAAGGCAAGCCTGAAAAAATCGTAGCGAAAATGGTTGAAGGTCGTCTTAATAAATTCTTCGAAGAAATTTGCTTAGTGGATCAAAGCTTCGTTAAGGATCCAGATGTTAAAGTTGGTAAATATGTACAAGCTAAAGGTGCAACAGTAAAAACTTTTGTTCGCTACAGCGTTGGTGAAGGTATTGAAAAACGCCAAGATAACTTTGCTGAAGAAGTAATGAACCAAGTAAAAGGCAATAACTAATTTCGAATGAGAGAAGGGAACACTTCGTGTTCCCTTTTTTAGAATAATACTTTAGAAAATCGTACTGATACGATTCCGTATTCTAGGGTAGTATCATTCAAGCAAATGGAGGTTCGTTATGAGTCAAGCAAAATACAAACGCGTTGTCCTAAAGCTAAGTGGAGAAGCTTTAGCTGGGGAGCGCGGCTTTGGAATAAATCCATCCATTATTATGTCTATTGCGAAACAAGTCAAGGAAATCGTTGAGCTTGATGTTGAAGTTGCAGTAGTTGTTGGAGGTGGAAACATTTGGAGAGGTAAAATAGGCAGTGAAATGGGAATGGACCGTGCGACTGCTGATTACATGGGAATGCTAGCAACGGTAATGAATTCCCTTGCTCTTCAAGATAGCCTTGAAAATTTAGGTATACAAACGCGTGTACAAACGTCAATTGAAATGCGTCAAGTGGCTGAACCGTATATAAGACGAAAAGCCATTCGCCACTTAGAAAAGAAACGCGTCGTTATTTTTGCAGCAGGTACAGGTAACCCTTATTTCTCTACTGATACGACGGCTGCTCTTCGCGCGGCAGAAATTGAAGCAGATGTTATTCTTATGGCGAAAAACAATGTGGATGGAGTATACAGTGCAGACCCAACTATAGATGCTTCTGCAACTAAATACGAAACATTAACGTATTTAGACGTCTTAAAAGAAGGGCTTGCTGTAATGGATTCTACCGCTTCCTCTCTATGTATGGATAACGATATTCCTTTAATTGTATTCTCAGTTATGGAAGAAGGAAATATTAAACGTACTGTTCTTGGTGAAAATATCGGAACAATCGTAAGGGGGAAATAATGATGGCTCAGGAGATTTTGAACATTGCAAAAGAAAAAATGAACAAAGCAATTTCTTCTTATTCGCGTGAATTAGGTACAGTTCGTGCAGGGCGTGCAAATAGTTCCTTATTGGAAAATGTAACAGTCGAATACTATGGTGCGCCAACGCCAATTAATCAATTAGCAAACATTACAGTACCTGAAGCACGACTACTCGTTATTCAGCCGTATGATAAGTCCATTTTATCCGATATTGAAAGAGCTATTTTAAAGTCTGATTTAGGTGTAAATCCATCGAATGATGGTACAATTATTCGTATTGCGTTCCCTGCTTTAACAGAAGAACGCCGTCGCGAATTAGCGAAGGTTGTTAAGAAGTATGCGGAAGAAGCAAAAGTAGCTGTACGTAATGTACGTAGAGATGCAAACGATGATTTGAAAAAGCTTGAGAAAAATGGCGAAATTACGGAAGATGAGTTACGGGGACACACTGATACGATTCAAAAAGAAACGGATAAACATATCGCAAAGATTGATGAAATCACAAAGATCAAAGAAAAAGAAATCCTTGAAGTTTAGTTCGTTAGATGCACGGCCCTCTGTGTAAGGGGGCCTTTTTACACTTTTAAGGATACCTGTGCTCGTGGAGGGTTTCGAACATGTTGAAAAAGTTATTCTTTCGAAAAGATAAGTCTTCATCGTTTGACCAGCTCAAGCAAGAAGTGAAAAAAGGTTATATTCCAAAACATATCGCAATTATTATGGATGGAAATGGAAGATGGGCTAAGAAACGGGCATTGCCTCGTATAGCTGGACATCATGAAGGAATGAAGGTTGTTCGTAAAATAACGAAGGCTGCGAGTGAACTCGGTGTACAAGTATTAACGTTGTACGCATTTTCAACGGAGAACTGGAAGCGTCCACAACAGGAAGTCGAATATATTATGAAGCTTCCACAAGAATTTCTAGGAACGTTTTTACCAGAACTCATTGAAGAAAATGTGCAAGTTCGTGTGATGGGGCAGTTTGAGAGACTTCCAGAACATACACGCAAAGCAGTTGAAAAAGCAATAGAAGCAACAAAACAAAATACAGGTCTCATCTTAAACTTTGCTTTGAACTACGGTAGTCGCGATGAAATGGTTTATGGAATGAAAAAATTGGTTAGAGATAGTAACGAAGGAAAAATAAAAGTAGATGATATTACTGAAGAATTGTTTTCTGAGTATTTGATGACCAAGAGTCTACCAGACCCAGATCTTTTAATTCGCACGAGCGGAGAAATACGTATTAGCAACTTTATGCTCTGGCAAATTGCCTATTCAGAGCTTTGGTTTGCAGATATTTATTGGCCTGATTTTACTGAGGAACACTTGCTAGAAGCTATTGTAAACTTCCAGAGGAGAGGACGAAGATTTGGAGGCGTATAAAAAAGTGAGGTGTTACTGGTGAAACAGCGTGTAATTACAGCAGTTATTGCGGCTGCATTATTTATTCCGATTGCTTTCTACGGTGGAGTCCCTTTCACCGTTTTAGTTTATTTTCTTGCATATATTGGACTCTACGAGCTCATACATATGAAGAAGAGCCCGATCTTTTTTATACCAACTCTACTGGTAGGAATATTGTTAAGCTTACTATTAGTTTCTAGTAATTTGGCTTATACGTTCGGTCCAATTGGATTATCTAAAGTTGAATTGACCTTTGTCATTGTGATGCTTCTCTTATCATATACTGTGCTATCGAAGAATACGTTTACCATTGATGATGCTGCTTTCTTGCTTTTTGCGACGCTTTATATAGGGATGGGGTTTTATTACTTACGTCAAACAAGAATAGAAGGATTACGATATTTGTTTTATACGCTGTTTGTGATTTGGTCAACAGATTCAGGAGCTTATTTTATTGGGCGCGCTTTTGGCAAGAGAAAACTTTGGCCGGAAATTAGTCCAAATAAAACGGTAGAAGGTGCGATAGGAGGCATTTTTTGTGCTGTTGCCGTTGGATTAGTATATAATATGTTCCAACCAGTAAGCGAAAATATTGTCTATCTAATAGCTGTTACGGTATTAGTGGCGATTTTTGGACAAATTGGAGATCTTGTGGAATCTGCATTCAAACGCCATTATGGTGTGAAGGATTCTGGTTATATTTTACCAGGCCATGGAGGGATTTTAGATCGATTCGATAGCCTATTGTTCGTTCTGCCACTTTTACATTTTCTGCACTTTGTGTAAGGAGAGCGAAATCTATGAAAAAAATTAGTCTTTTAGGGGCGAGCGGTTCCATTGGAACGCAAACGATTGATGTGATTCGCACGCATCCTGAACAGTTTAAGCTTGTTGCTTTTTCGGTTGGTCAAAACATTGAATTTGCTGCAAAAATGATAGAGGAATTTTCTCCGAATATCGTATCGGTTCAACATAAAGAAGATGCAGAGCGGTTGCAATTATCCGCTAAACATACGAAAATTGTATATGGTGAAGAAGGATTGTTAGCAGTTGCTCTTGATCAGGAAGCAGATGTGGTTTTAACTGCTGTAGTAGGTAGCGTTGGACTATTGCCTACTCTTCGGGCCATTGAAGCGAAGAAAACGATTGCTATTGCTAATAAAGAGACTCTCGTTACAGCTGGGCATATTATTACTGAAGCAGCTGAAAAAAACGGTGTGTCTTTACTTCCTGTTGATAGTGAACATTCTGCTATTTTTCAATGCTTACAGGGAGAACGTCCGGAGCGGATTTCTAGGCTAATTTTGACTGCTTCTGGGGGAAGCTTTCGAGATAAATCACGCGAAGAGCTTGCTAATGTTACGGTAGAAGATGCTCTAAAGCATCCAAACTGGTCGATGGGTTCGAAAGTAACCATTGATTCTGCTACAATGATGAACAAGGGATTAGAAGTAATTGAAGCCTATTGGTTGTTTCAAGTTCCTTATGAGCAGATTGATGTACTTCTTCATAAAGAGAGCATCATTCATTCTATGGTAGAATTCTGTGATCGAAGTGTGATTGCTCAGCTTGGTTCGCCAGATATGAGAGTTCCGATTCAATATGCGCTCACACATCCAGATCGGCTTGCTCTTCCCGCAACAAAGCAGCTACAACTTTGGGAATTAGGGACGCTTCATTTTAGTAAAATGGATTTACAGAGATTTCGTTCTCTAGGTTTTGCTTTTGAAGCAGGTAAAACAGGCGGTAGTTTACCAACGGTTATGAATGCTGCAAATGAAGTTGCGGTTGCTGCTTTTCTTCAAAAACGTATTCGCTTTTTAGCAATTGAAGATTTAATTGAGAAAGCGATGCTCCGTCACAGTGTAGTGAAGCATCCATGCCTAGAAGAAATTCGGGAAATTGATCAAGCAACTAGAAGGTTTGTGATGGACCAAATTTAAAAAAGGTGGTTATGGAATGAATACAGCGATTGCCTTTATTTTAGTCTTCGGTGCACTCGTCTTTTTCCATGAACTAGGTCATTTATTCGTTGCAAAACGTTCCGGTATTTTATGCCGTGAATTTGCAATTGGATTTGGACCAAAGTTGTTTTCTTTTATGAAAAATGAAACGAAGTATACGATTCGTTTGCTTCCACTTGGTGGCTATGTTCGTATGGCTGGCGAAGATCAAGAAACCATAGAATTAAAGCCAGGTACGAAAGTTGCACTTGTAATGGAAAATAACTTAGTTACGAAAATAGTTTTGGACAACCTTGAAAAGTATCCCGCTGCGAAAGTAATTGAGGTGGAACAAGCCGATTTAGAACATGCTCTTACTATATCTGGATATGAAGAGTATGAAAGTGAATTGCAAATCTTCCCTGTTCATGAGAAGGCGTTTTATATTACAGCGGGAGATGAGATGCAAATTGCACCTTATGATCGTCAGTTCGCAGCTAAATCATTAGGTAAACGTGCACTCACTATTTTTGCAGGTCCTGCTATGAACTTCGTTTTAGCGTTTTTACTATTTGTTATCATTGGGCTTGTACAAGGTATTCCTGTTGACAAACCTATTATCGGTCAGCTGGTTCCAGACGGAGCTGGATTGAAAGCTGGGCTTCAGCAAGGCGATGTGATTTCATCTATTAACGGAACGCAAATGACAACTTGGTCGGATGTTACGAATAGCATTCGTAAAAGTCCTTCAACTGAGTTGAATATGAAGATACAACGGAACAACCAACCTATTACAATTAAAGTAACACCGACAGCTGAAAAGGAAGGTAACCAACAAATCGGAAGACTCGGTGTATATCCACCCGTTGAAAAATCATTGCTTGGTAGCCTACAACTCGGCTTTGAGCAAACATATAAGTGGACAAAGCTGATTTTTGATTCACTTGTGCAGCTTGTGACTGGACATTTTTCTATCAACGCATTATCTGGTCCTGTTGGAATTTACAATTTAACTGGTAAAGTAGCTGCATCTGGAGTTATTAACCTGCTAGGCTTAACAGCAGCTCTAAGTATTAATCTTGGGATTTTCAATTTATTACCAATACCTGCTTTAGATGGTGGCCGCCTCATGTTTTTCCTAGTCGAATTCCTACGTGGGAAGCCTGTTGATCGACAAAAAGAAGGATTGGTTCATTTTATTGGATTTGCGCTATTAATGCTTTTGATGCTCGTCGTTACTTGGAACGATATTAAAAAATTCTTTCTATAATGAATGAACAAGCCGTGCATGTTGTTGCGCGGCTTAATACTAAAGAGGTGGTAACAAATGAAACAGAGTTTAATGTTTAGTCCTACATTGCGTGAAGTACCTGCAGATGCAGATGTAAAAAGCCATCAGCTCCTTTTACGTGCTGGCTTCGTTCGGCAAAATGCCTCCGGTGTGTATACCTTTTTACCACTTGGATTGAAAGTATTACATAAAATCGAACGCATTATCCGCGAAGAAATGGAACAGGCAGGGGCAATTGAACTGCTTATGCCAGCGCTGCAAGCAGCAGAATTTTGGCAAGAATCAGGAAGATGGTATTCCTATGGTCCTGAACTTATGCGTTTAAGAGACCGTAATGATCGTGAATTTGCGTTAGGTGCAACTCATGAGGAAATGATTACAGCTCTTCTTCGTGATGAAGTCAAATCTTATAAAAAACTCCCGCTAACTCTATATCAAATTCAAACGAAATTTCGTGATGAGAAACGACCACGCTTTGGTTTGTTACGTGGAAGAGAATTTTTAATGAAAGATGCTTATTCTTTTCATGCATCACAGGAAAGTCTGGATGAAGTATATAATCATATTTTTACAGCCTACAGTAACATTTTCAGTCGTTGTGGATTAAACTTCCGTGCGGTTATCGCTGATTCTGGTGCTATGGGTGGTAAGGATACGCATGAGTTTATGGTTCTATCCGAAATCGGAGAAGATACAATTGCGTATTCTAATGAATCGAATTATGCAGCCAACATTGAGATGGCGCCTGTAGTCGCTTCCTATGAGCATTCTAATGAAGAGGCGAAGCCACTTGAAAAGGTTGACACACCAAATCAAAAAACGATTACGCAGGTGTCTGAATATCTAGGGATTGATGAGAAGCATTGCTTTAAAACACTCGTATTTAAAGTTGATGATAAGCTTGTTCTTGCTCTTGTTCGCGGCGATCATGAAGTGAATGATGTAAAATTAAAAAATATTTACGGAGCTTCTGTTGTAGAATTGGCTGATGAAGAAGAAGTGAAGAAACTAATGAATTGTTCTGTTGGCTCTCTTGGACCAATCGGTGCGCCAAAAGATGTTGAAATTATTGCGGACTTCGCAATCGAAGCACTTGTAAATGGATGCTGTGGTGCTAATGAAGAAGGCGTTCACTATATGAATGTAAATCCAGGACGTGACTTTGCAGTTACGAAATATGCTGATTTACGCTTTATTCAAGTAGGTGACCCATCTCCTGATGGTAAAGGAACGATTCAATTCGCAAAAGGAATCGAAGTTGGACATGTGTTTAAGCTAGGTACACGATATAGCGAAGCGATGAATGCCACATACTTAGATGAAACAGGAAGAACACAGCCGATTATTATGGGCTGCTACGGTATAGGAGTTTCTCGTATGCTTGCTGCTATTGCAGAACAATTTAATGACGATCGTGGCTTACAGTGGCCCGTTGCTGTTGCTCCATTTCAAGTTCATATTATTCCAGCTAATATCAAAGTGGATGAACAACGTCAAAAAGCAGAAGAGCTCTATGAAATGTTACAAGAGCATGGCTATGAGGTGCTACTCGATGATCGCGGCGAACGTGCAGGTGTAAAATTTGCAGATGCAGACTTGTTTGGAATACCTGTTCGTGTGACGGTTGGTAAGAAAATCGGAGAAGGTATAGTAGAAGTAAAATCTCGTCAAACAAATGAATTGATCGAAATACCGATGAAAGAACTATCCACTTATATCGCATCTATATTAAAATAAAAGTAAGGTTGACCATTAGTAGAATGGCAATACGTGGCAATACGTGTCATTCACAAGGATCATGGTCATTTCATGAGGTGACGCAAAAGGGAATCCTTTTTCCTTTTTCAGTCACCTTCTTCTATTAACGGGCAACGTGATTGAATGCGGGTCTTGTTTGAAGGGAGGATTATATGTCGTGACAATTACGAAAGAACAGCAGGAGCGTTTTCATATACTGCTAGAACAGCTTGGGCTTCCTGAAAACCTAGTGAAGACTTATTTACAAGGCGGCAGTCTGCAAAAGCTGGTTGTCGACAAGACACAGAAAAGCTGGTGCTTTTACTTTTCCATTCCATCTTTATTACCAGCAAACGTATATGAGTTACTAGAAAGACAGCTTTTCGCTTCTTTTTCTCATATTGCAGACGTTTCGTTTCGAATAGAAGCGCATGATTTGCAGTATACGCAGGAAGATGTGCAAGCTTATTGGCCAGTATGTACGAATAAGATTTCTATTTCACCTATGTTTGCTTACATTCGTAATCAGACGCCAACGATGCAAGGATTGAAATTATTCGTTACAGTCAAAAACGAATTGGAATCTATGACCATAAAGAAAAATCTCACAAAGTCTGTTTGTGACCAATATGAAATAATTGGTTTTCCGCGGTTTCAATTGGAAACCGTCATAGAGGAAAATACCGAAGAGTTTCAAAAATTTCAGGAAGAAAAAGAGCAAGAAGATCGCAAAATTGTACAGGAAGCAATGGAAGCGATGGAAGAGCTAACGAAAAAAGAACAGGGAGAATCTGTTCCTAACGATCAGCCGCTCATTATCGGGCTTGTTATTAAGCAAGAGGAAGAGGTTACACCTCTTCATGAAATTCAAGAAGAAGAAAAACGAAAAACCGTTCAAGGATATATATTCAACGTTGAAACAAAGGAACTTCGCAGCGGACGAACGTTATTAACCTTTAAAATTACCGATTATACAGACTCTATCATGGTTAAGATGTTCTCGAGGGACAAAGAAGACGTTCCAGCGTTCCAAAGAATGAAAAAAGGAATGTGGGTAAAGGTTCGCGGTTCTTTTCAAGATGACACGTTTGTACGTGATCTCGTGATGATTGCTCATGATGTGAACGAGTTAAAGGCTCCTACTCGTAAAGACACAGCTCCAGAAGGGGAAAAGCGGATTGAACTCCATCTCCATACGCCAATGAGTCAAATGGATGCAGTAACCCCCGTGTCTGCGCTTGTTGCCCAAGCTGGCAAGTGGGGACATCCCGCTATTGCTGTAACTGACCATGCCGTGGCTCAATCGTTCCCAGAGGCTTATGCAGCTGGCCAGAAGGCTGGTGTAAAAGTAATCTATGGGGTAGAAGCAAACCTTGTAGATGATGGTGTACCAATCGCATATAACGAAGTTCATCGTACACTCGAAGATGAAACCTACGTTGTATTTGACTTTGAAACAACGGGACTCTCAGCGGTATACGATACCATTATTGAACTTGCAGCTGTGAAAATTCATAAAGGTGAAGTGATTGATCGATTTGAGCGATTTGCTAATCCACATCATCCTTTATCTGCAACAACCATTAATTTAACTGGCATTACCGATGATATGGTAAAAGATGCACCTGATGCAGATATAGTGTTGCGCGAATTTGAAGAGTGGCGCGGTGATCATACACTTGTTGCTCATAATGCTAGATTTGATATGGGATTTTTGCAGGTCGGTGCAAAACGATATGGCTTAAAAAAGCCAACAAATCCTGTCATTGATACGTTAGAGCTAGGACGTTTTCTTTATCCTGAATTGAAAAATCATAGATTAAATACGTTATGTAAAAAACTTGAGATTGAATTGGTCCAGCATCACCGTGCGATTTATGATGCAGAAGCTACAGGCTATCTGCTTGCTAAAATGATTAAAGAAACGATTACAAAAGAAATACTTTATCATGATGAGCTTAACAATAGTATGGGGCAAGGCGATTCTTATAAGCGTAGCAGACCAAGTCATATTACCTTACTTGCAACAAGCCAAGATGGATTAAAAAATTTATATAAGCTTATTTCTTTATCACATTTGAAATATTACTATCGTGTTCCGCGGCTACCACGTTCTGTATTACGTAAATATCGAGAGGGGATAATCGTAGGAACAGCATGTGAAAAAGGTGAAATATTTGAGGCGATGATGCAAAAAGCACCAGAAGAAGTAGAAGAGCTTGTACAATTTTATGATTATATTGAAGTGATGCCACCGTCCGTTTTAAAGCACCTTTTTGAAATGGAGCTTGTGCAAAATCAAGGACAATTAGAAACGATTTTAACCAATTTAGTGAACTTAGGGAAAAAAATAAATAAACCAGTTGTCGCTACCGGAAATGTTCATTATTTGAATCCAGAAGATGCTATTTATCGGAAAATTTTAATCAATTCACAGGGCGGGGCTAATCCCCTTAATCGTCATAAACTGCCGCCGGTTTATTTTCGTTCAACCAATGAAATGCTAGAAGAATTTTCGTTTCTAGGAGAGGAACTCGCAAAAGAAGTTGTCGTGACGAATACACATGTGGTTGCGGATATGATTGGGGAAGTAAAGCCAGTGAAGGACGAACTTTATACGCCAAGAATTGAAGGGGCGGAAGAAGAAACGCGTCAAATGAGCTATGAACGTGCACGAAGCATTTACGGAGAAAATCTACCGGAAATTGTGGAGAAGCGTCTTGAGAAAGAATTGAAAAGTATTATTGGGCACGGATTTGCTGTCATTTATCTTATTGCGCACAAACTAGTAAAAAAATCACTTGTTGATGGTTATCTGGTAGGTTCACGTGGTTCAGTAGGTTCTTCCTTAGTCGCAACGATGATGGAAATTACGGAAGTGAACGCACTCCCGCCGCATTATATATGTCCAAATTGCAAAAATTCGGAATTCTTCCATGATGGCTCTGTTGGCTCTGGATTTGATTTACCAGATAAGGATTGTCCAAAGTGTGGAACAAAGTATAAAAAAGATGGTCATGATATCCCGTTTGAAACCTTCTTAGGATTTAAAGGAGACAAAGTTCCGGATATTGATTTAAACTTTTCCGGTGAATATCAACCTCGAGCCCATAATTATACGAAAGTATTATTCGGAGAAGATTATGTTTATCGTGCAGGAACCATTGGTACCGTTGCAGATAAGACGGCTTTCGGCTATGTAAAAGGATATGCGAATGATAACAATCTTACGATACGAAATGCCGAGGTCGAACGGCTTGCAATGGGATGTACCGGTGTGAAACGAACGACGGGTCAGCATCCAGGGGGCATTATCGTTGTGCCTGATTATATGGACATCTTTGATTTTACACCGATCCAATTCCCGGCTGATGATATAACGGCAGAATGGAGAACGACACACTTTGATTTCCATTCTATTCATGACAATGTCTTAAAGCTAGACATTCTCGGACACGATGATCCAACTGTGATTCGTATGCTACAAGATTTAAGTGGAATCGATCCAAAAACAATTCCAACCGATGATCCAGAAGTGATGAAAATTTATTCATCAACAGAGTCTATTGGAGTTACGGAAGAGCAAATCCATTGTAAAACAGGAACGCTTGGTATTCCGGAATTCGGTACAAAGTTTGTCCGGCAAATGCTTGAAGAAACAAAGCCTACGACATTTTCCGAGCTTGTACAAATTTCTGGACTATCCCATGGAACGGATGTATGGTTAGGAAACGCCAATGAACTAATCTACGATGGCACTTGCTCACTGAGCGATGTAATCGGTTGTCGTGATGATATTATGGTGTATTTAATATATCAAGGATTAGAGCCTTCTATCGCTTTTAAAATTATGGAATCCGTTCGTAAAGGGAAAGGTGTACCGCCTGAATGGGAAGAGGAAATGAAAAAAAATAATGTTCCTGGTTGGTATATCGATTCCTGTAAAAAAATAAAATACATGTTTCCAAAGGCCCATGCTGCTGCATATGTATTAATGGCAGTACGTATTGCTTATTTTAAAGTACATTTTCCACTTTTGTTTTATGCTGCGTATTTCACAGTACGGGCAGATGATTTTGATGTAGAAGCAATGGTTATTGGCTCTACTGCGATTCAGGCAAGAATTGATGAAATTGTACAAAAAGGATTAGAGGCCTCGCCGAAAGAAAAAAGCTTACTTACGGTTCTTGAAATGACATTGGAAATGTGTGAACGCGGATTTACCTTTAAGAAAGTGGATTTATATCGTTCGAGTGCAACGGATTTTATCATTGATGGAGAATCGTTGCTTATACCGTTTAATGCTATTGATGGACTTGGAACGAATGCTGCATTGAACATTGTAAAGGCACGCTTAGAAGGAGAATTTTTGTCAAAAGAAGATTTACAGCAACGATCTAAAATTCCAAAAACAATTATTGCTACTTTGGATAGTCAAGGATGCTTAGAGTCATTGCCAGATCAGAATCAGCTCTCTCTCTTCTAACACCTTTGCAAATCGCAGTATAATATGCTACAATACTTGAGGGTAATCTCGGACAGTATATTTTGTGAAAAAAGAGTGGGGAAACCCACTCTTTCGTTTTACTCTATTTTATTCCACTATTTAAGTGAGTGAGCCGTTCGCCTACATATAAACTGTCTATCAGCGCTACACTATTTAGTACCAAAAGGCCCTTACCTGTATCTTGCAGAGGCTTTTGTTATCTCATTTTTATAGTAGAGAGGAGGAACTTCATGAGTAAAAAAGTGACTGAAGTAGTAGAAGAATTAGCACAGCCAATCATAGATGAATTGAACCTAGAGCTAGTTGATGTAGAGTACGTAAAAGAAGGTAAGGATTGGTTTTTACGTGTTTTTATCGATTCTGAAACTGGTGTTGATATCGAAGATTGCGGTACAGTGAGTGAACGCTTGAGTGAAGCGTTAGACAAGCAGGATCCAATTCCTCACCTTTATTTTTTAGATGTTTCTTCTCCAGGTGCAGAACGTCCTCTAAAAAAAGAGCAGGATTTTCATAAGGCAATAGGGAAACAAGTAGCTATTAAAACCTATGAACCGATTGATGGTGAAAAATTGTTTGAAGGAAAACTTCTATCCTATAACGGAGAAACAGTTACAATAGCTATTATGATAAAAACACGCAAAAAAGAAGTACAAATTCCAATGAGTAAAGTTGCAAGCGCACGTCTTGCCGTTGCGTTTTAGTTTAGAAGGGGGATCTCCATGAGCACTGAATTCTTAGATGCATTGCTCGTTTTAGAAAAAGAAAAAGGAATAGGAAAAGAAGTTATTATTGATGCGATAGAAGCTGCTCTTATTTCTGCTTATAAACGAAATTTTAATCAAGCACAAAATGTAAGAGTAAGCTTAAATCAAGATGTAGGTACCATCCAAGTATTTGCACGAAAAGAAGTGGTTGAAAGCGTCTTTGATCCACGTTTGGAGCTTTCTATCGATGAAGCACACCATATCAATTCGAATTTTCAAATTGGTGATATTGTAGAGCTTGAAGTTACACCGAAAGACTTTGGCCGTATAGCTGCACAAACAGCAAAGCAAGTCGTAACTCAGCGTGTACGTGAAGCAGAACGAGGCGTAATTTACTCTGAGTTCAGCGATCGTGAAGAAGATATTATGGTCGGAATCGTACAACGGCAAGATTCTCGTTTCATTTATGTAAGTCTAGGTAAAGTTGAGGCTTTGCTTCCGCTGAATGAACAAATGCCTAATGAGCAATACAAGCCGCACGAGCGAATTCGCGTCTTCTTAACGAAAGTAGAAAAGACGACGAAAGGACCACAAATTTTTGTTTCAAGAACACATCCTGGACTTTTGAAACGATTGTTTGAGTTAGAGGTTCCTGAAATTTATGATGGAACGGTTGAAATTCGTTCCGTAGCACGTGAAGCAGGCGACCGTTCAAAAATTTCCGTTCATTCTGATAACTTGAATGTGGATCCGGTTGGTTCTTGTGTAGGACCAAAAGGACAGCGTGTACAACGTATTGTAAATGAGCTTAAAGGTGAAAAGATTGATATTGTTCGCTGGTCCAATGACCCTGTGGAATATGTTGCAAATGCTTTAAGTCCTTCTCAAGTAGTAAAGGTTATTGTAAATGAAGAAGAAAAAGCTACGACAGTTATCGTTCCAGATCATCAATTGTCATTAGCAATTGGTAAACGTGGTCAAAATGCTCGTCTAGCGGCTAAACTCACTGGCTGGAAGATTGATATTAAGAGTGAAACAGACGCGAAGAAGGCCGGTTTATTAGACGAGGCTGACGATATAGATTCTTCTCTTGAATAGAGGTGAGATACTGTGAGCATCAAAAAGGTTCCTTTACGCAAGTGTATTGTAACGCAAGAAATGAAACCAAAACGTGAACTCATTCGTATCGTTCGTTCAAAAGATGGCGAAGTATTTATTGATGAAACGGGTAAGAAATCAGGCCGAGGAGCTTATTTATCAAAAGATAAAGAAGTGATTCTTCTTGCTAGGAAGAAAAGTGTCCTTGAAAATAGCCTAAAGGCTAAGGTTGATCCTTCTTTATATGATCAATTGCTCGAATTGGTAAATGCCAAATGAGCAATTGGGAATCATTCTTAGGATTAGCTAATCGTGCACGTAAGGTGATATCGGGTGAGGAACTCGTTTTAAAGGAAGTTCGAAGCGGCAAAGCAAAGCTAATATTGCTCGCAAAGGATGCATCAGCAAACACGACAAAACGCATCACGGACAAGACGAACTACTATAAAGTACCACTCAAAACAGTCGAATCCCGGTACATATTAGGGCATGCAATCGGGAGAGATGAGCGAGTAGTTGTTGCGGTTCTGGATGAGGGCTTTGCGAAAAAGTTGCTAAGCATGCTCGATACAACATATCGGGGGTGAAAGTATGGCTAAAATTCGATTGTATGAATATGCCAAACAGCAAAACGTATCCACGAAGGATATTATTATAAAACTAAAAGAAATGAATATTGAGGTTTCTAATCATATGGCAATGTTAGATGAAGAAGTAGTAAATCAATTAGATAAACAATATAACAAGGATGTCAAAAAATCTTCTATCGTAGAAGAGTTTGATGAAGCTGAAAATGCAGAAGTAGTCCGGACTGCTAAGAAAAACAGCAACAAGAAAAAGAAAAAAGAAAAAGACAGAAAATCATCTGATACACGTCTTGATCGTTATGCTACTTCTCAAATGGGACGTAAAACAAATACTACAGTAGATGTACCGGATAAAATTACGTTCACTGGTTCACTTACGGTAGGAGAACTAGCGAAAGAATTAGGAAAAGAACCTTCTGAAATTATTAAGAAACTTTTCTTACTTGGAATTATGGCAACGATTAACCAAGATTTAGATAAAGATACAATCGAATTAATTGCAGGTGAATACGGTATAGAAGTAGAAGAAACCGTTGTTTTTGATGAAACAAATTTCGAAACCTTTATCGATGAACCAGATGAAGAAGAAAATCTTGTGGAGCGTCCATCTGTTGTGACGATTATGGGGCACGTTGACCATGGGAAAACAACACTCCTTGATAGCATACGTCATTCCAAGGTAACGGAAGGCGAAGCAGGTGGTATTACGCAACATATCGGTGCATATCAAGTAGAAGTTCATGGTAAGAAAATTACATTTTTAGATACACCAGGACATGCTGCATTTACGACGATGCGTGCTCGCGGTGCACTCGTAACAGATATTACCATTCTGGTTGTCGCAGCTGATGATGGGGTAATGCCACAAACCATTGAAGCTATTAACCACGCAAAGGCTGCAGAAGTACCGATTATTGTGGCAGTCAATAAAATGGATAAACCGGAGGCAAATCCGGATCGTGTTATGCAAGAATTAACAGAATATGGTTTGGTCTCAGAAGCTTGGGGTGGCGATACTATTTTCGTACAGCTTTCTGCTCGTACAGGGAATGGAATCGACGAATTGTTAGAAATGATTCTACTTGTAGGAGAAGTAGAAGAATGGAAGGCAAATCCAAATCGTTTAGCAATTGGAACCGTAATCGAAGCGAAGCTTGATAAAGGAAAAGGTCCTATCGCTACTTTACTTGTTCAAAACGGAACACTTCGCGTTGGGGATCCAATTGTTGTCGGAACTTCATTCGGTCGTGTACGTGCTATGGTAAATGATATCGGCCGACGTGTAAAAGAAGCAGGTCCATCTACTCCTGTTGAAATTACAGGCTTAAATGAAGTACCACAAGCGGGCGATCGTTTTATCGTGTTCTCTGATGAGAAGAAAGCTCGTCAGGTTGGGGAAGAAAGGGCACAACGAGCTTTAATGGAACAACGTGGTAGTAAAGCCAAGGTAAGCTTAGAAGATTTATTCCAGCAAATACAAGAAAATGAAATGAAAGAAATTAATTTGATTGTAAAAGCGGATGTACAAGGATCTGTTGAAGCACTTGCTGGATCGTTGCAAAAAATAGAAGTCGAAGGCGTGAAGGTAAAAATTATTCATACCGGAGTAGGTGCGATTACAGAATCTGATATCATTCTTGCATCTGCATCTAATGCAATCGTTATTGGCTTTAATGTTCGACCTGATGTAAACGCAAAGCGTACGGCAGAAACGGAAAATGTGGATGTTCGTCTGCACCGCATCATTTATAACGCTATTGAGGAAATTGAATCGGCTATGAAGGGTATGCTTGATCCAGAATATGAAGAAAAGATTATCGGACAAGCAGAAATACGCCAGGTATTTAAAGTATCGAAAGTAGGATCCATCGCAGGCTGCTACGTAACAGAAGGTAAAATTACTCGTGATAGTAGCGTACGTGTTATTCGTGATGGTATTGTGATTTATGAAGGACAACTTGACACATTGAAGCGTTTCAAGGATGATGTGAAGGAAGTTGCGCAAAACTACGAATGTGGTCTTACTATCGAGAAATATAACGATATTAAAGAAGGCGACATCATCGAAGCGTTTGTTATGCAAGAGATTGAACGTAAATAATGTTGTTGTAACAGGGAAGAACTGAATCACGAATGATTCTGATGAGTCTACTCTTGTCTATATTCCGATAAGAGAGTGGTACACAGGCGAGGTGATAGTATGAAGCTACGTGCGAATCGCGTGGGAGAACAGATGAAAAAAGAAATGAGCGATATTATTGGTCGCAAAATTAAGGATCCCCGCATTGGTTTTGTCACTGTAACAGACGTACAGGTGAGTGGTGATTTACAACTCGCAAAAGTATATATTTCTGTTTTAGGTGATGAAGAACAAAAACAGAACACATTGAAGGGTTTGGCAAAAGCGACGGGATTTATCCGCTCAGAAATCGGACAGCGTATCCGTTTGCGAAAAACACCTGAAATTACCTTTGAATTTGATGAATCCATTAGCTACGGCAACCGTATTGAAAAGTTGCTGATTGATTTAAACAAACAAGATAAGATTGAAGAATAATGGATAGACACTGTCTATCCATTTTTTCTATAACCAGATGAGGTGGAAAGATGAATGGAGTTCTATTGCTTAATAAGCCAAAAGGGCTGACGTCTCATGATTGTGTGTTTAAAGTGAGAAAGCTTCTAAAGGAGAAACGTGTAGGACATACAGGAACATTAGATCCAGATGTAACAGGTGTTCTTCCAATTTGTATTGGACGTGCTACGAAAATTGCTCAATTTATAACGAGTGATACGAAAACGTATGAAGGTGAAGTAACACTCGGATACTCTACAACAACAGAGGATGCTTCTGGAGATGTGGTGCAACAAGAAGATGTTTCACGTACGATTTCACGAGAAGAAGTGAACGAGGTGTTAGCTTCTCTCACAGGCACAATGAAGATGGTACCACCAATGTATTCTGCTGTAAAAGTGAATGGCAAGAAATTATATGAATATGCACGTGCAGGGGTAGAGGTTGATCGCCCTGTGCGAGAAGTTACAATTCATGAATTTGTTTTGTTAGATGATTTTAGAGAACTGACGGGACCTACCCCTTCATTTTCATTTCGCGTAACATGCAGTAAAGGTACATATGTAAGAACTTTGGCTGTCATGATTGGAGAGAGACTTGGCTATCCATCTCATATGTCTGTTTTAAAGCGTACTGCATCTGGTTCGTTTACGTTGCCTCAGTGCGTAACATTTGAACAATTGGAAGAAAAGGTGCAGACTAATACAGTACAAGATATTTTATATAGTATCGAACAATCGCTACCGGGTTTTCCAAAAATCATTGTTCACGAAGAACAAGCAGAGAAGGTAATGAATGGAGCATTTCTTCCAAATACGATGCCAGAATATAATGGGTATTCCCTCGTTTTTGACAAAGCGGGCAGATGCTTAGCAATCTATGAACAGCATCCTCAGAAGCCAGACATGTTAAAGCCGTTAAAAGTTCTTGTGAACAATCAAGAATTACAGATATAATGAGCAATAGATACGTTTGTATGGAATTCTAGTAGAATGAAATAATAATTCGTTACATTTGGCGGCAATATGGAGTTTTTCCATTGAAGTAGCTGTACTATTAGTAAAGGTGGATCCTGCGTGTGAAGGTAATTCATTTGACTCATCCTGCAAATACGGAACTCCTTGATTTAGAGCCTACCGTTATGGCATTAGGGTACTTTGATGGCATTCATGTTGGGCATCAAAAGGTAATTATGACGGCTAAGAGGATAGCAGATCAGCTAGGTTATAAGAGTGCTGTTATGACGTTCTATCCGCATCCATCCGTTGTGCTAGGTAAAAGTAAAGCACATGTCGAATTGATTACACCCCTATCTATAAAGGAAAAAATGCTTGCAGAGATGGGTATAGACATAATGTATGTTGTAAAATTTGACAAGACATTTGCTGCGCTCTTGCCGCAGCAGTTTATTGATGAATATGTAATTGGCTTACATATTAAACATGTTGTTGCTGGATTTGATTATACGTATGGTCGTCTCGGAAAGGGCACGATGGAGACCATGCCATTTCATTCCAGAGGGGAGTTTACACATACTGTGATTGAAAAAGTTGAGTTTCATGAGGAAAAAGTGAGTTCTACTTTATTACGTAAGCTTATACAACAAGGAGAAATGGATAATATCCCTACAATCCTAGGGAGATGGTATCGGGTAGAAGGTACAGTGGTACATGGAGATAAACGAGGAAGACAAATTGGCTTTCCAACGGCAAATGTTGAAGTGGCGTCTGAATTTATGTTACCTCCTACAGGTGTGTATGCTGTACGGATGAAAGTAAAGGATGTTTGGCATAATGGTGTGTGCAATGTTGGCTATAAGCCGACTTTTAAAAAGAACGAGAAAACATTAACAGTTGAAGTCCACCTTCTTTCTTTTCAAGATGACATTTACGATGAAAAGGTTGAAATTGAATGGCGTTTTCGGATTCGCTCTGAGAAAAAGTTTAACGGTGTGGAAGAACTTGTAGCTCAAATTGCAAAGGATAAACAAACGGCCTTAGAATATTTTAAAGAACAGTAAGAACTTACTTGCTTTTCATTGAAATACGTAGTATTCTATAATACGTACTTTCATACAACCTTTTCTTGGCATTGCGATTCACCAACGCTTGCTAGGAAACAGGGGATTGACATAAAGGAGGTGAATAGGATGGCTATCGCACAAGAACGTAAAAATGAGATTATTGCTCAATTTAGAACTCATGAAACTGATACTGGTTCTCCTGAAGTTCAAATCGCTGTCCTAACGGAACAGATTAATACATTAAATGAACATTTACGTGTTCATAAGAAAGATCATCATTCACGTCGTGGTCTTTTGAAGATGGTTGGTAAACGTCGTAACTTATTGAACTATCTTCGTAACAATGACATTACACGTTACCGTGAGTTAATTAACAGACTCGGCTTACGCCGATAGGTAAAAAAGCGGGATTATTCCCGCTTTTTTATTAGGAAAAAAATATAATGTTTTCTTTTCATAGCTTTTCATCTTTCCGGGAATACTAGAGAAGGGTATAATCGACGTATATTCTACTTTTACATAGAAGATTGTTTATATAGGAATAGAGAGGGGTACTTTCATGGATCAAGAAAAGCAAGTCTTTTCGATAGATTTAGCTGGGAGAGAGCTTGTCGTAGAAGCAGGGCAGCTCGCAAAACAAGCAAATGGTGCCGTATTAGTTCGTTACGGTGACACTGCTGTTCTCGCTACAGCAACTGCTTCCAAAGAGCCTAAAAATGTAGACTTTTTCCCATTAACGGTAAATTATGAAGAACGCTTATACGCAGTTGGTAAAATTCCAGGTGGATTTATCAAACGTGAAGGACGTCCAAGCGAAAAAGCTATTTTAGCTAGCCGCTTAATTGACCGTCCAATTCGTCCGCTTTTTGCAGACGGCTTTCGAAATGAAGTGCAAGTCATAAGCATTGTAATGAGTGTTGATCAAAACTGTTCTTCTGAAATTGCAGCGATGATTGGATCCTCATTGGCATTATCTGTTTCAGATATCCCATTTGAGGGCCCTATCGCAGGCGTGGTTGTAGGACGCATAAACGGTGAGTTTATTATTAATCCAACATTAGAACAAGCTGAACTTAGCGATATCAACCTAACCGTTGCAGGTACGAAAGATGCGATTAATATGGTAGAAGCCGGTGCACAAGAAGTACCGGAAGAAGTAATGCTAGAAGCTATTATGTTTGGTCATGAAGAAATTAAACGTATTATTAGCTTCCAAGAAGAAATTGTTCGAGCTGTTGGAAAAGAAAAACGTGAAGTAGAATTATATGAGATTGATGCTGATTTTGAAAAGCATATTCGTGATTTAGCAGAAACAGACTTGAAGGCAGCTATTCAAGTACATGAAAAACATGCACGCGATGAAGCAATTAAAGAAGTAAATGTACGAGTGATTGAACAATTACAAGCGGAAGAAATTGACGAAGACATGATAAGAAAGGCAAATGAAATTCTTCATAAAATTGTCAAAGAAGAAGTTCGCCGTCTTATCACGGTTGAGAAAATCCGCCCTGATGGACGTAAAATTGACGAAATCCGTCCGTTATCTTCCGAAGTAGGGAAGCTTGCACGTACGCACGGATCTGGTTTATTCCGACGTGGGCAAACGCAAGTGCTTAGTATCTGTACATTAGGTGCACTTGGAGATGTGCAAATTCTAGACGGACTCGGTATTGAAGAAACAAAGCGATTTATGCATCATTATAACTTCCCGCAATTTAGCGTTGGAGAAACTGGACCGATGAGAGGTCCTGGTCGTCGTGAAATCGGACATGGTGCTCTAGGAGAACGTGCATTAGAACCAGTCATCCCATCCGAGAAAGAATTTCCATATACGGTTCGTCTTGTATCAGAAGTATTGGAATCAAATGGTTCTACTTCTCAAGCAAGTATTTGCGGAAGCACCCTTGCTATGATGGACGCTGGTGTTCCGATTAAAGCGCCTGTTGCTGGAATCGCCATGGGACTTGTTAAATCAGGTGAACATTACACAATTTTAACCGATATTCAAGGGATGGAAGACCACCTTGGTGATATGGACTTTAAAGTTGCAGGTACGGCAAAAGGTGTTACAGCGCTGCAAATGGATATTAAAATTGACGGGCTTTCTCGTGAAATATTGAAAGAAGCATTGCAACAAGCGAAAAAAGGCCGTATGCAAATTTTAGGACATATGCTTACAACGATTCAAGAACCACGTACGTATTTATCAGCTTATGCACCTAAGATTTTAACGATGTCCATTAATCCAGATAAAATCCGTGATGTCATTGGACCAAGCGGTAAGCAAATTAACAAAATTATCGAAGAAACTGGCGTTAAAATAGATATTGAACAAGATGGAAGAGTATTCATTTCTTCTACAAATGAAGAAATGAATAAAAAGGCTAAGAAAATCATTGAGGATATTGTTCGAGAAGTAGAAGTTGGCGAAGTATACGTTGGAAAAGTAAAACGTATTGAAAAATTCGGTGCATTCGTTGAACTGTTCAGTGGAAAAGACGGCCTTGTTCATATTTCTGAATTAGCAGAAGAACGTATTGGTAAAGTAGAAGATGTCGTTTCAATTGGTGATGAAATTGAAGTAAAAGTCATTGAAATTGACAAGCAAGGACGTGTGAACTTGTCTCGAAAGGTTCTTTTGAAGGAAAAGAAAGAACAAGAAGCAAAAAACTAATAAAGGCTTAAAAAAAGCAGGGACATGTTCCCTGCTTTTTTTGTTCTAGCTATGACACCTTGTACATATTGTGTTACGAGGAGGGAATGGCATGAAAAGAATGCATCATGTAATGATAATCGTATGTATGTCCGCAGGCTGCTTGCTCGTCGTTCAAAACCCATATACTTCTGCTTATATAAGCGAAATGAAGCAAACCGTGCATGTTGAAATGAAAACCGTACATGTATTTAATCCGACTGATTCGTTACGTAATGAAATTGAACAACGTGCAAAGCAGATTAATATACCGGCGCAAAATGCAGTGGTAGATAAAATTTGGAAGGCAACGCCTGGATACAATGGACGCATAGTTGATATACAAGCTTCGTACAATAATATGAAAAAAAGTGGAATATTTGATGAGAATAAGCTTGTGTTTATCGAGGTGCCACCTACGGTACACTTAGAAAATTTATCACCTGCTCCAATTTACCGAGGACATCCGGATAAAAAGATGGTGGCTCTTACTATAAATGTTGCATGGGGAAATGAATATATTCCTTCTATACTAGAAACATTAAAAAAGCATCAAGTTTCTGCTACATTTTTTCTGGAAGGAAGATGGGCAAAAGAAAATCCGGCTATTGCAAAAATGATTGGAGACGCCGGGCAAGAAATTGGCAACCATTCCTACTCACATCCGGATATGAAAACACTATCTTTAGACGCTACCCGTGAACAGCTTGTGAAAACGAATGATATTATCGAAGCTGCTACCGGAAAAAAAGTAAAATGGTTTGCACCGCCAAGCGGTAGTTTTCGCGATGACACAGTTACCACGGCAGCAGAACTAGGAATGGGAACAATTATGTGGACGGTAGATACGATTGACTGGCAACGCCCAGCACCTAGTACGATTATTGAACGGGTAACGAAAAAAGTACATCCTGGTGCTATTGTTTTAATGCATCCCACTGAACCAACATCTCAATCATTAGATTCCCTTATCGTTCAGCTAAAAAAACAAGGGTATCAACTAGGCAGTATCTCTACTCTTGTTGATGAAAAAAGAATAGATTCTTGAGATATACATGACAGTTGTTCGTAAAATTGATATGATAGAGGAATGGGAATGCGTTATAACGTACAAAAATACTCTCTACCTAAGGATCTTAAAGTACTAGCTCTTCATTTAAATGCTTAGATTTATAGTATTACAATGATGGTTTTGAGATACTCTATTAGGAAAGGTGTACGCATAAATTGTACTCCACTTTATGGGTGTAACCTCTTAGTTAAATGAGGAGAAATACAAGACAGAAGTGGGGAAGAATTACTGATGGGAGTTTCACTTTTAGGAGGATGGCAATTGATCAATAAATATACTTGTAAAAATGGAGTAAGAATAGTATTTGAAAATATCCCAACTGTCCGTTCCGTTGCAATTGGCGTGTGGATTCATACGGGATCACGTAATGAAAATCCATCTAACAACGGAATTTCACATTTTTTAGAGCATATGCTGTTTAAAGGAACAACCACTCGTTCTGCGCGAGATATTGCAGAATCATTTGATAAAATTGGCGGTCAAGTGAACGCTTTTACATCTAAGGAATACACATGCTACTATGCCAAAGTATTAGATGAGCGCGGAGAGTATGCGTTAGATATATTATCTGACATGTTTTTTAATTCAGTATTTGTGGAAGAGGAAGTAAAAAAAGAGAAAAATGTTGTGTTGGAAGAAATTAAAATGTATGAGGATACACCAGATGATATCGTTCATGATTTATTAACGAAGGTTACATATGAAACGCACCCGCTTGGCTTTCCGATTTTAGGAACAGATAAGACGTTATCTACATTTTCTGGCGAAACGCTTAACCAATATGTAAAGGATTTTTATACGCCTGAAAATGTTGTCATTTCCATTGCGGGAAATGTAGATGAGTCGTTTATTCATAAAGTTGAGGCTTATTTTGGTTCGTATGAAGCAACAACAAAGCGGGAATCTATACATACTCCTGTTTTTCACCGCAATACGATTTCACGGACGAAAGATACAGAACAGGCACATCTTTGCCTTGGTTTTAAAGGACTGCCTGCTGGTGATGAAAAAATATACAGCTTAATCGTTTTAAATAGTATATTAGGCGGAAGTATGAGTAGCCGTTTGTTCCAAGAGGTTCGTGAGCAACGTGGTTTAGCATATTCAGTATTCTCCTATCATTCTTCTTATGAAGATGCAGGAATGCTTACGATCTACGCAGGAACAGGAAATCAACAATTAGATAAATTGTATGAAACAATCCAACAAACGCTTCAAACGTTACAGGATACAGGTATTACAGAAAAAGAATTACAAAATAGTAAAGAGCAACTAAAAGGTAGTCTAATGCTTAGCTTAGAAAGTACGAATAGTCGAATGAGCCGCAACGGGAAAAATGAACTTTTATTACAACGTCATCGTTCACTTGATGAAATGATTGAAAGTGTTAATCAAGTAACGAAAACGAGTGTAGATCATTTGATTCGTACCATTTTTACGGATGATTTCTCAGTTTCTCTCATTAGTCCAACTGGACAATTACCAAAGGCAATCGCGAACAGATAATATTATTGGTATGTTTCCATCCCTCCTTACATACGGTCTAAGTAAGGGGGGATTGTTTTTTGAGATTAAGTGAGCTAAGTGGAAAAGAAATTGTTGATTTAGAACGGGCTGAGAGAATGGGTGTCCTTGGACATGCGGATTTAGAAATTGATGAGAGTAATGGACGTATTCATTCCTTAATCATTCCAGTTGGAAAATGGACAGCATTTCGACGTTCCCAGCAGCAGGAGGTTCGCATTTCTTGGAGCAATATTAAAAAGGTTGGACAGGATATGATTATTTTTGATCTATCTGAGACAGAAAACGTGTAAGGCGACCGAAACAGGTCGCTTTTTTTTATGGATACACTGGACAACCCTTTTTCAAGCGAGCCGATTACACTTTTCGTTGGTGGCTAGTTCCATCGGCTAAACGAGCCGATTACACTTTTCGTTGATGGCCAGTTCCATCGGCTAGCTCCTTGCGGTCAGAGAACCTTTCCCCACAAAGGCAAAAAAAGCGCCTTTGGAGGAAAGAACCTCTGCCTTAGGAGCTAAACGAGCCGATTACACTTTTCGTTGGCACCTAGCACTTGTACGGTTCATATGATGTTTTGAAAAACAAAGCCATTGACCTTACTAGACTGCAAAGAAGGTGAAGATAGGTATGTTAACAGATATGCATATTGCCGTAATCGGAGGGGATGCCAGACAATTAGAGGTCATCCGCAAACTAGTTGAACAAGATGCCAAGCTAAGCTTAGTAGGATTTGATCAGCTAGATCATGGATTTACCGGAGCTTTAAAAGAGCAGATACATGCATTACAATTTTCCCATCTTGATGCGGTCATTTTGCCTGTGGCCGGTACAAATGACGAAGGACAAATTGAAACGATATTTTCTAATGAGAAGGTCGTGTTAACGAAGGACCAAATTACAAAAACACCACCGCATTTTACGATATATTCTGGAATTAGTAATGCATACTTAAATGATATAGCTTCCACATGCAAGCGATCGCTTATCAAGTTATTCGAGCGTGATGATGTAGCGATTTATAACAGTATTCCTACTGTCGAAGGAACGATTATGATGGTTATTCAACATACAGATTATACAATTCATGGATCAAAAGTTGCTGTGCTCGGTTTTGGTAGAACGGGAATGAGTGTAGCACGGGCATTTCAATCATTAGGTGCAAAGGTAAAGGTTGGAGCAAGACGTTCTGAGCATTTGGCGCGTATCGCAGAAATGTCGCTTGAACCTTTTCATTTAAAAGACTTGCAAGAAGCTGTTGAAAATGTTGACATCGTCATTAATACAGTTCCTTTTCTTATTGTGACAGCCAGTGTTATTTCAAAAATGCCTACGAATACGTTAATTATTGATCTAGCTTCCAAGCCGGGCGGCACCGATTTTCGCTATGCAGAAAAACGTGGGATCAAAGCTATTTTAGCACCAGGATTACCGGGAATCGTTGCACCAAAAACGGCAGGGAAAATACTAGCAAATGTATTAACAGGTTTATTAGCTGAAGTGAAAGAGAGAAAGGAGAACAAACAATGAGTTTAAAAGGGAAGGTTATTGGGTTTGGCTTAACGGGCTCCCATTGTACATTTGAAGAGGTTATGCCCTATATTCAGCAGCTAGTTGATGAAGGAGCCGAGGTGCTTCCTGTTATTTCGTATACATTAAAAACGACAGACACACGTTTTGGAGAAGGAGCAAAGTGGATTGAACGCATCGAAAGCATTACAGGTCGCTCTGTAATTGACACCATTGTTAATGCAGAGCCGCTCGGACCGAAAATTCCTCTTGATTGTATGGTTATTGCGCCGTTAACAGGTAATTCAATGAGCAAGCTTGCCAATGCTCAAACAGATTCCCCTGTGCTAATGGCAACGAAGGCAACCTTGCGTAATTGGAAGCCCGTCGTTTTAGCGATTTCAACAAATGATGCACTCGGTTTAAATGGCGTGAATTTATTGACCCCAACATGATTGCAGTAAGGTGCAAATCCTAATGTTTAAAAGGAAGTTTAGGATAGATTTCAATTGAGAAATCATCTAATACTTGATGGCGTTCTTTGAAATAGACAACTTTTTTTAATACTGCTTTAAGAAGAAAATTTCGCTTTGCTACATCATTTGTTTTAAAATACAAATCAATCACTTTTTCTACGTTTGGAATTGCCAGTTCGTATGCATGTTTTCGCTTTCGTTCCGATTGGTATTTTTGGTTTGCCTTCTCAAAGGATATATGCAGCTCATCTATACGTTTGTCTAATCGATTCGTCCGCTCCATAAAGATTTGTTCATTGTAGATTCCTCGCTCGAGAAAGTCGTATAGTTGTTCTTTTTGCTTTTCTGTTTCCTCAAGCTTACTTTGAATTTGTTTCATAATTCCATGATATATTTGGATTTCTTCATTCTTTTTGTTAGTTTTAGCTGGAAAATTCACGTCCAGCTTGTATGCAACTAACCACCTTTCTAAGGCAGAAATAATATGGGATTCTATATAATGCGTATAAGAAGATTTCGTATCACAATTTGGACAAGTCATTGCTTTTTGCTTACTTCTTGGATAGCGCTGCAGCATGTTTGCACCGCATTTTCCGCATTTTATGATTCCAGCAAGGGGATTGCTCATTTTCGTGTTATAAGGAATATGATAACGTTTTGTCATGATTTCTTGCGCCTTATTAAATACTTCTTCTGAAACAATTGGCGGATGTTTTCCAGTTGCTATAATCCATTCCTCCCGCGGTTTTCGCTTTCCGCTATGCGTCTTTTTGTTCCAAGTTACTTTTCCTATATATATATAATTTTTTAAAATATCGATAACACTGTAATTGTTCCATCTCTTCCCTGTGGCACTTAGAAATGCAAGTTCATTTAATGTTTTAGCAATTAATCCTGCACCCGTACGTTTAGATGGATCTTCATTTGTGTATTGATTAAATATCATTCTGACTATTTCAGCCTGCTCTGGATGGATTTCTAACGTTCGGCTGTCTTTCATTTCTATGATTGTATATCCATATGGAGGGTACGTACCTAGGTAATTTCCTTTTTCTACAGATAAAATGCGTCCTCGCTGCAAACGTCTTGTAATAATCTTTAATTCCTTCCGTGCCATAAATGCTTCAAATTCGCTGTATTCCTCGTCGAATTCATCGTTAAGGTCGTAGGTCTTACGAAGGGTTATAATCTTCGTACGAGCCGTTTTAAACGTTTCAAGAATCAGCCCTTGTTCTCTCATATTCCCACGTCCTAAACGATCCATATCTACGCATAAAACGGCCTGGTAGATATTATGTTTCACATCCGCAAGCAGCCGCAGCATTTCGGGACGATGCACTAGGCTTTCTCCGGAAGCAATCTCTTGATAAACAGAAATAATATTCAGGCAATGTTCCTTGGCGAATTTGAATAAGATTTCTTTATGTTTTGAAAGGGTTTCACATTCTCCGCGTGCTTCTGCTTCGATATCGGCACGGCTTTTCCGCAAATATATGGCAACACGGTCCATTGGTATCACCTCATTATCGAAACATATGAAAAAAAAAAGAAAAAAGAACCTATGTACGGGTTCTGTGAGTAAGTGTTATAGGATTCCTTCGGTCTTAAACATAAAGTGTCAGCAACTCTAGAGTTTGTTCGTCAAGAAGGGCTGCATACATATAAACCAACAACTACGAAAGGTGTTGGTATTATGCCTAAGATTAATAAATATGCAGCCACTTATAAGGTTGGGAATGCAACCGTCCATATCGTAGCGCCGCCTTCTATGACGGAAGAAGAAGTGGAACATACACTTCTTGAATATCATACAGCTGGCTGGGCAATTATAGAAGAACTCATCATGCAGGAACAGAACAAACAAGATGATATATAAAGTGAAACTTCCATCAGTGGGGGTTTTTTCATCCCCCACTGATGGTTAGCCCGCCCAATTCGGGCTTTTACGGGCAGTTGTCCCCCCCCACCTATCTTCTTTGCATCTTTCTGAATCTTGAGGTGGGGGTTTTACTGCCCTTAAATAGAGGGATAAAGTAAAGAAGCATGTTTGATGCCTAATTCTTTTTAATAGCGCTGCGAATTAACAATACGAGTGCAAAAATGACAAGACCAAACACGAAAAGGACAAAAAATAGTGTGTTAATAAAATGCGAATAAATCCACTCAGCCAAATCAATCACCTCAATGATTTAGTATGGACAAATATAAAATAATAAAATATCAAATAACTGCAAGCAATAAAAAAATAGTCATTATCTTGGTATGTAATAGCAGAAAGACACCCGCTTCTAAGCTTTTTTAGGAAATAAGTCTATTTCCCTAAAATTCCACTTTTATTTTCTTTCCAATTGGCATATAGTATTAGTAAAAATAAGAACAAACGTTCTGTTTTAGAGGAGATGAAAATGTATTCAAATCATACTCATCAGCAAAAGCGTACAATCTTCTGTATTGATTTAAAATCATTTTTCGCTTCCGTTTCTTCTATTATGCGCGGATTAAATCCTTTAACCGTTAAATTAGCAGTTGTAGGTAGTACGGATCGGCAAGGTTCTGTTGTTTTAGCCGCTACACCGAAACTAAAAAAATTAGGCATTAAAACGGGTTCGCGGTTGTATGAAATACCGCTATCCAAAGATATTATCATTGTGAATCCATCAATGGCAGAGTATGTTCTGACGTCAAATCACATTACCGAAATTTTTTTAAAATATGTAGCACCATGTGACTTGCATACGCTATCGATTGATGAGAGCTTTTTAGATGTTTCTGATTTTAAATATCAAAGATTGTATAAAATGTCTTCTTGGGAATTAGCGAAAGTAATTCAGAAGGATATCTTTGATACAACTGGGATTACAGCAACTGTTGGAATTGGTCCTAATCTTTTTCTATCAAAAATGGCGCTATACGGTGCAAAAAAAGTAAGGGAAGGAATCGCGGAATGGACGATACAGGATGTGCCTACGAAGTTATGGTCGTTACCCTTAACGGAAATGTACGGAATTAACGTAAGAACCCAGCGTCGATTAAACCGAATGGGGATTTTCAGTATACATCAGCTTGCGAAGCATCCAGCTGAGCCTTTAAAGAAGGAGCTTGGTGTTGTAGGACTAGAATTGCAGCAACATGCAAATGGGATAGATGAAAGTCAAATTGATGAGCCGTATACACCGGTTTCCTCGTCAATCGGGAAGTCACAAATTTTGATGCGTGATTATATAGATGTACAAGAAATTAAAGTGTTAATACTTGAACAACTGGAAGAGGTGTGCTTTCGCATGCGATGTATGAGAAAGCTATGCCGCACGATTCATATAAGCATCGGATACAGTCGTACAGTAGGTGGAGGATTTTCTCATTCTTATACACTGACTGAGCCTACCAATATCACCATGGAGTTGTATAAGGTTTGCTTGCACATGGTTGAAACTTATTACGATCAATCTCCTGTCCGTCAAATTGGCATGTCCTTAACTAATTTTATCAATGATGATGAACGGCAGATTTCCATTTTCGATGATACTTGTAAACGAGTGAAGGAAGAAAAGTTAGCCTTTGCTATGGATGAAATACGACGGAATTATGGAAAGAACGCCTTACTGCGGGCGGTTTCTTATACAAGAGGTTCTACTGCAAGACATCGAAACACATTAATTGGTGGTCATAAATCAGAATGAAAGGAATATTACCTATGCAAATAAACGAACGAGGCATGAAAAAATGGGCAGCCTTTCAAGCCATCACACCACAGTTTGAAGGTGTGAAACGAATTATCCAAGAACAACAGAAAGCAGTACGTCCGATTCTAGATGAGAATAAGATTGATGAGATCAATCGTACATTGGCACAAGCATATAATAAAAAATTAGCAATTAGCGTTACATATTATAACAATGGTTTTTTTCATCAATATGAGGGATGGTTAGAAAATATCAGTACGGTTTATCGATGCATTGAAGTCAAAACAACAGTAGGCGAACATCGAATATTTCCTTATGTAGATATTGTAGACGTCGACTTCTCGTAGAGGATAGTAAGAATTTCATTTGCTCTATATGAGACATCTCTTTTTGTATTTTTCCTTTATAAATAATTCAATTGATCAAAACGTTATCGGTATTCTAACTTTATACATTAGCTTGTATGCTCGGTAGGAAAGAAATAACGAACTGGGTGACATCATGTTGGTGTTAATTTAATGCGCCTTATGTCAGCAAGAAATATGTATTTTGTTCCATTTGGTCAGGATGCACCTGAAAAGAAACCGAGTTCAATGGTGGCACGTATGGAGCTTTTACGTGATACAATTCGTTTTGCACTAGAGGGCAAACAAATTCAGCCAGTGATTGTGGAAAAATTCAAATACATGAATAATTAATCATTTTTAACATGAGGAATTTTTCGAAAAAACATCAAACATACCTTACAATGTGGTATTATTGATTTCATAAAGATGGAGTACGACCTCATCTTTTTATAAGTACAGGATGTATGTAGAAAGGGGTATAGTGATGGAAAAGAAAAAATCTTTTCATGTCGCTGTAGTTGGAGCAACCGGCGCAGTTGGTGAACAAATGCTAAATACGTTAGAAAAACAAAATTTTCCAATAGAAAAACTAACGTTGTTATCTTCTAAGCGTTCTGCTGGTAAGAAAATTTCCTTTAAAGGAGAAGACATAACAGTACAAGAGGCAACTCCTGAAAGCTTTGAAGGTGTAGATATTGCCCTCTTTAGTGCTGGTGGATCTGTTTCAAAAGTGTTAGCACCGGAAGCAGCGAAGCGTGGTGCTATCGTTGTTGATAATACGAGTGCATTTCGTATGGATCCAAACGTTCCACTTGTTGTACCAGAAGTAAACGAAAAGGACGTTTTTTCTCATAATGGCATTATCGCTAACCCAAATTGCTCTACAATTCAAATGGTAGCGGCACTTGAACCAATTCGTGCTTCATACGGATTATCCAAAGTAATCGTAAGCACGTATCAAGCAGTTTCAGGTGCGGGCATCACAGCTATTGAAGAATTGAAAGCACAAGCTAAAGCAATGTTAACCGGAGAAGACGTACAAGCGAATATTTTACCGGTAAAGAGTGGAGAAAAGCATTATCCGATTGCCTTTAATACGATTCCACAAATCGACGTATTTGAAGATAATGGTTTCACCTATGAAGAAATGAAAATGATTAACGAAACGAAAAAGATTATGCATATGCCAGAGCTCGAAGTGGCAGCTACTTGTGTTCGACTTCCAATCGTAGCAGGTCATTCTGAATCTGTGTATATTGAAGTAGAAAAAGAGGGCGTAACAGCAGATGACATTCGAACTCTATTAGCAGATGCACCTGGTATTGTCGTGCAAGATAATCCAGCTAAACAAGAATATCCAATGCCGCTATATGCGACTGGTAAAAATGAAGTATTTGTAGGACGCATTCGCAAAGATTTAAACAATGATAAAGGATTCCATCTTTGGGTTGTGTCTGATAATTTATTAAAAGGTGCTGCATGGAACTCTGTACAAATTGCAGAGCGTCTTGTAGCATTAGGTCTTGTGTAAGTTTTTAAAGAAGGTGCCAACATGAAGATTATTGTACAAAAATTCGGCGGTACGTCTGTACGCGACGAAAAAGGAAGAAAACATGCGCTTCACCACATTTCCAAAGCGCTTCAAGAAGGGTACAAAGTAGTTGCGGTTGTATCTGCAATGGGGAGAAAAGGAGAGCCGTATGCTACCGATACGCTTCTTAGTCTCGTCCACGATAAACAATCCTATCTCTCCAACCGAGAAAAGGATTTGCTTCTATCATGCGGTGAGCTTATTTCAGCCATTGTATTCTCGGATATGTTGAATGGAGCGGACGTTCAAGCATCAGCGCTAACTGGTGCGCAGGCTGGCTTTATTACAACCGAAGATTTCACGAACGCAAAAATTATTGAAATGAAATGTGATCGTGTTCTAGAAGAGCTGAAGCAATGCGATGTTGTGGTTGTAACAGGATTCCAAGGGCAAACCGTAAATGGTGATATTACAACGTTGGGACGAGGAGGAAGCGACACATCTGCAGCTGCACTTGGTGTTGCTCTTCGTGCGGAATACATTGATATTTTCACAGATGTTGAAGGAATTATGACAGCAGATCCCCGTATTGTGAAAGATGCAAGACCACTTGATATGATGACATATAGTGAAATTTGTAATATGGCCTATCAAGGAGCAAAGGTTATCCATCCTCGCGCCGTTGAAATCGCAATGCATGGGAAAGTACCTTTACGGGTTCGTTCAACATATTCAGATAGCACAGGAACTCTTGTAACAGACTATGAAGGTGCTAGCCGTGGGCGAGATGTAAAGGAACGAACGGTAACGGGAATTGCACATGTATCAAATGTAACGCAAATCAAAGTTTACGTAAAAGATGCACCCTATAATTTACAAGCCCAGGTTTTTAAAGAAATGGCTAATGAACAGATTAGTGTAGACTTAATCAATATTTCTCCAAATGGCGTTGCATACACTGTAAACGACGACGTAGCAGACCGGGCAGTTGAGGTTCTTCATCGAATTGGCTATGAACCGAGTGTCACAAGACATTGTGCAAAAGTATCCATTGTCGGAGCGGGAATGACAGGAGTACCTGGTGTAACTTCTATCATTGTCACTGCTTTATCCGAAGCTGGAGTACAAATTTTGCAATCGGCTGACAGTCATACGACAATTTGGACGCTTGTAAATGAGAGTGATCTCGTAACAGCCGTGAACGCTTTACATGACGCTTTTGCATTATCAAAAGAAGCATAAAGTCAAGGAGTGGGAGCATGATAGATTTTGGTAGAGTCGCAACCGCTATGGTAACTCCATTCGATCGCGATGGAAATATTGATTTTGCAAAAACAACAGAACTGGTTAATTATTTGATTGAACATGGAACAACTGCATTGGTCGTATGTGGTACAACGGGTGAATCCCCGACACTAACGACAGACGAAAAGGTAGCATTATTTCGCCATGTGGTAAATGCTGTGAATGGCCGAGTGCCTGTCGTTGCTGGTACCGGAAGCAATAATACACGTGCCTCTATCGAGTTAACAAAAAAGGCAGAAGAAGCTGGTGTAGACGCGGCTATGCTCGTCGTACCGTACTATAACAAGCCATCTCAAGAAGGCATGTATCAACATTTTCGTACAATAGCACAAAGTACAGCGCTCCCTGTTATTCTCTATAATATTCCAGGCCGTACGGTTGTAAAAATGTCAGTGGAAACCATTGTACGACTTTCCCATATCGAAAATATTGTCGCACTAAAGGATGCTACCGGCGATATGTTAGCAATGACCGAAGTAATTGAGCAAACAGATGATGATTTTGCTGTATACAGCGGTGATGACGGATTAACACTTCCAGCGCTAGCAGTTGGAGCAAATGGTGTTATTTCGGTTGCCGCGCATATTATCGGAAATGAAATTCAAGCAATGATTTCTGCTTTTTACGCAGGGGATTATAAAAAGGCGCAAACTCTTCATCAGTTGTTGCTACGCGTGACAAGAGCAGCATTTATGGCTCCGAATCCAACAGCTGTAAAGGCAGCCCTTACTATGATTGGAATCGATGTTGGCTCTGTTCGTTTGCCTCTTATACCGTTAACGAATGAAGAGCAAAGTCGTCTTGAGCAAGTCATTCATTCTATTTCTCATTAGCAATTATAAATTCGTTATGCCACAGTGCTTGTCACTGTGGTTTTTTTATGCAAAAAAGCAGGAGAAAACCTCATTTTCCATCTTATGTATTTGCTGCTGTCAAGATTTTAACTTGTGTTCTATTTCTTGTATCAGTTATAATACTCGTAAGTGACTTAGTACGGTTATGCCCATCATGGGGAGGCTACAAGGTGAGAAGTAAAGAGATAGAAAAAGTAAGAGTATTTGCCCTAGGTGGAGTAGGGGAAATCGGGAAAAATATGTATGGAGTAGAAGTAGATTCTGATATTTTTATTGTAGATGCCGGTCTTAAGTTCCCGGAAGAAGAAATGTTCGGAATTGATATTGTTATACCAGACATTACATATTTAGAAGAAAATAAAGAACGAGTAAAAGCATTATTTTTAACGCACGGTCACGAAGATCATATAGGCGGCATTTCATACGTACTAAGGAAGCTGCAAATTCCCGTTTATGGGACTCGTTTAACATTAGGTTTAGTTGAAGAAAAACTTAGAGAAGCAGGATTGCTAGGGCGTGTCACATTAAAGCCAATTGATGCGAATTCAATTGTTATGTTTGATAAAGCATCTGTATCATTTTTTAGAACGAACCATAGCATTCCTGATTCCGTAGGAGTTGCGATTAACACGTCGCAAGGAGCAATTGTCTATACAGGCGATTTTAAATTTGACCAAACGCCCGTTGATAACTATCGTGCAGATATCGGGAAAATGGCTCAGCTCGGTAACGAGGGTGTTCTTTGCTTACTATCAGACAGTACTAATGCCGAACGTCCTGGTTATACAGGATCAGAAAAGGCAGTAGGAGCAGAAATTTCGAAAGTATTTAGTAGTGCAGAAGGCCGGATTATTATTGCGACCTTTGCATCAAATGTACACCGTATTCAGCAAGTATTAGATGCGGCTTATGAAAATGATCGTAAAGTAGTAGTAGTAGGAACAAGTATGGTAAAGGTTGTAGACATCGCAAGTAAGCTTGGTTATTTACATATAGCTGAAGACATGCTAATTTCGACCCAAGAAATTGATAAGTATCCTGAACATAAAATTGCGATTTTAACAACAGGAAGCCAGGGAGAACCAATGGCTGCATTGTCTCGTATGGCGAAGCAGGCACATAAACAAGTTTCTATTCGTACGACTGATACGATTATTATTGCAGCCTCACCAATTCCAGGTAATGAAACATCTGTTTCCAAAACGATAGATTTATTATTCCGGGCTGGTGCCAATGTTATTTATTCCGGACAAAGAAAAATCCATGTATCCGGTCACGGTAGCCAAGAAGAATTAAAACTTATGCTAAATTTGATGAAACCAAAATACTTCATGCCGGTTCATGGTGAATTTCGTATGCAAAACGCACATGCGAAATTAGCGAAAGAAATCGGCATCGATGATGATCATATTTTTATCATTGATAGAGGCGATGTAATTGAATTTCAAGAAGGTAAGCATAAAGGTGTTAGTAAGGTTCATGCAGGCAATGTCCTCATCGATGGTTTAGGTGTTGGTGATGTGGGGAATATTGTATTACGGGATCGTAAATTACTTTCACAAGATGGTATACTCGTTGTTGTCATTACTCTTAGCAAAGCAACGAAGCAAATTGTGTCTGGACCTGAAATTATTTCACGTGGATTCGTCTATGTTAGAGAATCTGAAGAGCTCATAGAAGAGTCTGTAAAGCGTGCAAAGGATATTATTGAAGCTTCTGTCAAAGCCAATAGCTTGGAATGGTCATCTCTTAAACAAAGCATCCGAGAAGTATTAAGTCAATTCTTATTTGAAAAAACGAAGCGTAGACCAATGATTTTACCGATTATTATGGAAGTATAGGAAAAAGGAGTGTGCATAAGAATTGCACACTCCTTTTTCTTTTTTATCATATGTAAACTTGTTCATGATTTTTTCATTTTCGAATGAAAACATGAGTCCTTAACAATACTAAGGATATACTCATGAAAGGGGTACATGAAATGGGAGATCATGATTACATAAATAATGATGATATGGATTCAAGACAAGAGGCAAAGGATTCTCTCGTTGAAAAGATTCAGCAGCTAGGACAAACGAATCTTCCGCAAATGAATGAGTCACGTATACATTGCTTAACGATTATTGGCCAAATTGAAGGGCATATACAGCTTCCCCCTCAAAATAAAACTACAAAATACGAACATTTAATTCCGCAGCTTGTTGCAATTGAACAAAATCCCAAAATCGAAGGATTGCTCGTATTACTTAATACAGTAGGGGGCGATGTAGAGGCGGGATTAGCAATTTCAGAAATGATTGCTTCTCTCTCCAAGCCGACTGTATCGATTGTATTAGGAGGAGGGCACTCGATTGGGGTTCCAATTGCGGTTTCTACGGATTATTCGTTTATTGTAGAAACTGCAACGATGACTATTCATCCAATTCGATTAACAGGTCTCGTTATTGGGGTTCCACAGACGTTTGAATATCTAGATAAAATGCAGGAACGTGTTATTCGGTTTGTGACCAAGCATTCTAATATTACAGATGTTCGTTTTAAAGAGTTAATGTTCGCAAAGGGAAATTTAACTCGTGATATTGGTACGAATGTAGTAGGAGCGGATTGTGTAAAGTATGGACTTATTAATGAAGTAGGGGGAATCGGAGAAGCGATTAAAAAGCTAAATGAGATGATGGATAAGCATGGGGAAGAGGGAATGCTATCATGATCCTGTATACGATTATGCCAGAGCATGTTGTCTATCCACAAGATGAGTCGGTTTATTATGAACAAAAACAAATTTCGTACAGAGGCATTGATATGATTGTAAGGCAAGGAGAGAGCGGGGAATATATAGTTGTAAGAATTATGAGCAGTGATCCACAGCATTTCCTTGCTCTTTCTCCTGGTCAAAGTATTCCGATGCATTGAAAAGCAGGAAATTGATGGTTAGGTATGGTATACTATACGAGAAAAAGAAAAAGCAGCCTATATCGGCTGCTTTCTTCCATTTCTGTAATAGTAGACAAATATGAAACATCATCGCATGAAGTAAAACTTCCATCGGTGGGGGTTTTTTCTCATCCCTCACCGAGGGTTCGCAAAGGCCAATCGGCTTTTACAGGCAGTTATCCCCCACTTAGCCTTTTCTGATTTCTCTAAGCTTGAAGTGGGGGTATTACTGCTCTTAAATAGCGGGATAAACGTTTAATTTTCACTTCGAATATGGGTGTATTGTTTTTGTACAATAATATTAAATGAAAAGTAGTGGATAGGATGACGAAAGAACTAGAAGTCCGTTCACTGAAAATAGAGGTGAAAAAATGGTTAAGAAAAAGCCGAGAGGAAGAAAAACGAAAGAAAAACAAAATGTTCGACCTTCTATGTATTACGAAATTATTGGGTTGACTCTTTTTGCTCTTTCTCTCATTACGATTTTACAGTTAGGTATTGTAGGAAAAGCGTTTGTGCTATTTTTTCGTTTTTTCTTTGGAGAGTGGTATATGATTGGTGTCATTTTGCTCATCGCTCTGTCCGTTGCATTTGTCGTACAACGAAAATGGCCCAATTTGCTTCATAAACGCCTAATCGGCGTATATCTTATAATAATTGCCATACTCATGTTTAGTCATATTTCGTTAGTACAACAGCTATCCAAGAACGGTCAATTTACGAATCCTTCTGTTATTGTAAACACAAAGGACCTATTTATGTTGGAGGCCAAAAGTAAAGTAGGATCCGTCAATTTAGGCGGCGGTATGATTGGAGCAATCTCCTTCGCCATGTGCTTTTTTTTGTTTGATGAAACAGGAGCTTATATTATAGGTAGCATTCTTATTATATTAGGCATTTTAAGTATTACGAACAAACATATTGGGGAAGTACTAGCGCCAATTGTTTTTTTAATTCGCAAACAACTGAATGCATTTTCTAATGATATAAAAGGATGGAAGAATAGCAGAGCAGTTAAACAAACGGAAAAGAAAAAAGTGATGAGATCCCGAAGCGAGCGTCATGAAGCGCCGATAGAGCAAAACGAAATAGAGGAAACAGAGGAAATAGAGGAAATAGAGGAAGAAATCGATCCACCTATTATTTCTAATTTTGCAGAGCGTACGGAGCTGCCTTCTATGGAACCAGCACATATGGAATCGCCCATTGAAAAACAGGAAAAACGGAGCACGGAAAGTGAATCCGTTGATTCCATAGATATAGAACCACCTATGAATTTTACTGATATAGAAAATAAAGACTATCAATTGCCTTCGCTTGAATTGCTTCGTCTTCCTGAAAATAAGCATATTTCAAACGAAAATGATCTTATTTATGAAAACGCAAGAAAGCTAGAACGAACATTTAAAAGCTTCGGTGTAAAAGCGAAAGTAACGAAAGTACATAGAGGACCAGCCGTAACAAAATATGAAGTGTATCCAGATTTAGGTGTAAAGGTAAGTAAGATTGTAAGCTTAAGCGATGACATTGCACTTGCACTTGCTGCAAAGGACATTCGAATTGAGGCACCGATTCCTGGAAAATCTGCAATTGGCATTGAAGTACCTAATGCAGAGATTGCAATCGTTACATTGCGTGAAGTGTTGGATTCGAAAGGGAATAATCGTCCTGACGAGAAACTGCTAATTAGCCTTGGGCGGGACATAGCAGGTGAAGCAGTAATGGCTCGCTTGAATAAAATGCCGCATTTACTAGTAGCAGGTGCAACAGGCAGTGGGAAAAGTGTATGTATTAACGGCATTATAACCAGTATTTTAATGAGAGCAAAGCCGCACGAAGTGAAGCTAATGATGATTGATCCGAAAATGGTGGAACTGAATGTGTACAACGGTGTGCCCCATTTACTTGTTCCTGTTGTAACCGATCCAAAAAAAGCATCGCAGGCATTAAAAAAAGTAGTAGGTGAGATGGAACGTAGGTATGAGCTGTTTGCCCATACTGGAACACGTAATATTGAAGGATATAATGATCATGTGAAACAATATAATGAACAAGCAGAAGGACAACAACCTTTACTGCCTTATATTGTAGTGATTGTGGATGAGCTTGCTGATCTGATGATGGTTGCTTCGTCAGATGTAGAAGATTCTATTATGCGACTTGCGCAAATGGCACGTGCTGCTGGTATTCACTTAATTATTGCAACGCAGCGGCCTTCGGTAGACGTTATTACAGGAATCATTAAGGCAAACATTCCATCGCGTATTGCGTTTGCCGTTTCTTCACAAACCGATTCACGTACGATATTGGATTCTGGCGGCGCTGAAAAGCTATTAGGTCGCGGAGATATGTTGTTCTTACCTGTAGGGGCTTCTAAGCCGGTACGTGTACAAGGAGCTTTCATGTCCGATGAAGAGGTAGAAAACGTTGTAAATTATGTTATTTCACAGCAGAAGGCACAGTACCAAGAAGACATGATTCCTCAAGCATCTGAAGCAATGCAAGAGGTTGAAGATGAGTTATATGAAGATGCGGTTCGGCTAATAGTGGAAATACAATCTGCATCGGTAAGTATGCTACAACGAAGATTTCGTATCGGATATACACGAGCTGCCCGTCTCATTGATGCTATGGAGGCAAACGGTATTGTAGGTCCGTACGAAGGTAGTAAACCGAGAACGGTGTTGTTAAAAGAGGTTCAAGAAAAAAGTTCATAGAATAGTGTAAACGGAAGGATAGCCCCTTCCGTTTGTATTTTTGTAACAATTACAAGTTTGATTTCTCTGAATTTTATTGACATAGTTCGCGACCACATGTTACGATTTATCACGAAAATAGTCGGAACATATTTTTTATTAAATGTCTAATATTCCTCATACAATCTTGGTAAAATGGTCCCAAAGTATCTACCTAGCAGCCGTCATTGCTAGACTATGAGGGAAAGTTTAACACATTCGCATTGCTTTCGTACATGTGCTCTGATTTTCTCTCAATATGGGAAAGTAAGAGTGCTTTTTTTTACGAATATATAAGAATACGCTTACAATTGTAATGAGAATTGTTAATTTTATATTTAAATTATAGGAACATCTACAATAGGACGTCTTACATCAGATGTCGAATAACAGAAATACTGGGGGATTAGCATGTCAATTAGATCCGATAATCGCCATCTTTATTTACAGGTCATAGACCGGATTAAAGAAGATATTACAAAAGGGGTATATAAAGAAAAACAAAAATTGCCGTCTGAATTTGATTTAGCAAAAGAACTAGGAGTTTCCAGAGCAACGCTTAGAGAGGCACTTCGTATTTTAGAAGAAGAAAATGTCGTCGTTCGTCGTCACGGAGTAGGAACATTTGTGAATACGAAACCGATTTTTTCATCTGGAATTGAACAGCTTTCCAGTATTACAGATATGATTACCGAAGCAGGAAAACGTCCAGGTACGATTTTTCTTTCTTCCTCTGTTATGGCTCTAACGGATGAGGAGCAAGAAAAGTTCAAAAGCACAGATGAAATAGAAATGTTTACAATTGAGCGTGTCCGTACAGCCGATGGAGAGCCAGTTGTGTATTGTGTGGACAAGCTTCCGCAGCATATCTTGCCGGATTTATCAGAGTATAAAGAAGAATCACTGTTAAATATTATTCATAAGAAGACCAATAAACGTATTACATATGCAGTCGCATATATTGAACCTCTAGGCTATCATCCCAAGGTTTCACCTATATTAGAATGTGACCCAGAAACAGCTTTACTCGTATTAAAGCAAATGCATTATGATCAAAGTGATGAACCAATCCTATATTCCATTAATTATTTTCGTGCTGACACATTTAGCTTTCATGTTTTAAGAAAACGTTTGTAAGGTCCCTGTTCTTTTTGAGTAGGTGACAATCTTTCAAAAGGGACAGTCAACGATTATAGACAATGAAGGAGGATGTTAGTATGAAAAAAAAGGCAGCGCTTTTTTTATCACTCACGCTTGCTGTAAGTGCCGTTTTAGGAGCTTGCGGAACATCAAATTCAAGTAATGTAAACAAGTCCACTAGTTTTAAAGTAGGTATGGTAACAGATGTAGGTGGAGTAGATGACAAATCATTTAACCAATCTGCATGGGAAGGTTTAAAGCAATTCGGTAAAGATAATGGTTTAAAAGAAAACGAAGGCTATCGTTATTTACAGTCAACGCAAAGTTCCGATTACGAGCCGAACTTAACGAAATTGGCACAACAAAATTATAATTTAACGTTCGGTATGGGATATTTAATGCAAGATTCAGTTGCAAAAATAGCTGATCAATTTAAAAATAATCAATTTGCGATTGTAGATAGTGTTGTAAATAAGCCAAATGTAACAAGCATTACTTTTAAGGAAAATGAAGGATCATTCCTAGTTGGTGTAGTAGCAGCGATGACGACAAAATCGAATAAAGTTGGTTTTATTGGCGGAGTGAAAAGTCCGTTAATTCAAAAATTTGAATATGGCTTTATGGCAGGTGTAAAATCAGTAAATCCAAAAATTGAAATCGTATCTGAATATGCAGATGCGATTGATAAACCAGAAAAAGGTTCTGTATTGGCATCTGCGATGTACGGTCAAGGCGTTGACGTAATTTATCATGCATCTGGTGCAACAGGAAACGGTGTATTTACCGAAGCGAAAAACCGTAAGAAAGCAGGACAACAGGTATGGGTAATCGGTGTTGACCGTGACCAAAGCCAAGAAGGTATGCCTGAAAATGTAACATTGACTTCCATGGTTAAACGCGTGGACGTTGCAGTAGCTGATGTAGCAAAAGAGGCAAAAGACGGCACACTTAAAGGTGGCAGTGTAAAAGAATTTGGTTTAAAGGACAAAGGTGTTGATATCGCTCCTACCCAAGATAATGTATCAAAAGCAGCGTTAGCAAAAGTTGACGAATTTAAAAAACAAATTTTAAATGGTACGATTAAGATACCGGCAACAGAACAAGATTATAAGACATATGAAGCTTCTCTACAAAAATAAATTAATACCTGGAAATATTTTTGTAATACGATTCATCTCGATTACATATTGCATCCAATTGGAGCGCTTGGAGCCTCATTATTCTTTGGCTTTGCGCAATCTCTGGCTATAACAGGAGGGACACTTCCGTTTCTTCAAGGAGTACCATCTGTGTTATTAACGATTTTACCTTATGTCCTTACTATATTTAGCCTTAGTTGGATTTGTTGGACGCTCTGAAGCTCCAAAAGCGCTTGGAACACCGTATGAAAAAGGAAAACGATAATATCATACGCTTTGCAAAAAAACTCGCGAAATGTACGCGAGTTTTTTTGCATATACTAGCTGTAACATAGTCAAGTTGCAAATGAATGTTAGAAAACGGTATATTGTAAATGACTATTTGAAAAAGGAGGAATACATATGCAACATGTTCAGAAAATCGCTGGATTAACCGTTCATACAATTCGTACTGTAAAATATAAAACAAATACACTAGTACTTCGAATGAAGGCACCACTCGCTTCAAGCACTGTAACGTATCGTGCTCTTCTTCCTTATGTTCTTCAAAGCGGAACGAAAACGCTTCCAACGGTGAAAGATGTAAGAGAATATGTAGAAGAAATGTACGGAGCATCCTTGGCGGTAGATGTCGGTAAAAAAGGGGAAGAACACATCATTTCTATTTATATGGATGTTGCAAATGAAATCTATTTGCATAATGCTCCGCCTCTATTAGAAAAAGCAATCCAGATGTTATCCGATGTGTTGCAACGCCCTTCGCTCCAAAATGGTGCATTCCAACCTGCTATCGTTGAAGCTGAAAAACGTGCATTAATTCAGCGAATTGATTCCGTGTATGATGACAAAATGCGATATGCAAGTGAACGTCTTATCGAAGAGATGTGCCAGAATGAGGACTATCGTCTTAGTGCGAATGGAAAGAAAGAGGAAGTAGCTAGTATTACGCCGAGATCCCTTTATGACTATTATCAGCAGGCACTTGCTGAGGATGAAATCGATCTGTATCTCATTGGAGATTTACCAGATGAGACAATCTCGCTTGTACAAAAATATTTTGATTTACCAGAACGAAATATTCGGAAGCAAAATGATAAGGAACGGACCGATGTAACAAAAGCAAAGGAAATAATAGAGAAGCAAGATCTCAAGCAAAGTAAATTACATATTGGCTATCGTACCAATATAACATACAAGGATGAAGCGTACTTTGCTTTGCAAGTTTTTAATGGTTTGTTCGGTGGATTCTCTCATTCTAAGTTATTTGTGAATGTACGTGAGAAAAACAGCCTTGCCTATTATGCTGCATCACGCTATGAAAGTCACAAAGGTTTGCTCTTTGTGATGTCAGGTATTCAATCCAAGAATTACGAAAAAGCACTGGCCATCATTAAGGAGCAGCTGACAGCCATGCAAAACGGAGATTTTACAGATGAAGATGTAAAACAAACACAGGCTGTCATTGCGAATCAGATTTTAGAAACAATAGATATGCCAAGGGGGCTTATTGAAATTCTTTACCATAATGTTGTTGCTAACGTTGATATTCCAATTGAACAATGGATTCCAGCCATTAATAAGGTAACAAAAGATGAAATAATTGCGGTTGCGAAGAACATAAAGATGGATACCGTGTATCTACTACGTGGATTAGAGGAGGTATAAGATGAATACCATTTCTTTTGATCAATTAAAAGAAGAGCTATTTTATGAAAAACTGCCAAATGGCTTGGACGTATACATCTTGCCAAAACCAGGATTTAATAAAACGTATGCAACGTTTACGACGAAATATGGTAGCATTGACAATGTGTTTGTCCCGCTAGAGAAAAGTGAATATACACATGTTCCTGATGGAATTGCTCATTTTCTTGAGCATAAACTGTTTGAAAAAGAAGATCATGATGCATTTCAACTGTTTAGTAAACAAGGTGCATCTTCCAATGCTTTTACTTCGTTTACTCGAACTGCGTATTTGTTTTCCTGTACATCGAATGTAGAAACAAATTTGAACACATTACTTGACTTTGTTCAATCTCCGTATTTTACAGAAAAAACGGTTGAGAAAGAAAAGGGTATCATCGGTCAAGAAATACAAATGTATCAAGATAATCCAGATTGGCGTTTATATTTTGGTTTAATTGATAGTATGTATGAGAAACATCCTGTAAAAATAGATATTGCTGGGACGATAGAATCCATTAGCGGTATTACGAAAGATTTGTTGTACGAATGCTACCATACATTTTATCACCCAAGTAATATGCTTTTATTTATTGTAGGTCCTGTTGACCCTGCTTTGCTTATGGATTTAGTTCGTAATAACCAAGTGAAAAAGAATTATAGCAAGCAGCCAGAAATTAAGCGATGGTTTGAAGAAGAACCAGAACATGTTGCAACGAAAAAGCTTGTCATTCCAATGCAAGTACAAACGCCAAAATGCTTAGTCGGTATAAAGGGAAAAGATAAGGCACACACAGGGCGTGAAAAGTTAAAGTACGAAATTACGATATCTCTTTTATTAGACTGTCTATTTGGAAAAAGCTCAAGCAATTATGAGCAACTTTACAACGATGGGCTCATTGATGATACGTTTTCGTATGATTACACCGAAGAAAGTAGTTTTGGTTTTGCAATGATCGGCGGGGATACAAAGGATCCAGATGAATTAGCGAAACGAATCATTGATATCTTGCTTCAAACGAATGAAAATACGTTGTCAGATGCCGTCGTAGATCGTGCGAAGAAGAAAAAAATTGGTGGTTTCTTACGGTCGTTAAATTCACCAGAATTTATTGCAAACCAGTTTACACGCTATGCATTTAATGGTTCAAACTTATTTGATGCCCTTTCTATTCTTGAAGAAATTTCAGTACAGGATATTGTAGCTGCGGCAAATGAATGTAGGGATGAAAAACGGATTAGTATTTGTCAAGTTGTTTCAAAATAGTTAATAGGAGTGAACTGCACCCCAATTGTTAGACAGAGTCTAATAATTGGGGGAGCAGTTTTTTTATGACTAAATTTACAGTAGAAGATAAATTAGCGGCAGTTCAACGTTATTTAGATGGAAGAGAGAGTTATGCTTCGATTGGGGGGCGTCCATAGGTACATCTAAAGCTTTGATAATGAACTGGGTAAGGCAGTACCAGCATGATGGAGAAGAAGGGTTATTCAAAAAATCATATACAAGTTACTCGACACAGTTTAAACTAGACGTACTAAATTATATGAATGAGAGTATGTCCCGTAAAGGTAACTGTTATGATAACGCTGTAATGGAAAACTTCTTTGGTACCTTAAAATCAGAATTATTATATACACAGGAATTTGAAAGTGTTGAGGATTTTAAACAAGAATTAGCAAAATATATAGATTACTATAATAACAAACGAATTAAGGCAAAACTAAAAGGTTTGAGTCCCGTGCAATACCGAACTCAAACCTTAGAAGCTGTCTAATGAAAATAAATGTCTAACTTTTTGGGGTCACTTCAACGAAGGATGCCTTTTCTATAATAAAACATTATTTCTCATCTTGATCCTTGATACGGTCAAAGTGACGTTGACGTAAAAACTGTGAAAGCATATAAACGACATAGAGTGGTATAGCTACGAATAAAAATTCTGGAATTCTCCCGAAATTTCGCGTATACATAGTAATAATAATCCCGAGTAAAAAGAGTGTAACGATAATGCTATACTTTGGAATAGGGACTTCCTTTAAACTAGGGATTTGAATGCGGCTTACCATGAGAAAGGCGAAGACAATGTATAGGACAACGAGAATAATGTGTGGAATTATATGTGAGAACAAGGTCAGAAAAGCCATAATTCCACCAGCGGCTGTTATCGGAACTCCTGTAAAGTAATGCAAGGAGGTCGAAGTTGGCGTAACATTGAACCGAGCTAGTCGATAGGCCCCAAACAGTGGAAACAAACCTGCTATATATAAGCCTATTATCCCAAATTTATCAAAATATGTATAATACATTAAAAGTGCAGGCGCGGCGCCGAACGTAATAATGTCCGCCAATGAGTCCAATTCTTTGCCAATTGGTGAATCCACACGAAGTAAACGAGCGAGTCTACCGTCTAAACTATCGAGCATCATGCCGATTAAAACTAATATTGCTGCGGAGCGATAATGTCCAATGGATGCATATCCGATGGACAGAAATCCACTGAATAAATTTCCGAGTGTAAATAAATTCGGAATAGCTGCTCTGTACAAATTATGATCCCTTACTTTCCTTTTAGATTCTTTTTATCCCACTATTATAAATCCTACAAGTAAGGATTATGGTGATTTTGGGTAAATATCTGGTTGAATAGATAATGGGAAGATTAAACATATAAAAGACGTTCTTTTCTATCATACCACAAAACAATCGATATAAAGCATTGTTTTCATACATTTTGAATATGTATATTATCTGTAAACGTTGTAATAATCGTGTACAAGTTTTACATTTTTATTGAATAATAATTAGAATTTGTGTAAAAATATAAAATGGATTGACAAATTTGTTTTTCGTCTGGTATTGTTAAAAGCAATATATCACGTTAATAATTATATAACAGCCTCATCTAATCTCATGAATAGAGGTTGCAACATTTATTAGTAGTCTATGTGAGACTTTCTGGGGTCTAAGATCATAGTACAAAAGGAAATGGTTGCCGAAGTGAACTAGTAGCCTGAATACTATTTCATTGGGCTTGCATTGAATAAGTGCAGGACTGTCACAAGTAAGGGCTTGTGGAGAACTATTAGAGATGTTGATGCGGTTTCTTGTAAAAAATGATGGTTTGAAATTCATTTTATAGAAACGCGTATGAACATTTGGTTCTACGCGTTTTTTCTTACACAAAACTAGGGGGAGTAACAATGTATTTGCATGGAACAAGCCGCATAAATGAGCAAGGACATTTAGAAATAGGAGGCTGTGATACCACTGAGCTAGTGAAAACCTACGGAACGCCATTATACGTGTATGATGAAGCGTTCATACGTGAGAAAAGCCGCGCGTTTAATCTTGCTTTTAAGGAGAGCGGGTTCTCCTATCAAGTCGCCTATGCGAGCAAGGCGTTTTTATGTTTAGAAATGGGTAAACTAGCGAAGGAAGAAAATCTATCGCTTGATGTAGTATCTGGGGGCGAATTGTATACGGCACTCGAAGCAGGTTTTCCAGCAGAACGAATTCATTTTCATGGAAATAATAAAACAGAGGAAGAAATTCGTATGGCAATTGATGCAAATATCGGTTGCTTCGTGGTTGATAATTTTTTCGAGCTTGAAATTCTACATGATCTTGCAAAGGAATCTGGCAAAATTGTGAATATATTGCTACGTGTCACTCCTGGCGTTGAAGCACATACGCACGAATATATTACAACAGGACAGGATGATTCAAAATTTGGCTTTGGTATTACGAGCGGGCAAGCACTGCAAGCCATGAAAATAGCTTTATTAAAGCCGTCATTTCATCTACTAGGTGTTCATTCTCATATTGGTTCGCAAATTTTTGAAACAAATGGATTTGTACGTGCCATTGAAATATTAAGTGCCTTCCTCGATTTAGTCCGTGCGGAAACAGGTGAAATCATGACCATTTTAAATTTAGGCGGCGGTTTCGGTATACGGTATACAGATGGAGATACACCTCTTCCGATTGTAACCTATGTCAAAGAGATGACGGACACAGTACGTAAACAGTTTGTAAGCCGTAATTATCCACTGCCGGAAATTTGGATTGAACCAGGTCGTAGCATTGTAGGAGATGCCGGAACGACTCTGTATACAATTGGTTCGATTAAAGAAATTCCAGGTATTCGGAAATATGTTGCCGTAGATGGTGGTATGACAGATAATATACGACCAGCCCTTTATCAGGCATCTTACGAGGCAATGCTAGCGAATCGTGCGAACGACCAGCCGGCAGAAAAGGTATCAATTGCTGGAAAATGCTGTGAAAGCGGTGATATGCTGATTTGGGATATTGTCCTGCCGAAAGTTGCATCATGGGATGTACTAGCTGTATCATGTACAGGCGCCTATGGGTATTCGATGGCAAGTAATTATAATCGTATTCCGAGACCAGCTGTAGTTTTTGTAAAGGATGGAAAGGCAGAAATCGTCGTAGAACGAGAAAGTTATGCTGACCTTGTGAAGAATGATCGGATGCTATCGAACAACCTCGCACCGCAATCCTCGCGGTAACAAGGCCTAAAAGTCTATAATAAAAATTTTACAAGGCGAGTAGGATGATTCCTATCTCGCCTTTTTGTATCTAAAGGATATTCTCGCGTACCTCATCATATAATGGTAGCAACCCTTTTTATTTTAGGAGAGTCGATATGCGGAATACAGCGCTCTTAGTCATGGATATGCAACGTCATTATATAAATGCTGTAACGCCTATAGAATATAATGATCCACCTGCTTGGGTTCATACCATAAATAGGGCAATTGAACAGGCGAATCATCACAATATTATGGTTCTATATGTCGTAACACCATTTGAAGCTAATTTGTGGAATCGAAATCATATGGTAGCTACCGAAGGAAGCGTTATGCTGGATTACCATGTGAAAATCATAAATGATCTCGTATTTACAAAAAAACAGCATAGTGCTTTTTCTAGTAAAAGGCTAGTTATTCATTTGCGGGAATATCATATTTCTCATGTCATATTAGTCGGCCTATTGGCAGAAACGAGTATTACAAGTACTGCGCACCAAGCAAAAAAGAAAGGTATGTACGTAACTGTTATAGCAGATGCAATTGCAAGTGCAAGTTTGGAGAAGAAAAAAAATATCTGTCATGATTTCGTAAAGGAGGGAATCAATGTCTGTACGCTTCATGATATATTTATCTAAGAAAGAAAGGGCATGAGGGGATATCCCATTAAACATATTGAAAAAATTAGATTGATTATTTTTTGAATTGTGGTAAAATTATAAAAAACTTATCCAGAGCGGTGGAGGGAACTGGCCCGATGAAACCCGGCAACCTGCTAATAGGCAAGGTGCTACTTCCAGCAAAATGGGCCCATTTTGAAAGATAAGGTATATCGTTACCTCAACAGTCTTTTCGAAATGGAAAAGATTTTTTGTTTTTAATTGGGAATAAAAGGGGGTTTGCTGTTGTGGTAGCAGATGAACAGTTCAAACGAGTGACAGACACCATTAAAACAATGCTAGATACAATGAAATATGGATCAATCACACTTGTCGTACAGGATGGAAAAGTCATTCAATTGGAGAAGAGTGAAAAAGTCCGATTTAAATAACATACAGTAGCTGACTAGAGAAACTAGAGGCGGTCTTATCTATTACAGGATAGGCTGCCTTTTTTATTTGGCATATGTATGTTACACGAGAAAAGGAGAGAATGACGATGCTGACGTATGAAACGTGGGAAGAATGTGATATTTCTTTTTCAAATCAAGATGAAAGCAAAGGAGCACTTGCGGTTTTGCAGTGGGCTTATAAGCAATATGGCGATGACGTTGTGTACGCATGTAGCTTTGGTATTGAAGGTATTGTCCTTATTGATTTCATTCAGCAAGTAAAGCCAGATGCAAGCATTGTGTTTTTGGATACCAATCTACATTTTCAAGAAACGTACGAAACCATTGAAAAAGTAAAGGAACGCTTTCCGCAATTACAAATTGAAATGAAAACACCGAAGCTAAGCTTAGAAGAGCAGGGAGAACAGTACGGCTCCGCATTATGGAATCGGGATCCTAATCGTTGCTGTGGGATAAGAAAAATAGAACCGCTTCGCGAGGTCTTATCAAAAGGGAAAGCCTGGATTTCCGGACTTCGCAGAGAGCAATCTTCAACAAGACAGCATGTGCAATTTATTAATCAAGATCATAAGTTCCATTCGATAAAAATTTGTCCTCTTATTCATTGGACGAATAAGGATGTATGGCGCTATGTATATGAGCATCATTTGCCATATAACCTGTTACATGACCAAGGATATCCAAGTATAGGTTGTGAAGTGTGTACGCGACCTGTTCAAGAAGGCAGAGATTCGCGATCTGGAAGATGGGCTGGCATTGCGAAAACGGAATGTGGTCTTCATCATAAGGGAGAGGATTAAATATGATTGTGACCGCGTTTCTAATGGCGTTTTTGTTCGCTCTTAACATAGGAGCAAGCGGGGCAGCAGCATCAATGGGAGTAACCTATGCATCCGGAGCGATTAAGAGCAAGTATGGTGCACTGTTATTATGCGGTATTGCCATAGTTGGAGGTTCCATTCTTGGTGGACAGAAGGTTGTCAAAACAATTAGCTCAGGCATTATTCCTGAAAATGTATTTACGATAGAAGTAGTTATCATAACCCTATTAGCTGCTACTGTTTCGTTATTACTAGCAAATATTCTTGGCATCCCCCTATCAACAAGTGAAATAACAGTGGGATCGGTTGTAGGGGTAGGAATTGCCTACAATGTTTTATATGTAGGTAAGGTTTTATTTATCGTATCTTTTTGGTTTGTAACTCCTGTTGTTGCGTGTACGATTACGTATGGTGCGGGCATGCTAATTCATTATTTTAATTCCAAGTATCCGCATTTAGAAATAGGTAAATGGAGGTCTATATTAAAAGTACTTGTCATTGTAGCAGGATTTTTTGAAGCCTATTCAGCCGGTATGAAAAATGTAGCGAATGCAATTGCCCCATTAGTTGGTGCCCATTTACTACCTTTGAATTCAGCAACCCTATTAGGAGGTCTTTCGGTTGCAGCAGGAGCATTTCTACTAGGAACGAGAGTACTAGAGACGAACGGAAAGAAAATCACATCCGTTTCGCTATTGGAAGGCATTACGATTTCATCAACAAGCTCTAGTCTCGTCATTGGTGCGGCGTTGTTTGGGATTCCTTTACCGATTGCTCAAATTACATCATCCGCCATGATTGGAATGGGATTGTCACAAGGAGTACATGTATTTCGAAAAAAAGCTGTATCCCAAATGTTAAGGATGTGGATTGTAGCGCCGTTTCTTTCCATGATACTCTCGTATTCCTTCATCAAAATAATCATGGAAAAGGATTTTTACTATATATTCATTGTACTTGTTGGCATACTTGCCACATTGGGAGTTGCAAGCCTAGGAAAGGAAAAAAAACGACACAAAAAAAATGAAATGGGAGGAATCATTCGATGAGTCAAATTGTACCCCACGGAGGAACATTAATTAATCGTATTAAGGAAGGCTGTAACGTAGCACATTTACAAAAGGAAGTTGAACTAGATGCTATCGCACTTAGTGATCTTGAATTAATTGCCACAGGAGCATATAGCCCGCTTACTGGTTTTTTAACAGAAACAGATTATAACGCCGTTGTGGAAACGATGCGATTAGCTAGTGGGACAGTGTGGAGTATCCCAATCACACTTCCTGTATCGACAGATAAGGCGAAAGAGTTAGTAGTGGGTGAAGAAGTAAAGCTAGTAAAGGATGGAGTTATATACGGAACTATTAAAATTGAAGATATTTACACCCCTAATAAACAAAAGGAAGCAGAGCTTATCTATAGAACCACGGATGAAGAGCATCCGGGTGTGAAAAAATTGATGGAACGTTCACCGGTGTATGTTGGAGGGTCTATCCTTCTTATTCATCAGGTACCAAAGGACACGTTTACTTCCTATCGCTTAGATCCCATTCAAACCCGCCAGAAGTTTGCCGAGCTTGGCTGGAATACGGTAGTTGGCTTTCAGACAAGAAATCCGGTACACCGTGCCCACGAATATATTCAAAAGGCAGCACTCGAAATTGTTGATGGATTGTTTCTAAATCCATTAGTCGGCGAAACAAAATCGGATGATATCCCAGCTAATGTTCGGATGGAGAGCTATGAAGTGCTTTTGAAAAACTATTATCCAAAGTCTCACGTATTTCTCGCTGTTTTTCCAGCAGCAATGCGATATGCAGGCCCACGCGAGGCAATTTTCCATGCTATTGTTCGCAAAAACTTCGGCTGCACGCATTTTATTGTTGGGCGTGATCACGCAGGAGTTGGAAATTATTATGGAACATATGATGCGCAATTGATTTTTGCAAATTTCACGAAAGAAGAGCTAGGTATTACGCCGCTTTTCTTCGAGCACAGCTTTTACTGTACAAAATGCGAAGCGATGACATCGTCCAAAACATGTCCTCATGGATCTGAGGATCATATTATTTTGTCGGGAACAAAGGTACGGACTATGCTCCGTAACGGCGAAATACCACCGAGTACATTTAGCCGAAAGGAAGTCGTAGAAGTACTCATTCGCGGTATAAAGCAAGAGGAAATTTCACGGTGAGGGGGAAATTAGATGAAGAATTTAACATGGCATGAAGCATCTATCACAAGGGAGGAGCAGCGGAAGAAAAATGGCCATTCAAGCTTCGTCCTTTGGTTTACAGGCTTATCAGCATCGGGAAAATCAACTGTTGCAAATGCGTTAGCTAGAAAATTATTTGAATCACATTCCTGTTATGTGTTAGACGGAGATAACATCAGGTACGGTCTTAATAAAGATTTAGGATTTTCTGAGCATGATCGCAAGGAAAACATTCGCCGTATTGGAGAAGTAGCAAAGTTGTTTGTCGATAGCGGCACGATTGTTTTAACGGCATTCATTTCTCCCTTTTGTGAAGATCGCAACTATGTACGGGAACTTCTTGGACCGGAAGAGTTTATTGAAGTGTTCGTTCAATGTCCGCTAGCAGAATGTGAAAAGCGTGATCCAAAGGGTCTCTATCAAAAGGCTAGAAGCGGTGAGGTAAAGCATTTCACAGGAATTGACTCTCCATACGAAGAACCAGAAAATCCAGAAATTACAATTCAAACGCATAAAAGTAGTGTGGATGAATGTGTAGATCAGATGATTCAGTACTTACATGATAAAGGATTACTAAGATAACGAAGTTGGTATGAATAGAAAATAAGGGGGAGAAAAGGATGGCATACGAAAAAATATGGAAGGATCGTCCGAATTTACATGCATCAGAGAAAAAGAAATTAATAAAGGATGGCTTGGAGATTTTTAATGATATTCCATTTTATGCACAAAACGGTTTCGATTCTATACCGAAAGAGGAATGGGATTCCTTTAAGTGGGCGGGACTGTATTTACAGCGCCCGAAAGAAGACGGGTACTTTATGATGCGTGTAAATATTCCATCTGGCATTTTATCAAATGAACAAGTTGAAACGCTAGCAGGAATAGCTCGTGATTATGGCCGAGATGTCATTGATATTACAACAAGGCAGGCAATTCAGTTTCACTGGCTACGAATTGAGGAGATCCCGGATATATTTGAACGCCTTAAGCGCGTTGGCTTATCAAGTGCTGGTGCTTGCGGAGATATTACAAGAAATATCGTTGGAAATCCACTAGCTGGCATTGATAAGGATGAATTGTTTGATACAACTTCTATCGTAAAGGAAGTATATGAGTATTTCCAAATGAATGAAGAGTTTTCGAATTTACCTCGTAAGTATAAGTTGTCTATTAGTGCGAATGTATGTAATGCATCCAATGCGGAAATAAACTGTCTTTCCTTTATTCCAGCTACAAAGGAATTAGATGGAGAACATGTAGTTGGATTTAACGTAAAGGTTGGCGGGGGATTGTCTGCACGTCCTTATTTAGCAAGGTTACTAGATGTGTTTGTTCTTCCTGAACAAGTAAAGGATGTGGCGATTGCGATTACAACCATTTTCCGTGACTACGGCTATCGCGAAAAACGTCATTATGCGCGGTTGAAATTTTTAGTTGCAGACTGGGGAGTGGATACATTTAAAGAAAAACTGTTTGAATATACCGGTCCTCTGCCTTCAAGAGGGGAAGATGCATCCAAAGGATGGAACGCAGGATATTTCTATGGTATTCATGAACAAAAGCAAGCGGGTTATTATTATGCAGGCTTTCATGTTCCTGTAGGACGCTTGCATACAAAGGAACTGTTTGAAATAGCAGCACTTGCTAGAAAGTACGGAAATGGTGATGTAAGAACGTGTAATTCACAAAATTTTATTATTCCTAATGTACCAAAAGAAAAGGTAGAGGAGCTATCCCGGCTGTCATTCTTTCAAAATATTACAACGAAACCTCAATCCTTTATCGGCTACGCGGTGTCTTGTACAGGAATCGAATATTGTAATCTTGCATTAGTAGAAACGAAAAACCGTCTTCGCGCCATTGCCACTTATTTGGATGAGCAATTGACGATTGATGTCCCGGTTCGTATTCATATGGTTGGTTGTCCGAATTCGTGCGGTCAACGACAAATAGCAGATATCGGCTTGCAAGGGGTAAAGATGAAAGGAGAGAAAGGATTAGTTGAGGCGTTTGAATTGTATGTGGGAGGAACGCTTATAGATGGTGGGAAGTTTAATGAAAAGCTTAAAGGAAAAATAAGTGGGGAAGAATTGCCAGACGTATTGCTATCCTTTCTAACTTTCTTTAAGGACGAAAAGCAAGCGGGGGAAACCTTTTATCAATTTATTGGCCGCGTAGGGATTCAACCACTGCAAGAAAAGCTTAATCAAATTCTAGAAGAAGTAACGGTGTGAAAAGATGGAATTGTATCGATTTGAAGTGAAAACAGAAGATAAGGTTATTCCCGTTGTAATTGTGGCTGAAAATGAAGAAAAGGCATTTCAATCAGTAGAAGTTGAACTAGAAAAATATTTCCTGCGTTTGCCAATTATTTGTGATATTACGTTATATGAAAAGAAACGGGTGCGAGGAAGTGCTGGATTTGTAATAGACGAAATGGAAAATTAATGGGAGGATTGTCACATGGGGAAGGTGTATCTTGTTGGAGCAGGGCCGGGCGATCCGGATTTAATTACGGTAAAAGGAATGACGTGTATTCGAGAGGCGGATGTAATATTGTATGACCGTCTTGTAAATCAACAACTGCTTTCGTATGCAAAGCCAACTGCCGATTTAATTTATTGTGGGAAACTGCCGAATAATCATACCATGCAGCAGGAAACAATTCATGCCTGTCTCGTAAAGCATGCGAAAAACGGGAAGATTGTAACCCGTCTTAAGGGCGGAGACCCATTCGTCTTCGGAAGAGGGGCAGAAGAGGCAGAGGTGCTTGCCAAAAACGGGATTATGTTTGAGGTTGTCCCAGGTATTACAGCCGGGATTGCCGCCTCTGCCTATGCAGGCATTCCAGTTACCCATAGGGAGGTAGGTTCTAGCTTTGCTATTGTTACCGGTCATCGCCTGAGCGGGAAGGAAGAGGCAACGAAATGGGAAAGTTTAGCGAACGGAATTGATACACTTGCTATTTATATGGGAGTAGGTAATCTTCCTTATATATGCGGCCAATTGTTAGCCTATGGTAAAGATGAGAATACACCCGTTGCCATTGTTGAATGGGGGACTACAATCAATCAGCGAACCATTACTGGAACTCTTGGAACAATTGTCACGATTTCCCAAAAGGAAGCTGTGCAAAATCCGAGTATGATTATTATTGGTGAGGTTGTTCGTTTTCGTGAGAAAATCAAATGGTTCATGCAAGAGCCGCCGCAGCCTAATATTATAGGCGAGGCATTATAACATGCAAGCTGTTCTTTATGTATGCCACGGAAGTAGAGTGAAAGAAGCTGGGAGGCAAGCTAAGCTTTTTATCAAGCAATGTATGAAGGCAGTGAATGTGTCTCTTCAAGAAATATGCTTTCTAGAGCTAGAGCATCCTTCTATTGCAGAAGGCTTTGCACGTTGTATAGAAAGAGGAGCAACGAAAATTGCTGTCGTTCCTGTTCTACTGCTAACGGCAATACATGCAAAACAAGACATTCCAAATGAGTTAAAGGCATTGCAAAACAGATACCCACAAGTCTCTATTTCCTATGGGAGACCCATTGGTGTACATGAACAAATTCCTACTATATTACTAGATAGAATAGGTAAAGAAAGAATCAAACGCGATGCTATCGTACTTCTTGTTGGAAGAGGCAGTAGCGATCCTGACGTAGGGAGAGACTTGCAGCATATTGCATCTTTAGTAGAGAATGCCTATCCATTCCAAAAGGTAGACGTGTGTTATTTAGCAGCAGCCAAGCCAAGTTTTCAAGAAGGCTTAGAGCGAGTATTATCGAACCAGCATAATCAGGTATTTATTGTTCCGTATTTGTTGTTTACTGGTAAGCTTATGATGAGAATAGAGCAGACAATACAGCAGTTACGTAGAAGGAATATTGTGCTATGCTCAATCTTAGGTTATCATCCTAGATTAGTAGATGTACTCAGGCAGCGTACTGAGGAAGCAATTGGAGGTGAGGTTTGTGTATCCCATTACGATTCGTATGAAAGATAAGAAAGTAGGTGTTGTAGGGGGCGGAAAGGTAGCTTATTTTAAAATACAATCGCTACTAAGAGAGGGTGCTGCTATTACGGTTATTAGTCCTGAGCTTGACTCTCGCCTAGCAAGTCTTGTTGATCAAAACAAAGTGCAGTGGCTGCAAAAAGAATACGAGCGGAGCGATGTTGAGTCGGCCTTTCTTATTATTGCAGCGACAAATGATAAATATTTGAATGAACGAGTGGAAGAAGAAGCAGACTCAAATCAGCTCGTGAACGTTGTAACGGATCCCGAGCGTGGGAATTGTCATTTCCCAGCTGCACTCCATAGAGGAAAATTGATTATGGCGGTATCTACCGGCGGAGCTAGCCCAAAGCTTACAAAAAAAATTCGAGATCATTTGACGACGATTTATGATGAATCCTACGAAGCCTATGTTGATTTCTTATATGAATGCCGAATGAAAATAAAAAAATATAATGATAAGGCTTTGCAGCGGCAATTGTTAGAAGAAGTGCTGCAGGATGAGTATCGAATCGATAAGGAAAAGCGAAAACAGTTTTATCAGAAGTTAGATAAGGGAATATAAAAAGGGTGACTTTTTCGTCACCCTTTTTGCATTATTGTATATATGGCAATGGATCAACGGCATTGCTTTTTGCCATATTCCACTCTCCGATATGTAGTTCAAAATGAAGATGCTGTCCGGTTGATTCCCCGGTACTACCCATCAAACCAAGCTGTTGCCCTTGTTTTACAACTTGTCCCTCTGAAACCATTCGGTTTTGCATATGTGCATAAACAGTCGTATATGTTTTTCCATTGATGCTATGAGCTAGAAAGACAACATTCCCATAGCTGCTAGATAAATAGGATTTAATGACTACTCCATCAGCAGCTGCAACAATTGGGACTGTACCACTAGCAGCTATGTCTACGCCAAAATGCATTTGACCCCCGTCACGTGGTCCAAACCCAGAAGAAATTACTCCTTGAGCAGGTTTTATGAAGCCACCAATATGGGATGGCTGATTGTTGCTGACACTTCCTGATCCACCACTTGAACCGTTCGCAGCTGGAGTTGAGGAAGCGCTATTTGCTGCATTTGCTTTTTCCAAGGCAATGGCCTGTTCGAGTGCATGTTTTTGTGATTCTAATAAAGATTGTGCTTCTTGGGTACTCATAATATCTTCTGTTGTTTGTTTTAATTTGTCGTTTAATGCATTCATGACAGATTGTTGTTGTTGCTTGTTTGCATCAAGGTCTTGCTGTTTTTGCTTCAATGTTTCCTCGTACTTCTTTAAATCATTCTGCTTTCCTTCAATAGCAGCTTTCTCATCTTTTACTTCTTGTTGATCATGTGCTTGTGCTTTTAAAATGTCATTATCAGAATTTAAGATAAGTGTTACAGAATACAAATTTTCGATTAAATCAGCAATATTAGAAGAGTTCACAACTACTTCGGTAATCAAGTCCGTTCGCGGTTGCTCCTGTACGGCTTGCAGGCGTTTTTTAATTAGGTCCTGACGTTTAGCAATTTGTTCCTCTAATGCTACAATTCGACTTTGCTTTTCTTTAATTTGATTTTGCGTTTGCTGAATATCGTTTTTCGTTGCATTCAATTGTTGTTCATTTGTAGTTGCGGCTGTTTGTAATTCCTCGAGCTTCTTTTGCAAAGATGAGATATCTGTTTCAATTTGGGACTTTTGCTGCTGTTTGTTTTGCAAGTCTTGTTGTTTACTAGTCAGCTGGGAATCAATGTTATTTAGCTGGCTTTGATTCGATTCGGCAGAGGCTAAACTAGGTAAAACGACTAGCGTTCCAGCTGTAAGTAAACTCACAAGCGTATGTATTCTTTTCATGAATGACTGTCTCCTTTCTGTACATAATCCATTTTACAGGTAAAAAAGACAGTTTCTATTATTTTAAGAAAGTTTAATGATATTTTAATAATTCTTTATTATAAAAGAAAGGTAATGATAGAAATGAAGGTGAAATATGGACTATTAGATTATTAAAATATAAAAATAATTATAATAACGATTCTATAATAATGATAGTTATATAACGAATCAAAGAATGAAATGAGCTAGTACTTGGTGAAAAAATCAATTATCGCTGATAAAGGGCTTGAAAAATATTTCCATATTTCATAAAATGGAATTATAAAATATGGAAAGGGATGAACTTTATAGCGATGGATAACTAACCTATTTCTTTCGATCAAAATGAATATTTTATTCTTTTGTTCTAGATAGGATAGGTCTGCCCTTTTATAGGTGTCCATGCTAATAAAGTCTGTGATGATATGTACGATTTCCGTATATGTTTTTCACATTTCTTTCGTTATGGCTATCCTCTCTGGAACGTGAACAGGGAGGTTTTATTATGTTATTACTTGAAGTAAATGACGTAAAGGAAATGATTGGAGAGCGGGTATTATTTCAACTTTCTCATGCTAAATTGTATGAAGGAGACCGGATAGGCATTGTGGGAAACAATGGAGCAGGGAAAACAACACTTCTTACCATGCTGGCTAGTAATCATACAGGGGTTATACGATATGGTTCGCATTCTCTTATTCCTCAGTTAGAAGAAGAAGGTGTAATGACTCGAGAGTTTTCGGATACACAGGTAGGAGCGAATAGGAGCGGAGGAGAATGGACACGGGCGAAAATAGCAGCAGCTCTAGAATCCCATACACGCATTTTATTTGCCGATGAACCGACTAGTAATTTAGACATGGAAGGGATTGCTGATCTCGAAGGGGAACTGCTTAGATTTCATGGGGTACTCGTGTTCATTTCACATGATCGTAGGCTGCTTCGTTCGGTTGCCACAAAAATTTGGGAAATTGAAGATGGTAAGGTAGTAATGTATAACGGAAATTATGATCCGTATGTCAAGCAAAAGCAAGAAAATCGCAGTCGACATCAAGCAGAATATGAACAATATCAAAAGAAACGGGAACAGTTGCTAGCTGCAAAATATAAAATGGAGTCACGGGCAAAAACGATGGGTCGCCCGCCTGCTAGAATGAACCCGAAGGAATATCATTTGTATGAGGGGAAAAAGAAATCAAACCGTGCGAGTGTAGAACGTGCTGCAAAATCCATCCAATCGAGATTAGATAAACTAAAAACAATAGAAAAGCTAAAGGAACTTCCACAAACGAAAATGGATATACCATCGTATTTACAGCTACATGCAAGATACGTCCTGCAGGTGAAGAATGCGAATAAATCATTTGGCGAGAAGCGCATATTACAAGATACTTCTTTCACAGTAAGAAATAAAAAACGAACGGCATTAATCGGAAGGAATGGAAGTGGAAAATCAACCTTACTACGCATGATTGTACAAGGGCATGGTGCAGTCGAATGTGCAAACGGTGTGAAAATCGGCTATTTTAGTCAAAATCTAAACATATTACAGAAGGACATGTCCCTTCTTGAAAATGTGATGAAAACAAGCTCGTATAATGAGCAATGGATTCGCACGATTTTGGCTCGTCTGCTCTTTAAGAGGGAAGATGTATATAAGAAAATTGATGTATTGAGCGGGGGAGAGCGCGTGAAGGCAGCGCTTGCGAAAGTGTTTCTAAGTGATTGTAATGTGCTTGTTTTAGATGAACCAACGAATTATTTGGACCTAGCATCAATTGAAGCACTAGAGGATGTATTGACAGACTATGGCGGGGCGCTCTTGTTCGTTTCCCATGATCATACCTTTGTCGAGAGAGTAGCAGAAGAGATTTTATCATTAGAAAACGGGAAGGTTACACAGTTTATTGGAACTTTGCATGAATTTGAAGAGGGACAATCGAGAAAGAATGATGATCGTAAACTTCACTTACTGCAGCTGGAAACACGTCTTAGCTGTGTGCTTGGCAGATTGTGCACTGCTACAAATGAGAAGGAAAAAGCAGCATTGGAAAGGGAATACGAGGACGTGCTGCAACAAATAAAGGCTTATCGAAATAAATGATTGAGAATGGAGCTGGCCTAATAGGGAGAAGACGATTCCCTTTTGAGTCAGCTCGTAAAATAGAAAGTAGAGGGAGAAAATTGATTGTATTACTAGAGACGGAAAAAGATGCGAAAGAAATATTACGTCTTCAGATTCTTTCGTATCAAGTTGAAGCTGATATTATGAAATTTACAGGGATTCCGCGTTTATATGATACGGTTGAGGACATCCAAAGTTGCCCGGAAACTTTTTATGGATATTTCTTCGATAATCGACTTGTTGGATGTATTTCGTTTGTAAAACAGGAGCATGTGCTTGAGATATGCCGAATGGTTGTGCATCCAGACCACTTTAAGAAGGGGATTGCTACAGCTTTACTTCGCTTCGTACTGCAAATGGATCGTGACGTAACAACATATGTTGTCCATACGGGAACTGCAAATGTGCCTGCCACTTCTCTTTATAAAAAATTCGGATTTGTACAAAAGGAGATGATTATGATTACGGAACAAGTCTCTCTTACGAAATTTGTAAAAGAAGTAAACTTGACGAAAGAAGAATAACAAATAAGGAGAAGACACATGAAAAATATTATAGAAACAACAACATTTTGTTGATTTTGCCGTGCAAGCTCTTCGAAAACAATAAAGTAAGAATGTTAGAAATTATTAGATTATTTATTCTATTAAGATAATGAATATATTATTTAAGGAGTTATATAAAAATAGCGGCTTATCCTAATCGTTCGCGTTTGGAACTAGTAACCCACTAAAAATAGGGAAATAGGAATCTCTATTATTGGTGGGTTTTCCATTTTACAGAAAATAACATTGCCTAATTAGGGATTTTCAGTGAATATAGTAATTAAGTTATTGTCAGAAAGTAAAATATTTATTATTATTATTTCTTAAGGATAAAAAATATTGAAGGACCTAAAATTATATGAAAATACTAGAAAATTCAATATATTTATCCTGAGTCTATAGATAATGATTAAGGGGGGAGTCAGTATGAGAAAAATTGGGTTAGCTTGGCAAATCTTAATTGGTCTCATCTTAGGTATTATTGTAGGTGCCATGTTTTATGGTAATCCACATTTAGTAAAATTTTTACAGCCGATTGGCGATATTTTTATTCATCTTATTAAGATGATTGTTGTACCAATTGTTGTTTCAAGTATTATAGTAGGGGTAGCAGGTGTAGGTGACATTAAAAAACTCGGAAAACTAGGTGGAAAAACCATCTTGTATTTTGAGATTGTTACAACATTTGCGATTGTATTAGGATTACTTTTTGCGAATTTCTTCCAGCCTGGTGTTGGAGTAAATATGAATGGCTTACAAAAGACGGATATTACTTCCTATGTAACCACAGCACATCAAGTAGGAACGCATTCGTTATCTGACACACTTGTTAATATCGTGCCAACGAATATTATCGATGCATTGGCGAAGGGCGATATGTTAGCTATTATTTTCTTTTCTGTGTTGTTTGGTCTCGGTGTTGCTGCTATTGGAGAAAAAGGGCTTCCTGTTCTTCGTTTCTTTAAAGGAACATCTGAAGCGATGTTTTATGTTACGAACCAAGTTATGAAATTTGCTCCTTTTGGGGTATTTGCTTTAATTGGCGTGACAGTTTCAAAATTTGGTATTGGTTCGCTAGTACCGTTAGGAAAGCTTGTACTCGTTGTGTATGGTGCGATGTTCTTCTTTATTATTGTTGTATTTGGTCTTATTGCGAAGTTTGCAGGTGTTAATATCTTCAGATTTTTTGGCATTATTAAAGATGAAATTATTCTAGCTTACTCTACAGCGAGCTCAGAGGCCGTTTTACCTAAAATTATGGAGAAAATGGAGAAGTTCGGTTGTCCTAAGGCGATCGTATCGTTCGTTATTCCAACTGGCTACTCCTTTAATCTTGATGGTTCCACACTATATCAAGCAATTGCAGCTCTCTTTTTGGCGCAAATGTACGGCATTCATATGCCAATCTCCCAGCAAATTACGCTTCTTCTTGTGTTGATGGTAACATCAAAGGGTATTGCAGGTGTTCCGGGAGTATCATTTGTAGTATTGCTTGCAACGCTCGGTTCAGTAGGAATTCCGCTAGAAGGATTAGCATTTATCGCAGGTATTGACCGTATTCTTGATATGGCTCGTACCGTCGTAAATGTAATTGGTAATTCATTGGCAGCGGTTGTCATGTCGAAATGGGAAAAACAATTTGATGAAAAAGCTGCAGCTAAGTATTTAGAAGAAATAAAACAAGCATCTTAATAGATAATGTACCAAGGCCTCACGCGTAAAGCGTGGGGCCTTTTTGTATCAGAAAGTATAAAAGTTTTGACCTAGGGAATTGTCCAGCTCCAGCGCCTAGCCCCTCGAGGTCAAATAACCCCGACCATATGAAGTCAAAGAACGACTTCCTATGGTCGAGAACATTTGCTTGTCGGGGCTGACCAAGGCGCTTGCGCTTTTCTTGTAGTCTTATACTTGTCTCGGTCTAAAGTCGGATACAAAGACCATCCTTCCGCCAGTTTTAGCAAGTAGGCATTCTCGTTAAAATAAAGATATCAAAACGAAGGGAGGCAAACGTAGTGAAACATATACTATTTTTTATAGGTGCTGGTTTGTTAGCGTTGCTTGTTATAGGAAGCTTTGGCCATATTGTCCTACTCGGTTTAGGCATAGGGCTGCTGTATTGGAGTTTTCGCTCCTTTATGAGATCCACTTCTACCTTTAGTAAGATTGGCTGGAGCCTGCTTGGTATCGTCTCTATTATGTTAGTGCTTGGTAATGTTCCAGGATTAATAGGTATTGGAGCTGTGTTGCTTCTATATCTTCTGTTTCGTAAATGGAATAGGAAGAAACAAGTAGAAAGAGAATACCATTCCTATCATAACTTTGATGAAGAATGGGACAAAATGATGGCAAAAAAATAAGAAAAGGAAAGGAAGATTTCGATGAAACGTTCTATATTTTCACGAGTGAGAGATGTTGTATTAGCTGATTTACACCAAGTATTAGATGAGCAAGAAAAGAAAAATCCAATTGCTTTACTAAATCAATACGTTCGAGACGGAGAAGGAGAGGTTCGGAAGATTGAGAAATTAATCGAACGTCAAAAAGTATTGAAAACCAATTTCTTTAAAGAGCTAGAGCAGTCACGGTATATGGAGAAAAAACGGAATCATCAAGCTGTTATTGCGAATGAAGCAGGAGAAAGGGAATTAGAGGAGCGTGCTTGTAAGGAAGCAGAATACTATCAACAGCAAGGTGATCGACTAGAGAGCATGTACAATACATCTATTCAGCAAATTGAAGAATTAGAACAACGTCTACAAGAAATGAAGAATAAGCTGAAGGAAATGCATGCAAAGCGAATGGAACTAATGGCGCGCGAGAATGTCGCTCATGCGAACCGACGAATCAATGATGCGTTAACAAAAATTTCTGATGATAGTCCATTTTTGCGATTTGAAGAAATTGAAGAGTACATTACAAACTTAGAGCGACGAATTAATGAAGATTACGAACGAGATACATTTGATGCTAAGATTGCGAAGCTTGAAAAAATGAGAAATGAGGCGGTAGGGAAATAGAGTACATGAAATAGGAAGCTTATGATATAGTAAATAGGAAAAGGTATTGGGATTCCATGCCTTTTCTTAACTATGTATAAGGGGAGGAGGATGTGAACATGAAAAAAATATATACAAAAACACAAGTGTTAGCGGTTTTTATGATTATTTTTGCAATTGGAATGTTTATTGATATTATCTTTCATCGTTTTCAGCCTTTTGGTCTCTTTTTCTCCGCTATCCTCCTCATCCTCGGCCGGCATTTTCGAAAAAAAGGAAAACGTGCACGTGGTAACATATTTCTTGTTATAAGTGTTTTCTTTTTCATTGGTACGATTTTTTCTTCTACCGCCTTTCAAATGCTGCTTGTAAGTATACTAGTATTTATCGGCTATCGGTTGTATACAAGCAGTGATCGTCCGTCATCTATAAAGGTAGCATTGAAAGAAGATATGCCAAATGAACGGATAGTAAGGCATGAACCATTTCTAAAAAATATGCTAAATGGAAATTATCGAATAATAAATGAGACATATGAATTACAAGATATTAATATTCGGTATGGATTAGGTGATGTGGTCATTGATTTAACGAACGCGATGATCCCTGAGGGTGAGACCGTTATTATTATTCATGGACTTGTAGGGAATATAACCCTTTTTGTTCCATATGATTTAGAGCTATCTGTACATCATTCTGTAATGGTTGGAAACATTGTCGTATTAGGTGAAGAAGAAAAAGGATGGAATCAGAATGTGATTCTTAGAACGGAAGGATATGGTCTTGCGACAAGACGAATTAAAATTATGACTTCGCTTCTAGTAGGGGATACAGAGGTGAGATACTCATGATGAATAGGCAACGAAACATAACTTCCATTTCCTTAAACTATTCGTTCCTTTTAAGTATAGTTGTGGCATTCCTTGCAACTCTTGTTTATACGTGGCAGAGTGGACAGAATGTGTATGATTTTCTTATTCTACAAAAAGTAGCCGGCATTCCGACTGTCTTGTTTGTATTTGGAAGCAGCTGTTTGTTTGGACTTGTCATAGGATATGCGATTACGCAATTTATGAAGCGACGCATTCACGAGCTATCTGTTTCGCTATTAGATATAGAGCGGGGAAATTATCGTATGGCCGGATTGTTATCCCATAATGATGAGTTTGATGAAATTGCTAAGCGCATCGATACACTTGGCAAACAATTTGAGGAGCAAGCTGGCATGTTTCAAAAGATGACGAACGAGCGTGCAACGTGGAATGAAGAAATGAGACAGGAGGCTATTTCTCAGGAACGGCATCGATTGGCACGGGAACTCCATGACTCAGTAAGTCAGCAGCTTTTTGCCATGTCGATGATGATGTCAGCTATAAATGAACAGCAAGATTCGTTGTCGCAAGATGTGAGAGCTCAGCTAGCATTTGTAGAGAATATGATTGTGAATGCCCAGTCCGAAATGCGGGCTTTACTCCTTCATTTACGTCCTGTTCAACTGGAAGGAAAAAAGCTTGTAGAAGGTATTAAAGAGCTAATGGAAGAGCTTTCAGCAAAACAGCAAATGAAAATTGATTGGTATGTGGAACCAATAGAATTAGAAAGAGGAGTGGAGGATCATCTATTCCGCATCATACAGGAGGTAATATCAAACACCTTGCGTCATTCGAAAGCAAAGCATATAGAACTTCGCTTGCGGGAAATACAGGAGTATGCCATTTTGAAATTAATTGATGACGGAGTTGGGTTTGATGTAAATGTTCGGAAGGCAGGTTCCTATGGTCTGTCATCCATTCAAGAGCGCGTGCGAGAAATCGGCGGCACGTTGAAGATCATAAGCTTGCCGAATAAAGGAACGCAAATTGAAGTGAAGGTTCCCATTTTAAAACGAGAGGAAATGGTACCATGATTACGGTATTGCTTGTAGATGATCATGAAATGGTTCGGCTTGGAGTAGGAACCTATTTAGGAACGCAGTCTGATATAGAAGTAGTAGCAGAGGCAGATAACGGAAAAACAGGTGTGGAGCTGGCATTACGTTATAGACCCGACATTATTTTAATGGATTTAGTAATGGATGAAATGGATGGAATTGAAGCCACAAAGGAAATTATTAAACAATGGCCAGTAGCTAAAATTATTGTAGTGACAAGCTTTTTAGATGATGAAAAGCTGTATCCTGCGATTGAGGCAGGTGCAATTAGTTATATATTAAAAACTTCACGTGCAAGTGATATTGTAGAAGCAGTACGTTCTACATATAAAGGAAATTCTGTTCTGGAACCGAAAATAGCCGGTAAAATGATGTCAAAAATGAGACAAAGGGATGCCCATCAGCTCCATGAAGATTTAACGGAACGTGAGTTGGAAATTTTGTTATTAATAGCTGAAGGGAAATCCAATCAAGACATTGCAGAGGAGCTCTATATTACGGTAAAAACCGTTAAAACTCATGTGAGTAGCATTTTAAGCAAGCTTAATGTTAGTGATCGAACACAAGCAGTTATTTATGCATTTCGTCATCAAATAACGAAGTAGAACGTGTTACATCCTCAGGTAACATTCTTCATAGACGGTATAAATTTATGAAAAAAAGGATTTGACCAAGTTTCTCCTACATACATTTAGAATGAATATCGTGTGTTCATGAAAAGGAGTGAATCTGGTATGTATGATCCGAATTGGTATAACAATAGACAACAGCAGTACCAACCTAGTCCTTTCCCACCTTATCCGCCTGGTCAGGGAGGATATCCTCCGCCAAGCTCTTATCCATCATATCCACCTGGTCAAGGTGGAGACATTCCATCTATGCAACAAGGTGGACCACCACAATCACCACCTCCTGCAGTGATTCCTCAAAAACCACAAGTAGCACCTTATGCAGTTGACCCAGGTGCGATTCGACGCTGTATGTACCACTATACGTATATATGGTTAACAAATGGTCGAAGCTTTTGGTTCTATCCAGTATATTTAGGTAGAAATTCCATTGCAGGTTACCGCTGGAGCCCAAGCCGCTATCGTTGGATCTACACGGGATTTGACTTACGGTCCATTGAACATTTTGCATGCACGTAATCGCTTCCTAGAGGAGGCTTTTTTCTTAATGATTGAAATAATATGTAGTTAAAGGGAAAAATAATATTTTTTTGAAAATTAAGGGAGGATATTAAGCTTTATTTATAGAAATTTATTATACAATCCATTTACATGACATGGATGAAATTATATGAAGAGGTGAAGGCAGTGTTCATTGCCAGTCTGTTACTTGTTGTAAGTACGGTCGTATTCTTTGTATATTATGTCTATCTTCGATCTTGGAAGCAAGTAGGAGTATTGCTTAGTGGGAAGGGTAACTTAGTAAGGAAATCTCATTTCTTAGTATGTACAAAGTGTGGCCATGCACATGCTAGAAATGGAGGATATCAAGAATGTTGTGGTACACGTTTATAAACTAGGAGAGCCTCTATTTAGGGGCTCTCGTCGTTTGTTTAAGGAAAATCCTCAGCGGATAGGAAATATGTCCACTGAGGAAAGTGAAAAATTATCCCAGTCTTGTTTTTTGAACAATTACATAACCAATTATGCATGCTAATGAAAAGGGAAGCCAAAATCCTGCAGATAGTATCGATTGTTGTTCATTGAATTGAAGCCAATCAATCGATAAAATGCTGCCAACCGAATAAATAATAAATATAGATGCAAGAAAAGAAAGAAGTCCCATAACAATAGATTGTATCCTCATGATTCACCTCCTCACCTCGTAGTATTGGTTAAAAATAGTGAAATAAACGTTACTTTACAAAAAAATTAACGATGAATCGTTAGTTTATTCCGCTATTAAAGAGAAGTAATCCCACCACTTAACCGTTGAGAAGAATCTTGAGTAGGGATTAACTAGCGGATCTCGCTAATCAAAGGAGATAATATAACCCTTAATGAGGGAGGCCTCATTATATTGTCGAAATTATGCGAAGGAACACAAGAGGGAAAGTGCTTATCCTAACGAATGTTACATATATAACGTGAATAGGTAAAATATGTAATACAAAATGTGTAGGATAAGGAGAATAACAAATGAAAAAAGTATTCGGTATTTTCGGTTTAATCCTGCTAATGGCGGCTGCATTTTTCCTTTTAACGAATGCGTTTCTCTATATTGCGAATCGACCGCTAGATCGCCCTGCTCTGGCTAATGTAAAGGTGCAGGAAACAGAACAAGTAAAGCAGTTTATTGCTAAGACGCATGAAAGCTTTAATGGGTATTTGAATTATGGAAAGGCTGATCATTACACGGATGGGGACTGGAAATATCTAAAGCAATGGTTTAATGGTCAAGAATCAGAACTAAAAGACTTGGAAAAACAAGTGAAAAATGAAAAGTTGAAGCAGGATGTAAGAAGAAGTTATGAAATCACAAAGCAAGGTATTGAAACAACAAATATTCAATATGTTATCTATGGTCATCGTATCTATCATGATCTTGATATTATTATCAATCATAATCAAAAGGAACAAAATATTTGGGGTTATACCGAGTTTGGAAATGGAGCGAATGTTAAAGTAGTGGAAGATGAATTAGCAAAATTCAAAAAGAGCTAACGAATTAGAATTTGGTGAAATGAACTATCTATTTATTTAAAATTGCATTCTACGACTTTATGCAGGGTGAAGCAAAGAAGACGAGCAAGGTCTAACCCCTTGTTCGTTCTATCACAGATAAATGAGATTATCATTTCATCTCGTAAAAGCCGATTGGCCTTTGCTAACCCAAGGTAGGGGGATGAAAGAAAACCCCCACCGAGGGAAGTTTCACTTTATTTGTTCCCGAAGAATCCGATTTACGGTTTCGCGCCGTAGTCCAACGAGCTGCGCGATTTCAGTCTGTGTAAGAATGTCGTATATTGGGATATCTCCTAAGTAAGTGGAAAACCATTGTTGCAATCGCTCAACACGTTCCTTGGAGGAAACAGTGGTAAGCTGATCAATTCGCTCTTGCATCATGCGCAGCTTAGATTGGAGCTGCATAGCAATAGTTGCATAAGCTTGCGGTTCTTGTTGTAATTGTTCATACCATTGCTGAGGTAAAATCGGTTCCGCTTCAGTATGTACAAGCGCAATAGCGGTTCCATGATATTCCTTGGGAGAAAGCAAGGAATGATGGGGGATCGTTTCCCCTGGGACAATAATGTTAAATAAAAAGGATGTCCCGTCTTCTTGTAGACGTACAACTTTTAACAAACCGCTATGGATATGATAAAGAGGCCCCTCCTCACCTTGTCGAAATAAAATTTCCCCTTTATGTAGAATCATTGTAAGTACACCTCTTTTTCGTATATGTAAATCAAAAAGACAAACCTTGGTAGCGAAATGAACCTATAGGGGAGAGCACCCCCGCAAGGAAGTTTCACTTTATTTTTTTTCTACTGTTTGGTAGTATACTGTGTATAGTATAAAACTGCAATGGTAAGCTAGGGAGGAATCGCTATGTTTGAGAGAATGTTGGTTGAAGCGAAGCTTCCACAAGATGCTGTCGTTCGTGTGGAAGAAATGAAGGGCGGAATTGTTTTGTCCGTAGAAATAGAGGGCCAAATTATTTTCACAATGGCGTATGATGAAGAAGACGATAGCTATGGTGTTTTATATGATCGTAATGATAAGCGTGCAAGACAGGTGCATGATGACCTCATGGGGTGGAAGCTTCTTCATTAACTCATTCTTTCGAAGGTAAGACTGTGCTTTATATCTGTCTTTTGATTGTAAAAATGATGTAATCTGTTTTTAACCTATTTCTTCTTCGTATCGTTTATGATGAACGTAGGAAGAATGGGGGAAAATGATGACACAAAAATGGTATGTTTCAAATGTTTTTTTATTACTAGCCTTTTTATTCATTCTTATACCTTTTGGAATGTTTTTATATAGATGCTTACATTAGAAAATAAAACGGTACGATTCGTCATAGGAATCGTACCGTTTATTTTTTATGTGAAGTATATGGTTTTCATATATGAATTTAAACATAGCTTACATTGGAAATAATGTGTGTAACAAATAATATATAATTCCAGCGAATAAAGCCGAGAGCGGAAGTGTTATAAACCAAGTGATAATAATGCGCTGTGCTGTTCTCCAATGTACACTCTTAATACGCTGTGCAGAACCGACTCCTAATACGGATGAAGAGATAACATGGGTCGTACTAACAGGTAATTGGAGTAAAGTTGCACCGAAAATGATGGATGCTCCTGTTAAATCAGCGGCAACACCATTAATAGGACGTATTTTCATAAGCTTACCGCCAACTGTTTTAATAATTCGCCAGCCACCAACAAATGTACCCGTTCCCATCGCTAGTGCACAAGCTAGTTGAACCCAAAAAGGGATTGTATCTGATTTGATATAGCCACCCGTTAGCAGTGCCATCGTAATAATCCCCATCGATTTCTGTGCGTCATTTGTTCCATGTGTGAAAGCCTGTAAAGCTGCTGTTAGAACTTGTAAGTAACGAAATCGTCGATTCATATTTATTAGGTTGCAATTTTGAAAAATGTTTTTGAGAATGATAAATACAATATATCCTAACGCATAAGCAAGAACGGGTGATATGATAAGAGATTCAATAATTTTAATGAATCCACGGAAATTTACTGCTTGTACACCTGACGCAACAATTGATGCTCCTGCAATAGCGCCAATAATTGCATGGGAGGAACTACTAGGAATTCCATAATACCATGTAATTAAATTCCAGCCTATTCCAGCAAGCAATGCTGAAATAAGAACGAGGGATCCGTTGTGAAGCTGAAATGGATCAACAATTCCGCTTGTAATCGTTTTTGCGACACCCGTAAACGAGAGGGCACCAAGCATATTCATAAAAGCTGCAAGTACAATAGCTTGACGAGGTTTCAGTGCCTTTGTTGAAACAGATGTCGCCACGGCGTTCGCTGTGTCATGGAAGCCATTAATGAAATCAAATAGAATAGCTCCCAACACAATCAAAGTAGTTAAGAAAAACAGAGTGTTCATTGTGTAAGTTGTACTCCTTATTATGCGTTTTTCATTACGATTAATTCTAGAAGGTTTGCAACATGTTGGCAGCTTTTCGCAATTTTGTCCCATGTATCATATATTTCTTTGTATTTCAAAATGACAATTGGGTTTTTTTCATGTGCAAAGAGGTATTGAATTGCTTCACGTAGAATACTCATACATGTAGATTCATAATCCTTCATCTTGATTGCGTTTGTCCGAATGTCGATAAGCTTCATTGTATGAATTCGCTTAATAGCAGCATCCATTTCACTAACACACGAATAAATTGCGGTACTTAATCGCTTCATGTATGGATTGGCATTAGTGATTTCAAACATTTCAAATTGTGCTGAACAAAGTTCAAGTGAATCTAATATATCGTCCATACCTAAGGCGATTTGAAGTATATCTTCTCGTTCAATAGGTGTGATAAAGACTCTATTTAGTTCTAAAATAAGTTCATGAATATACGTATCACCTTTTGCTTCGTACTCCTTCATGCGTTTTGCTATTCTCCGGACTTCACTTGAATTTTCTAATTTATATTCCATGAAAAATTGAGCACTTTCTTTAACATTTTCTGAAATATTGGAAATTAGAGTGGAACATTTGTCTTTTTTGTTTAGAATACTCATCTAGTAACCCCCACCAAAAATTATCGATACTTTGTATTGGCTTTTCAATTCTAACAAAAATTACAACACTTAAGATAGAATTCGTTAAAAAATTAACATAATCTTAACAATAAAAGTGTAGAAAAATTATTAAAAATATAAAAATTTACGTTTGTATAAGGCTAACGACCATAATAAAACATGATATGTAAACAATAAAAGACTATCAACGGAAGATAGTCTTTTTCTACATAACTAGGGCTAAAATAGCTAGAATCCCGGATTTACGTATTATTATGATCGCTCTAGTATTTCCAACAAATGTTTTGTATGTGAAAAATCGGAATAAATAGTAGATCCTTATTTGCTGATAGTAGCATGTATTGTTTATCTCGTCCTTCTAATACCCCGGTCACCTTTTGCGGCCCTCCGCGATTAATTTGAATCTCTTCTCCTCGTAAGCGATCAATTATAGAGAGGAAGGTTCTTCCAAAGATAATAGGTGCTTTCTTGTTTTGATTGTTTTCTTTTTCGTCTTCATAATCAGCTTCCGAATTCTTCTCTTTTTTCTGGTCTTGATTTTTGTCCGATTTTTTCTTTCTGCTACCTTTACTTTTATTTTCCTTGTTCTTATTTTCTTCGTTTTGGCCTAATAAGAGAGTAAAACTTTTAATATGGTGTAGTTGGTAATAGTAAATGCCTTCTTCCGTTTCTAGAGCGCAATAATCTAAGCCCATTTTTAATAGGGTTCCTATTCCTTTTTCAGGGCCGCCTAAGTTTAATTGAATTTGTTCACCCGTATAATCTTTTAATCCGTGAATGACTGACCCTTGTTGGTATGGGAATTGAGCGTTATACATGCTGTTCCTCCTTTGATTATAGTGAAATGAATTCATGATATTGTATTCATTCTAGATAGACAAGGTATGGGATTTTTCATTACATAAGATAAAAATGTCTGGTTAAGGAAAAAAGATTTTGCGTAACTTCTTATCGATCAGTAAGATTCCTATCTCAAGATTCAGAGAATACAAAGAAGATAGGTAGTCTAAAGGGATATATAAAATGGTAATAGTAGCATCGATTCCGATGGAATAGACTTAGACTTCTTCGACAAAAAAATTTTGTTTTGATAAAATAATAGGAAGAAGTTACGTTTAAAGTGTATCCTGTTACTTTTGGAAAGCTTCACTATGTAACATACATATATGGACTAAAGAGCTAGTAGAAATCGATGTGAAGGGTGTCTAGCATGATAAACATAGGACTAACAGGGTGGGGAGATCATGATTCCCTGTATCGAGATTTGCGTTCTAGCAAGATGAAGCTGCAAACCTATAGCAATCATTTTCCAGTTGTTGAAATTGATAGCTCCTTTTATGCTATACAGCCGGAACGTAATTATAAGAAATGGATCGAGGAAACGCCTGATCATTTTAGATTCGTTGTAAAAGCCTACCAAGGGATGACAGGCCATATGCGTGGAGATATTCCATTTACGAATGTAGATGAAATGTTTGAAACATTTAAGCAGTCAATTGAAATTCTTGAAAAATCCGGAAAACTAACTACGGTCTTATTTCAATATCCACCATGGTTTGATTGTCAAACGAAGCATGTTGATATGCTCCTTTATACGAAGGAAAAAATGAAGGGAATTCCGTCTGCAATTGAGTTTCGAAACGAAACTTGGTTTATGCCAGAGTATATGCAACAAACATTATCCTATTTAAAACATGCGAAATGGATGCATACCATATGTGATGAACCGCAAACGGAGACTGGATCTATACCTATTGTACTAGAGGCAACTCATTCTGATGTAACCTTGATTCGTTTGCATGGACGGAATGTGCACGGTTGGCTACGAGGAAACAGAGAAAATTGGCGAGCTGTTCGTTGCTTGTATCGGTACAGTGAAGAACAGCTAAAGGATTGGGCTGCTCATATCGAAAATTTGCAGAAACATTCAAAGGAAATTGTGGTTTTATTTAATAACAATTCTGGCGGCGATGCAGCAGACAATGCGAAACAGCTCATGCGGCTGCTTCATCTTTCCTATGAAGCCCATTCTACCTTACAAATGAAGTTATTCTGACAAGGGGGTACAATATACGGGAAGATCCATTGTATGTTGCTGTTCGAGCCTTGGTAAAGGAAATACAGGGTGTTTCCTTTAAAGAATGAATGGAAACACTGATTAAAGTTTGGTATCATTACGAATTCCACTGAAGATCGTAAACGCCTTGTGAAAATCATTCGAACGATTGAAATTGAAGGAAGGCATATCTCGTTTGTCCGTTCCGTAAAAAAGAGGGACAGTAACGAAAATAAGCTAGCAAGGGAGCTATCCTCCATAATTGGAAATAAAAAAGGAGCAGCATTAGTGCTGTTCCTTTTCTCCAAGATAATCATTTAAGTCAAACGGTGTGATCTCTTGAATAAATTCTCTTGTTATAAGTGTTTGTATAAGAGTTGTATCGGATACGGCGATCCCTTTTCTCTTTTTATAGCTGTGTTTCAATAGAGATAATTTTTCTAACGTATCATTCGGTAATTCGATTGTTAATTTTGATATACTCATTATGAATTCCCCCTTATGTATCATATCATAATTTTCGTGAATAGGTAACATAATAGGGGGTAATTCAATAATATGTCATACTAAGCAATCCCGATGTATTTTAATGTTTTCGAAGGGGTGCTATGGTCAAAAAAATGCTGCAAAAATGCGATGTCCACACCCGATTTGTAAGCACAATAGCCCCAAGTTTTACGAAGTGTATGAGAGCTTATGCCATCAAGTCCAGCTTCTTTTGCAGCTTTGTTTAATATAAACCAAGCGTGCTGACGTGTAATTGGTCCATTGCCTTTTTGTGATTTTAATAAATACTCATTTCGTCGAAATCCTTTTCGTTCATTCATATACGATTTAATGACTTCTTCTAGTTCATGATTGACGGCGAACCACTTTTGCTTTTTCGTTTTTTCGTTATTAAATAGAATAGAGTGTCGAACGTTTCCGTTTACATCCATAACATCTGAAATTTTTAATTGTAGAATTTCACTGACCTTTAAACCTGAATTAATAGAAAGAGCAAATAATAGCCCGTCGCGTTTAGAATTTTGAAGTAGTATGTGTTTCATTTGTTGCAATTGCTTTTCACTTTGAATAGGTTGTCCCATTTGTTTCACTTGTTTTATCATCATTTCCACTCTCCTCCATTACAATCCATAAGGAAAGAATTTACACGTTCAATATACTGGGGCAGTGTGTACTTCATGTGAACTTTACGTGAAAAGGGAAAAAACTATTCCTTTTTGTCTCCTTTCTTCAGTGAAAAGTAAAACAAAACACCATCTTCTTCATTTCGTACTCCATACGGGGCATGATGCAGCTCTAAAATATTTTTCACAATAGACAATCCGAGCCCTGTTCCTCCGGTGTTACGGCTTCGCGATGCGTCTAGACGGTAAAAACGATTCCAAATTTTGTTTAGATTTTCTTCTGGAATAGGTTCTCCATCATTTTTGATGGAGACGTATACACGATCTCCTTGATCTAGAGCGGAAATGGTAATCATTTTTCCTACTGGTGTGTAGCGAATCGCATTGCTTAGCAGATTAATAATAACTTGTTCAATACGATTACGGTTTGCTTCTACTACTAAATCCTTCTCTGCATTAACGGTAACAAATAAATTTTTTTCCTCCATGCTAAAGAGAAGCTTTGTGTTTACTTGATGGATAAGTGAATCAATTGAAAATGTTTGAACCTCTAGTTTGTAAGTACCTGACTCCAACTTTGCTAACTCGAGCATATCGACGATTAGCGTGTTCATTTTATCAACTTCTTCTAAAATGACATCCGTATAGTAATCTGTATTGTTGCTAACACCGTCTTTAATACCTTCTGCAAAGCTTCGAATCACACTTAAAGGTGTTTTCAGTTCATGAGAGACCCCAGAAATAAAGTCTTTTCTTGTTCTTTCTAGCATTCTTTCTTTTTCCACATCTTCTTGCAGTTTTTCGTTAGCGACATGAAGCTGTTCGATGCGATCCTTTAATGTAACAGACATCGTATTGATACTCTTTGATAGGCTTCCAATTTCATCATTGGATGTGACTGGAAGGGTCTCTGAGAAATCAAAATTTGCCATTCTTTTTGTAACTCGATTCACACGAATAAGTGGCTTTGCAATGATTTTCGAATAGTAAAAAGAAAGCAAAATAATCACAAGAAATACGATAATCATGGCATAAACATAGTAATCCTTGAGAACAATCATTGCTTCGTTTACGGGTTGAAATGATGTCATAGCAAAGGCAAACTCGGTAATCGTATTGTTTTGAACAATCGGCTTTACAAACATTTGATTTTTACCTTTTTCATCGCTAAATGTATAGGTAGTTAGCGTATTGCGATCAATTTCTCCTAAAATTGCAGATATTTCCCAGCGCTGCACACCTTGAATAAGGGTATCAATATTGTTGGCGACTTGTAGATCGGCTTTAGAAGGTAAACTCATTTTTGTTACAGTACCTTTAATTTGAATAAGTAAATTCCGAGAAGATGGATCAGCATTTACATCATTTGAACTTATTCCGAAGGACTTAAGGTCACTGACTATGTTTCCATTTGTCCATGTACCGTGGGGAGATATAATGGAAATAGGAATGATCGTATCCTTTTTGCGAATTCCTTGCACAGAAATACTTTCATTATTTTGTAAAGCGAGTTTCATAAAGTTGCTATATTCTTGACCGGTCAAGATGTTATTTAATGCAATATGATATTCAGTATTATTGCTTTCATCATGGACATCAATGTAGTAATCATGTACATCCTGAATCACCCCATTTTGATCGAGCAAAATAAGCTGGGCATTCGTAGTATCATAAAATTTTTGCTTTAATTTTTTGACGGTATCAAAGTTTTGATCACTTTTGGAATAATCATCTACGAACGTCTCAAACGCTTTTGTTACTCCGCTTACCTTTTTATTTATATAAAATTTTTCTAAAAAAAGGGACTGACCGACAAAAAACAAAACAAATGTTAACGTAAAAAAACCGAAAGTTAAAAGGAATAATTTAAATACAATACTTTTTCGTGTCACGTGCGCACCTCTAAACTTAATCTAGCCTTTATCCCACTATCATCTCACAGTAAGATGGAGGTTTCTTATATTATAACAAAGAAGCATACAAAACTTGTGTTCCATCATTGGGAAACTTGTCTTTTATGAAGGAAAAAAAAGAGGAATGTGTAAGAAAACAGGAGTAATAGTGGTTACTCCTGCTCAAATCTTATTTAATAGCAGCATCAAGTGCAATGGTAACCATATCATTAAATGTTGTTTGTCGTTCCTGTGCTGTTGTATCTTCACCTGTAAAAATATGGTCACTAACTGTTAAGATTGACAGAGCTTGTGCCCCGTATTTAGCAGCAATGGTGTAAAGAGCTGTTGTTTCCATTTCCACTGCAAGAACTCCGTAATCGCCCAGTTTTTTCACCATATCCATGCTTTCACGATAAAAAACATCAGCAGTTAATACATTCCCTACGCTTACGTTCATGTTCTTGCTACTAGCAGCATCATATGCCTGCTTTAATAATGCAAAATCTGCGCAAGGTGCATAGTCAAATCCAGGAAAGGTAAGACGATTTATATTGGAATCTGTGCAAGCAGTCATAGCTAATATAACATCGCGAACGTGAACATCAGTTTGAACACCACCGCAAGTACCGACACGGAGTAGTTTTTTCACTCCGTAGCTTTGAATCAATTCATTTGTGTAGATTGAGATAGATGGTACACCCATACCTGTTCCTTGTACAGAAACTTTTTTTCCTTTATAGGTTCCCGTAAATCCATACATGCCACGAATCGTATTGTAGCAAGTTGCTTCTTCTAAAAATGTTTCTGCAATAAATTTTGCGCGAAGGGGATCACCTGGTAGAAGAATTGCTTCAGCGATCTCACCTTGCTTTGCACCAATATGTATACTCATGTTCTTTCTCCTTTTTTGTTATAGTACTTGAATTATATCGTACTTATCACTTATTCCAAAATGTTTTTAAGTTGTTATGGAAGAAGAATAAAGAAGGGATAAATGGGTAACTCTACTAGCTGAAAGAAAAGGAATGAGAAGGGAGAGAAAAGTATGGATCGGAAGAAGTCTTTTGTAATTGCCCATATTTCTGATGATATTAATAACGAGCTAAAACAGCTTGAAGAGGAAATCGAACAAAAGCTTGGAAAGCGAATCGCTCTTGTCGCTTATGAGGATGTAGAACAGTAACAAGGAATGATTACGAAAGGACTCTAAGAAGAGTCCTTTTTTAAATTGAAAATTTAAAATTCATTTTCATAAAGATGGAAATATGTTACTATTGTGTAAAAAGGAGAAAGATATGCGAATTCGTAAATTTGGTATTGCATGCTTTTTTCTTATTTTAGTTGCTATGTTTACCATCCAAAGTAAATACGGTATTTTATTTCATCCTGATCAAGCTTATGCGTTATCAAATGCTCTCGTCACTTGGAATATTGATAAGGATAAGGGGAGCGGTACATTTGTATTGCAGAATGAAAAGGGAGAACCGCTAGGAGGCATTGGTGAAAACCAGCAAAATCAAATGGTTATTTATGCTGTAAACAATGGTCTTACACAATATGAAGAGATAAAACCGACATACATTGGGAAGGGTACCTTTACATTTCAGTATCCATTCAAACAAACTACAACACTTTTTTTATACATAAAAGACAATGAAACGAGACAAGAATTAGCTAAAAAGGAGATTGTAGTTGAAACGCGAGATGCAAAGCAAACACCAATTACTGTTGATGCCTTGTTAACATCAAAAATTGGTCCTTATGATGCATCCTTACAATTTAGTGCATTAAAAGCAAATCGAAATGAGAATATCATGCTTCAGTTTGAAAGCAAGGACAATCTTATCTTTACCGCTCCTACGGGTGAGCTTTCACGTTTTTTAATTGTAAATGAAAAACTTACACATTTTATTTCGGCTGTTCCGCAAATGAATAAGAGCAGCAAGCAGCTTTCTTTTCTCATTACATTCCCTGAGGACGGAATATACAAAATGGTTGGTACATTTTACGTAAATGGAAGCATATATACGAAGTCTTATGTCGTGAATGTGGGAAAGAGATAACAAGAAGCCATTAACTAGACCATCGCTATACTACGATGGTCTAGTTATTTTTATTTTTTCTTATTTCCAATTAGTCTTGTTATAACAAGCATCGTTGCAAATAAGGATCTGTTTTTACGATAGGCTAAATATTTACCGCTCCATGTAGGATTGTACTTTTCTTTAAATTGACGTAACCCGCTAAAGCTATACATATAGCGTATATTATTATAAACGGCAGCGGCTACTCGTTCCATCCAAAAGGAGTGCGGAGAAATGCCAACATTGGAAAGAGGAGCCATTCCCATATTAAATTGCATATAGCCATTGTTTTTTGCCCATTCAAATAAATGAAGAAACATAGCATCCATTACACCAGACGGCGCATCATGCGAATAACGCATTAAATCAATCGCTACTTTGTTTGGCTGATAAACAGGTAAAATGGAAACAAAAGAGACAATTTTCCCTTTATTATTAGATAGTGTAGCGACAGGACTTCGGTTTAAATACTCCTCATCAAAATATCCCAATGAGAACCCTTTTTCTTTTTTTCCTTGCAGCCAATCATCTGATACCTGCTTCAATTGCTGCAGCAAGGCTTTTGAATGAGGAGCCTCGTGAACAGAAAATACATATCCTTCTCTTTCAAATTTATGCAAGTTTGAACGTAAACTCGCTTTTTTTTTCCCGGTAAGAGAAAAACTGGAAAGATCTACTTCTGCTTCTTCGCCAAGCTTTAAAAAATTATATCCAAAGTCATGATATAGTCCCAACCATCTTCTTTCCACTTGATAAAAAATACAGACATATCCTAGACGCTCTGACTCGTCCAGAAATTCTTCAATGACAGCTTGATAAGAGGAAGGCACTCCGATAGGATCACCAAGAACAACAAGACGTTTCTTTGTTACTGCAAACTGAAGAAGTGCTTTTCCATCACTGCTAAGAAATATACGTTTATCACCTAAAAATCCAAGATGGCTTAATACATTCCCTCCATATTGTTGTAAAAATTGTTGAAGCATCTCGGAAGAAGCAACGCGCCCAGGTACTCTTGTTCCCGTTCGATTTCGTAAGAATGCTGCTATATACAACGAAAGGGGAACGAGTATTGCGGTTATATATGTAGTTCGCATCACCATTTTACTTGGGCGAACAACGTAGCTTGGAAGGAAATCTAGATGATGTGCACCAAGCCATGTTCCAAAATATTGATAGGCGTATAGCAATAAGAAGATGAGTAAGCCTGTCTTGATACCGTCGACATACGTATAGGAAACTTGCTCACGTATAAATCGTTTCCGAAGCATAAAAAAGATAGCAAGGATAATCAGTAGTAGCAATGATTCTTCAAAATCAATTCCTTTTAATACGTTAAAAATAATCCCTACCATAAGAACGACTATCGTCATAGCATATGCCTGTTTTGTTCGTTCATATATGGGCTTCGCAAGTAGAATTAGCAAAATACCGACGGATAAAGATAAATCAAACGATACTTGTATAAGTGGTTTCGGTATAAAAATTCGTAGAATATGAAAACGTTCAATTGATATTGGAAATAATACAGAAAATATAATGACAACACCAGTAAGAGCTGATAGGGCAGCAAGAGCCCATGATTCCATTTTGGTAAAAAGTTGTCGTTGTATAGTAACAAGAACTCCTGTCGTTTCTAGAGCAGGTACAAACATCTGTCTAGATTCGATTTTCTTCCGTGCAACTCCTGACATTTCAAAGGCGGCGAAGGCTAGGCCTACTCCAAATGGAATGATGTAGTAGACCAATCGGTATAGAAGCAAAGCTGATAGTGTTGTTTCCGTTGTAATACCGTATTGATTCATTCCTCTTAGAAAGATTAAATCGAAGGAGCCTAGTCCACCTGGCACTAAGCTAAGGCTACCAGCAATGGCAGAAATCACATATACACCTAATGCTTGCCGAAAGTCTATTTCTACACCAAGCAGCCTGAGAATAACGAATATAACAACACCTGCAGATGTCCATTCTACGAGCGATACAATGGAATAGAGTAATGTTGGATTGTTAACATCAGTTGCAAATGTTCTTCTCCCTAGTTTTAGCTTGGAAACAATGATGTAAATGGGAGCTATCATAGAAAAACCAATGAGTGCAGGCCATAGCCATGGTCTTTCTGATAAAATAAAGCTTGTTTGTAAAATGCCAAGTAAGCCAAATATAGATAGGAACGATAGCCCCATAATGAAGGCAGTTGTCATCCATGCAATGGTTTTGACAAGCTTTCCTTGTTCTTTTATATAAGGACGATAGAGCATGGTACGAACTCCAGCACCTATTAAACCGCCAAACCCAAATATCCCATTAAAGGAGTTAGCAATCCATGAAATTCGAAAGACTTTTTTAATGGAGACAGGGGCTTTTACAGAACGTAGCATAACGAAATCATAAAAGAACATGGTTGAAACAGCCAGAAGACCTACAATAATAGCTAAGTAAAATCCTCCGTTCGGAATTTGTTTTATTACAGAAACAGCTTGATGGATGGAAAGGTGAGTGAGTTCCTTTTTTCCTTCAAAGAATACGATTATCAATATTACAAATGGTATGATTATTTTTGCTATGTTAAGTAATTTTTTCCAATTCGCATTCATATATGTAATCCTCCCCCAATCGTATTCTTATTATGACAAAAGAAGAAAGAAATAAAAAGGAACTTTGTTATTAAATATAGTAAAACTGTGGAAAAAAGGAGGAGAAACCTTATCATATATCTAATAAAAAAACCTTATAGAAAGCGGACTATTTAGAAAAATGTGCATAAATTAAAAAGTATTTATGATAAGATACAAGTAATGAAATAGAATAGAGGTGAGAGCATGATCCTGAAGCAGATAAAAGGATATGAACTAGAGAAGGCCCTACCTAATACATCTGAAGATTTCTTTAATCGTTCTGAAGTTACGTACGAAAACGAAGGAGTAGAGAAAACGTTACACGTATTGTACTTACGTTTTTATGAAGAACAATTAAGTGAAATTTCTCCGTTCACAGATGATCCTGTCTTTCAAATTGGAGGAGAAGATGTAACCTTTAAAGAGATTGTTGCACTTGCTTGTTTGCTTAAAAATCCAAGCTTTGTAGAGCGCAAGCGAATATATATAAATTCAAAAGAAGAATTAGCTTCTTATTTTGATGAAAACAATGTGCAGCAACTGAAGAAAGCAATCGAGCAATTGAAAAGCGGGATAAAGGTGAAATAATACAATCTCTTGCTTAAAAACTCGAGATATAGGGAGGATTCGGAATGTCAAATTCCATTGTAGAAAACCAAACGAAGCAGGTTGAAGAATTTTTACAGGAAGTCGTTTACGTTCTAACAGATTATCTTAATCATCATACGATCACGTCTCTTGTTGAAGAAGTGAGCGAAGCTGATCAAGCATATTTTGAGGGACTCCTTTCTGCTAACCGACGCCTGCTCGTCTTTTGCGAAGAGGGATTGGATGCATGCCGTGTTCTTCTAAAGAGTAGCCCGTTCCGTAAAAATGCCGCTGAAAATACGTTGTATAAAATTTATCATCAAGTGATCTCAGAATTCTTTTCACCGAAAAATGATTATTGGTATGAAAATAGTCGTTCTGCCTATACGGGAAAAAATGCGATTGCGTTTCCGCAAACGCCACCGCCTTCATTACAAGCGATGATGAAACAACTTGAAGGTAAATTTCAGTCTATACGCGAAGAGCTGGAATATTACGAAACGGACTATAAAACGAAGACCATGCAGCCTAAATTTATGCGAAGCTAACCTAACGACAATATTCGCGCAAAAAAAGAGGGTATACCAAAACAATTTGGTATACCCTCTTTTGATTAAGGTTTCGGATTCATAACGAGGTGGTTTGCTTTTCTTACATTTGGTTAAGATGTGGATTAGGTATAGGTACATCCGAATACGAATAGATATATAGAAGGTATTGCGAGGGGGGGGTTAGATATTGCAGCGCGAAGTATTGGATCATTATATTCATGAAGTTGGAAATTGGTGTGAAAGTGTTTTGCATATATTGGATAGCCGAGCTGTTGAAATATATGATGTGCAAATGCTCGAATATAGAATACAAACGTTATTGGATCGGTTGCAGGAAAATTACATCGATTATGATATAGATTTCGTATATGAATTAAGTAATGATGTGGAAAGTATCGAAAATCAATTCCAAGAGGTTTTCGCTTCAGGTCATTACGAGGAATATGCAAGAGGGATTCAAGCTGATAAAGTCCGTTCGGTACCAATTGGTTCCCATGTACTTCCGCCATTACCGTATCCGTATGAGGCACTTGAACCATATATTTCGAAGGAGATAATGCAAATCCATCATGATAAGCACCATCGCAGCTATGTTGAGGGATTAAATAAAGCCGAAAAAATGATGGAAAAGGCGCGCGAGAGTGGAGATTATGATCTCCTCAAGCATTGGGAGAGAGAAGCTGCTTTTCACGGCTCAGGACACTACCTGCATACCATTTTTTGGAACAACATGCAGCAGGGAGGTGGGCAGCCATCAGGAAAGCTTTTGCGCTTATTAAAAAGAGATTTTGGAAGTTTTGAATGGTTTAAAAGACATTTTACTGAAGCAGCAAATAGAGTGGAAGGTTCTGGTTGGGCCCTTCTCGTATGGTCACCTCGTTCTGGGCGGTTAGAAATTTTACAAACTACTTCTCATCATCTATTTTCACAATTGGATACGCTTGTCCTTCTCGCGCTTGATGTTTGGGAGCATGCCTATTACTTACAGTATAAGAATCAAAAAGATGAATATATACGAAACTGGTGGCACATTGTAAATTGGAATAACGTTGCGGAAAGACTTGCAAAAGCCGAAAAGGTGGAATGGCAGCCATACTAAACAGACGCACAGAGATGCGTCTGTTTTTGTTAGGCTTTCTTTCTCTTACGTTTCTCGCATGAAAGGACCTCTGAAGCTGAAGGGGCTGATTCTGCTTTTAAGGCATGAATCCTTTTTTTTTGCATATACTTGTACAAATTAGTCTGACAAAGGACGTGAGGTTGGTGCAAATGTGGCGCAAGTATGTTTTTTTGATGTGCCTAGCATGCTTTTGTATGGTTCCCCTTCCTACATATGCGTTTAGTGTAAGTGCACATAATGCGGTGTTAATGGAGCAGCAATCTGGACGAGTTTTGTATGAGAGGCTACCGAACGAATCCAAGGGAATTGCAAGTATTACTAAGATTATGACGGCGATCTTAGCTGTAGAATCTGGTAAGCTGAAAAATACAGTAACCATTAGCGACCAGGCTGTTCGTGTTGAGGGATCTTCCATTTATTTAAGGGCTGGAGACCAAGTTAAATTGGAGGATTTGGTATATGGCCTAATGCTACGATCAGGCAATGATGCAGCTCAGGCCATTGCTGAATATGTTGGCGGAAGTATGGAAGGGTTTGTATATCTTATGAATCAAAAGGCAGCTTCTATTGGAATGACAGATACGCATTTTTCTAATCCGAGTGGCCTTGATGGCGATGGACAGCATTATTCGTCTGCCTATGATATGGCTCTTCTTACTCGCTATGCTATGCAAAATACAACCTTTCAGAAGATATTCGGTACCAAAACATATCGCTCAAGTGCGTGGGATTATCCTTGGAACAACAAACATAAACTAGTGACTTCCCTCTATGAATTTGCTACAGGCGGGAAAACCGGATTTACAAAGAAAGTTGGGCGAACTCTCGTTACGACAGCGTCTAAAAATGGTATGGATTTAATTGTAGTAACCCTTAATGATTCGAATGATTGGGACGATCATACAAATTTATTCGAACAAGCCTTTCAAGACTATAAAATGGTCTCTATTCTTAAAAAAGGGGCATACGAAGTACATGAAACAGATCTTAATCGGCATGTCTATTTGCTGCAAGATTTTACGTACCCGTTAACAAACGAAGAAAGCCAGAAAGTAACGGTAACAACTCAGTGGTATAAGAAACGAGGGGTAGAAGAAGGAGAAATCGTAGGAAAGGTGATTATTTCCTTAGATGGACAGAAGATTGGCGAACGAAATCTACTTTATAGTAAACGACTTCTCGTGTCCGTTACAGGGGACCTTTGGCGTGATTTTTGTCAGGTGTTTACTTCGGTGTTAGGTGTTTCATACAATGGTTAATATTATATGGGTGCTGATGACGGTCATTGGCGTATTGTTTGCTATGATTAATGGAACGATGGAGGAAGTAAATAAAGCTGTTTTTGATGGAGCAAAACAGGCTGTTACGATTTGTATTGGCCTTGTTAGTGTACTCGTGTTTTGGCTTGGACTAATGAGAATTGCGGAAGAAGCAGGATTGCTAAAAAAACTAGTAGAGTTGTTTATGCCAATTGTAAAGAAATTATTTCCGGATATACCGAAAAATCATCCAGCTATGGGATTTATTCTATCAAATATGATGGCCAATTTATTTGGACTTGGCAATGCAGCAACACCACTGGGAATAAAGGCAATGGAGCATCTAAAGGAGTTAAATGGAGGAAAAGATTCAGCAAGTCGTTCAATGATTACATTCCTTGCTCTGAATACATCTGCTATTACCCTCATTCCCACGACGGTAATTTCTATACGTATGACGTACGGTTCAGCCAATCCAACCGAAATTGTCGGAGTTACCTTCATTGCACAAGTTCTATCGATGATTGGAGCAATATGGATTGACCGACATTTTTATTATAGGCGTTCCAAAAAAGGGGGCAAAAAGAAATGAATGTTGTAAATACGATTTCCCTTTGGCTCATTCCTTGTATAATCGGCTTCATTTTACTGTATGGAACGTGGAAAAAAGTCCCTACTTACGAATCGTTTGTCGAAGGAGGGAAGGAAGGTCTCTCGATTGCCGTCTCGATTTTGCCGTTTATGGTTGGTATGCTCGTTTCGATTTCTATTTTTCGTGCATCGGGAGCGCTAGATGCATTCGTATCGTTTTTAAAGCCAATCCTAGATCGAATTGGCGTACCGGCAGAAATTGTTCCTCTTGCACTTATTCGTCCGATATCTGGATCGGCGGGCCTAAGTATCACAACTGATCTTATTGCTACATATGGACCGGATTCATTTATTGGGAGACTTGCTTCAACGATGCAGGGAAGCACAGATACAACCTTCTATGTGCTTACCGTGTATTTTGGAGCAGTAGGTATTCGAAAAATGGGAGATGCACTAAAGGTCGGTTTGTTTGCTGATTTAATCGGCATTATTTGTAGCATTGTATTTGTTTCACTTATGTTTTCATAAAATACGTACAAATTTTCACGCCTCTATTTTCCTTTCACATTAAATTCTAGTATAATGAGAAAGCTCCACTATTAAGGGAAATGAGCCTAGTAGTGGTTTTTTCATGTGACTCTTTGATAATAATTTGACGAAAAAATGAAAAAGTGTGAAGTGATTACGGGTATGGAGAAAGGGATAGCTTGAATTCACTTTCACATGGCTATAAGATGAATTTGAGGTGAATAATCACAATGGAACGATTACAAAAGGTTATCGCTCAGGCCGGCATTGCATCAAGACGCAATGCGGAAGAGCTAATTAAGCAAGGAAAAGTAAAAGTCAACGACGTGGTCGTAAAAGAACTAGGAACAAAAGTAACAAGACAAGACCGTATTGAAGTAAATGGGATACAAATTGAAAAAGAAGAGCCAGTATACTTTTTGCTATATAAACCAGTCGGAGTTATTTCGAGTGTAAGTGACGATAGAGGACGAAAAGTGGTTACCGACTTTTTTCCGTTTATTAAGCAACGTTTATTTCCCGTTGGACGGTTAGATTATGATACATCAGGTGTCCTTTTAATGACAAATGACGGTGAGTTTGCTAATTTATTAATGCATCCAAAACATGAAATTGAAAAAATATATATTGCAAAGGTCAAAGGAGTTCTTGATAGAGAAAAATTAAATATGCTAGAAAGGGGAGTCATGCTAGAGGATGGAAAAACAGCTCCCGCCAGGGTTAAGCTACTTGGGGGAGATCGTAGAAAAGAAACAGCTATCGTGCAGTTAACGATACATGAAGGAAGAAATCGCCAAGTACGAAGAATGTTGGAAGCGGTAGGATGTAAAGTTGTAAAGCTAAAAAGAGAGCAATATGCCTTTTTAGATTTAGGGATACTACGTCCTGGTGATGCAAGACAGTTATCTCCTCATGAGGTAAAGCAGCTACGTACACTAGCAATGAAATCAATAAAATAACGGCTTGAATCTTTTTGTGGTTTACCGCCACAAAAAGATTCTCTTATGTTGGGAAAGAAAAAGGAAATGATTTAGAATATATGGAACTAGTATAGAAATGCTAGCTGCAAGTGCTGAAATAGGGGGAAATAAATTGAAAAACAAGAGACTACTCTTTCGTTCTAGTATTCTTCTTATTTTAATTGGTGCATTAAGTTTTACCTTTTACGAAAATTTTTTCGCAAACAAAGAAAAGGTACAAATTGGAAAACCAGCTCCGAATTTCTCATTAACAGATATGAACGGCAATACAATTACTTTACAGAGTCTTAAGGGAAAAGGTGTATTTTTAAATTTCTGGGGGACATGGTGTAAGCCTTGTGAAGAGGAAATGCCCTTCATGAATGAGCTATATGCAACATATAAAGATAAGGGTGTTGAAATTGTTGCTTTAAATGCTGATGAAACGAACCTTGCTGTGAAGAACTTTGCTCAGCAATATAATTTAACATTCCCAATTGCCATTGATAAAGGACAAAAAGTAATCAATACATACGGAGTAGGACCTCTCCCAACTACATTCTTGATTGATAAAAATGGGAAAGTTTTAAAACAAATAACAGGTACGCAAACGAAAGAACAAATTGAAGGATATTTAAAGGAAATCGCATATAAATAATAGAAAACCTTTACATGACAAGAATTGGGGTGAGAGCATGGAATACGTGACATGTGAATGCGGACACTTGAACCCTGTCGGAACATCCTTTTGCGAGAACTGCGGCAAGCCTTTTATGCAAGATGAAGGATTGCTAGATATGAAATATGAAGGCAGTGCAAGACGTTCAAAGATACAGACAAAAACAATGGTTGATAGAATTTGGATCTTCTTCTCATCTGTAAAGGTCGGTGTTTGGTTAATCATTATTACGCTTCTTGCAGCTGCAATTGGAACGATATTTCCCCAGCAAATGTATATTCCACCCACTGCAGTACCAAGTGAGTTCTATGCAAATCAATATGGAGTGCTAGGGAAGATTTATTATGCCCTTGGCTTTCACAATTTGTACAGTTCATGGTGGTTTATGCTACTTATCGCCTCTATTGGAATTTCTCTAGTGATTGCCAGCTTAGACCGTGTTATCCCACTTTATAAAGCGCTTACCAAACAAGGGGTAACGAGACATCCTAGCTTTCTAATTAGGCAACGTTTATTTAATAAAGCAAACGTATCGATAGAAGACATCCATAGATTAAGAGAAAATATGGAACGTAGACATTATCGGATCCGCATGGAAAACAGGAATATATTAGCAGAAAAAGGGAGATTTTCGAGATGGGGTCCCTACGTTAATCATCTGGGTATTATTATTTTTTTAATAGGTATTATGCTGCGACTTGTACCAGGTATGTATGTAGATGAACTGCTTTGGCTGCGTGAAGGCGAGACGAAGGAAATTCCGGGTACGAACGGGCAATATTATTTGAAAAATGAATCATTTATTAAAGAAGTATATAACAATCAGAAGGATGATAAAGTTTTTCAAAGTGCTATTAATCGTGTCGGCAACGATATGATTCCGAAAAATTTTCAAACCAATGCCGTTTTATACAAAGTGAAAAATCAGACAGTAGCTGGAGAACAGCCACAGCTAGAAAAAATAGAGAACTATTCTATTCACGTAAATGATCCGTTAAAATTTGGAGATTACTCTCTATATCAGGTTGATTATAAAGAGGGCGAATTTAGTAAAATGTCTTTTAACATCGAGAACAAAGATACAAAGCAAAAATGGGGACCATTTGAAGTGGATTTAGCAAATCCGAAAGAAAGCTATGATCTAGGAAATGGCTATTATGCTGAACTATTAAGCTATTTTCCAGATTTTTATTTAGATGAACAAGGGAAGCCAAACACGAAAACGAAAATTCCGAATAATCCTGCATTTGTTTTTAAAATGAAAACACCCGAAACCCCAAATGGTGAAGTTAGCTTTGTAGGGATTAAACAAAATATCGAAACCGATGGAAAAAACCTCTATAAAATATCATTTGCTGGAATGAAAGTACGTAATGCTACTGCGTTAACGGTTCGCAAGGATCTAACGCTTTGGGTGGATGCACTAGGTGGTCTTATTTTTATGATAGGTGTAACACAGGGCATGTATTGGAATCATCGGCGCATTTGGATACAGCGAGTGAATGATGAATGGTGGTTTGCCGGCTATACGAACAAAAACTGGTTTGGATTCAAAAATGAGTATAAGAAATTAATAGAAGGAACGTCTATAGAAGATATGAATGATCAAGTGTGGCAAAAGGAAACGAAAGGCGGGGGTCAGAGTGACGGAGCTAAGTAGTATATTTTTATTTGCTGCTTTTATATTGTACTTACTAGGTACTTTGTTTTTTGGAGGAGCTATTAGGGCAAAAGGAAGCAAATGGGCGAATATTGGTATTACGATTACGATCATTGGTTTTACTTCACAGCTCCTCTACTTTATTACACGCTGGATTGCAGCACAGCATGCTCCCGTTAGTAATCTGTTTGAGTTTACGACGTTTTTTGGGATGATGCTTGTTCTCTCCTTCATTATTATCTATTTTATGTATCGATCCAGTGTGCTAGGGCTGTTTGCCTTGCCTGTCGCTATTCTCGTGATTGCCTATGCAAGTATGTTTCCACGTGATATTACGCCATTAATCCCGTCACTAAAAAGTAATTGGCTACAAATTCATGTTACGACCGCAGCTGCAGGGGAGTCTATTCTTGCAATTAGCGCAGTAGCGGGTCTGATTTTTTTGCTCAAACACGTTGATCAAACAATGCGGAGTGCAGGAACGTTTTGGCTCGAGTTTATTATGTACTGTATACTATCAACAATTGGATTTATCATTATTACAACAGTGTTTTCTGCTAGTTCCTATGAAGCGAAATTTCAATGGACGAACAGAAACAATGATACTGTAGAGGCTGTCTATACCATGCCCCCACTAATTGGACCGCATGAAGGTAAGGCTCTAACAAATAGCAGAATACAGCCGATAGTTTATGTACCAGCTGTTATTGATGCAAAGAAAATGAACACCTTCCTATGGTCACTTCTACTTGGAGTTGTCTTATATGGTATTCTTCGGCTAATCCTTCGAAAACGCATTGCAGCTGCTCTGCAGCCATTTATGAAAAAAGCAAATTACGATTTACTAGATGAAATTGGCTATCGCTCTGTTGCAATCGGATTTCCTATATTTACATTAGGGGCTCTTATTTTTGCAATGATTTGGGCACAGGTAGCATGGACTCGTTTTTGGGGTTGGGATCCGAAAGAGGTTTGGGCACTCATTACTTGGTTGTTTTATGCAGCCTTTTTACATTTGCGTCTTTCTAGAGGATGGCACGGGGAAAAGTCGGCTTGGCTTGCTGTTATCGGGTTTGCTATCATTATGTTTAATCTCGTAGCAGTAAATCTTGTTATTGTAGGTTTACATTCCTATGCATAGAAATTGTCACGATTTGTTAGTAATTTTGTCAACTTTTCTTCAATTATACAAAAATCATAGCAAATTTGACTTTCCTTCTGTAAAATGTTGAAGAGGGTTTCTTGTTTTATACAATAAGATGCCATTTCTATAGCAAAGCTATGGCGATAGTTTGTTGCTATTATGAAATTTTAAAAGAATAAACAAAAGTTGTATTGGTAAAATTTAGAGAAGTAAGATGAAAGGCAGGTGGAATCCGGAGAAGAATGTATTTCTTCTTACGGAATGACAATGGAAAATGAAGCAAGAATCTTAGTAGTTGACGATGAAGAAAGAATTCGCCGCCTCTTAAAAATGTACTTAGAGCGCGAAAATTATACAATTGATGAAGCAGATAATGGAGAAACTGCCGTTTTAAAGGCACTTCAAAGTGATTATGATTTAATTATTCTTGATATTATGATGCCGGGAAAAGATGGAATTGAAGCTTGTAAGGAAATTCGTGAAAAGAAAGCGACTCCAATTATTATGCTTACAGCAAAGGGAGAGGAAGTAAACCGCGTACAGGGCTTTGAAGTGGGTACGGACGATTATATCGTAAAACCGTTCAGTCCGCGCGAAGTTGTCCTTCGAGTGAAGGCTCTACTTCGCCGTTCGACTTCAAATACTTTTTTCTCAAATGAAACAACTTCAAAGGATGTTATCGTATTTCCGCACCTTACAATTGATAATGATGCTCACCGTGTTGTAGCAGATGGAGAGGAAGTTGGTTTGACACCAAAAGAATATGAACTTCTTCTATTTCTTGCAAAGTCCCCTGATAAAGTGTTTGATCGGGAACAACTGTTGAAGGAAGTATGGCAATATGAATTTTTTGGCGATTTACGTACGGTTGATACACATGTTAAGCGTCTACGCGAAAAACTTAACAAAAAATCAGCGAATGCAGCCAAAATGATCGTAACTGTATGGGGTGTTGGATATAAATTTGAGGTAGTGAACGACTAATGCTTTGGCGGAGTGTCGTAGGGAAACTATGGATTACCATTTTGCTTCTCGTTTCCTTTGTACTGGGCTTTGTTATGCTATTATTACATCAATTTTTTCAAACGTATTATGATAAGACGAGCGAGACGCGACTTACTCATTTTGCAACGCAAATTTCTCAAATGATTGATGAAGGAATGGATGAAAAAACAATTGAGAATATTGCTTATCAATTTGTAGATCCTCTCTCGCAAATTGTTGTAGTAAAAAATGGGGGAAACATTTCCTATTCGCCTGGTCAGGAAGGTTTGGTTAGTTTAACGCTTGACGACCTGAAAAAGGATAGTGACCTTAACACTGTTATTACGGAAAAGAAAACGGTAAAAAAGAAGTTGAATGTACCACAGAATACTGGAAATCCAAGCAATCAAATTATGATTGTGGGAATTCCAATCAAACAAGATCAAGGGGCTGTATTTGTCTATCAGTCCCTGGAAGTTTCCAATCAAGCGATGGATAAAACAACAGAGTTCATTTTTTTATCGGCAGGTATTGCGATTATTTTGACGACGTTTTTTGCTTTCTTCCTGTCTACTCGAATTACTGCCCCGCTTCGCAAAATGAGGGAGGTTGCATTCGAAGTAGCGCGTGGGAAGTTTGATACGAAAGCAAAAGCTGTTTCGCAAGATGAAATTGGGGAGCTTGCTACAGCCCTGAATCAAATGGGCAAACAGCTTAAATTTAATATGAACGCACTGCAGCAGGAGAAGGAGCATTTATCCAGCATTTTAAGTAGTATGGCCGATGGAGTCATTACTCTTAATCATGATGGCGAAGCTGTTATGCTTAATCCTCCTGCAGAACGTTTCGTAGAACTTTGGAATGATGATCACAATCCTTCAAAGAATACGAATAACATACCTGTTGTGCTAACACATTTATTTCAAAAAGTAGTAGAAAGTGAACAACAGCAAGCAGTGGAAGTGAATGTACAAAACGGTAATTATGTCGTGCTTATGACACCTCTTTACAATCAAACGAATGTACGCGGTGCAGTAGCTGTCCTGCGAGATATGACGGAAGAGCGACGACTTGAGAAAATGCGCCGTGACTTTATTGCCAATGTGTCACATGAACTCCGTACACCAATGGTCATGCTACAAGGGTACAGTGAGGCAATTCTAGATGATGTTGTTTCGAGTAAAGAAGAGGTACATGAGTTTATCCAAATTATTTATGACGAATCGGTTCGTTTAGGTCGTCTCGTTAATGATTTGCTTGACTTAGCACGGATGGAAAGCGGAGTTACCGAGCTGTTTAAACAAACCATTGAAATTGCACCATTTGTTGATAAAATAATTCGGAAATTTCAAGGGATTTCCAAGGAAAAGGAAGTTCGTTTACATGCAGTGATTCAATCTGATGTGAAATCGCTTGTATTTGACCCAGATCGAATGGAGCAAGTGTTCACGAATTTAATTGATAATGCTGTTCGTCATACCGATGCAGGTGGTGAAGTGGTTCTAACTGTTAATAAGGATGAAGAGGGAGCACGTTTTGAGGTAAAGGACTCTGGCATCGGCATTCAGGGAGAGGACGTTTCGTTTATTTTTGAACGATTTTATAAAGGTGATAAAGCAAGAACGCGTGGAAAAACAGGTGGTACTGGACTTGGCTTAGCCATTGCAAAAAATATTGTTGAAGGACACGGAGGCCGTATTTCGGTGCATAGCGTTGTAAATGAAGGCACGACCTTTTCCATTTTTTTACCTCAGTCAAAATAAAATGTAACTGCACTATGAAAAGCTCTTACGATTTCTTTAGGAAAGGAAGTCGTAAGAGTTTTTTAACGTTTTTCTAAAAAGAAGTCTCCTAGGGGAGATGTAAAACAATTTCCTGATAAAATAAAGGAGTATGTGAAGTGCTTATAGAAAAACTAAGGGCAAAACAAAGGAAGGGTAGGGGTATACATGAAATTATATACAAGAACTGGCGATGAGGGTAAAACGAGTTTAGTCGGAGGAAGAGTCGATAAAAATCACGCTCGTGTGGAAGCTTATGGAACGATTGATGAAGTGAATTCTTTTTTAGGGCAAGCCATGACGCTGATGAATGATGAAAGACTACACAGTCTATACCAAGAGTTAGAAAAGATTCAGCATGAGTTATTTGATTGCGGCGGGGATTTAGCAATTGTAAATAAAAAACTCCCTTACAAAGTAACGGAAGATATGATTACATTCTTAGAAGAACGCATAGATGCTTATATTGAAGAAGCACCTGAGCTTGAACGATTTATCCTGCCGGGAGGCTCGCCTGCTTCTAGCGCTATACATATCGTAAGAGCAGTTACAAGACGAGCAGAACGTAATATTGTTTCTCTTAAAAAAGTAGATGAAATAAACGATCATGTTCTAAAATATATAAATCGTTTATCCGATTACTTATTTGCTGTAGCGCGGGTTATTAATGCTAGACTTGGTGTTAAAGATGTGGAATATGAAAGAAGCGCAATTGTCTTCCGAAACAAAGATGAAGACTCTCAATCTTCAAAGTAATAACCATCCTCCTATTTATTCACGTATACTTCTTTGATCAAAAGGTAAAACTAATACGGTGAGTTGTAGGAGGGATTTAAGATGAAATGGTGGAAGCTTATGCTCGTTTCGTTTTTCTTCATGCCGTTACCCAGTAAGGCAGATACGCAATGGATTTGGCCTGTATCGGGTGCTGTGAGCGATTATTTCGGGACGCGCAGCGGTCATCACTATGGCATCGATATTGCAGCAACTGTTGGGACACCCGTTGTAGCAGCGAGCAAAGGGACTGTGACGAAATCCTATTACAGTAAAAGCTATGGTAATGTCATCTTTATTCGGCATACAAATGGGTATGAGGCAGTTTATGCGCATTTAAGTAAACGTTTCGTAAGCGTAGGCCAGCACATACATAGTGGGCAGAAAATTGGTGAAGTTGGAAATACGGGATTATCCCATGGATCTCATTTACATTTTGAAGTTCATAATGGAGATTGGAATATTGCGAAGTCTAATGCCGTTAATCCGCTTCAAGTGTTAGGTATAGTGCCGTCAGAGATGGTATCATCCTCTTCTTATTTTGTCCAAAAAGGAGATACGCTTTCTAGTATAGCAGTAAAATACGGTATGACAGTTGAAGAGCTTAAGATCCAAAATCAATTGCATACCGATATAATTTATCCATCCCAGCAATTAATCATACACTCGAAAACAGATATAGATTAATATGTATACATAAGCTTTAAATGGATATGATTATGTAAAATTGCAAATAACCCATCCTAAAAAAGGATGGGTTATTTGCAAACTACTGAGGTGTAAGATAAAGCTCTTTTACCAAAAAATAAAAATACAAATAAATCCGATAATCGTGATATAGCTAAAATAATACGCAACTTTTTTACGCGTTTTTTCCTTCTGTTTCCAAAGTACAATGGTTGGATCAATTAGGCCGATAACTAAGCAAAGTAGACCAAGCAGCATCGTAAAAACAGAAATAGAGAAAAGTAATTTTTGTACGAGATAAGGAAGAACGAGTTTTAGTACAAATGATGGAATGATAGCATACACAATAGCAGCTACGTACATGTTAATCGGAGATTGGGACCGAAAACCAGGAAACTTGCGCCAAAATGATCTCGTCGCAACTTCTACTTCAATAGTAGTATATTGTTCAATGATTCGTTGTACGGCTTTTCCATCGTTTAGAAAATAAAAAATACGATTCGATTGGCCTTGAAAAACAAATTCTGATTTTTTAAAGAAATGGTCAATCTTAACACGATTCCATGTTTTCCAAGGATGGCGTTCTAATAATTTTATGCGATTATCAACTTTTTTGTCATACTGATAAATACTAATGCCGTCCTTATCCAGTGCAGCGTAGTATGCATTTGTAGAAAATTCTCCGTATTCAATAGGACAATAGAGAAGCAAATCTCTTTTTAAATAAAAATATTCTTTACGCAGACTTTTTTTCATAAATTGATAAACGGTCTGTTTTTGTGTTTTCTTCATGACATTTCCCCCAGAAAAAGAACTGCCTTTTCCTCACAATATAACATATTAGCACTTTGTATTTATAAACACCAGAAAAAAACTAAAACTACAAGGCATTTTCATTCACATTTCTTACATATTCATGTATAATCTTTTACATAAACGAAATAAAATATCGATCTATCTTCGGGGCAGGGTGTAATTCCCTACCGGCGGTATTAGAGCATTGACTCTTAAGCCCGCGAGCCGTTATTGGCAGGATTCGGTGAGATTCCGAAGCCGACAGTATAGTCTGGATGGGAGAAGATGGAGGTTCGGCGTTGTCATTTTTGAATATGAAAACGTTCATTTTGCCGTACTATCTTATCTCCCCTTTTCGATGAAAAGGGGATTTTTAATTGGTACGATAGAACCTTTCCATTTCCATAAGAAGATCGGAGGAAAAGGGAGAGAGAAAATGAAGAATCGAAATGTATCGAAAATGGTAACCGTGGCTATGTTAGGTAGTATTTCTTATCTACTTATGATGCTAGATTTTCCGTTTCCAGGATTGCCTGTATTTTTACGAATTGACTTTAGCGATGTACCAGGCCTAGTGGCAGCTATTCTTTTTGGACCTGGTGCTATGATGATTGTAGAAGCTACGAAAAATATTTTATATTATGTTGTCCAAGGAAGTTTTATGGGTGTACCAGTCGGAGAGGTTGCGAACTTTATCGCAGGATGTGTTTTCATTTTACCAGCAGCTTATTTTTACCGTAAATATTATTCCGTTAAAGGGTTAACAACTGGTCTCGTAGTAGGAACAACTATTATGACAATTGGCATGAGTATATTAAACTACTATCTCATTCTACCTGCTTACACATGGTTTTTAAATTCACCAGCTATGTCCAGCAGCGCAATGAAACAGCTGATTATTACCGGTATATTGCCATTTAATATCATTAAGGGTGTTCTCGTTGCTGTCGTATCCGTTCTTCTTGTTTCACGTCTCCAAGTATGGATGGCTACAAAAATCAAAAGTGCTTAAATTAAAACAAACGGCCTAGAAATAGAATAGGTCGTTTTTCTTAACTAAAGGTTATGTTAAAGCTCATTGTTGATATTGCCACAACTTTGATTGGAGCGCCTAGAGCGAAAATCAACAGGCAAGTTTAACAAAGCCTAACAAAAAAAGCGTTATTCCCAATGGGAATAACGCTTTTTTGACGATATTATTCGAATTTTGTAGCGTCGCCGTCAAATGGTTCCTCAGCAACTTTAATAGAATCTGTAGGGCATCCTTCAAAAGCGTCCATCATATCATCAAGAAGAACGTCAGGAATTTCAACGATACCTTTGTTGTCGTCTAATGTTACAAATGCTAGACCTTCATCATCATAATCATAAATGTCAGGTGCAGAAGCTCCGCATGCTCCACATGCGATGCATGTTTCCTTGTCAACGATTGTATACTTTGCCATTAGTGAAAACCTCCCAAATGTATGTATCATTAGTTAAAAAAACCTAATGAAAGAAAATCTAACCCTATTGTAAAACGGTTTCTTCAACTTTTCAATTAAAAACTCTAGGAAAATATTTGTTTTTTCAAAATTCGACAGCTTTTATATAAAACGTTTTCATTTATCATTCATGACGATTATTGCTATCTTTTGTTACAATAGAGGCATGAGATTAGGAAAGGAGTGATTTTGTGATGAACCTCTTACATACGATTTTGTACGGATTGAAGCAAATTCATGGTGAAAGAACGTCCGCATCGATTTTTCATCTATTAAAAGGGAAGCGTTCTTCGCAAACTCTCCAAGATGGTACCGTGTTTCAATTATCGTTTTTGTTTGGTATAGATAAGAAATTGAACCGACACGTATATGATGAGCAAGTTAACAAATTATTAAACCTAAACTGGATTGTAAAAATACAAAAGAATACTTATGTTTTATCTTCCTTGGGGGAACGAGAGATTAAGGAAGCTCTCATTCAGACTCCCTTTCCTTCTAGGCTGGATGGATTACAATATAAAGATGTAGCAGAGATTGTATGGAAAAGACTATCATTGTTAATACAAACTGTTTCTAATTTACAAGCGCACACCACTTTTCTACCAATTCAACAGGATTTAGAAACAACGTCTTGGGTTAAGTCATTTTTGTTATCGTTACCTTATTCAAGAGAGAAAGTACGTGATATGCTCTATACGGAATGTGTACAATTGTTTGAAGAACTGCCTGATGAAGAGGCTTCCAATCTTGTTTTTCGCTTTACAGGTGCTAATTATATTGGATATACGAATGAGCAGCTAGCCATTTCTTTACATCAGGATTCCTTTCATACTCATATGATGTTTCTTGGAACGCTACATAAAATGATTTGGAGTTTATCAAAGGACGATCATTATTCTTTGTTACGTGAATTAATTCCAAAGCAAGACGGCCTTGCAACGGTTTTAAGTATTTCGACACAAAAAACATATCTTCTGTGGATGGAAGGAAAGAAATTAGAGGAAATCGCAATCATACGAAGGCTAAGACGAAATACAATTGAAGATCATCTTGTGGAAATTGCTATGCATGTTCCGACATTTCCTATTGAACAATTTGTTTCCAATGACAATGTGAAACGAATTAGGCAAATCGTTTTAGATGTTAAAACGAGAAAGCTACGTGTACTAAAGCAATATGTCGGTAACGATATTGACTATTTTTCTATTCGTCTTGTACTTGCATCGTTAGGAGGAAGTGAATGAATATTGAGGCTGTACTGAAAGAAAAATTTAAATATGAATCCTTCCGACCAGGACAAAGGGAAATCATTATGGATTTGTTAGATGGTCATAATGTTGTTGCGATGCTGCCAACAGGTGGTGGTAAATCTATTACGTATCAAATACCCGCCTTTGTGCGCGAAGGAGCAGTTGTTATTGTTTCTCCGTTGTTATCTCTTATGGAAGATCAGGTCGATCAATTACGGTTAATTGGGGAAAAGCGTGTAATTGCCTTTAATAGCTTCCGTACGTATGAGGAAAAACAAAAAGCAATGCAAAATATACAAACGTATAAATTTATATTTGTATCTCCTGAAATGTTACAATCACGGATCTTTGTTCGGGCAATGAAACGAACAAACATTTCATTATTCGTTGTTGACGAGGCTCATTGTATTTCACAATGGGGCTATGATTTTCGCCCAGATTACCAGAGGCTTCATAATGTCATTACAGAGCTAGATTCACCTCCTGTGCTTGCCTTAACTGCAACTGCAACTCGGGAGATGCTAGATGATATTGTAAATACCTTACAGCTTAAAGATGTAAAGCTACATCTATTTTCAATTGACAGACCGAATATTGCCTTTTGTGTAGAAAGAGTTGATTCCACAGAAGAAAAAAAGAGAGTATTATTAGACTACGTAAAACGGCTAGAGGGACCGGGTATTATTTATTGTTCAAGTCGCTATTGGTCGGAGGCAATTGCTCTCTATTTACGTGATGAAGGAGTAATGGGAGTTTCCCACTATCATGGGGGGATGGATCAGGAAGATCGTATGCTTATTCAGCAACAATTTATTCATGATCAACTTCGCATCATTTCATGTACAAGTGCATTCGGCATGGGAATAAATAAGCCGAATGTTCGATATGTTATTCATTTTCAATATCCATCAAATATTGAATCTTATTTGCAAGAAATTGGACGAGCGGGTCGTGATCAGCAAGACAGTGTGGCAATTGTACTACTTTCTGCAGCTGATCATGAAGTACCAATCAGCATGATTTCTAGTGAGCTTCCTCAAACTGAATTAATTGAAGGATTCGTGTCAACCTTGGTACAAGAACGTACGAGCATGATATCATTAGAACGTACTGAAGAAGTAGCAAGGAATATAATTGGATTTACAGAGCAGCATTGGCGGTTTGTATACTTTCAACTTGAAAGCTTAGGTATTATAGAGGGAGAATGGCTGGATAAAGAGAAGCTTGGGCTAGCTGCCGCCAGCTCTATATCGGAAGCTGCCGCTACTTTACTACAGCAGAAAATGAATAAGCTACGTGCCATGCAAAGATGGTTAAGTACGAATGAATGCAGAAGACTTGGATTGTTGCAGCTGTTTGGATATAGGCTTGATCATCATCCAGACCATTGCTGTGATTTGTGCGGAATAGATGTAAATTACTATTGTAAGAGTAACAACAAAGAAGAGAAAGAACAGAAAGATTGGAGAATGCATTTAGGGCAGCTGTTTTATTTGAATATGTGGAGGGAACATGAATAAAGAACAGGAGCAAAACATGACCGTTCGTGAATTACGCTTACATTTACTTATTACACAAGCAATCATTATCACACTTAGTGTCCTATTATCATACATGCTCTTTCATGACGTTTCAAAGCTATATTCTTTATTTGTTTGGGACCCTATCGTGATATTAATTGGGGGCGGGGGCATTGCTGGTTGTATCGTTTTAGTAGACCTAGTAGCTACGAAACTGTTACCAGAGGAATGGATGGACGATGGAGGCATAAATGATCGAATATTTCGCGGGATTAGCGTGCCTTACCTTTTTATGTTAACGTTATGTATTGGATTTTCAGAGGAACTATTATTTCGAGGAATTCTACAAACAAAATTCGGAATCGTAGCTTCCAGTATTATTTTTGCTGTTTTACATGTACGTTACTTAAAAAAGCCATTTTTATTTTTTTTCGTTTTATTGATAAGTGTATCGTTTGGTTGCTTATTTGTATATACTGGTAATTTACTCGTACCTATATTTGCTCATTTTCTTGTTGATTTCATCATGGGACTTCATTTAAGGAAGGTAACGGAGGGAGAAGAAGATGTCTGAGCAAGCACCATCAAAGGAACAAGAGAATGAACTACAATCTTTACCTCCAAGAAGCGAGGTACATAATCAAAAGAATAAAAAGAAGAAAAAGAAACGTCGTTATCAATATTTGTTTCTCCGTCTTCTAGTTGTAGTTTTTATTGTGTTACCTGTTGCTGTTTATTATTTTACAAATCAATATATGACTCAAAAGGAGAAGGAACTAGAGGAAAACTCCCAGCTTTACGAAAAAATATTCTTTGAAAGTACAACTCAACCCGAACAACAAAAAACGTCAGGACAAACAGGGACGTTTACCTTCCATAAGGTTAAGGAAGGCGAGACGTTAGAGAGCATTGCAAAGCAATACTTTCCAAATGAAGATGGTGTAGCTATTATTTTAAAATACAATACCATTCAAAATAATAATGTGAAAGCAGGTCAAGTACTAAAAATCCCATCCCGATAGATGATAAGAACTGCCGTGTCCAATGCATGTTCCAATGTATGGAATAGGATTTCTTCTAGAAGCGATACATTATCTTTCTTCTTTAACTCGATAGTATGATATTATCTGTATAGGTAATGTAGAACATTAATATAAGGGGTATACTATGATTTGGTTAATAACGACAGTTCTAATAGGGGCTGTTATACTACTTGGTCTTTATCAATATAAAAAGACAAATAAGATAATAATTCGTAAGCAAGAGATTACATTTGCTAACTTTCCAAGAAGTTTTGGAGAAGTTTCTATTTTTTATATTTCAGATATTCGTAGATGTGTCATTTCCCATCGTATATTGGAACAAGTAAAGGAAAGTGTAGACTTTGTTATCATTGGCGGAAATCTGACAGACAAGGGTGTTCCATTGGAGAGAGTAGCGAATAATATTGAGGTATTACGTGAAATTGGTCCGCTTTATTTTGTTTGGGGAGAGAAGGATTATGAAGGAGATGCACACGAGCTAGATGCACTTTTACTTGATCACAAAGTAACGATTCTAGATAATACATGTGCTGCCTTTGAATCCTACAGTGGCGAGAAACTTATACTTCTAGGCGTAGATGATGTTGTGTTGAAGAGAGATCGTCTTGATTTAGCCCTTAGCGACTCCGGAGAGGATGGATTTCGCATTCTTGCCAGCCATGATTGTAGTATTGAGAACAAAGTAAGTAAGGATGATCGTATCTCGCTCATTTTAAGTGGAGTTGCTAAGAATCAATCGGGAAAAGTTGGAATATATGATTTGGGTCATACAAAACAGTATATTAGCAATGGATTTAGTCCATCGTATTCTTTCCTTAGACTGCGTCCTCCAGAAGTATGTATCGTAACTGTAAAGGCAATAGACTATTGATACGTTTTGTAAGGTGGGAAACAGGAATGGATTATTATGAAGGAAAATATAACATTAAAGCAGTTTCAAATATGCTTGGTATCCATCCAGGTACGTTACGTGCATGGGAACGAAGATATCAAATTATTGCACCAAAACGAAATGAAGCAGGACATCGGCTATATACAGAAGAACATGTTAAAATACTGAAGTGGCTATTAGAGAAAGTAAATGAAGGGTTTACGATTGGACAAGCGGTTAGTTTATTAGAAAGCAGTCAACTTAATACGAAAGTATATGATAATGAGGCTAGTCATAAAGAAATTTTAATTGACTCTATTCTCCATTCTCTGCTACAATTTGATGAAATTAAAGCTCACGAGTATTTAAATGAAGCCTTTAGTATTTTTTCTGTAGATAAGGTGACAACGGAAATACTATTAGAGGTTGTAACCAAACTTAGAGAGCTTTGTGAGAATCATAAAATTACGAGCGCTCATGAGCATTTTGCTATGTCATTTCTTCGCTCACGGATAGGAATGATCTATCACAATCTAACGGTAAATACTGTTCTTCCAAAAGTAATTACCGTTTGCGGCCCCAATGAAACTCATGAACTCGGACTTTTAATCTTCACTATTTATTTACGGAGAAAAGGGTACCAATCTATTTATTTAGGGACAAGCATTGAAGAAAACGATATCGATATTGTTATTGAAGAATTACATCCAAAGTTTGTCTTTCTCTCCTGTTCACTACAAAGAAATGTAGTAGCGACAATTAAATTGGCAAACCGTCTACGTGAAAAGTACGATTTTCTAACGATTGGTCTTGGCGGCGGTGCCATATTGAAGCTTCCAGAACAAGAAAAAGAAGCGGTGAAGAACTATATAGTAGGCGCGACGAAAGAAGAATGGGATCGTTGGATCATACGTGCCTGAACGATGAACCATCCTATTTCTGTTTCATATACTAATCTAAATGCAGCGGTTGATGTTAGGAGGGTATGAGATGAGGCTGGAACGATTAAATTACAACAAAATTAAAATTTTTCTAACTTTTGATGATTTAATGGAACGAGGGCTTACAAAGGAAGACTTATGGAAGAATGCTCCGAAAGTACAGCAACTGTTTCGTGATATGATGCATGAAGCGAATCGTGAGCTTGGCTTTGAAGCAGATGGACCAATTGCGGTCGAAGTGTTTTCTTTGCAGGCGCAAGGGATGATTGTTATCGTAACGAAAGAGCATCAAGAGGATGATCTGGAAGAAGATTTTAGTGATGAATTTATTGAAATGCAGGTTACGCTAGATGAAAGCGATGATATATTATATGAATTTTCTTCATTAGACGATGTTATAGCATTAGCTAATCGGCTATATTCATTAGGAGTTACAGGCGGAAAACTATATTCGTTTCAAGACAGATTTTATGTACTGTTAGACGAAGATATGACGCTTAATAATGAAAATATGATTGCAATTTTAGCAGAGTACGGCAATTCTGCAACGATAACCATTTATCGACTTGTAGAGTATGGAAAAGAATTGATGAAGGAACGAGCAATTGAACAACTTTATTCTTATTTTGTTGCTAAAAAAGGCCTCAACTCATAAGGTTGAGGTTTTTTTCATAGAATATAATAAAGTGAAATTATTTTTGTATAAAAATAATATAAGCTTATTTAGAAAGTTAGAATGTGTGTTATAATTGTTTTTGCAACCGTTTACATCTTAGATTTAGACCTTATGTATCAAAGGATTCGTTTGGTTTGAATTCCAAAAGTATCGCGGTGTATACTAGGCAATGTGAAAGAAATTGAATGTACAGGGGGATTATCATGGTAGCCGAGAATCAGAATCAAAAGCTACAGCAAGAACAGCATTTAAAGCTCTTACAATCGACGCAAATCGTCATTAAAGAAGCGCTAGAAAAATTAGGCTATCCGCAAGAAGTGTATGAATTGTTAAAAGAACCAATTCGCATGATGACGGTAAAAATTCCCGTTCGTATGGATGATGGAAATGTCAAAATTTTTACTGGATATCGTGCTCAACATAATGATGCAGTTGGTCCTACAAAAGGTGGAATCCGCTTTCATCCGAACGTAACAGAGTATGAAGTGAAGGCGCTTTCCATTTGGATGAGTTTAAAGTGCGGGATTGTAGATCTTCCATATGGGGGAGGTAAAGGTGGTATCATTTGTGATCCTCGTGAAATGTCATTTCGTGAATTGGAGCGATTAAGCCGTGGATATGTTCGAGCAATTAGTCAAATTGTTGGACCAACAAAGGATATTCCAGCTCCAGATGTTTATACAAACTCACAAATTATGGCTTGGATGATGGATGAATATAGCCGAATTGATGAGTTTAATTCACCAGGTTTTATAACAGGTAAGCCTCTTGTATTAGGTGGTTCTCAAGGCCGAGAAACTGCAACTGCTAAAGGTGTTACTTTCATGATACGTGAGGCCGCTAAAAAGCGTGGAATTTCTGTGAAGGATGCGCGCGTTGTCATTCAAGGATTTGGGAATGCAGGTAGCTATTTAGCTAAGTTTATGCATGATGCTGGTGCAAAAGTAATCGCAATTTCTGATGCGTACGGTGCACTCTATGATCCAAACGGATTAGATATCGATTATTTACTGGATCGCCGTGATAGCTTTGGAACAGTAACAAAATTGTTTCAAAATACGATTACGAATAAAGAGATGCTTGAATTGGATTGTGATATTTTAGTTCCAGCTGCAATTGAAAATCAAATCACCGAAGAAAATGCTGCAAATATTAAAGCAAAAATTGTAGTAGAAGCGGCAAATGGTCCTACAACACTTAAAGCAACAAAAATCCTTACAGATCGAGGTATTTTGCTAGTTCCAGATGTACTGGCAAGTTCAGGAGGCGTAACCGTTTCTTACTTTGAATGGGTGCAAAATAACCAAGGCTTTTACTGGACTGAGGAAGAAGTAGAGCAGCGTCTTGAGAAAGTAATGGTAAAATCATTTAATTCTATTTATGAAACGGCGCAAGTACGTAAGATAAATATGCGTTTAGCAGCCTATATGATTGGGGTTCGAAAGATGGCAGAAGCAAGTAGATTTAGAGGATGGGTATAATTCTTTTTCCCATACATATTTAAAAAAATGGACCGCATGCAGGTAGTTCTGTTTGCGGTCCATTTTGTATGTATTCGATACATAATTTTCAGTAAAAAAGCAAAAAGAACACTTGTTCGCATTCGGAATTCATGCTATACTTTTCTCAGTGAAGAGCTCTCGTATAAAGGAAAAGGGGAGAAGAGGATGAAAGCTGCTTGGAATCAATCTGTCGCATTACCATCGCATTACACTCATGAAAAGACAAATAAGAAAGTGAAAGCTCGTAAGCTTATTCAACGTTTGGATGCATTTTTTGGACTGGAAACAAAGGGAGATCGTTATTGGTTCTATGGATTTTACGGCATTTCATTTACGATTTTATTTGTATTGATAGTAGTATTGCAAATCATGGATGCTTTCATGAAGTAAAAACAACGGCATTTATATAAAATATATCAAAAACAGTTGCTATACCTACGCTAGTAGGTTTTTTCTTTTTGGACAGATGATTCGTTTCATGTCATAATTATGGTTGGTAGAATGGTTGGGAGTGAAAGAATAATGCAAAAAGAACAAGTAATTGTTATTGGCGGAGGTCCATGTGGGTTAGCAGCAGCAATGGCAATGCAAACGATTGGTATTGATGCTTTAGTTATTGAGAAAGGGAATATTGTAAATTCTATTTATCGATATCCAACCCATCAAACGTTTTTTTCTTCGAGTGATCGATTAGAAATTGGCGGCGTTCCTTTTATTACTGAAAATCGGAAGCCTGTACGTAATCAAGCGCTAGCTTATTATCGAGAAGTCGTAAAACGTAAGCAGCTTCGCGTTCATGCATTTGAAGAAGTTCGCGCTGTGGAAAAGCAAGAAAATGGCTCCTTTTATGTTCATACAATCAAACGTGATGGACAGGCCTGCAAGTATGAAACTCGCTACGTTATTATTGCTACTGGATATTATGATCATCCAAATTATATGAATGTTCCCGGTGAGGAGTTAGAAAAGGTATTTCACTATTTTAAAGAGGCACATCCTTACTTTGACCGAGATGTTGTTGTCATTGGTGGGAAAAACTCCAGCATAGATGCAGCGCTAGAGCTAGTGAAAGCGGGGGCTCATGTTACGGTATTATATAGAGGAGATATATATTCTTCTAGTATTAAGCCATGGGTGTTACCAGAGTTCGAATCATTGGTTCGTAATGGGGTTATTCAGATGGTGTTTCAAGCAAATGTCAAGAAAATTGAAGAACATTCTGTAACTTATGTTGCCAACGATGAAGAAGTTACAATTAAGAATGATTTTGTATTTGCAATGACTGGGTATCATCCCGATCATAGCTTTATAAAGAAAATGGGTGTGGAAATCGATCCGCAAACAGGTCGCCCTCAATATAATGAAGAGACAATGGAAACGAATGTACCGGGTATATTTATTGCAGGAGTAATTGCAGCAGGAAACGATGCAAATGAAATTTTTATTGAAAATGGCAGATTTCATGGCGAGCAAATTGCTACATATATTTCTAAATAATAGTAAGTAATTTCGTATATAAAATACCGTATACAATGGGATAGGATATTCCCTTGTATACGGTATTTTTTGTGAATGTAAAGGTTTGCTAATAAATTTGGAAACCCTCTTAATCGTTAATAATGAAACATATTACGGATATCTGGAATCGATGTTGTAACTTCTAAAGCTACTAGCAGTTTTAATCTAGCTTTTTGACCGTTCAATCCATTTGTAAAGATAGCTCCAAGATCTTTTAACTGTTTTCCGCCGCCTTCATACGAATACACGTCCTGTACAATCCCATTAAAGCATCGTGATACGAGTACAATTGGAACGCCTTTATCAATCAGACGTTTTAACGATGGGATTATTGTAGGTGGAACATTTCCTTGTCCAAGTGCCTCGATGACGATTCCATCCACTTGCAAGTTTTCAATTGCTGATAGAAGGGTATCATCCATACCCGCATATGCCTTAAGTAAAACAACGTTTTTGGTAATGGCATCCACTTTATAGCACTCGTTATGCAAAAGAGCCTGATGGAACATAACTCCTCGTTTCGTTACGATGCCAATCGGTCCATATTGCGGGCTTTGAAAGGTTGCGACATTACTTGAATGTGTTTTGGTTACGTTTGTAGCACAATGAATTTCGTCGTTTAGCACGACTAAAACTCCTTTACCTTTCGCTTCGTCACTGCTTGCAACCTTTACTGCAGAGAGAAAGTTATAGAGACCATCAGAACCTAATTCATTGCTAGATCGCATAGCGCCTGTTACTACGATTGGGATATTTGCTTGTACCGTTATATTTAAAAAGTATGCTGTTTCTTCGAGTGTGTCCGTTCCGTGGGTAATGACCACACCATCAATTTGATCAACTTCTGCCCGTTTATCGATGAGTTGCTGCAAAACAAGCATTTCCTTCGGTGTCATATGAGGGGAAGGAAGATAGAATACATCTTCTACAAGTAAATGTACCTCGTCTGATTGGGGAATATATTGCAAAAGAGGATTCTGCCCCTTTTGAAGGACCACGCCTGTATCATGATCTTCTTCCATGGCAATCGTTCCACCTGTGTGTAATACTAGAATGTTTTTCAAGATTCATCGTCCTTTCCAATCAACCATACAAATATGAAGATATCACGGAAACGAGATTGGAGACAATAGAAAAAGATTGGAGAATGGGAAAGAAATACACCATGATGAATCTTGTCACTTTGAATTTTGTGGTTAATATTATGATTCGTAAATTTTTGAACTAGGATGATCGAAGGCTTTTGCATCCTGGCATAGTTGTGCTACAATAGTTTCATATTTAGAGCTAGCATGGAGAAGACATACAAAAGCAGCGCACATGCCTGCTTTTTAGTATGTCTTTTTCTACTTTACGATGGGGTGATTACGATGAAAAAAATTTCAATCGCGATTGATGGACCAGCAGCTGCAGGAAAAAGTACGGTTGCAAAAATCATAGCGAAGCAGCTATCTTATATTTACATTGATACGGGAGCGATGTATCGTACGTTAACATATGCAGCTAAGGTAAAGGGTATAAATATAAATGATGAAACAAGTGTGGTACATTTGCTGCAATCTTGTAGAATTGAATTTTTAAACAAACAAGATATTCAACACGTATTGTTAAATGGGGATGATGTAACGGAAGTGATTCGTTCACGCGAAGTGACAAATAATGTGTCCATCGTAGCGAAGCATCGCCTTGTTCGAAAAGAAATGGTATATCGTCAACAGCTTCTTGGAAGTAATGGAGGCGTAGTAATGGACGGCCGAGATATAGGTACTCACGTATTGCCAAATGCAGAGGTGAAAATTTTTCTTCTTGCCTCGGTAGATGAACGTGCAAAACGACGTCATATGGAAAATATGGAAAAGGGATTTCCGTCTAATCTAGAAGAGTTAAGAAAAGAAATAGCAAATCGAGATAAACTTGATTCTGAGCGTGAGGTGGCTCCGTTGAAAAAAGCGGATGATGCTGCTACGCTTGACACTACTTCTTTGTCTATAATGGAAGTAGTAGGAAAAATCATGGATATTATACATAGAAGAATAAAATAATAAACGAAGAAAAGCCTCCATATTCTGGAGGTTTTTCTACTGGTGAAATAGAGGGGAATTCTTGCATCTTTTCCTGCCGTAGCGCCTTTTTATGACATGAGTTTATGGTTAGATAGCGCAATTTGTAAAGAGACAATTTACTTGACAAATTCCCGGATTTATTAGAAGTTAGTAAGAGGAAGATATTTTCAAAATATTTAATGGTAAGCCATGTTTAATTCAGAAATCGATTTCTATCAATTTATGCAGAAGTAGTTGTAATAAAAACTAACTGTTATGCAGGGGTGAAGCATAGAAGGCGGTAGCTATGTCATCAAACAGGTTTTATTAATATGCTCGAACCGCACTATTGTAGGTCGTAATTCAGCATGCAAATGGAAAAAGTATTTCCATTTCGTATATACATAAAGATGATTTGCCATTTTAGTAGGGAGGTATTTCCATGGTTGAAAAGATGAATGAAGAGGTTACTGTGTTAGAAGTAGGTAGCGTTGTAACAGGACAAATTACAAAAGTAGAAGAAAAACAAGTACTTGTAGATGTTGGTTATAAATCGGAAGGTGTTATTCCTATTAGTGAATTAGCAAATGTTCACATTGAAAAAGCTAGTGATGTTGTGAAAGAAGGAGAAACGTTAGAATTAAAAGTAATCAAGTTTGAAGATGATGATCTTGTCCTTTCCAAACGTGCAGTAGATGCAGAGAAAGCATGGGAAGATTTATATAAAAAATTTGAGGCTGGCGAATCATTCGAGGTAACTGTTAAAGATATTGTGAATGGCGGCCTAGTTGTTGATCTTGGCGTACGAGGTTTCATTCCAGCGTCTTTAGTGGAAACACATTATGTAGAAGATTTTACAGATTATAAAGAAAAAACATTAGCGGTTAAAATTGTTGAACTTGATCGTGAAAAGAATCGTGTTATTCTTTCTCATAAAGCAGTTGTGGAAGCTGAAATGGAAGAAAAGAAAAAAGAAGCGATCCTTTCTTTAAAGGCTGGTAACATTGTAGAAGGTACTGTTCAACGTCTTACTGATTTCGGTGCGTTTGTAAATGTTGGCGGTGTAGATGGATTAGTCCACATTTCACAAATTTCGCATGAACGTGTAGGAAAGCCTGCTGACGTTCTTTCTGAAGGGCAATCTATTAAGGTGAAAATCCTTTCTGTTGATACTGACACAGGACGTATTTCTCTTTCTATCAAGGCTGCTCAACCAGGACCTTGGGATACAGTTGTAGAAAAAATTAAGGCTGGAGATATAGTAGAGGGTACTGTGAAACGTCTTGTAACTTTCGGTGCGTTTGTTGAAGTACTTCCATCCGTAGAGGGTCTTGTACATGTATCACAGATTTCTAGCCGTCATATTAAAAACCCAAGTGAAGTATTAGCAGTAGGACAAACTGTGACAGTAAAAGTTCTTGAGGTGAATGCGCAAGAAAAACGTATTTCCTTAAGTATCAAAGATGCAATGGAAGATAACAATGATTATGAAGAAGATTTTAGCAAATATCAATCAACTCCAGAATCAGCATCGTTCCAACTTGGCGATATTATTGGAGAACAACTAAAAAAGCTAAAAAAATAATAGGTGATAACTTTGACGAGAGCAAAGCGGAAAATTGATCACGTACAATATGCTCTCTCAACTGGCCAATCTGGAGCACAAGGCTTTCATGATATAACATTTGTTCATCAAAGCTTACCAAATATGTCGCTTGCAGATGTTTCGCTGCAAACGAAAATAGGCGAACTTTCTCTAAGTTCGCCTATTTTTATAAATGCAATGACTGGTGGCGGTGGAGAAGCAACAGAGCGTATAAATGGAGCGCTCGCTCAAGCTGCGTATGAAAAAAATATTGCAATGGCAGTCGGATCGCAAATGGCTGCGCTAAAGGATCCTTCTGAGGAACGATCCTTTAAAATTGTAAGAGAAATGAACCCAACTGGGATTGTGTTTGCAAATCTAGGAAGTGAGGCTACGACTGAACAAGCGAAACGAGCACTTGCTATGCTAGAAGGAGATGCAATTCAGATCCATCTTAATACGATTCAAGAGCTCACGATGCCAGAAGGTGATCGTGATTTTACTAATGCTTTGCGCCGAATTGAACGTATTGTCAAAGAAATCGAGGTTCCGGTTATTGTAAAGGAAGTTGGATTCGGTATGAGCAAAGAAACAGTGAAACAGTTAACGGAAATTGGGGTAGCAATCATTGATGTTGGCGGCTTTGGAGGAACGAATTTTGCTACCATTGAAAATGAACGAAGAAAACGTATGCTTTCGTATTTTAATGAATGGGGTATTCCAACAGCGGTTTCTCTAATTGAAGCTTTAAGTGTGAAAGGCGAGGCGACATTTATAGCATCTGGAGGAATGCAAACAGCATTAGAAACAATAAAGGCCCTTGCACTTGGCGCTTCGGCAGTTGCGTTTGCAGGTCATTTTCTGAAGGCTTATATGGAACATGGAATGGATGGTTTGATTCAAGAAATTGATATGATTCATGACGATTTACGATATATGATGACAGCCCTAGGTTGCAAAACCATTAAAGAATTACAATCGACACCTCTTGTTATAAGTGGTCACACTTTTCATTGGTTAACACAGCGGGGCATTGATACAACTGTATTTAGTATAAGAACACGACATAGCTAAGCTATGTCGTGTTCTTTAGGTTACATAATCCCCTCGGTACTATTCTTTGAAAATCAAGGTTTATTATTTTTTCTTGCTTGTTCTGGTGTATCTAGTCTCGTTGATCCAAGATTGGATTGATCACGGTCAGATTCTACTCTTCTTGATTCCTTCAGTTTTTTTTCTTGTCGATCTTTACCCACTTTCTCACCCCCTAGTAACAAGTGTTTCTGTTCTTTTCATTTCTATTCGTCCTATGGATTATTTCTCATACAATGTACCCATAATGGAAATGATAGGAGGTAAAGGGATGGAAGGTATGTATTTTTATGCTTTTGCTTGGCTAGGTTGGTGGTTTGCAACCTTTTTGATGAAGAAAACTTCCTTACGTTTTTATGTTGCAGCAGGTTTTCTCTTGTTTATTTCAAGTTCTGCCACCCAGATTCCTGTTGGTACGGTTCGGATATCGGGGAGTAGCGTCTATATACTAATTATTTCTTTATTTGTGATCTGTAAGTTCCCATTATGGAAAGAGGTATATCTTATATTTTGCTCAGGGTTGGTTGCTATGGTTTTTGCAACGATGCAGCTCATGGACTTATATGACCCTATTTGGTTTGTGAAAGGGTATATTTGGATTTGTAGTAGCTGCGTTGCCCTGCTGCTTATTATTGCAGTACGAGGGTATGTAGAAAAGCTTATTGTTCTTAGTGTAGGGGTTATGCAAGGCGAAGCGATTCTTGTAATTGTATTTCGAAAATTACAATTTTTCACCGGAATTGGAGAGCTTGCAGCTCTCGATATCGTGATGTGTACATTTGTTCTCATTAGCTTTAGCACTGTAGTAGGGAAAAGTAGATTCTTCCTACATCCATTTAAGCAAAAACACGTTAGGGAGGGAAATGGGAGCCTATGAATCCATATACATACCCAATATTAGTTGGAGTTGCAACCGGTATGATGACGAGAATCATTCTGCTTCGCACGGATTCACGGCAATATCCAACGAGGCTTCATGGGAAGATTGTTCATCTTGCAATGGGTTTTATTGCTGCCCTACTTGGAGCAGTGGCGATTCCTGCAATTATGAGTAAAGATTTTTCAGCTATTACATTTCTGACACTTGCAGCATCACAGTTTCGAGATGTTCGCAATATGGAACGAAATACATTACAATCCCTTGACAATTATGAGCTTGTACCACGTGGACAGACGTATATCGAAGGGATTGCGTTAGTCTTTGAAAGCCGTAATTATTTGGCAATCTTTACAGCTCTAATCACCACTCTTGCGTATTTAGCTGTTAATTCGATTTATGTAGGTTTATTGTGCGCGGTAGTAAGCTTGTTTCTAGCAAAGCGTTTAATGGCTGGTAAACGGCTCAGCGATCTCGCAACGATTGAGCATGTGCCTATACGTTTTGACGGGGCTGGTTTATATATCGATACAATTTATATAATGAATATTGGTTTACCAGCAAGACAGAAAGATATTTTACAGTATGGAATGGGATTCCTACTAATCCCTAAATCCGCAGATGCAAGGATTACCCTTGCAAATTTAGGGCAAAGACAAGCGATTTTACATGATGTTTCGGTTGGCTTAGGTGTGGTTCGAGATTCAGGAACACCGGCGCTTGTGCCGCTTGCAAAGCTAGATCTTAATGACGGAAGGGTGGGTGTATTCGTTCTTCCGCAAGAACGCAATATAGATAAGGCTTTGTCAGTTATCAAAAATGTACCAACCCTTGAAAATGCGATTCGAATGTCTTCTAAAGCAGGGAAAGGGGAGAAGGAATGAATATTCAAAATTATATTTTAGCGGTAATTACTACCGATCCCCGGAAGTTTGCAGGGGGTGCGCCTTTTTTTACCTGTTCTACGGTTGATGAAATGGAATTTGTGGCTTCCAATTTAGAGGCAATATTAGATGGAATTGCCCATCGGTTACAAGAGGATGTATATATTATTGTGAAACATTGATAAGTTATGATATAATCAACTTGTTTTGATGTAAACAAACCGTGATCAATCGTCAATCCCTTCTTGATGAAAAGAAGGGTTTTTTTACATAGCATAGTAGATGAAAGGATGAACAAACATATGCCAAAGCCTGTAGTTGCGATCGTAGGCCGTCCAAATGTCGGGAAATCTACGATTTTTAATAGAATAGTGGGAGAACGTGTCTCTATTGTTGAAGATATTCCTGGAGTAACACGAGATCGAATATATAGTTCGGGAGAATGGCTCACCTCTGAATTTAATATTATTGATACAGGTGGGATCGATATTGGTGATGCTCCATTTCTAACCCAAATACGTCAGCAAGCGGAAATTGCCATTGATGAAGCAGATGTCATTATCTTTATGACAAATGGACGTGATGGGATTACGGCTGCTGATGAGGAAGTAGCGAAAATTTTATACAAATCCAAGAAACCAGTCGTACTAGCTGTAAACAAAATTGATAATCCTGAAATGCGAGAGGATATTTATGATTTTTATGCATTAGGTTTTGGTGAACCGTTCCCAATATCTGGATCACATGGTCTTGGCCTTGGAGATTTACTTGATGAGGTAGCAAAGAATTTTCCAGATGATAATGGGGATTTGTATGATGAAGATACGATAAAATTTTGTCTGATCGGTCGTCCAAATGTTGGAAAGTCCTCGATGGTTAATGCATTACTTGGGGAAGAACGCGTCATTGTGAGCAATATTGCTGGAACGACTCGTGATGCAATTGACACACCTTATAAGAAGGATGGAAAAGATTACGTAATTATTGACACAGCTGGTATGCGTAAAAGAGGTAAGGTGTATGAAAGTACAGAAAAGTATAGTGTGCTTCGTGCACTTCGCGCTATTGAACGTGCTGATGTTGTTCTCGTCGTATTAGATGGGGAAGAGGGAATAATTGAACAGGATAAAAAAATAGCAGGCTACGCACATGAATCAGGAAAAGCAGTTATTATTGTTGTAAACAAATGGGATGCAGTTGAAAAAGATGAGAAAACCATGAAGGAATTTGAAGAAAAAATACGTGCCCATTTCTTGTTTTTAGATTATGCACCAATTGTATTTTTATCAGCAAAAACGAAAAAACGTATTCATACACTATTGCCAATGATTAATGTTGCGAGCGAAAATCAAATGATACGTGTTCAAACGAACGTGTTAAACGATGTTATTATGGATGCTGTTGCAACCAACCCTACACCAACTCATAACGGAAAACGATTAAAGATATTTTACGTTTCACAGGTTGCAGTCAAGCCGCCAACGTTTGTTGTTTTCGTAAATGATACAGAGTTACTGCATTTCTCTTATGAACGATTCCTTGAAAATCGTATTCGAGATGCATTTGGATTTATCGGAACACCTATAAAAATTATTGGAAGAACGCGCAGCTAAGAGGAGGGTGTGAAGAGCTATGGCGAAAATAGCAGTTATTGGAGCAGGTAGCTGGGGAACAGCATTATCAATTGTGCTTGCGGATAATGGTCATGAAGTACGTCTTTGGGGAAATCGAAAGGAACAAATCGAAGAACTGAATACGACACACACAAATAAACGTTATCTACCTGAAGTTGTGATTCCTTCAAGTATTGTTGGGTATCACTCTTTACAAGAAGCTACTGATGGTGTAGAACATATTCTTCTTGTAGTACCGACAAAGGCTATACGAGAAGTATTGCAACAGGTTAAAGATGTTCTTTCGCACTCTATTACAATTATTCATGCTAGTAAGGGAATTGAACCAGACACATCAAAGCGCATTTCAGAAATGATAGAAGAGGAGCTCCCTGCCAATCTTCTAAGAGATATTATTGTATTGTCTGGTCCAAGTCACGCCGAGGAAGTGGCGCTTCGATATCCAACGACTATTACCGCTGCTTCTAAAAATATACAAGCTGCTGAAGCAGTGCAAGATTTATTTATGAATCATTATTTTCGTGTATATACGAATCCTGATATTATTGGAGTGGAGCTGGGCGGGGCGTTAAAAAATATTATTGCTCTTGCTGCAGGCTTGACCGATGGGATGGGATTTGGTGACAATGCCAAAGCGGCTCTTATGACACGCGGGTTAACTGAAATTGCTCGTCTAGGTCGTAAAATGGGGGCAAACCCATTAACCTTTGCAGGACTAACTGGGATGGGCGATTTGATCGTTACCTGTACAAGTGTTCATAGTCGAAATTGGCGAGCGGGTAATATGCTAGGTAAAGGTCACTCGCTGGATGAAGTATTAGAGAGTATGGGAATGGTTGTAGAGGGTGTTCGAACTACTAAAGCTGCGCATCAACTTGCTCAGAAGATGAATGTAGAAATGCCGATAACATCAGAATTATATGAAGTACTATTTCATAATAAGGATGTAAAGGAAGCTGTTCATTCTTTAATGGGACGTGTTCGTAAGCACGAAATGGAAGCTATTCCGAAACTGTCATTTCCGTTAGATTAATGGTATGAATTCATACAAAAAAGGAGAGGGTTCCCTCTCCTTTTTTTTCATGATAAGAAAGTATAAAAGTTTTGACCTAAAGAATTGTCCAGCTCCAGTGCCTAGCCCCTCGAGGTCAAATAACCTAGGGCCATATGAAGTCAAAGAACGACTTCCCAGGCCTGCGAACATTTGCTTGTCGGGGCTGACCAAGGCGCTTGCGCTTTACTTGTCATACTTGTTAAAAAGAGCTATGAAATGTGATATTCACCCATTCCTCGAAACTGCATACGATGAAGTGTAGATGAAGAGGGAGGGTGGAATGAATGAGTTCCAATAATAATTTTTTCGATAATGTAGAAAAGAACACAAAGGTAAACAAAGAGGATATTTTTAAATTGGCTGCTTCCGTACAGAATTCTAACCTAAAGGATGAACAAGTGTTACGTCAGCTCGTACAACAGGTGGGAGTATTAGCAGGCCGTACTGTGACGAAGGAAAAAGAAGATCAAATTGTGAAAGCAATTATGAATAATAATCTACCAACGGATTTAAATGCATTAGGCAATATGTTTAAAAAATAGAACGTGAGATAAGTAGTTAGAAACAATAGCATACCAAGGAGCATATGATACTACGAACGAAGCAACCTAAGAGCTAAATAAGGGAACCTGGTCAACCGAAGCGAAGAGCCCCCAGTTCGTTTCGGTTTATCTCGTTGCGTGAAAAAAGATTGAATTATACGAGAGAAAAAGGTAAAATTTTCTAAATGTACATATAAGTATTTCGGAATGGGGTGGGTATGTATGTCCGTTTCTCTTCTGAAAATGTGGTTTTCCCTATCTTCCATCGCCGGCATGAGCATTGCAGCCTTTCTTATTTTATTTAGCAGATACAGGCTAGAAAACAAATGGTGGAAAGGTATCACAGTTTTTTTTGCTTATTCTATTTTGATCGTAGCAGGCTTACTTATGGTCGTAGTTTTGTTAAGCGGTCCATCGTAAGAGTAATGATGTTGAATGTAACGTTTCCCTGTATGTTTTGTGATTTTGTTCTAAAATGAGGATCAATATTTTTCATTCAATAAGGTATGAACCCTTCTGTTTTCGAATAAGTTCTAAAAGAAGGGTTTTTGTTTTTCTATCGAATGAGAAGAAAAACTATTTTATTAAACTTGTCATAATGAAGTAGGACAAAATCATATGTATGTAATGTCCTAACATGAACAAAATCACATTCCCAACAACTCTTAGGGAGGGGACATACTTGGAAAAGATTGATGTATTTAAGGATATTGCTGAACGTACTGGCGGTGATATCTATCTTGGAGTAGTCGGTGCAGTTCGAACAGGAAAATCAACGTTTATTAAAAAGTTTATGGAGCTTGTTGTTATTCCGAATATCGAAAATGAAGGGGATCGGCAACGCGCGCAAGATGAACTTCCGCAGAGTGCAGCAGGAAGAACAATTATGACTACAGAACCGAAATTTGTTCCGAACCAAGCTGTCTCCGTCCATGTAGAGGAAGGGCTTGATGTGAACATACGGCTTGTAGATTGCGTAGGGTATACAGTTCCTGGAGCAAAAGGGTATGAAGACGAAAACGGTCCTCGCATGATTACTACTCCGTGGTATGAAGAACCAATTCCATTCCACGAAGCTGCAGAAATTGGTACGAGAAAAGTAATACAAGAGCACTCTACCATAGGAGTGGTTGTGACTACAGATGGAACGATTGGGGAAATTCCACGTCGTGACTATGTTGACGCAGAAGCACGTGTAGTAAATGAACTTAAAGAAGTTGGAAAACCATTTATTATGGTTATTAACACCGTACAGCCGCATCATCCTGACACAGAGGTGCTTCGCCAAAGCTTAGTAGAACAATACGATATACCGGTTCTAGCAATGAGTGTCGAAGGAATGCGAGAGAATGATGTCCATAGTGTGCTTCGTGAAGCTCTTTATGAGTTCCCTGTTCTCGAAGTGAACGTGAATCTTCCTAGTTGGGTAATGGTGCTAAATGAAAGTCACTGGCTTCGCGAGAGCTACCAAGAAGCAGTGCAAGAGACAGTGAAGGATATTAAGCGTCTACGAGATGTTGACCGCGTAGTGTGGCAATTTAGCCAATATGAATTTATTGATCGTGCAAGTTTAGCTGGCATTGATATGGGGCAAGGGGTAGCAGAAATTGATTTATATGCGCCGGATGATTTATATGATCAAATTTTAAAAGAAGTGGTAGGAGTTGAGATTCGCGGTAAGGATCATCTATTAAAGCTTATGCTTGATTTCGCCCATGCGAAAGTAGAATACGACCAAGTAGCAGATGCTTTAAGGATGGTAAAACAGACGGGGTATGGAATTGCAGCACCTGCATTAGTAGATATGAGCTTAGATGAACCTGAAATCATACGCCATGGCTCAAGATTTGGTGTAAAGTTAAAGGCAGTTGCACCTTCTATTCATATGATTAAAGTGGATGTTGAGTCTACATTTGAACCGATTATTGGAACGGAGAAGCAAAGTGAAGAGCTCGTTCGATACTTAATGCAGGATTTTGAAGATGATCCGCTATCCATTTGGAACTCTGATATTTTTGGTCGATCCCTTAGCTCTATCGTTCGCGAAGGAATTCAAGCTAAACTTTCACTAATGCCTGAAAATGCTCGCTATAAGTTGAAGGAAACGCTAGAACGTATTATTAATGAAGGTTCCGGCGGACTCATTGCTATTATCTTATAAAATGGAAAAGACCTCTTGCAGGAGGTCTTTTTTCTTTTTACCTAAAAAAAGGAATAGAAATGAGTTATCCCGCTTTAACGGGCAGTAACACCCCTACTTCAAGGATTAGAGAAATCAAAAAAGGCTAAGTGGGGGATAACTGCCCGTAAAAGTCCGAATTGAGCGGGCTAACCCTCGGTGGGGGATGAGAAAAACCCCCTCCGAGGGAAATTTCACTTTATTTTAGGCAATCCTTGGTAACATTTTCTTTAAAATTATTGAATTCTCAAGGAGAATCGTATAATATAAGCCTTGATAATGAATTATCTATAACTTTGTAGTATAGAAATTGCAAAAAATGCCTACAAAAGAAGATAAGACTAACTTTATTAAGTATATAGTGGTCCCTTTGGGAGGAGGTGAATGGCATGAATAAGACTGATTTAATTAACGCAGTTGCAGAAGCAAGTGAACTTTCTAAGAAAGATGCAACGAAAGCGGTTGAAGCGGTTTTTGATTCTATTCTAGAATCATTGAAAAGCGGTGACAAAGTGCAATTAATCGGATTTGGTAATTTTGAAGTTCGTGAACGTGCTGCTCGCAAAGGACGTAATCCTCAAACTGGGGAAGAAATCGAAATTGCTGCTAGCAAGGTTCCTGCATTTAAACCAGGTAAAGCACTTAAAGACGCTGTGCAACAATAAAGTGTATACTGGGAACTTACCCAATACATATGGAGCTTTCAAGTCGAAAGATTTCCTTGAGCACTGTGATATAGAAGCTCTTCTATTGAAGAGCTTTTTCTTATGTAAAAAAATACTTAGAATAAAGATTTGATTCCTATTTTGAATCCAGTTTTTTGCTTTTGAAATCATACATATGCTAGAATGTGTTCATACGAAAAAAGGTTTGATTGTTTAGGAGGACTACAGCGGATGGCAAATGTAAATCTAGAACAAATAGAGCATGCGGTACGGCTTATCTTAGAAGCAATTGGCGATGATCCAAACCGTGAAGGTGTTCTTGAAACACCGAAACGTGTAGCAAAAATGTATGCAGAAGTTTTTTCCGGAATGCATGAAGATCCGAAAGAACATTTACATAAAGTATTTGGGGAAAATCACGAAGAACTTGTTTTGGTCAAAGACATACCATTTTTCAGTATGTGTGAGCATCATCTTGTTCCATTTTATGGGGTTGCTCATGTTGCATACATACCAAGGGGCGGTAAAGTAACAGGCTTAAGTAAGCTAGCTCGTACGGTGGATACCATTGCACGTCGACCACAATTACAAGAACGGATTACTTCTACAGTTGCCGATAGCATTATGGAAGTATTAGATCCACATGGTGTCATGGTTGTCCTAGAAGCAGAACATATGTGCATGACGATGCGCGGTATAAAAAAACCAGGGGCGAAGACCGTTACTTCTGCAGTTCGTGGAGTGCTGCAAACCGATGCAACTGCACGTCAAGAAGTATTATCGCTTATTAAGTAGAAACTACCTATAGGAAAGCAGGAGCCTGCTTTTCTTTTTTTGTAAGAACAGTTCGTATATGTGTTATAATAGGTCGTACGTATTGCGTATGGATTTCGGGAGGACAAGGGTGATTTAGTGTGTATAACGACAACTATGGCTTTGCTACGGTAAAGGAAAGCCTGCTGAAGAGATTACAGCATCCTTTTTTGATGCGTTATATCGACACGCCGGTGATTGATGAAGATAAGCTGTTTATTTTATATTCTATTTTAAATCGTACAAATTTACATATAGAAAAAAAGCAGCGATATGCTCTAACAATTATGCTTGTACAAGTCGCGCTTGATACACATGAAAAGGTTTCGGATAAAAGTGATGTAGAAGCGACAGATTTATTAAAAAGACGGCAGCTAACTGCACTTGCAGGTGACTATTATAGCGGTCTGTATTACTTTTTGTTAGCACAGCAGCATGATATTCGTTTAATTCGTATACTGGCTAAAGGTATTAAAGAAATTAATGAACAAAAAATTCGCCTTCACCAACGGCTGAATTTCTCTGCAGAAGATGTAGTACGAAGCATAGAAATAATTGAATCTGCCCTTATACAGAAAACATGTAGTTATTTTGCTATTGCGAATTTTGATCAATTTGCTTCGAATTTTTTAGCAAGACAGCGTATAAAAAGAGAGTTTTCTTTATATAGGAGTATGGAACGTTCTGTTGTATTTTCCGCATGGGGAAAATTCTTCACTCCTAACAAGATGGAAGCATATTATCAAACCTACATACAACAGTCAGAGCAACAATTGAATAAATTGGCTGCTTCAAATGAACATATAGCAGATCTATCTAAGCTAATGACAACATAATGCATATCATTCAGATTGAAAGAAGGGTAGATTACATGCAACAATCCAAGGAAGAAAGAGTTCATGATGTTTTCGAAAAAATATACAAGCGATACGATGTTATGAATTCTGTTATTAGTTTTCAACGCCATAAAGCATGGCGAAAGGAAACAATGAAAAAAATGAATGTACAAAAGGGTGATAAAGCTTTAGATGTTTGCTGTGGTACCTGTGATTGGACGATATCACTTGCGGATGCAGTAGGAAAAGAAGGTCAAGTATACGGACTTGATTTCAGTAAAAATATGTTATCAGTTGGTGATGAAAAAATTCGTGCGCTGCAGCTTGATCAAGTAAAGCTGATTCACGGCAATGCCATGGAACTGCCGTTTGAAGATAATACATTTGATTACGTGACCATTGGGTTTGGACTTCGTAACGTGCCCGATTATATGCAAGTTCTAAGGGAAATGAAGAGAGTTGTTAAACCAGGCGGAAAAGTTGTTTGCCTCGAAACGTCACAGCCAACAACGATTGGAATTAGACAATTGTATATTTTGTATTTTCGTTATATTATGCCGTTGTTTGGAAAACTATTTGCAAGAAGCTTTAATGAATATTCCTGGCTTCAAGAATCAGCCAGTACATTTCCAGGTATGAAGGAACTTGCTACTATGTTTAAGCAAGCGGGATTAGAAAAAGTTGAAGTTAAACCGTTTACGTTTGGGGTAGCAGCAATGCATTTAGGATATAAACCAAATTGATTATTAGAATCTAAGTTAAGGTGAAAGATATGAAGCTACAAGTTATGTACTCCTTTTTACGATCGGATATTGAAAAAATTGAACAAGAGATGCAAGCTGTCGTGTCTTCAGATCAGCACATGCTTCAGGATGCGGCATTGCAGTTAATTCGGGCAGGTGGAAAACGCATACGGCCTGTTTTTGTTTTACTTTCTGGCAAATTTGGCACGTACAAGCTAGATACGATAAAGTACGTTGCTGTAGCTCTCGAACTCATTCATATGGCATCTCTTATTCATGATGATGTTATTGATGCTGCTCTTCTAAGAAGAGGAAGTGCCACGGTAAATGCCAAATGGGGCGATCGTGTTGCCATGTATACAGGAGACTATTTATTTGCAAAGTCACTTGAATGCATGACTAATATTGAAACGCCAGAAGCGCATATAGCACTTTCGAAAACCATTGTGGAAGTTTGTGTAGGAGAAATTGATCAAATACGAGATAAATACGATTATAATCAAAATTTACGTATTTATTTACGACGGATTAAGCGAAAGACAGCGTTGCTTATTGCTGCAAGTTGTCAGCTTGGGGCAATTGCTTCGGGAGCAAGTCGTGATATTGTGAATCGGTTGTATTGGTTTGGATACTTTGTTGGCATGTCTTATCAAATCATTGATGACATTTTGGACTTTGTTTCAACAGAGGAAGATTTAGGTAAGCCAGCTGGTGGTGATTTATTACAGGGGAATGTTACGCTCCCAGCTCTAATCGCGATGCAGGATGAATCACTTCGAGAAAAAATTGTACAGGTTCATGAAGGTATGAGCAAAGAAGAAATGAATAAAATTATTGAGCTCATTAAAGAAAGTGATGCGATTGAAAAGTCCTTTGCTTTTAGTGAACGGTATTTGAAAAAAGCCTTGCAAGTTATTCGGCCACTCCCAAAAAGCCAAGCGAAATCAGCATTGCAAAATGTTGCAAAATATATTGGGAAACGGAAATTTTAGTCTATATAATAGTCATTTATTGCTAAAATGGCAAACTAATGATACTATTTTCTTTGGGTCAAATACATAACTTATAGGAGTGAAACTGGTAATGGAAAAAACATTTCTAATGGTCAAGCCTGATGGCGTACAACGCAATCTTATTGGTGAAATCGTTTCTCGTTTTGAAGGGAAAGGATTCCAACTAGTAGGTGCAAAATTAATGCAAGTTTCAAAAGAAACAGCAGAACTACATTACGCTGAACATAAAGAACGTCCTTTCTTTGGTGAGTTAGTAAGTTTTATTACATCTAGCCCTGTATTTGCAATGGTATGGGAAGGTGAAAATGTTATTGCAACTGCTCGTCAAATGATGGGGAAAACAAATCCAAGTGATGCTCTACCAGGTACAATTCGTGGCGACTTTGGTGTAACAGTTAGTAAAAACATCATTCACGGTTCTGATTCTCCTGCCAGTGCTGAACGTGAAATCGGTATTTTCTTTAATAAAGAAGAATTAGTAGAATACACTAAGATTGTGAATCAATGGATTTATTAATTTTTTCTTAAAATAATTTGAAAACGCTTTACAGTATTTGAGAAAAATAGACATGATGCAGATTATTCTGTGTTATGTCTATTTTTAGTTTGACGTGGAAAAGCATAGCGCTGCATTAGTTTTCGTTATCGAATGCTTATCAAAGGGGCACAGATGTGTTATATTGGTACATAAATAATGTAAAGAAAAATTAGTTTTTTTATCTGAATCTATGAAAATGGTGCTAACTCTCTCATTGGACGTACATGCGGGATTAGGAAAATCTCGCTGCAAAGAAAGGGATAGAGAGGTACTATGCGAGGGGGAATTACCATGGAATGTGTACATATCAAAGCGAAATCCAAGCAGTATCCTGTACTTCTAGGTGAACACATTCTGGACGAACTTCATCATGTTATTGATAACATGAAACCGAGTGTGTCTAGCTGTCTTATTGTAACAGATGAAAATATAGCACCGCTTTATTTAGATCAAGTAAAACAAAGCATCGATGGGACCGTATATACATATGTGGTACCAAACGGTGAAAAGGAAAAATCATTCGAAAACTATTATAATATCATCACGTTTGCACTTGAGCATCGATTAGATCGTAATTCTCTTATTGTTGCGCTTGGTGGCGGAGTGATTGGCGATTTAGCTGGATTTGTAGCAGCTTCATTTATGCGTGGTATTCGATTTGTGCAAGTACCGACAACGCTTCTTGCCCATGATAGCGCAGTAGGTGGAAAAGTAGCAGTGAATCATCCACTAGGTAAAAATATGATTGGTGCATTTCATCAGCCTGAAGCCGTTTTGTATAATCTTACCTTTCTTGAAACGCTACCAGAAATGGAATGGCGTTCTGGCTTTGCCGAAGTCATTAAGCATGCCCTAATTTGGGACCATGATTTTTATGAATGGCTCCGAAATGAAGTACCTTCGCTTTCGGCACTTCGTGGTGAAAAGCTGCAATATGCATTAAAAGTAGCAATTGGTGTGAAAGCATCAGTTGTTTCGGCAGATGAAACCGAAAAGGGAATTCGTGCCTTTTTAAACTTTGGGCATACTCTCGGTCATGCGATTGAATCAGAGTTAGGATATGGCAAAATGACTCATGGAGATGCAATTTCTATAGGTATGCGTTTTGCTATAATGCTTAGTGAGCAAATTTATAAAAAAGACTTGCATTATAAACAATTAGAGAATTTCTTTTTCTCTTATGGGTATCCAAAAATACCGAAACTTTCAAAAGAAAACTTAATTCAAAAGATGAAGCTAGATAAAAAGTCAAATGCTGGTATGATACGAATGGTTCTACTTCGGGAAGTTGGTAGTGTAGAAGTTGTTTCCGTTTCAGATGAAGAGATATCCAGAGTACTTGATCAGTTTATAGATCGAGATGCACAGTTGTAAGAAGAACGGTTATCTTGTGATTGAAGGATAGCTCTAATAGATTGATGTGTATACTAATAAAGAATAGAATCGGCTAATATAAACAGATTTAAATGTGGTGAGGAGAATGAAAATGAAGGTAAAAGAACAACTACTTGGGTTAAAAGCATATTCCCCAGGAAAAACCATTGATGAAGTAAAACGAGAATATGGATTGTCAAAAATTATTAAATTAGCTTCCAATGAAAATCCATTCGGTAGTTCCCCGAAAGTCATGGAAGCAATTCAATCGTTACAAGATAAATTTGCGCTCTATCCAGACGGTTCAGCCTACGAACTTCGTCATAAGATTGCCAATCATTTAGGGGTAAATGGCGATCAAATTCTCTTCGGAAGCGGTCTAGATGAAGTGATTCAAATTCTAAGCCGTGCTTTTCTTAACGAAGAAACAAATGTTGTAATGGCAAAGCCGACATTTTCTGAATATCATCATCATGCTGTAATTGAAAAAGCAGAAATAAGGGAAGTTCCGTTACTGAATGGAACACATGATTTAGAGGGCATGCTAGCGCGAATCGATGAAAAAACGAAATTGGTATGGATTTGTAACCCAAATAATCCAACAGGAACCTATATTAACGAGGAGACGCTTCGTTCCTTCCTAGATCGTGTACCTAAAACAGCACTCGTAATTTTAGATGAAGCCTATGGTGAGTATGTAACTGCATCTGATTTTCCAAATTCAGTTGCTTTAGTAGAGGAATATGAAAATGTAGTCATGCTACATACATTTTCGAAGGCTTTTGGTTTAGCTGCATTACGAATTGGATATGCTGTTGGTCGTGCTGAACTCATTCAACAAATTGAACCATCAAGACTGCCATTCAATACATCTACTTTAGCGCAAAGCGCAGCAATTGCTGCACTTGAAGATACCCAATTTCTTGAAGCTTGTATCAAGAACAATAGAGAAGGTCTTCAGCAGTATTATGATTTCTGTGATGCGAACGGAATAACGTATTATTCTTCGCAAGCGAATTTTATTTTCATGGAAGTTGGAGATGGGAATAAAGTTTTTGGACGTTTACTTGAAGAAGGCTATATTGTTCGCTCTGGAGCAGGACTTGGTTTACCAACCGGCATTCGTGTGACGATTGGAAAAAAAGAGGATAACGAAGCCCTATTGAACGTACTACAAAAAGTGCTAGAAGAAGAGAAAGTAGAAGAACGTTCCTAATTATTTCTAGCCGTTTGTTCATTCAGCATGATCGGGGTATGGAATGTATGACCACATCTGTGAAAAAGAATCTTCTCACTAAGAGGAGATTCTTTTTGCTTGATATGTCATCATCCCCGCAGAAATATGAAGAGGTAAGCTTCGCAAAAATTTGCACATTGAAAGTTACAATGAGACAATAGAAGTATAAAATAAAGGAGTCAAAATTAATGAATACGTTACAAGAAGCAGTTGGGTGTATTGAACAAGGAAGAACAGAGGAAGGATTACAATTATTAAAACAGGTAACCGACCATGGTACTGATGAAGAAAAGTACGAAGCCGCACGCTATTATCATACACTTGGTTTTCTAGAACAAGCACTCGTCATTATGGAAGATTTAAGTACACTTTATCCAGAAGAAAGTGAATTAACACTTTTTCTAGCTGAGCTATATCTTGACTTTGATAGAGAAGATGAAGCGATTGAGATCCTAAATGATATCAAACGAGATGACGATTTATATGTACAAGGGTTATTGCTGTTAGCTGATTTATACCAAGCACAAGGTTTGGATGAAGTAGCTGAACAAAAATTACTATTAGCGCATGAAGAATTACCAGATGAACCTATTATTTTATTCGGTCTAGGTGAGTTCTACAGCAGTCAAGGAGACTTTGTAAAGGCTGTACCTTACTATGAAGAATTACTAACAGAGCAAAATGAAATTGGTGGCGTATCTATTCCTTTGCGACTTGCGGAGGCCCTTAGCTCACTTGGACAGTGGGAGGAAGCCATTCCGTATTACGAACGCGGTCTTGAATCACATAAAGATATTCATACACTTTTTGGTCATGCTTTCACTTTGTATCAAGCAGGTATGTATCAGCGTGCTATTCCTGTATTTTTAGAACTAAAAGAATTGGATCCACACTATACTTCTTTACATGAATATTTAGCAGATTGCTATGAAGAAGAAGGCATGATGCAGGAGTGTTATGATACGCTAAAAGAAGGATTAAAAACAGATTCCTATTCGGTTGGATATCATATTAAGCTAGCGGAAGCTGCTGCAAGACTTGGGTTCATGGACGAAGCACAAACTGCGCTACTCGAAGCACTTGCGCTTGACCCTGGTCATCTGGAAGCAGTATTAAAATACATTCATATTTTAAAGCATGACGAAAAGTATGAAGAAATTATTACTGCCATTACTATCGCCATGGAAAATGGAGAAGATGACCCGCAGTTGACATGGGATTTAGCTTTTGCAAAGAAACAGTTAGAACAGTATTCAGATGCATTAAATCATTACCGTGAAGCATATACTTCTTTTAAAGATAACTTCACCTTCCTTGAAGAATATGGCCATTTCTTATTGGAAGAAGGGTTAAGACAAGAAGCGAGGGATGTATTCAAAAGGCTGTTAGATTTAGATCCGACACAAACGCACATCGAGGAATTATTATTTAATTTAGAGGATTTTCAGTGATGAGAAGGAAACGAGAACATGTTTCTTGAATTTTACTAAATAAACAAAACAAGGACAGAGGAGGGTTGATACGAGATGAATACCCCTGTTTCTGTGAATGAGAAAAAAGATTTTGTCAAATGGTTTTTAGGTAACTACCAGCTGAAGCAGCGAGAATGTGTTTGGATTCTAAATTATTTAATGAGCCATGATCAGTTGATGCAGAAGGTACACTTTGTTGAACATGCTAAGTATTGTCCTAGAGGTATTGTAATGTCAACAAGTTGTGTAAAGGAAACCCCATTTTGCTTTTACAAACAAAATGTCATGACAACAGATGCTGAAAAATCATTTCATGACATACGTCTTAACCGAGACGAGGATATTTACATTCAGCTAAATTTCAAATCGTCTTTTCAAAATTCCAACTATGTAGCTGTATTAGAGGAAAATCCGTATCTGCCGAAAAGTATGGAAGTAAATGAAAAAGACCGGTTATTAGCTGAACGATTTTTAGAAGAAAGTATCTACAGTTTTGCCCGTGAGAACTTGCTAAAGCAAATCGATGAGGCTCTTGATAAGCAAGATCGTTCTGCTTTTGAAAAACTAACAGAGCAGCTAAAAGAATTATAACCATAAAAATGGCATCAGTGGAAACATTTCCGCTGATGCATATGAAATTTTACAAACCACTACTATCCTTCACCTACCACTTCATCTATGTACCTTTCATTAAAAGATTAACCCATGTAACTTCAAAACCGTATAGGGACTAATGTGTTTTCTTATCATACAAACGTATTTTGTAAAACGCAGGGGGGGTTTCTATGAGTGAAAATGAACGGAAGGTTACTCGTCGCCAGTTTCTTACATATACGCTTACAGGAGTAGGTGGATTTATGGCAGCTAGTATGTTGACACCTATGGTTAGAGCAGCCCTAGACCCAGTCTTAAAGCCAGAGGCCAAAACAGACATGGTTGCCATTGCTAGAATTTCTGACATTACAAACGAGCCAAAGCGCTTTGATTTTAAAGTAAAGCAAGTGGATGCATGGTATAAGTCAGATGAGCCGAAATCTGCTTGGGTATACAAAAATGAAAGCGGAGACATTGTTCCTTTGTCACCTGTTTGTAAGCATTTAGGCTGTACGGTAAATTGGAATGCTGATAAAGGGCATCCGAATCAATACTTCTGTCCATGTCATGGTGGCAGATATGAAATAGATGGAACAAATATTCCGGGTACTCCGCCCTTAGCACCGTTAGATTTGTTTGATTATACAGTAAAGGACGGGACATTGTATGTAGGAAAGACAAAAGCTCGTGGAGGTGGGATAAATGCTAAGTAAGATTTATGAGTGGGTGGATGAACGATTAGATGTAAGTCCTCTATGGCGCGATATTGCAGATCATGAGGTACCGGAGCATGTAAATCCCGCTCATCACTTTTCTGCATTTGTATACTGCTTTGGCGGTCTTACCTTCTTCATCACCGTTATTCAAATTCTCTCCGGCATGTTTTTAACGATGTATTATGTTCCGGATATTAAAAATGCCTGGGAATCCGTCTATTACTTACAAAATGAAGTTGCATACGGACAAATTGTTCGGGGGCTGCATCACTGGGGGGCAAGTTTAGTCATTGTTATGATGTTCTTGCATACGCTTCGCGTCTTTTTTCAAGGAGCCTATAAAAAGCCTAGGGAACTAAATTGGATTGTAGGCGTTCTTATTTTCGGTATTATGATGGGTTTAGGTTTTACAGGATACTTACTTCCTATGGATATGAAGGCACTTTTTGCAACAAAGGTCGGCCTGCAAATTGCAGAGCAAACGCCTTTAATCGGACCGTATGTCAAAACCTTGCTGGCCGGTCATTCTGAAATTGTAGGGGCACAAACCTTAACACGCTTTTTTGCCATTCATGTTTTCTTCTTACCTGGATTATTGCTTGGTCTAATGGGAGCTCATTTTTTAATTATTCGAAAGCAAGGGATTTCGGGTCCGCTATAAGAGCGAATGAGATCGTACATAGGGGAGGGAGATTATGCATCGCGGCAAAGGGATGAAGTTTGTTGGAGATTCGCGCGTGTCTGCTGAACGAAAGCCGAATTTACCAAAAGATTATTCAGAGTATCCGGGAAAGACAGAAGCATTCTGGCCGAATTTTCTCTTAAAAGAATGGATGGTAGGCGCAGTATTTTTGGTAGGTTTTTTATGTTTAACCGCTGCACATCCGTCACCGCTAGAGAGAGCAGCTGATCCTACAGATACAAGCTACATACCACTACCAGATTGGTATTTCTTATTTTTATATCAGCTATTAAAATATTCGTATGCTTCAGGTCCCTATACGATTATAGGAGCCTTTATCATACCAGGAATTGCAGGCGGGGCTTTATTGTTAGCGCCATTTATTGATCGAGGAAGCGAACGCAGGCCCCATAAGCGACCTTTAGCAACAGGATTTATGCTGCTAGCTTTAGCCGCAATTGTTTTTTTAACGTATGAATCGGTCGCAAATCATGATTGGGAGGCGGCGAAAAAACAAGGAGCAATTATAAAAACAGTCGAGGTTGATAAGAATGCAGATGGTTATAAGCTTATGCAAGCTAATACATGTTTAACCTGTCACGGTGATAACTTACAAGGCGGAGCAGCTGCTCCTACATTGCAAAATCTAACATTAAAGCCAGAAGAAATTTCGACTATTGCAAGAGAAGGAAAAGGAAACATGCCAAAAGGTGTGTTTAAGGGAAGCGATGAAGAGTTGAAAAAGGTGGCTGAATTCATTTCGCAATATAACAAAAAGTAATAAAAATAATGATTGAGAAGTAAAACAAATTGAGGGTTTTCAAAGTGACCGTAGCGAAATGGCTTGCTATAACGGTCTATTTTTTTTCTTTCCTTTTAGGTAATAATGTTCCATCATACGGTCATGATATAATAAAGATAATTTTGGAAACTATAGAAACTAGGGGGAAAGAAATTGGCATTTTTCTATCAAATTTTACGTGATCGCACATTCTTATGGCTACTCTTTATTATCAATCTATTAGGAACAATTTACGGCTACATTTGGTACCAGTACCAGCTCGTTGAAACACCTCCACAATTTCTTTTATTTGTACCAGATAGTCCAACGGCAAGTTTATTCTTCGTTATCGTTTTACTAGGATTTTTAATGAATAAAAATTGGGGATTTTTTGAAGCGTTAGCAATTGTTACACTGTTTAAGTATGGTGTTTGGGCGGTTGGGATGAACTTACTTTATTTATTTGTTACGGGTGACCTCGATTGGACAGGCTATATGCTAATGTTTTCTCATGGTGCAATGGCAATTGAAGGTCTTCTGTATGCACCATTTTATCGCATAAAAAAATGGCATCTTGCTGTTGCTTCTATATGGGTATTGCATGACGTAATTATTGATTATGTATATAAACAAATGCCGCAGTACGGCATTTTGGATCAGTACTATCAACCGATTGGTTATGCAACATTTTGGCTAACTATTCTTTCTATTTTCATTGCATATGCACTCTGTATCCGTGAAAAGCATCTTACCTTACCGCTTCGGTAATGAAAACTTAGTCTTTTCTTGTCCATCCCTTCATACAATGTAGTAGTAGTTTTAGGGGGGACTCGAATGAAAAAAGTCTGTGGCATGGTCATGTGGTTCGTTCTTCTATTATATCCATTTCATGCCTTTGCACAGGAATGGAATGAGTGGAACCAGTTGGTAGACGATTCGCTTCAACTCGTAAAACAGGATGAATACGAGAAAGCTAAACAGATGTTATCATCTGCAACTGGATTTCCTGTCACGGTATCATCACCAGAACATTCACGTGTCATATCAATGGCCTATGACAAGGCTTTACAAGCGATGGATATAGGGAGCAAGCAGGATAAGGAAGATAATTTGCTTGCACTTCGACTTGTAATAGATGCAGAAGGCTCATCTTTGCAGCCGCTATGGTTAAATCGTGAGGCAAACGTCATAGACGCCTTTAATGGAATGGAGTCATCTTTAGAAAAACAAAATAGTATCGAATTTCAATACGCACTCAATCAATTTTTGCATCAACTAGATATAATCTATCCGAGTTTGTCCATTGATTTGTCACAAACTGATTTGCAGAAATTGAATGAGGATCTTTCCTATTTAGATCGGACCCGTAATGAGATAGTTAAGCAAAGTGATAGTAAGCAACAAATGCAACTTATTCGAAAAGATATAGAGACCGTGTTTAAGTATCCAAAACGGGATGACTTATCTTTCATTTGGATGACGATTATGACAGGTGGAATTATTATTCTTACATTAACATATGTAGGCTATAAAAAGTATAAAGCAGAGCAGGAGAAGCAAAAACGTGTAAAATCAAAGAATTAATGCTTTTTATATAGAAGGTAAAGTCATCATTTCATTTGACAAGAAATGATACTGAAAATACAATGTATAGTATTACAATATCATTGGAGGAGATTATGTTGTACCTACTTTACTTCTTGATAATCTTGATTGTACCATTGTATGCGCAAGCGAGAGTTCGAGGGGCTTATAGCAAATATTCTGAAGTGTACTCAACGTCAGGGATGACTGGAGCACAAGTTGCACGTAGAATATTAGATGCTAATGGATTGTATGACGTAGCAGTTGAAGAAACACCTGGAACCTTGTCTGACCATTATGATCCGCGTACGAAAACAGTACGTTTATCTACGAACAATTATTATAGCCAATCTGTAGCTGGTACAGCGGTTGCATCCCACGAAGTAGGACACGCAATTCAAGATGCAAATGACTATTCCTTTATGCGTTTTCGTCACGCACTCGTTCCAGTAGCAAATATAGGAAGTAATATGTCATGGATTTTCATTATGATTGGTATATTTGCGGGCTTAACGAATATGTTATTTCTCGGAATTATTTTGATGGCAGCTGGGGTATTATTTCAAATTATTACCTTGCCAGTAGAATTAGATGCCTCAAACAGAGCAATGAAACAAATCTCCACGCTAGGAATTGTGGATCATGACGAAGAAAAATATGCTCGCAAAGTATTGAATGCAGCTGCTCTTACATATATTGCAGCAGCAGCTGTAGCAGTTTCTGAGTTGATTCGTCTTATATTAATCTATACGGGAATGCAAAGAAACGATTAAGCTATTGAGGCATTTATAAGACCACCTAGTCAAATCTTATAACATAAGATTTGAACCAGGTGGTCTTTTTGTACTGCCAGTATAGTATGTTGCATTCTCAGAGTATATCTTACGTATACAGCCTCGGAATACTAGAAATGGTTATAGAAAACCTAAAATTTCACGTCATGTATTGGGATACTTGTTTAATGAAAAGTCCGATATACGAATTAGAAAACTAGAATCAGACTTTCATCCATGTACACCAAGTGCGATTTTGGCATATCTTGACATACGTTCTTTCGTCCAGGATGGAGTCCACACGATGTTTACATCAATCCCTTGCAATGAAGGAAGGGAAAGAGACAACGTTTCCTTTATGTCAGCAATAATTTGTCCTGCAAGAGGACAGCCTATAGATGTCATTGTCATCGTGATACGTACATGATTGTCAGTCAACAAGATATCGTATACAAGACCAAGATTAATAATATCAATGCCGAGCTCTGGATCCATTACATTTTCAAGTTCTTCATAAATTTGCTCTTTTGTAATATTCGCCATGTTCAGCTTCTCATGAGCCTTGGAAATAATATGTTATTTTCTAAATGGATATGTTCAAATGTCATGGATTCTAGTTCTTCTAGTTTTAAATAGGTTAGCCGATATGTGTTGCAAGCTTCTTCAGGCAATTGATAATCATTTGTAACCGTTCTTAGTTTTTTTAGAAGAGCTCCTGCTGCTTCATGCTCGGATTCTAGCTTCGCAATTTCTTGTTTTGCTTGAGCTAAATCGGTTTGGGAACCAGACTTTTCGTATGACACAATGTGAGGGAATACATCACGTTCTTCATCAATTAGATGTGGCTCAAGTTCAGCTTTTAGTTGTGAAAATAGTTGATACACCTCTTTTAAATGGACATGGGTATCACCGTGAACTCGATAAATTTTCATGACGAACGGACTTAATTCAGCAAGAAGCTCAGTTGTAAATACATGATAGTGAGTAATAATTTGATCAACTATCACATGTAAGGGTGCAGTTTCCCAATCGATTTCTTGTCTTTCATTGTTAGAAGCATATAGATCATTTAATTGTTGTAGAATGTATGCTTTGTCTAATCCTTTTTCTTCTAGCACGTTCCCAATTGGGCGATCTCCACCACAGCAGAAATCAATTTTATATTGTTTGAAAAGCTTGCTTGCAGCTGGAAGTTTTGTTACGATATCTCCTGTTTTATTAGAAGATTCAATAATAAAATTCATTTTATTCACTCCTTTTTCTTTTGTATGCCCTTAGTATATAGAAAGAAAACACCCATAAATATGATTGAAATCACAGTTTGCGATAATTGTTTCTAAAATATAAATTCCAGAGAGAGGTCTATGTTACTGGAATCATAAGGTGATGAAAGATGAAAAATATAGAAAATCATTCTGTTTGCACTGATCTTTGTCCACGAAAGGTCCCTATTTTCGAAGCTTTATCCCATGAAGAGATAGTGAAAATTGCTACGATGGCAAAACACAAAAGATATCAAAAGGGGCAAGTACTTATTCGTGAAGGTGAGATTTCATCGACTCTCTATATTGTGAGTAAGGGACAAATTAAATTATCAAAAATGCTAGCACAAGGGAAAGAACAAATTTTACGTATTCTTACAACCGGTGATTTTTTTGGGGAATTTCATTTATTTAATAGCGATGAAGTAATGAATTTTAGTGCCCATGCCATGAAAGAGTCGGATATTTGTATAATAACAAAGCAGGATATGGATTGTATTATAGAAGCTAACCCGGAAATAACAGTAAAACTTCTACAAGCTATAACAAAACGGCTAGCACATACTGAAAAATTAGTGGAGCAATTAGCAACGAAGGATCCTGAAATACGAATCGCCCAAATGATCATAGAATTTTGTGAAAAATATGGAGAAACTGATAAGGAAGGGATTCACATTCATTTACCCTTAACACGAGAAGAAATGGCAAACTATGTTGGTGTGACTAGAGAAACGATGAGTCGTAAACTAAGTAAATTTGAAGACTTAGGTCTTATTTCATTCATTGGAAATAAAGAGCTTGTTGTGAAAAATGAATCTGCCTTTCAAGAAATGAAATAGGGGAGTGCGCACATTATACGTTCCACACGTTCCACGACCTTTTTGCGAAATAAAGGATCAAGCAAAAATGATGTAAATGATATTTTCTACTTGAATAATTTAAAAAAACATCGTATGCTATACAGATAAAATAATTTGACTACTCAATATATTTAGATTATTTAAAAAATGTCGATTTTTGTGGTATTATATGAACAAGTAGAGATACAGTAATGAAGGAGTTATACCTTTTACTCGTATTCAACAAAACAATCATCTACTTAATCGTTACGATTTCATTTATTAAAAACCGTAACTGTATTATAAATAAGGAGGTAGTTTTATGACGGAATCATACGTATTTTATCAAGGAGAACTTGTAAAGGAAGAAGAAGTGAAGATTGGAATCCGTAGTAAAGCATTTAACTATGGTTTAGGAGTTTTTGAGGGGATTCGAGCTTATTGGGATGATGAAAAGGAACAATTGTACGGCTTTCGACTAGAAGACCATTACATAAGATTGCTTCAATCTGCAAAAACTGTGAATTTAGATTTTGGTATGACTGTTGATGAATTATGCCAAGCAACAGTAGAGCTTCTTAAGAAAAATAATTGCAAACAAACAACTTATATTCGTCCTATTGTATATAATGATGCACAAGATATTGGTCCTTCTTTAACACATCCAGATCCTCGAATTGTAATCTATACACAGCCGCTAAACAAGTATGCTGGTAAATCTGAATTAAGCGTTGGGGTAACTTCTTGGAAACGCATAGAAGACAATATGTTGCCGCCTCGTACAAAGGCAACAGCAGCATATCTTAACTCTGCACTTGCTGGGCTTGAAATTCATAGAGCAGGCTTTGATGAAGCAATTTTCCTTACAAATACCGGACATGTATGCGAAGGTCCAGGGGAAAATATCTTTTTGTATAAGAAAGGAAAGTTAATTACACCGCCGCCTTCTGATAATATTCTAGAAGGGATTACTCGTGAGTTGGTTATGCAGCTTGCACAGGAAGACTTAGGAATGGAAGTAGTTGAACGTAGTGTAGCTAGAACAGAGCTTTATGCAGCGGATGAAGTATTCTTTAGCGGAACAGCTATGGAAGTAACACCGGTTGTAGAAGTGGATCATCGCGTTGTCGGTACAGGACATCAAGGGGAAGTATGTAAAAAGATTAAGGAATTATTCTTTGACTTAACAATCGGAAAAAATCCGAAATATGCGCATTACTGTACGCCTGTATATGATAAATAATTCTTATGAAAAAGAGCTGATTCAACTCAAGTAGTTGAATCAGCTCTTTTTTTGTTAACGCAGTGGTTTCTTTTCGTCATCCAATGTAAAACCTTCACCTAATACATCATGTACGTCGCTTACTGCAACGAAAGCATGAGGATCAATGGATATAATGATGCTCTTAAGTTTAAAAACTTCATTTTTTGCTACAACGCAATATAGCACATCGCGTTCAAGCCTCGTATACGTTCCCATACCTTTTAAGAAAGTAGCGCCCCGTTCCATTTCAGTTAAAATTTTAGCAGCAATTGCTTCATTTTTATCGGAGATAATGGTAGCACCCTTCGCTGCATATGCTCCTTCCTGCATAAAATCAATCACACGAGCACTAACGAAAACGGCAATTAAAGTATACATCCCTTGTTTATAAGATAAGTAGGTAACGATAGAAAGGGAAATAACGATGGCATCAAATATAAACATTGTTTTTCCCATGCCCCATCCAGCATATTTATGAGCTAACCTTGCAATAATGTCGACTCCGCCAGTTGTTCCTCCAAATCGAAAGATAATACCGAGTCCAATCCCGATAAATACCCCAGCTAATAAGGCCGCTAGCGTCATATCATTTTGTAATTCTAAATGCAATTGAAAAATGGAGTAACGCTGGAATACCCATAAAAAAGCGGATACAGCGACTGTTCCTAAGATCGTATAGATAAAGGTAGTTCTTCCTAGCAGCTTCCACCCAATAAAAAAAAGTGGAATGTTTAATAGTAAATTTGTATAAGACGGATCGAGATGAAATAAAAAGTACAGCATTAGAGTAATACCTGTAAATCCGCCTTCCGCTAAATGGTTTTCAATATTAACATTCACAATACCAAAAGAAAAAATGGCTGCACCAATTAGGATAAAAATGATGTTACGCGTATGTATGTTTTGCATAATCTTCCCCCTTGATATGTATTCCAACAATATATTATAGTGTATCCTTTATTTCGAGGCAAACGTGTTCTAGCTATTTCTTGATAAAAGTGGCTTTTGAATTCGCTTTAAAGTCATGGACAAATAAAGCTTTCGTAGGAGGAACACCCCATACATAACAAGAGGGGCATCTTCATATAAGTAAACACCTTTTCTATAGGAAGTTTCATCTTATTATTTGTCAAAATGAAAGGAATTGGCTAACATGATAGATAGGATTTGAGGTGATGATAATGGAAGATAAAACATTGAAGGAAATGCAACAAGAAGTTGATGCATACATAGGTCAATTTAAGGAGGGCTATTTTAGTCCTTTAGCGATGACAGCCCGTTTAACAGAGGAGCTAGGTGAGTTAGCCCGTGAGGTAAACCATTATTATGGTGAAAAGCCGAAGAAAAATACGGAAAAAGAAGGTACAATTGAGGAAGAGCTAGCAGATTTACTGTTTGTTGTTATTTGTATGGCGAATAGTCTACATATCGATTTGGAAACGGCTCATGATCGTGTAATGGAAAAATTCCGTACCCGAGATAAGGACCGTTGGACGCGGAAAGAGGAGGAGTAAGGATGAATACAATCTCAGTTATTATTGCAGGTCCTAGAGGACGAATGGGCCGTGAAGCGGTGCTGCTTATGGAACGTACAGCTCATTTTGAACTGGTAGCAGCAGTAGATTACAAAAATGGCGGAAAACGCATTGCAGATTTAGAAGGTCTTCCTGCTTTAGATGCTCCCATATATGAAACATTAGAGGAGTGCTTACAAAATGTGAAAGCGGATGTTGTACTAGATTTAACTACTCCTGAAGTAGGGAAAAAACATTTACAAATGGCCCTTATGAACGGTGTTCGCTCCGTTATTGGCACAACTGGATTTACAGAAGTTGAAATTAAAGAGCTTACAAAGATTGCAGAAGAGAAGAAAATTGGAGCTATTATTGCACCTAATTTTGCCATAGGGGCGGTTTTGATGATGAAATTTGCACAAATGGCAGCAAAATATTTTAGCGATGTAGAAGTAATCGAGCTTCATCATGATCGGAAATTAGATGCACCTTCTGGTACAGCGATGAAAACAGTAGAGCTAATTCGGACAGAAAGAGAATCGAAGCAACAGGGTCATCCAAATGAAAAGGAGCAAATTCAAGGGGCTCGTGGAGCGAATGTAGATGGTATTCATATTCATAGTGTTAGATTACCAGGTCTCATTGCTCACCAAGAAGTATTATTCGGAGGGGACGGACAACTTCTTACGCTTCGTCATGATTCCTATAACCGGGCTTCCTTTATGTCGGGAGTGAAAATCGCAATTGAAACCGTAATGAAAGTGGATTCGCTCGTATACGGATTGGAAAATATTGTAGATTAAGAGGAGAAATGCTATATGAAAATCGCCTTAATAGCCCATGACAAGAAAAAACAGGATATGGTTAATTTTACAATGGCATATACACCTATTCTATGTATGCATGATTTATATGCAACGGGAACGACTGGACTTAAAGTTTCAGAATCAACAGGTTTACCGGTAACTCGTTTTCAATCGGGGCCGCTTGGTGGGGATCAACAAATAGGTGCTATGATTGCTAATAATGATATGGACATGGTCATTTTTTTCCGAGATCCACTTACTGCACAACCGCATGAGCCAGACGTAAATGCGTTATTGCGATTATGTGATGTATATACGATTCCGCTTGCAACAAATATGGCTAGTGCAGAGCTACTCATGCATGCTCTCGAACGGGGAGATTTGGATTATCGAAAGTTAAAATAAGGAGATTATTATGGAATTAGATATACTAGCATTTGGAGCACATGCCGATGATGTAGAGATCGGCATGGCAGCTACCATTATTAAATATACAAAGCTTGGCTTTCAAGTAGGAATTTGTGATTTAACAGAGGCTGATTTGTCTTCGAATGGATCCGTGCCAATGCGCAAGCAAGAAGCACAAAAAGCTGCAGACATTATGGGAGTAAAGAAAAGACTAAATCTTGGGCTTCCAGATCGAGGCTTACAATATAAGGATGAATACATTCGCAAACTTGTAGAGGTCATTCGTACCTATAAACCAAAACTTATTTTTGCACCTTATGTCGAAGATCGTCATCCTGATCACGCTTCCTGTTCGCGTCTCGTAGAGGAAGCGATGTTTTCTTCTGGTATTCGCAAATTCATGCCAGAAATAGCACATCATCGTGTTCAGTCCATGTACTACTTCATGATTAATGGGTTCCACAAGCCCTCCTTTTGTGTAGACATAAGCGATTATATGGATGAAAAGCTTCAGGCATTACAGGCATACGAAAGCCAATTTTCGAAAGGAATGGATGGAGTAACGACGCCGCTTACAGATGGTTATACGGAATCCGTCATTGCAAGAGAAAAATTATTCGGCAAAGAAGTTGGCGTGAAGTACGCAGAAGGATTTATGAGCAAAAAGCCTCTTGTTTTGCATAAAGACTTGCTAGGAGGATTATAATGTTAAAAATTGGGATTACGTGCTATCCGTCAGTCGGTGGTTCAGGTGTAGTCGGAACAGAGCTTGGAAAGCTACTTGCAGAACGTGGGCATGAAATACATTTTATTACATCAGGTGTACCTTTTCGGCTAAATAAATTTTATCCGAATATTTACTTTCACGAAGTGGAAGTAAATCAATATTCCGTTTTTCAATATCCTCCTTATGATTTAGCTTTAGCAAGTAAGATGGCGGAAGTAGCAGAGAGAGAAAAGCTTGACATTCTGCATGTTCACTATGCCATTCCGCATGCGGTTTGCGCCTATTTGGCAAAGCAAATGGCAACAGTACCGCTGAAGATTGTCACGACTCTTCATGGAACTGATATTACGGTTCTTGGTTATGATTCAACTCTAAATAATTTAATACGATTTGGCATTGAACAATCTGATTACGTTACCGCTGTTTCTCGTTCACTTGCATTGCAAACGAAGGAACTAATTCATCCAGATAAAGAGATCCATACCGTATATAACTTTATTGATGATCGTGTGTACCATAAGAAGAGAATGCTTCATCTAAAGGAACAATATGGTATAAATGAACATGAAAAAGTAATCATACATATTTCTAACTTTCGTAAGGTAAAACGCGTAGATCATATTATACATTCTTTTTCACGGATCCAAAAAGAAGTTCCTTCTAAACTGCTTCTTGTAGGTGATGGTCCTGAATATTGTGCGATGACATCTCTTGTAAGAGAGTTGAATCTGGAAGAAAAGGTATTATTTCTTGGAAAACAAGATAATGTAGAAGATCTATTATCGATTAGTGATCTTATGCTTTTGCTGTCAGCACAGGAAAGCTTTGGCCTTGTGCTTCTAGAGGCGATGTCATGTGGTGTTCCTTGTATTGGTACTAATATTGGCGGCATACCTGAGGTAATTAAGCACGGGGAAACGGGCTTTATTTGTGAACTTGGTGATATTGAAGATATTAGTCAGAAAGCAGTTCGAATTTTAAATAATCATACCCTTCACAAAAACATGTCGCATCAGGCAATAAAGATTGCGAAGGAAGAATTTGCTGCAGATCGCATCGTTTCTCAGTATGAAGCAATTTATTATGAACTGTTAGGTGAATTGCATGAAGCAATTTAAGAAAGCAACTATTATTTTGCAAACATTACATGAAAATGGACATGAAGCCTATTTTGTTGGAGGCAGTGTTCGTGATCTACTATTAGGGCGTCCTCTTGGAGACATTGACATAGCTACTTCTGCGATGCCTTCGGAAGTAATGAATATTTTTCCTCATCATGTGCCAGTAGGGTTAGAACACGGTACGGTTATTGTGATTGAAGAAGGAATACCCTATGAAGTAACGACGTTTCGAGTCGAGGAAGGGTACGAGGATTATAGACATCCAAAAGCAGTGAAATTCGTTCGCTCTCTTCATGAGGATTTGAAACGTAGAGACTTTACGATGAATGCGATTGCAATGACAAAAGATGGTGAGCTAATCGATCCATTTTTCGGTCAAAAAGCAATTGAGGAAAGAAAAATTGTGACCGTAGGAGACCCGCATGAACGCTTTGAAGAAGACGCACTTCGAATGATGCGTGGTGTACGGTTTGTAAGTACTCTTGGTTTCACCCTTCATGAAGAGACGAAACAGGCAATGGTAGATAATATGCACCGACTTTCACATATTGCAATCGAACGAATATCTGCCGAGTTTGAAAAATTATTGCTTGGAGAATTTGTGACTAGCGCATTTCCTATTATTACAGAGGTAAAGATGAATCTTTACTTGCCAGGATTGGAGGACAAGCAGGATGGCTTTCTACATGCAGCAACCTATGATTGGTTGATGATTGAACAGGATGTGGAAGCATGGACGTTCTTGCTTTTCTTATTTGGGATAGAAGACGAATTAGCTGTATTAAAACTATGGAAGCCTTCTAGTAAAAAAATGAATCGAATTCGGAAAATTCTTCATTATTTACGGGAACGGAGCAAGAAGCAGTGGGATGACATGATGTTATACAAAGCAGGAGAAGAAACAGCGATTATGGTTGAAAAGCTATTCAGCCTCATTTCACGTCATCCTGCAGTACAAGACATATCATCCAAGTGTAGGGAGCTTCCAATCCACAGTCGTAAAGAGCTCGCAGTGACAGGACATGATATACTGGGATGGAGTAGTATGCAACCGGGTCCTTGGGTTGCAAATATACTTGAAGAAGTAGAAAAAGCAGTCCTCTACAGGCGTGTTGCAAACGTAAAAGAGGACATTAAGGAGTGGCTACTTTCATGCAAACTTCTATAAGAAAACAGCTCTTGGAAATTTTCTCAGAAGCAGATGGAAAGTTCGTATCAGGACAAACAATAAGTGAAAAACTTGGCTGTTCTCGCACAGCTGTTTGGAAGCATATGGAGGATTTACGACGGGAAGGCTATGAGCTTGAAGCAATTCGACGACTTGGCTATCGGATTGCAAGTAAACCAGATAAGGTTACAGAAAATGAGGTGCAGCTGGGTTTACAAACTGCCTATATTGGTAGAAATGTTCATTTTGAAGAAACAGTCTCATCTACTCAAAAGATTGCATCAAGGCTTGTGTATGAAGGTGCTCCTGAAGGAACCATTGTTGTTGCAGAGGAACAACTGGAAGGACGAGGAAGATTGCAACGTAAATGGTACTCTCCGAAAGGGACAGGAATTTGGATGAGTATCATTTTACGTCCTGATATTCCGATTCACCAAGCTCCTCAGCTTACTCTTCTTGTAGCAGTAAGTGTAGCTCAGGCAATTGAAATGTACACAGGAGTAAACGTGGGAATTAAATGGCCAAATGATATTTTAATTAACGGAAAAAAGGTCGTTGGGATTTTAACCGAAATGCAAGCAGAAATTGATAAGATTCAAGCCATTATTATCGGCATTGGTATAAATGTTAACCACAAGAAGGAACATTTTGCACCTGAAATTTCGCAAATTGCTACTTCATTAGCCTTGGAAAAAGGAAGCGAAATTAATCGTGCTGGTTTAATGCAAGCTATTTTTGCACATATGGAAAAATTGTATGAAGAATATTTACAGCACGGATTTTCATTTATTAAAGCACTTTGGGAAAGCTATGCAATAAGCATTGGAAAAGAGATTAAAGCAGTAACGATGAATGAAACCTTTGTCGGCTTAGCGAAGGGGATACGCGATGATGGTGTTCTTATTCTAGAAGATCATAATGGAGCCATTCATTACATTCACTCAGCTGATATTGAAATCTAGTAGTACATTTTCTAAAGAATTTGGTATAATGTTGAACATGGGCAGTATCCAAAGGAACTGCACCCTTTTAACTTATAGCGGATTCTGCCTGGATCCAAGCGGACTGGGACAGAGGGATGAAAACAATGTACAATCCTTCTTCCTTATGGATAGAAGGATTTTTCTATGTCATCCCCTTCCTTATTCAAAAACGAGGAGGAGACAAATGAAAACTTCAAAAGATTTTATGGAAATGAAGCGTCAAGGTGAACCTATAGTGATGGTAACGGCTTATGATTATCCATCAGCAAAACTAACGGAACAAGCGAATGTAGATATGATTCTTGTTGGTGACTCTCTTGGAATGGTTGTACTTGGATATGATTCCACGATTCCTGTTACCACTCAGGACATGATTCATCACACAAAGGCGGTAAGACGCGGAGCAACCAATACATTTATCGTTACAGATATGCCGTTTATGTCCTATCACGTTTCAAAAGAAGATACAATGAAGAATGCAATGCGCATTATTCAAGAAGGGGGCGCTCATGCTCTTAAAATTGAAGGTGCTGATGAAGTTTTAGATGTGATTCGACAATTAACACATGCAGGTGTGCCGGTAGTCGCACATTTAGGTTTAACGCCGCAGTCTGTTAACGTTTTAGGTGGATATAAAGTACAAGGAAAAGATGCAGCCAGTGCTCGCAAGCTTATTGATGATGCGCGCCGCTGTGAGGAAGCAGGAGCAATTGCATTAGTACTTGAATGCGTTCCAAAACAGCTAGCTGTAGAAGTTTCATCTGCTCTTACGATTCCTACGATTGGAATTGGGGCAGGAAATGGGGTAGATGGACAGGTTCTCGTTTATCATGATTTGATTACGTATGGAGTTGGACGGGTTCCTAAGTTTGTGAAATCCTACGTGTCTGTACAAGATGAAATTGTTCGTGGTATTACTCAATATACGAATGAAGTAAAACAACGTCTGTTTCCAGAAGATAAACACTCCTTTACAATGAAAGAAGAAGAATTACAAGCTCTTTATGGAGGGAAGCTATCATGCAAGTAGTCACAACTATAAAATCGATGCAGAGTATTGCCCTATCAATACGTGCAGAGGGAAAAACAATCGGATTCGTACCAACAATGGGATATTTGCATGAAGGACATAAGACGTTATTAAAGCGTGCTAGAAAAGAAAATGATATTGTCATACTTAGTGTATTTGTCAATCCATTACAATTTGGACCGAATGAAGACTTTGATCGCTACCCACGAGATAAAGAAAGAGATGAACAAGTAGCACGCGAAGCAGATGTTGATTATGTGTTTTATCCAAGTGCCAAGGAAATGTATCCAGAGCCACTTACCACGAAAATTACCGTAGCATCACGTACAAATGTTTTGTGCGGCAGAAAGCGTCCTGGTCATTTTGATGGAGTTGCAACTGTATTAATAAAACTATTCCATATTGCAATGCCTCATAATGCCTATTTTGGTTTAAAGGATGCACAACAGGTTGCTGTTATTAAAGGGTTTGTTGCTGATTATAATATTCCTGTTACGATTAATCCGGTTGATATAGTGAGGGAAGAGGATGGCCTTGCTAAAAGCTCACGAAATACATTTCTTTCGAGCCAAGAGCGAATGGAGGCACCTCATTTATATAAAAGCTTACAAGTAGCGAAAAAGGCAATAGACGAAGGAGAACGCAATCCACAAGCTATTATTTCTCTTATTACTAATTATTTACAAGAAAATACCCATGGGGAAATCGATTACGTTGAAATCTATGCATATCCAGCATTAACAGAAGTAGATTTACTTACAGGATCGATGATTATTGCCATTGCAGTTAAATTTCCTAGTGCCAGATTAATCGATAATATTACATTTACAATTTAGGGGGAACAAATATGCTTCGCACAGTTATGAGAGCAAAGTTGCATCGTGCAACCGTTACGGAAGCAAACTTAAATTATGTAGGAAGTATCACGATAGATGAAGATTTAATGGATGCTGTAGGAATTGTTGAAAATGAAAAGGTACAAATTGTTGACAACAATAATGGAGCACGACTGGAAACGTACGTTATAAAGGGAGAACGAGGAAGCAAAGTTATGTGCCTAAACGGTGCGGCTGCCAGACTTGTTCAGCCTGGAGATAAAATCATTGTTATTTGCTATGGTATGGTTAATGAAGAAGAATTAAAAACCCACCAACCTAGAATTGCGGTACTAGATGATCATAATAACATCGAGCAAATGCTAGGCTATGAACCAGCAAGTACAATTCTATAAAGGTTATAATGGAGAGGGTAACCAAAAAGAATGTTCTTTTTGTGTTGCCCTTTTTCTGATTTTCATAAAGGTAAGTAAAAACGTGGTATAGTAAAAATGTGATAGATGCTTCTTAGTAAAAGAGGTGAGAGAATGGACAGATATGTTGTCGTCGACTTAGAAACAACAGGTAATACATCAAAATATGGAAATGATAAAATTACACAATTTGCTGCAGTCGTGATTGAGGACGGAGAAATAACTGAGGTGTTTTCCACATTCGTCAATCCGCAAAAACCAATTCCTCCATTTATTACAGAGCTCACAGGAATAAACGATGAAATGGTTCAAAGTGCTCCGCTTTTTCAAGAGATAGTTCCAAAAGTAAGAAGTCTATTAGAAGGTTCTAGCTTTGTTGCTCATAATGTTTATTTTGATTGGGGATTTTTACAAGAAGAGATGGCAGTTGCAGGATATAACCCATTATCGTGTCCAGTTATAGATACAGTCGAACTTGCTAGATTTTTACTTCCTACTTCAGATAGTTATAAACTGGCAGATTTAGCTAAAGCATTCGAAATTATTCATGAACATCCGCATCGTGCAGATAGTGATGCAGAGGTAACTGCAAAATTATTTTTGAAGTTATTAGATAAAATGAGTAGTTTTCCTTTAGCTACACTGCAATCGTTATATGAATTAAGTAGAAACTTTAAAAGTGATAGCGGTGAAATTATTGCTTCTTTGATCATGGAAAAGTTAGAAAGTAATGAAACAAGTGAAGCATACGATATCTTTCGAAATATTGCCCTTCGCAAAAAATCGTATACCGTTTCTTTTGATGAAGAGCATATATCGTTTGAACAATTTGAAAAACATATTGATGATCATTTACGTTCTGTACTTCCTGCCTATGAGGTGCGGGATGGTCAACGAATGATGATGAAGGAAGTGTATGCTTCTTTTATAAATAACAAAATTTCTTTCATTGAATCGGGTACAGGAACAGGGAAAACACTTGCCTATTTACTTCCTAGTATGTTTTATGCGAAAAAAGCGGAAAAACCAGTTGTTATTAGTACTCATACCGTGCAACTTCAACAACAAATTATGGACAAAGAAATTCCATTATTAAAGAAAATACTCCCTTTTTCATTTGAAGTAGCGCTTATGAAGGGGCGAAAGCATTATTTATGCCTAAATAAATTTGAACATGCAATGCAGGAAGAAGATACGAATTATGACAGTGTATTAACGAAGGCAAAAATACTAGTTTGGTTACTGCAGACGGAAACAGGAGATGTAGATGAACTGAATTTGCCAACTGGCGGGAAAATACTATGGCAACGTATTTGCTGTGATCGAAATAGTCAGACTGGTAATCGAAATGTGTGGAACAGTCGTTGTTTTTATGAACATGCAAAGCATCGTGTGTATTTTGCAGACCTTATAGTAACGAATCATGTAATGTTATTTCAGGATAGTTCAAATGAGGATTCCATTTTTTCTGATTACGAATATATTGTGCTGGATGAAGCGCATCAAATTGAAGCTGCTGCAAGTCATGCACTAGGGGAACAATTTTCTTGTTTGTCGTTTCAGTTATTATTATCAAGACTTGGTACATTGGATACAGATGGTGTACTTCATCATTTATACGAAATTATGGATAACCATCATATTGCATCCATAACACAATTTAGAGAGATCGATGAAAGATTACGTACAATTAAATTTGAATCAGATGAACTGTTCCGAATGCTACGTTCATTTATCTTTGATCGGAATCAGAAGAAAAACATAAGTCAAAATATAAAAATACAATATAAATACGATGCAGTACATGAAAAAGGGAAATTATGGAGTGCTATTACAGAATCTGCGTATCGATTGGATACTCTTTTACAAAGCGTACATAATGGATTTATGCAATTAATTGACAAAGTGCGAAATCAACTAGGAGGCTACGTAATCGGTCAAGAGTTTACAAGCTTATCCGACTCCTTATCAGGTATGAAGCAGGCACTTCTTTCCTTATTAGTAAAGGAGCAAGTTGATGGTGTAACCTGGATGGAGACAGATACGAAGGGCTCTCTTCATTCGACTATTTTATTTAAACAGCCTACTGATGTAAGTTCTATACTTGAACAAATGTTTTTTTCCAAACGAAAAAGCGTCGTATTAACATCTGCAACTCTTACAGTGAATGGAACATTTGATTATGTGAAGAAAGTATTAGGTTTGACAAAACGACCTACATCTACATTGGTAGTACCTTCACCTTTTCGATATGATACGCAAGTTAAAATGATGATACCAACGACTGTTCCAAATATTAAATCCGTATCCAAACAGGAGTATGTAACTAGTATTACCGAGCACATTGCTTCTATTGCAACAGCAATGCGTGGTCGTATGCTTGTTCTATTTACATCATATGATATGCTGCGGGAAACATACAATCTGGTCAAGGAAATGGAAGTTCTAGGTGATTACGCCTTACTTGCACAAGGTGTTAATGGAATGAACCGCATGAGAATGACGAAAAATTTTCAGACCTTTGACAAAGCGATTTTATTTGGTACGAGTAGCTTTTGGGAAGGAATTGACATTCCAGGTGAGGCGCTAAGCTGTCTTGTAATGGTTCGTCTGCCTTTTGCTCCGCCAGACTCTCCTATTATGGCTGCAAAAGCGAAAAAACTGATTCAAATGGGAAAAAGCCCCTTCCAAGAACTGTCATTACCCCAAGCAATTATTCGCTTTAAGCAAGGCTTTGGTAGATTAATTCGAACAAAGGATGATAATGGCATATTTTTTGTATTAGATCGACGAATTAAAAGCACCTATTATGGAAAACAATTTATCGAATCCATTCCGCCAGTCCCTATATACGAAGAGACGATTGAAGAGCTACTGCATAGGCTATGCTAGCATAAAAATAGCCTGTAAATTGTCATACAGGCTATTCATGTGGGTAGGAGAATATTTTCGTTTGAAGTATTACTTTCATAATAATGGAATTCGCCAGTGTTAATGGCTATAAAGTACGGACTCACTTTAAGCCTAAGCCTTTAATAGATGAAAATCTCCTGCTATAATAAGTGAGTGTAGAAGCATTGTAGAGAATGTACTTATATTGTAACCGTATGGTGCTCTAATATGATTAGAAATTTTGTGTAACGGAGGAGTTTTGATGGACAAGAAGATTGAAGTGCTTTCGACAACTCGTGTGTATAAAATTGTCGATGGCTTGAATCGAACGTTAAAGGAAAAGGATTTCCTATTTGGTTTAGCGTTAGATGAGAACGAGAAAAATCAAGAAATATTAACCATTTATAGAACGTAGTGATAGAATGAAAAAGTGGATTCTTATAATCATATTAGTCATTGTAGCGGGTATTTCGTACGGTGCATATGTATACAACAATGCGATAAGTAACAAGCGTTTAGGAGAAGATAAAGCTACTGCTATTGCTAAGAAAGAAGCTTCTCTTACACAAATTACTGCTACTGATTATTACCATGGAAAAAGTTCCTATACCATAATAGAAGGTACGAAGCTTTCGGGAGAACAATGGATTGTTTGGGTGCCTAATGATCAAGGGAAAGTACTATCAAAACAGACGAAGGATGGTATCTCTTCCGAGCAAGCTGCCGGGATTGTTACGAAAGATAAACAGCCAAAACAAATTGTGAAAGTAAAATTAGGTGCTGAAAATGAAACTCCACTTTGGGAAATTACATATATTGACCAAGAAAATCGTTACCATTACTATTATGTCAACTTTACAGATGGTAAATTTGAAGGAGAGTATAGTATATAAAGATGTATCGTACTTGATAAGTGCAAAGAATGAAGTACTGGTATAATCTGGTGAAGAAAGAAACACATTATATAGAGATATTTGTTGGAGGGACTACGTAGGTGAAAACAACGATAGAACAAGTAAAAAACTATGTGAATCAAGAAGTAACGATTGGGGCATGGCTTGCAAACAAGCGCTCTAGCGGTAAGATTGCTTTTTTACAGCTTCGTGATGGTTCTGGATTTATTCAAGGTGTAGTTGTAAAAGCAGAAGTTGGAGAAGAAGTATTCCAAAAGGCAAAATCTTTAACACAAGAAACTTCTCTATATGTGACAGGCATTGTTCATGAAGATGAACGTTCTCCGTTTGGTTATGAACTTGCTGTTACTAATATTGAAGTCATTCATGAATCAAAGGATTATCCAATAACGCCTAAGGAACATGGTACAGAGTTTTTAATGGATCATCGTCATCTTTGGATTCGTTCTAAACGTCAACATGCTGTATTACGTATTCGTCATGAAATCATACGTGCTACTTACGAATTTTTTGATCAAAATGGATTCGTTAAGGTAGATCCGCCAATTCTAACAGGTAGTGCGCCTGAGGGTACGACGGAATTATTCCATACAAAATATTTTGACGAAGATGCCTATTTATCGCAAAGTGGACAGCTATACATGGAAGCTGCAGCGATGGCTATGGGACGTGTATTTTCGTTTGGACCAACGTTCCGTGCTGAGAAGTCAAAAACACGTCGTCATTTAATTGAGTTTTGGATGATTGAACCGGAAATGGCATTTACTGATCATGAAGAAAATTTACGTGTTCAAGAAAGCTATGTTACGTATATTGTTCAATCCGTACTAAAAAATTGTGCATTAGAATTAAAAATTCTAGGAAGAGATACAACAAAGTTGGAATTAATACAAGCTCCATTCCCACGTATCACATATGATGATGCAATTAAACTTTTACATGAAAAAGGTTTTGAAGATATACAGTGGGGAGAAGACTTTGGTGCACCACATGAGACGGCGATTGCTGAAAGCTTTAATAAGCCAGTGTTTATTACACACTATCCAGCAAAGATAAAATCATTTTATATGAAACCAGATCCAAATCGTCCGGAAGTCGTATTATGTGCAGACTTAATAGCACCAGAGGGATACGGTGAAATAATTGGCGGATCCCAACGTATTGATGATTTTGATTTATTAAAACAACGCATTGATGAAAATAACTTAAGTGAAGAAGCGTACCAATGGTATTTAGATCTTCGTAAATACGGTTCTGTTCCTCACTCCGGCTTTGGATTAGGCCTAGAGCGTACGGTAGCGTGGTTATCAGGTGTAGAACACGTTCGTGAAACAATTCCGTTCCCACGTTTGTTAAACCGTCTCTACCCATGATCATGTAAAAACACTATGACCTCCCCTCGAACGAACCTATGTAGTTCGGGCAGGGGAGGTTTTTTTAAAAGGAAAAGCATAAGATATTCAATGTTACTTGTATTTTAGAGTATGACTGTAATCGTAACTGCTTGTTGAAAGTGAGGTGTAGGATATGGATCACAATATAATGGTTGAGTGGATCGAACAAGGAAGTATTGCAATTCCGAAGTTACTGATGACCCATTATAAAAACATTGGTTTAACTGAAGTTGAATTTATGGTTGTTTTGCATGTGCATACTTTTTTAGAGTCAGGAAATTCATTTCCAACTCCTGATGAAATTGCAAATAGAATGACTATTTCATCCGCAGAATGTGTAGAAATATTACGGAAGCTTATTCAACGTGGATATATGATGATTGAAGCGAATAAAAAGAATCAAGAAATTCTTTCAGAAGCATATTCCCTTCAGCCGCTTTGGGAAAAGATGCTACAACTTTTATTACATGAAACGACAGAACAACAGCAAGAAAAGATGGAGCAGCTGCAATCGAGCTTATATACGATTTTTGAAAAGGAACTGGGCAGACCGCTATCTCCGTTCGAATGTGAAACTCTTATGATGTGGCAGGACCAAGATCATCATGATGCAATCATTATTCAAGCTGCCCTTCGAGAAGCGGTAATGAGTGGAAAATTAAATTTTCGTTATATTGATCGCATTTTATTTGAATGGAAAAAGAATGGGGTCAAAACGGTTGAACAAGCACAAGAACACGGACGTAATTTTCGCTCGCATCGAAAAACAACATCTTCTCCGAAGCAAGATGTAAAATATACAGGGAAAATACCGTTTTACAACTGGCTTGAACAGTAAAGTAATGACCTGCGGACCAACCCTCTGGATTACACAACATGGCTTTGGTCCGCTTTTTCTAATTTGGAGGTAAAGAATGTTAACGTTAAAGCAAATTCGATATTGCCTTGATGTAATAGGTGAAATGTTTCCTGATGCGCATTGCGAGCTCAATCATTCGAATCCATTTGAACTCGTTATTGCTGTGTCCTTGTCAGCTCAGTGTACTGATAACCTTGTTAATAAAGTGACAAAGGACCTCTTTGAAAAGTATAAAAAACCAGAAGATTATCTTGCAGTATCGCTCGAAGAATTACAACAAGATATTCGTTCGATTGGACTGTATCGCAATAAAGCGAAACATATTCAAAAGCTATGCCAAATTCTTATTGAGCAGTATGATGGGAAAGTTCCTCAGGATCGTAATGAATTAATGAAGTTACCAGGAGTAGGGAGGAAGACGGCGAATGTCGTTGTATCTGTTGCGTTTGATATTCCTGCAATTGCTGTCGATACACACGTAGAACGAGTTAGTAAACGTCTAGGCATATGTCGTATAAAGGATACTGTTTTGGAAGTAGAACAAACATTAATGAAAAAGGTACCTAAGGAGGAATGGGGGATTACTCATCATCGCCTTATTTTTTTTGGACGCTATCATTGTAAGGCACAGCGGCCGCAATGTGAAACATGTCCACTTCTGACGTTATGCCGTGAGGGGAAGAAACGAATGAAAGAGAAGGAAAAGCAATGACACAAATACAAGTTCCTAATCGTTTTGTTATGGATCCTTTTTATAAAGAGGGGGATATTATTTCGTTTGAGAAAGAAACGTGTGTAGAAGAGGGTGACATGTTTATATTTGAGATCGCAGCTGCAGAAGAAATAGATTTATATCAGCCGTGGAATGTTAAGGAGAAGACAATACCAGTTATCTTAGAAATTTGGAAACAGGATCAAGAAGAAATTGCTTCACTGTTTCGCAAACGAAAGAGAAATGAAGCAAAGGCACCGATGATTAGGCATACTGCACGGTTTGTATCCATCCTGTTCTGGTTAAACGGAACGTACATATCATCTTTACAGCAGTATGCAAAGGAAATTGAGGTATTGGACTTAAAACCTGTGAACATTGTAGAGCGACTAAGGTTTATATTGGAACAACCAGACCATTATCATTCATTCATTCAGCTTTCACAGCTATATGAAGAAGCCCGAAAACTGTTTGGAAAAATGATTGTCATGAAAAAAAACCATCTCCATGAATAGGAGATGGTTTTTTGCTTTTAATGTGATGGTTTAGTTGTGTTTCCGTTATTTGATCCATTTCCGGGATTATTGCCACCATCACCTGGTGCAGATCCACCAGTATTTGAACCCGAACCGCCAGTATTCGATCCATTTGATGAATCCGAATTTGGTGGAGTAGCCGGGTTTGTCGGATTTGCCGGAGCTGGTGGAGTTCCTGACTGGCCATTATTCTGATTTCCTTGATTAGGAGGAGTCGGTGGACTTTGACTTCCAGATCCCGAACCAGGAACAACTACGGTTACCGTTACAGCATCACTACTTTGTCCGTTTGAATTAGCAACTATAGAGAAGGAGTATTGACCGCCTGGTTTTACATTGCTAAGAGTTACATTCATGCTCTTCGTAGAAGTGAGAGCAGTTTTAGCGCCTCCGTTTAGCGTATAGCTGACGTCAAAGGACGGATTTTTCACAGTTGCAGAATTAAATGCCCAACTTAATGAAATTGTATTCGATGCCTGATCGTACTTTGCTTGTAAACCACTAGGTACATCTGGTTTGGCAGCTGGAGCTTCGATCTTTTCTCCACCTTTTACATTAAGTTCATTGGTAACTGGATCTCGTTCGACATCATCTGGCATTTGGAAAGTAGAAGTATCTGTCCCAAACTTCGCAAACATTTCTTTGAATATTTTCTGTGAAATTTTGGTTGTATTGCCATCCATATACATGCCAGGACCATTTTTAACATATCCCGTCCAAACTGTCATCGTATATTGTGGTGTATACCCGCAGAACCAACTGTCATTCGTAGCGGAAGTAGGATAATCGTACTTGTTGATTACATCCGCAGGGAAGTTTGTTGTACCTGTTTTACCTGCTACATCTAAGCCTGGAACTGCAGCTGTTTTACCTGTACCATCGCTAATAACAGAGCGTAACATATCGGTAATCATATAGGCTGTGTAGTCCTTCATTACACGTTTTGGCTTTGGTTTAAAGCTCACTTCTTTACCATCTGGATATACGACCTTTTGGACGAAATGAGGTTGTGTGTAATTTCCGGAATTTGCAAATGCTCCGTATGCCCCAGCCATTTCTAGTGGATTAACATTGTTAGCCCCGATAGCGGTAGATTCAAATGTTTGATTATTATCAAATGTAATGCCAAGTCCTTGTGCAAAGGCTTGTGACTTGTCTTTTCCCACTGCCCGCATTGTAAGGAGTGCAGGAATGTTATAGGATTGAGCAATTGCATTTCGAATTGACATTACGCCGTGATATTGATTGTCCCAGTTTGAAATTGGATCACCTGTATTATATTTTGTTTCTTTATCTTCAATTTGATGACCAGTAGACCATTTTAAGTTTTCAATCGCTGGACCATAGTCGAAGATTGGTTTAAAGGAAGAACCAGGCTGACGACTAATATCAATTGCAAAGTTGCTACCTTTAAATTGGGCTTTATTATCATTTCGTCCACTACCCACTGCTCGAACTTCACTCGTTTTTGAGTCCATAAATACGAAAGCAGCTTGGAATTTATCATTTGGATAATTTACAACATCTTGTGTATTTACGATCTCATCAGCATATTGCTGTGCTTTCGGATCAAGGGTTGTATAAATGGAAAGACCATCTGTACCTATATTAACATCCGGAAGCTTAGCTTCTACTTCTTTTGTCGCAGCGTCTAGAAAGGCTTGGTAAGGCATTTCAGAATCCTTTGCAGGAGGTTGCAATCCTTGATCAACCGGAACCTTCATTGCATCTTCCATCTCTTGCTGGGTAATATACCCTTGTTTGTTCATCATAGTCAATACAAGATTGCGACGCTTTGTGGCTGCATCTTTATTTTCAGGCTTCGTTGGATCGTAATTATTTGGACTTTGTGGAAGACCAGCTAACATTGCAGCCTGTGGCAATGTTAGTTTATTTAAATCTTTTGCATCAATGCCATAATAGTTTTTAGCAGCTGCTGCAAGACCCCATGATTTGTTTCCAAGATTAATTTTATTTAAATACATTGTCAGTATTTCATGCTTACTGTATTTTTGTTCAAGCTTGTAAGCTAAATACCACTCTTGGACTTTCCGTTTTAATGTTTTATCAGAAGATAAGAAAGAGTTCTTAATAACCTGTTGTGTAATCGTACTACCACCTTGTGAGCCAAAGCCACCGCTCACATTCGCTAAAATGGCCTTCGTAGTTCGTATAATGTCCACCCCGTGGTGTTCATAAAATCTGCTATCCTCTGTAGCTAAAAAAGCTTCCTCAACTACTTTTGGTACTTGATCGTAAGTAATGGGTGTTCTTTTTTGTGAACCATATTCATGAATAAGATTGCCATCTTTATCATAAAACTTTGTAGATACTGGATCAGCAAGTTTTGATTCATCTATTTTTGGAGCATCTTTTATCATTGCAAAGAAAGTAGCAACCCCTGCACCTAACGTTACAATGCCGATAAGTAAGCAGGCTACTAAAAATTTCTTCAAGAACGAGCCCTTTTTACGTGGCTTAGCGTCATTCACTTGTTGTCCTTGTTGTCCTTGCTTTACTTTTTCTGCCTGTCTTCGTTCTTCGCGAGAACGATAATTGTCTGACATTATCCTTTCTCCTACCTTTCACTATCTGAAAAAAATCAAATCATGAGCTTTATTTTTGAATGTATCATGAAAAATACAACGTGTCTAGTACACTAGCATAATGAATACGCGGGTGATAACCAGATTGTAGCAAATGCCCATTTAATTCAATTTCCTGCTTTGTAATCGACTTTCTTCCTCCTTGTTCTTGTCGATCCCAATATTGAATAACATATTTGCCTTCTAGAAAATAAATCTCGTCTAATTGCGTAAATTTAATAATGGCGAATGTTATTCCCCCATGATAAAGTACATTCCTCATATGCTTAATTTGATGAGGATGAAAGTTATGCAAAGGAAAACTCGTTTTATTTTTGGTTTCCTTGGCTTCAAAATCTACATATTTTCCTTTGTATACACCATTATAATCCGTAGTGGAAGGCTGTTTAAAATAGGCTTCTGTTATGACAGCAGCACTTCTTTGTGGATAATCAACCTTTACAATTTGAAGAGGAATAGGTTTTTTGTGTACACATGCGATGTCATGGGCAAGATAATATTGGTTTGTTTCGTTTAGTTCCTCTTCTAGTGTCATCCCCCTATTACTATATGATGGATTGCTAATAGGCGAATTCCCTTGCTTCTTTAAATACCGTTTGCCATTAGGATAACGGATGGTCATATTCTCTTCTTCTCCAATTCGAATTACTTACAAAGGTGATTATATCAAAAAAAGGACGTAATAGGTCAGAAAGTTTTTTATATGGAGCTACAGATGGAGGTGGAATCTTGACAGAAATTAATATAGATTATTTTAGTTATCGTAAAAAAAGAAAAGAAGTACAGTACACAAAAGAAGAAAGTGCAATTATTTATAAAATTAAACAGAATGTTAAGCTTTATAATGTTGATAATATTTCTCGGACATACGCATACAAGAAATTTTATCATGCTAACAATTATATGTTCTGGTCATTTCTAGCGAGTATGGTATCTCGTAATGCAGGATGGAATATGACAGATTTAGAAGGAAACTACCTTCCAAAGTTACTATCAGAATCGGTTCGAAACCGACTATTTCTTTCGTATGAAAGAGCAAATTGGCTTATTTTCGAAGATGCTTTTCCCCAGCTCCTGCTTTATGAGTATTCTCTTCAACTTCAAAGACCTCTATTTCATTTATTAAGTGCTTTTTCTGTGTCCGTATTTATGGAAGGAGAATGGGAGAGATACTGGAAGATGAAAGATCATAGGCGTTTGATGACTGCTCTTATAATAAATGAACAACATGTTATTCAACATCCAGTCATTGAGCACCCTTATTTTCAAAAGCATGTGTTTAAGTCACTCGTATTTCAGTTCCAAGAGCTATTCCATTTTAGTTCAGTAATTTTCCCTACCTTGCAGGGGAAATTATATGGACTTTCCGTCCATGACTTTATTTATGTTAAAAAACGAATTGAATTAGGGAAGAAGCTAGCTATCCTGTTATTTCATTCAGATTATCAAAGTAGGTTTACATCATTTTCAGATGAAACGGAACATACAGGATCTAGAATGGATTATGAACAATACGCAGAAAAAAAGGAGAAAGCTTCCCCATCTTTACGTAATATATATCCAGTTATTATGCATCATCGTCATTATAGGGAGGATTGGTTTCATATAAATATGGACATGTCTTCATTATTTGAACCTGTTACATTAGATGAGAACATTGATCTTACGGAATGGTTTACATCAAAGAGAAAACAGCTTCATTTACTATCTTCTATTAAGTCCTTTCTATAATAAGGAAAAAGGGAGCTGACTCAAAAGGGAGAAAACCATTCCCTTTTGAGTCAGCTCACGAAATAGGTTCGTATGCTTCGGATTATTTTTGTTTTTAGACAGCCCACTTTTTCCTACATTGTTTTATGTAGCAGGAAAATTTGGTCCATCAACTTTCGGATTTCCAGTTTTTTTATCCTGCTTTTTTTGTTCTTTTGTCACTTGTTTTTTATTTTTAGCCATTTTTATCTCACCTCCTTTACGTATTGTAGCCATGTCAGTGACATTCATACCTTTCAGTGAAAAATCACTTTCTTTGCCGAATGGATACTAGTTTTGTCATAGGAGAAGGTAGTACGATTGTTATGAGCGAATGTATGAACAATAAAAGGGAGGGATTTGCAATGGTAATCGTATCCAAGGAAAAGGTAGTAACGACGATTGATGAGCTCCTGAGTACTCTTGATTTGCTAGAAATGCAAGTAACGTTGCGAGTAAATCATGTCCTAAAGAATAAAGAAAATGAGATGATTCATACTGTTGAAATTATTGAGTCTTACGTTGGTCATATGGAAACGAAGCAGTTTCGGAATATAGGAGAAGGAAATTGGGGAGGGTATGATTCGTTAGCTGTTTAACGATTTAAGTAGAGGAAGAGGATTGAATCCATTTTTTATATTAGAAGACAAAAGAGAGGGGATCCCCTCTCTTTTTTTAGCGATTAGCTTGTAACAGTATCTGAAAAATCAGGTTTAGTCGCCCCTATTTCTTCTAATTCTCGAATAATATTTCGATAGTCTGAAATACAGATGGAACCATGTAAATATCGTTGCCTTGCAAAATCTAACAACATATTCAAATCTGGTTCATATTGCCGTAAAGAAATAAAATTTGAACGTAGCTCTCCAAGTTTCATTACATCATTCCCCCTTGAGAAGAATTAACTTCTACAAATTTATCGTATCATATATAGATTACTTTCTTTATTTTTGCAAAATTGAAACTATCGACAACTTTTGACGTTTTTTTATTGTAACCAATAATGAAAGAAGTTGTTACACGTTCTCTAGCTCTCCATCATATTCTATTAGGGAAAAGGGGGGATTTTAATGTATCCAAATTATCATATGTATAATATGTTTCCATTTGAGGCAGTTCAATCAAATCAGCCGAATTATTATGAGCCTTTTCAATTGTCATTTATGAATCAGCAGCCAGCCTTTTATCCGCCAAAACAACAGCCCTATTATCCGTCGCCACAACCTTATTATCAGCACCCTATGAATCCATATCATCCATATCCAGCAAATAAAAATAACTACAAACAGCAACAAGGTCAGTTTTCAAACATAATGTCACAATTTAAAACGAGTGATGGTAATTATGATATTAACAAGATGATGAATACAGCAGGACAAATGATGAATGCCATGAATCAAGTAACAGGTATAGTGAAACAAGTAGGAGGTTTTTTTAAGTAAGGGCAACATCATCGTTGCTCTTATCATTTACATAATACAAATATGATTTGTTGAATTTTGTCACAATATAACTCCTACGGAGAAATCTGCATAGCCAAAGCCAAGCATTTTATTAAACTGTTCATTGAAACGAACAGGTAGAACTGCAACTTGATTAACAATTGGTGAAAATATTACAATAATGAAAAAAATGTATGTTTTTGTCGTAAATATATTGTTCGTTTTAACGATCACGTATACAATTGATGTGAGTAAAAAATATCTAAATGGAGCGGAAATCTGTGAAAAATGTAATTTTGTATATGTTCTTTGGATTAGTAGTGTTAACAGTAGTTGTATTTACGAGTTTTAAGCACTTCCTGTACACAATTTTATCTTAGTAAATAGGTGTTTGTATTAGTCATGTACCTTTTCTTCATCATATTGTAAAGTGTAACTACATTATGTTGGAGAGGAGAAAAAACTATGTATTGTAAATCTTGTATGGGAGGACCTTCATTCGTATCACCAGTTGCTACAGGTCCAGTAATGACTACACCACCAGTCGTTCATCCTACAAAGCATTGTGTAACAAACACATTCTCAACAACCGTTGTACCACATATTCATCCAACTCATTCAACTTTAATTAATCATCAAATGATTCAAAACCAACACTATTTCCCACAAACGCAATCTGCTTATAACACGGTACAACAAACGAATGTACCTGGCTATGGTCCTTCACCTTTAGTAGCCGGAGCAATGACAGGGCCATTCGCACCTGTTAGTCCCTATGGGGGACCTTCGCCTATGGTAGCCGGAGCAATGGCAGGGCCTGGAATGCCTTATGGTCCTGGTTCACAAGTGGCAGGAGCAATGACGGGGCCTGGAATGCCTTATGGTCCCGGTTCACAAGTAGCAGGAGCAATGACAGGGCCTGGAATGCCTTATGGTGCAAACATGGGGCCTAATGCAAATCCAATGCTTGGCGGTATGCATAAATAATAAAGGGAAGAGAACTAGTTATTGAATATAGCTAGTTCTCTTTTTTACGGAATGAGGATTATGTTATGGTAAAATAAGTGAGGTGATAATAATGAAAATACTAACCGTCACAGGGTATAAATCATTTGAACTTAGCATTTTTTCAAATGATCATCCTGGTGTGACGTACATAAAAAAGTTGATTTATCGTTATTTGTCTCGGTTTGCAGAAGAAGGATTAGAATGGGTAATAATAAGTGGACAGGTAGGTGTAGAATTATGGGCGGCGGAAGTTGTTTTTGATTTACAATTGCAATTTCCTGAATTAAAGCTTGCTGTATTCACACCATTCCTTGAACAGGAGGAGAAGTGGAAGGAAGAAACGAAAGAGTACTATGAATTTATTCTTTCCCAAGCAGATTATGTTAATAGCATAACGAAGAAAAAATATGAAAGCCCTGTTCAGTTTCGATTAAAAAACCAATTTTTCATTCAAAAAAGTGATGCGCTTTTGGCTGTATACGATGAAGAAAAAGAAGGAAGTCCAAAGTATATAGTTGAGGCAGCCAAAGCAATGGACCATTATCCATGTTATTTCATTCGCTTTTCCGATTTGCAGGATATTATAGATGAGGAGGCTTTTGCAAATGAGGATAGCCTATGAAGTAACGATTGTACATTAAAAAGGAGAATGGTAAAATGTACATAGCTTACTAAAAAAATTATCAGGTTTCGTATGAACGAACATGATACAGAAGAAGCTTTTGTAAAGATATGAGGTGAAAACATGATTTCTGAAAAACTGAAATTAACGGCAAAAGACATACTAGAGAAAGATTTTAAATCAGGTATTCGGGGTTATCAACAAGAAGAAGTAGATAAATTCTTGGATTTAATTATTAAAGACTATGAAACATTTCATCAAGAAATTGAACATTTGCAGCAAGAAAATGCTCGTTTAAAACGTACGCTTGAAGAGCAAAAGGGAAAGCAACCATCTGTTGTTCAGCCTGTTCAACCAACTCAGCCTGTTTACAATAATATGAATACTGACATATTACGTCGCTTATCTAACTTAGAAAAAGCAGTATTCGGAAGCAAATTGTACGAATAATATAATTTACAAAATACACATTGCAAATTTTAGTTTTTTAGATTATACTATTACACGTCATAACGTTTGGGTGATCGCTGCAGCTTTTGCTGTAGAGGAAAGTCCATGCTCGCACGACCTGAGATGGTCGTAGTGTTCGTGCCTAGCGAAGTCATAAGATAGGGTAGCTTGGCCTAGCGGCGAGGCTAACGGCAGGGAAACAGCCTAAGTCTTTGGATATGGCTGGATTACCTTGAAAGTGCCACAGTGACGAAGTCCCAGAAGAAATGATGGGAGTGGAACGAGGTAAACCCCACGAGCGAGAAACCCAAATTATGGTAGGGGAATCTTCTCTAAGAAAATGAACGATGGAGAAGGACAGATTATACATCTGTAGATAGATGGTCACCACCGGCGTACGAGGCGAAAGCCGTTTGCAGTACTAAGGAACAGAACATGGCTTACAAAACGTTATGAGTGAAAAATGATAACGAATAGCTCTCCTTATAAAAGGAGAGCTTTTTGTATGGTAATATATGACTAATGGAAATAATGGAAGTTATGTTAGGAGAGTGAATATGGGAAACATTACGTTAATTGCAACGGCAGCAATGGGATTAGAGGCATTAGTAGCTAGAGAAATTCGTGATCTTGGATATGAATGTGAAGTAGACAATGGAAAGGTAACTTTTCAAGGTGATGAGTCAGCTATATGCCGATCTAATCTTTGGCTTCGAACTGCTGACCGTATTAAAATAAAAATCGGTGAATTTAGGGCGACGACATTTGATGAACTATTTGAAAAGACGAAGGCGCTACCTTGGGGAGATTATATTCCGGAAGATGCGGAATTCCCGGTAGTAGGTAAATCTGTGAAGTCAACGTTATTTAGTGTATCAGATTGTCAAAGTATCGTAAAAAAAGCTATCGTAGAAAAGATGAAGAGTACGTATAAACGAACAACATGGTTTGAAGAAAATGGTCCTTTATACCGTATTCAAGTTTCGCTGTTAAAAGACGTTGCAACTTTGACGATTGATGCAAGTGGAATCGGATTACACAAACGAGGATATCGGATTGGGCAAGGAGAAGCTCCATTAAAAGAAACACTTGCTGCTGCGCTTGTTATGCTCACCAATTGGAAACCAGATTTTCCTTTTGTTGATCCTTTATGCGGCTCAGGTACGATTCCAATTGAAGCAGCTTTAATTGGACAAAACATTGCTCCAGGATTTAATCGAGAATTTGCTGCCAATAAGTGGGGGTGGATTCCTCAAGAGAAATGGGATCTTGCTTATGAAGAAGCAGAGGATAAGGCTAACTATGATCAACCACTACATATAATGGGTTCTGATATTGATCATCGTTTGGTAGAAATTGCGACGGACAATGCAAGGGAGGCAGGGTTTACCGACCTGATTTCTTTTAAACAAATGCAGGTAAAAGATTTCACGACAAAAGAGGATTATGGCTATGTAGTGACGAATCCCCCTTACGGAGAACGTTTAAGTGAAAAATCAATGGTTGAACAGCTCTATAAAGATATGGGCAACGTATTTCGAAACTATCCTACATGGTCTGTATACGTTGTGACAAATCATGAAAAATTTGAAACCTATTACGGAAGACCTGCTTCCAAAAAACGTAAACTATTTAATGGTATGATTCGAACTGACTATTACCAATACTTTGGGGTACGTCCTCCAAAACATAAAGAATAAATCTCCGTTTCTGTACGTATACTGTCTATTATGCGTACAAAAAAGGAGAAATGAAAATGAAGGAACGTATAGCAGAATTTATTCTAATAAAAAAAGCAATTGATCATACAGAGAGTTTAATCGAACAATCCGAATCGATGGCAGCAAGAAAAGCAATCAATCGAGCAAAGCAACATTATTTACAAGCCTTTGCCCATAATTTGCTACTTTCGTATAAGAAGCAAAGTCTAGAATAAAAAAGTTTTCCTTACCGGAAAACTTTTTCGTTTGTTACATTTATATGAGTTGGAGGAACATGACGTGACAAGAACACTCCCCTTTGAAGTAGGGAAACAAGATAACTTTTTTGATAGGTTAAATGATTGGATTGGAGACGTCTTTTATGATATCTTGCCTGAGGCAGGGTTTGAAATGCGGGATGAACAAATTTTTATGGCATTTCAGATGGACCGTGCTTTTAGGGAAAAAAGAGTGTTATTTGCTGAAGCTGGGGTTGGCACAGGAAAAACGATTGCTTATTTACTGTATGCCATCACATATGCCAGATATATCGGGAAGCCAGCTATTATAGCTTGTGCTGATGAGACATTAATTGAGCAGCTTGTAAAAGAAGAAGGAGACATAGCAAAGCTATCAAAAGCACTGTCTTTACATATTGACGTTCGTCTTGCAAAATCAATGGAAAATTATTTGTGTTTAAAGAAAATGGATCGTGTAATAGAAGGCGCTCCCACAGAAGGAATTGAAGAGGCCTACGATAGTTTACCTGAATTTGTATTTGATCATGGAACCATGCAAAGCTTCCAGCATTACGGTGATCGCAAAGAATATTCTTATTTATCAGATGAAGAATGGTCGCAAGTATCCTTTGACTATTTTCAGGATTGTATTTCGTGTGAAAAGCGTCATCGTTGTGGTCAAACGCTATCACGTGATTATTATCGCAAAGCAACCGATTTAATTATATGTTCGCAGGATTTTTATATGCAGCACATTTGGACTTTTGAAGCTCGTAAACGTGAAGGACAACTACCGCTTTTACCAGAAGCAAGCTGTGTGATTTTTGATGAAGGTCATTTGGTGGAATATGCCGCGCAAAAGGCACTGACCTATCGTTTGCAACAGAATATGATGGAGAACTTACTTACCCGTTTGTTGCAAAATGATATTCGGGAAGAATTTGCTGAGTTAATTGAAGAAACGATAGCTGAGTTCTCTGATTTTTTCCATATTCTAAACGAGCATGCACAAGAAATATCAGGTTCGCATCGTATGAGCATTCAGCGTTCAAGGATGTTAACGGAGCATGCAAAGCGAGTTTATAAAAGAATAGAGGAAATAGGAAACTCAATTGTATTTGAAAGTGAAATGCATACGATTGACGAATATGATCTTGCTGTAGTGGACGAGCATTTAGATTTGATGGAGCATTCGTTACAACTCTTTACAGAGAACGAAAACGTAATTACTTGGGTTGAAACGGGAAATGAAGGATTTACGTTAGTTATCATGCCGCACGAAGTAGAAGAAGTATTACGAGAACGAGTATTTTCCAAGAACATTCCATTTGTATTTTCTTCTGCAACCTTATCTGAAAACAATTCGTTCTCATTCATTGCTAAGAATTTGGGAATAGATGATTATCTTTCATTTTCTGTTGACTCTCCGTTCGACTATGAAGAACAAATGAAGGTATATATTCCAACCTACTGCAATCAGCAGGAGAAAAAAATAGAGTATGCCATCTCCTCTCTTGAACGAACAAAAGGACGAACATTGGTTTTATTCCGAACGAATGAAGAATTACGATATTTCAAGCATTCCGTAGAAGAGAAAAATGTACCGTACCGATTTTTGTATGAAGGGGATAAAGAAATAAGTGTACTTGTTTCAGAGTTTCAAAATGAAGAAGAAACCGTTTTATGCGCTGTGCATTTATGGGAGGGCCTTGATATTCCAGGTTCATCCTTGTCACAAGTTATTATTTGGTCACTACCATTCCCGCCGAATGATCCAGTTTTTGAAGCAAAACGTAGCCATGTGAGTGATCCGTTTCATGAGGTTGACTTGCCATATATGATTCTTCGATTACGCCAAGGTATTGGCCGACTCATTCGAACGAGTCAGGACCATGGATGTATTACTCTTTTTCTTGAGGAAAATGAAAAACCAATCGTTGTAGAAAATGTAAAGCGCATCTTGCCTGTTCAAGGAGAACATATTTCATTATAAACGTGTATGCAGGGACTTCATTGGTTTCTATCGAATGGATTAGTGTGGAAAAGGAGTGATGATATGGAGCGTACAAATAAAATTGAAAATGAGTTTTTAGCTTTTGTAAAGAAAATGATGAACTATCAAGAAGCATTGAATCTTATTTTTTGGGATTTACGTACTGGTGCACCGAAACAAGGTGTTGATGGGCGTTCTGAAGTGATAGGTATGCTTTCATCCGAAGCCTTTTGTATGTCCACTTCCGATGAGATGGCAGCGTATTTGCAAAAATTAGAAGCTGCCGAGGACCTTTCTGATCGAACAGCAAAAGTCGTGAAAGAGTGCAGAATACAGTATGATCGAAATAAGAAAATACCAAAGGATGAATACGAACAATATGTGAAGGTTCAAGCTAAGGCAGAAAGCGTATGGGAAGTGGCTAAGGAGCATTCTGACTTCTTCATGCTTGCTCCTTATTTAAAACAATTAATAGATTTTAAAAAGAAGTTTATTTCCTATTGGGGTTATGAAACAAATAAATATGATGCACTCCTAGACCTCTATGAACCAGGTATGACGGTTGAAATACTGGACGCTGTCTTTACTGAGTTGCGGACAAGAATCGTACCACTCGTGAAAGAAATTGCTAGCAGCAATCGTATTATGCAAACAGAACCGTTGTATGCTTATTTTTCAAAAGAAAAGCAGCATGAGTTTAGCATTATGCTGCTGCAACAGCTTCACTTTAACTTTGAAGCTGGACGTCTTGATGAAACGATTCATCCGTTTGCGACGGCATTAAATCCTGGTGATGTGCGAATTACAACGAATTACGATGAACATGATTTTAGAAAAGCAATCTTTGGTACCATTCATGAATGTGGACATGCTGTATATGAACAAAATATTAACTCAGAATGGGTAGGAACCCCTTTGTGTACAGGAACATCGATGGGAATTCATGAATCACAATCTTTATTTTTTGAAAACTTTATCGGACGAAATCAGCATTTTTGGAGTAAAAATTATAAGCAACTACAGGCAGCTGGCGGAAGTCAATTTGACAACGTATCGCTAGAAGAGTTTTATGCTGCTATCAATGAATCTAAGCCATCCCTTATTCGCATTGAAGCAGATGAATTAACGTATCCACTCCATATTATGGTTCGTTATGAAATTGAAAAAGCGTTATTTGATGGTGATTTACAAGTAGAAGATCTCCCTGAAGTATGGAACGATAAAATGGAAGAGTATTTAGGGGTACGTCCGAAAAATGACCGTGAAGGCGTTTTGCAAGATATACACTGGGCTGGCGGAGACTTTGGGTATTTCCCATCCTATGCACTTGGTTATATGTATGCGGCACAGTTTTATCATCAATTGAGAAGTGAGATTCCAAACTTTGAAGAGCTGTTAGAAGGTGGAGAACTTGAACCAGTAGTTGAATGGCTCCATATTCATGTCCATACGTACGGAAAAAGCAAATATCCGAATGAAATAGTCAAAGATGTTACAGGAGAAGGGCTACAAGCAACATATTTAGCAACGTATTTAGAAGAGAAATATAAAGAAATTTATCATTTGTCTTAATATTTTCTTCCATCTTACTATTTACCGAGGCGAAAGAACGAACAGAAAATTCAAAATACATTAGAATTGTACGTGTTTTTCGAGTTTTTACTTTTCAAACAAAAAAATATACGATATAATCTACCATATTAATTATATATGAGCACTCATATAATCGTAGGAATATGGCCTACAAGTTTCTACCCAATCACCGTAAATGTATTGGACTATGAGTGGGGACATTTTGCTTTGTAATGGTAGTTTGTATATTCCATTGATGGAAAAGGCATTTCCTCACTGATAGTGGGGAAATGCCTTTTTTTGCTTTCTTCTTATAGAGTGCTCGGAAAAAAAGTTTCAGAAGGGGATTAGCTATGCAACTGTTAAAAGAGAAGATTAGAAAAGAAGGAAAAGTAGTATCAAATGAAATTTTAAAGGTCGATTCTTTTTTGAATCATCAAATTGATCCCGTTTTGATGCAAGAGATAGGCAAGGAATTTGCAAAACGTTTTCATGAGGAAGGAATTACGAAAGTTGTAACAATTGAATCTTCTGGTATTGCACCAGCCATGATGGCAGCACTTATGATGGGGGTAAAAGTGGTCTTTGCAAGAAAGAGAAAGTCTCTTACGTTGCAGAATGTATTTACGGCAAAGGTGTATTCGTTTACGAAGCAAGAAACGAACGAAATTGCAATTAGCCAAGACCATCTATCAGCAGAGGATCGCGTTTTAATCATCGATGATTTTCTTGCCAATGGTCAAGCAGCTCTAGGTCTCGTTAATGTCGTAGAGCAAGCAGGTGCAACAGTAGCTGGTATAGGAATTGTCATTGAAAAAGCATTTCAGGATGGTGGCGATAAGCTTCGTGAAATGGGACTGAAGGTTGAATCTTTAGCAAAAATTATTTCTCTAGAAGATAAGGTGGTAACGTTTGAAGAACTTGCAGAAGTAGGAGGAATAACACATGACAAATAAGCCTTTTCAAATGTTTTCACTGGGTTTACAACATATGCTTGCCATGTACGCAGGGGCGGTTATTGTTCCATTAATCGTAGGTGGTGCACTAGGCTTTGGGGAAAAAGAGCTAACGTATCTTGTATCCATTGATCTACTGATGTGTGGTGTTGCTTCGGTTTTACAAGCAGTGGGCAATCGATTTTTTGGGATTGGGTTGCCTGTTGTGTTAGGCTGTACGTTTACAGCTGTAGGTCCAATGATTGCAATTGGCAAGCAATACGGCATTTCAGCAATTTACGGTAGTATTATTGTTGCTGGATTATTTATCGTATTATTTTCCGGATTTTTCGGAAGACTCGTCAAATTATTTCCACCAGTTGTAACTGGAACCGTTGTAACAGTTATCGGAATTACACTCGTACCAGTTGCTATGAACGATATGGCAGGAGGAGTAGGAAGCAAAGATTTTGGAAATCCAGAAAATCTTATTCTTGCATTTGGGGTTTTACTATTTATTATTCTCATAAATCGTTTATTTTCCGGATTTATTCGTGCTATTAGTATTTTACTTGGCCTTATTGGGGGTACCATTGCAGCTGCTTTTATGGGAAAAGTAAATCTCGGGCCAGTCGCAGATGCAAGTTGGGTACATGGCATTCAGCCTTTTTATTTTGGAACTCCAACATTTTCGATTACTCCAATTATAACGATGATCATTGTTGCTTTAGTCGGTATCGTAGAAGCAACAGGCGTATATTTTGCTCTATCTGATATTTGTGGCACGAAGCTTGATGAAAAAAAACTAGCGAAAGGCTACCGTGCAGAAGGGATTGCAATCATTCTTGGCGGTATATTTAACTCATTTCCATACACTACGTATTCTCAAAACGTAGGACTCGTACAGCTATCTGGTGTGAAAAACCGAAAAATCATCTATATATGCGGCGGTCTTTTAATTACGCTTGGTTTTGTTCCGAAAATCGCAGCTGCAGCAACAATTATACCTCATCCAGTTCTAGGCGGAGCAAGTCTGGCGATGTTCGGAATGGTAATGGCGTATGGAATAAAAATGCTAAGCAAGGTAGATTTCACAAAGCAAGAAAATCTACTCATCGTAGCATGTTCAGTAGGTATCGGTCTTGGCGTAACTGCAGTACCAACTTTCTTTGCAAAGCTTCCAGAGAGCATTCGAATTTTAACAGATAGCGGTATCGTGCTAGGAAGTTTTACAGCGATTATTTTGAATCTTTTGTTTAATGCAAAAACAAAAGCAGCAAAAGCAAAGAATGATGCAAAGCTGGCTTCGTAATAGTATTGGGGAAATAGGGGAAGTTTTTTAAAGAAAGTCGGGGGATTTTCACTTCAAGTAGTCATCGTTTTATCATGAAAACTATGTTCGAATGTTGGTACTACATTAAGGGTATATTGGACATACAAGCACCATCATTTACTCAAAATCTGAGTATTTGAGGGTGCTTTTTTTATATAAAAGTGTATAGGAGTAAGCTGAAAGTAGCAAACTAACATTATCAGGCTATAGCTCAGTGGTAGAGCGACTTTATCTATGTGATAAAGTGTTTCGTTGGTTCGATTCCAACTAGCCTGTTTATTTTATTAGAAATTCTTTATACAAGCAGTTCATTTTGGAAAGCTCCTGTTTTAAGCTTTTTTTACGTTGAAATGATTTTAAAACAAATCCCCCAAAAATAACCTCGTTTAAAAACAAAACTGTTTACATATTTCATCGATATTTGAACATAGTAAGAACAATATGCCACTAGGAGTGAACTGCATGTCGAAGATTGTATCTGTTGGAATTTGTCCGCCGCCGCACGTATGTACGCAGCAGTCTATAGAGAGATTTGTTTCTCATTTATTTGAAGGGTCTTTTAAAGATTTGAACAGGTTACTGAATGTGTTTACGAATGGACAAATTGAAAAGAGGCATTTTGCTAAGGGCTTGGAGTGGTTTCAGGAGGAGCATTCATTTGAAGAACGAAATGCTACTTACATAGATTGTGCTGTTTCCTTGGGAATTGAAGCGATTCAAAACTGCTTACAAAGTGAACGATTTTTAAAGGAAGCTGTACCGATGAAGGAGATCAATGCCTTTTTTTTTGTTTCTTCAACAGGTTTTGCAACACCTACAATTGATGCGAAGATTATGAATGCATTACCTTTTTCTTCGCATACGAAGCGAATTCCGATATGGGGATTGGGCTGTGCAGGTGGTGCTGCAGGTCTATCGCGTGCATTTGAGTACTGTCAGGCGTTTCCAAAGGAAAAAGTAATTGTATTAGCAGTTGAACTTTGCAGCTTAACTTTTCAACGTAACGATCGATCGAAAAGTAATTTGATTGGAACCTCCCTATTTGCGGATGGAGTAGCGTGCGTTCTCATAGCTGGTGATGAGGCATCCATTCCTTCTTCTCTGTCAGTGCTGCCAGTGTTTAGAGGGTCTCAATCAACGCTAATGAAAGAATCAGAGAAGGTAATGGGGTGGGACATTCGCAATAATGGTTTAAACGTCATCTTTTCGAAAGATATTCCAACCATTATTCGCAATTGGCTGCGGCCGAATGTGATACATTTTTTACGAGAAAAGGGGATAGAGTTATCTGATATTTCTCATTTTATTGCACATCCTGGCGGTAAAAAAGTACTGGATGTCTATGAGGAATCACTTGAAATGAATAAAGAACAAACTCGTATCTCATTTGATGTGTTAAAGGAGTACGGCAATATGTCCTCTGCTACACTTTTGTATGTACTAGAAAAGTATTTACTGCAAGTCAATAAGCCTGGACAAACGGATTTATTAGCTGCACTTGGTCCAGGTTTTAGTTCTGAATTATTGTTAGTGGAATGGGAGGAAGTTGGGTGATTTTTTTTTGCTTTTTACTTTTTTTTATTTTGCAACGCTTAGTAGAATTATTTGTTGCGAAACGTAATGAAAGAAAGATGAAACAACAGGGGGCAATGGAGTATGGAAAAAAGCAATACATCGTTATTGTTTTTCTTCATATTTGTTTTTTTCTTTCATTTTTAAGTGAGGTTATGATTCTTCACAAAACATTATCTACACTTTGGCCACCGCTTTTGATAACACTACTTTTGATTCAAGGTTTACGTATTTGGGCGATGGCCTCTTTAGGTGAGCGATGGAATACAAAGATTCTTGTTCTTCCTGAGAAAGATATTGTAATGAAAGGTCCGTATCGATATATTCGGCATCCAAATTATGTAGTTGTTGTGTGTGAATTATTACTTATTCCTCTTTTCTTTCAAGCGTATGTAACCGCTATAACATTTTGTTTTTGTAATGCGTATGTTCTTTCACTACGAATTCGTGAAGAAGAACGAGCATTAATAGAGATGACAAATTATGGACAAAGGTTCATAAACATTTCACGATTTACTCCATAATGTGTATTGATAACGATTCTCTGCGATGCTATAATACAAACAAGAAATGATAATCATTATCACAAAAAGGATGATGGAAAATGGTAATCGCTTTTCTAGCAGGTACGGTAGTTGTATATGCAGTAATTTCAACATTCGTTTTGAAGCACGTTACTAACTAATATATAGATTAAGAAGGGTGAAGCAAAAAGACATTTTTGCTTCACCCTTTTTCGTCTTTCGTAATTCTATAGAACCTCTGCCCTCCGGAGTTGAACAAGCCGATTCCACTTTTCAACATTTTAATGAGATTTTTTTTCGAAAATTTAGTAAGATAGAACATAAGTAAAATATATATAGTGGAAACGGTTACGTTTTCGAATATAGGAGAGTACGTCTAGGGTGATAGACGTGTCACTTAAAGTAAAGGGGAACAGATAGATGGTGCAAATTGCAAGTTCACAAGTACATCAAATGTTGTACTTATACGAAATGTGGAAAGACAAAGGGGATACTGAAAATAGTAAGCGGATTCATGATATCATTCAAAAATATGTAGAGAATGAGTTTATGATAGCATTTTGTGGACATTTTTCAGCTGGAAAATCTACGATGCTAAATGAATTATATGGTAAGGATTTACTTCCTACGAGTCCGATTCCTACAAGTGCCAACGTTGTTGAAATTCAACGAGGTCACAATCGTGTAGTACTTACATTAAAATCAGGTATGAAGCAATCTTATGAAGGTACATACACGGATGAACAATTAAAACAGCTCTTTAAAAACGGAGAGGAAGTAATTGGTGTCCACATAACGAGAGAAGATGCTTCTCTTCCAGACGGTGTCATTTTAGTTGATACACCGGGAATTGATTCAACAGATGATGCTCATAAGATTGCGACGGAATCAGCCCTTCATGTTGCAGATGTAATTTTCTATATGATGGATTATAATCATGTTCAATCACAAGTGAATTTACAATTTGTGAAGGAGCTAAAGGAACGAAATAAAACCGTATATTTAGTGGTGAATCAAATTGATAAGCATAAAGAGGAGGAACTATCCTTTCCATCGTATGCTGATAGTGTAAAACAATCCTTTTTAAACTGGAATATTCATGTCGATGGTATATTTTATACAACCTTGCGAAATCAAAATCATCCATACAATGAGCTGAAGCAATTAAAACAATTGTTAGCAACGATTATGGAAAAAAGAAATGAATACTTAGAAGAAAGTGTTCGTCAAGAAGTAACGTACTTACTTCATGAACATGAAAACAAGCTTAGAAAAACTCTTGAGAATAAGGGAGACGTTGCAGCTCATTCTATAGAAGAAAAGGAGCAATCTTTAGAAAAACTTTATGCACAAAAAGAAGAGCTATTGCAAAAGGATGAAACAATCAAGCTTCAATTTTCAAAAGAATTGGAGCATATCCTACAAAATGCGTATTTACTTCCATATGAAGTTCGTGAATTAGCAGAAAAGTATTTAGAAACAGAGCTTACGAATTTTAAAGTGGGTATCCTCTTTTCAAAGTCGAAGACGGAAAAGGAAAAAGAGCAAAGACGCACAGCTTTTCATGAAAAAATAAGTCAAACGACGGAAACGCAGTTAGATGTGCATGTAAAGCAATATCTATTAACCTATTTACAATCCCAAGATATTTATACGGAAGAGCTAGGAAATATAATATATAGCATTACAACTACATTTACTCCATCTTTACTAACGGATACAATCGAGCGCGGTGCGGGTTTATCTGGAAATTATGTACTCACCTATACGAATGATGTAGCTGCTGCGATTAAAGCAATCATGCGTACGAAAGCTATTTCTCTTTTCGAGAGTATTGTTCCAATTTTAAAGAAAAAGTTAGAAGCTGAGCTTGACGAAGTAAATAATCATTTACGTGTTCATGAGAAGGAGTATCGTGATCTTACAGAAGGAAGAGACAATTGGCGTATAGTAACGAATTATGTACAAGATTTGTTTAATGTGTGGGAAGGTCGAAAGCAAATCGAGCCGCGTTCACTTGACCTGTTAGAAGAGGAAGAAGTAACAGTATTGGAAAATCCGTTATTCACTCAGGAAAACAATATAGTAGAGAATGATGAAGTAGAAATAGTGGAAGAACGGATAGAAACCAAGGGAACGGCGGAAGAACAGGTCCGAATGATTACAGAACATATTCGCGAAGCAGGAGCTATTCTTAAACCGTTTTCTGCACTTCGTCACTTGTATGAGGAGATTGAGGAAAAACGACGACGGGTTGAGACGAAGCAATTTACAGTTGCTCTGTTTGGTGCATTTAGTGCAGGTAAATCTTCTTTTGCCAATGCGCTTCTAGGAGCCAAAGTTCTACCGGTTTCACCAAATCCAACGACTGCCGCCATTAATAAAATTGTTCCAGTAACAAAAGAGCATCCGCATGAAACAGTTACCATCAAGCTGAAATCAGAAAGCATATTATTGGAAGATTTACAGCGAATTTATAAATTATTTGAGAAGCAGGCAGCATCGTTGGATGAGGCAATTGGAGGTATTGATGAGCTTCTGCGTCATGCATCACCGAGTACACGTCAAAAAACAACACTTAGTTTTTTACGTGCCGTTCAGGCAGGATACCAGACATTTAAAAATAAGTTAGGGCAAATGATTACAACAGACATGAGTGAATTTTCTTCCTTTGTTGCTAATGAGGAAAAATCGTGCTTCGTTGAGTTTATGGAACTTCATTATGATTGTGAGCTAACACGTAACGGTGTGACGATTGTAGATACGCCGGGAGCAGATTCTGTAAACGCACGTCATACGGATGTTTCATTCCAATATATTAAAAATGCAGATGCGATTTTGTTTGTTACGTATTACAATCATGTTTTTAGTCGTGCAGATCGAGAATTTTTAATTCAACTTGGGCGTGTAAAAGATTCGTTTGCGATGGATAAAATGTTTTTCATGATTAATGCAGCTGATTTAGCATCAACAACGGAGGAACTGCAAACGGTTAAGGACTATATTCAAGGGCAGCTCCTGCAATATGGCATTCGCAATCCTCGCTTATTTCCTTTATCAAGCTTATATGCATTAGATGAAAAGCTTGGAACAATCAAAGAAGAAGGAACCTATGGTGTTCTTAAGCAGTCCGGTATGAAAGCATTTGAAGAAGCATTCACGACGTTTATCATGCGAGATCTTATGTTAGTATCTTTAACATCTTTGCAATCGAAGATTCAATCGTCTCATCGTTTCGTTACGAATATCCTTTCTAATGCAAAGGCTGGAATAGAAGAAAAGGAGATAAAACGAAAACAATACAATAAGGAACAGGAAGCAATCGTACAAATCATTTCAACCTATAGTGTATTAACGGAAGAGCAAGCCCTCGTTCAGGAAATACGGGAACTTCTTTTTTATGTAAAACAACGAGTGATGCTCCGTTATCATGATGTATTTATCGAATTTATCAATCCAGGTACATTGCGTTCCGATAAGGGGGACGTAAAACAAATTTTGTATAATAGTGTATTAGAGCTTCTTGATTTTCTAAAGAATGATTTCATACAAGAAATGAGAGCAACCTCTTTACGAGTTGAGAATTGGATGAGTAAGAAAATTCAATTCTCATCCGAGGGACTCCAAAAACAATGCTTGCAAATTACTGAGAATGCTCCGTTTACAAAGACTGAAGAATTTGTCTTTTCATCTGCAACCCACCTAGATCCTTTTCGACAGTTAGAAATGGGTCAATTTAAAAAGGCAATGTCTTATTATAAAAATGCTAAAAGTTTCTTTGAAAAAAATGAAAAAGCACTTATGCAAGAAGAAATGAAACAAGTATTGGATGGACCGATGAGTGCTTACGTACAAGAAGAAGAAGCGATTATAACCGAACATTACAAGAAAGAATGGGAAAAAATCTGGAGCAGTACGAAAGAAAAATTGCAAGACGATGTTTTACGATATTATCAGGGAATTGTAGCAGCACTGTCAGAACATATTGATGTGTCAGCTTATGAACTTGCACAAAAAAAGCTATATGACATTATGAAATTAATCGAAAATGAATTAAACGTGTTATAATAACTTCGATATTTATTAATACTATCTTTATTTTCTTCACATAGACGAGTGTATCGCGGATAGTGGATTTCATTGTCCCCGATATGCTCCGTCTTACATACATCAATAAGAGGTGATCATAATGGAAGTACATGAAGCAATTGCAAGCCATTCACAAAAGCAACATCATATTGTAGCAACCTTTTTTAAATTAGATCAGGACAGAGAAAAAGCAATTGAAACTGCTGTGAAACTATGTCAAAAGGAAAGTCCTTTTTCAGTTGATCCTATAAATGAGATTACGAAAAAAATAAATGATTTGGCAAAACAAGGAATTGTACCTACTCGCAAATTTGTGACAAAAGAAATGGTGCAAGAATACACAACTCGCCTTAAAAATAAATAGAGGAGAGATAGAAATGAATCATATTGTCGAAGCGGATTGGTTAGACAAGCATCTTCATGATGAGGGAATACGCATTATCGACTGTCGATTCCATCTAGGCGATCCACAATGGGGACGAGCAGAATATGAAAAAGGCCACATCGAGAATGCATTATATTTTGATTTAAATAAAGATCTTTCAAGCCCTGTGCAAGCCCATGGCGGGCGTCACCCTTTACCGGATACAGAGCGTTTTGTACAAATATTATCTGAAGCAGGTATCGATGAATATACAACGGTTGTTGCTTATGATAGCGAAGAGGGTGCAATGGCTTCTCGGCTTTGGTGGTTACTCACCTTTCTTGGACATAAAAAAGCATTTGTACTGAACGGTGGGTGGACGGAATGGATACGCCGAGACTATAAAACAACAACGAATTTACCTGTATACAGAAAGAAGACGTTCGTTCAGAGCCTTAACCAAGATTTTCTTGTAAGCATGGAGGATGTGAAAACTCGCGTACTTGAAGGTAAGAAATTTAACCTAATTGATTCGAGAGATCCTGAACGATATAAGGGAAACATAGAGACCATTGATACAAAAGCGGGCCACATTCCAACAGCAGTAAACTATTTTTGGAACGAAGGCATTGCTGATAATGGAACATTTCGAACGAAGGAAGAACAAGAGGCCCGATTTTCCAACCTTGATAAGGAAAAAGAAACGATTGTTTACTGTGGTTCTGGTGTGACAGCATGTCCAAATGTACTTATGCTCCAAGAGGCAGGATTTTCGAATGTGAAGTTATATGCAGGAAGCTGGAGTGATTGGATTTCGTACGAAGATAACGAAATTGCTACGACTAAGAAATAATTTCACCAAAGAAATAGATGTTTTACAGTCCATTAAATGTATGCTATGATAGGAACAAATATAAGTCCTGCAGTGTTCGCGACTGATTTATGTTTAAACCTATGTTATGACTACGGAAGCTCAATATTTAAAAGTCGACATCAAGCCTTTTTTAGGACGATGAAGTCTTTTGTGAGGGCATCCACCTGCGAGAGCGGGTTTTGAACATATGAGGGGACGGCACAGGCGGGGATTCATAACCTTACGATAAACGTGAGGTTTTTTATTTTGGAGGGGAAATTATTGAATAAGATCTTACTCGTTGATGGAATGGCAGTCCTATTTCGTGCCTTTTATGCAACGAGCGTTCATGGACAATTTATGAAAACAAGCCAAGGAATTCCTACAAATGGAATTCACGGTTTTATGAGACATATGCTTACAGCTATTCAAGAAATTCAACCTACACATGTAATTGCTTGTTGGGACATGGGAAGTACCACGTTTCGAACAGAAGCGTTCTCGCAGTACAAAGCAAATCGTGGCGCGGCTCCTGATGAATTAATACCACAATTTAACCTTGTAAAAGAAATAACCAATCTGTTGCATATTCCGAATATTGGTTTGGTTGGTTATGAAGCGGATGATTGTATTGGCACACTTTCGAAACAATACGAACTAGAAGGCGAAGTGTTTGTACTTACGGGGGATACAGATTTGCTGCAGCTATCTAATCCGAGCACGACAATTATGTTAATGCGAAAAGGAGTTGGCAATTATTCCTTTTATACACCGGATACTATTTTAGTAGAAAAAGGTGTGCAGCCATGGCAGATAGTTCATGCAAAAGCATTTATGGGCGACACCAGTGATAATTACCCAGGTGTACGAGGGATAGGTGAAAAAACAGCATATAAGCTTATAAAGGAATTTCAAAGTGTGCAAGGTGTGTTAGATAACCTACATATACTATCTAATGCCCAACGTACAAAAATTGAAAATGATTTAGAGAATCTGAAGCTTTCTTTATGGCTTGCACAAATTCATTGCGAAGTACCAATTTCTTGTGAATTGGATCAAGCAATTTGGAACGTAAATGAAAAAAATATTTTACACATATGCAATGAACTAGAATGGAACCGTCCTCAATCATTGCTTTCACTTATATAATATCAAAAAATGCAAATGACCTAGCTTTCGTTCATTTGCATTTTTTATTATGGGTAGTAATTTGCATCAAAATTTGAAGAATAATTGGGGTATTTCTCTTTTTTGTATGCGAATTTCAGTAAATTTTGCTTGAAAAGGCATAAAAGTCATGTTTGCTTTTCTAGTGAGATAGACGGTATGATTATGAGGGGATTTTGGAAAAGGGATGAGGCTTCTTGAGAACGTTTGAATACATACAGTTTCTCCGAACGAAAGGCTTTCGATTGTCGAAGGATGCACTTGGATTTATTGAATTCGGCCAGAAATATACGGCATCATCCGATGCATTAGTAATCGTAGCGATTGAAATGACACTTAGACAACAGAGAACATTTGATGGTAGCTACTTCATAGCTCTTCTCGAAAGGCTACATCAGGAAAAGATTGCTGATGCAAAGCATGCACATGTATTTTTGCGTAAGCTCGAACATTGAGCTTACGCAGGATGTTTCTTAGCTGGCAGTTCTGCAAAAATCATACCTGATAGAATACAAGCACAACCAGTCAGTGCAGAGAGAGTAAGTTTCTCGTTGGCTATAAATACTCCTGTAAGCGCTGCAAATACCGGCTCCGTTGACAGAATGATTGCAACTCGTGTTGGTGAAATATACGTTTGTGCTGCTGTTTGAATGAAAAAAGCAAGCGCTGTTCCAACAAGAGCTGTAAGGAGGATAGAAAATACAAAGAATACGTTGCTCCATAAAGCTACCGAAAATAAACGATGATAATCTTCAAATGCAAACGCACATAGTGATGATAGGAAGGCCACTGTTAAAATTTGAATCGTACTTAAGAAGAGCGGAGAGTATTCCTTTGAAAAGAAACCATTTACAATAATATGAAGTGCAAATGAAATTGCACAAAGTAACACAAGAAGATCACCTTTTTGTAAGACTAAGGATCTTTCTGTCATAAGTAAAAACAAACCAACTGTTGCTACTAAAACACCCAAAATGGTAAGCATTCTTGTTTTATGACGAAAGAAAATGTAGGAAAATAAAGGGACTAATACTACACTAAGTCCTGTTATAAATCCTGCTTTGGATGAGGTTGTGTACAAAAGGCCAAACGTTTGAAACAAATAACCGCCAAATAAAAATACACCAATTAAGACACCAGGTAATATGGACTTTTTCGTCTTCTTTTGAGGATAAAGAAACTGAATAAACAGAAGAATAAGACCTGCTAAGAGAAAACGAATGGCATTAAATGTAAATGGATCCACGAAAGAAATAGCATGCTGAACAACGACAAAGGTTGTTCCCCATATGAATGTAATAAATAATAATCCTATATGAGCCCAAAATGTATTATTCATGTGTTTGTTTCCGCCCATTCATCGGTATTGCTTTTCGAGCTAGATTATCAGCCACTTTATTTTGCAGACTTGGAATCCATTTTATGAAAAATAGTTCAAATTGATCAATAAGATGAAGTGCTTTTTGAAGAAGAGGAAAATACGTTTTATTTTTCACATATTTATTCTCTATTGCGCGTTCGACAAGTTGGGAATCTGTTCGTACGGAAATTACTTTATAATTATGCTCTAAGCAATATGTAAGTGCAGCAAGTAATGCCTCGTATTCTGCCTCGTGATTACTCATCGTACCTAAGGGAATGGATAACATAACCGGCTGTGATATACCTTTAATAAAAATACCTGCACCAGACGGACCGGGATTTCCCTTCGATGCTCCGTCAATATAAACTTCTATCAATGTATGGACACCTTCTCTTTACTCAAATTTTCTACCCTGTTGCTCTTATTCAATAATCCTATTATAGAAGCAATAGAAGAAAAAGTTATTTTTTCTATCATTATAACAATGATAAAGGAAACATGACCAAAAAATTACTGATCTTTTCATATAATTTTGAAAGAAAATAAGAGGAATAATACAATATAAAAAAGAAAATGTAACAATGCCTTCTTTTATAAGAAGGCTATGTTAAAGCTCATTGTTAGTAAAAAAAGGAGTATCACTATGAAATATCAAATACGCTGGATATATAAACGTAATCACTTAGAAACTGTACTTCATTCAGATTTTATGGAGCTAGAACACGCATTATTATTAGCTGCTGACTTTGAAAAGACGGGTCGGTTAAAGGAAATTCAGTTTTTGGATGAATTTGGATCAACTTGGACTAAAAAAGAAGTAGATAAGCTACGAAAACAGGAAGATGAGGAACCACAGGATATCGTACTATACTTCGATGGTGGTTTTGATGTGCAGACAAAACAAGCTGGCGTTGGGGTAGCTTTGTATTATACAAAAAATAAAAAAACATATAGAATCCGTCGTAATCATAAATTTCATGAATTAGAAAATAATAACGAAGCAGAATATGCAGCATTATTGTTTGGTTTGCAAATCCTTGAGGAAAATAAATTGCATTATCAAATCATTACATTACGGGGAGATTCTCAGGTTGTATTGAATCAGTTAGCGGGGAGATGGCCATGCTATGAAGAAAACCTACATCAATATATGGAGCGTATTGAAAAGAAGCAAGAAGTGAATCATTGGAAGTTTTCCTACGAGCCCGTGTCACGTAAAAATAATCGTGAAGCCGATCAATTAGCAACTCAGGCGCTTAATGGTACCGCCATTGATAGTCATGCTGCAGTAGAGGAGTAGGGGGTAATGAGGAAAAAGGAACTTATTACTGAAGTAAACGAGTTGTTAGACACATACTGTACCGGATGCTTTTTAAACAGCTATTTTCGAAAAGAATACGGAAAACATTACGCTCAAACATTTTGCATTAAGAAATGTACAGTTGGCGAACAATTAAAAAAGTATGGTAAAGAACTTTCCTAAAAACGCAGTAAGATTGCCCTAGTTTATCCCGCTTTAACGGGCAGTAAGACCCCCACTTCAAGGCTTAGTAATCAGAGAAGACTAAGTGGGGGACAACTGCCCGTAAAAGTCCGAATTGGGCGGGCTAACCCTAGGTGGGGGATGAGAGAAAACCCCCACCTAGGGAAGTTTCACTTTATCTTACATGAACGGGGAGAATGACCTCCACTTAAGACGTGTGTCAAAGTGAGGGTCATTCTCCCCGTTTATTTTCACTAATTCGTGGGAATTATCGGTTAGCTTCCCATAATTGTTTTTCAATGCGAGAAAGTCGTTTTTCTTGACTCTGAAGATAGGGTTCATCTAAATCTGTCGCGTTAGTCTTACATTTTTCTAATTGTTCCCTCGCTTGATTAACGGATGTTGCAGCATGTTGTAACATCTCTGGATCCATCGTAACGGTAGCCGAACCAACCATCTTCTCGGCAGTCTCAACCTGCATAAATACTTGCTCAAATTCAGTGAATGGGTTACTCATACTTTATTCCTCCTTCATAAGCATTTTGAGTGTAGTGTTTGTATTAGAATGATGATCTATACTACAGTCCGGTTTTTGATGAAGCTTAAAAAAGAAAGACATAGAATGGCCTTTTCTCTAATAAGCTTTATTTTGGATACGATAGAAGGAGGTTTTCCTTTGAAAAATCTTAATTATTCCGTTCTTTTTGAACGAGCAAACCTTCGCGAACGAAAAGATGTGCCATCTTGGTTTTTGAATGAATTTGAAACTTTTTCTACGAAAGTTTCGGATCCTACCTTTCCTTGTTACTTTGGGATGACAGCTTTTAAACGAGATGAATTACGGTATTCGTATGTGCCAAATCAGGATTGGAGTAGTTTACCGGGGACTCTGGTTGCGTTTTTGCAATTGATGCAGGAACGGCCCCTTGTACGTCGAGGGTTATTTGTGTTTGTAGAGCCAGAAAAAGAAGAACGTACGCTTTCTTATTATCGTGATTATTTCTGGAATTTGCTTCAGTTTTTGCATGAACATGATGAATATCCTTGGCCGAAGCATATTCCCACAAATCCTGATCATCATTTATGGGAATTTTCCTTTGGGGGAGAAGCTATTTTTGCATTTGGAAATGCACCTGCCTATAAACAACGTAAAACAAGACAGTTAGGGAATTCCCTTGTGATTGGATTTCAGCCACGTATTATTTTTGAGGGGTTGGAAGGAAATCGTCCAAAAGGTGCATACTCTCGGCAAACGGTTCGAGAGCGCGTAGAAAAGTGGGATGGACTTCCTAAGCATCCAAACATTAGCCATTATGGAGACTTGAATCATCACGAATGGAAACAATATTTTATCGGTGATGATTGTAAGCCCATAGAAGGAAGTTGCCCGTTTCAAATTAAGGAGCAAGAAAAATAAATCCGAAATAGATCGTTGCCCTAAAGGTGATAGTGGAAAGTGTTATCCTTTTTGCATCACCTTTTTTTTGCATAGTTTTTTAATATGAGGTTACGCTATGTTATATGTTTTTTCGTTGTTTAATTTTATAGACAAGCTACATCTACTGTTATTCATACATAGAAAGGAATTGGGTTATGTTACTAGTAATCATTCAACAAGTTGTTCTTGGTATTTCGTTAGCAGCTCCTGTAGGTCCAATAAATATCGAAATGGTGAAGCGTGGTATTATGAAAGGGTTTTGGCATGCATGGATGGTTGGATTAGGTGGTATGACTGCTGATTTATTATTTATGCTTCTCATCTATTTTGGTTTTTCTTCACTTTTCATGAGAACGAATGTCCAATTATGCATGTATTGCATTGGCTTTTTTTTCTTACTTCACTTAGGATTTACAAGCATAAAACAAGGGATTTTTCAAAATGAAATGGAATATATAAAAGATAAGATAGGAGGTATTCGTCAGTCCTATACGACTGGGTTTATGCTTGCTTTATCAAATCCGCTTAATCTCGTTTTTTGGTTTGGTGTGTACGGGAGTAGCTTAAGTACACTATTAACAAGCGTAAGCAAAACGGAAGCAATGCTTTATAGCTTGTGTATATTGGTAGGAATTGTTCTTTGGAATGTAAACATTGCCTTTACCGTTCATCTTGGTCGAACGGTAATAAAACCAAAAATGCTTGGATATATTACAGCAATAGCAGGTGTTATTCTTGTTGGTTATAGCATTCATTTTGCTTACAAAGCGATGCAGTTTTTCTAAGGGGAGGATACACATATGTATCGAACTATAATTTGCGGACAAGAGATTCTGATCAAGCTATCATTCAAGCTCATTAAAGAAGTAAAGGATAGGGGACCTATTTATAATGCGGTTCTATCAATTGCAGAGGATGCGCTTACGTGCGAAGAAAAAAATTGCTTTGCTATTATGGATGATACGCTAGGTTATATTATTGGTGATATAGTCCGTGCTGATGTAGTTGTTTTTTCAGTAGAGTACGTAATCGACAAACAAAATTTGTATCATCATCCGTCATTTCCACGTCAGGTAGCGAATTGATAGGATAGCCATAATCGAAATATACCGCAGCAATGCGGTTTTTTTTGTTCCCGCTAATGGAGAATGACGGAAATTGTCGAAAGAAAACCCTTTCCTATGCCATAATTATCCAATAAAATGAGAATAAAGTTTCAGAAAATTGTAACATTTAATCAGGTTACAGAGAATGAGAGGTGAATCAATCGTTTTATAGGTAAGAGTAGAAAGATATTAAAAAAGGGAGGAATGTACAGTATGGCAGTAAAGAAAGAGTTAATTGAGGAAATAAATGAAAGCGATTACAGTAGAGTTGCTGCTTCACCCGAATTTAAACAGTTACTTCGAGTAAAAAGAAAATTTATTATTCCTATAACCCTATTCTTTTTAAGCTTTTATTTCTTACTTCCTATTTTAACGTCATATACAAAAATATTAAATACACCGGCTATTGGTGCAATTACGTGGGCGTGGGTCTTTGCTTTTGCTCAGTTTATTATGACTTGGACACTTTGCATTTGGTATAGCAAAAAAGCACGAACCTTTGATCGCTTATCAGAGAAAATCCTAAAACAACTATACGAAAGGGAGGAAATGCGATGAACATGACGGCCTTTTCATTATTTTTAATTATTGTTCTTGGTACCTTAGTTATTACGTACTTTGCTTCTAAAAAAACCAAAAATGCAAGTGAATTTTATACAGCAGGTGGAGGTCTTACAGGCTGGCAAAATGGACTAGCAATAGCAGGTGATTATATGTCCGCTGCTTCCTTTTTAGGAATTGCCGGTGCAATTGCATTAACTGGATTTGATGGTTTTTTCTATAGCATAGGGTTTCTCGTTGCGTATCTAGTTGTATTATATTTAGTGGCAGAGCCGCTTCGTAATTTAGGAAAGTATACGTTAGCAGATATGATTGCAGCCCGTTTTGATGCGAAAAAGGTACGCGGAGTTGCAGCAATGAATACAATTACGATTTCGATTTTTTATATGATTGCACAATTAGTAGGGGCAGGGGCTCTTATTAAGCTACTATTAGGGATTGATTATACAACTGCCGTGCTGATTGTAGGTACACTTATGACAGTATATGTTATTTTTGGAGGAATGCATGCAACAAGCTGGGTGCAAATTGTAAAGGCAGTATTATTAATGGCTGGAACATTAGTTATTTCACTTATTGTATTTGCTAAATTCAATTATAATTTGTTGGACATGTTTCAAGCTATGAAAACAGCTACTCCTTTAAAAGATTCATTCTTAAATCCAGGAGTGAAGTATAAAAATGGTTTGGACACGCTATCTTTAAATATAGCATTGGTTCTTGGTACCGCTGGTTTACCGCATATTCTTGTTCGTTTCTTTACAGTAAAAGATGCGAAAACAGCTCGCTCATCTGTCGTTTATGCAACATGGCTAATTGGATTCTTTTACATTATGACTGTTTTTCTCGGCTTCGGTGCGGCTGCTTTTGTCGGTAATACAGCAATTGTGAAAGCTAACCCTGCAGGGAATATGGCGGCACCGCTTTTAGCACAAATGATTGGTGGGGACTTCCTATTCGCTTTTGTATCTGCAGTAGCATTTGCAACGATTCTAGCAGTTGTAGCAGGGCTCGTATTAACAGCGGCATCTGCGTTTGCACATGATTTTTATAGCGAAATTATTCGCCGTGGAAATGCAACTGAAAAAGAACAGGTGGCCATGGCACGGTATGCGTCTATTGGTGTTGCTGTACTTAGTATCATACTTGCTTTATTTGCGCAGACACTAAATGTAGCCTTTCTCGTAGCATTAGCCTTTGCGGTTGCTGCAAGTGCCAATCTTCCAGTTATTTTATTCACAATCTACTGGAAACGCTTTAACACAGCTGGAGCGATATCAGGAATGATTGTAGGTCTCCTATCAGCTATTATTGTGGTAGCAATCGGTCCAAACGTTTGGGATCCAGTTGCTGGAAAAGCGATTTTTGTAGGAAAACCTCTCATTTCTTTAGCAAATCCAGGTATTGTTTCCATTCCACTTGGGTTTTTAGCAGCCTATTTAGGTACAATATTATCTGGCAAACAAGAAAGCAAAGCAAAGTTTGATGAAATCGTTGTAAAATCCAATACTGGACATGGTGTGAGTGATGTTTCTGCACATTAATCTACTATAAAACAAAACTTCCCCCTAGAGGGAAGTTTTGTTTTGTCTTGATTGATTGTGAATGTATGTTTCGTTTTATATACTGCTTTTTGTTTGATTTCGCATGATGAATGGATAAAACAGCAATCCGATTAGAAATAATCCAATACCTAGCATAAAGGTTTTTAGGTCAGATGTTCCTGATTTAATTACCCATAGAGAATAAATTAAAGCAATACTTACGATGATTCCGTCCTTAATACGACTGCTTACTTCTCCAATATAGGTTTCTCCAGTAATTACCAACTTTAATTGATAAAGGGAGCTTACTAAATATGGAATTAAGTAGGCTAAAGTTGCTACGACGATTGCAAAGTTATAGGCATCCGCAAGAGTTCCAGAAATGGTAGAGAATAAGAACACTTGTGTCAAGATGTTCGTAATCGTGAGAGAACGAACCGGACTGCCGTTTTTATTTGTTTTTGCAAAGTAAGTAGGGAAAAGATTGTTTTTTGCTGCTTGGTAAGGAACCTCAGCGCTTACGGCGATCCATCCTACCGTGGAACCTAATAAGGATATGAGAGCTAGAACAGCAAGTATGGAAGCACTGTTTGGTCCAATTGCAACACTTAGTGCATCCACTAATGGTTTTTGAGAGTCCCGCAATGCTTGTTGTGATAATGCCCCCATTGTTAATAGAGTAATTGCGATATAAATGATAATTGAAATGATAAGTCCAATTAGAGTCGCTCTTTTTACATCATGCTGAGATTTAGCGCGATTGGAAAGCAAGACTGCAGATTCAATTCCGATAAATGCCCAAAGTGTTGAAATAGCAGCCCCATTTATTTGATCAAATAGTGGAATAGACTTGCCAGAAGTATCTACGAACGTACTTCCTGAAGCATTGGCAATATTAAAAATGGATAGAGTAAAAATAATAAATAGTCCGAATCCAATTAATTTTGCTGCAGTAGCTGCAAAATTAATTTTACCTGAACTTGTAAAACTAGAAGCTAAAATCCATTGCAATCCCCAAAGCAGAGCAGAACATAGGAGGAATGTTGTCAAATTTCCACTGCTAACTTGAAATGATCCGATTGTAAATAATACTGCTTTTGAAGATAAAATCGGGAAAAATGTTGATAAGTATCCAGCAAATAAAATAATCCCAGATGCTGTACCTGGCCAATTTGCTGCCCAATATCCCCATGCAATACTATATCCTGCAGCACGACCTACTTTTTTAGAAGAAAACATTGCTTGCGCATAGCTTTGAGGGCCTGCTTTTAAATCAGGACGACGTAATGCTAAATTTCCAAATACAAGAGCTAACATTAATACTCCAAAGCCAGTAGCAATCCAAGCAATTGTTGATCCAACTGGACTTGCGACTTTCGCCAGGTTTGCAGGCAGCATGAAAATACCACCACCAACCATGTTTCCGACTACAAATGCAGTTAAAACCCATAATCCCCACTTCTTGTTTTCCATGTTTGTAATCTCCTTTTCTTGTATACATATCCCTATCATAAGAAAAAGCCATGTAAGTATAAAAATACCTACATGGCTTTTATAGCAGTGTAGGTACAATGGAAATAACCCTTGTACCTACGCGTTAATTTGCGCTAGGTTCAAGGGTTATGTATGGTGATGAAGTTGTATGAATGTCGTATTGCTGTTCATTTTCATAATCTCCCTTTTTTATGCTCATCTAGAAATTTTATTTATTAAAGACAAGCTAATGCTTTCATCTCTATTCCTAATTATGATTACATAAATCTTCAGAAAAGAGATAATTCATACAACACACATTGTACTGGATGTTGTACACAATTGCAATGAGTTTTTATTTGAAAAATCCAATTAAAAATAGCGAGTAAAAACTTATCATTATAAACATTTTATGGTATTTATTAATTCATGTTTATTTATTTAAATATTTTTGAAATATTGTAGATATTTTATCTGTTTTTTTATATAATTTTAATAGAATAACCACCTAGACGAAACCTTGTTCTTATTAGAGAATGATAAGCTGCTTATTAGACTATAGCTATTGACCTATTACCATTATAAATAGTAAAATCGTTTTAAATGGTAATATATGGAACTTATAGGTTGTTCGTTATAAAGAATAGAGATATATTAGGGGGAAGCAATATGCAAGATAAAAGTCGTATGATTGAAGAGATTATGGTTCCTATTGAGAAACTGATTCGTTCAGATGAAACGATAGAAGAAAAAACGAAGCAAGTGCAAGGATTATCCTATAATTTGCAGCTTGAAGAAGAGGATGTACTAGCACTTTATAATAAAATGGAGTTATTTCAACAAGAGATACAAGAACTTGGTGGATTAGAGGCCTATGAAAAGTCAGGTTATTCATGGTTAAAGGCTGAGTTAGATTTACTTCTGTTTATCTATCAGTTTTTTCAAAAAAACGGTATTAGTGTAATTACAATTTCTGATCAACTTAGTAAGAATTGTCTAAATGTTTTCCCAAAAACAAAAAATCAACTGCAAAATACGTATTACAAGTTGAGAAATAATCAACTTCCTATTGGAAATATAATAAAACAAAAACCAGGACGTAAGCCTGGCCAAGAATATAAGAAAATGAATACTAGAGAGAATGAAATCAATCTTGAGGATGAGCTATTTATTTCAGAGCAAGCAGAAATTGTTGCAGAGCAACCAAAATATAGTCTTGTTCATTTATTGTCAGGCATGGTTCGTAATTTTCAAGCCATTTGTGATGATACAGAGAATGAAAAACGAGTGCATCAATTAATGGCTGGTATTTTTGAGTTATCTAGCATGGCGGCAGATGGAATGAAAGTAAATAAAATGGATTCAGATTCAGAAGTTCATTCGCTTCGTATTGAAACAGAGCGACTAAAAAGAGAAAATAAAGAAATAATGAGTGAAATTCGTGGAATAACCAATCATATTAAAGCTTTTGTTGAAAGTACGGATGTAGACCAAATTAAAAATCTTCCTGTTTTTGTAAATGAATGCAAACGTGATTTAAATCGACTTGAAGTATATAATATGCAAAAGCAGTCCACAATGTAATAACTATAATTTAATAGATTTCAATAAAAAAAACGAAGCACATCTGTGCTTCGTTTTTTTATATAATTTGCTTGGTATGACTCTATTTGGTTTTTTATTAATGTACCAATTGTAATCACGCTTCTTCTCGCCGGAATATTCCATATTTAAATGGTTAAATTAATAAAAATTGGATTGTACTTAGGTGGAGCAGAAGAATGAAACGTTTAAAAAAATTGTTTTCGAACAAACGGACTGAAAAAAGTCCACATATGGAAATGCCTGTTTATACTTCTTTAGAAAAAAATATGGAACACATTAAAAACCAGCTGTTTCATTCAAATGATCTGAAATGGCGGAGCATTAGGTTTAATCAATTGGATGGTCTCATTGTTTCTTTAGAATCCCTATCTGATCAACAGAGAATTCAAAACGAGATCATCCAACCTATAGAAGAAAAAAAAGAAGGAATCGTGGATGAAGTCATTACTTCTTTAGAGATTTCGAAAAAATCGGATCTTGGTGAGGTGCCCCATGCCTTAGTCCAAGGAAATTGTGTATTGTTATTCGAAGGTACTGGAGAAATTATTGTTGTCAATGTAACTGCAGTATATAAACGAAGTATCTTGGAGCCAGCGAACGAAGGGGTTATTCGCGGTGCTCATGATGGTTTTATAGAGGATCTCATGACAAATCTTTATTTGGTTAGAAAGCGCATTAGGAATCCAAATCTGGTCGTTCGCTATTACCAGATTGGAGAGGTAACCAAAACAAAATTAGCTCTTCTCTATATGGAGGACCTGGCGAATCCGGATTTGATCATGGAAGTGGATCACAGAATTGGTTCCATTTCGATCGACACCACGATTTCGCCTGGAGCCATTGCGGAAATGATTCAAGATAACCCATTTTCCCTCTTTCCGCAAATGTTATTATCGGAAAGACCGGATCGGGCAGTAGCTCATCTCATGGAAGGTCGTGTCGTCATTTTATCGGATGGAGACCCATCTGCCCTGACTTTACCGGTGACTTTCTTTGCCTTTTATCAAACCCCGGGTGATTATAACAGCGGGTGGATGATCGGATCGTTCCTTCGGTTGATCCGTGTTGGTAGCTTTATCATAGCCTCTCTCATACCTGCTTTATATATTGCAATTATTGGCTATCACCCTGAAATTTTACCGGAAAATTTGGTTTATTCGGTAAAAAGCACGATAGACAGGGTTCCATTTCCACCAATTATAGAGGCTTTTTTTATGCAAATTAGCTTAGAAGTATTACGTGAAGCAGGGAATCGTTTACCGAGCCGGATAGGTCAAACCATCGGCGTTGTTGGTGGATTGGTCATCGGTGAATCGATTGTACGGGCTGGATTAATTTCATATCCTATGGTGATTGTTGTCGCCTTAACAGCTATTTCTTCTTTTGTCGCACCGACTCATGAAGTACGTATGACAACGCGCCTTCTTGGCTTCCCGCTTATGATCTTGGCGGCGATGTTTGGTTTGATCGGGATTACGTTTGGCCTGCTTTTCATCTTAATTCACTTATGTAAATTAGAGTGCTTTGGTACACCCTATTTTGCGCCTGTCATGCCTCTTCGAATAAAAGATTTGAAGGATGCATTTATTCGTTTTCCTATCTGGAGCTTGAATCAACGGCCCCATGATCCGCATCCAAAAAGAATGAATCAAGAAAGAAATTCAAGGGAGTGGGAACAAGATGATCCCGGTAAAGAATAAAATTACGCAAGGACAGCTCATGTTTTTTGTTATACAGTCTCAGGTGGGGGTGGGAATTTTATCACTTCCTTATAAACTGCAAGTAAGCGCCAAGGGGGGAGCGTGGATTTCTGCTTTAATCGCCGGATTTGTCGTACAAGTCATTATTTTGATTCTTTGTGCCCTTTGCAAACGATTTCCTAACGATACGTTATATAGTTTCTTACCGAAGATTACCGGGGATTTTCTTGGAAATCTGCTTAGCTTTGCTTATATTGGTTATTTCCTGCTTATGGGAGGAGCTGCTCTTAGCAAGTTTGCCGATGTTGTAGGAAAGTGGGTGCTACAAGAAACACCTAGATGGGCATTATTACTTCTCGCTCTTCTTACCTGTATGTATTTGGTAAAAGAAGACCTTCGAGTGATTGCCAGAGTGTTTGTCATCTCTACGTTCACGATCATTGTGATGGTGGTATTATCCTTGATGGGCTATGCCCATGTGAACTTCAGTTATATTTTCCCTATTACAGAAGCGGGATGGGGGAAAATTATAAAAGGAGCAAATGAGGCATTGTTTCCTTTAACTGGGTATGAAACTATATTGGTGATTTATCCATTTGTTGAAGGGAAAAGTGGAGGAAAATTAAAGGCAGTTTCTTTAGGGAATCTCGTGGTTACCGTCTTTTACGCATTTGAAGTATTTACTAGTTTAATCATCTTCAGTCCGGCGGTCATGCCTGAGGTATCGGAACATCTTCTCTTCATGCTAAAAGGTTTCTCCTTCCAAATCATTCAGCGGATCGATTTGATCTTTTTATCGTTATGGATCTTTATTGTTACTACTTCCCTCGTTTCTTGGACATACGTGGCAACGGTTGGATTTGGTCGCATCTTTCACCGCGACGAACATAAAAAGGCCGTCCCTTATGCTCTATTCATACTCTTTATTTTGGCTCTGATAGCTCAAAATCCAGCGATAAGCGACTTATACGATCAAATGGCTGCGATTGCTCATTATTCATTAATTATTGGACTTCCATTGATCCTGCTTAGTTTGACGTACATGACTAGAAAAAGGAGGACATCAGTTAGATGAAAAGGATCTGCTTTTTATGCGAAGCTGTTTTCATCCTCCTATTCATGACTGGATGTTGGGATCAAGATCTTTTAAGGAATGCCCGCTTGATTCATGGAGGAGGGTTTGATCTCACATCTAATGGAAAACTTCAAAGCACCTTTGTCATACGGGACAGTCCTACTAGCGAACAACAGAGTCCTAAAAACGATATTATTTTCACAGTTGGCCATTCTCCAAGGGAAGCTCGCGATAAGGCAGACGATCAGATATCACGGTATCTTCGTGCATATAAAAATCGGATTGTTCTCATTGGAGAAGAACTGGCAAAACAAGATATTTATCCGATTCTCGATATTTTCTACCGTGATCCAAAGAGTGCCTTAAATGCCAGGATTGGCGTGGTGAAAGGGAGGGCGGCAGATATGCTTTCCCTTAAAAAAGTTGGGAATGTCTTGATTGCAGAAGAAATTGATGAATTAATCAAGAGCAAAGAAGTAACTACAACCGTTCCTGAGGTTACCATTGAAAAGATTTACCCTATTATGATGGACCCTGGCGAAGATTTTACTCTTCCATATCTTGAAAAAAAGGGGAAACGAGTGGATGTTTCCCATATTGCCATGTTTCATAACCAACAATTCACAGGCACACTAAGTCCTGATGAATCTACCATGTATTTAATTTTGAAAGGCAAGACGGGGAAAACGGCAGATTTCACCAGAGAAATAAGTAGCCCGAAGGGTCATCAAACTAGTCAAGATTTTTTGAGCTTTAATGTAGAAAAATCAAAGCAAAAAATGAAAGTACTGATTCAATCAGGTGATCAAATTACGGTTAAACTGGATTTAAAATGGAAAGTGAGTATCGTTGAATGGCCGAAAGATCGATTAACTGAGAAGAAAGTAGTCAATCAATTAAACCAGTATCTTTCTAAAGAGATGACCAATTTAGCAAAAGACACTCTTAAAAAAATGCAAGAAGCCCAATGTGACGGATTAGGTATCGGCAGACAACTTATAGCATTCCATCCCCAGATTTGGAAGACACAGAAGAAAGACTGGGGTAGCAACTATCAAAAAGTGGATTTTGTTCCTACGATTCAGGTAGAAATTACGAAGAAAGGGATCATAAACTAGTGAAATTTATCTTTTTCGTAATCGTAAATGTCCGCTGTTAACAAACTAATATTCGTTTTCCTATCTGGAGCTTGAATCAATGCCCCCATGATCCGCATCCAAAAAGGATGAATCAAGAAAAAAATTCAAGGGAGTGGGAACAAGATGATCTCGGTAAAGAATAAAATTACGCAAGGACAGCTCATGTTTTTTGTTATACAGTCCCAGGTGGGGGTGGGAATTTTATCACTTCCTTATAAATTGCAAGCTAGTGCCAAGGGGGGAGCATGGATTTCTATGTTAATCGCCGGATTGGCCGTACAAGTCATTATTTTAGTACTGTGTGCTCTTTGCAAACAATATCCTTCCGATACGATATACAGTTTCTTACCAAAGATTACTGGGAATTTGCTTGGAAATCTGCTTGGCTTTGCTTATATTGGCTATTTTCTGCTTTCTGGAGGAACGGTTCTTGCCAAGTTTGCCGATGTCGTGGGAAGGTGGGTCCTTCAAGACACCCCAAGATGGGCATTGTTACTTCTCTCCCTACTTACCTGTATGTATTTGGTTAAAGAAAACCTTCAAGTGATTGCTAGACTGTTTGTCCTCTCTACGTTCACGATTATTGTGATGGTGGTGTTATCCTTGATGGGTTATGCAAAGGTAAACTTCAGTTATATTTTTCCTATAACAGAAGTCGGGTGGGGGAATATCTTTAAAACAGCGAATGATGCATTGTTTCCCTTAACTGGGTATGAAAATATATTGGTGATATATCCATTTGTTGAAGGGAAAAGCAGCGGAAAAATAAAGGCAGCTTCCTTAGGAAATATGGTGGTTACCCTTTTTTATACATTTGAGGTGTTTACCTGTTTAATCATTTTCAGCCCAGCGGTCATGCCTGCGGTTTTGGAACCTCTCCTCTACATGCTGAAAGGTTTTTCCTTTCAGATCATTCAAAGGATCGATTTGATCTTTTTATCGTTATGGATCTTTATTGTTACTACTGCCCTCGTTTCTTGGACATATGTGGCAACGGTTGGATTAGGGCGCATCTTTCACCGCGGCGAACATAAAAAGGCCGTCCCCTATGCCCTATTCATTCTCTTTATTCTGGCGCTGATTGCTCAGGACCAAGCAATCAGCGATTTATACGATCGAATGATTGCGATTGCTCATTACTCATTAATTATTGGACTTCCTTTGATCCTGCTCTGTTTGACGTACATTACTAGAAAAAGGAGGACATCAGTTAGATGAAAAGGATCTGCTTTATATACGAACTGTTTTCATCCTCCTATTCATGACTGGATGTTGCAAGAAGCCCAATGTGACGGATTAGGTATCGGCAGACAACTCATGGCATTCCATCCCTAAATTTGGAAGAAACAGAAGAAAGACTGGGGTAGCAACTATCAAAAAGTGGATTTTGTTCCTACGATTCAGGTAGAAATTATGAAGAAAGGGATCATAAACTAGTGAAATTTACCTTTTTCGTAATCGTAAATGTCCGGTGTTAACAAACGAATGAACTGCATCCCAATTGTTAGACACATCCTAACAATTGGGATGCAGTTTTTTATGGTTAAATCTATAGGTGTTCATCTCAGTCTATTTATTATCTTCCTATACTATGTTTCTCACATATTATCTAACTCGTTTTGCGTTCCCTTGTAATTTTACGTATTATATATGTAGCATGATAGGTACGATTAGAGTAATAAGATAGAAATAGAAAAATAATTATTATAAAAAGTAGATTAGTAGGTATAGCTATCATAGGTTTAAAAATCAAAGGAGAAAGACATGAAATTAATAATCGCTGAAAAACCAGATCAAGGAGCCAAACTGGCAGCGCCTTTTTCTCATAAAAAAAGAAATGGGTATATAGAAATTGCTCCAAATGAGATATTCCCCCAAGGTGCATATTTAAGTTGGGCAGTTGGACACTTATGTGAATTAGTCCCGCCTGAGGAATATGATCAAAAGTGGAAAAAGTGGAATTTACATACCTTACCGATCATCCCAGAAAAATTTAGTCATAGAGTAACAAAATCAAAATGGAAGCAATTTAATATCGTTAAGGAATTAGTTCATCGTAGTGAAGTGAATGAAATCATTATTGCGGGAGATGCCGAACGAGAAGGGGAAGCTATTATTCGGTTAACGTTGATGTTATGTAGAAATAATAAACCAATGAAGCGTTTATGGATCTCTTCATTAACTCAAAATGCGGTTATAAATGGATTTAAAAATTTACTAGATGAAAAAGAGACTCGGAATCTTTACTATGAAGCATATAGCCGTTCTTGTGCAGATTGGCTTGTTGGTATGAATGCTTCTCGTGTATACACCCTTTTATTACAACAAAAGGGTATTTCAGATGTGTTTTCGACAGGAAGAGTTCAAACACCAACTCTTGCACTCATTGTTAAACGTGAAAAGGATATTGAGAACTTTAAGTCTGAACCTTTCTGGGAGGTTCATGCCACATTTCATATGGATGGAAAAGTCTATATGGGGAAATGGCATAAAGATAATGACTCCAGAATAAAGGAAGCAGCTATGGCTTATAAAATTGCACAGTTCTGTAAAGGAAAAGCTGCTGAAGTTCATGAGCTTGAAAAGGAAAGAAAGGAATTTCATCCACCATTTCTATTTAACCTCTCCTCCCTGCAAGCTGAGGCAAATAAGCGCTTTAAGTATTCACCACAAAAAACGCTAGAAATTGCTCAAAAGTTGTATATAAAGGGGATCATTTCATATCCAAGGTCAGATTCAAGCTTTGTGACGAAAGAAGAAGCGTCAATGTTTCCAGATATACTACAAAAAATAAGTAAGATTGAGACATACAGTTCGTTATTTCCATTACCTTATTCTTCAATTAAGGAAAACAAACGTTACGTAAATGAAAAGAAAGTAACAGACCATTACGCTATTATTCCAACAGAGCAAGTAACGGATCCGTCAAGACTATCTGGAGAAGAACAAAAAATATATGATTTAGTTATTAGACGATTACTTGCTGCACACTATGATAAAGCAATTTTTGACTATACAACTGTACACACATTAGTTGATGGTAGAGCAACCTTTATATCGAAAGGGAAAGAGGAAATTCAATCCGGATGGCGTAAAGTTATTTATGAAAATAAGAAAGAAAAACATAAAGATGAGGACGAACAAGATTTACCTTCTCTAGAAAAGGGAGAACAGGGTATTGTCCAAGAGGTAACGGTAAAAGAGGGGAAAACCCAACCTCCTAAGCGTTATACAGAAGGGCAACTTATTACGCTAATGAAAACGGCCGGTAAATATTTAGATAATGAAGAGTTAACAAAGGTATTAAATAAGACAGAGGGATTAGGAACAGAAGCAACGCGAGCTGGTATTATCGGTGTTTTAAAAGATCGAAAATATATAGAGGTTAAGAAAAATCAAGTATCAGCTACTGATAAAGGAGTACTTCTAATAGATGCCATTGGTAATAGTATTTTAGCTTCACCTGAGATGACGGCAAAATGGGAACAAAGATTAGATGAAATTGGAGCTGGAGCTGCATCACCAAGTGTGTTTATGGAACAGACGAAGAAACTTACATTAAAGCTAATTGATGATGCTAAAAAACAAAGTGAAGGATGGGATTTTCAACAATTTGATCTTACACAATTTCAAAGTAAACCAGGTTCAAAAAAGAAGTTGGCAATAGGAACAAAAGTTGGAAAATGTAAAAAATGTGATGGAGATATTGTTGATAAATCTACTTTTTACGGATGCTCGAATTACTCTACAACAAAATGTGATTTTACAATTTCGAAAAAAATATTAGGAAAGACCATTTCACAGAAGAATGTGAAGAAGTTATTAAATGGTGAACAAACAGACTTAATTAAAGGGTTTAAGAAGAAGGACAAATCATTTGATGCCAAGCTAGAGTGGAAAGATAATAAGATTAATTTTGTGTTTGAAAAGTGATGAAAGTTCTAAAGACGCAACGTTACCATGTTGCGTCTTTTTCTTACACAGATGATTTTCCTAGATTTAGCATAATAACCCCTATGATAATCAGTCCGATACCAATCCCGCCTTGAATGGTGATTGTTTCTTTCCAAATAAGAACACCGACAATGGCTGTTAACGCCGTTCCAACTCCAGACCAAATCGCATAGGAGATACTTAGTGAAAGGGACTGTAACGCTAAAGATAGGGAATAGAATGCTGCTACATATCCAATCAATACACCAATACTAGGATATAATTTCGTAAAGCCATCGGAAGCCTTCAGCATAGAGCTTCCAAATATTTCGGTAATAATAGCAATAGCTAAAAATAGATAGGCTTTCATTCGTTCTCTCCCTACAAAACTGTGTCTTAATTTTGAAAATTTTAAATATGAAAAGGATTTCATTTCATTTCTTCTTAAAAAATGATAGCATAAAATCGTACGAACTGGAAAGTGAGGAATATAGGATGACAAAACAAGTGAAAGCGTTTATTTTTGACTTAGATGGAGTTATTACTGATAGTGCTGAACTACATTATTTAGCATGGAAACAGCTTGCAGATGAACTTGGCATACCGATGGATCGTGAGTTTAACGAACGATTGAAGGGTGTAAGCCGTATGGATTCCTTAGAACTCATTCTTAAACACGGCAAACGTGAGCATGATTTTACACAGGAGGAAAAAGAGCTACTTGCCACAAAGAAGAACAATCATTACAAAGCGTTAATCGACACAATTTCTGAAAAAGATGTGTTACCGGGCATTATGAATCTATTACAAGCCTTGCAATCGTATGGAATTAAAATCGGATTAGCCTCTGCAAGTAAAAATGCAGGTCCTGTTATTAAACAATTGGGTATTCAATCTTATTTTGATACGATTGTGGATGCAGCTACTGTTGTTAAGGGGAAACCAAATCCAGAAATCTTTTTAAAAGCGGCAGATGCACTGCAGTTACCTTATGAAACATGTATAGGGGTGGAAGATGCAGCTGCAGGTGTAGAAGCAATAAAAGCTGCAGGTATGTTTGCAGTTGGAGTTGGAACACCGGATGCAATGGAAAAAGCAGATTATGTTGTTAGAGGAACAAATGAGTTAAGCTTTGATAATATTATGGCTGTTTTCTCTGCTTGAAATTTTTATTTTACGCAAAAGAGCAAACGTTTGCGCATAAAAAAGAGAGAGAAGGTAGACCCAAAAGATGGGGTCTACCTGTCTTTTCCTTTATTTATGTTAATTTATCTAAAGGTTTTATTGCAGGTCCTTCTACCACGTCACCATCGGTTGAAAAGCGAGATCCATGACAAGGGCAGTCCCATGTGGAATCACCATCGTTCCATTCAAGCTCACAGCCAAGATGCGTGCATGTGGTATCTACGATATGCAGTTTACCTTCACAATCTCTATAGGCCCCCGCACGTTTTCCGTTGAAGCGAACAACTGATCCTTCCTCGTTCATAAGATCCTCCGGCTCGCGGAGGGGAAACTCTAGCTTACCCTCTATTAAATGTTTTGCTACATCGCCGTTTGTCATTAGAAAGTGTTTAATACTTGGATCTGCTAGAAAACGGGAAGGGGTAAATAGATCACGGTACGGATTGCTACGTTCCATAATCAAATCTTGAATGAGTAAAGCAGCAGCAGTTCCGGTTGTCATTCCCCATTTTTTATAACCAGTAGCGACAAATATATTTGGATTTTCGGAAGACATGGCGCCTATGTAAGGTATCTTGTCCAACGTTTGTAAATCTTGTGCAGACCATTTATACTGAATGGATTCTATACCTAGTACATCATCTGCGAAGGCTTGTAATGCCTCATAGTGTACAGCAGTATCGATTCCTTGTCCTGTCTTATGGCTTTCCCCTCCAACTATTACTAGTCTTTCTCCATTAAGAGGCGTAAATCGTAAAGAACGAACAGGTTCATCAATGCTTAAATACATGCCTCCTGGAAATGGTTGTTTTGTTTTAATACCTAATACATAGGATCGTTCCGCATACATTTTCGTAAAGAATAGCCCCTTATCATAAAATGGAAAATGCGAGCAAGAAACAACATAATTACAAATAACGGCAGGACCGTCTTTCGTAATAACTCGTGGGTGAGACCCTTCTTGTATATCGATAGCTACGGTATGTTCATATACACATCCGCCGGCTTTTATAAATAGATCAATCATATGTAGTAAATAGAGAACTGGATGAAACTGAGCTTGATTTTGCATAACGAGTGCTGAAGAAATCGGTATAGCAAGCGGCAGTTTCTCAACTAATTCTCCTCGAATAGAAAGTTTTTCATAAGCCTTGAATTCTTGATACAACTGTTCAGAAGACTGTGCTGAAGTACAATATAAATAGGAATCTTCTCTTGAGAAATCGCATTGTATCTCATTTTTTTGAATCATTTTCTCTATAAATTGAAGGGCTTCATGGTTTGCTTCATAATAGAATCTTGCTTTTTCCTCGCCGATATGTTGGATTAATTCGTTATAGATCAAATTATGTTGAGCTGTAATCTTTGCGGTAGTATGACCAGTCGTACCGTTAAGAATCGTGTCTGCCTCCAATAACGCTACAGAAAGCCCTTCCTTAGCCAGCAAATAAGCGGTTGTTATTCCTGAGATTCCACCGCCAACAACTGCAACATCGACATGAATATCAGTTGAAAGCTTTTGAAAGGATGGAAATTGTGGTTGGGATCTCCAAAAAGGGTTTTCTTGCATTTCACGAAAGTTATTATTCATATGTTTGTCCTCCTAAGACACGGATGTCTATATATTTCCAAAAAAAGGGGAGAAACATACATAGGGGTTAGTAGTAAGTAAAATATTTATAAAAGAATAGATTTTATGGAGAAGTACTAGATTTCTAGAATGAAAGTTCTAAAAGAGGACTCCCACATTGAATTAGTGGGAGTGAAACTTGAAAGCGCGTTTTACTCAAACAGCTTTATTTGTGGGTCTGTGCTATACTCGCAAAGCAAGATATGTAACTGACCACGATGATGATACATGTGAGCTACAATTTGTATTAGCCATTCAAAACGTGTATAGGACACACCCCAATAAGAAGTGGTTACTTCTTGCAGTTCTTCTTCAGAGTAAGTTGAAAAAGCATGGGAAAGACGATTATAACTATCAAATAATGCGAGCTGCATTTCCTTAATGGTTAGTTTTTCATTTGCTTCATAATACATCGTTATCTCATCTTTTGTTGCTTCATTCAAAATAAAGAAATCTGCTTGTGTTAACAAAGATAAATGGGAGAATAATTCATACACTGATCGCTTTGTTGGGGCTGGTCGCAAATCTAAATCTTCATCTTTTACTTTATCAAGGATTTGTACGATGGTACGAATTGCTATTTGTAGCTGATGCAATGCTGCTTGCACATACATGCAAATTCTCTCCTTCAATCTAGAAATGAATGCTTCGCTTTTTTAGTATAGAAGGATTTAACGGAAAAGGGCAATTGATTTTTTAAATAATTTTTATATAGTAATTTCGATTATCGTGAGTACTATACAAAAGACTTACATTGTAAAGAAGTCAATATATTTCCTGTTTGAAAGCGTATATCGTACAATAATAAGGAAGGATTATAGTTGTAGTTAAAAAGAAGGAGTATATGCGAAAATGAATAAAATAACAAATATCGATGAAGTAAAGGAAATTATTTCTAATGAACAATTATGTTTACTCTATATTAAAACTGCACAATGCTCCGTTTGTGATGCAGTATTAGCACAAACGGAAAACATGTTGCAGCGTTTTCCAAAAGTAAAATCAATCCTTGTTTCCTTAGAAGAAACACCGAGAGTTTCTGGAGAATATCTTGTTTTTACTGCGCCTACATTAATTGTGTTCTTTAAAGGTAAAGAAATGTTGAGAGAATCTCGATTTGTTGTATTCGGACAGTTTGAAAGAGATTTAGAACGATTATACGAAATGATTGGGAAATAAAATCTATTCCTTGAGAAGGTAAGATATTTTATTGATGATGGCTTCCATACGCAAGGAATTGTTCCGATACATATCAGCAGCTGCATGAGATTCTGTAGCAAGGGAAAACAACTCTAAATCCGCTTGGCATTTTTTCAACATTGCTAGAAGCAACGGTCTTTCTTGAGAAGAAGGGACTTGTAATTTATCATCATATAGATCAGCTGTAAATTGTCCATAGGTATCAACTTGTCCAACAAATACATTGTCTAGGGCGACGCCCATCTTTTTAAGTTCAGTTATTAACCAGTTTCGATTGTGGCCGCTTGCTGTTAATGGTTCATCCAATATTTTTCCATCCATGATAACTGTGTGTGTTTCCTTCTCTTGTGCTATTTGCAATCCTAAAAGAGATGGGGTAATAGGCTGATTTTCTTTTTTTAACAGTACATTAAGCTCACCTGCGGCTTCTAATACCGCGAATTCAACATCTGCTACACGAAATACATCTTTTTTGCGAAGTAGTTCTAACAGCTCATCACTCGTATATTTTTCTTTCTTTAAATTGTCCTCAAGTATTTTTCCATCCTTAATTACTATGGTAGCCTTTCCTTCAAAAAAATCGCGCATTTTTTTACTTTTAAGTGCAAGTAGGCCTGCTAAAAATGGAATCATGGAAAACACAGCAATACTAAGTACACCGTGTATATAGTTTTGTTCAAGCCCGGTTGATACTTCTGCAGCAATATCTCCCATTGTCATACCAGCAATATATTCAAAGAAGGAAAGCTGTGATATTTGCCTTTTTCCTAGCAGCTTTGTAATGAAGAATAGAATAGCTAAAATACTAAAGCATCGAATGATTACTACTATCCATTCTGGCATGAAAATCAATTCCTTTCTTACATCCCTTTATATTGTGGTTCCTCTTTTTCTAAGTGGGATATTCTTTTTTGTAAATCGGAAATTACATCATCTAATTCGAGCATTGATTCATGAAACATTTGTTTTGCGTTGTTGTCGACAGTATGGTGTGATAATAAGCTTAAACTAGATTGTGCCCCTTTTACATTTGCTAAACACGTTTTAATGTCAGTTACAATTGTCATCCTATTACTCCTTATCCTTTTGGTTTAAATAGTAGTGCACCGATAAAACCAAAAATGATTGCTGCAGAAATACCGGCACTCGTTACTTTAAACATTCCTGTTACGACACCTACAAGACCGTATTTTTCACCTTCTGCCATTGCTCCGTGAACAAGGGCATTTCCAAAGCTCGTGATAGGTACGGTAGCTCCAGCTCCAGCAAAGTCAATTAATGGTTCATATAAGTTAAGGCCATCTAATATAGCCCCAGTTACGACTAAAATTACCATAGTATGAGCAGGTGTTAGCTTGGCAACGTCAAATAAGAGCTGACCAATCACGCAGATTAAGCCTCCAACAACAAATGCTGAAATAAACATTGCCATTAATGTTCACCTCCGTATTCAATGGATACAGCGTGCGCAATGCACGGTATCGTTTCCTTTTGCTGAAATGTTAAGGGAGAAAGCAAAGCGCCTGTTGCAACGACGAGCATTTTTGATATCTCTCCACTTTTCATTCGGTTTAATAAATGACCATAGACAACAGTAGCAGAACATCCCGGTCCACTTGCTCCTGCTATTACGGGCTGATCATCACTATATATCAATAAACCACAATCTTGAAATTGTTCATCTTTTATAGAGTATCCCTGCTTTTTTAGTAAATGAAGTGCTAATTCTCTTCCGATACGTCCTAAATCTCCTGTTACAATCAAGTCATAATATGTTTCATCAATTTGACGATCACGAAAATGAGCAATAATAGTGTCTACAGCAGCAGGGGCCATTGCTCCACCCATATTAAATGGATCACTTAATCCCATATCTACAACCCTTCCTACTGTAGCGGTTGTTACATACGGCCCATCTCCTTGACTGCTAAGTAAGGCGACACCAGCTCCCGTTACTGTCCATTGGGCAGTAGGTGGTTTCTGTCCGCCATACTCAGTGGGATAGCGAAATTGTTTTTCAACAGCAGCATTATGGCTTGAAGCCCCTGTTAACACATAATTTGCGCAATTGCTATTCACGATGAGAGCTCCTAAAGCAAGACCTTCCATTGAAGTAGAACAGGCGCCAAACAGACCTAAATAAGGGATTCCCAATGTACGTCCTGTAAAACTAGTAGGAGTAATTTGATTAATTAAATCCCCGCCAAGCAAAAAATGAACATCCTGCGTACGCATGTCTGCTTTTTCCGTTGCACGCTTACAAGCCTCCTCGAACAGCACTCGATGTGCTTTTTCATATGAATCTTGACCAAGCCATAGATCTTCATGCAAGGCATCAAAATCTTCAGCTATCTTTCCATTCGCTTCAAATGGACCACCAATTACACCAGTTGTGAGGATGGTAGGCTTGTTCTGAAAATGCCATGTTTGATGCCCTAGCTGCATTTAAAACCCTCCCCAATGAATCAATATGGTTTTAATCGTAGCAATTACAAATGCTGAAAAAGTTCCAAATAGAATAACGGAACCAGCTAATTTAAACATATTTCCACCGACACCTAAGACAAATCCTTCACTACGATGTTCAATACAAGCGGAAATAACAGAATTTCCAAATCCAGTAACAGGAACAGCTGTACCTGCACCGCCAAACTGTGCAATGCGATCATATACACCAAATCCAGTTAGTAACATGGAAATAAATATAAGAGTTGCAACTGTTGGATTACCTGCAGATCGCTCCGTAAAGTCAAAAAAGTTTGTATAAAATGTTGCTATAAACTGACCGATTAAACAGATAAACCCGCCAACAAAAAATGCTTTGACACAGTTTTTGAATATGGGTCGTTTTGTTTCATACTCCTTTGCGAGCGTTTGATATTCTTGCTGCACAGGTGTCATATTTTTTTGTTTACTTGCCATTTTCTATCACCATTCCAATTCGTTATGTATCAGAATTCATTTCCGACTCGATTTTTTTTGCTTTTTTTGCAATTACAACAGCGTTAACTTCTTTCTTATTCACATCATTCTGCAGCTGCCCTACCAACTTATAAATTTTACTGTCTAAGCTAATGTGATATTGGTAGGTAGGAAAGGATGCCTTTAATTGCTTTGAAATTTCATCTCGCAATGAGTTTAATTGTAATCGTTTAAATTGAGTAGGTTTAGCAGCTACATAAAGATTATTTCCTATATTTACAGCCTTTACGTCTACAATCCCGTTAATGGCAGATATTTGTTTTTGCGCCTGCATAGATGGGGATTGGTCATCGATTGTACTTACATTGGATACTTGTATGTTTTTTTCTTTTGTAGTTTTATATTCTTTTTGCATCGCACATCCTAATAAGAAGCTTGGTAACAGTAGAAATATGACGCAGCACGGGAGCAGCTTTGTTTTTAACATACGATCAGTCCATTTCGTAATAGGATAGCAGGATAGGTTGGAGAAAAAGGGTGATGATGTATCACCCTTTTTCTTAATTTGTAAAATTAATACATAATCCATAAGCGAAAAATGGTTTAAGAAAGTTAGGCCTTATATTGCGGCTCTTCTTGTTCCACATCGTGTACACGCGGTGCCAAAGTATCAATGACCGTTTGGGTCTGCTGAGCAGCATTTTTATAGGTTTGCTTTGCTTGTTGGTTATCAGTAGCAAGTGCAAATCCTTCAAGGCTAGCTTGTGCACTTTTTAATCCAGAAACCGTTTGTTTTAATTGATTAATTACTGTCATTCGTCAATTCCTCCTTACGTGAATTTAAAGTCAAATATAGAATGTACGTTTCTTGGTAAATCTATAATTGTAAAATATTCCATTTGGATAGTTGTAAAAGTGGAAAATAAAACCAGATGATTGTATAGAGGAGTTTATAGTATATTCGTCTGGATTTTGCAAAAGATACTATGTAGTGAAAAACGAATATTAATAGGTTTGTTTCTCTTGTCCTTTTCATGTAGTAGTAAGAAAATTGCCTATTCCTATTACAATTGTCCAGAATAACGTAATTATGTATACAACATGCAAGAATGAAAAGGAGGGAAACAAGCAATGAGTGATGAGCGAATTATAGGAGGTTTTGGTCGTCCGTTTTTCGGAGGCTTTGGGGGATTAGCGACGGGGGCATTGCTAACACCTGGATATGGTTATGGTTATCCATATCCGTATTATCCGTATGATATGTATGGCTATGTATATCAAGTGTATTAAGAGGAATGTAGGATTAGGAAAATTTGAATACGCAAGACCTAAAAACTATTATTTAAGAAAACACCATCTGAAAAAAACAGATGGTGTTGTTTTTGAATTCGCTATTTTGTTATTATCGCAGACAGTAAGGGGATTAAGATATGAAAGGGATCACAAAGTATAACGGATGTTCATCTTAATCGCCTTCTTGCTCTGAAAGGGTTTTCCATCCAATTGCGATAATATCATGTTCAAGTTTTAATTTACTAACAATTTGTTCGATTAGCAGGGCTTTCGACTGATCGCTATGAAGCAAAGCCATTATGGATACTTTACTTCCACTTTCAATTTCCTCACTATACAGTTCTTGTAAGGCTATTCCTTCTGAAAGTATCATTTTAGATAAAGCAGTACGTATAACGGTTTCATGTTCATGTAGACAAGTGATATTCACTTCATAGAAGAGATTTTCTTGCGACTGATCCTTTGATTTTCTATTCATGAATAACGCAATAGGACGAAGGAGAACATTTGCTAATACTACGCCAATTGCACCTATAATACTCAGTTTCATAAATCCTGCTCCAACTAATGTACCAACGGCTGCAGAACACCAAAGAGTAGCAGCTGTATTTAATCCGCGAACGCTAAACCCTTCTCGTATGATCACACCGCCGCCTAGAAAGCCGACGCCACTCACTACTTGTGCGGCAATTCGAGTTGGACTATTATCTCCTGTTGACATAACCGATAAAATGACGAATAAACATGCTCCAAGGGAAACAAGAGCATTTGTACGTATTCCAGCCATTCGGTGACGCCATTGTCGTTCGGTACCGATACATGCACCGGTAAGTATAGCTACAAGCAGCCGAATTGTCATATCTTGCCACGCCATTTGCTTCATCTCCATAGAAAAATATAGGTAAGATAGATAGAAATTACCTTTGTAATCAATATACGTATTATGAACGAATAAGTCCTGTAACGTCAACTGTATTCCAAGTTTAGGGCATAACGGAAATGGCGAGGGGGGAGTTTCACTTTATTAATTATTGTTATTCGAATCGTAGAGTATCAGATTGACGAAAGTGACAAAACGATTTATTATAAATTATACTTAATTGTATAGTATATCCAATTATATCTGTATTGAATATGAATTCTTATCTAGAGAGGTGGAGGGATTGGCCCTTTGAAGCCTCAGCAACCCCTAATATCGTTAGGAAGGTGCTAATTCCAGCAGAGCAAATGCTTTGGGAGATAAGAGGTCGAATCCGTGAACGCGTGGCCTCTTAATAAAGAGGCCACTTTTTATTTTGTTTTATAACTTGAATCTTAGGAATATTCATGGAAGGGGCTATGTAAAATGGAAAAAGAGACGCTGATGAAATCACTAAGCCTTTACGATAAAATTGTAGAACATTCGAAATTACAGGGATTTCATCAATCTTGTGACCCAAAGACGGGGTATCTACTAAAAGGATTAGCATCATCAAAAGCAAAGGGGAAATTTTTAGAACTTGGAACGGGATCTGGTGCATCCGCAGCATGGATTGTAGATGGAATGGATGGGGATAGTACGCTCATAACGGTGGATATAAATCCGCAATTGTTAGACATTGCAAAAACCTATTTAGGGAATGATAAACGAATTTCTTTTCGATGTGAGGACGGTGCAATATTTATTCGAAATATGGAAGAGACATTCGATTTTATTTTTGCAGATACATGGCCAGGGAAATTTGAACTGTTGGATAAGACATTAGACCATTTAAACGTAGGAGGATTTTACGTCATTCATGATTTACTTCCGGATAGGAGTGTACCTGAGGAATACAGAATTAAAGCACCTAAGCTTCTTAATAAATTAAGAGAAAGAAGAGATTTAGTCATAACAGAAGTAGATTGGGCAACAGGTATTCTTTTAGCGATAAAGACAATGGAGTAGTCGGTTCGTATAAAAACCCCTTCACCAGATAAAAAGGAGTCAGTACATAAACGGGTATAGAAAGTATAATGAGCAGCAGGCTATGTATTTTGCGTTTGTCTTAAAGAATGAGTATCTATTATAAGACATTCACACATATATGGCATTTAAACGCAAGTACAAAAAGGACCTGTTTAAAAGAAACGGATCCTTTTTGTCTTAAATATGTTGAGGAAACTCCATTAAGATGCTGGAGGAGTGAGTCCCTCAAGCCTAGGTACTACTGGAACAGCTTCAATGGCAAGCTGCTGATTTTGTAATACTTTTATAGTAAGTTCCAGGACGATTTTTTCTGTCAACGTGCTAAAAGGTGCCTCAGGAGTTGCCACCGTTGGTGAAAAATCAAGTTCAAAGAAGTTTGCAGCTACTAACTCACCGAATGGCTGTTCATTGAATTTGACAAGATTTTGGAAGAAAAATTTATCCAAACGAGCATTTAAGTTGTTTGTTTCACTAAGGAAATTAGCCTCGGCAGTTTCAGAAATACCGATGATTGGAAAATTGTTAAAATGTAATATGTCTGTAAAACCAGAAAAATTAATATCGACCACTCTATCTTGAAGTGCTGTAGTACATCCAGCGCTACTCCCTGACGTAGTATATTCAATATTTTTTCGAATATGCCCTGCTACAAATAATTTAGCTCTTCTCACGTTAAAAAAGTCAGTTTCATCAATACGAGTAAATGCAACTGGAATAAGTTTCACTTGATCCAGAAATACATTTTTTTTCACTCTTTTAATTTCAGTTGCTGCAGGCGTAAGGGTAATCGTCGCCTCTAAAGGAATTTGGATTGTTGTCTCTACCGTAACAACAGGAACCTTAATAAATGCCGTAACAGCGAATCCAGTAACTGTGGGAGTATTTATATTCGTAAATGAACTAAGAGGTGTTGTATTTACTGTACAAGGTCCTGGGGGGTCCATGGGTTGATTTACTTGATTATTTTCATTCATACCAAAAAATTCCTCCCTCCTTATAATTTTGTAAAAGCTTTTACAGGATTAGAGTATTCTGTTTCATGGTTAAAGAAGTGGACATGTATAATAGACATTAATATATTTTTATAGAAACGGGCTTTTCTAAGCATATATCATTAAATAAATTATCTTTGACTCGGACTTGTTGGATATGTATGTTTATTCCGATATATAATGAAAGTGGGGAGGGGAAGTTTCGGAAAAAGCGTTGTTAACGTATTCCAGGGCTCCTTTTTTGCTCAGAACTGCCATTCGTCTAGTAATGGTTTTTGTCGATAAAACACGAAAAATCGATAACCATTCCATTTTCGTCGATAAAAGGGTAAAAGTCGTCGATAAACATTCTGTTTTCGTCGATAAGTAGTAATTTTCGTCGATAAACCATCTATTTTCGTTGATAAAGAAATGCAGGTATCTACTTTTGTGCTTAAAGCGTGGCCTATTTGGTATCTTAGCTTGATGGAGATGTGGCTGAGCCCCACATTATTAATTATTGTTGTTCAAATCATAGAGTATCCTATGTAAATTTTATTCTTGTTTTTAAGTAATGGGGTTCAACTTAGAAGTCCCATTGTTAATTTCATGTTTGTGAAGCTTTAATAAGCACTACTAATTAGAAACCCTTTATGCAATCCCATACTACTTGTCCTATTAGTAGAAAAATAATGGTAATCAATAAGGATTTAGCAACTCTTAATGGAACCCTGGGTAATGCAAGTAATCCGATTTGCGATCCGATTGCAGATCCGACTGCCATTGCAATTGCATAATTCCATTGGACAAATCCTGTTTGGTAAAATACGATAAATGCTCCGCAACAACTCCCAAAAATTAAAACTCTTGTAAGTTGAACTGCTTTCATATACGTATTTTTTTGATTCATGTAGTGTAGGATTCCAAATGTTGAAGATCCAGGACCAAATCCGCCGTCATAAGCAGCTATAAAGAAGGGCACGGCATTACTCACAATAGTAGAAGTTTTAGCTTGTCCCAGGGCAGAAGATACCCATTGCTTATTTTTCAATGTCACAATGAAAGCAAATATCAATAAGATTAAGGCAACAATATTCATCGTTTGTTCTGTAATATGAGAGGTAATGAGTGCCCCGCAAATTCCTCCAGTAAAAGCAATACAGACATTCACAATGATTGTTTTCATTCGTAGCTGCTTATTTTTTAGTAAGTAAAATATACTTGTCAGTGCTGCGACCCCCGATGAAAATTTATTGGTTGCTATCCCAATCTGAATAGGTACGCCTACGAGCATCATAGCTGGTAAGGTGATTAATCCACCACCACCTGCTAACGTTCCTATAAATGCAGATACGATTCCTATCCCAAGTAGTGTAAAAAACAGTGTGTCCAAGAAAATCCCCCTCATAAAAAAGTGAATATTGTGTAAATTTTACCATATTCAAGGGCAGAAGGGATGATAAAATCGGGCTCTTTCATCCATCCATACGTCTGTTACCTTCACATAAATGTGTTATTCATAAAGGGGATTTATGGTTTATTCTTATAAAATAGATAGTGAATTATTTTGAAAAAGGGGGATTAATATGAATTCTTGGATGATAATGGCATTACTTGTTTTTGGAATACTATATATTTCAGACTATATAAATCGGGTCAATAAAAGATTAAAGCGAACAGAATATAAATTGGAGCAAATTGCTAAACAAGTGGGTGTTCCGGAACATGCAATTAACGAAGAACTTCGTCAGTTAGTTAAAGACGGAGAAAAAATTGAAGCTATTAAGAAAGCACGAGAGGTTCTGGAACTATCATTACTTGAAGCTAAAAATTATGTTGACTCTTTATAACAAACATAACCGTCGATCAAAATTATGTGAACTAGACAGGATCCTATTTTGGGATGAAGCTGGTCATGATCCTAGCCAGCTTCATCCTTTAATATAGGAAAATACGAATTTTGCATTTTATTATTTCAATTGGATGAGTGCCTTTTCTGCTAGTGTTGCAAAATAGTGAGAGCTAATGGAAAGAGCGCGTTCATCTAATGTGAAGGCAGGATGGTGCCATTCTTCTGTTCCTGATGTTCCCATAAAAACGAAAAAGCCAGGAACTTCTCTTTGATAAAAGGCAAAATCTTCGCCTGCCATGGAAGGGACGGGTTCGATAACGGAAATTCCATTCAAGCTTGCTGCTTGTGTGCATAGTCCTGCAAGCAATGGATTATTTTGAATAGGAGGAGGTCCAGGATATCTACGCAAAACTGCTGTTACTCCTAAGGCTGATGCGACCCCTTGTATTATTTGTTGAATTTTTTCAAAAATGGTGTTGCGTACGTTGTCTTGAAATGTTCGAACGGTACCTTCTAATTTGACAGTTTTCGGTATTACATTCCATGTATTGCCTGCATGGAGATTTGTTACACTTATTACTGCACTGTGAAGAGGGCTTACATTTCGACTGACAATGGATTGCAAGGCTAAAATAATATGTGATGCTGCCACAATTGGATCGATACCAGCATGTGGGATAGCTGCATGTGTACCTTTTCCATCAATTTGTATTTCAAATCGGTCTACACTTGCCATTAGCGGTTCCTCTGAAATACCGATGGTCCCTACAGGAAGATCTGGTTTGTTATGCATGCCAAAAATTGCGGATACATCTTTTAATAATCCTGCTTCTATAACTTCTTTAGCACCGCTGCTATCTTCCTCCGCAGCCTGGAAGATAAATCGTACGGTACCTTGAAGTTGTTTTTCCTTCTGCTTTAATAAATAGGCTGCACCAAGTATCGAAGCGGTATGGAAATCATGACCACAGGCATGCATCTTTCCAGGAATTTTTGAAGCAAAAGGGAGGGTTGTTTCCTCTAAAATCGGTAATGCATCGATATCTGCACGAAGAGCAATGATAGGTCCGTCTGATTCCTCTCCCTTGATTTCAGCAATAACACCCGTTTGGAGTAATGACGGTAATATAGGTATTTCCACTGATTCTAGCATTTGTTTAATGTATGCTGACGTTTGAAATTCTTCTCTAGATAACTCAGGATATTCATGTAAATGTCTTCGAATTTCTACTAGCTTATTTTGTAAATTTGCAACAATGGTATGAAGTGGAGCTTTGTTCATAGAAATATCTCCTTTCAATTATAATCACGGTAGTTCATATTGATACATGGAAATAAAATAAGGCACCTATCCATTTTGTATATCGGAAGGTGCCTTTTGTACTTTAATTTACGTGTGAAATTATATAAATAATAAACATATTATTCTGACAAGTCAAGGTGGATCTTTGACTACTGTCCAAATGAAACGGCTTTGATTCTCACCATCCATATGATATAGGAAGCAATGAGGTGATAGTTTGGTTTTTATATTTTTTTTAATAACTTTATTTCTTTTTTATGAGTCATCTGTTATAATAAGGTTAATTATTTTTGTTCGGTATATTACTGAAAGAGTGTTTGTAATAACATCGTCTTGACAGAGTATGAAGAGCAAGAATGGTAATACAATGTGGATGATTCCACGCAGGAGGAAAATAATTATGTTACAAGGTAAAGTTAAATGGTTTAATGCAGAAAAAGGTTTCGGTTTCATTGAAGTAGAAGGTCAAGACGATGTATTCGTTCACTTCTCTGCAATCCAAGGTGACGGTTTCAAAACTTTAGAAGAAGGCCAAACAGTTTCTTTTGAAATCGTTCAAGGCGCTCGTGGACCACAAGCTGCTAACGTTACAAAATAATTGTAACTTTTAAAGAGCTGGTTGCAAACTTAGTTTGCAACCAGCTTTTTTGTTATATGCCGGATTAAAATCTTTCCCCGCTTTTTTTGTATTTCATTTCAAAAAATCCACATGGTTCCTTCGTATTTCTATCACATTTTTTTGTTATGTTACATAGTAAGGGAGCAAATCATTTCGATACATTATTTTGCAGATGCTTTACTTTGTGTTTGAGAGGAATAGAAAGATGAAGGCGATTAACACTATATGCACAATAATTTTGTTGTTATTTTCCCCTTTACAAACTATGGCAGAATCTCCATCATTACAATCACAAATCGACGCGGCTCCAGCGTACAGTACAATTCAATTAAAGAAAGGGGTGTACAACGAAGCTATCGTAATTACAAAACCAATTACGTTAGACGGTGTTTTGGGTGGAAAAATTAATTCATGCACTGATTCTCCAACCGTATCGGTTCAAGGCAAAGATGTAGTGTTAAAAAACATTACGATAGAAAAATGTGGAGATGGTAATTCTGCTGCAATATATGCAACCGGAAATCATCATACTTTCGATTCTATCTATGTGAACACAGAACAAATAGGGATTAAACTAGATCAAGCATCAGATATTACAATTTTAAATAGTAACGTGAATGGGAAAGGGAAAAATAATGGAATTGATCTTTGGGAATCCCCAAATAATACGATTGCAGGCACAACTCTTTCTCATGTTAGAGATGGAATCTATTTAGAAAATAGTAATCAAAATGTAATCAAACAAAATGTAATCGAAAAATCTAGATATGGTGTTCACCTTATGTTTTCAAATGATGTGGGATTATATAAGAATACATCCTTACATAACGTTACAGGTGCAATGATTATGGAAGCGAACAATACTACAGTTGCACAAAATAACTTTTCATACAATGCAAATAACGTTAATGCGCAAGGCTTGCTTTTATATCATGCGAAAGATACGAATATATATCAAAACATTATTTCTTACAATAGAGTCGGTATGTATGTGGAACAATCTGAGCGTAACAAATTGTATTCGAATACGATACAAGGGAATTTTATTGGAATACAGATGAAAGATTCACAAAATCAAACTGTTTATGGAAATGACTTTATTGGTAATGTGACGGAAGGACAAGCGATAAATAGTACAAATAATCAATTCACTACTAATTATTGGGATTCATCACTGAAATTAGATACGACAGGAAAAGGAGTTAGTTCTATTCCATATAAAATAGATCCTTTTTTTCTTACATTAACAAGTGATGTTCCAGAATATCAGGTATTTTTTCAGTCACCAGGGATGTTTCTATTACAAAAGCTTTTTAAAAGTCCAGATTCAGCATTATTAATAGATTGGCAGCCTGCTATGAATTCTTCAGTAGGATATGAAAAGGAATCTACATCAACCATTTCCTTAATGATAGTAAGCGCTTTAATGCTAGCAATAAGTCTAAGTTTATATATGAAAGGGAGGAAATAAAAATGAAAAAAGGATTTATTTCAGTTGTATTATTATTGGTCATACTTACAATTACAACAGCATGTGGAAAGCAAGAAGTTAAGCCAACTGCTGTTGATGAGAAGAACGATAAATGTGCGAATTGTAATATGGCTGTTATGAACGATCAATTTGCAACAGAGGTAATATTAGAAAATGGGAAAACAATGAAATTTGATGACATTGGTTGTATGTATAAATGGTTGAATAAGAATAACGGTGAAAAAATTCAAGCGAAATTTGTAAGGGATTATAATTCCAAAGAATGGGTTTCATCTGATAAAGCAACGTATGTATATGATGCATCTATTAAAACTCCAATGGCTTACAATGTAATTTCATTTCAAAATAAAAATGACGCAGAATCTTATCTAAAAACAAATAAAGGACAGCTATTAACCTACCAAGATTTAAATAATCATTCATGGGAAATGAATAAAGAGATGATGAAGATGATGAAGGATAACAATGCGATGAATCACTCTCACTAAAAGCTTTGGTTCTTATTCGCTTGGAGGTAATAGATCATGTGGAATATTTGGCGCACTGAGTGGCGCAGTGCCATAAGACAACGTTCCTACTATGCATTTTTCGTGTTTTGGGTCGTTGTAACCTCTTGTTTTTTTCAAATCGTAAAGAATGCTTCATCGTTAACATCTTATACGAATGTAACAGGAACGATTGCGAATCTTATCTTGTATATTATTCCGCTGTTCATGTTAATTATTGGATCCTTTACAATTGCAAATGAAATGGAAAATGGGCAATGGAGATTATTAAGCACTTACCCTATTTCAGCTGTTTCGTACGTAATTGGAAAATTCGGAGGACAGTTCACGGCACAATGTATCGTATTTACAATGAGCTATGGTATAAGTATTTTAATAGCTTTATTGTTTGGTATTGTACTTTCATTGAAATGGGTAGTTGTAGTATATATTTTTAGCCTTTGGCTCATTCTTTTTTTTCTGTTACTTGGAGTTTGTGTAGGAGCGTTCGTTCGAACGAGATGGCAAGCACTTACTACGTCTGTAATACTATGGTTTTTCTTGATCATTATGTGGCCTTCTTTCCTTATTTCGATTCTTTCGATTGTTCCGTATACATGGATCTCTTCTATACTAAAAATTGTTTTACTGTTTAATCCAGCAGAATTGTTGCGTGTTGTGTTCGTCATCTCCATTCAGGGCGGTGCAGTCTTTGGACAAACGTATGATGTAATTGTACTTTCTCTTGCATCTCCAATTGGATGGTGGTTATTACTTCTATATACAATTGTTTTTGCTTTTATATGCATTGCCTCTTCTTCATGGAAGCTGGAAAGGAGAAAATGTTAATGACGGTACTTGAAATAAATGAGGTTTCTAAGGTGTATAAGCAAAAGGTTGCCTTGCAGCCATTTTCTTTGAAAGTAGAGAAGGGTACCGTTATTGCTCTTTGTGGTGGAAATGGGGCGGGAAAAAGTACATTACTACAAATGCTTGCTGGTTTAGTAACACCATCGACAGGTTCTATTCTCTTACACAAATGGGAACTAGCTGCAGGGCGAAAGCAATATGTTTCTCACATAGGATATATGCCAGATGATTTTACTGCTTTCGATACGCTAAGTGTTGAGGAATTTCTGAATTTTTATGCCTGCTTTCGGCAAGTTAACCGAGAACGAATCAATGAGTGGATTACAAAGCTCGGTTTAGTGAAACAGAAGAATATGAAAATAAAACAGCTATCAAAAGGAATGAGGCAGCGTCTATTAATGGGACAAGCTTGTATCGGAGATCCAGCTCTATTATTACTCGATGAACCTACTAATGGTCTCGATCCCTATTGGATTCGAATGTTTATGAACTTGGTGAACGAGAGAAAAGAAGAAGGGGGCATTACCATTTTCTCAACACATATGATGGACGTAGCAGCGGAAATTGCGGATACGGTCTTGTTTTTGAATGAGGGAAAAGTAGCTCATCAATTTAGTCAAATTGAAAACAAGGAACAAATGACTTTACAGCTATTACGGTTACATCGAAGCTAAGGAAGGAATACAATCAGAAGAGAGTACAATCAATTCCGATTGTAAGTTTGTTCGATCCACTGGAACATATGCTTCAGTGTAACATTCCGAAAGTCCTGTGGTAAGTGATGACCATAGCCGTCAAGTGTTAGCATAGAAACCAAAACATCTTGGGCTTGTAATGTCTTGTACATATTAAGTCCGTGACTGTAATCCACTTGGATATCCTTTGTACCATGTATAATGAGTACAGGACAATTAATTTCATGCGCCATATAGATTGGAGAGCGATTCTGGTATGCAGAAGGGTTTCTTATCGGTGTTCCATGTAATACTCGTTTTAGCATTCTTCTTAGTTCTATACGCTCCTCATATGTTTTTGAGACGTCAGCAACTCCGCCCCAAAGTATGAGGGATTGCACATGGTTCAGTTCTGTAGCCGCCTGTGTTGCATTAATGGATCCACGTGAAAATCCGAGTATAGATATGTGACCATTCACAAATGAAAGCTGTTGTAAAAATTGGTAGGCCGCTACAACATCATGTCGATCAGCTCCACCAAATTCATCTCGGCCTTCTCCGCCTTCGTTCCCTTGATAAGCAGGTGCAAACACAACATATCCATAGTTCGTAAATTCTTCGATCCAACTTGTACGAACCTTCCCTACTTTCCAAATGCCGCCTCGACAATAAATAATTGCCGGTAATTTATAAAGTGATATCAGTTCGGTTTCTCTTTGTAAAGAACAGGTTAGCTGTGTAATGGGTAGATTTTGCACATTATATATTTTATTTAGTTCATCTTGAAGGTGGGATTGAGGAAGATTGAATGTATTAGGAATTCCTAAGTATCCTTTAATTTTTAAACCATTTGAAATATATGTAACATGGTAAATCATGATATACATCTCCTGCCAAATTTCATAAAGCGATTGTCTTTGCTTATTCATGTTAATCGCTCTATTAAGAACAATACCTCTATGGAATCCGAATCGCAAGGACTATACATAATGAACAAGGCTAAAATAAATATAAGATTGAGAACGTTATAGATGAATAGTCTAAAAATTTGTAAATAAATAGTATGAAATTTGTTTAATTAGCTACAAAAAAAAATAGGAATAGAGTATGATAAATAAGTAACATGTCATAGTGATAAAAGCAGGGGGATTGAAAATGATTAGCTTGAAAAAGATCGCAATGCTTGCGGTTATAAGCACCAGCGTTTTTGCAATTGCTGCAGGATGTTCGAATAATCAAAAAACTGCATCAGCAGCAAGTGAATCAAAAACGCAAACAGTACAGGAAGTAGCAACGATTCCTACATCAAATTCTTTAAAAGAAGAACCGATGAAATATAACGGTCAAACTAGAAAAGTAGTTTATTTAACATTTGATGATGGTCCTGGTCCGTATACCGCTAAAGTATTAGATGTTTTAAAGCAAAATAATATTAAAGCAACTTTTTTTCTTATTGGTTCCCATGCTGAACAATATAAAGATCTTGTGCAACGAGAAGTAAAAGAGGGTAACTATGTCGGCATGCATAGCATGTCTCATGATTATAAAAAGTTGTATGTGCAAGGCTCTTTTGTTAGTGAAATGACAGAGGATCAACAAATTATTAAGAACATCACAGGGACTGAACCTCATCTTGTTCGTCCACCATATGGATCGATGCCTGGATTAAATCAACAACTGCGCGATCAAACAGCGAATGCACATTTAAAGGTTTGGGATTGGACGGTCGATTCACTAGATTGGAAGTATAATAATGTCCCTACTGATAAATCCGTTCCAGCTATCGTACAGAATGTTGTAGCAGAAGCGAAAGGAAATCGTGAAGTAGTTCTTATGCACGATATTCATCCACAATCTCTTGCAGCTCTTCCTGAAGTTATTAAAGCTCTAAAAGACAAGGGCTATGAATTTGAAGCGTATAATGAACAGGATCATTTCAGTCTTAATTTCTGGCACGACAACCGTTTATAGTAGGTTTATTCTGAATGGTAGGATTTACTCTTCATAGGAAAAGGGACATGATTTTTTATAAAATCATGTCCCTTTTTCAGTAATGGTTCTCTTCTAAAAAGCAACTAATCGCGGCTTGAGCTCAATTTCCGGAACTCTGTCAGCAATTTCTTTTCCAATCGGCAGACATGCAGTTGCTGCAGGAGAAGGTGCGTTACATACGTGGATGCTGCGTTTACCGGGAACAATGAAGAAATCATCTACTAATGCCCCGTTTGATTGCAGTGCTTGGGCTCTTACTCCACTAGGGGCCGGAACAAGATCATTTTCTTGAATCGATGGAATCAGCTCTTGAAGGCTTTTAACGAAGGCTTTTTTACTAAAGGAACGCCACATTTCCTTGGCACCTTCTTTCCAATACTTTGAGGCAAGTTTCCAGAACCCTTTATACTGCAAAATTTCAGTGATGTCTTTTAAATCAATATCCATTTTTTTATACCCTTCCCGCTTAAAGCTAAGTACAGCATTTGGACCTGCCTCTACACCGCCGTCTATCATTCTCGTAAAATGGACGCCGAGAAATGGAAAATCTGGATTAGGCACAGGATAAATTAAATGATTTACAAGATGGTGTTTTTCTGGTTTTAATTCATAATACTCCCCGCGAAATGGGACAATTTGCAAATCTGCTTTTACACCAGCCATTTTTGTCACCCGGTCGCTATGCAGGCCAGCACAGTTTACCACAAAGCTAGCAGTAAACGTCTTTTGATTGGTGATGACTTCTACCTCTCGATCATGTTCTGACACTTTTATGACTTCGGTATTTAAATACAATTCGGCATCCCGCTTTTTTAATAAGGAAACAAGAGTCTCGCAAACTTGTTTATAATTCACAATCCCAGCCTGTGGTACTTTAATCGCTTTCATTCCCTTAACATAAGGTTCTACTTCCTTTAGCTCTTCGTGGTCAATGATGGAAATATCGAGTCCATTTGCAAGCCCGCGTTCATACAGATTCGTAAGCAACGGAAGCTCGTTGTCTTTTGTCGCAACAATCACTTTCCCGCATTGTTCATAATTCACACCGTTTTCTTGGCAAAACTTAATCATTTGCCTGCTTCCATCATTTGCGAACTTCGCTTTTAAGCTTCCGGGTTTATAGTAAATACCTGAATGGATGACACCACTGTTATTTCCTGTTTGATGTTTGGCCCACTGATTTTCTTTTTCTATTACTACAAGCCGAGCATGGGGAAAGCGTCTGCTTAACGAGTAAGCGGTCGACAAGCCCACGATTCCTCCGCCAATAACAATAATATCTACCATTCTATCTTCCTCCTATGAATAAAACTTCTTATTTATACTTTTGCAAAATAACCTCGTTGTCTTAATAATTCACGATGTAAGTTCTTGTTCTTTTCAAATGGTGCTCTTCCGTGAAGCCAGAACGTATTATTAATCATTACTAAGTCACCGATAGGAAGCGGCAATGCTAGCGTTGCTGAGCTGTTTTCCATTGAATCAGAAAGCTCTTTTAAATACTTTGCTTCTTCCAATGTAACTGGATAAGCGAATTGGTCGATAAAACAAATGCAAGGCTTTCCGTTTCGTTCATAAAAGGTTTGATTGTAAACCAATTGAGTAGTGTTTTTACTAGCTGATGCTTTGTATTCAATGCGACATGTAGCCAACGGGTGATTCGAAAACTTCTCTAAGTCGTTCCAATCATCTAGGTGAAGTAAACGTGACTCTCCTCCGACGGAATTTTCTTCAGCAAATTTCATCATTAGAAGCCAATCTGTTGGTTCATCAACGAATGTACCATCCGTATGCAAGGTAAATAATCGATACGCCTGCCGTAAATAGGAATCACTATTGTCTGTATCCTTAACTGTGAATCTAGCATAATAGGTACCGGACATTGCATCGTGATTCACTCCTCCAACTAGATGAGTGATAGCTGTTGAAAATTTTATATAATCTTCGGCATCTGTCGTTTGATTTTGTAATCCAATTGTGAAGCCGCCAGAGTTGCGATCATGTAAAATCTCTCGAATAGACTTTGTAAATGTTTCTCCAAGAATCGTATGCAAACGTTCAGCCAATATCAATCTCATATACGGAACATATTCAAGTTGTTGGGCATTGACCTCCTGATTTTCGGATAAAAATGCATACAAGGCTTTGTTTTCAACTTCAATGTGATAAAGGCGATGATGATGCGGATGCTCTTTTATCTCAAACGTTTTATGCTTTCCAACAAACGACTTTAATTTTTCTTGAATCATACTCATTTTTCTTCCTCCTTTAGATTGTTTAGCAAGTCAGCCGCGTTTCGTTCACTTACTGAACAAGAAAGGCGAATTCGACCCGCAAGCAGACGCTTTTTTGCTTTTCGATATTAAACAATAAAAATAGCCAGTTATATCATTCCAATGGAAATGATATAACTGGCTATAGTCTACTAATGGCTTCTGAACGGAAGTCCCATAGACTTTACAGTTATGTTTAAATCGATTCTAACGATAATATTGCTGTTTCTGAAAGGGGTTACCTTTCTAGAAGCAATTTGTTACTCTTATTCTATGAATACGATATTCAATTGTCAATATATATTTTTAAATTATTCTGAATTTTTCATTATACTATTTCTGTTGCAAATGTAATCTATTAAATATTACATTGCTGAAACTGTGTATATAAGTCTTTTATTGCAGCGACTATAGCATTTCCAGCGCGTCCTTTATAGTGAGTTTGTAGGATTCGAATTGGTTCATCAATACCATCTTTTAGACTTATTCCTCTTAAAAGTGTACCAAAGTAAGTCCTTCCATGCTCGGTTGCTAAAGTACAAGATGCCTCTAAAATAACCCCGTATTTCGTATCTACTTCAACAGTGATCGTAAGGCTATCAAAAATACTCTTTGCTGCCATTCCTTGAGGGAGTCGAGAGTGACCGGCGATAAAATATGTATGAGTATAGGCCATAGAAAATATCTCCTTTTGTATAGTATATAAAATGGGGATTAATAAATTTTTCACGTTTCTTCGTATGCTAGTTTGAATAATAGTAATATTTAAATTATTATACAATTATTTGCTGATATTTACAATTAATGCTATCTATTGTTACATATGGTAGAGAACCTAGGAGTATACATTCATAATGTTGCTATTCTCAGCTTACAAAATCATTTAATAATTTTTAAAAAAATAAAAAACATATATTGCCAAACAAGTTAACTTATGTAATAATGTGTTAAAGGTTCACTGATATGGACCATAAATCTATATCAATCTGAACATATTATGTTTCATTACTTATATGACTGCCTAAGTTTAATATGATCTTCTTAACCAGAAGACATTAGCTTAAACAAAAAGCCAGTCGAACTACAAATGTTTCTTTGTAGTTTGACTGGCTTTTTCATTTTTAAAGGAGGAGATGGGGGTGTCAGGCGCTTTAAATAATATTAGGATACTTGATTTAACAAGAGTTTTGGCAGGACCATTTTGCACGATGATTCTAGGCGATTTAGGTGCTGATGTAATTAAGGTAGAAAGCTCTTTATCCAAAGATGATACACGTTCTTGGGGTCCACCTAATATTGGAGGAGAAAGTGCCTACTATCTATGTGCTAATCGTAATAAACAAGCTATAACATTAAATTTAAAATCGGATGAGGGAAAGGAAATTTTCAAAAGGCTTGTATCTCAATCCGATGTAGTTGTACAAAATTTTAAAACGGGAACACTGGACAGGTTAGGCTTAGGTTATGACGTGATGAAAGAAGTAAATCCTAGCATCATTTTGGCATCCATTACAGGGTTTGGGAAAAATGGCCCATATAAAGACGAACCTGGTTATGACTACATAATTCAGGCTATGGCTGGATTGATGAGCATTACCGGTGAAAAAGCATCAGGTCCGATGAAAGTTGGGGTAGCTATCGCTGATGTATTAACCGGTTTATACACGACCATTGGTATTTTAGCAGCATTGCAAGAAAGAAGTCAGTCTGGTGTAGGACAAGAGATTGATATCGCTCTCTTTGACTCTCAAATTTCAGCACTGGTCAATGTAGCGAGTAATTATTTAATATCTGGGAATATTCCAGGGCAGTTAGGAAATCAGCATCCGAATATTGTTCCGTATCAAGTTTTTCCAACTTTCGATCAAGATATGGTTGTTGCAGTAGGAAATGATAATCAGTTCCAGAAATTTGCTTCTATACTCGGAATGCCTGAGCTAGCAAAGGATGAAAAATTTGCTACGAATCCGAATCGAGTAAAGCATCGGGAAGAACTGATCGAAATCATTTGTTCCAGGATGAAACAAAGGTCGGCGAAGGATTGGAAACAATTATTAATAGAAGCTAAGATTCCGAATGGGCCGATTAATAATTTACAAGAACTATTTTCAGACCCGCAAGTTGAGGCAAGGGAGATGGTTGTCGAAATGAACCATCCAACTGCAGAATCGATTAAGCTGGTCGGCAGTCCACTCAAGCTATCAAGAACTCCTGTAAAGATGAGGAGACATCCTCCGCTTTATAGTGAACATACGAAGAATATCTTGATGGAGTTAGGATATTCGGAGGAACAAATTAAAGAAATGAAATCAAAACACATTATATAGGAGGAATTTGATATGTTGAATTTTGCGCTAACTGAAGAACAAGAATCCGTTAAGAAAGTAGTACGTAAATTCGTTGACCGTGAGATTAATCCTTTTATTAAAGAATGGGATGAGAAGGGGCACTTTGAAACAGGCGTTTTAAAACGATTAGCTGATTTAGAGTTGATGGGGGTATGTATTCCAGAGCAATATGGCGGTGTTGGAATGGATTATAATACTCTCGCAATTGTTTGTGATGAATTAGAACGCGGAGATACAACATTCCGGACAGCTGTATCCGTTCATACTGGATTGAACAGTATGACATTGTTGCAATGGGGAAATGAGTTTCAAAAAGAAAAATATCTCGTTCCGCAAGCTCGTGGTCAGAAGGTTGGAGCATTTGGGTTAACAGAGCCTAATGCAGGATCTGACGTTGCTGCGATGCAAACGACAGCAAAGCGGGATGGCGATAGCTATATCTTAAACGGTTCTAAGACGTGGATTTCCCTTTGCGATGTAGCCGACAATTTTTTAATATTTGCCAAAACGAATAGTGATATGGCGCACCATGGCATCAGCTGTTTCATCGTTGAACGTACGTTCCCAGGCGTAAAAACAAAGGCTATTAAAGGGAAATTAGGTATTCGTGCAGGCAACACAGGTGAAGTATTCCTAGAGGAAGTACGCGTTCCAGCAGAAAATTTATTAGGACAAGAAGGGGAAGGCTTTAAAATTGCGATGGCTGCGTTAGATAATGGAAGATTTACAGTAGCAGCAGGTGCTTGTGGGCTCATCAATGCTTCCTTAGAAGAAAGCGTCAAATACTGTCATGAACGTAAGACATTTGGAAAAGAGATTGGAAAACATCAATTGGTTCAGCAAATGATTGCAAAAATGTCTGCCAATCTAGAAATATCTCGCTTACTAGTTTATCGTGCCGGATGGTTAAAAAACGAAGGGAAACGCAACACGCGAGAAACTTCACTAGCGAAATGGATAGCTTGTGACGCTGCATTTGAAGCAGCAAATGATGCTGTTCAAATCCATGGCGCATATGGATATTCCAATGAATATCCAGTCGAAAGATTTTTGAGAAATGCGAAGGCTCCAGTTATTTATGAAGGAACAAGAGAGATCCATACAATCATGCAGGGTGAATATGCTCTAGGGTATCGACAAGATAAACCTCTTAACAAAATGCTTCCATCATGGCCTTTTGAGGAAGTGAAAGTTCAAAATTAAGCGTTTTACTGGTGGAAGAAAACCCTACTTCAAGGAAAGCTTACTTTAACGAACATCACCTGTGAATTTGTCCTTTTTGTACTAGAATCATAATCCTTCTTCCTAGTTTATCGACCAATCGGGTATATAACGGAGTCCTCCACTAAAGACTAATTTCTCTATAGTCTTTGAAGTGGGGGTCTTACTGCCCGTTTATACGGGTTTAACAGGATACAAAAAAACTCTCTACTTGGGAAAGAAAGTTTCACTTTGTTTCGAATGAAAATTGCCAGTAAATGAGCTGTCTAAGTTTTTTGCACGAAATCATAATTCTTCTTATTGTTTAAGCGTTAAAATTTGAAGACGCTTTCAAATGTTCTTTTGCAAGGAATAAATGAAACTTAAACCTACTGATACTATTAGAAAAGGGAAGAGGTGGATGTATCATGGCACAATCTATTGATCGCACAGAGACGCGACGCATCACAAGTAATATCTTAAAAGGTTCGATTGGAAATCTAATTGAATGGTACGACTGGTACGTCTATTCTGCTTTCGCCCTATATTTTTCAGCAGAATTCTTCCCAAAAGGAAATCCAACCAACCAATTGCTCGACACAGCAGCCATCTTCGCTGTCGGATTCTTGATGCGCCCACTAGGCAGCTTATTGATGGGACGATACGCTGATCGTCATGGACGCCGAGCCGCACTTACTCTTTCCATCACGATAATGGCTTGTGGTTCTTTCATTATTGCCATCACTCCAGGTTATCGCTCCATTGGTATACTTGCTCCTATTATTCTAGTTCTTGCCCGCCTGTTGCAAGGATTGTCATTAGGGGGTGAGTATGGGACTTCAGCAACGTATCTGTCTGAGATGGCCAAAAGCGGACGTCGTGGTTTCTACTCGAGTTTCCAGTACGTTACCCTTGTATCCGGACAACTAGTGGCACTTGGTGTGCAAATCATCCTTCAGCAAATGCTGAACGAAGCAGATATGAAGTCCTGGGGCTGGCGAATTCCTTTCGTCATTGGAGCATTAGGAGCATTAGCTGTATTATGGCTCCGGCGTACGATGGACGAATCAGAGCAGTTCTCTAACATGGGGTCTGAAACCCGGGAGAAAGCTGGGACTGTTCGGACGTTGATGAAATATCCTAAGGCTGTGTTAACAGTGGTGGGACTTACAATCGGTGGAACGGTTGCTTTTTATACCTACACGACGTATTTACAGAAGTTCATGGTGAACTCAGTTGGCCTTCCTAAAGAGATCGTAAGTTGGATCAACTTTAGTGCCTTACTTGTATTCGTTGTCATTCAACCGCTCGTTGGCATGCTGTCTGACCGCATCGGACGTCGCCCAATATTGATTAGTTTCGGTATCCTTGGAACGTTACTTACCGTACCGATTTTCCTACTTTTGCAACAAACAAAGAACCCTATGATTGCTTTCTTACTTATGATGGTATCTCTCATTATTGTTACTGGATACACATCTATTAATGCCATTGTAAAAGCCGAGCTTTTCCCGACCGAAATCCGTGCTCTTGGCGTAGGATTACCATATGGTATTACCGTTGCCTTATTTGGAGGGACAGCAGAGTTCATTGCATTATGGCTTAAGAGTATTGGACATGAGTCACTCTTTTTCTACTACGTAGCAGCGTGCTGTGCATTGGGTGTGATCGTCTACTGGACTATGGGAGAGTCTTCGAAGAACTCTCAAATTGAAGCTGAGATAGAGGATAAAGATGCGGTAATGGTTCGCGAAACCAGCTCACGGTAGTCTTACATATAATATTATGAGCACACAAAGGACGAAAAAATTCGTTAAAGATTTTTTATAAACCAACAAAAAGTACTCATTATGAGTACTTTTTGTTTACCAATCTTTTAAGATGTATGTTGAAAAAAGTTTTCCCCACCTAACTCAGAAAAAGTGTCCGTCTTCTTTGTACTTCCAAGATAACGGGGTTTTGCCCTCAGTTTCTAAGGCTAGAGAGAAACTCCGAAGTGGGGGACCCGGTTAGTCTTCATTCATGAACTAGTTTTTTATCGTTGTTAGGTTTATCTGGAAGATCTTTTATAGACATTAGAGTGGTTGAAAGATGATCCGTTATCATTTCATCTAACCGTTTTATTGCACCGAGTGCTTTCTCCTGAGAGAGTCTACGGTAATGATGGCTTCCACCTAATTCTTCATCCATTTCATCTGCCGTTTTTACAATTTGCTGTAACGTACTTCTTTGTATAATGGCATCGGGTAGATAAGAATCAGTATGAAGTAGGATGGCAAGTGCAATTTCCTTTGCATCCTTTGGGTTTTCTCCTAATCGAATAAGAAGCTTATGAGCTCGTTCGGCTCCTTTAATTGCATGAATATCATTCTTTTTATATAAATCATAGTCCCATTTACCATTGCTATACCATGTGTAATGTCCTATATCATGTAAAAATCCGGCTTTGGTAGCTAAATCAACAGAAATGTTATGCTCTTTTGCCAAATGAAACGCATGATAGGCAACAGATATGGCATGTACCATTCCAGAACGATTGACAAACTTCTGTACAATCCGATGGCTGTATAATTGCTCTAATGTCACGTTACGCATAAACATTCTCTCCCTTGCAGTAAGATTTCCATTGTTAACATTACATTCTAGAAATTGAGTAGTTTTCAATCATGAATAATAAGTGATAGCAAAGATTCTTGATATATTCAGAACATTGTACTGTATTGGTACCATTTCGTAAAGGGTTTTGTTTCTATAACAGACTAAAGCAAATAGTGGAAATAAATGTAAGAAGAAGTAACGTGGATATTATTCAATTTTTTCGTAAACATATACTGTTTGAATAGTATACTCCGTTTTTGGGAAACTAACCAAAGATATCATGAAAGGGGTGTTAGTATGAAAGGTTTAACTTCTATTGTTGTTTCGCTTATACTGTTATTTCAATGGCAAGGATTTGCACATGCAAATGAAATGAAGCCCACAAAACTTCTTACGACTGAACAAAAAAAGGAGATTTCATCTCTTGAACGTGACATCTTAGAAAAAAAGAAAAAAGTTATTTCTAAATATGTAGAATATGGGGTGATATCGAAGGAAAAGGGAGACGCAATCATTTCTCGATTGCAAGAGCGTTACAATACTCTTGAAAAGAATGGCTTCATTCATAAATGGGATGGGCATCATCAACATAAGAAAGATATGAATTCATAAAGAAAGAGGGTCCTTAGGATACCCTCTTTCTTTATAATCTATGTCTTATTTAATATTGATCTGCATGGAGCTCTTGTCCTAATAAATATGTTAAAAACTTTCCTACTTCCGTAACATCTTCTGGTTCTATGCCTAGCTTCGGTGCCCAGTAATTGGTATTTGGTATATCGTCATCGCATAAAAGAGCCATACGCTCACTTTGAAGAGAGACGACCATTGCTTTCCCTAAAAACTTCACGGAATAAATGACAGTTAAATCATAGCGATGATTTCCAGCGGAAATACAGTAGTAATGAATATTTTGCCTTTCTTGTTCTTCTGATAAAATATCAAAGTTCATCCTCACCACTCCTTTGTAGTCTTTATTCGTAATCGGCTACAGGTTATTCCATGAGCAGGTGCTTTTCTTCAGTAAAAAAATTTTGAAGAGTGCACGTTATTACGTAAAATATAATTTCGATACAATACCTATTATATTCCTGCTTCGTCACAAAATTGTCTTTTTTATATTTTGGTTAAGCACTTATTTAAGGGCAGTAAGACCAACTTCATAGTAGGGTCCGTAAAAGCAAAGGTGGGAAGGTTCACCTTATATGAATCATAGGTCTTGTTTGTAAATATAGATCTATATTAGGATGAGAACCTTTTGTAATGATATCACGTATTAGTGATGCGAGAACCATACTATATACTGTCCCGTTATCTCCGTATCCAAATAGAAAGTAGCAATTCGGCTTCGTATCATATATACCTAGAATAGGTAGGCCGTCATGGGTGCCTCCGAAATGAGCAGCTACTGTAAATTCTGGTTGTACGTGAATATTTGGAAATAGTTTGTTAAATTCTTGAATGAGAGCTTTCTTTTTATGAATCAGCTTTGCATCTCGTTCTTGAGGGTCTGAGGTCTGTTCATCTAATCCACCTATAATAATGCGATTATCATGGGTTGTTCGCATATAAAGATAAGGGCGTGCTGTTTCCCAAATTAGAGTTCGATTATACCAATCTGATAAGTCTGCAACGGAATTCGTTACAACAGAATAAGTACTGCTTATCACCGCATTCTTTTCTTTTTTAAATAATAATCCTTCATATCCAGCAGCTATAATTACATGTTTTGCAGCAATACGATGTCTGTGCTTCGTGTAGAAAATAACTCCGTCTTGTTTAAATACTTTTCCAATGATCTCTGTATTTTCATAAATATTAGAGCCTTTTTGTTTTGCCATATCAAGGAGTCCAATCGTATAGATGTACGGATTGATTTCGGCATCGTTATATAGATAAAGTGCGGCCTTCTTTTGAAAAGGATATAGTTTACTAATTTCTTTTTCAGTTAATAGCCTTACAGCAAAACTATGTTTTTGTAGATAAAATAGCTCGTTTTGTAATTTTTGAACATCCTCTTCATAGCTTGCAAAGTAAAGGGTATCTCTTCGTATAAAGTTTGGATCAAATGATAGATGTCTGGATGCGTACTCAATTTCGTTGATTGCTTGGCGGCAAAGTATCGTGTGCCGAATTGCTTGTTCTTCGCCAAAGCTATTGACTAGCTCATGTAGCATCTTATCTCCTAAATATTGAATGAGTGCAGTATTACTAGCTGTGCTTCCAGACCCAATTTTATGTTTCTCTACTACAACGATCTTTAGGCCTGTATGACAAAGGATATAGGCACATTGTGCACCTGAGATTCCACCTCCAATAATAAGAACGTCACATGTAATATCTTCTTCTAAGGGGCTATATTCGGGTCTATTTGGTAATGTTGTCGGCCAGTAGAATGTTCCTGATTGTAAAATCAAATGTATTTCCACTCCATTCTCCATTATAGTTACCGAATTAGAAATAGATATGCATATGTATACGCTTACCTGTGCTCACATGAAAAGAACATGATAAATTCATTACTTACATACATATTTGTACATGTACTTCTATATTATTTAGTAACATGGCTTTCCATATGATTATTAAAATGTATGCAAATAGAAATGAGGAGTGAGATTATGACAGAGAAGGAATTAGAAAAAGACGAAAAACTGTGGGGGATGTTTGCCCACCTTTCATCCTTAACTGGTTTTTTTACAGTTATCGGATTTATTGCAGGACCATTAATTATATGGTTAGTTAAGAAGGATGAAAGTGCATTTGTAGATCAAGAAGGAAAGGAATCATTAAATTTTCAAATTACGATGCTTATTTATTATATTGCTGCAGGGTTATTATCCATTGTACTCATCGGACTTATACTCTTCCCATTACTTGCGGTGTTTCAACTTGTTATTGCAATAATTGCTGCAGTTAAAGCAAATGATGGCCAGCATTTCCATTATCCGATTACGATTCGCTTTATTAAATAGGGATGGTCTTTACCCGCCGAATTTTGAAATATAAGGATAAAAAGTAGGGGCAGTCTAAAAAGCCCCTGATTTGTATATCCCATAACAGAATCATCTGCTATTTTTTCCAGTTTTCCTTGATAAATGCAGCACGACCTGATTCGATTCGTTCTTGTTTGTATTTTTCGGGATTCTTCTTGTAAAAGTGCTGATGGTATTCTTCTGCTTCATAAAAGGTACTAGCGGGAAGGATACTTGTTACAATAGGCTTTGTAAAGCGAGTGCTACTTTCTATAGCGAGTCTAGAAGCTTCAGCTAATTTTTTTTGCCCTGCTGTATAATAGAAGATTGCAGTTCGATATTGTGATCCACGATCAAAAAATTGCCCGCCTTCATCTGTAGGATCAATTTGGGGCCAGTAGAGTTCAAGAAGTTTTTCATACGAGAATACAGCAGGATTAAATTGTATTTGTACTACTTCATAATGACCAGTTGTACCGGTTTTCACTTGCTCATAAGTAGGATATTCTATGTTTCCACCTGCGTAGCCAGAAATGACATGTATAATACCAGGAAGTTCGTCGAATGGTTTAACCATACACCAAAAGCATCCTCCTGCAAACATAGCAAATTCATAATGAGAATCTTTCATTACTATTCATCCTTTCGTATACATAGGCTTTTATTTTTATTCTGCATAGGCAGATTAGTATTATTTAATTATAGAATATCTTAACAATCAAAGTATTGTGTATAGAAAAGAGTTTGTTATATTATTAACGTAGAAAAACAGAAAAAGAAAGGAGTAAATAGGTTAACTTTTTGCTGATGACAATCGAGAAAGTGTTCTGACTTTTTATAAGGAGTGCAGGTATTGTTTTTGGTAATATCATGTATATATGGGTGATTACAATGGAAAACGGAGAAAAGTTACTCATGAAAATTGGAAGTACAATTAAAACAGAAAGAATGAAAAATGGTTTATCTCAGGCAGATCTTGCACAACAATCTAACCTGCATAAAAATTTTATAGGTATGGTAGAAAGAGGACAGCGTGGTCCTACCATTTCTTCTTTGCAAAAAATATGTTTCGCTTTAGGTATTAGTTTAGCAGAGTTTTTTCAATCCTTAAATTTATAGTTTTATACAATAAAAACTAAAGGTGTTGACTCATGCGCAATTTTTACACATTACAAGATTAAAAAAAGACATTTGTACAAGGGTATAAATGTCTTTTTGTATTTTATCATAGAGTTTACGCTTCTTTGCTACGTATAGTACAATATAAATGTAACTCAAAACGTTTGGAGGAAATTAACATTGATCCAAGTTAGCAATGTAAGTTTACGATATGGAGACCGAAAGTTGTTTGAGGATGTAAACATAAAGTTTACGCCGGGAAATTGTTACGGTCTAATCGGTGCAAATGGAGCTGGAAAGTCTACGTTTCTAAAAGTGTTATCTGGCGAAATTGAAGCAAATACCGGAGATATATTTATTACTCCTGGAGAGCGTCTTGCTGTTCTAAAGCAAAATCACTTTGAATTTGATGACCATGAAGTAATTGAAACAGTGATTATGGGACATGCTCGCCTATATGAAGTCATGCAAGAGAAAAATGCAATATATATGAAAGAAAATTTTAGCGATGAAGATGGAATGCGCGCAGCAGAATTGGAAGCTGAATTTGCAGAAATGAATGGTTGGGAATCTGAAGCAGATGCTGCGGTTCTATTAAAGGGTGTTGGAATAGAAGAGGAACTTCATCATAAAAAAATGGCAGAATTAACGGGTGCTGAAAAGGTTAAAGTCTTGTTAGCACAAGCATTATTTGGAAAACCAGATATCCTTCTTCTTGATGAACCGACAAACCATTTGGACATAAAAGCAGTACGATGGCTTGAAAACTTTCTGTTAAACTTTGAAAATACAGTCATTGTCGTTTCCCATGATCGTCACTTCTTAAACAAAGTTTGTACGAATATGGCTGACTTAGACTTTGGTCGCATTCAAATATATGTAGGGAATTATGATTTCTGGTATGAATCTAGTCAACTGGCACTGAAATTGTCGCAGGAAGCAAATAAGAAAAAAGAAGAAAAAATGAAAGAATTACAAAACTTTATTGCTAGGTTTAGTTCGAATGCATCGAAAGCCAAACAAGCAACTTCACGCAAAAAGTTATTAGATAAAATTACGTTAGATGATATTCGTCCTTCATCACGCCGTTATCCATTTGTAGGCTTTACTCCTGATCGTGAGGCTGGAAATGATCTTCTTCGCGTTGAGGGATTAACGAAGACTGTTGATGGAGAAGTAGTTCTTAATAATGTCAGCTTTACAGTAAATAAAGGTGATAAAATTGCACTTGTTGGTAGAAATGAGCTTGCTTACACTACCTTATTCAAAATATTATCAGGTGAAATGGAGCCGGATCAAGGTACTTTTAAGTGGGGTGTAACGACATCACAAGCGTATTTCCCGAAAGATAATGCTGCTTACTTTGAAAACAATGAATTAACGTTAGTAGAATGGCTACGTCAATATTCCCCTCAAGATGAATCGGAAAGCTTCCTGCGTGGCTTTCTAGGTAGAATGTTGTTTTCAGGTGAAGAAGTAATGAAATTAGCAAAGGTTCTATCTGGAGGAGAAAAGGTTCGCTGTATGCTTTCTAAAATGATGCTAAGCGGTGCGAATGTATTAGCATTTGATGAGCCAACGAACCATTTTGATCTTGAATCCATAACCGCGTTAAATAATGGTTTAATTGCATTTAAAGGAACTCTCTTATTTACCTCACATGACCATCAATTCGTCCAAACAATTGCAAATCGTATTATTGAAATTGGACCAAATGGAATGGTAGATAAACAAACTTCTTATGATGAGTATTTAGATGATGAAGCGATTCAAAAGAGTGTAGAACAACTTTATGCTTAAATAATAGAGAAAAAGCTCTGTTATAATGAGAAAAGAAGCTAACCATATGCACAGCTGGTTAGCTTCTTTTATTTTTATTATTGGAAATTTCCAACAAATCATCACTGCTATTATTCATAAGCTCTAATAGATTCGGGTAAAGTTAAGAGTATAGATGGGGGAAGAATATCATTTTTGAAAGCGCAACCAAAGATGATTGAATTAACATAAAATGTTATATACCATTTTATGTTATATAAGGTAATATAAGTGTTAATATGCATAAATCCATATCGACAATTCCTTTTATTTACAAATATGAGACGATTGTCATGAAAAATAAATAAAAATTTATTTTTTTTGAAATAGTACTTTACAAATTTTTAAAATTTAGTAGAATATTCAGTAATAGAAATTTTCTGATAATTTTACTAGTAAAACTTTAGAGAAAGTAAAGAAAATTTCTACTAGTCACTGGATACATATAATCAAGGAGGGTACACAAATGAAAAAGAAAAAGATAGCAGCTATTGTTGCGCCTGTACTCGTTGCCAGCTTAGCGTTAGGTGCATGCGGTACAAAAGACAGCAATACAGCAAGCAGTGGTTCAGGAAAGTTAGCGGCTAATCAAGTGCTAAAAACGAATGAACGTGCTGAAATTCCTTCAATGGACTCCACGCTTGCTAAGGATGAAGTATCGTTGAATGTTATGAACAATGTTATGGAAGGTCTTTATCGCCTTGATAAGGATCAAAAAGCAACCCCAGGTGTTGCTGAATCGTATACAAAGAGTGATGACGGCAAGACGTACACATTCAAGCTTCGTAAAGATGCAAAATGGTCCAATGGTGACCCGGTAACTGCGAAAGACTTCGTCTATTCATGGAGACGTGCAGTTGATCCAGCTACAAAAGCAGAATACGCATATATTATGTTTGATGTGAAAAATGCTCAAGCAATCAATCAAGGAAAAGCTGCTCCTGATACATTAGGAGTGAAAGCAATTGATGACAATACATTAGAAGTACAATTGGAAAACCCAGTTCCTTACTTCGTAGAATTAACTTCTTTCCCAACATTTGATCCTTTAAATGAAAAGTTTGTGAAAGCACAAGGAGATAAATTCGGTTTAGAAGCAAGCACTACATTATATGATGGTCCATTCGTCCTTTCTGATTGGAAGCATGAGCAAGGATGGACATATAAGAAAAATGATCAATATTGGGATAACAAATCCGTTAAATTGACTGAAATTGATACAAGTGTTGTGAAAGATTATCCAACAGGTGTAAACTTGTATGAATCCGGCCAAGTGGATCGTGCTCAGCTTAATTCTGAATTTGTTGATAAGTATAAAGGTAAAAAGGATCAATTCGTTGTAGAGCCTATTCCATCTACTTATTTCCTACGTATGAATGAAAAACGTAATGGCAAAGATACTGTGTTTGCAAACAAGAACTTACGTAAAGCTGTAGCAATGGCATTCGACAAAAAAGGCTTGGCAAACGTAATCTTAAATGATGGATCCGCTCCTGCAGATTTCCTTGTACCTGCGAACTTTGTAAAAGGTGCTGACGGTAAAGATTTCCGTAGCCAATATGGTAACCTATTACCAACGGATACTGCAAAAGCAAAAGAATACTTTGATACTGCCAAGAAAGAACTTGGTACAGACAAAATTACACTTGAGTTATTAAACTATGATACAGAAGTTTCCAAGAAGACAGGCGAATATATTAAAGATCAATTAGAAAAGAACCTTCCTGGTGTAACTGTTAATATTAAGCAACAACCATTTAAGCAAAAATTACAACTTGAAACAGCTCAAGATTATGAATTTTCATTAGCTGGTTGGGGCCCAGACTATCCAGATCCAATGACGTTCTTAGATATGTTTGAAAGCAAGAGTGCAATGAATGAAATGAGCTATTCAAACGCTGAATACGACAAGATTATTGCCGACGGAAAATCAACATTGCTTACGAATCAAAAGGAACGTTTGAATCAATTAGCGAAAGCTGAAAAAATCTTGCTTGACGATGCAGCAATTGCTCCAGTATACCAACGTGGTGATTCTTTCGCTCAACGTCCATACGTGAAAGGTCTAATCAGAAATAACTTTGGTGGCGACTACACTTACAAATGGGCTTATATTGAAGAACATTAAGAATGATACAGTTTGAAAGGACAGGGAGAATTTACTCCCTGTTTTTTTTGCACATTTTCCTTTTCTCTACATACAAATGGTAGGAGGTTGTATGAAGGGTGATAGATACATGGAAAATATGTATTTAGATATGCTGGCGCAGCTTGGAATTGGTAGTGCTCATCCTGGTGGATTCGCTCATACGAAACGTTTGCTAAAGTTAATACCGCTCTCTTCCCAAAGCTCTGTATTAGATGCTGGATGTGGTACTGGAAGAACGGCAGTTTACCTTGCAAATCAATATGGTTGTAAGACGGCAGCAATTGATTCGAATCCGCTTATGATAGCGAAAGCCTCAAGGCGTGTGTTACATGAAAAAGCGGCCGTTTCCCTTATAAAAGGGTCGGTAGAGTCGCTTCCTTATGAAAATGACACATTTGATGTGGTTCTCTCAGAGTCAGTAATTGCCTTTACAAATGTGAAACAAACCCTTGCAGAATGTAAACGAGTACTCAGGCCAGGCGGATATTTCGCTTGTATCGAAATGAGTGTAGAATGGACACTTTTAGAGCACGAGGAGAAGGAACTTCGCAACATGTACGGAACGAAGGAGTTTCTTACTGAGCAGCAGTGGTATTCACATCTTACGAAATGCTTTTCTACCATACAGTTGATTGAAGGTAGTACCTTTGCTGCTTCTATCCATGCACAAAAGGAAGTACCGAACTGGGATGTATCTCCTGATATTCATCCTTCCTATTATAATTTGTTAGCAAAGCATGAAGAAACCATTGCCAAATATCAACATACTTTAGGTCATCGTTCTTTTCTTTGCCGAGTATGAATACAAAATAGACAAGAGAGCACTTGACGTTTGTCTAGTGCTCTCTTATTTGTGTTATTAAATGAAGAATAAGGCTGCTAATGAGATTCCTACTATAAATCCAAAGGCAAGTTCAACTGCAGCTCCGCCGCCGAAACCATCAAATCTATCAAATCTATCAAATCTATCAAATCTTCTATCAAACCTTCTATCAGATCTTCTATCAGATCTTCTGTCGGATCTTCTGTCAGATCTTCTGTCAGATCTTATGTCGGATCTTCTGTCAGATCTTCTGTCAGATCTTCTATCAGACCTTCTGTCAGATCTTCTGTCAAATCTATCAAATCTATCAAATCTATCAAATCCAAAAATATCTTCATCGCTAAATCTATGACCATAGCCAAATCCACCATTGAATTTGCGTTTTGAAACTGGCTCAATCCAAACAGATTCTTCGGTAATATCCGTGATTCTACCAAAGTGAGTTTTTCCAGACTTATCGTGTATACGAACCACTTTTCCGTGATATTTGCAACAAAGATTATAGCAATCTCGATTATTCATCTTTTTTCCTCCCCTCATATGAGCTACTATATACTATATGGACTAGTTATCAGAATGCTTGTGTATTTAACTAAGGTATGCACACGAAATAATGAAGGTAAGGAGATCTTGGTTTAATAAAGATCCACCCGATTATAAAGCGATGAGGGGATTATATGAAGGAAAAAAGAAAAGGTCTTATCGCAATCGTTTGTCTGGTACTTGTTTTTGGATTAGTTGGTTGCGCGTCTGGTCAAGCACATATCATTGTTCATGAGAATGGAAGTGCTGATGCAAATCTTACATTTTCACTTCAACAACAAGTTAAGGCCTACATCGGTAATTTTAATCCATTTACAACGCTAGAAGATGAATTACATAAAAATGGATTTGCAATTCAATCATTCGATCGTCAAAGTGAATTTGGATTTTATGCAACCAAACATCTTGAAACGATAGGGATAGAGCCAAATCAATCAGGGGTGGCACATGCTGCGTCTCCAGGTACCATTGGAAAAAATGAATTTATCACCTTCCATACCGATCAGGATGATAAATACTTTTATACAGTGTATTACATTAGTGGAAAGTTAAATATTTCAAGTTATTATAATTACTTATTACAAAGCATTGATAAGCAATTTAAGGTTGCACAATATGCTCCTTCCTTTGTCGCTAGTCAAATCAAACAAAATCTTGATTTACGCGTGAAAGTATCTTTGCCTGTGAAGGCTATCGCTACCAATGCAAATAATGTATCATTTGACGGAAAGGATTTGGAATGGCAGATTGATCCTACAACGGAGAATACAGTAACGATGGCAATTACTGTACCGAATGTGCAGCATATCTTAATGGCAGCGGGAATCATTCTCCTATTATTGATTGCTATTATTGTTTGGAGAAAGAGTAGAAAAAGAAGTACAACAAGGAGCTCCTAATTGTAAAATGTCAGATGAGAAGGGCATAAGAGCTTGTATGATAAGGAAAGAAGGAATGGTAGATGGCGAAAATTTATATTATTCATGAAAATGATGAATGGACAATCCACTTAACAAAACGGTTAGAGGAATTGAAGCTACCATATGAAGCATGGCATTTAGATTCCGGTATAGTAGACTTAACTGCTACGCCACCTGAAGGTATCTTCTACAGTCGTATGAGTGCCTCCTCTCATACCCGTGATCATCGTTTTGCTCCGGAGCTAACAGGTGCTATTCTATCATGGTTAGAGTATCATGATAGAAAGGTGTTTAATGGTAGCCGAGCCTTACAATTAGAGGTTAGTAAGGTAGCACAATATTTGGCGTTAAACAAATTAGGCATTCGTACACCGAGAACAATAGCAGCAGTCGGAAAAGAGCAAATAATGGAGGCAGCAAAACATTTTGTTGGACAGCCTTTCATCACAAAGCATAATCGTGCTGGTAAAGGTCTTGGTGTTCAATTATTTCAAACTGTTGCTAGCTTGCAAGCATACGTGGAGAGCAAAGCATTTGAAGAGCCTGTTGACGGTATTACGCTTATTCAAGAATATATTCAATCGCCAGAGTCTTCTATTACTCGTTGCGAATTTGTTGGAGGAAAGTTCGTTTACGCAGTTCGTGTGGATACATCTGAAGGATTTCAGCTATGTCCTGCTGATGCATGCCAGATAGGAGATTTGTTCTGTCCAGTCGGTGAGGAATCTAACAAAAAACCAAAATTTCAAATTATTGACGGATTTCATGAACCGATTGTTCAAAAATACGAAGAAGTATTGGCAGCAAACGGTATTGCTATTGCAGGTATTGAGTTTATCCGCAATAGCAAAGGAGATATTTACACTTACGATATTAATACGAATACAAACTATAATTCCGATGCAGAATCAATTGCTGGAAAATATGGTATGCTAGAAATTGCAAAATTTCTTGGAAGTGAACTAGAAAAACTGAATGGTTCCCGTGTTCAATAATTCTTTATACGATAATTTAAATAGTTTTGTGCTTGGAAATAATGACCTTTAGATTCTATCTAAAGGCGTTTTTTATTTCTAGTAGATCCCTACTTAAGGAGGTAGAGAAATCAAAGAAATCTAAGTATGGAATAACTGCTTGTAAAATCTATTTTTTGAGGATGCTTTACATAATTAAGATAAAAATACAAGTCATATCCCTGTATTTCACTCATAAGCTTAATCAAGAGACTTTGTCTATCGTTATTCTAATGTAAAGGTGGCGCCATCTTCAATGAAAAAACAATTGATTGCCACTTGTGTGCTGCTTCTATTTATTCTTATTCCTCTTCACTCTTATGCGAAAGAAGAGGAAGGGAAACGAAGATCAGTAATGCTTGTGTATGATGATTCTGGCAGCATGCGAACGAGTGGAAATGGACCGGTTGATCGCTGGAAGTATGCCAATTATGCTTTGCAAAGTTTCGTCGGATTGCTAGATAGAAATGATCGCTTCTCCTATGTAGCTATGAGCAATCCAACTTCAGAAATAGCAATTTCTCTTGAAAAACGGCAAGAAGAGATGAATCAGATTCGTTCCATTGACAAATTTAAAGATACGCCATTTCAATCCGTTGTTACAGGGATAGAGGCCATGAAACGCCAAATCAAAGGGAATGAAAGTGATGAGTATTGGTTTATTATCGTAACAGATGGGGCATTTAACGATTTACAGGTTTCAAATCAGGTTCAATATGAAAGTAATAAAAAAATGATGACCGATACCCTTCATAATTTTATACAGCTAATGAACGACAATCATATTTCTGTTCATTGTCTCCTTATTACAATGGAATCGAATATAAGCAATGAGGAACGTCAGCAAATGAATACGTTTAAAGATATCTGGAAGCAAACAACAAATGGAATGATTTTTAGTAGCGATGGTGAGGATGGAATCATTCGAAATGTAAACGAAGCTGCTGCCTTAATTGCAAATCGCGATCCGTTTTCAAATATAAATGAAGTATTGAAGATAAATAGTAAGGATTCTACCATTTCCTTTGTATCACCGTTTCCAATGCGCCGCATTACAGTTGTCCAGCAAGGAAATGTTAGTAATGTTGTGAAATTGTCAGATCAAGCAGCAAGCTTAGATGGACCGTACTTGATGAGTGCACCGCAAATACCAATGCTGCATGGTACAGTTATTCATGTATCCCATCGTGACGGATCGGTCATGACGCCTGGTTCGTATACCTTGCAGCTTGATAAACCTATAGATTCCAATCAAAATGTGAAAGTATTAGTAGAGCCTGCCCTCGACTTTACCGTACATGTGTATGACAAGCTAGGAACGGAGCTAAAAGAAAGTAATGGTTCACCCTATGCCGGGAGTACGGTAATGATTGAGGCCAAGCCAATTGATTTGCCGATTCAACCATCCTTTTATACAGCTACCTATATTCAAAATGGGAAGACAAGCGAGATGACTTGGAATGAGGAGCGAAAAGCGTTTCAACTTACTGAAATAGTTGAAGAGAAGCCTATGCGAGGAAATGTACAAATGAGCATTAAAGGATTCTATCAGCAAACGAAAGAAATTCGTCTAACCCCAGTTTTAAAACCCAATTTTACTATACAAACCGCTACTTCAAATTGGAAAGAAGATGTTTCGAATTTGATAAATAGCCCGCCTATTATCTTACAGCCTCTTTTAGATGGAAAACCTATGTTGGAACAAGATGTAGCATCATTACACTCATCCATTTCTCTCGATAAACATGTAAACATGGAAGTTAAACAACAAGGATCGAAGCTATATGTCTATCCTCGTCCTTATTTCTCTAGGTTATTTAATTTCACAGAAACAGGTTTGATGAAAGCAACTATACAACTGGAAAGTGAGAAATATGGTAAAGCAAGCGTTGATATTCCTTTCGAAGTAACGGAAGTATCATTTTGGCAGCGAAATAACATATTATTTCAGCAAGTACTTCCGCTCTTATTTCTTTTTCTTTTTTTCGTAATCGTAATTGTGGGGTGGATCACGAGAGCCCGTTTTCACAAAAGTGCATGTATTACCTTTGAATTTGATCAGTCATTTGCAGATGAATGGATTCATACGGCGGAACCAGAACCTTTGCCAGGCTCGTGGTGGAAACATTATATAGGTTTACCTTTTCGAGCAGAGCGCCGTACTGTACAATCGATAACATTTATTGCGAAGAGGCGAACGAAGGCAGTATGTATTGCCAAAGAATCTCAATGTGAAGGCATGATTATTGAAGGCTCTATTTTAGAAAGGGAAGAAGTGGGGATAGCCCTTCGAACGATCTATCCAAACGAGACAATTATGATTGATCGAGGCTACGGTAAAGAAACGTATAAATATGAATGCGAATAGGGAGTGAGGAGTATGAGTATATACGTTCCTACGATTTTAGTGGGGCTTGGAGGGATTGGAAGTACTGTAACGCAGGAGGTGTATAAGAAAATTCCGAAGGAGCTACGAAAGAAGGTAGCGATGCACGTATTCGATACAGATGTAAATACAATTAGTCGCTTTGAAAATCGGAAATTTGTGACACAAACGAGCTCAAGCAAAACTCCACGTGACTATATTGCTGAAGATGCAACAATTACAGATTGGTTTCCAGATGATGCAACGATTTTGGATAAACCGCTAACAGAAGGAGCCGGACAAATTCGAGTTATATCTAGATTAGCTCTCCGGGCTGCAATGAAGGAAGATAAACTGACGACATTCTGGCAAGAAATTGAACGTATTTTTCCCGTAACGAGTGACACGACCGAATATGGCGTACGTGTTATCGTCATTACATCTCTCGCAGGTGGTACTGGATCAGGTATGTATTTACAAATAGCTTTATACTTACGGGAAATGCTGCGGAAAAAACTCCATCATAATAATATTATTATTCGTGGGGCATTTCTTCTTCCAGATGTGCTCGTGAAAACACGTACGGTGAGTACAAATGAGTTTGAGACGGTACATGCGAACGGATATGCAGCATTAAAGGAATTACATGCCATTACACTTGGAGCTTCTGGGGAATTATCCCATCGCAGTGGTGTTACAATTGAGCTTGAATACAGACCAGATCAGGTGGATGATGAAGGGCGAAGTAATTATAGTATTATGCAAAAGCATCTACCTTACAACTACTGTTTTTTATATGACTATGAAAATTTACACGGTCATCATTTACAATCGTTAGCAGATTATATTGACCAAATGACGCATACTATATATTTGCAGCTTTTTAGTCCACTATCTTCCTCGCATTTTGCCCAAGAAGACAATCAAATTCAACAGCTTGCCGATTCTAATGGAAAAGCACGTTATTGCGGGGCAGGCGCAGCAAAACTCGTGTACCCTTATGAACATGTACTGGAATATTGTTCATTAAAATGGGCTGTTCAAGGCTTAGACGAATCATGGCTTCACTTAGATCGATTATATGATGAGAAAAAGAGTCGCTATGAGCAGGATATACGACGCGGTGTTCAACGTGAGAAGCCAAAAAGAGGCCGCAGCTTTTTAGAAGATTTAGAGCATTTGGCAACGAGACCAGAACGGGCGCATCCGTTTTATAAACAAATGTATGGAGAAACACGAGATGGTGCGGAAGGCGGGAAAACAGGAGTTTCAAAAGTACGACAATTTCTAGAAGCGGTTGAAAGCTATGTTCATCGAACAGTACAGAAAGACGATGAATTAAATCGTTTGCAGCGTGAATGCAAAGTTCAAGTTAATAAATTGAAAGTAACCGAGCAGATGAAGGGAGAAGTAGCTCGTGTTGATCATGCGGTCAGATTGTATGCCTATACAATTCCAAGTCGAGTACATGAGCATGTGACAACAATTGTATATGACATAATCGAGGCAGATCAGTATTCACCTGGCGGAGCGGAAGGACAATCGTACCAATTTAATACACTGTTCTTAAAAAAGCCGAATCCCGTTCATCCGGTTGCAGCCCGCTATATGTTATATGAAATTAGAAAAATAGTTAGGGAACGTATGAAACGAATACAGGAAAATAATGAACAAAAACGATCGCTTATCCGTAACTATGATAAAAAGTTTAACCTTGGGAGAGAAGACGAAACAATGACTGCTGTAAGACGCGTAGAGCTAGTGCAGCAGCAAAGCTGGTTTGGAAAGTTCTTTCATAATGAGCAAAGGGAATTTAGAAGAGAATTTCAAGATATTATTACGTCATATGTTAATAAGTTGAATGAATTTCGAAAGGATTTATTGCTTGAGCTTGTGTATCAGGCGATTTTCCAGGCAGTGGATCAAATGATTCGTCATTGGGAAAGATTTTTCAATCACCTACATGAAACAAGAGAAAATTTACTTTTGGAAATTGCGAAACGTGAAAAGGAGTATGATGGAAGAACAAATCCGACAAATGTATATGTACTAACAGATGAAAAATATATGAAAAAAATGTGGAACCAGCTTTATCAAAGTGTTGACAGTGGAGTTCTCCCTAATGAAATATCTGCAGAAATATATTTGAACTTGTACCGGGAGTTTGTAAGGGAAGCTGGTGGAGATGAGCATCCTGCAAAAGTAGAAGATTTTTATCGCCAGCACATTTTATCCTATTGTCGTGAAGAACTACGAACCCGGTATCGTGATAAGATTGAACTTCATGTTGTCGAAGCACTTAGCAAAGAAGCTGAGTTTGAACATGTGGATAGTGAAACATATGTAAAAGAACGAATCAATGAATTGATTCATTTAGCAAGTCCGTTTATACCGAAAGTTACACATCATCGAGAGCTCCAATACTGGGGAATACACCCATCTGTGTACGGTGCATTTCATGAAGAATTACGTCAAGATGTCTTTTGTGAAAAAGAAACAGTTGATACAGCCTTTTCCCCGTTTGAGATTGTATGCTACCGAGCCCATTATGGTTTATCTCTTCAAGATTTTCCGAAGCTCTCTTCTGGTCATACGTCAAATGTATTGTTAGATGGGAAAGGAGACTATTTTCAAGCCTACTATCGACGTATTAATAAGTTGATTTTAAAAAAGACAAATGTAACTCCACATTTGGATAAATATTGGCATTTACCTGCATTTATGCCTGACTTAAATGCAACACAAACGAAGCTGGATTACGAAAAATGCAATCGTGCTTTTTTATATGCATATATATATCGTTGGATTGATCTTGTGAAAGTAGATGACAGGTACGTTTATCAATATAATGGCTTAGGAAGAACACAGCTTATTCAGTCTATGGGGAAAAATGTATCGGGTGAAGGATATAAATTACATCGTGCCCTCCTCCACAATCCTTTTATTTACGAGAATATCATTTCGCGATTTGAACAGCAGAAGGAAAAGGCCATGCAACTAGGTGGACATTTGTATACACATGAATTCATAATGGGTGCACAGGACATAAAATGGATAAAAAAGGAGAAAATTCATAATATTTTAGATGTTGTGACAATGTATACGTCTGAAGCGAAACGGGATGTATTATTAGAAGAAACCTCAGATGAATTGCTACGTCTACTAGTAGATGAAATCGAAAGATATTTTAAGAGCTATTATGGAATAGGAGCAGATGGAACAGCACGTAAGGAAGTTTCTATTTTCATAGATCATCTATGGAATCGCTCTTTCGCAAAAAGCTATATGGATGAAAATAGCGCTTCCTATAAAAAATGGAGATATATGCTTGGTATTCAAGAAACGGCTGAAGAAGAAACGAATGTGTAATTGAACCAGAGCAGCAGGAGTACAATCCTGCTGCTCTGCTTTGTTTATCCTATATTATATGAAAATAGCAAGGATGCATCTGCAGCGTGATAAGTAAAATAAAATCTATACAAATGGCCTTACAATGGTACAATATAAAATGGAGAAGATTACAGAAACCAGAATAAATTGAAGATTGGCAGCATATGGTGGAGAATGCGAATAGGATGCAGGAGGTTTATAAAAAAAATAGAACTAGATAATAAGGAGAAATTACATGGAGAGTGAAACACGTAAAAAGGGAATCGTATACACCGCAGCATCGTATATTATGTGGGGTGTTTTTCCACTTTATTGGAAAATGATTGATACAGTTGCATCTGATGAAATTATCGCACATCGGATACTTTGGTCATTTGTTTTTATGATGATTCTTGTTGTCTTTGCCAACCGATTCAACCAATTCAGAGCAGAATGGAAGAGGGTATTACATCGTCCCCGTATTTTCTTCGGACTAGTAGCAGCATCCCTTTTAATTTCAACGAATTGGTACATCTATATTTGGGCAGTCAATCATGATCGTATTATTGAAGCAAGCTTAGGATATTATATTAATCCGCTTATTAGTATTTTGTTAGGAATGCTTGTGTTAAAGGAACGATTATCGCTTTGGCAAATTTTTGCTGTCATACTTGCAGCTATTGGCGTAGGTGTCTTAACGATTGAATATGGTTCTTTTCCATGGATTTCTATATCTTTAGCATGTACTTTCGGTCTTTATGGTTTAGTAAAAAAATTAACGAACTTTGATTCTTTAATAGGTCTTACTCTAGAAACACTCGTTATTACTCCTTTAGCTATTTTATACATATTGTATTTGCTTTTCACAGGACATGTTGCTTTTGGTACAAATCTAACAACATCTATACTCCTGATAGGAGGAGGAATTGCTACTGCCGTACCTCTTTTATATTTCGCAAAAGGGGCAAAGTTAATCCCACTTTCTATGGTTGGATTTCTTCAGTATATTTCACCGACGATTTCGCTCTTTCTAGGAGTATTTCTCTATCATGAGCATTTTACAAAGGCACATATGACAGCCTTTCTATTTATTTGGATTGCTCTCGTCGTATTTTCCTTAGCAAAAACGAGATTAATGGTGAAACTGGAGTCTAAGCTTAGTAAGAATGAAGCAGTAAAGGCATCCTAATTGGTGTGCTTATGTTGAAGAAAGATTTGCTTATTTTCCATTCAGACACTATTATATTAACTATATTTCATTGTAATTAGGAGGCTTATTATGAATATGCTTCTAGCAAATGGCCCACTTATGTGTGCCTGTATTGCTTGGTTTGTTGCACAATTCGCAAAGCTCGTTCTTGGATATATAAAAACGAAGGAAATCGATTTTGCGAAGTTTTTTTCATCCGGTGGAATGCCGAGTTCACATTCTTCAACTGTAACAGCACTTGCTACGGCTGTTGGAATTGTGGAGGGAGTTAATAGCTCTTTATTTGCAATTACTGTCATCGTTTCGATAATCGTAATGTATGATGCTTCTGGCGTTCGTCTTGCCGTTAGTAAACAGGCGAAAATTTTAAATGATTTTTTTCATGGGAAAATAAGAGACTATAAACAATTGAATGAATTCGTTGGACATACGCCTTACCAAGTTATTATCGGTGCTATTTTAGGCATTATAGTGGCAGTTTTATATTATCAATAAGCAATGCTACTTAACAAGTTTCAGAAGAGGAGAAGGAATTATTCCTTCTCCTCTTTTCTTATTAGCCTTTTTTGTCTTTCATCTGCAGCATTTGAGCGTGCCATTGCAATTCGATCATCTTGGTCAGCCTCCTTCTCTGAGAAGAGAATGTCACGTCCGTCTGGTATCATTTCTTTCTTTCCAGTCATTGTCATTTACCTCCTTGTTTGATCATGATTTTAGTGTGTCTAGCAAGAGAGGAATTATTCCTTTTCGTTTTCTGCACTTTAGTTGTATGAGAAGTGAGGTAAAGTGGTAAACGAATAAACTTAAAGCACAGAAAAAGATATAGAGCAGCAGAAATTCTGATGGACATAAAGATGGGGCTGTCTAAAAACAAAAATAATACTAAGCATGCGAAATAGGCTGTCTCAGAAATCACTGATTTTACTGGATTCTTCATGACAGCCTATTTCGAGAGCTGACTCAAAAGGGAATGGTTTTCTCCCTTTTGAGTTAGCTCCACTCTTTTATTTCATATTCACCCATACACTTTTTACTTCGCTATAGTTTTGCAAAGCATAGGATCCCATTTCACGTCCAATACCAGATTGTTTATAACCGCCAAAAGGAGATGCTGCGTCAAAGGCGTTGTAGCAATTTACCCAAACAGTACCAGCACGAAGCTTATTAGCAATGTAATGTGCATGTTTTATGTTTTCGGTCCATACTCCAGCTGCTAAGCCATAGTTCGAACGATTAGCTCGCTCAATAACATCGTCTATGTCATCAAATGGCATAGCAGCGACAACTGGACCGAAAATTTCTTCTTTTGCAATCGTCATATCGTCCCGAACATCCACGAAAACAGTAGGAGAGACGAAGTATCCATTTTCAAAAGGCTTTGTACCTCCCACAACTACCTCTGCTCCTTCATCAATACCTTTATCAATATAATCCAGAACTCGTTTTTGCTGCTGTTCAGAAACGAGAGGACCAATTGAGGTTTGCGGATCAATACCTGCACCTTGTTTTAAGGCTGTAGTATGTGTAGTAAGATCAGCAATAACATTGTCAAATATTTTTTTAGGAATAAATAAACGTGAGCCTGCAGAGCAAACTTGACCTTGATTAAACATTATGCCCGTTAATGCACCTGGCACGGCACGGCTCAGATCTGCATCTGGTAAAATAATATTGGGTGATTTCCCTCCAAGTTCGAGTGTAACGCGTTTTAAACTTTCTGCAGCTTGTTTCATAATGATCTTCCCAACTTCGGTAGAACCAGTAAAAGCAATTTTATCTACAAGCGGATGTTTGACAATTGCTTGCCCAGCACTTTCTCCGTATCCAGGAACAATATTGATAACGCCGTTTGGAAATCCGGCTTCTTGAATAAGCTCTGCAACATATAGGGCGGATAAAGGTGTTTGTTCTGCTGGCTTTAATATTACTGTGCAACCCGTAGCAAGGGCAGCTCCGAGTTTCCACATTGCCATAAGAATAGGAAAATTCCAAGGAATGATTTGTCCAACTACACCAACAGGTTCATGCCGTGTGTAGTTAAAATAATTTCCGCTAACTGGGATGGTTTGACCTACAATTTTTGTTGCCCAGCCGGCGTAATATCGAATATGTTCAATTGCTAACGGAATATCAGCTCGAATCGTTTCCTTAAGAGGCTTTCCATTATCAAGAGTTTCGAGCTGTGCAAGCTCCTCTTTATTTTCTTCCATTAAATCAGCTAGCTTGTACATAATTCGGCTTCTTTCTGAAGCACTCATTTTTGACCAAGGACCTTCATCAAATGCTTGCCGTGCAGCCATTACTGCGCGGTTAATATCCTCACGTCCCGCTTCATAGACAACCGCAAGTCGTTTGCCGGTGGCAGGGTTCAGTGTCTCAAATGTCTTTCCGGAAACACTTTCGATAAACTCTCCGTTAATAAAAAGTTTTTTCGTTCCCTGTAAAAAAGCAATAACTTTTTCTCGGATTTGCACGGTTACTTGACCCATTGAACAACCTCCTTAATAAATATGGATAAGAAGTTGTAGATTCTGGAAGATTCTCTCTTTTTCATAGTAAAATGCAGGGAATGAAAATTCAAATTTCAAATTGTTTACAGCATGGTAATATTTGTAATATTAATTCAATGCAGAATAGTGCTTTGCTTTATAGGGAAATGTAATATAGAGGTGAGAAAAATGAGTAAAACGAAAAAAGACCCATCACGCGCTAAACTCGATTCACCGAACGTACAAGGACAAGGTACGACCAATATGGAAACCGGTACGAGAGAAGCAAGTTCTTCAAGGCATAAACAAAAAATATCAAGATGAGGAGAGTATGGTCTCTCCTCGTTTTTTATATTAATTTTTCGTTTCTATATTTTGCTTGAACATATTGATTTGATATGACTAAATTCTTTTTGGAGTATTTAGATGTTAGACGGATCATGGTGAAATTGTTTATTTTAAAAGAATTTTAAGAAATATCCTGTATAATAAATATTGCGTACATATTCTATTAGGTGGATTTTATGTTTGAAAGCAGAAAAGAAAAGATACAAGAATCCCAATAAACGGAGGCAATCATAATGTTCCAAGAAATTACAACTCATATTCATCCTATTCTTGTGCACTTTCCAATCGCGCTTATCACAGTTGCTGTTTTATATGATGTATGGATTGCATGGAAGAAAGATGAATTTAAACCTAGTAAAGGCTTAGCGCTTTGGATTGTTGTTGTTATTAGTGCTTGGCTTGCTGTATGGACAGGTCCGGAAGATGCAGCTAGAGGGAATACAATCTATATTTCTTTACACTCTAAGCTAGCAGATTTAACTGCCTTGTTTGTTACGTTACTTACTGTGTATCGCATATGGGCTGGCGTAACGAAACGTAAGGATTTATTTAAAAAATTTGTAGTGCCTTACCTTGTAGTATCCATTGCTTCTCTTATACTTGTTTATTCTGTAGGTTATTTCGGCGGAAAAATGGTATATAGTGATGGTGTTGGTGTAAAAGTAAATGACACATTGGTAAACCCGCCTAAATAATTTCAAGCCAATGGGTAGAAAAGTACGCAGAGCATGACCAAAGGAAAATCCAAATTTAGAGTATCGAACAAGGGGAATTTACATACTAATTAATAATAGTAAGGGATGTAGAACAAGCTAGCAAAGTTGCTAGCTTGTTTCTTTACTTGTGTAAAATAGCTAGCAGAATGATCATAGAATTAAAAATTGATAATAAAAGTTCAAATTACATTCTTGTATCTTATATCAAACTACGTTAAACTAACATTGTATTTGAAAAACGAAGCTTTTATATACGATAAAAATTAACCGCTTTCATTATGCAAGAAGGAGTATGTATAATAAGTATATTCTTTATAAACACTTGCGCAAATGATTGCACTCATTTAAAAATGTTAAAAGAATAATATACAATATGAAAAGGAGAGGTAGTTATGCAAACGTTTGCTAAAATGGACGTAAAATGGTGGAAAAATGCTACCATTTATCAGATATATCCTCGTAGTTTTATGGATAATAACGGAGACGGCATCGGTGATTTACAAGGAATTCTTGCAAACCTGGATTATTTAAAAATGCTAGGTGTTGATGTAATTTGGCTAAGTCCTATCTATGATTCTCCAAATGATGATAATGGGTATGATATTCGTAATTATGAAGAAATTATGAAAGAGTTTGGGACAATGGAAGATTTTGATCTTCTATTGGATGGAGTTCACAAACGTGGGTTAAAGCTTGTTATGGACTTAGTTGTCAATCATTCTAGCGATGAACATGATTGGTTTAAACAATCGCGGAGCAGCAAGGATAACCCATATCGGGATTATTATATTTGGCGCCAATCTAAAGATGGGAAAGAGCCTAATAATTGGGGTTCAGTCTTTGGCGGATCTGCATGGGAATATGACTCAGTAACAGATGAGTATTATTTGCATCTATTTTCTCGCAAGCAACCAGATTTGAATTGGGAAAACAAAGAGGTACGATATGCTATCTATAATATGATGAAATTTTGGCTAGATAAAGGAATAGATGGATTCCGGATGGATGTGATTAACTTAATTTCAAAGGTAGAGGGTTTACCTGATGGAGTGAAGGAAACGGGTCAACGATATTGTGATGGTGGAAAGTATTATGTCAATGGACCTCGAATTCATGAATATTTACAAGAAATGCATCAAGAAGTGTTGTCGAAGTATGATTGTATGACAGTTGGAGAGATGCCAGGAGCAACTCCTGAAGATGCTATTCAATATACAAACGAGGAGCGACATGAGTTAAACATGATCTTCACTTTTGAGCATATGGATTTAGATAGTGCTCCAGGAGGCAAATGGAACCTTAAGCCGCTATCATTGATAGATTTAAAGGATAATTTAACAAAGTGGCAAACGAATCTTCACGGAAAAGGCTGGAATAGCTTATATTGGAATAATCATGATCAGCCTCGTGTTGTATCACGCTTTGGCAATGACCAGGAATATCGTGTAACCTCTGCTAAGATGCTTGCAACTTGCCTGCACATGATGCAAGGAACTCCTTATATCTATCAAGGGGAAGAAATTGGGATGACGAATGTTCGATTTGATTGCTTAGATGAATATCGTGATATAGAGACATTAAATATGTTCCAAGAACGAATTCAATCGGGATACGCGGCGCGTGATATTATGGAATCCATCTATGCAAAAGGACGTGATAATGCGCGGACACCTATGCAATGGGACGACAGTTTACATGCTGGTTTTTCAAAAGCAAAACCTTGGATTGGATTGAATCCTCGCTATCCGGAAATAAATGTGAAGCAAGCCCTAGAAGATAAGGATTCTATTTTTTATCATTATCAAAAACTGATTCGACTTCGTAAGGAACTTCCTATCATAACAGAAGGAGATTTTCAACTTCTACATCGTGAGAATGAAAAAGTTTTTGCCTATGAACGTACTTGGATGAAGAAAAAATTAGTTGTGCTTTGTAATTTTTCTGATGAAATCGTTAAACTTCAAGATAAAAAGCTAGAGGATGAAATTTCGCAAATGAGTATTCTTATAGCAAACTATACGGATGTATCTGCAGATACACTTACTTTACGACCTTATGAGGCTATCGTATATAAAAAATAGAAAAGAACAGTACTATGTTAAGACGATCTAGAAAAAATACAGGGAGAATAAAGATGAAAAAACATTGGTGGAAAGAAGCGACACCCTATCAAATTTATCCACGAAGCTTTATGGATTCAAATGGAGACGGAATTGGAGATTTGCAAGGTATTATTACTAAATTAGATTATTTAACTGAACTTGGAATCGATACCATATGGATATGTCCATTTTATAAGTCTCCTGATGATGACAATGGCTATGATATTAGTGACTATCGTAGTGTTATGGATGTATTTGGTACAATGAAGGATTTTGACGAATTATTAGACGAAGTTCATAAACGAGGAATGAAGCTTATTATTGATCTTGTTATTAATCATACAAGTGATGAACATCCATTTTTTATAGAATCACGCTCTTCTATAGATAATCCCAAACGTGATTGGTACATATGGCGTGATGGGGAAGAAGGAAAAGAACCAAATAACTGGGAAAGTATTTTTGGCGGTTCAGCTTGGGAGTATGATAAAACGACAGACCAATATTACTTACATGTATTTTCAAAAAAACAGCCTGATTTAAATTGGGAGAACAAAGAGGTTCGTTTCGCTTTATACGATATGATGAATTGGTGGTTGGATAAGGGTATTGACGGCTTCCGTGTTGATGCCATCTCTCATATTAAAAAACGGGAGGGATTTCCTAACTTACCAAATCCGGAAGCGTTGGAATATGTGTCTTCATTCGATTGTCATATGAACCAACTGGGGATTCAATCTTTCTTAGAGGAAATGAAGGAGCACACGTTTGATAAATACGATATTATGACAGTGGGAGAAGCCAATGGCGTAACGGTAGAAGAAGCGGACGAGTGGGTAGGAGAAGAAAACGGTAAATTTAATATGGTGTTTCAATTTGAGCACCTTGACCTTTGGGACAAAAGTAAAGTTGGCGAAATTGATGTATTATCATTGAAGGAAACGTTAACAAAATGGCAAAAAGGATTAGAGAATAAAGGATGGAACGCATTATTTATCGAAAATCATGATAAGGCACGTGTTGTTTCGACTTGGGGAAATGATAAACAATATCGCGCTGAAAGTGCCAAGGCATTTGGAGCGATGTATTTCTTTATGCAAGGAACGCCATTCATCTATCAAGGTCAAGAGATTGGCATGACAAATGTAAAATTCCAATCGATTGAAGAATACGATGATGTGGCAATTAAAAATTACTATTATCTGGAGCGTGCTAAAGGTCTCTCCCATGAAGAGATTATGGAAGTTATATGGAATAGTGCGAGAGACAATTCACGAACGCCAATGCAATGGGATTGTTCGAAGAATGCTGGTTTTACATCTGGAACACCATGGATGGGTATAAATGAAAACTATCTATCGGTTAATGTAAAAATGGAAATAGAAAACCCAAATTCTGTGTTTCAGTTTTACAAAGCAATGATTAGGTTACGGAAACAGCATGAATTGTTTGTGTATGGAACATATGATTTGCTTTTACCAGAAGACAAGCAAATTTATGCATATACTCGAACATTAGGGAAGGATACAGCTGTTATTATCACAAATTTATCAGATCAAGCAGCCCATTATCATTGTTATAAACATAAGCTTTCTTCCGAGCATCTTGTATTAGCAAATTATAAAGTAAAGGCGCATGATGGTATTGTTTCTTGTATATTACAACCATATGAAGCTCGAATATATATGTTTTAACACTAGAAAAAGGGGTCTACTTTACACATGTAGATCCCTTTTTTTCTCAGTTTCAGTATCAGTATCATCAATTTGAATAATTCCGCCTTGCAAAAATGAGTTGGATTCTAACAATTCCATAACTGCCTTTGCAACATATGCAGGAGTATGTAATTTTCCTTCTTTTTTCAATGATTGAAATCGCTCTCGTTGTGTGAAATCCTCTTCCTTTGTATTACGAATTATACATTGCATCGTCGTGTTTATAACATTAGGTGAGAAAGAAATAATTTTGACTGGATATTCTTTTTCTTCCTGTTCAACTGCAACACAACGTGTAAGCATATCAATTCCAGCTTTAGCTGTACAATAAGCCCCACAGCCAAAGTAAGGTTTTTTTCCAGCACTGGATGAAATGTTGATAATTCGTTTATCGCACGGAGCATCATCACATCGTTTTAAAAATGAGGAAACGATAAGCATGGGAGCCAGTAAATTCACATTTACATTTTCAACTAACTCATTTAGCTCAGCTCTTTCAACCGGTTTAATCGGATCAATGGTGCCTGCATTATTAATCAGATAAATAGCAGTAGCGCAATCTAAATCTATTAAAGAAAAAATCTCATTCATTAACTCTTCTAGTTCCTCAAAGTTTGAAAGGTCATAGCTGAACGGATAAAGAAGTGTATCGCTTTCCTTTGCTATTTCTTCTAATTCTGTATTTCTGCTTCTAGATATTGTGAAAACGATTACGTTTTTTGCAAGGAGATGACGAACAATCGCTTCTCCGAGACCGCGTGATGATCCTGTAACTATCGCATATCTCACTTGAGAATTTCCCTCCTTTTTTCCAAGATAACAGAAAATTCTGCACAAGTAAATTAATAAAACCTAATCTTTTCTGTTAATTTGTCGGAAATAGGAAAGTAAGATATAGAAAGGGGGATGAAACAAAAAAATATCAAACGGACATCCGTTTGATTTGTTTTACTCTAGGAGTGAATCTCGCTGATGATCTTGTAAAATAGGGAAAATAATACTCTCTTCTTTTTTTATGTGGGAATTTAGCCGTTTATCTATTTCTAAGATGTGAAATACTAGACTTTTGGCTGCAGGAAGTGGAATAACCGTTTCTCTTGGTCTTGCACAGCTTAAAAAGGCTTTAAGATGAAATGCAATTTGTTCATGCTCGCAGTTTAGGACTGCTAACATGCCTCTTTCTTCACCAAGAAGGTTTGCTAAAACTGGCATTAAAGTCTGTTCCTCTTCTTTCACGTGATTTGTCCATAGCTTAGAAAATTCTTGTACCTTACGATATAAAGATAGCAGTGCTAGATTGTAGTTGCTTTGTCCTTGTAATATAGGTGAACATGCGTTAAGTAATTCTTGTTTGAAGGCAATTAACTGGCGGTGCTCAGCTAACCATTTCATTAATAATTTGTTGATTGAAGAAGGCTGATAACTTGTAGTAGTCATTGTTATTCCTCCTTACTCTTATTATCTTCACTCTTATTTTCTCTCTTTTTAACGAAATGGAATGCCTAACATATGTAAATTATGTGACGACTTGTTAACTGTTGGTCTAGAACAATTGGGTTTTCGGAACTGATGTATTAAACGGTGAAAACAGGAGGTTTAACGGCGAAACTGGCATAGGTAACGGCAAAAGGAGTAAAGATTTCTTGTTTATTCTAAAACAGTTTTTGTTTTAAAGAGTATATGTACTTAAAATATCCAAAACAATGAGTAGATAATTATGAAGAAGATTAACTATTCAATTGTTGATGTTTTTACGTTTAAATCTAGATAAGGTATACATAGATGAAAGATTTCCTATCCAGGAAGTATCAACTGGACTTCCTGTAATTGTGGTGCCTTTAAAATCTTTAGATACGGTTAAAAAAGTAAAGATAAATAAAGAAAAATATTTTGAGTTAATTGAACATACGGATGCAAAAGCAATTTTAGTTTTTTCTCCAGAAGCATATCATTCGGAAAATGAATTAAATGTGCGAGATTTTGCAGAGTATTATGGTGTTCCCGAAGATGCTGCTACTGGGAGTTCTAATGGTTGTTTAGCTGCTTACTTGGTTAAATATCGTTATTTTGAAAATAGTAAAATAAATATTCGTGTAATGTTAAAGCTCATTGTTTATATTGCCACAACGTTGATTAGAGAGCCTAGATCGAAAATCAACAGGCAAGTTTAACAAAGCCAATAAAAAAGAAGAACTCATTTACGAGTTCTTCTTCGAAAATCAATTATCCAGCTCTGTGTGATTGCTGATCTTGTTCATGCTGCAAGTTACTATGTCTTCTGCTGTAAGTAAAGTAGATAACCAAACCGAGCACTAACCATACAGCAAATGCTTCCCAAGTTAGAGCTGGTAATTGAAGTACGAGATACACACAGAATAAAATAGCCAAGATAGGGATAAGCGGAACTAATGGTACCTTAAAGCCACGTTTTAAATTTGGTTGAGTTTTACGAATAACCAAAATACCAATTGATACGGTAATAAAAGCAAATAGTGTACCGATGTTTGTAAGTTCAGCTAATTTATTCAAAGGAACAACAGCAGCAAAAATAGATACCAATACTGCAATTAACCAAGAATTCATAACTGGTGTTTTTGTTTTTTCATTTACGCGTGAGAAAACTTTTGGAAGCAGTCCATCACGGCTGATTGCATAGAAGAGACGAGATTGTCCATAAAGCATAACAAGTAGAACGGTTGTAATCCCGATAATTGCACCAAGAGAAACGAAACCAGCTACCCAGTCTTGATGAATATAAGTAAGTGCGAAAGCAACCGGATTTTTTACGTCTAACTGAGTATAAGGGACGATACCAGTTAATATAAGAGAAACAACAATGTACAGCACAGTTGCTACAGCTAATGAAGCAATAATACCAATTGGCATATCACGTTGTGGATTGCGAACTTCTTCAGCTGCAGTAGACACAGCGTCAAATCCAATATATGCAAAGAATACTGTTGCAGCACCAGTGGCTACACCTTGAAATCCAAATGGCATAAAAGGTGTCCAATTTGCCGGTTTTACATACCATACACCAACTCCAATAAAGAGAACAACAACAGCTAATTTAATGATAACCATGATGCTGTTAATACGTGCAGATTCTCTAATTCCTCGCGTTAATAAGAACGTAAGAAGAAAGATAATAACAATTGCAGGAAGATCAATCAAGGTACCTTTTTGCGGGTCGTAAGCACTAGATAATGCAGTTGGAAGATGAATGCCAAACCCATCTAATAAACCTTGGAAATAGCCAGACCAACCAGAAGCAACGGCTGAACAAGCAAGACCATATTCTAAAATTAAATCCCAGCCAAGAATCCAAGCAAAGAGTTCACCAAACGCTACATAGCTGTACGTATATGCACTTCCGGATATTGGTAAAGTAGAAGCGAATTCAGCATAACAAAGAGCGGCAAATACGCAAGCAAGACCGGAAATAATAAAGGAAATAATTAGTGCTGGTCCTGCATGTTCAGCAGCTGCTACCCCAGTTAATACGAAAATACCAGTTCCAATGATAGCGCCAATGCCTAGCATTGTTAAATCGAAAGCACCTAAATCTTTCTTTAATGCTTTCGCTTTTTCGTTTTCAAGCATTTGCGAAATACTTTTCTTTCGAAACAAACTCATAAAAATCTCCTTCTTTCTAATATCAGATGTCGAAACTTGTTGGTTAATGAGGTTAATTCTATCGTAATTTTAATATTTTGTAAAGTTAGAATAGTAAGAAAATTTAAAATAAAATAATTTTGAAAATAAATAGGGGAAATATTATGGAAACGACAATCATGATTGTTTCAAAGGGGAAAACTAAAAAAGTGACTTGAGTCACTTTTTTAGTTAGGAGTCAATTCGTTTTCCTAAAATGATCAAGTCACGTTCTATCCCGTCTAATTCTGCAATACGAGGGAAATGACCCCAGTTTTCAAAACCATATTTTTGGAACAGGCGTAAGCTAGGATCATTATGACCGAATATAAAGGCAAGCAGGGTATGTAGTCCTAACTTTGGACAATAGGAGATTGCATACTCTAATGCAAAGCTCCCTAATCCTTGGCCGCGATATTCAGTATGTATGTATATACTTATCTCTGCTGTAGCGTTATATGCTGGACGGCCATAGAAGGATTGAAAGCTAAGCCATCCGCAAATGGTACCGTTATGTTCCATAACCATAAGAGGACGGAAATTTGGAATGTGTTCATGAAACCAAGCTTCTTTACTTTCTATAGAAACTAGCTCAGTATCAGCTGTTACCATTCTGCTAGGGATTGTAGAATTATAAATATTTACAATAAAAGGTAGATCTTCAATTCGTGCGTCTCTAACCACAATTTCTTTTAACATATGTTTCATCTCTTTCTACTATTGATATAATGCAAGGGTATTTTTTGTAAGCTGTGCAATTACAGTTTGTAATGGAAGTCCTTTTACAACACTGATCTTCTTTGCCACATCTTGGAGAAATAGAGGAGAAGTAGGTCTACCATCAAAAGGACCGGAAAATGACCAAGGACCATCTGTTTCTACTAACAATTGCTGCAAGGGTACACGTCTAGCAAGAATCATATCTCGATTTCGATAGCAAATCTCAGGTGTAACGGATATGTAATAACCACTTTGAATAATACGCATAACATCCACTTCTTCTGCTTTCAGCCAATGAAAATGAGCCTTCTTAATTTTATGCTTGACTAAAAGTTCATAGGCAATAGGGGCATGTGAATGGACAGCATGCAAGACAATCGGTAATTGTTCATGTGCAGCGATTGCTACCATACGATCAAGAAAATGAATATATTGATTAATTGTTATGTTTTCATACTGTGAGATCGTATAGTAGGGCAGTCCTACTTCACCAATTGCAGATATAAGATGACGTTCCCTTTGTACTAAATGTTTCCATTCCTGTACATCGCTCTCATTGGGCAAAGGTTGCTCTGGATGAAACCCAACAGCAGCAAAGATAAAATCAGGAAACTTTTCTTTCAAAGCTAACGTTTTATAGCTTGACCGAAGATCAGTCGAAACCGCAACAACACCTGTAACACCTGCACGCTTCCAATGTTCAATATTTCTGCTTATATATTCATATTGATCGAGATGAATGTGTGCATCATACATGATAGTGCCTCCAAACATGCTCATTTATTGAAAAATATTGTAACATAGATTAGTAGGAAAAGTAATAGGGGGCATGTATCAATAAAATGTGTTACCTGTAAAATGATTTGCTGTTTTGCAATGTGAGTATATTGTTATAATAAAAATATATGCTAAAAAATGGAGGTGTATAGGTTGAAATACCTGATCAGCAGTTTGATCATAAGTATAGTGTTGTATTTTTTTGGAACAAAGGCTTTAAAAATAGAACGAAAAATAATGGATTTACTTTTTAACAGCTTACTATATGGGTTATTAATATGGAAATTCAGCTATGTTATCTTGCATCCTCAAACTGTATTCAATAATCCGATTCGTATCTTGTTTTTTAATGGCGGAACAGCAGGGATTGGGATTGCAACTGCTTTTGTTATTATCTATTCATGGCTTGGAATAAAAAAAGCCAACATTTCGTTTCGTTCTTACATAATAGCTATTATTCCCGTCTATTTAGGATTTGTTAGTACGTTTCTACTCGTACATGTAAGTGAGGATGTAAAAAATATTATTTTACTGCTTCAAGCAATCGTTTCAATCGCCTTTTTCATTGCCGCTTCTCGTATTAAGACAGAGCTAGGACTTATTAAGCTCCTTATTTGGTTTCACTTGCTTGAATTTGAGTTAGCACTTTCTAAACATCAATATAGTTATGCAGGACTAGTATCTCCGGAAGTTTTGTTTTATGGTTTGTTAATCGTAATTTCCCTTTTTGCTTTGTATTGGTTAAAACGTGAGAATGAAGTAGATCAAAAGGCGTATCGTAAAACAAATAATCTCGTAATAGGTATTATTTTAGCAAGTTTTGTTATAGTAAGTTTTCTATCCAGTGGGCAAGGTACTGAGAATATGCAAGCTTCTACACCAGCTACTGCTGTTGCCATAGGCCTAAATAAGGGACAAGCTTCTCCAGACTTCGAGCTTCCATCTATATCAGGAAAAAAAATGAAGTTGTCTGATTTCCGCGGGAAGGTAGTCATATTAAATTTTTGGGCTACCTGGTGTCCGCCATGTAAGGCAGAGATTCCGGAATTTGTAAAGTTTTATGAAATGAAAAAGAATGAAAATGTAGAAATTGTAGGAGTAAATCTTACGAAAAGCGAAAGTAATCCCGGTTCTGTAATGGATTTTGTAAAGAACAATTCTATGACCTTTCCTATTTTACTTGATGAAAAAGGAGAAATTGGTCAATTGTATCAAATGATGACGATTCCGACCTCTTATATTATCGATAAAAATGGTGTGATCCAAGATAAATATGTAGGAGCAATGTCGTATGAAATGATGAATAATTTTGTATCAAAAATACAAAATTGATAATTGGATAATAACCAAGAATTGAAACAAATAGCAGTTGAAATAGAAAAACGATTTATCAAGGCGATAGATCGTTTTTCTATGACAAGAAACTGACAATATAAAAAAACTGCATCAAACGTTGTTTGTGCAGTTCATGAAAAGGCAGGAATTATTTGATGCTTACCATTTTTTAAAATCGATAGAATGAGATAAACCTTTTATTGGTTATATATATCCGCCTTATAATGTTTTAAATTTTCAGTGTTTGTAAACCATTCAATTGTCTCACCTAATCCTTTTTTAAATCCATTACGGTTTCCGTAAGCAGGTTCCCACTCTAGCAGTCTCTTAGCTTTAGAATTATCAGCCCAGAGGCGTTCAACTTCACTTTTTTTAGGTCGTAATCTGACGTTCTCTGTTTCAATTTCAATATTTTTTCCCATAACTTCTGCAATAAGATTAGCCGTCTCGCCTATTGAAATTTCATAATTACTTCCTATATTTATTACTTCTCCAATTGATTTATCTGCCTTGGCTACAGCTATAAAACCTTGTACAGTGTCTTTAATATAATTAAAATCACGTGTAGGGAGCAGAGCTCCTAGTTTAATTTTTGTTTTACCGTTAGCAATTTGCGTAATAATGGTAGGAATAACAGCTCTGGCTGATTGTCTAGGTCCGTAAGTATTAAAAGGGCGAATAATGGAGACAGGGGTATTAAAGGATTTATAAAAGGATATTGCAACTTGGTCTGCTCCAATTTTTGAAGCAGAATAAGGAGACTGCCCTTGAAGAGGATGGTCTTCTGTAATAGGAACAAACATTGCTGTTCCATATACTTCACTTGTAGAGGTGTGGACAACCTTTTCAACTTCTAGTTCTCTAGCAGCTTGGAGAACATGTAAGGTTCCCTTTATATTTGTATCAATATAAGTATCTGGAGAGTGGTATGAATATGGAATTGCAATCAGGGAAGCTAAATGAAAAACAACATCGCAACCTTTCATGGCGGTTTTTACACCATATGGATCTCGGATATCACCTGTAAACACATCTAATGCATTTTTTATATCGTCTGGTGAATGATCAAGCCATCCCCAAGAGTTAAACGAATTATAATAGACAAAAGCACGAACATCTAATCCTCTTCTAACTAACTCTTCGGTTAGATGGGAACCGATAAATCCATCCGCACCAGTAACAAGTATTTTTTTATTCTGCAGTTCCAAATTCTATTCCCTCCCTTTTTTATCATAAGAATATGTTTTGCAGCACAAAAAGCCGAATATTTCTGTCCATGGAACTAAGTGAATTCTTGATAAAATTCTCCTTGGGCTCGCTTGAGATCATCCATTCTTCCAATATCTAGCCAGTATTCTCTAAGTGGAAAGATGGAGGTGTCTTTTTTTTGAATGATTAATTTTCTGAATAAATCCGGCATATCAAAATAACTGTTCTCAGGTACAAATTCTAATACTTCCGGTTCTAAAATATAAATTCCTGCACTAACAAAAAATTGATATACTGGTTTTTCCTCTATTGATAGCAGACGCTGCTTATCAACATTTACCACTCCATAAGGCACTTGAATATCATATTCTCTTACACATATTGTTGCCATTCCTTTAAGGTTTTCATGGTAATCAAGTAAATACTGATAATTTACTTTTGTTAGAATATCCCCATTCATCACAAGAAAAGGTTTATCTGGCTTTTCTGGAAGTAACCCTAAAGAACCCGCGGTTCCCATCTTTTTATCTTCATGGATATATTGGATATCTACTCCCCAGTTCGAACCATCTTTAAAATAATCTTGAATGAGTTCAGCCTTATAATTAACGGAAAGGTAAAAACGAGTAAACCCATGTTCAATTAAGCTTTCTATAATGGTTTCAAGAATGGGCTTGTTTCCGATTTTTAATAATGGTTTAGGGCAATCATTTGTTAAGGGTCTTAGACGTGTTCCAAGTCCCCCTGCCATAATAACGGCGATATTATCTCTAGTAGGAGCTTGAATAATCGAATTATAATGTTTTAAACCAATTACACAGCCGTTCTGATCTACAATTGGAAGTTGCTGCAGCTTCTTTACTTTTAATAAGGCTAGTAATTGATTCGTATCAATCGTAGGCGAAACGGTTACAGGATTGGGATTCATAATAAGTAAAATAGACTGATCCAAAGAAATGCCCTTTAAAATACCTCTTCTCACGTCTCCATCTGTAACAGTTCCTAGTAATTTATTCTGTTCATCAACAACAAGGGCGATTTGCAGGGCACCTTTATCAATGATTTGTAGGGTTTCTTTTATAGTTGTAGATGGTGAAACCAATATTTTTCTGTAGTCATTCAAAAATCTCACCTCATTAGAATGTGAAAGGTTGCTATATTCATATTCTTTTAAACAATTGTTTGTGTAAGTTAACATAGGTCTTATTCTTTAGTTCGTGCTTATTTTTATAGATGGAGACTACCTACTTGCTTGATACATGATAGTTTAGGCGAATGGATTTATTTAGCAATTTTAAATTTGGGAACTCTTCACCTAATGGACCAGGACTCAAAACCAAAATGGAACGAACTGGGTCAAGAGAGAAAAGTGCTTGTAATAAGGCGATATCATCGAGAGCGGACTGATTGGTGATCTTGAAGAATGTTTTATTCAGTAGGCCTACAGTATATAGTTGGTGCTGCGTTTTGATTACTAAAGTTGAAAAATCGTATTTTAGATGTGATGCTTTAGTTGTAGCATAGTTTATGATTTTATAGGAAAGGTCTGTTTGGATAGATGAAACAGGATTCGTACCAACATACCAATAAGTTGTTGTCACTTCTTTAAATCTTAAGCGTTTATACCAAGATATCGCACCTTTGTTAGACTCAAAAACATCAAGTGTAATTGATCTTAAACCTAGCTCACAAGTCATTTCTACACCTGTTTGCACTAATTTTGAACCGACACCAGAACCTCTCATTTCCGGTTTAACAAAAAGATTGGTTAAATGGAGATTACTTCCCTCGATTCTCCACTCTGAAAAACCGACCAATTCATCTCGTTTGTATGCCCCAATGAAATGAACCATTGTTTGTTCTGGGGAGAACTGGGATATTGTTAATAACGCTTCTAAATAGGATTGGTAGCCTCGACAGCTATAGATTGTACATTGAAAAATAGGAGCAGGAAGACCATTTTCAATCAGTAAGATGACCTGATCACTATCTGAAGCCGTTAATGGTCTTATTTTGGTGAAAGAAGCCGGATCAATCGTAATTGCTCTTCTCTCTTCATCTAAATCTATCGTTAATTCCTCTTGCGTATCATTTATTCTATCCAGTTTGAACGCTTGAACAAATGTTTTAAGTAGAATTTTGATATCTAGCCAAACAGACCGTTTATTAACATATTGAATATCCAATCTAAGCCGTTTATCCCAACTTAGTAGTTTCCACTTAGATATTTGGGACAATCCGGTAATACCTGGTCTTACTAAAAATCGTTTTTCTTCATATTTGGTGTAAAACGGCAAATATTTTGCTGATAAGGGCTTAGGTCCTACAAAACTTAAATCGCCTTTTAAAACATTAACCAATTGAGGTAATTCATCCAAGTGTAGTTTTCTTAAAAACTTTCCAACTTTCGTTTCTTGCATAGACAAACGATTACCGTTCTTATCACGTCTGATTTTCATAGTACGAAATTTAATGATCTGAAATGGCTTTTGATGCCTTCCAATACGGGTTTGTTTTAAAAAAACAGGTGTACCCATAGTTAACATGATTAATATCGTAAGAAAAAAGAAAAGGGGAAGAGCCAACACAAATAAGAAAAGGGAAAATATAAAATCAAATAATCGTTTCATTCTAACCACCGACTCTTATTGATTTATTGTATTCGTTTGGCTAAATACAACTATCACCAGTTAAATAAACTACTGTAATTTATCTAGAAATAAGAAAACAATAAGATTTCCAAAATACATGGATAGGCATAGTAACAAAATACATATAAATTGATCTTCCTAACCTGTAATTGTTATATGCATGAAACTGGCTATATGTTCGGGTGTTTTTCGTCTAAAGTAGAGTCTGAGTAGAATGAGACAATTTCCGCTAAAAGAGACTTTAATTCTTTTGGGGATTCCGTAATAGATTCATTAAGGATAAGTTGTTGGATTTGACTTAGCATCGAGAAAAATTTTTCAGAAGGATACGAAACTTGTTTAGCAATGTAGATAAGGTTGTGTTTTGTGGTTGACCGGCTTTCTTCTGAGGTGAACAATTCTTCTCTTAGTTTTTCACCTGGACGCGTGCCTGTATATATAATTTTAATATCTTTACCGGGTTCAAAGCCGGACAAGCGAATCAAATCGTTTGCGAGTTTAGTAATATTAACGGGTTTCCCCATATTAAGGACATAAATTTCTCCGCCACTTGACATGGCAGCTCCTTGTATTACAAGCTGTACCGCTTCAGGTATCGTCATAAAATAGCGAATCATTTCAGGATGAGTGACAGTTACCGGACCGCCTTCTGCAATTTGCTTCTTAAACAATGGAATAACACTACCTCTGCTGCCTAGTACATTACCAAACCTCACAGCAGTGAACTTCGTTTCACTTATTTCGTTCATTTGTTGAATCAATATTTCCGCCATTTTTTTCGTGGTACCCATTATGCTTGAAGGATTGACTGCTTTATCGGTTGAAATAAGGACAAACCGTTCAACTTGATGACGATGAGCACTTTCAGCAACATTCCTTGTACCAAACACATTGTTTTTGACAGCTTCTACTGGGTTACTTTCCATTAAAGGTACATGTTTATATGCAGCAGCATGAAATACGATGTTCGGTTTATAGGTTGCAAAAATATTTTCAATTCTCACTTTGTCTTGAATGTTAGCAATAAGGCTATAACACTGTATGGACGGGTATTTTTGTTTCAGTTCAGTTGTAATGTTAAAAACGCTATTTTCGCCGGCACCAATTAGAAGCATTTTTTCAGGGCTTAATTTGGCGATTTGTCTGCAAAGTTCGCTTCCAATAGAACCTCCTGCACCTGTGATAAGAATGGTTTTATTTGATAGAAAGCTGGCCACTTCATTCAAATCAATCTCTATTGGCTCTCTACCTAACAAATCTTCTACCTTTACATCTCGGATCATATTTAATGAAATTTCACCTTGAAGAATTTCACTAAAGTGTGGGAAAAGTTTAATTTTTGTTTTTGTTTCTTTACATATCTTAATAATTTCAGAAATTTCTTTCTTGGGGGCAGAAGGCATAGCAATAATAATCATTTGGATGTTCATTTCTTTTACAATTCTTGGTATATCTTCTCTTGTTCCGATAATCGGAAGGTCAAAGAGTTTTTTATGGAGTTTAGAATGGTCATCGTCGATAAAAGCTACCGGATTCATCGGAGTGTTAGGTGAATTGCGAATCAACTTTACAACGAAGCTCCCTGTATTACCAGCTCCAATAATCAAAACTCGTATATGAGAGGGAGGGAGGCTTAGATTAAGATCACGGCGAAATCTTTGAAGAAAGCGAATGCCAACCGTGGCCATTGATATACACATCCAGTTCATTACGAAGACTGAAAGAGGCAGGGTAGCAATTAACTCATAATGGGAAAGTAACAGAAGTAAGCACCCTGCAGCTGCATTGGCGGTTAATGTAGCTTTAATAATTGAAATAAAATCACTTGGACCGCTGTAAATCCATATCCGTTGGTAGATTTTAAAAGAATAGAAGACAATAAGATGGACCAGCCAAAGACATAAAAATACAAAAAGAATCCCAGGAAAATAAACTTTCGGAACAACACCGTTAAAGATAATCAGGAAGCTAAAAATGACGGAAACTAGGATAATGAATGTATCTATAATTAGTAACTTGACTTTATCATTGCGAGTATTCAATTTTATTCCTCCACTAACTTATTATGATAATTAACGATTGGACTATGACCTAATTTTCTTTTTGAAAATCTAATATATTGTTATGTAAAGGATAAGATAGATGGCACATTTTTATAGAAAATGGGTAGTAAAACCAAAGGAGAGTAACTATTTTGAATGGATTGGTTTTTTGGGAACAGGATCATTCTTGTTTCTGGCAGTACTGTAATTTGTGATTGTAGTGGGGTCTTCAATCATTCCAAAATTGAGTATTTGCAAGACATAGAAAAACAATGGAGCAGATTCAAAAGGGAGAAAACCATTTCCCTTTTGAATCTGCTCCATCTTTTTATATAAAGGATGTAATGAAGTTTTTAAGGAATAAGATTGCCATTATGTCGAATTTATATGTTGGTTTGACGTTTATGATATCCAATGAAGAAATTTGAATATTTAAAAGACGGATGTGAAAAAAAGAAATTAAATTGACTGCCAGAGCGAGGTTATAGCCTCTTTTCAATAGGTGTTTACATACCTATTTTTATCCTCTAATGGAACCCATTCAAAAACTTACTCATATATAAAGTATTATCTTAACACCATTAGAAAGGATTTTTGCCTATGTCTACGTCTAGTTCAAATAAAATACTAGTGACAGGATGCGCAGGTTTTATAGGCTTTCATCTTGCCAATCGATTATTAAAGGAAGGTGATCTAGTAATTGGTTTGGATAATCTTAATGATTATTATGATGTTTCTTTAAAACATGAAAGGTTATCCATATTAAAAGAGAATGAAAATTTTACTTTTATTGAAGCTTCGTTAGAAGACGATAAAGCTATCAAAAAGATTTTTTCAGAACACTCGATGCCCATCGTTGTTCACCTAGCTGCACAGGCGGGTGTTCGCTATAGTTTAGAAAAACCTGAAGCTTACATTTCTTCCAATATAGTCGGTTTTATGAATATTTTAGAAGCCTGTCGACATCATCATGTTGAGCATCTCATTTATGCCTCTTCTAGTTCTGTTTACGGATCCAACACGAAAATGCCTTTCTCCGTCCAAGATCGTGTAGATAACCCCATTAGTTTGTATGCAGCAACAAAAAAAGCAAATGAATTAATGGCTCACACGTACAGTCATTTATATAACTTAAAGACGACAGGGTTACGGTTTTTTACTGTGTATGGACCATGGGGACGACCCGATATGGCCCTTTTTAAATTTACGAAATCGATTCTAGAGGGCCTGGAAATCGATGTCTACAACCATGGTGAAATGAAACGTGATTTTACTTATATTGATGACATAATAGAAGGGATTTATCGTCTCATCAAAAAAGATGGTGCAAAAACGTCCCTTGGAGAACCGGTAGTTCCTTATAAATTGTACAATATCGGAAATAATCAGCCTGTAGAATTAATGAAGTTTATTTCAGTACTTGAAGACAAACTGGGAAGGAAAGCGAAAAAGAACTATTTACCCATTCAGGCTGGAGATGTACCGGAGACATATGCGAATATTGACGATTTAATGCAGGACGTAGGATTTAGACCAAATACCCCAATTGATAGAGGTATTGAACAATTTGTACAGTGGTATAAGTCTTATTATAAAATTTCAACTAACAAGCGAAAAGTAGGTGTGGTCGGACTCGGTTACGTTGGGCTGCCAGTTGCACTAGCCTTTGGAAAAATATTTCCTGTTGTAGGATTTGATATTAATTCAAAAAGAATAGAAGAGTTAAAAATGCATATTGATCGTACCGGCGAAGTTTCGTCTAATGAGCTACAAACTTCTTATATTGAATTTACCACAAATGAAAAAAAACTCAGTGAATGTGATTTTATTATTGTTACAGTACCAACACCAATTGACAGCAAAAAAAATCCAGATCTTACTCCACTGATAAAGGCGTCAGAAACCGTAGGACGAAATCTTTCAACCGGAAGTATTGTTGTTTATGAATCAACGGTCTATCCAGGGGCAACAGAAGAGGTTTGTTTGCCTCTTCTCGAAAGCAATTCTCATTTAAAAGCAGGTAAGGATTTTACAATCGGTTATTCTCCTGAACGGATCAATCCGGGAGATAAAAATCATACCTTTAAAAACATTGTAAAAGTCGTAGCGGGTCAAGATGAAAAGACGCTAAACAGAATGGCTGAGATGTACAGCAGTGTGATTGATGCCAAAGTTTATCCAGTTTCTTCTATTAAAGTAGCGGAAGCTTCTAAAGTCATTGAGAATACCCAAAGAGATTTGAACATCGCTTTGATGAATGAATTAGCCCTTATTTGTAATCGATTAAAAATAGATACAAATGAAGTTCTTTCAGCGGCTAACACAAAATGGAATTTTATGCCATTTAAACCTGGGTTGGTGGGAGGTCACTGCATCGGAGTAGACCCATATTATCTTACGTATAAAGCTGAAAAATTAGGTTATTCTCCAGACGTGATTTTAGCTGGAAGAAAGATTAACGATTATATGGCGACATTCATTGCTACGTCCTTGATTAAACTAATGGCTGAAAAAAGGAATCCTATTAAGGATTCAAGAGTAACCGTTTTAGGATTAACATTTAAAGAAAACGTACCAGATATCCGAAATTCAAAGGTAATGGATCTTATCCAGCAGCTTAAACACTTTGGGCTGGAAGTACAGCTGAATGACCCGTTCGCAGATTCAAAAGAGGTTGAAAAAGAATATGATCTCCACATGACATCATGGGAAGAGTTGCAAAAATCGGATGCTGTGGTTTTAGCAGTTCCTCACAGACAATATATCGAAAAGCAATGGCAAGATTTAATCCAACTATTACATGATCAACAAGGAATTTTTATGGATATTAAAGGGGTATTAGATAAGAATACCTGCCCTAAAAATATTCAATTATGGAGATTGTAATATGAAGAAAATATTACAGATCTGTGCGGTAGATATTTCTGTCGAACATCTTTTAAAACCACTGATTTTAGCACTGACTTCTGAAGGACATATTGTTCATATTGCTTGTTCCAATACTGGAATGATAAAAGAATTAAGGGAACAGGATTTGCATGTTATCGAAGTGCCGATTGAGCGAAAAATAAAACCTTGGTCAAATTTTAAAACGGTTCTTCGATTGCATTCTTTAATGAAAAAAGAAAAATATGATATCGTTCATGTGCATACCCCAGTTGCGTCGGTGTTAGGTAGAATTGCTGCGAAACTAGCCGGAATAAAAACGGTAATCTATACTGCCCACGGTTATTACTTTCACGAAGGGATGCATCGTATCCAATACAATTTTTTTTACTGGCTCGAAAAGTTTTTTGCTCGTCATTTCACGGATTGGATGCTTCATCAAAGTAAAGAGGACTATGATTTAAGTATATCTCAAGCCTTTACATCCATTCCTAATATTATTCACATTGGGAATGGTGTAGATATTACAACTAAATTTAACCCTGATCGAATAAATTTAAAACGAACAGAGGAGTTAAAACAACAACTTTTCATCAGTAATGAAGATATTGTGATTACCTTTATTGGAAGATTCGTTAAAGAAAAAGGCATCTTTGAATTAATTGATAGTTTTCAATTGTTAAGAGAAAAACACAATCATGTAAAACTATTGATGATAGGGGGCATTTCGAATAGTGAACGAGATATAGAAAGTAATAACGCCCTGGAAAAGAGATTTCTAGAGAACCCTTCCATAATAAATGTTGGCTATCGAAAAGATATTCCAGAATTATTGACAATAAGCGATATTGTTGTTTTGCCTTCCTACCGCGAAGGGCTTCCTCGTTCCATAATTGAAGCTATGGCGATGGGAAAGCCTGTCATAGCGAGTAATATTAGGGGATGCCGTGAAGAAGTTAAGCATGGAGTGAATGGTTATTTGTTTGAAAAAGGAAATTATCTGGATCTTTATGAAAAGCTAAATGATCTAGTGGAAAACGAAGGAATACGAAAGATTTTTGGTAAAAACAGCCGAGAATTAGCTATACAGGATTTTGATGAGAATGTCATATTGAAAAAACAATGTGATCTAATTAATCAGTTAGAATAGGCTTACTATGTATATAGTAAGAGACTCCTGACGAAAAATCTTTTCGAACCTAACTCCTATCACCAACCATTGGTAGAAAAAATGGTAAGGAACAAGAGGGTGAGATTAATATGTGCGGAATAGCAGGGTATATTGATTCATTATGCCAAACAGGTAACGACAAGCTCCAATCCACCGTTTTGCGCATGACTGACAAAGTGCAATCAAGAGGACCAGATTATAGTGGTACTTGGGTAGATGAAGAAAACGGTATCGCGCTTGGCCACCGTCGTCTGTCAATCATTGACTTGTCCCCGGAAGGGCATCAGCCAATGCTTTCAAAGAACGGACGGTACGTTTTAGTCTTCAATGGTGAAATCTACAATTATGTTGCTCTTCGTTCAGAGCTAGAAGTATCAGGTGTTTCATTTAAAGGACGTTCTGATACAGAGGTTATGATTGAAAGTATTGAGAAGTGGGGGATAAAAAAGGCATTAACAAAATTTACGGGGATGTTTGCGTTTGCTTTATGGGATCGGAAAGAGCGATTACTGTATCTTGCTAGAGACCGTATAGGCGAAAAACCTCTTTATTACGGTTGGATGGGTAAAACTTTTTTATTCGGATCTGAGTTAAAGGCGTTAAAAGTACATCCTGAATTCGTATGGAATGTGAACAAGGATGTATTGCCACTATATTTACGTTATAACTGTATCCCTGCGCCTTTTTCTATTTACGAAAATATTTCTAAAGTAATGTCTGCAACTTATCTCATTATTAATCCTGATAAACCTTCCTATGTTTCAGACCCAATTTCATATTGGTCGGTTAAATGTGCAGCAGAGAACGGTATTCAGTACCCGATTAATTGCTCGGAAGAAGAAGCGGTTTCCCATTTAGATCAAGTATTACGTAAGGCAGTAAAGCAACAGATGGTTTCGGACGTTCCGCTTGGAGCGTTTCTGTCAGGAGGAATTGATTCCTCTACGATCGTAGCACTTATGCAGAGTGAGAGCAGCCGACCAATTAAGACTTTTACAATCGGATATCACCAGAAGGAATACAATGAGGCCGGGTATGCAAAAGAAGTTGCCTCCTATCTAAAAACCGACCATACAGAACTGTATGTAACAGAGCAACAAGCCATGGAAGTGATTCCGAAGCTACCTTTCATATATGATGAACCATTTTCCGACTCTTCCCAGATTCCGACTTTCTTGGTCTCGGAACTTGCACGGCAACACGTAACCGTATGTTTAAGCGGCGACGGGGGTGATGAATTATTTGGAGGCTATAATCGACATGTCTGGGGAGAGAAAATTTGGAAAAATATAAAATATGTACCTAAAAGTATACGGCATATGGCTGCCTTGTCGCTTGGGAAAATTTCACCTCAGAAGTTAGAGAATAGTTGGTTCCTTCCATCTAAATATAAAAATCGTTTTCTCGGTGAATATTTACACAAATTCGCTGATATCCTCCAAGTTAATTCGTTTACTGATATGTACCAGTCATTAACCTCTCATTGGAAGAAACCCCAACAAGTAGTAAAGAACCACTTATTACTTGATTCGCTTCACTATGATTCTTCCACTATATTTCCAACGCTTACTGAGACGATTATGTACCTTGATATGATGCATTATCTTCCAGACGATATTCTGGTAAAAGTAGACCGTGCCAGTATGAGTGTCAGTCTTGAAACAAGAGCTCCATTTTTAGACCATAATGTCGTAGAGTTCGCATGGCGTATTCCGTTATCAATGAAAATAAAGGAAAACGAGAGCAAATGGTTAATTCGACAGTTGTTATACAGGCATGTTCCTCGGAAATTGATAGACCGTCCCAAACTCGGATTCGGTGTACCAATCGGTCATTGGCTTCGCGGACCATTAAAGGAATGGACTGAGGAATTATTAGACGAGGGACGTTTGCTTTCGGAAGGGTATTTTCATCCTTTACCTATCAGGCAGAAATGGGAAGAGCATGTAACAGGGAAACGTAATTGGCATCACCTTCTATGGGATATTTTAATGTTTCAAACATGGCTGGAAAAAGAAAAACGGTCCCAAGAATAAAAGACGGCAAAGTTGGTGTAGAACAATGAAGAAAAAGGTGGACTTTTCGATTATCTGGTTTTCGATTGGACTATGTTTCACCACAGCCACACAGCTTAGAATACATGGATTACCAATAGGACCAGGAGAGATTATGCTTTTTCTTTGGATTGTTATTAAAATTTTTTGGATTTTTAAGAAGAAGGAAGTCATTCTAACACCATTATCAAGAAATCTCACCTTCTTTTGGTTTTTTCTGTTTTTATTTTTAACTATCGGGACTTTGTGTTCCGCTTACCTCGGTATATTGTATCCCTTTGCCGCCCATAGCTTTTTTGCTTATCTCTTTAGCTGTCTCCTGATTATCGTTCTATCCTTCGAAAGAAATTTGAAAATAAAAGTAATAACGATTGCGAAAATATTGGTTTCGATAACGGTACTTGTATCTTTGTTGTTGCTTATATTTAGCACGAAGGATGGTTCAATTGGACCAATTAATAGTTGGCATAGCAGCCCAAGATTTGCAGGATGGGCGATAGACAACCAACTCGCTTTGGATTCCTCTATCCTACTTTATTTGAGTCTTTATTTAAGTACGATTGCGAAAACTTATCTCCTCAAGACCTGGTATTTCGGTTTGGCTGTGGCTTGCGTTTGGATTGGAATTGAAACGCAAAGTGACGCCCTATTTACCGCTTTTTCAGTGGGCTTTTCCATTTTATTCATCACTTTCTGGCTAAAGAAGATTACGAATTCTCAAATGGGGTATTGGACAGGAGCATGGTGGAAAGTATGGTTACCTATAATGATATGTTTTACGGTATTGATTTTTGGTTCCATGATTTATAAAGGAGTAAATCAGAATGTGTCAACCATTTATTACTCGCAAGGGGATAAGGGGGATTTGCGGGTAGCTTTATGGGAAAATGGCCTGAAAGCCATGGAAACCTCTCCTATATTCGGGCTGGGTCCAGGTGCTTTTTCAGGGGGTACTGCTCCATTTCAAGGCATGGAAGCTCATAATACGTTTGTTGATATTGGGACCAACATAGGTCTGGTAGGATTGATTTTATATATTGGACTTCTATGTTGGATTTCTTATTTATTAATTTTAAAAAAAGAGGTTGTTTTATTTACAGGCCTAGTTACTGTCATGTTTTTTAATCTGTTTCATTTTATTATACGACATCCGATCTATTGGTTTTATTTGTTATTTATACTCTCAATTAGTATAGATCAAGAAAAATCAACTGTAAAAGATTAAAGAAGCTCCTCTATCTTCGACTCCAATAAACTTGTCAGCATTAGCCCAATGGAAAATATATCGGCACATATGTTTTTATACTGAATAAATTAAAGAGACCGGTATGTTAGATGTTAGGAGAATCGTTAATGACGAAAGAGAGAATTTTTTTGTCCTCACCTCATTTGAGCGGAAAAGAAATCGATTATGTAAAAGACGCCTTTCTTACAAATTGGGTCGCTCCTTTAGGACCGCATGTCAATTTATTCGAAAAAGAACTATCTGAATTCGTAGGAGCTAAGGGTGCAGTTGCTGTTAGTTCTGGTACGGCAAGTATTCACCTTGCGCTAAAATTGCTAAATGTAGAGAAAGATGATATTGTGTTTTGTTCTACGCTTACGTTTGTGGCAAGTGCCAATCCGATTCTTTACCAGGGGGCAACCCCCGTTTTTATAGATTCAGAGCCTAATACATGGAATATGTCCCCCTACGCGTTAAAGCAAGCGTTTGTAGATGCAAGAAAAGATGGAAAACTACCAAAAGCCGTTATTATCGTTAATTTATACGGACAGAGCGCAGATTTGGATCCATTGTTATCGATATGTGAGGAATACGATGTACCTGTCATAGAAGATGCCGCCGAATCGCTAGGTGCCACTTATAAAGGTAAGGCAAGCGGGAGAATGGGGAAATTCGGGGTTTATTCATTTAACGGCAATAAAATCATTACTACCTCGGGTGGTGGTATGTTAGTTTCGGATGATGAAGAGGCTCTTGAAAAGGCCCGTTTTTGGGCTACTCAGTCTAGAGAACAGACCAAACATTATGAACATAAAGAAATCGGATATAATTATCGCTTAAGCAATATATCTGCCGGTATCGGAAGAGCTCAGGTTCGTGTTCTAGAAGATCGTGTGAATGCGAGAAGGCAAGTCTTTCATCATTATTTTGATGCATTATCTGACTACAAGGGAGTAACATTTATGCCTGAAGCACCATTCGGTCGTTCAACCAGATGGCTTACCGCAATGACAGTTGATGAAGAGGTAACAGGGGTCTCACTGAATGATGTATTTGATAAGTTCGAGAAAGAAAACATCGAAGCACGGCCAGTATGGAAACCTATGCATCTTCAGCCTCTATTTAAAGGGTATCGTTATTACAGTCACCAGCCGAATGAAAGTGTATCAAATCGTTTGTTCAACAAAGGGATTTGTTTACCATCAGGATCCAATCTTTCAATTGATGAACAAAGTCGGGTCATTAACTGTATGAAGAATTTCCTTAATTCTAAATAGAAAACATCATAAAATGTACGAAAGAGAGTATAGGCCAAAATGCAAAAACGTTCCTCAAACAGCTCCTCCTTCTTAGGAAATGCTCTTATCTATACAATTGGTTCCATGATTACTCCCGCAATGGGGTTAATTTTGCTACCCATATACACATTGTATTTGACACCAGGAGAATATGGAACTATAACGACCATTCAAGCACTGGTAAGTGTCTTGCAGCTAATTATGTTACTATCCCTTCATGGTGCAATTACAAGGCTTTATTACGAGTTTATAGAAAAACCAAAAGAGCAAGCAGCATATTTAGGATCAATTTTTCTATTTGTACTCCTCTTTTCAAGTGCTCTTTCTATCTTTCTATTCGTTTTAAAACCACTAATTGGAAATTTATTATTAAAAAGTATTCCTCTTGATCCCTTTTATTTTTACTTTATCATTTTATCTTTTGTTACATCTCTTTCTTCACTCTTTCTTTCTATTATAAGAGTAAAAGAGCGACCATGGTCTTTTATGATAGGTTATACTCTTAAAGGTTTCCTGCTTCTTTTTATTTCCCTTCTTGTTATTATCAAATTGCATATGGGAGCATCTGGTGCGTTACTTGCTAGTATTATTACTGAAGGTGCCATTCTACTTGTTTATTTCTTTATTTGCAAAAAAGATATGACTTTTTCAATTTCGAAATCCTATGTTTGGATGAGTTTAGTGTACAGTATTCCACTTTTGCCGCATACGTTAAGTAACTGGTTTATCGTTGCTTCGGATCGTGTAATTCTCGAAAAATTTATTTCGTTAGATCAGTTAGGTTATTATGGTTTAGCTGCCCAGATGTCGACTGTTCTGCGGATGCTTTATATGAGTATTAACAGTGCTTATGTTCCAAGATATAACTTGTTACAAAAACAAGGAAAACCAGTTGAAAAGATGAATGCTTATTTTTTGGTCATCATTTTGGTTACGGGATTTCTAGCCATCTTTTGTTCAGGATTTTTATTACGGATGCTAACATCCCAGTCATACTACCCTGCACAGAGATTTCTCCCTTTCTTATTAATCGGAGAAATGCTTGAGGGAGTTAACTATATTATTGCGACTAAACTTCTATATTTTAAAAAAACGGGTAGTGTTTCATCAAGTAGTTTTATAGCAGCGGCAATCAACATTGTTGGTAATTTTGCTCTTATTCCTTTTATTGGAGTGTGGGGGGCGGTAGTTTCTACACTAGCAGCTGAATTTATACGGTTAAGTTTTAATATATTGTGGTTAAAACGAATAAAACGTTCTTCATGTATAACAAAGGGCAATCCTGAAAAATACGGAGGCTCAACTTGATGAATACAAAAGTGTTATTTGTCGTTAGTTCCAATTTTCAAATGATGTTTGCTTATTTTATAAGCCATTATATGAATGGTGAGGTTCAATACCTTATCCTCGATTCGGAAAATGCAGAAGTGAATGACATCGCTATTAAAGCTGCAGGGGAAAATAAATTTTGGTTCTTACCTTATTTGAAGCAATCTGTGAAAGGAATGGTATACGATAATAGAAAACTGTTTAAAAAGGTAGCGGATATCGTCTGCACAGAATCACCAGCAACTGTTATTTTGTTTAAGGATAATGATTTTTTAACGTGCCAGGTAATTGAATCAGCATCACGATTAGGGTCAAACATTATTCTTGTTCAAGAGGGAGTTGGAATCTACAAGAATACCGAACCGAATGTCAAACAATGGTTGAGAATGAAAGTTCCTATATTATTGGGCTATCCGTGGGTTTACAATTATACACAAGGTTTGAATCCAAAAGTGAAAACAATTGCTGCTACTGATCTTGAAAAGCTTCCACCTATTAAAAAGCAGTCCAAAGAATTGATAGAAATTCCTCAAATCGCACCTCCGTATCATTTATTGAGAACCTATTCCGAATTTATCCCTGATAAAATGCTTCAGCCTTTAAGAGGACATTCAGCCAGCCTGTTATATATTGGTCAGCCTTTATCTAAGTTTGGGCTAGCAAAGCTTGAGGATGAAATTGCTTTTCTTCAAAATCTTCTTTTTTTTACAAAAAAGAATGGTCTCAAACTAGTTGTTAAACCGCATCCTGATGAAAATCTGGATAAATTTAGCGGATTTGAGAACGAATTGACACTGTTATCAAATAGTCTACCTGCGGAAGTAATCCCTCTTTTTCTTTCAGTCATTAGTGTCGTCACTCCTTTCTCTTCAGCAGCTGACAATATGAGCTCCTGGTTTCATATTCCCGTGTTGTATGTACATGAGCTGTTATTAAAACAAAAACTCAACATAGATTATGAATTGAAAGGCCATTCTGTAAAAGATTTAGTCAAACTAGATGATTTGATTAAAGAATATTCAACTAAAAGAATCGATCCACTTCAACTTCATGAAGAGACAGAACTTAGCTATCAACAATTCGTAACCGCATTGTTTCGTTAGCTTTATGGCAACGCTTTAAAGGGGAAGGAGCATGAAAAATAATGATGTGGTTGATGTGGTTGTTACTTTTGTTAACACTTTTTTTCATTACCTGCTATTTGTTATTGGTCTTCCCAACTTGGTGGGTCAAAATTGTACGAGTGAAAACACCTTTAGGATTGAATAAAACGATTCTTCAAATTAGTGATCTGCACGTAGAGAAATTAAGAGTGTCACCTAAACGTCTACAAAAGTTCATCAAGAGAGAAAACATCGATTACATCTTTTTAACGGGTGATTATATTGACAAAATGTGGGCACTTTCCAAATTAGAGTCTTATTTAAACGTCTTGAAGGAATCAACTATTCCAGTATTTGCTGTTTTAGGTAATCATGATTACCGTCTCTCTAACATTGATTCTTTGAAAATACTATTCGACATGTATCATATTAAGCTGCTTGAAAACGAGACTGTCCCATTGGACGGTTTTATTCTGTTAGGTATAGATCCCTATAGAGGAAAATGGAATCAAGTCATTCAAAAATATAGAGAACATCCATATAACGAACCACTCATCATTCTTTGTCATGACCCTAATTATTTTGATTACATTAGGCTTACATTTGCACTTGGATTAGCGGGGCATTTTCATGGTAGACAAATAAACATTCCTATCCTTTTTAAATTGAGGCCAATGGGCCCTTTACCTGCAAAAGGGATTTATACTGGTAAGCATCATTTAGCCAACGGGGAACTTTACATTTCAAACGGGCTTGGTCAAACCAAATGGAATATTCGTTTCTTAGTTCGAAGCGAGATGACGATTCATAAAGTTTAAACATCATTTGTAGAAGAATTTTAAAAAGGGGACATGGCTAGTGAATATTCTTTTTAATAAAGTGGTTTCCGCTTTAACACAGTCTATACCATTTCCAGTCAAGCAAACAATTGAGGCATATCCCTTCCACCAAGAATTGACAGACTTTGTAATAGAGCAATTTCAAAGAATGGCAGCTTATTTACAGCTCTCACTATTTTTAGCAACTATATTTTTTGGATTTTATGGTATTTTTATTGGTGGTAAACTGTTTCCATACCTTCCAGAGGACATGAAAATTCGTCAAATTAAAGCTTGGAAATATTCGAAAATAAGTTTATTTAGAGATTTTATCCGTTTTTATGAAAGTCTTATTTTTTTACGTTTATTTTCAGAAGTAAAAGAAGAAAGGGGAGAGATTTTTTATGAGTAATCATATAATTACCGTCTCTCCTCATTTTGCAGAAGAATTAAAAAATGAAATTGTTGTGATTGGATCTGGCCCTGGAGGAGCATTAACAGCCTGTTATCTAGCTGAATCCGGAAGGGATGTGCTGTTGATTGAAGAAGGAGCATTACAGCCTTTGGAATCGACTAAATCGTTTTCAACTGAGGAAATGGTAGAGAAATACCGAAATGGAGGCCTTACTCCAATGTTTGGCTCTCCTAAAATTGTATATGTGGAAGGGCGGGTTGTTGGAGGAGGGAGTGAAGTTAACAGCGGACTATATCACCGCACTCCTGATTATATGTTAGAAGAGTGGAAAAAGAATTTTGACGTTGATGCTTTATCTTTAAAGGATATGCTTCCGCATTTTAAAGCATGTGAACAGGCATTATCAGTATCCTATCAACCTTATGAACCATCAAAACCATCATTAAAGTTAAAAAAGGGAGCAGATAAGCTGGGATGGGAAGCGATTGAAGTTCCAAGATGTTTTACTTATAGTCAAAGGCGAGATCAATATGGGCGATTTATTAGCCATAAACAATCTATGTCAAAAACGTATATACCGAAAGCAATCGAACACGGCTGTAAACTTCTGCCGGAGACTTGGATTAAGTCTATTAAGCAAAATGGAGCAAAGTGGGTTTTATATGGGAAACATCAATCCCAAAGAGAAATAAAAATTGAAACAGAACATGTATTCATTTGTTGCGGAGCTGTACAAACAGCTGCGCTATTAAGAAGAAGCGGAATCAAACAGAATATTGGCAACTCGCTGCAGGTCCATCCGACCCTTAAGGTAATCGCACAGTTTGACGAGAAAGTGAATGATTTGGAACTGGGGGTACCCGTTTTTCAAGTCAAAAACTTTGCTCCTAGACTTAGTTTCGGCTGTTCTGTAAGCTCTCCATCCTATCTCGCAACCGGAATGATTGATCATCCTGATTATTTGAATGAAATAGTCCATAATTGGGAAAATATGGCTGTTTATTATGCGATGATAACAGGACATGGAAAAGGAACGATAAGAACCATACCTGGTTTTCGAGATCCAGTAGTACGCTATCATCTTACGGAAGAAGATTTAAAGGATCTCTCTGATGGTCTCTATAAGGTATCTTCCTTGCTTTTCGAAGGGGGAGCATCTGCTGTTCATCCGAGCATAGTTGGCATGAACAGGTTTAGTAATTTGTCACAATTGAAGAAGATACCGGAGATTCTTCCAAAGTCGAAAACAAATTTAATGACGATTCATTTGTTTTCATCCTGTCCAATGGGGGAAAGGAAAGAAATTTGCGCAACAGATTCCTTTGGAAAGGTGCATGGATTTTCGAATCTATATATATCTGATGCCAGTTTATTGTGTACGGCTCCAGGGGTAAATCCACAAGGTTCCATCATGGCGATTTCAAGGAGGAACGTTCTTAAATTCCTAGGAAAACTTTAATAAAATGTGTCTAGGAGTTTGTCTATATTCCCGGATAACTGTTACAATTTTTTTAGATAATCATAGTATGCTATATATTCAACTATGGGGGCATACAAATGGTCTATAACAATGAAGTGGTTATACGTGAATCTGTCTAACCATATGAAGGTAATGTATCTTCTCTTTAAACAATTACGTCCTAAACAATGGACTAAAAATCTAATTGTTTTCGCAGCTCCTCTTTATTCCATGCAACTATCCTATCCAGGTGTATTTTTAAAATCTCTAATTTGCTTTTTCTTATTTTGTTTTGTTTCTGGTTGTGTATATATTCTTAATGATTTTATAGATCGCGAATCTGACAGGCAGCATCCGGAAAAAATGCTTCGCCCCATGGCATCTGGAGCTTTAAATCCTTATTGGGCACTAACATTTGGGTTTTTTCTTCTTGTTGCTTCGATATGGGTAGCTACTTTGTTTCATGTTCTTTATGCTCTATGCCTGATTATCTATTTCACGGTAAATGTGTTCTACTCCCTTCTTTTAAAACATGTTGTCATAATCGACATTTTATTAGTTTCCTCTGGATTTGTATTACGAGCCGTTGGGGGTGCACTTGTTATCAATGTCCCAATGACAGGATGGTTTTTACTTTGCACGTTATGGTTATCGCTGTTTCTGACAGTAAGTAAAAGGAGGCATGAACTTTATTTATTACAGAATAAAAAAGGAGCACATCGTAAAGTATTAAACTATTATTCAATAGCATTACTTGATCAATACAATGGAATATTTGCTACATGTACCATCCTGAGTTACTCCCTTTTCGCCTTTAATTCAGCACATGCCGAGTTGGTAATGTGGAGCATTCCTTTCGTACTTTACGGAATCTGTCGATATCTATATTTAATTCAACAGGAGGGGAAAGGGGGAAAACCCGAGCAGATCTTATTGGAAGATAAGCATATTTTAGTAACAGTTGTTATGTATGTTGTGCTCATGATTGTCATCCTATACTAACATAAGATTTATAGAGATAATTGATCATAAAAATGTATTAAGTAATCATTAATTTTGAAATCTCCAATCCTATAAATATTTATTAAGAAATATAATTCGAATGAAAGGAACAAAAAAATGTTTCGTAAAGAAAAAATAGGTGGATGGGGGAATTACCCACTAGCAGATTGTTTTGTTTATCGTTCAGAAAAATGGAGCGATTTACGGGAACTGGTTGAATGCCAGGAGTTGAAAATTCCAAGGGGAAATGGAAGAAGCTATGGGGATACAGCCTTAAATGATGGCCATTCCCTTCTCCTGCTAACAAAATTAAATCGTTTCCTTTCATTTGATTCTGAAAAAGGAATTTTAGAATGTGAAGGAGGGACGATGTTAGAGGAAATCATTGAATTTTTTTTACCAAAGGGTTATTTCCTTCCCGTTACTCCAGGGACAAAATACGTCACCATTGGTGGAGTGATTGCAAATGATGTTCATGGAAAAAACCATCACAAAGCAGGCTGCATTTCGCAACATATTCTTGATTTAAAATTGCTGACGGCTTCAGGAGAAATTCTGAACTGTTCAAGGAACCAAAACAACGAACTGTTCTGGGCAACGGTAGGAGGGATTGGACTTACCGGAATTATAATAAGTGCGCGGATTCAATTGATTCGAATCGATAGTGCCATGATTGATGTAGACTATATAAAAGCTACAAATCTTGAGGAAGCATTCGAATTGTTCCGTCAACATGATCACGAGTATGACTATTCTGTTGCTTGGATCGATTGTTTGGCAACAGGTAAGTCACTAGGTCGTTCTGTCTTAATGTTAGGGAACCATTCTCCTCAATCAAAAACAAAACCTCTATTGCAATCAAAATCTTCGTTGCAATCAAAATCACCATTCAAATGGAATATCCCTATTGAATTGCCTACATCACCATTGAACTCATTAACAATTAAAGGATTTAATCATTTTTATTACAACTCTTTCAAAGATGGATCAAATAAAATCATCGATTACAATTCGTATTTTTACCCGTTGGATTCCATTCTGAATTGGAATCGCCTTTATGGAAAAAAAGGATTTATTCAGTATCAGGTGGTTTTTCCGGAAGAAACGAGTCTTGCAGGGTTAACAGAAATGCTAAAAAACCTAAGTCATTCCAAACGAGCTTCTTTCTTAGCGGTATTGAAAAGTTTCGGTACACAAAATGAAGGATTGCTTTCCTTCCCTTTCAAAGGGCATACATTGGCTTTAGATTTTCCAATTAAGGATCAAACGATCTTTCCGTTTCTAAAAGAACTAGATGAGTTAGTTCTTCGTTATAAAGGGCGAATATACCTTGCAAAAGACTCAGTTATGCTACCTGCCACTTTTAAAGCGATGTATCCAAAACTTGATAAATTTATAAAGATAAAAAAAGAAGTCGACCCAAAAGGAATTTTTTCATCCTCGATGTCTAGAAGACTTGGGATAACGGAGGATTGTCTGTGAAACAGGTACTCATTTTAGGTGCAACGTCTGGAATCTCAAAAGCTTTAGCTTATCATTTTGCTTCCAAAAAGGTAGATCTTATTCTTGCGGGAAGGGACATGGAAGAACTAGGAAGGTTGGCATCTGATCTTGAAATCCGATACGAAATCCATGCAAAAACTATTAATTTTGACGCATTAAAAGAAGAAAACACTTTTTTTGAAAGGTGTATACAACTAGCCGGTGATTTAGATGGTATGATCGTATCCTATGGGCTCATGTATGATCAAAAAGAAATGGAACGGAACGGTTCCTTGATTCGTGAAATGACGGATATTAATTATACGTCGACCATTATCCTTCTTGAAGAAGCAGCCCGGTATTTTGAGAAAAAGCAAAAAGGGTGTATTTGTGCAATATCATCCGTTGCTGGAGATCGCGGCAGACGGAGTAATTACATTTATGGAGCTTCGAAGGGAGCCTTGACTGTTTATTTACAAGGGCTAAGAAATCGACTGGCCAATTCAAAGGTAAATGTACTAACCGTAAAACCTGGGTTTGTCGATACGAAAATGACCTATGGTTTGATTAAGCCAACGATTTTAGTAGCAAGTCCCGCAAAAGTTGCTGCATCAATCTATCAGTCTATTTTGAAGAAAAAAGAGATTCTCTACACGCCATGGTATTGGTTTTATATCATGAAGATTATTCGATTGATTCCTGAAAAACTATTTAAACGAATGAAATGGTAAAGGTGTGCAACTATGTTCATACAAAAAAAAGAGTTGGAAAGGAAAAGAAGCTTATCATCAAAACTTGTAACTGGAATCGTAATGGGTGTTGTAACCCTTTCTGTCTTTCTTCTTTGGGGAGATGTTCAGAAAATAAGCGGAAAGGTGTTTTCTATCGGTTGGACTGTAATTGGTTTAGCTATTCTATGCACTCTTAGTAGTTATGTTTTTCGGTTTGTGAAATGGCATTACCTACTTAACCAACTAAAAATTGATTTAAATATTAAAGACAGTTTTAACATTTGGTTTATTGGTCACTGCATGTCTATTACGCCTGGAAAAGTAGGGGAATTTATTAAGTCATATTCACTAAAAAGATGTTTTCAGATAGAGGTTCATGTATCAGCTCCAGTTATTTTTGCAGATTTATTATCCGATTTTCTTGCAATGGTTATGTTGGCAGCGTTAGGGGTTGTCATTTTTCAATTTGGTTTTCTCTTTTTTTTAGCAGTTTTGATTGGAACGATTATGCTGCTAGTCATTTTACAATCTAGAAAAATGGTTACGTGGATAATTGAAAAAATGGCCTCGTTTCCTATTATCCGAAAACATAAAGAACAATTGCTGCAGTTTTATGACAGTATGTATCGGTTAATAGGTATAAAAAATCTATTGTTTTCATTTGGATTAAGTATAATGGCGTGGTTTTTAGAATGCGTGTCTATGTTTATTATCTTTAAAGGATTGAGCATAGATCTTCATCTTCTGCATGCTATCTTTATTTTCTCGTTTTCAACATTAGCTGGAGCATTATCGATGATTCCAGGCGGATTGGGAGTTGCAGAGGGCAGCTTAACAGGAATGTTACTTTATTATGGAATAGATAAGTCGACCTCTGTTTCAGTAACAATATTGATTCGTTTCGTCACCTTGTGGCTAGGATTTTTAATCGGGTTGATCGTTTATGTAAGAACAAGAAAACGGTATCAGCTTTAAATGGAGGATGATGAGAAATGTTGTATTTCCTAGCACCTTTTATTGGATGGCTCGTTTCCGGGGCAATGAAATTTCTTATTCGTTTTTATCAATACGGTTATAAGCATGCGTTAAGGAAAATAGGAAATGGTGGATTTCCAAGTACCCATGCAACGGTCGTCATGACTACTACAACCTTAATCGGGTTTAACGAAGGGTTTTTTAGTCCTCTTGTTGGATTAGGAATAACAATTTTATGGGTTGTGGGTATTGATGCTATAGAATTAAGAAGATATGTCGGTGATCATGCGAAACGATTAAACAATATGAATCAAATTTATATAAATGTAGATAAATTTGATTCATTAAGAGAAGAGGTTGGGCATACAAAAATAGAGGTTATTGGGGGGATTATACTCGGATTTCTTCTTGGTCTACTCTTGAATTCTCTTGAAAGTTTCATTTTATAAAAAGAATACGAAATGGGAAGGAGAAAAATTAATTGTGGAGAACATGAAGAAATTTATTCAACTAAGGATTGAATTCGTTATTCCTATTCTCTTTGCCATCCTTATAATCCCACTATCATATTTTCATACTAGCTTCGAAGAATGGGATGGGGTAATGCAAGTATTTGCAGGTCGTGCTATTTTTAGCGGACAGAGTTATGCGGGATGGACTTCTCATTATTGGCCTCCTTTGTATTCATTGCTGGTAGGATTCCTTCAATTATTTATGTCGGGTTTTTTAGCTTCTAAACTAATTTCGCTCGTTGCGGGGGTTCTGCTCCTTTACGTGGCTTATAAGTTAGCTATTGAGCTAACGCAAAAGAAAGTAATTGCCTTGTTAACACAACTGTTTTTAGTCGTAAACCCCCTCTTTTTACTACTCTCCATTCAGGCTGAAAATAACATGTTGGATTCACTATTTTTCGTATCAAGTATTCTACTATTGTTACAATCTTTGAAAGTTCCTGAATCGAAACGGTTTATTGTATTAGGATTGATTGCTGGATTGGCAGGATTATCGAGGTATACGAGTTATACACTTGTTCCATTAGTCGCATTAACCATATTTATTGCATTAGACTGGAGAAAAGCACTGAAACCGTTATTTTGGTTTGCCTTATCTTTTTCCATAGTTTCTTTGCCATGGTGGATTATGAACACTATACAAAGTGGTTCTCCATTTGCTACATGGCAATATTTAAACATCGGATATGGGGTATTTGATCTAAGTCCATTGTGGTGGTGGAACCTTCATGCTAACTATAACGGGATTGGAGATATAATTTTGGCCAATCCTGGATCATATGACCAACATGTACTGTATAATTTGTGGAACAGTCTCTTGCTTTTGTTGAAAACATGCGTTGTTTTAAGTCCTTTTGTGATCCCTGCATGGATAGGAAGTTGGTTTTCAATCAAGAGGATATACTGGGTGAGCCTAGTAACTGGATTATGTTTATATTTTCTTTTAGTTTCCCAGGCATTTGTGTTTGCAAAGGTATTTCTTAGCTGGACTGTTATATCTACTATTTTATCGATTGATTTTATCAGTACCCTTTTAACCAGATATGAAAGACATCATCGATTTTTAACAGTGGTGAAAAAATGGTTACTACCTACGCTGCTATGTTTTGGATTCATGGTAACTTTTTTTGTAACGTATCAATACATTCAAGGAGACAGTTATGATGACGGAGAGTTAGCCGATCAGAAAGCCATTACTCAAGTACTTAAAGCTTATGATCCGAATATCGAGCATAAAACAATAATGGCAGTACATCCAGCAAGGGCTTACTACTTAGGTACACAGTTTTTAATGATTCCCTTATATTATGAAGGAAACGTAGAAGGGATAAATTCCTACAAAGCTCTTGATGAGAAAGTGATTCAACATGCACCCAATTCGTATGCTAGTCCACTCACATCGCCTGTAAAAAGCGACTATCTTATCTATGATCGGTATGCAAGTAAGTATCTTCCCCAGTTTTCTTTTTTGTTTGATCCTAACTCGGCACAAGTCCCTTCAAACTTTAAATTAGTTTATCAGTCAAATGAGGCAGTAGTTTATGAAATAGAAGAGGTTCCATCTCAAAAATAAACTCATCCTAAAGGGTAAAAAGAAGAATCTGATCTAAAACGAGTGAGGTTAAAGTATCAATCGATTTTGAAAATGCATAAGTTGATAAAGAAAAAAAGAAAAGAAAGGATTTCTAAAATGGAAGATAAGACAATTGTTTTTAAAGATTACGCTCGAATGTTGTGGAAATATTCGTGGATTATTGTCTTAATTACTTTGCTTTTTACTGTAGCAAGTGCAGCTGTGACCTATTACGTGATAAAACCGACCTATCAAGCGGAGGCAGAAATTTTAGTAAATGAGACGAATAATGAAAACGGAGGGCAATTAATCAACCTTGATCAGCAATTGAAATTAGTCGGCACGTATATAGAAATTTTAAAAAGCCCGCGTATTATGGATGGAGTTGAGGGTGAAGTTGCTAAAAAAGGTTATAATGTGAACCTTGATCAAAAGGTGCAATTTGAGAATGTAAAAGATACACAAGTAATTAAAATTACCGTCCAAAATGAATCACCTAGTACAGCGGCTCTAATCGCCAATACTTATGCTAATTATTTTCAAAATAATATTCACGACTTAATGAAAACCAATAATGTGCAACTCCTTTCTGCAGCCCAAAGTAATGGTACACCGGTAAAACCTGACCCTATCTTTAATATAAGCATCGCCTTTGCTTTAGGAATCATGATTTCTATATTGATTATTTTTTTGCTGGGTGATCCAAAAAGACTACGAAAAAAAACAGTGATAGGGAATAAAATCCATTCATAAAATAAGGTGAATATTTAACTTTATATTTTAAAAATCGGGTGATGTTTGTGAATGAAAGAAAAATATGCGTGGTCACGGGTACAAGAGCAGAATATGGATTGTTATATTGGCTAATGAAGGAAATTGATGAAGATCCTGATTTATCTCTGCAAATTGTTGTAACGGGTATGCACTTATCACCTGAATTTGGCTTGACTTATCGAGAAATCGAGAAGGATGGATTTAAGATTGATAGAAAAGTTGAAATGCTTCTTTCGAGCGATACACCAGTTGGTATTGCTAAATCTATGGGTGTCGCAACAATGGGGTTTGCAGAGGTATTTGAACAGTTAAGCCCAGATTTACTTGTCGTGTTAGGTGATCGGTACGAAATATTAACTGCTGCGCAGGCAGCGATGGTAGCAAGAATCCCTATTGCCCATATACATGGAGGAGAAACCACAGAGGGATTAATCGATGAAGCCATCAGGCACTCGGTGACAAAAATGGCCCATCTCCATTTTGTGGCGGCTGAACCTTATCGAAAAAGGGTTATTCAACTAGGGGAACACCCTGAGCGAGTCTGGAATGTAGGTGCAACTGCCATCGACAATATCCATCGTTTGAAACTATTGGAAAAAGAAGAATTTGAGAATGCTATTCAATTTCCATTAAGAAGAAAAACTTTCCTTGTTACTTACCATCCAGTAACATTAAATAAAATGGGGCCATTAGGCGCCATGAAAGAGCTTCTAAAAGCACTAGATACCTATAAAGATGCCCAGATTATTTTTACGAAATCGAATTCTGATACAGAGGGTCGGCTTATTAATCAAATGATTGATGAATTTGTCCAGCAGAATCCTGAACGATCAATAGCCTATACCTCTCTGGGACAATTACGATATCTAAGTGCTATCAGGCACTCTGATGTGGTTATTGGGAATTCATCCAGTGGATTGGTTGAAGCTCCTTTTTTTCAAAAGCCAACGGTTAATTTAGGCGACCGTCAGAAGGGGAGACTTAAAGCTGAATCAATCATCGATTGTAAAGAGAATTCTGATGATATTATTTTAGCTATTACAAAAGCAATATCAGAAGATTTTCAACAAAAATTGAAACATATATCGTCCCCATATGGTACTGGAAAAGTTGCTCAAAAAATTAAAAGGGTTTTGAAGGAAGTCTCCCTTGAAGATGTACTGATGAAAAAATTTTATGACCTGGAGCAATGCGAATGAAAATAATTGTAATTGGTTGTGTTCATTATAGTCATCAAGTTCTAAAACATCTCTTGTCTATGCAAAGTTCATCAATAGAGGTGATAGGAGTTATTACAAGGAGACAATCAAAATTCAATTCTGATTTTTGTTCATTAGAACCGTTAGCAAATGAACACAATATACCCTGCTTTATTGCTGAAGGGAATAATCAACTTCCTATGACCAGATGGTTAGAGGAAAAAAGACCGGATGTAATTTATTGTTTTGGCTGGTCCTATTTATTGAAGAAAGAGATTTTGAGTATTCCTAAACTTGGAGTAATAGGATATCATCCTGCAGCGTTACCTCAAAATAGGGGGAGGCACCCAATTATATGGGCTCTTGCACTTGGTTTAGAAGAAACAGCATCCACTTTCTTCATTATGGACGAAGGCGCAGATTCGGGAGAGATTATTAATCAACGTTTTGTTAGGATTGATAAAACAGATGACGCAGGAACTTTATATCAAAAATTACAGGGTTTAGCACTGGAACAAATAACGGAGTTTACAAAGCAGCTTTCTGCCGGAACTTTATTGAGATTGGCCCAAAACAATTCACATGTGAATCATTGGAGAAAGCGATCCATAAAAGATGGTGAAATCGATTGGAGAATGAATGCTGAAGGAATCTATAATCTTGTAAGAGCATTAACGCATCCTTACGTTGGCGCACATTGTATGTATAATAACACGGAAGTTAAAATATGGAAGGCTAATATAATAGAAGACGCAGCCTTTACTTCCAAAATAAAAAATTTAGAACCTGGGAAAATTTTAAAATCAGATGATGCAACTATAATCGTTAAATGTGGGGATGGTGCAATAAAGCTTATTGAGCATGAATTTAATGATCTTCCTAAGGAAGGGAGTTATTTATGAGCACAATTCTAGTAATAGCCCCGCACCCCGATGATGAAACGTTAGGGTGCGGAGGAACTTTACTCAGACATAAAAATGACGGAGATGTCATCCACTGGTTAATTGTTACCGAAATAACCACTGAGGGTGGTTTTACTCAACAACAAATTGATAAAAGAAAATTAGAAATGACGCAAGTTGCTGATCTGTATGGGTTTGACTCTGTTTCTATACTTGGTTTTCCTACAGCACAATTAGATACCGCGCCGATGAAAAAGATGGTTCAAAAAATAGGAGAAACGTTTCATAACATCCGTCCTGACACCGTCTATCTTCCACACCCTGGAGACATTCACAGCGATCATAAATTTGTATTTGAGAGCGGGATGTCTTGTACAAAATGGTTTCGTTATCCTTTTATAAAACGCATCCTCGTCTATGAAACACTGTCAGAAACGGAATTAGGAATCAATCCTTCTCATACAAAGTTTAGCCCAAATGTATATGTAGATATAACAAGTTTCCTTGATCGAAAAATTGAAATCATGAAGGTTTTCCAGAGTGAAATGGGAGAATTTCCATTCCCAAGAAGTGAAGAAGCGATAAGGGCGCTATCTGCTTATCGGGGTTCATCTTCCGGGTTTCAGTTTGCAGAAGGATTTATGTTGATAAAGGAAGTGATTTAAATGGGTAAGACCTTTATCATAGCTGAAGCAGGAGTTAATCATAATGGAAGCATTCAATTAGGGAAAAAACTAATTGATGTCGCGGCGAAAGCCGGTGCGGATGCTATAAAATTTCAAACGTTTATAACAGACTTATGTGTAACGGAAACGGCGTCAAAAGCTAATTACCAAACGAAGTATACAGACCCAGCCGAATCACAATTCCAAATGATAAAAAAATTAGAATTAAGCGAAAAAATGCATGAAGAACTAATGGAGCATTGTAAAAAGACGAACATCCAGTTTCTATCTACTCCGTTTGATGAACCAAGTATTGACTTGTTAGTCAACACCTTTCATGTCCCTAAATTAAAAGTTGCATCAGGTGAAATTACAAATGCTCCGCTTTTGCTGAAAATGGCAAAGACGAGAAAACCAATTCTTTTATCCACTGGGATGAGTTCCATTGCAGATATCGAAAAAGCATTAGGTGTTCTGGCCTTTGGTTATCAATCAGATCCCCAGGAAGCGCCTTCGATTGAAGCGTTTGAAAAAGCGTTTTGTAGTGAAGATGGACAGAAACTTTTACAAGCTAACGTGACGTTACTGCATTGCACGACCGAATATCCTGCTCCGTTTGATGAGGTTAACTTAAATGTGATCGATACGTTACGAACGGCATTTGCCCTTCCTGTTGGGTATTCAGATCATACGAAAGGTATTGCCGTTCCAATAGCCGCAGTAGCAAAGGGAGCTGTCGTTATTGAAAAGCATATCACATTGGATTGTGACCTACCTGGTCCTGACCATAAGGCATCACTTAATGCAGATGATTTTACCGAGATGGTTTCCGCCATTCGTCAGGTCGAAGCTTCTCTTGGTCAATCGGTTAAAATCCCTTCTTTATCTGAACTGAAAAACAAATCTGTTATACGAAAGAGTATTGTAGCTTCTAAACAAATAAAAAAAGGAGAAACATTTTCAAGCGATAACCTTACTGTAAAAAGACCGGGAGATGGGGTTTCACCATTTTGGTATTGGGGATATTTAGGGAAAACAGCGAATAAAACGTATCAAAAAAATGAGCAGGTTTTCTTATGAATAAGCCACTGATTATTATCGGGTGCGGAGATCATGCTTTTGTATTAACAGACATTTTGAATCTTAAGCAACAATCCATTTTAGGTTATATCGGTGATAACCCGGTCAGAAATTCTTTAGGAAACATTTTAGGAAATGATAAGAAGGTTTTAGATTACAAACCAGATGAAATCAAGTTGGTGAATGGAGTAGGTTCAGTTGCATCAACTAAGATTAGAGAACAAGTGTATGAGAAATTCAAAAAATTAGGTTATACTTTTGAAAGTATTATTCACCCTTCAGCTATTATTGCATCAAATGTTGTATTAGAAGAAGGTATTCAAATCATGGCAGGCACGGTGATTCAACCGGGCGCAGTTATTGGAGCAAATTCAATCATCAATACGAAAGCATCCGTTGACCATGACTGTATAATTGGTAAACATGTTCATGTCGCACCAGGTGTTACTTTATCAGGAAATGTTCATGTTGAAAGTTGCTGTCATATTGGAACAGGTGCAACTGTTATTCAAGAAATTCATATTGGAAAAGATGCATTAATCGGGGCAGGGGCTCTTGTGAATAAACACGTAAGAAAAGGAGCAAAAGTTCTTGGCGTACCAGCAAGGGAGGTATGACCGGAGAAATTCAATCTCAGGAGGGGGCATATGATTAATGGGGAACGCATACTGGGGATTATACCAGCAAGGGGCGGTTCAAAGGGAATTCTACGTAAAAATATACGACTATTAGCAGGTAAGCCTTTATTGAGTTGGACTATTGAAGAAGCTAAAAAATCCAAATATATTGATAGAATGGTGTTATCTTCGGAAAATAAAGAAATAATGGAAGTGGCTAAAAAATATGGTTGCGAAGTCCCTTTTATAAGGCCCAAAGAACTGGCTTTAGATGAATCGTCAAGCGTTGAGGTTGTCTTGCATTGTCTTCACCATCTTGATGAATATGATTGGTTTATTTTACTTCAACCGACTTCTCCATTCCGTTTGGCAAACGATATTGATCAATGTATTGAATATTGTATAAAGAAAAATGCCAATTCTTGCGTATCCGTAACTGAAACCGAAAAAAGCCCGTTTTGGATGTATTGTATGGATGAAGAAGCAAAATTGAAAAACATAATCGATTCGAATCAAACAGCTGTAAGACGTCAGGATTTACCAAAAGTATATTCCTTAAACGGAGCCATTTATTTAGCAAGGTGCAAGTGGTTTCAAGAAAAGAAATCACTGTTATCATCAGAGACGGTTGGATTTCCTATGCCTAAGGAGCGTTCATTAGATATTGATACAGAGTGGGACTTTAGCTTAGCAACTGTAATAAAAGCTGCTCAAAACTTTGAGAAAGAATGAAGCCTAGTAATAGAATTTGGTTATTAAGTTACCAAACACATATAGTGTTTACTAATTAGAATTGCGAGGATTGCTTATGATAAAACAAATTGTAATCTTGGGTGCAAATGGATTTGGTAGGGAAGTCGCTCAACTTATTAAAGATATTAATGAGTCAAATTATGAGTGGGAGTTAATTGGATATTTTGACGATTATCCATCGAGTCATGGAGAGATTCGAAATGGGTTTCCAGTAATTGGTCCCATAAGCTTATTAGAGAACGATAATTATAATGATATATATGTGGTATGTGCCTTCGGAAATCCAAATATGAAGAAAACAACTATCGAGAAAGCAATTCAATTAAACAATACGATTAAGTTCGCAACTTTAATTCACCCTACTGCAGTAATAGGAGATGGAACGTATATAGGGGCGGGCAGCATAATATGTGCAGGTAATGTTATCACTACTAATATAAAAATCAACAATCACGTTATTATAAATATATCTTCAACAATTGGTCACGACTCAATCATTGAAGATTATGCAACTATTCTTCCAGGAGCTAATATTTCTGGAAATGTTATCTTGCATGAAGGAGTAGATATTGGAACAGGGGCAGCTATTATTCCAAAGGTTGAAATTGGAGGTTATACGGTTGTAGGTGCTGGTACAGTTGTAACGAAATCCTTACCCGAGCATTGTACAGCAGTAGGAGTTCCAGCAAAGGTGATTAAGGTTCATAAGCCATAATATAGAGGTGCAAAGACATCCTGTTTTACAACCGGAATAACTCATAATAAATAGAAATAGTCTCAAAAATAGTGAAGTTAGTCCCTATCATTCGTTTATACGTGTTTGAATACTCGATCATAGTATAAATGAGGGGTTTATCATATTCACTCCTAGTTATTTTCGTTGAATCCCTACAATAATCGAAAGGATAGGGATGTATTTTGTCCAATTTATTAACGGATTTACAAAGATTTAAGAATAGAACCTTATCTTTACTTCTCGTATCAAGCGACAGGGTTGAAGGTCTGCTATCTCGGATTGATTCAGGTAATAGGACAGTGGTTATCACTAATGACAATGGGACAACGGAGGTGGCGATTGATAATATTGTTTCGTTTACCGTCATTCCTTTTGCCTATGTTGCAAATTCTCATTCTGATACGGTCTCTGTCATCAATACGACTACAAACACCGTCATCGGGTCTCCGATTTCCGTTGGATCTATTCCTCAGGGGATAGCGATCACGCCTGATGGTCTCCGGGCATATGTTACGAATATTTTTGATAAGACGGTCTCCGTCATCAATACGACCACAAACACCGTCATCGGGTCTCCGATTTCGGTTGGAACAAGTCCTCAGGAGATCGCCATCACACTTAATGGTCTCCAGGCTTATGTTACGAATTCTGGTGATAAGACGGTCTCCGTCATCAATACGACCACAAACACCGTCATCGGGTCTCCGATTTCGGTTGGATCCAGTCCTCAGGGGATAGCGATCACACCTGATGGTCTCCGGGCTTATGTAACGAATGTTGGTGATAATACGGTCTCCGTCATTTTTCTTCCATCGAACACCGTTATCGGGTCTCCGATTTCGGTTGGAACAAATCCTAATGCGATCGCCATTACACCCGACGGTACCAGGGCTTATGTAACGAATGCTGATGATAATACGGTCTCCGTCATCAATACGACCACAAACACCGTCATTGGTTCTCCGATTTCGGTTGGAACAAATCCTAATGCGATTGCCATTACACCCGATGGTACCCGGGCTTATGTAACGAATGGTGTAGATAATACAGTCTCCGTCATCAATACGTCCACAAACACCGTCATTGGTTCTCCGATTTCGGTTGGATCCAGTCCTCAGGGGATCGCGATCACACCCGATGGTAATCGGGCTTATGTAACGAATGGTAATATTGATAGGGTCTTCGTCATCAATACGACCACAAACACAGTCGTCGGTTCTCCCATTTTGGTTGAAGTAGCACCTAGGGGGATCGCTATCACACCGATTACATTACCGCCTACAGTTTGAGTGATTCCGCCAGATTACAGTAATATAGAAGCGCAAAGAGATACTGTTTATTGTTCCATGCTTTCAATTATCGCGAGTAAGAATTCACTTTTATATCAGGGGGAGTATTTACAGATTCTGAACCGTCGTCATTGAAGTTGTACGAATAGTTGAAAAATGATGTGTGGAGATAATATTTTTATAATAAATCAGTATGGAATTACAATTCAGAATAGACTAAGTATAGATTCATAAATATTATTTTATTAGGTGTGTTAAGAGTGGGAGATATTGCAGTAATGTATCATTATGTAAGAAACCGAAGAGGTTGGAATGGGATACAACCATTAGTTCCAGATACATTTGAAGTTCAATTAGATATATTATCCAAGCATTATGAGATTGTTGGTCCTAATGATTTAAATAAAATAAGTAGTAAACCAAAATGCGTATTAACATTTGATGATGCTACCAAAGACCAATATACAATTGCTTATGAAATTTTAAAGAGGAAAGGGTTACCGGCGTATTTCACTGTCTTGTCAGGACCAATCGTAAATGGAGTTATTCCAATTTTTCATTTAGTTCAAGTGGTTTTATCTGAGTATTCAGACAAAGAAATTTGGAATGATTTAAATAAAGAATTTAATATAAAAGAAATAGATAAGATAAGTACCATCTATAGTTATGAACAAGACAAATTGCGTAGATATAATAAATATATTCTAAATTTTTTGCTAGATGAAGAGACAAGTCGGAAATTTTTAGAGAAAAGGGTTATTTCGAAAATTAGGTCCGTTCAAAATTTTATAGATGAGTTTTATATAACTAAACAGGAATTTTTAGTTATGAAGCAAGCTGGAATGACTATCGGTGTCCATGGTGTGAACCATAGACCGTATTGTGGTAACCCTTTAAATTTTTATAAAAGTGAAATTGAACCGTGTGGGGATTTTATAAAGAAAGAGTTAGGAATCGAACCAAAATGGTATACCTCTGCCTTCGGTGGTGGAGAAAGATACAAAGAAATGATTTCTGATTTAGAGCCAGTATTAAAAGAAAATGGATATTTAGGTGGGTTTATAACTATTGAAGGGTTAAACAATGGTTTATTGAATTTCTGGTTAAAACGATTTGATTGTAATAAATTACCACCTCTTCGAAACATAGATTTGAAGTTACTGTAGTTTATTTTCCGTTAATTATATTCTGAATTGATTCTGGAATTTAATTTTGATTGAGAGGAACATCGTCAATTACTAACGACTGAAGTCGCAAGCTTGTAACTACCCAGAAGTACAAACGTCTTTTGACTCCTTCCTTAGGGTGGTGTTACATCGTGGGCAGATTGACTGCTACCCTACTACAAGGGATATACCCAAATAGCAACCGTTACGCAGGCGGTGTTGCCTAGTGGCAGTACTTAACTTCCACATCCAACTAAGCAGACGAATGCGTCTAAGATTTTACGCTACAAACGACTTTTTGTAACAACCTCATATCTTGTCAAAGAGCAAAACGAGTAAGGGAGTGCCTTCCATATTCAACGGTTTTCTCCTTTATCTAAATTAAATTATATCACGAAAGGAGGCAGCACAGGAGTGTTTTGGCGTGCGCCAACGCACATTCCTCCCATGACTGAAGTCACAGGTGTTCTGTGCTATAACATGAAAAGAATAATTGATTTCGTTGCCTCTTTCATTGGCTTAATACTTTTACTTCCGATTATGATAATAACAGCATTTTTAATTCTTATTAATATGGGTAAACCAGTAATATTTAAACAACAACGCCCAGGGTTAAATGGAAAACCCTTTTATTTATATAAGTTTCGTACGATGACAGATAAGAAAGATAGTATCGGGAAACTATTACCAGATGAGAAGCGATTAACATCTTTCGGTAAGTTTCTAAGGAGATACAGTATTGATGAACTTCCGCAACTTTTTAATGTAGTCAAAGGTGATATGAGCTTCGTAGGTCCACGTCCTTTATTGATGGAATATCTGCCTCTTTACACGCCAGAACAAGCAAGACGTCATGAAGTAAGACCAGGGATAACCGGTTGGGTTCAAGTAAATGGACGGAATGCAATCACATGGGAAGAAAAGTTTAAATTAGATGTATGGTATGTTAACAATCGGTCTTTGTTTCTTGATTTAAAGATCCTATTGTTAACAGCAATAATAGTTTTTAAATCAGAAGGAATTAATCAAGCAGGTCACGCTACTATGCCAGTTTTTAAAGGGAATCGTAGCGATGTGAAAGATTAATAACTACTATTCTTTTCTAATAGATAATTGCATTCTATCATTCTCGGTTCGTGTAAATATATGATTAACAGAACAAAAGAATAAACATATTCCTTTCTTCATACAAATGATCTGTGGAACTTCTCCTAATTGTGAAATCACCTCTTCTCTCATGTTATAAAGTAGCGAAATCAGTACAGTAATGGAATTGGAAGGAACGTTGACATGTTAAGGGGGAGAGAATATTGACAAAAAAAGTTTCAATCCATCAACCTCAATACTTTACATGGTTAGGATTATTGCACAAAATAGCCAATAGTGATCTATTTGTCATCTTAGATAACGTTCAATTTACGAAACGTGATTACCAACATCGATGTATGTATTCTACGCAAAAAGGGCCAAAATATTTGACTATTCCTGTTAATGCAAAAAATCATCAAATTGATCATCTTGAAATAAGAAATCTTTTATTTGCTGAGTCTCAGAACATAATATTGGAGCACCATTTTCAGACTTTAAGGCATCGATACAATAAGACACCGGGTTGGAGTCAATGTAAAGATCGTTTGCACCATTTGTTGCTAGAAAGTCATTACAACACCGTATATGATCTTATTTTCGAATCCATGTTGTTTACGTTTGACCTCTATAAAATGGATGTTACGTATATAAAGGCTTCTGATCTTAACACAAGAGGAACAAAAGATGAGCTTATGCTAAATATTACAAAGGAAGTAGACGGTGATATTTATCTTTCTGGTATGGGAGCAAAAGGGTATATGAGGGATGAGATTTTCGATAATGCCGGGATTAAAGTTGAATATCAACAATTTACTCAGCCAGAGTACCCTCAGAGCCATGGCGGGAATTTTGTCAAAGGGTGTACGGCATTAGATTTTTATTTCGAAGCTCCTAATGAGGCAATGAAATATGCTGAGAACTTTTTATGGTGATATTTTTGATTTACTTGTAAGGAATTCATACAAAGGTGGGATGCGATAATGCGCGTGTTAATAATAGCTGCACATCCAGATGATGAGGTGTTGGGGGTAGGAGGTACGATTGCCAGGCATGTAGATAAGGGAGATGAAGTTTTTATTCTGATGGTAACCGAAGGATCATCAACCCAGTATAAAAACCAAGTTGGAAAAATACAGCAAAAAAAATTGGAATTAGAAAAAGTAAAAGAAACTCTAGGAATTACTGAAGTTATCTATCTTGATCTTCCAGATATGAAACTAGATACTATTCCAAAAGCAGACTTAAATGAACAAGTAGCAAAGGCTGCTCTAAATATAAAACCGGAAATTGTGTATACACATTTTTATGGCGATATTAATAATGATCATCAAGTTGTATTCGAAGCGACCATGGTTGCCGTAAGGCCAATAGGCGACTATTCTGTTAGGAGAGTATTGGCCTATAATACCCCATCTTCTACAGAATGGAGTGCTCAAACTTCAAACAATGCCTTCTTACCAAATGTTTATGTCGACATAACTGACTATTTACCGAAAAAATTAGAAGCAATGAGACAATATCAAAGCGAACTTCGGAGTTATCCTCATCCACGATCGTTAGAATCATTAAATCAGGTGGCAAAATTCTGGGGGAAGCATATTGGCGTAGATGCCGCCGAACCATTCATGTTAATAAGAGAAATAGAGAAGGGAGAAGTTTAAGTAAAAACAATTGTGTAGAAGATCAGTTCATACCAATGTTACAGGTTAATTCCATTACAAGTTCTTCATTTTTTTAAATAGTATTAGAAAGTAAGAATAGGTTGTCTAGAAAGTCAGTAAAAATGACTTTCTATGATGGCTTTTTTGATTTTACTGATTTGCTTCTTTAGGTCTTCGAATTACTGCAAATAAAAGCTCAATCATTACACCTATTCCAATTCCTATAGAGTAAGAGAATAAGTCGCTCCATAAAAATCCATATCCTAATACCAAACCGCCTAAAGTTGTTTCCCTGATATGATCAATCCAATTAGCATGATACAATTGGCTGAATTCTATAAGATAGCAAAATGATAATGCTAGTAATGCAACGAACTTTGTTTTCATCGTTCTAAAAATAAAACCAAAACCAATAAAAATCATTAAAGCCCACAGAGCGTCACCTAAATATGTATTTAAAAAATCTGGTATAACCTTAGCCATCTTTCTTGAATATAACCCTGCAACGATCACAATTATGATCATAACTGCATACCACAATCTATTCCGTTTGTAAGTCATGTTAAAACCTCATTTCAAACATTAATGAGTGGATAATCTATTATTGTCCCCACAGTCTTCAAAACCGCTTGAGCCGTTGGTGTAGTCGCTGATGTGTTCGATTCCTACGCAGTCCCGCCATGGCATTTATATCAAGGGATATCATGAATTTCTTTTTTTATAGACCAGAGGGCACTCAGTCTTTTTTGTTTTTGTGTGCCGCGAAAGTATTGGATATTTTTCCCTAAATTCTAATCTAACATATATTCTAAAGTATCAACTGCTTGTTCATCAATAGTACTAGTTACTTCTGAATATGTAACCAAAGTTATACCGATTTTTGTATGCCCTAATCCCTAACTACCAAATTTAGGGTGGATACCTGTCTGCAATAAGATTGTTGCGTGAGTATGGAGTAAATCATGAAGCCTAATGTTAGGAAGATTTACGGCTTTTAATGCTCGCTTCATAGCTCTTGTTATCTCCGATGGTGCACAGATATTTTCCTTCGAATTACAAAAGACAAGATTTAAAGGATTGTAGGTTTTCCAAGGATTTTTTTCTTTTATTATTCTGTACTTTAAGTTCCTGAAGTAAATTTGTGAGTGAAGTAGTTAATTGTATACCTCTTGCTTTACCATTCTTAGGACTCTTATTTATATGATAAAAATTGCTGGTGGCCTTTCTTTTTGTAAAAAGATTATTAAGATTCAGTCCGGTTTGTGATTAAAAACTATGTACTGAAAAATTAAAGGTGAATGAGTGGTAGGAACTTTATATGGGGATTATGGCTGTTATGGAGTATGTGAATACCTAGATAAAATGAAATTATTTTTTTATAATGAAAAAACGAATTATTTATATTTTGATTTGTGAGGGATTAAAAATGTTAAAATATATAACTTCTGCTGAGAAGCTAGTCTATAAGAAGGCATCAGTATGGTTAATTAGAAATTATAAAGCAATAAAATTAATGGACCCAGAATCCGTACATACATTTAATAATAGTACAAACTTCATTCAAGGATTTGTTTATAGATGCCTAAAGTCTTCTGCAAAAGAAATTTTAGATATAAATTATGATTGGAGTGGCTTGGGGGTACATAAATACATTTCGCTAACCGCACTACAAATATATGAAGCTAAGAAAAAAACTTCGTTTATAAAAGAACACGTAGTTTGTAAAAACATTTATTTTAAAGACATAATCGAAGAATTACAAAAAGAGTCACCAGATGGAGACAATATCTATAATATTCTATTAAAGTATTACTTTACAGCTCTAATAACAAAGGAAGAAGATAAAAAATTAGATGGATTTGGTTTAAGAAGAGTAATGTGCGTTGATGAAGAATGGGACGGTGAAAATCAATTCATTAGATATGAAACAACAGGAATTCCGTTGGTTGAAAATCCTTACTATGCCTTAAAATAAATATAACTTTTACTCATTGAAACAGTTTTTGAAGGGTGCTATCGAATCACTATTCTAATTTCTTTGATAGTGAAAGCAGCATCACATGAGGAAGCACTTTATAAAGCAGATTGTGAGATTAATGAACTTGTAATTGCTCAAGCTATATTAACTTTAATTAAGAATAATGGATAAGTCATTTAAGTTCATGACTGGAATGTAGAGTTAGGTCGTGCATTTGAGAAACATGTAAGATGAATATTGATCCAGATTTACATATGATTGAGTACAACAGTGGTACGCCTTCAAACTCGTTTAAATAAGGTGTACCTTTCTTTAACTATGCCTAAGGAAAGGAGGGGAAAAGGATGGAGTCAGGAAACATTGAACAATATGCTGAGTTATCAAAGTTTGGTGATTTACAAAATTTCAATTACCATATTGAGCATTGGATAATATATGTGTGAATAACTTGTTCACAAAGACAGAGACGATTTCATCTTGTTGAAAAAATGTAGATGAATTATTTAAAATTGCATTTAACGCTCTTCTAGATTAAAATAAAGAGCGTTTTTTAATATTGCACAACTTTGAGAAGTGATACATATGACACTAAAAAATATTGTGCATCACTTGGTTGTAAAACTATAATTCAACTGTTTTAGTATCCATATATTTTTAGTCATCACAATATAGTTGTATATTTACAAGTAAAAAAACGAACGCCTTATATTGGCATTCGTTAAAATAGTATTTTGTAAGCTTTTATTCAATGTTAAAACCGTAAATTTTAGTGATTTGTGGTCACAAATGTGATCACATACATCAGTTTTCTTTTTTCCTTACAATCCGCTCCATCACCGTTCCAATTTCATCTGGCTTTAAAAACTCAATTGGAGAAAATCCCTTCTCAAATACAAGAGAATCTGCCTCAATCATGACGACATATCGTTCATTCACCTTGGCAATATGGATTTGCTCTCCAAAGTCTGTCAGCAATCCCTTCACAGCTATATGGTCTGCCTTTAGTTTTAACTCCACGTCTGGCGCACGCTGGGCGATTTGAGCAGATGCTTCGATTACTTCTTCCGTACTAAAATGTTCTTGAATTTCACGTTTTGGACTGGCAGCCCAAATTTCCATTGATTCGTCGAATTTTTCTCGTTCCTCGCTGCCTTCTTGAAATACTTCCTCGATTTCGTCGTATACCATCGTCATAACTTCACGTTTCATAATTTCTGGCATTGATTGTTCATACTCGACAAACTTTAAGAAGTCTTCAAAATAACGGGCGTGAGAGGATTGATGTATTTTCAATTCTCGTTCTTCTATCATGCCTTCTTCTGGCATGTAGGGGTATTGGATGGATTTCATATTTTTCGTTGTGATTGCCATTTCTACGTTGTTGATAAGCGTTGCTTCGTCTGAAATGGAGGCAACCTTTGGTTCAAAATCACATTTTAATAGAAATAAAAAAGGAGCGTCGAAATATTCACGTAATGTTGCAGTAACAGTAAGAAATACCCCACCGCGAACAGCGCTTGTGTCTACATAGGAGGCTACGACCGCTTCACTGCACGTGCGAAAATCTTCTTTGTTTTCTGCAAATCGGACACGTTGTAACATGTTGTGGTTTGGATTGGAAGCAAGCTCATGACCTGGTTCCACAATAAAATAGCCAATTTTCGTTGGTACTTGCTCGGACTTTGGATGGCGATCTACCTTACGTTTTGAAATTTTCATCAGTTCACCATCCAAAAAAGTCTTTAAAGCACTGTCTTCATATTCTGCATGATCTAATGTTTGAAAATGTTTATAATACTTCGTCGTTTGCTCTCCTTTACCTTCCACTTGAACGACGTAAAAGGAGAGATAGTGTATTTGAAAATCCATGGGTATCACCTAATCCTAACTATAATTGCTTTTATTAGTATAAAAACGAACGAAGCATTCGTCAATGAACGAAACGGAAAGAGTCTTGAAGGTCTTATGAAAGGTATTGTTTAGGTGTTCCATAATAATATAATCCGGCATAGGCAGGATAAATAGATTGAAAATAAATATAAATGGGGGCATTTTGCAATGCTGGGTAGGTTCTAAAGAATTTCTCATCTCCCTGTATAATTCCTTGCAGGGAAGTAGTCATTTCTTGTTCGAAAATGGTAAATCTTTGCATTGCTATCTCTTCTGAAAATTGTCCGTTACTTACGAGTACGACTCCAAATAAAGCAGGGACGTGGTCCGGAGCAATCATCCATTCGGCAAGAACTTCATCGCGCATCTTTTCATCAATTGTTTCAAGGTCATAGCTGTAATTAATAGTTAATAAAAGATCTCCTGTTCCATTTGAATGGATTAGTGTATATTTACGGCCGTGTACAGGCTTTTCGTCATTGGCTGGTCGGACATATTTTACCGCTAATTTTGGTGGATTACATTGTGTCATATCCATGCTCCTCCCTGGCTTTTCTTTTCATCTATGAATAAATAAAAAAATAACAATAAAGGCATGAACTGAGATGTAATAAGGAGTACCTTTCTAAGAGATAGTATAAATATATGAGAATCATGATAAAGAACATTCTTCATATCAATAATTTACCATGGTAAAATATGAATAATGAATGGGTGATTTATTATATAAAGTGGATCAGGAAAGAAAAACGTTTATCAGAAATGATTAGGAGATGAATCGATGTTTACAATCTTAGTGATGGGTGGAAGTCAGTTTGTCAGTAAAGCCTTAGCTAAGCATTTTATTCACTTAGGCTATACTGTTGATATTTTTACAAGAGGGTTGAAGCAGATAGATTATGAGGGGTATCGCAAGCATTTCATTGGTGATCGTAATAATCCTGATGATTTAAAAGACAATCTAGCATATAAGGAATATGATTTTATTTTCGATATTTCTGCTTATACACGTGATCAGGTAGAGAAGCTGATTCCATTTATCCAAACGGAAAAGCTAAAACGATATGTATTTTTCAGTTCGGGAGCTGTATATAAACCATCGAAATCTGTTATAAAAGAAGATTTTCCATGCGGAGAAAATATAAATTGGGGTATATACGGATTACAAAAGCAAGAGGCTGAACAGTTTTTATTTCGAATGCATAAGGATAATGGATTACCTATTACCATTTTCAGACCGTCTTACATATATGGAGAAGGAAACAATTTGAACCGAGAGGCATATTTTTTTAATCGAATCGAGCAGGAGCTTCCTATACCTTATCCATCAGGTAACTCCCATGTACAATTTATTCATATTCGCGATGCCGTTCGTGTTTTAGAGAGTGTGATGTCTAATAAGGAATCGAATGGCCAAGCTTATAATCTCAGTTATCCGGATCCAATTACTTGGGAGACACTTATTTCAACTGCGGAAAGGGTTGTTAAGAAGCGAGCGTATACAAGTAAAATTGATGAGAGCTTGATCTCTGATATGAATCTTGTAACGAGAAATTATTTTCCTTTTCGAAATATAACCTATTTATTAGACTGTCAGAAATTACAGAAGGATGGTTTGTATACGCCAACAATCGATCTATTTTCTGGTCTTTGCTTCGCCTATCAATATTATATAGATTTTCGGCCTGTTTTAGAGGATCGAGCGATGAAACATATAGATGATGTTGTCCGTGCTTATGTATAAGTTTAAATATTCCTTATATTTCGAATGTGTGGAACTCCCCTTTTTCATAAGCAAATTTCTTTGAGCATAGCACCTTGTGTAGTGTATAATTTCTCTATTATAGAATGGGGGAGTAATGTGAAAAATCGAACAGTCGTTATGGTGAGCATTGTGATTGCGATGCTTGTTGCGTCGATGGATTCGACGATTATGAATACGACGATGCCGATTATTGCTAAGGAGCTAGGACATTTTGAGCTTTACGCATGGTCGTTTGCATCGTATATGATTTTTTGTACGATTCTTTCTCCTGTTGCAGGGAGAATATCCGATTTATTTGGAAGAAAGCATGTCTTTGCAGCTGGTATTATTTTATTTTTTGGCGGATCATTTCTTTGCGGATTGTCGCAGAATATGGTTCAGTTAATTCTGTTCCGTGCCTTGCAAGGGATTGGAGCAGGTGTGATGATGCCGTTTCCAGCGATTATTGCAGGAGATTTATTTCCAATTGAAAAACGCGGTAAAATTCAAGCGTTCTTTACGGCTATGTGGGGTCTTTCTGCTGTGTTAGCTCCTTTACTTGGCGCGTTCTTCGTCCAGTATATGACGTGGAGATGGATTTTTTTCGTAAACCTTCCACTTTGCCTAATTTCACTGTTGGCTCTCTTACCATATAAGGAAGTGTATACTCCGAAAAAGGCAAGCGTCGATTATATCGGTGCAATTATTTTTGCAGTTGGGGTAAGTCTTGTGTTACTTGTTACAATTGTACGTAGCAACCAAGTCGTATACGGAATCATAGGTGCCCTTATCTTAGTCGGGTTCTATTTTTATGAAAAGAAACAAGAATCTCCTATTGTTCCGCTTTCTCTCGTTCGAAATCCAACAATTAAGTGGATGAATGTGAACGGATTCGTTGGTTGTGTCGCTTTGTTCGGAACATCTAGCTATATTCCGCTTTTTCTACAAAAAGTAGCGAATCAATCTTTAGTTATGAGTGGTGTTGCTTTGCTCGGTATGTCAATTGGGTGGATGATTGCAGCTGTACCTGCGGGGAATTTAATCGTACGTTTTGGGTATCGCACACTTCTAATCATAGGTAATGCCTTACTCGTTGTATCCGGGATTCAACTTGCACTTTTGAATGCTGGATCTGGCTTTTATTACGTTTTCTTTTCGATGATTGTTCAAGGGCTGGCGTTCGGGTTAATTTCAACCGTAAGTTTGTTAGGCTCACAGCAGCTTGTTGCACGTCATGAAATGGGAATTTCTACATCGTTTATTTTGTTTTCACGTAATATCGGAACGGCCATTGGTGTAACAATTATGGGATCGTTCTTAACAACTTCTAGTGATTTCTTGCTTGGTATTCAGCATTTATTTTTATTCGGTCTGATTGGTAGTATCCTTGCATTTCTTACATCCTTTTTGATTCATAATGAAGTCAAAACAGTTCCGATTCCAATGAAAGAAAAAGCCTGAGAAAGTATGCGATCGCATACTTTTTTTTTACATAATTTTTCTTATAGGTGGCATCATATAGACGAAACTATGAGAGAGGACAGATAGGATGGAGCAGGAAGTCGCAATCAAGGAACTGAACGCTTTTATAAAAGGGCGATATATGGGAATTCATACTTATGAGCATTTGATTCATAATGCTAAGGATGCGGAGGTAAAGATAACGTTGCAGCGTATTCAGCAAAATCATAAACAACATGCTGCCACTGTAGCTGAACGTATACAGAATTTAGGTGGTATACCTGTCCGTGATGCAGGCTTTATTAGTTCGGTGCAGGAACTGTTTAGCGATATCAAAGGCTATCCCGAATCAAATGATGATATTATCAAAACAGCGATAAAAAACGAAGAAAATTTAGCTACAGGAATATCGGAGGAACTGAAAGGCGATTTAGACCAAGAAAGCAAAGTTATTATCCATCATATTATTAACGAAGACCGTAAGCATACGGAGACCTTAAAAAATCTCATACATTAAAAAGACACTATAAAATTAGTGTCTTTTTCATTGTAAATTCGTTACTATTAAAGAGAGAAATTTTTTAGGGGGATATTTCATGAACGAAGTTATACAAACGATTCAACGTCATCGCTCTATTCGAAAATACGAAGATCGACCATTATCAGATGAACAAATTCGTACTATTGTAGAAAGTGCCCAAGCTGCTGCAACTTCTCATTATGTGCAAGCGTATACGATTATCGGGGTAAGGGATAAAGAAAAGAAGAAAAAACTAGCTGAAATAGCTGGCAATCAAGCTTATGTAGAAACGAATGGTCATTTCTTCATTTTTTGTGCAGATTTGCATCGCCATGAAGTGTTAGGAAAGAAGATAGAAGGAGTTGATCTTTCCTCATTCTTAGGAAGCACAGAAAATTTCATGGTGGCGACTATTGATGCTGCACTTGCTGCTCAAAATGCCGCGCTTGCAGCAGAATCTATGGGGTTAGGTATATGTTACATAGGTGGGATTCGTAACAATTTAGAGGAAGTTGCAAGCCTGCTTAACATCCCATCTCGTGTTATTCCTCTATTTGGACTTACAGTTGGATATCCATTGCATGAAGGAAGTGTTAAACCACGCTTACCATTTACAGAAATTTATCATGAAGATGGATATAATGATAATTTAGATGAAGGAAATGAAAATTTAAAGGAATACAATAAAGTCATTCAAGACTACTACATAAATCGTACGGGCGGAAAACGATCTGACACATGGACAAGCCAAGTGGTTCAAATGCTATCAAGTAAATCTCGTGAATACATGAAGGACTATGTCAAAGGGCAAGGAATGAATGTAAAATAAATCAAAAAGCCGACATTGTCGGCTTTTTATTCTGGTATGCCATGAGTAAATAATAAAGTTTCAAATAATATCTACCTATATTTCAGCTAGAATTCTCCCATTCTTATTCTCCTTTTTTTAATACCACTCTTTTCGCAAAAATTCTATGGTCTTGTTTATATTTGTATTCATGGCAGTCTCTACGAGTAAATCGTACGCATCTATATCATCGAGTGCTACGTTTTCAGGTAACGGTGGATTTATTTGATGAAACCGGGTGCCGAGTAAGCTTTGGCTGTACATCACGTTTGCTTCAGTTGTTCCGTTTAACATAACGGAAAGTAATGGAAAGTTCGGCTCTCCAGGATTCTGTTTTTCTGGAGGATTAAATGCCCATTGTAGAAAACCCCATTCACTTGTATCTTGTGTAATCATTAGTTTTTCAGCACCTGTTCCAATAGAAAGCATAACGAGTTGATCGAGATTCCGATTTCCATAGCGTTCATCTACAGAAACGGCGATAGAGGCAACGGTCGGACTATTTGCGAAGACTCCTCCATCGATTAGCTGCATGTACGAAGGAAAATAGATTGGGGCAGCAGCGCTTGCTAAAGCAGCATCAAGTACATTTACATGATTTGTGTTTGAACTAGGATAATTATGAAACCAAACGGGTCGCCAATTAGAACGGGTTACACCTGACAAATCAAAAGCGGTGACGAGGACATGTTTTTGTATTTCATATAGCTTTACCTGATCAGGGAATATTGCACGGAGTATTTTCTTTAATCTAGCATTGCTGTATTTCGGGCGTAGAATTGGCCAGCGGATACCAGCCTGAAATACATTTGTAAGATTCTTTTTGGAAAATAACTGTAGTAAATCAAAGGGAGATTGATTAATAGCTAAGCCAAGAGCGAGAAAAGAACCAACAGATGTACCTGAAATAAGGTCACTTGTGCTAACGAGCTCAGGAAACTCTTTACATAATCTTTCGAGCAAAACAGCAGACAATACCCCGCGAACACCACCGCCATCAAACGAAAGTATTCGATATCTTGGCACTCCTTTATCCTCCCCGCTAATTCTTCTTATGTAACATTCATACGGTGGAATGACCTCTATCATGCATAATAAAAAAATGGAAAATAAAAGAGATTTGAAAAATAGGTATAAAGGGAAGCGAGTAGTGGTAGCTTCATTTTATAAATTTAACAATTATTAATTATATAATAATAAAAAAAATAATCAAAAAATAATATAATAATCATAAAATATTTTATATACTTAATAAGAGAAATGTTAATACAATCAATGTTTAACATAAAAAGCTAATAAGGACAGGGGAGACATAAGGTGAAAAAAGGAGTACTTATTTCACTTGGAATTGTTACCATTTTAGGAATGGGTGGTTTCTATGCAAAACATTATATAGAAGAGACTGTAAGTAAAAATATTTTATCGACAGTAAAATCACAAGGGCTATCAGATGAATTAAAAAATCAGAAACTAGAACAACAAGTATTAGCAAATGTAAAGACTTCATCGGAAACAAAACAATCTGACAAACGACCTGGCACACCATCAAGTTCATCACCCGATGCAACAAATTCTACTAGTAGCGGCAATAGTATATCAGCTGTGAATGCATCAAATGGCACTTCTGACAATAAAGTTCCTAATTCTCAAAAAGTAGATGAAGCGACAGTTACAGCAATAGCAAAAGAAGATAAAGTTGAGACAAAACAAGATGCCGTTAAATTTGTTGAAAAAAGATTATCTCCATCCCAGATCATGCATAGTATTGAACTATATAACAACAGGAAGAATCTAACTCAAGAACAAAAACAAGCTGCAAAGGCTGAAGTACTTTCTCATTTCTCTCCAGCAGAAATTGCTATGTTAATGGAGGCAGCTAATAAATAAGTTAAGTTACGGTCATACATACAAGTAAGAAGAGGAAAGGACGGGGAAATAGCCTCGTCTTTTCTTTGTGTATATAATTAGTAGAGCATAAAATAATTATGTAAACTAAAATATTGAAAGGGCATGATCGTACTTAATGAATAATAAAAAAATTGTAAAAAAAGGTAACATTTAATAAATGTTGAAAGAAAGAATGATAAAATGGCGATAAGTATACAAGTTGACAAAGGGGGATATTTGTTTGTTTGACAAAATAATGAATTGGGCTGGCATTATTGTTCTTTCGCTTGTAATAGTTGTCAGCATTTTCTTTATTGGTAAGTTTGCCTATCATGTGATTACGAGTAATGGTGAAGGAAAGGCAGAAGCAAAGGTTGAATCCCCGCCGGAAACAGCAGTTGCGTCAAACTTTCAGCCAGTATCGAAAGAATCGGAGGCGAGTGAATATGAGTTTCAGCAGACACTTCATAAAATGACGCACCAAAAAGTTTATGCCGAAGAAAAATGGGGTTTGGAGAGAATAACTGACGAAAAGATTGACGAAATGTTGAAGGTGGCGAAAGAATCTAAATTTAAAAATAAGGACTTCTACATTGAAGTATTATCACTGGAAAAAAGGTGATTTTTCAAACTCCGTTGATGTTCACAATAAAATTTGGAATTGGCAAGGTGGTAACATTGGGGCGGCTACAAGATTGTTGACAGCTGATGAAGAAAACAGATTTATTGCAGAAAACTTCCGATAATAAGACGGACAAAAATGACCGTCTTTTTCTTTTATATTATTTATAAAATAAAAATGTAAACAAGCCGGTGAATCATTTTTTGTGTCTTGTTTGTTTATTTTCGATTCAATTAATACAAGAAAGAGATATGAATCATGGAACAATTTCAAAAACAGTACCTTGGTTAAAATCAGCCACTTTCATAGAGCCATAAACCCCTAAATATAATCTGGTTTGATTTAGATTCGTTCCCAAGCTAACATAATAAGCTGATTGAGACCCAAAATTATAATTGGTTTCAATCACACTAAAATCATTTAGTTTACAATCTGTTCTTACTCTGGTATAAGCTAAAACCCCTCTAATCGGTGGCCCGGATTCTTCAATCCGGGCAAGATCGGTAAACACAACGCTTCCCGTTAAATTAGGGATTTCATTCCCCATATATGACTGAACTCCTGTAAGTGCAGTTCCTCCAAACTTATCGGGCCTTTGATCTTTATGATAATAACTAGTTAGAGGCTGAAGACGCCGCACTGAAGTTTTTACTGCTTCGTTGTCATAAACAATTGTTTTTTCATACAAAGTTGGATTTGCCATGCAGCCCCTTATCATTGAAGTAGGAAAAGCACCTTCCCATCCTCGCCAGCCAAAGTTAATTAATCCTTCTTGGTCAGGTTCAGATCCCATTAAAGAAGCTTGAATAAGCTGAGTAACCGGTATCGGTTTATATTGAATGAATGAAAAAATGGACTCTACCAAATCTTGTCCGACATTTCCTACATACTTGATATACTGATTATAAAATTTTTGAAATGAAATGCCGGGTATATTGCGAACCCCTTTGGCAATTACCGTAAGCGTTTCCTGAATAGATGAGGGAAGTTCATTAAAGCGTGTGACTACGGGTGGATTATCGATAAATGGATTCTTTACTACATCAATTTCAATTATTTTACCGGCGATTTCCATATCGTCCTGGCTTAAATTAAATGGATCATAGCCTGATCCACCATCTCCGGTTGTTAAAACAAGTTTTCCTGTTTCAGGTGAAAAGTTTAAGCTATTGACACCATTATGATTTAAAAATGGTCTTCTTACGTTAAGTAATGTCCGTCGTTTTTGAGGTTGACCATTTGATTGTAAAATCCATTCTTCAACTGTATCAATATGATCATACCCCGTTTCTCTATTTATCCACTTCAGGTTTAAGGTTTTGGAATCACACGGGTTAGGCTCAAAAGATTCAGCAAGAGCACCTGGACCTTGTGTTCCAGCCACTGAATAATGAAGATAAAACAGACCGTTATAATAAAATTTGGGATGAAACGCTAGCCCTAGCAATCCACGTTCATCATATCCACCAGAACTACCTAGTTTTATGATTCGCGGGCGAATATCTAAAAAAGTCCTTAAACCTCCGTTTCCTATGTAAAAGATCTCTCCTACCTGAGTTGCAATAAATAATCTTTCCATTGAGTCACCCGGAAGTATAGTTGTTTTCAAAATAGTGGGTAAATTTATCTGACTTACAATGGGCCGTAAATTAGCCTTAACTTTTTTCAACAACTTTACACTCCTTCTTATTGTTTTCTTTTATAAGAATATGAGTAGGGTTGTTCTATTAGTACCAAATTAGGGCCAGGGAATTTGGGGAAATTCCTATTTAATAAACATACTCAAATACACCCCTAAAACATGTTCCAATCATGAAATTCATTACGTGTATTTTCTTTATTAACCCTATGTAAATAGGGTAATAATCGTTTTACTTCACATAATGACAAACGTCACTACTCGATAAAATAATATCGTGTTAAACTTCAAAATAATTATTAAAAAACCATTTGAAATGAGGAATTACTTTGAAATTTCCCCAATTAAAAATCGGACATATCATGCCAAAAGTTCCTATTATGCAAGGAGGGATGGGTGTCGGTATTTCCCTAAGTAAGCTTGCTTCAGCTGTAGCAAATGCTGGGGGTATCGGCATTATTTCTGGTACAGGAATTTCGGTTGATGAACTGCGCAGTCATATTAGAAAAGCTAAAAACTCTATAAAAGAATCTGGATATATTGGCGTCAATGTGTTATTTGCCATGAATGATTTTGCTGAAAAAATGAAAGTCGCACTAGAAGAAAAAGTAGATTTCATTATTTCTGGCGCAGGGATTTCAAGAGATATGTACTCATGGGGAAGACAAGCAGGAATTCCGGTTCTTTCCATCGTCTCTTCTGCAAAATTAGCGAAAATTTCTGAAAGACTTGGAGCAGCTGCCGTTGTGGTTGAAGGATTTGAAGCTGGTGGACATCTTGGAACAGACAGACCTATGTTTGATATTCTTCCAGAAGTAGTGGAAGCTGTTTCCATACCAGTCATTGCTGCAGGAGGGATAATGACTGGCGAGGATATTGCAAAAGCCCTTGAAATAGGGGCATCTGGAGTACAAATGGGAACTAGGTTTGTAGCAAGTCACGAATGTGATGCTCCTTTGGCCTTTAAGCAAAAATATATCGATGCGCGAAAGGAAGATATTCTTCTAGTTAAAACGTCTGTGGGCCTACAAGGAAGAGCCATTGCTAATTCTTTTACTGATAGTATTACTGGTACAAACAAATTGAAAATAAATAATTGTCAAAAATGCCTTAAAAATTGTTCTTACCGTTTTTGTACACTAGATTCTTTGTACAAAATTGTTAAAGGTGATATAGAAAATGGACTAGTATTTGCGGGTGCAAGAGTCCATGAAGTGAAAGAAATTTTATCTGTCCAAAACATCATCGACAAACTTTCAGAAGAATATAGTTTGGCAATAAAATAAAACTTCCCCAAAGCAGGGGGCTTCATCCCCCTGCTTTGGGTTAGATAACTTTCTGAATAAATAAAAGCAGCCAGATTTCATTGGTTGCATGGTTTATGAAACGTATTAATATTTAAAATGTAATGTAACAAGTAAGACACAAGCATAAGCTTAGTGTCTTTTCTTTTATTTAGGGTAAAATTAATTGCAAGGACAATTTTTTATAAGAAAGAAGGTGGTCTAATGCCGACTAATAAGAAACCCAATAAATTAATTACAGAAAAATCTCCCTATTTACTTCAGCATGCATACAATCCTGTCAACTGGCATCCATGGGGAGAAGAAGCGTTTGAAAAGGCAAAACGTGAAAATAAGCCGTTGTTTGTTAGTATTGGCTATTCAACTTGCCATTGGTGTCATGTCATGGAGCGCGAGTCATTCGAGGATGAGAAAGTAGCAAAGCTTATCAATGACCGATTTATTGCGATTAAGGTGGATCGCGAGGAGCGTCCTGACATTGACTCAATATATATGCGGGTTTGTCAAATGATGACGGGTCAGGGTGGTTGGCCGTTGAATGTGTTCTTAACACCGGATCAAAAGCCATTTTATGCAGGGACGTATTTTCCGAAGGAGAGCCGGTTTGGTCGTCCAGGCTTAAAGGATGTTATTGTTCAACTATATGATTCTTATACGAAGGACGCGCAGCGGATTACGGGAATTACAGAGCAAATCTCGGAGGCATTAAGGCAGAAGGCTGCTCCTTCTTCTAATCAATTAGATGATTCGTCTTTACATAAAACATTTGATGAGCTTGCTCACAGTTTTGATCGTACTTACGGTGGATTTGGGAGTGCACCGAAGTTTCCGATTCCGCACATGCTTACGTTTTTATACAGATATCATCTTCTTACGGGCAATGAGCAGGCGTTGCATTACGCAAAGAAAACGCTAGATGGTATGGCAAATGGGGGTATTTACGATCATATAGGAGGGGGATTTGCACGCTATTCGACTGATGAAGAATGGCTTGTCCCGCATTTTGAAAAGATGCTCTATGATAATGCCTTATTGTTGCATGCCTATGCAGAAGGGTATCAATTGCTTAAAGATAAGCGCTATGCACAAATTGTGGATGAAATCATTACGTTTGTGAAACGGGAATTAACAGGTGCAGATGGTGGATTTTATTCGGCACTGGATGCGGATAGTGATGGCGTAGAAGGGAAATATTATGTTTGGACAAAGGAAGAAATTTTGCAAACGCTCGGAGACGAGATGGGTGAGTTAATTGCAGAAATCTTTGATATAACGGAGTACGGAAATTTTGAAGGTGAAAATATCCCAAATCTTATCCATACGAATTGGGAGCGTATTGAACGTTACGGGTTTACGGAAGAAGAGCTAGAAGAAAAAGTAGTAGCTGCGAAGGAAACGCTTTTGCTAAAACGAAGCACACGTGTGTATCCGCATTGTGATGATAAAATATTAACGGCTTGGAATGCTTTGTTTATTTCAGGTTTAGCAAAGGCTGCCCAAGTATTTCAAAAACCAGAATATATAGAGATGGCAAAGCGTGCACTTCAATTTATTGAAGATCGTCTTATTATAGATGGTCGTGTTATGGTTCGTTATCGGGATGGAGAAGTAAAGTTCAAGGGATTTATTGATGATTATGCGTTTTTATTATGGGCATATATCGAAATGTATGAAGCTACATTTGATCTTTCTTACCTTGAAAAGGCAAAGCAGATTGCAAATGATATGAATACTCTTCTTTGGGATGAAGAGAGAGGCGGTTTCTTTTTCTACGGAAACGATGGTGAAAATCTACTCGTACGAGATAAAGAAGTATATGACGGGGCTATTCCATCTGGAAACGGGGTTGCTGCCGTGCAGCTATTGCGTTTATCCTATCTGACAGGGGAAGAGTCTTATAGCAGGCAAGTTGAAAAGATGTTTACAACTTTTTATGAAATAGGACAATATGGAAGTGGACATACTCAATTTTTGCAAAGCTTACTACTCACAAAGTTACCAAGAAAAGAAATTGTTATTTTAGGAGAATATTTGGAGGGTGAAGTTCAGTCGCTGCTTCACACGTTGCAGCAATTGTTTTCTCCTCATTACTCGGTTTTAGTAGCTTCCTCGCCAGATCAATTTAGTACGATTGCATCTTTTGCAACGCAGTATAAACAAATAGATAATCATTCAACTATTTATATTTGTGAAAACTTTGCTTGTAAACAGCCTAGCACATCCATTGCAGAAGTAATCGCAAGTTTAACAAATGAAAACAAATAAGGACGTAAAAGCGTTGGGTAACCTAGTACCCTTTCAAGTAGACAGTGGAAACAATTAAAACATCGAAGACGGTATTAGCCCTGCATTCTAGGGGGCTAATACCGGGTTATGATTATTAAAAAGTATGTATTCCTCAATTTCTACCTTTTAATACTTCCTAAAATAACTTCATTAGATCCTCCTATGATACTACTTCATTTAGTATGGATAAATTGTGATATATATCAAAACACCGGAAGCCTATTCTTTTTATTATCACCTTTACAATGTGTATAATATTAATGAACACGGGCATTATTCATTTCCTTGAAGTTGTAGGTGATTTCACAAATTATTCACAAATTATTCACGGTATATTCTTATTTTTATAAAACACTTTTAATATGATAATTAAGTAATTTTGTACGCTTACTAGGAAATTGTGTGCTACAGTGTTTACTTCACAAGAAAAAGAGATGATCCTATTTGAACATAATAAAAAAAGGTAGTGTATTCATGCTGTTGTTGTACGTATGTATATTGCTTGTACCTACAAACACTTCAGCCCATGCATATATTATTAAATCAACTCCAATGGAAAATGAAACATTAAATAAGCCGCCCTCTCTTGTAAGCGTGGAATTTAATGAAGCTATTCAACCTAAATTTGATTCCTTAACGGTTATTGATTCGTTGGGGCAACGTGTAGATGGTAACACGACTCATATTAATAAAGAAAATCCAAATATTATTGAAACCGATGTAAAGTCTAATTTACCAAATGGTGCGTATACAATCCAATGGAAAGTTGTTTCGGCAGATGGTCATCCTGTTCAAGGTACGATTCCATTTCGTATTGGTACAGGGATAGCCAATTCCGATTCACAAGTACACACGATGGGTTACGTTCCACAAGCAGATATGATTATCGAACGAGGTCTGTTATATACTGGATTTTCATTGTATTTAGGTGTCATGCTGTTTCATCTCGTTCTTTATAGGAAAGATGATTATTCAGAAAGGACACAATCAAGAAGCAAGAAAATAGTTTGGTTTTCCGTACTAGCTATTACATGTAGTTTACTATGGAATCTTCCGCTACAGGCAAAAATTTATGGAAATGTACCATGGTCACAATCCTTTCATCTTTCATTATGGAAAGAAACGCTTAGTGTTCCAACCTTCGGGTACGTTTGGATTACACAGGTGATCCTCCTATTACTCTTTGCGGTAGCAACCTATTTGGCTATTAAGTATGGCAGTTTTTCCTCTATAAAAGCATGGATCGTACCTATTCTTATTTTCACTGGACTTCTGATAACAAAGACATTAAACGGACATGCGATGGCTTCAAAGTATAAAGAAATTGCTGTATTTATGGATTTTCTACATTTAAGTGCAGCTTCATTGTGGGTTGGAGGGCTATCCGCTATTGTCTTTCTCTTACCGACAAGTGTAAAAGAATCTCATAAAAAAGATTGGACTTTGTATTGGGATGCGATTCGCCGCTTCTCTCCTTGGGCAATGACTGCTGTGGCTATTATTTTCTTTACAGGGATTTTTTCAAGCACAATCTTTATTCCAGATATACGTAAACTATTTGCAACACGATATGGACAAGTATTAGCTATTAAAATTGTTTTATTTATCATTATGGGGATTTTTGGTCTCGTTCATCTTGTGAAGGGTAAGTTAAGGAGAGATAAAGGGATTGGTTTGACAGCTGGAACAGAATTTAGTATAGGTATTATTATTTTGCTTATCGCTGGTATTTTGTCCAATTTAGCAACACCTCCGTTACCAGCACCCGTACCTTTGAACGAAACAAAGCAGGTAAATGGGTATGATATTACTTTGCATATTAGTCCAAATGCAGTCGGACCAAATACATTTGATATTGAAATAAAAGATAAAAATGGACAACCAGTAACGAATCTAGCCCAACTCACCATAACTGCTTATTCACTCGATATGGAGATGGGAAGAAATACGGTAAAAGTTCCTATGATATCGCCAGGAAAGTTTGAAGTACAAGGGATGCAGCTTAACATGGAAGGAAAATGGAGAATCACTGTTCACGGGTTAACATCATCTCTTGATGATTTTACGATAGATTATGATACACAAGTAAGTACTTCATACGGAAAGTAAAGGAGCAAAAACATGAAAAAAATGTATAAACTATCGACAGTTACACTTTCAACAATACTAGGTATTATATTATTTACTGTTCCTGCTAGTGCACATGTAGAAGTAACACCAAATACTTCTATAACAGGTGAGGAGGAAATGTATACTGTTAAAGTGCCAGATGAAAAGGATGTACCAACAACAAAGGTTACTGTGAAAATGCCTGCTGGAGCAGAATTTCAACAATATGAATCGTTAACTGGATGGACAGTTAGCACAGAAAAAGGTTCTGATGGAAAGGTTACAGCTGTTACATGGACAGCTACTGGTGAAGGAATCCTACCTGATCAATTTCAATTGTTTACATTTATTTCAAAAAATCCAGATGCAACACAAAAAATCCCTTGGAATGCTTACCAGTATTATAAAGATGGCAGTATCGTAGAATGGACGGGTAATGAGGGATCAGATACGCCTCATTCTGTTACGACAATCCAAGCCGGGGCTGCAAAAGACACAGCGACACCTGTAAAGGAAGGAAACACTGGATTACAAACAACGACAACCGTTGCTTCCATTGCAGCTCTATTGCTTTCAGTAGTGGCGCTGATTATGTCTTTGCGTCGTAAAAAATAATGCAAAATTGCATTAATCACAGATGCAATGTTCTATAAAGAATAGTTTCGAATGTGACTGTACCCTATTGAGTAGTCTCTTAAAAAGACTACGCGATAGGGTACTTTTATGATTTCCTGTGATAATGTAATTCTACTAAGATGGTAGGGTATGCCAAGACTGATGGATTCAATAGGAATAACATTGTGGATTTATAACCGTTTTACGAAACAAAAAAATAAGATAGGTAATTAATATAAACCCATCCGTATAAACCCATCCAGTAAGGGGATAGATAAAAAGTAGTGTTCAAATAATTTAATAAGTAGGTTTTTATGGGAAGGTGATATTCGTTTGAAGGCAGCGGAGCTTTTCGTAAAATGTTTAGAGAATCAAGGTGTCGAATATATATTTGGTGTGCCAGGAGAAGAAAACATAGGTCTAGTAGATGCGATAAATAAGTCGAATATACAGTTTGTCGTTTGCCGGCATGAAACGGGAGCAGCGTTTATAGCAGGAATGATGGGTAAGTTGACAGGAAAACCAGGGGTTTGTTTGTCAACACTTGGACCCGGTGCTACTAACATGGTAACGGGGGTTGCCTGTGCTACTTTGGATCGAATGCCCCTAATTGCGATTACAGCACAAACTGATCTCGCCATGCAATATAAGGGTGTGCACCAATATATAAATCTTCTCGATTTATACCGCCCAGTTTCAAAATGGAGCGCATCCATTCACGATGGTTCTGTGATTCCCAAAATTGTAGCGAAAGCTTTTGCATTGGCTGTAAATGATTTGCCAGGGGCCATACATATTGAGTTTCCGAATGATATCGCCTCCTCACTCGTACAAGGAGAACCTTTACAAACTCAAGGCTATGACATAAAACTACTGTCATCTCAGCATATTATTGATGGAGCGGCTATCGTTATCAAACAAGCAAAATTCCCAATTATTTTAATAGGGAATAATGCCTCAAAAAGCGGTGCATCTTCTGAAATAGTATCGCTAATTGAAAAGCTTCAGGCCCCATTCACAGAAACATATATGGCAAAAGGCGTCGTTTCCGAAAAGCATCCTCTGCACTTACAAACAATTGGCCTTCCTAATGGTGATATTGTGAATCAAGCATTTCTTCGAGCAGATCTCGTCATTGTTATCGGATATGACCCAATCGAATATGAACCTAAAAAGTGGAATCTTTTACTGAAACCAATCATTCATATCGATGTACAATCCCATGAGTTAGATCCTTATTATCCGGTTAAAGCGTCTCTTGTTGGTGACATAACTGCAAATCTTTTACGATTAAATGAACTTATGGAACAAAGGGAAGAAATGGATCCATTTTATCGTAATGTAAAGGAAGCGGTAATGACAGATCGATTAATAAATGCAACAAGTAATTCATACCCAATGGCTCCTCAGCGTATTATTAATGAAATACGAGAAATTCTTCCAGATGATGCTATTTTACTTTCTGATGTTGGAGCTCATAAGCTCTGGATTGGCAGACAATATGAGGCATTAAAGCCAAATACGTGTATCATATCAAATGGTTTAGCCTCAATGGGAATCGCATTACCAGGAGCAATTGGTGCAAAACTTGCCTTTCCAGATAAAAAGGTAATGGCTATTTGCGGCGATGGGGCTTTTATCATGGCTTTAGCAGAGCTTGAAACAGCAGTTCGTTTGAAAGTACCTATAGTAATTATGATTTGGCGAGATGGCAGATACGGGATGATCGAATGGGAACAAAAAAATAAGTTAGGTCATTCAAGCAACATCCAATTTAACAATCCGGATTTTGTGACCCTTGCAATAGCATATGGTGCGAAAGGTTACAAGGTCAAGAAAGTGGATGAACTAACGACAATCTTGAAAAAAGCAATAGTAGAAGAGGGGCCAGTAATTGTTGAGTGTGAGGTTGATTATCAAGAAAATTTCAGGTTGAGTGAACGTTTAAATGACTCACATAAATAGTCTTACCTGTTTATCTAAAACTTTAATAAAGGAAAAGAAGCCGAATATAGTATGCATGAAGATTGAGTGAAGGAGGAGCATGAATTGTTACTTCATCCAATTGCGAATCATATGAAAAAGGTCCATCATTCCTTTAATAAAGAATTCTCTATATCAAGAAAGATCATGGTCATTACAATGCTAAGTACTATAGCAGCTATTCTCCAGTCAGCTGGCGGATGGATTCCGATAGCTGGTTTGTTCATTAGCCCCCTTGCAACGGCACCATCTATTATTAGTGTGGTTTTATCTGCAAGATATGGTATGATCGGTTACTTATTAACCATATTTCTTCTCGTTCTTATTCAACCAAGTGAAGTAATTATTTTTGCTTTTACTACTGGATTGTTAGGGATTGGCATTGGCATTGCTTGTCATGTATGGAAAAGACGCCTAAGTCTCATTATGACAGGCGGTGTATTTTTGTTAAGCGGGATTCTGTTCGTTTTACATGTCTTTCGGTTCCCTCTATTAGGACCATTTGGTGGTTCGATGATTCCACTTGCCCTATTTTCATTATTTTACAGTTGGATATGGGTTGAACTAACTGTAGTTATGTTTAAACGACTGAAAGGGATTGTTGAGAGTACCCGATAATTGCTTACGTAACCAAAGGATTGTTATACATTATATTGCAAAAGGAATTAATTATTCGACTATTTATGTTTGTGAAAATGTTGCTTGTAAATAGTCTAGCATATCAATTGTATAAGTATTGGCAAACTTTACAAATAAAAACATATAAGGAGGTGAAAGAGGAGGGTAACCTCCCTAACACGTCCTTTTTCTTAATTTTTAATAAAAATGAATTTAAAATATATTCAGAAAATTGTATAATATGAGACATAAGTCAAATATGAGGTAGGTTAGCACAAATGGAAGATGTAAAAGAAGAGGTTAAAATCGAGGATGTTCTAGTTGCATATCAACGCATTAAGGATGCTGTAATTCATACGCCGTTGCAATTAGATCCAATTCTATCTGAACAATATGATTGCAATGTTTATTTAAAGCGTGAAGACTTACAGGCCGTGCGTTCCTTTAAGATTCGAGGTGCCTATAATGCGATAAGTAGTTTACCGATGGAGCAGCTGAAAAAAGGAGTTGTTTGTGCAAGTGCCGGCAATCATGCACAAGGTGTTGCGTTTACGAGCCGAAAATTGCAAATTCCAGCGAAAATTTTCATGCCGACAACTACGCCAAATCAAAAGGTATCGCAAGTGCGTTTTTTTGGTGGATCAACGGTTGAAATTGTTCTTGTAGGAGATACATTTGATAGCTCGTATCAGGAAGCAGTTGCATATTGTGAAGAAAATGGGTTAACATTCATTCATCCATTTGATAATCCTAATGTTATCGCAGGACAAGGAACGATTGGTGTTGAAATTTTACATGATATCGATCGTACTGTTGATTTTGTGTTTGTCGGTATTGGAGGCGGGGGATTAGCTTCTGGTATTAGTACGTATATAAAAGGAGTAAGTCCCTCTACGCAAGTGATTGGTGTTGAGCCTGATGGTGCGGCTTCGATGAAAGAAGCAATTACACAAGGTCATGTAGTAACCTTGCCGAAAATTAGCTCATTTGTAGATGGGGCAGCTGTCAAGCGTGTTGGAGATCTTACGTTTAACATTTGTAAACAAACATTAAGCGATGTTGTAGTCGTACCGGAAGGAAAGGTTTGCAGTACCATTTTAGATTTGTATAATCAAAATGCGATTGTAGCAGAACCTGCGGGTGCTTTGCCGATTGCAGCCCTAGATTTTTATCGGGAACAAATTCGTGGAAAAAATGTTGTATGTGTTGTTAGCGGAGGCAATAATGATATTGATCGGATGCAGGAAATGAAAGAACGATCTCTTCTTTATGAAGGACTAAAACACTATTTTATTATTAATTTTCCGCAGCGACCACGTGCACTTCGTGAGTTTTTAGATAATGTTCTTGGCCCGAACGATGATATTACTCGTTTTGAGTATACGAAAAAAAGCAATAAGGATAACGGACCTGCTCTTGTTGGAATTGAACTTCAAGCGAGAGAAGATTATGAACCGCTTATTCGCCGTATGGAAGAACAAGGTGTACGTTATATGGAATTTACGCAAAATCCAACACTGTTTAGTCTATTGATTTAGGTTTATATTGTTCTGCAATGCTTCTTGGCTTATTATGAAATAAGAGGTAGATATAGGAATAAGCTATGAAGGGAGTGAGCTTCATGTCTGAGGAAAAAAGCTTAGTTGAATCAGAAGTAACGGAATTAAAAGAAAAAATAGCGAGTCTGGAGCAAAATGTAAATATTCTTCAGAAGGAACTTTGGGAAATTCGCTATGAAAAGAAAAAATTCCAATGGACGCCTGCTACAATTGGACAAATTGGTGGTCTTATATTAGGTGCAATCGTATTAATCGGAATCTTTTGGAGAAGGTAAAGCTTGCGGCAAATGCCGCAAGCTTTTTTTATCCCGCTTTAACGGGCAGTAAGACCCCCACTTCAAGGCTTAGAGAGATCGGAGAAGTAAGTGGGGGACAACTGCCCGTAAAAGTCCGATTCGTTCAACTAACCCTCGGTGGGGGATGAGAGAAAACCCCCACCGAGGGAAGTTTCACTTTATTACAGAAAAAAGCGTATATATAGATATGCATTAGAAAGCAAGAGTGCCACAATCGTCAGAGGAAGTCCAATTTTTAAGTAGTCCATAAAACCAAAACCATGTCCTTCCCGATTTGCGATGCCTGCTACTACCACATTTGCAGATGCCCCGATAATGGTTCCGTTTCCTCCTAGACATGCACCAAGAGATAAGGCCCACCATAATACTTCCATTTGTGGTGCATCCGGCTGCATGCCAAGTCCGACGGCAAAGTTTTGGATAAGCGGAATCATGGTTGCAACAAATGGAATATTATCAACGATTGCTGAAGCAACTCCCGAACCCCATAAGATAAATGTTGCAGCAGTTTGAATATTTCCGTTTGTCATCCCAATCATTTTTTGAGCGAGCATCTGAACCAAACCTATATCTACCAGCCCACCTACTAGAACGAACAAACCAGCAAAAAAGAAAATCGTAGTCCATTCGATCTGTGAAAGCACATCTTCAACTTCATGTTGTTTTAAAGCAATAGCCATTAATATAGTCGCCCCTGTTATTGCTATAACAGCAGCATCCACATGAATAACACTTTGCAAGGTAAATCCAATAATGGTTGCACCTAGTACCGAAAGTGATTGTATCAGTAACTTACGGTCTTTAATATAATCTTGTTCATGAAGTTGCATTAATTTTTCAACTAGATGTTTAGAGGTTTTTATGCTTCGAGAATAGATAATGTAAAGAAGGACAAGGCTAACAAGTGCAATAATTATAATGATAGGAGCAAGATTAAATAGAAAAGAGTTAAAATCCAGATGCTTGTTCGCTGAAGCAATCATAATATTTGGAGGATCACCAATTAATGTAGCCGTTCCCCCGATGTTAGAGAATAATATTTCAGAAATAAAAAAAGGCATAGGACTTATTTCCAAAATTCGCGTAATAGAAAGAGTAACAGGAACAATCAACAGAACCGTGGTTACATTATCTAAAAATGCTGATCCTAAAGCAGTAAGTAAAGATAAAATGATCAAAATACGAATTGGTTTTCCTTTTGCTTTTTTTGCTGCATAAATCGAAAGGAATTCAAATACCCCTGATTTACTTGAAATATTGACAAGAATCATCATACCAAGTAATAGGGTAATCGTTTCCCATTGGATGTGAGTGGTAAATGCAGCCTTCGTTTCCACAATCCCAAAGACGACCATTAACGATCCACCTAGAAGAGCAATAACAGCTCGGTTCATCTTCTCTGTAATGAGAATTGCATATGTAAATAAAAAAATTGCAATGGCCATATAATATTGTAGATTACTAATATGACTGACCGTTTGTTCCATGGAATACACCATCCTATATCTATTAAAATAAATGAATTCAATACTTATTATTGTAGCAAATTACTTAACATAAGAAAATGAAGCAGAGTGAATTGATAATTTCATATACCGTAATGGTAGTACGAATAAATTGATTAAAGACGAAAAATATGTAAAGCTTGTATAAAGAAGCAAACAAGGTTTTAGGAGTAACGGAGAAGGAGGGTATGAAAATTGGAGCGTATTATAGATAAGGCAATCTTGCAAAAAGAAATTGAATCGTTTGCAAATGAAGACGTTTATCTTCATTTAGAGACAACGAACGGAGCTTATGCATCTCATGTAAATGAAAAAACGATGACAGTAGGAGCTTTTATCCGAAATACCAGAATCCGGTTTGAAAGAGGATCAGTTGCAGGTGAAGATCCATTCCGAATCGGCTTGAAAATGGAACAAGGCTGGGTATATGCACAAGGTTTAACGCATTGGGAGAAGGATGAACAAGGAAGACTTCTTCTTGCTGGTCATAATGAGAAGGGTCAGCTTGCAGTTGCTCTTGAGTTAAGTAAAACACCGTTTTAAGGAGGTAAAATAATGGAACGACATGTGTTAGTTTCCCTTCCTCATCCGGATGATGAATCATTTGGCGCAGGTGGGACGATTTCACTCTTTACTAAGGCAGGTGTTCCAGTAACGTATGCCTGCGGAACATTAGGACAAATGGGACGTAATATGGGAGTACAAGTATTTGCAAACCGAGAAACTATGCCAGAAATACGTAAGAAGGAATTGCAAGAAGCATGTAAGCATATGGGGATTCAAGATCTTCGTTTATTAGGCTTTCATGACAAGATGCTAGAATTTGAGGATGTAGAATTCGTAGCAGATAAAATTGAAGAAGTAATCCGAGATGTCAATCCTTCCCTTATTATTACGTTTTATCCTGGACACGGTGTTCACCCTGATCACGATGCATTTGGACGTGCAACGATTGCTGCAGTTGCCCGTATGCCAAAAGAAACGCGTCCAACTGTATATGCGATGGCTATTACGAAAAATCGTATTGAAGTGTTAGGAGAGCCAGACGTTTCAATTGATATACAAGATGTATTTGATAATAAGCTAGCTGCACTTCATGCTCACCGTTCACAAACAGAAGCCATGCTAGAGGAAATGGACAAGAAAATAAAAGAAAAGGATCCTAAAACAATCAATTGGCTACGATTCGAAAAATTTTGGACCTATTCTTTTTAGAAAAAAGAATCCAGTTTTAGAATGAAAAAAGGAGGAAGAACGATTTCTTCCTTTTTTTGTGTGTAAAAGTGTTTCTCGCCTGTTGGTAGATAACTAAACGTTTTCATTTCTCTCCCGATATATGGATTAGGAGCCGCCTGTTTGAGATGAAATGAAATGTTGTCTATTCGTCCTGATATAAAAAATGTGATGTTCGGAATGATATTATCTTTTTCCTTATTTGAATCCAAAATGATTGAAATATTGTAATAATTATAAAATATACATGATTGTATTTTTGTTAAAAATATTCTACGATGATTGAAAGAGAGGGGATTGTGTTTAGTTGCAAATTATAAAAAGACTTAACGTTACTCAAAAAGTAATATTTCGAAAGTGAGAATGTTTTTAAAGAGGAGGGGCGAAAGTCTGAAATTTCTCACTTTACAATACCGATATTGTAAGGAATAACGTAGCAAGAAAAGAGGGAATATTTGAAGAGTTGTACGGATAACATAAGAAAAAAGTAGACATCAAGAATCTAATGATGAGATGAAATGGAAAGAATACATAAAAAACGAATACAATATATAAATAGCTATACCTACCATAACTCATTCATAGCAGTCCAGTACAATTCATCATGAAATCATCCTTACATTACAAGTTTATTAAACATGCATTTCATAAGACTTTATCCTATTAAACGACTACAGAACATGCATATAAGGAGATTTTCGTTATGATGAAAGCAGTACAAAAATTGGCTAGAACTAGATTTATTAATTTAATTGAAAACTATTCTAACCAAACCATTTCTTCCATCATTATTACAGATCCGAATCAAGCTGATAATCCGATTGTGTTTGTTAATGAATGCTTTACTACGAATACGGGATATACGCAAGATGAGGTAGTAGGGAAAAATTGTCGGTTTTTGAATGGTCCCTTAACCAGCACGTATGATTTAGAAAAAGTAAACGAAGCGATGCAAAATGAGAAATCCATTCATATTGAGCTTTTACATTATAAAAAGAACGGTGTTCACTTTTGGAATTCTATTTTTATAAGCCCTATTCATGATGCTACAGGAAAGCTTTTGTACTTTTTTAGTATTCAACATGATGTAACCGCACGAAAGCAGTCTGAGCATATGCTGAATGCTTTAAATAAAACGCTACAAACCATTTATGAAGGGAAAAATCTTCATGCCATTTTCAAGAATTTATGCGAATTAGTAGAGAAAACGTTTCACTATGATGCAAAGTGTTCTATTTTAGAAGTGGATAAACAGAAGAATAGTCTGCGTTTAGGAGCAGCTCCTACTTTGCCTGATGAGTATAATCAAAATATAAATAGTGTTCCTATTGGTCCAAACGAAGGCTCATGTGGAACCGCTGCTTACTTTAAAAAGCCGATTATTGTGGAAGATATACAAACGGATGTATTATGGGATCATTATCGGAAATTTGCAGAAGGCCATCATTTGAGAGCTTGCTGGTCTTTTCCTATATTTAATCGCAATAGAAGTGAAGTACTTGGTACATTTGCCCTTTATTTTCATTATCCTAGGAAGCCTGAAATGTACGATTTAGAATTAATTGAAAAGGCGGTTCAGGTTGCAACGATAGCAATGGAGTATGTCACTTCACATAAACGTATTTTTAAATTGGCCTATTTTGATACAGAAACAGGCTTTATGAATCAAAATTTGCTATTTCAAATAATGGACGGTATGCTGCATTCATTTGTAAGAAATAATCAAAAAAGTTCAGTTCTTTTTTTGGATTTAGCTCGGTTTAAGCTGGTTATTGATAAATATGGACATGCTGTTGGTGAAACAGTCATTCGAAAATTTGCAGAACGTTTGAACAAAGCATTCGATCATACAATCCCTATCCAAATTGCCAGATATGCAGTTGACGAGTTTGTGTTTTTATTTCCATTTGAAGAAAAATCACAGGTGGAGCATATTGCACATGCAGTATTAGAAGTAGCAAAAAAACCAATTATCTTTAATTCTAAAGAATTGTTTTTAGCTCCATCTATTGGAATTAGCTTATTTCCTTCGGATGCATCCAATTCTGACAGTTTAATTCAATACGCAGATATTGCGATGCGAAGAGCAAAGCAGCAGGGAATACATAGACATGAATTTTTTGCCGAGCAGATGGAACGTGATAACAATCATGACTTAGGTTTGTTGAATGATTTACATAAAGCCTTCGAAAATGAAGAATTTATTCTGCACTATCAGCCACAGGTTGATAGTAGGACGAGGAAAATAATTGGTGTAGAATGTTTAGTTCGTTGGAAACACAGTGAGCACGGTCTCATCTATCCAAATATGTTTATCCCATTGCTAGAGGAGACGGGTCTTATTTTTGCAATGGATGAGTATGTTTTACGTAAGGCTTGTTTGCAAAATAAAAAGTGGCAAGATGAAGGCCTACCGAAAATACCGATTTCCATTAATGTGTCTAGCAAGCAATTTTTACATAGGGATTTTGTTAAAAAGGTCCAACTCGTTTTACAAGCAACCGACATAGAACCAAAATATATAACAATTGAAATTACTGAAAATATTTCCATCAATCATAATACATATGTAACCCAGGTCATTCGTGAATTAAAAGAAATAGGTGTTTCTGTTGCTATAGACGACTTTGGAACAGGGTATTCATCTCTTAGCTATTTACAAGATTATCAGGTCGATATTTTAAAAATTGATAGATCGTTTATATGGCGAATCGGGAATAACAGCAAGAGTGAGAATATAACAGAAGCGATTATAGTTATCGCCAAAAAACTTGGGCTTACGATTATTGCCGAAGGTGTCGAAATGGACGAGCAATTAGAATTTCTAAATTTTCACGAATGTTGGAATATACAAGGCTTTTTATTCGGAAAGCCTATGGATGAAGAAGAGTTTGCAAAGCGGCTTCAATTGTAAGATAGAAACCATATTCTTTTTCGTATGAAGAGGAATACGGTTTTATGTAATGATACTATACTACGTGGATGGTGTTACGAATCGTGAAAGTAAAGCCATATTATGAATATATGAAAGTGAAAGAACAGGATGTTATCTATGAAGGAGTTATCGATTACTATAATGAACGCGTACGTATTGATACGTATAGTGGAAATGGAAATACATTGGTAGAGGTTGTAGATAAACTCACGATGGAAATCCAAGCTACAAAACAAATCCTTCAAGTAAGAAAGGAGCAATTACTTTCCTTTTTACGTGTAGGGTATATGATTGAGGCGATTATACCTGGTTATTTTCTAGGTAGCGATGGATATTATTTAGCAAAATATCGTACGAATGATAGACGAAATAGTAATTATTGGTTGAAGGAAGAAGAGATTCTAGCTTCTGTTCGGCAACTGGTATGTACGGTAGACGGTTCGATTCCGCTAGATTATAAAGTAAGAAAAGCGACTACAGCAGACTGCGATGAGCTAGCTAGTCTATACAGAACTGTTTTTCAAATTTATCCTACCCCCTTACACGATGTGAATTATATACGAAAAACGATGACGAGTGACACGGATTACTTTGTAGTGGAGAAGGATGGAGTCATCGTAAGCACTGCCTCAGCTGAAATAAATTCATTGCAACGGAATGCCGAAATTACAAATTGTGCTACTTTACAAGAGCATCGTAAGCAAGGGTTGATGAAAGCTTTAGTAAAAAGCCTTGAAGAGGAGCTTGTACATAAATCAATTTTCTGTATCTTCTCGATTGCACGTTCTTTATCCTATGGAATAAACGCTACCTTTCAACAATTAGGCTATCAATATCAAGGAAGACTTACAAACAATTGTTATATTTATGACAAGCTTGAGGATATGAATGTTTGGGTAAAAGATTTGTCAATCTAACTGGATGATGTTCAATAGATGGTATAAAAAAAGATGCAGGTTATTCTGCATCTTTTTCTGTAATGGAACAGGGAATTGCGTTTGTTACTTTCATTAAATCCGCTCCACTTATGAAAATTTGTAATCCTCGTTTACCAGCACTAATACTAATGGGATTCAAATTTTCTGATGTTTTATCAAGGTAAAGCGGATAATTTTTCTTCACCCCAAGAGGAGAAACGCCGCCGCGGATATAACCAGTAAGTGCTTGGATTTCTTTTACATGCACCATTTCAACTTTTTTATTCCCGCTAACTGCAGCTAACGCTTTTAAACGTAATTCTGTATGTGAAGGGATACAAGCCATGATGATCCCTGTTTTGTCCCCTCGAAGTACGAGTGTTTTAAATACTTGTTCAAGTGATAATTCGACTTGGTCTGCAACATGCTCAGCGTTTAAATGTTCTTCATCCCATTCGTATTCGTGTAAGCTATAGGAAATATGGTTTCGATCCAAAATCCTACTAGCAATCGTTTTATTAGCCAAATGACACAGCTCCTTTCTTATACTAGTATACAAAAAATTAAGGGGGGAGAAAGGCATGTACGAAAGTTTATTTTTTGTTTCTATTGTGCATCGACATTTATTGTAGAGAAATTGGGTTAATATGTAACTAGGTTTCTTTCAAAATCTTACAATATTATCGACAAATATTGAAATTTGTAGTAAAATTACATAGAATTTAAACTAGAACTATTGGTATATAATGACATTTCATTATGTTTAAAAGGGAAGTCGGTGAAAATCCGACACGGTCCCGCCACTGTAAGTGAAGAGAACTCGTGCAACATGCCACTGGTTATTGGGAAGGCGCACGATTTTAACGACTCACAAGTCAGGAGACCTGCCGATAGTATTCACAAACAAACCTACGAGGAATTAGGTGTTGTTGTGTAGACGGATGATTGAAAGAAGACGTATACGCACGCCCTTCCTAATGGAAGGGCGTTTTTTGCGTAGATAATAGGTAAGGGGGGAAATGGAGAAAAATGTTAAAAAAGAAAATTTCATTGTGTTTGATGATAGTTTTCATGGTTCTGTTATCATTTACAAATGGAGGTACGTTAGCATTCGCTGAAGGGAATCAAGCTACTTTGATTGTAGTGGGCGATTCACAGAAAAAGGTGATTCTATGTCCTACAGTTGTGAATATTGATCCAAATGAAAACGCATACGATATGCTGAAGAAAGCGCTTGGTGATAAAGTAACAGCAACAGCTAGTTCCTTTGATGGGAAGCCGTATGTAACTGGGATTGATGGGTTAAAAGAATTTGATGACGGGCAACAAAGTGGTTGGCTGTATGAAATTAATGGGAAATCTGCACAAGTTGGTGCATCTGATTACCTAGTAAAGAATAATGATGTAATTGCCTATCGTTATACGCTTGACTGGGGAAATGATTTACAAAAGCAATCGGTAAATGACAGTATAAAGGCGTTTGGAGGATGTACAAACCAATCATCATCAGGTTCTTCAGATTCATCTACGCAAGCACCGACGAAAGACCCAGGTCAATCTGTTGTTCCATCTTCTTTTGATGAGGCGTTGAATAAAGCAATCACATTTACCTTAAACAATGGAATTCAATCAGACTGGCAAGCTATTGCGCTCACTCGTGCGAAGAATGATGTATCTAGTGAAATGAAAAACAGTTACTTACAGCAGTTAACTGACCGGGTGCAAACAAGCGGTCGTTTAAAAGGTACATATTTAGCAAGTACAATATTGGCTATAAATGCTGTAGGCGGTGATGCAACGAATATTGCCGGCCAAAACTTAGTTTCAAAGCTTTATAATGATGCAAGTATTGGTGATATTTATTCCTATGCGTATGCTCTTCTTGCGTTAGATAGCAATGATTATACGATTCCAAACGATGCGTTATGGAACCAAGATAAGCTAATTTCTGCTATATTAAAAGCCCAAGTTACTCCTGGAAAATGGGCAGATGATCCCGATACGAATGCAATGGTATTAATGGCATTAGCTTCTCATAAGGATAATCCAGATGTTGCGAATGCTATTAAGCCAGCTGTGGATCTATTAAAAGGAATGCAATTGCCTGATGGCGGATTTCAATCTTTTAATAATGAGAATTCCAACAGTGCAGCTGTTGTTGTAACTGCACTTTCGATGCTCGGAATCGATCCAAATGGATCAGACTTTACTAAAACAAATTCTGCATTACAAAATTTAATTACCTTCCAGTTGTCTGATGGTGGATTTAAATGGGTATCTAGTGATACTGCAAATAATAGCATGTCATTTGATCAAGCATTCTATGCACTTGTTCAATATAAATATTTTCTTGATGGAAAAGGGTCTATTTTTCACTGGACAACCGCACCTACTACGCCAAGTAACCCAGGGAATAATCCTTCATCATCTACTGATCAGCCAAAATCTTCGGATGGTCAGCAGATAGAGCAAAAGCAAGGACAGCAAGAGGTACAGCAAGTACAGCAACAGCAAGGGCAACAAGCTGATTCAAAGGGAAATAATGAATCCGTACAGTCACAACAGGGACAGACTCCAGTTAATAACCAACCAAATAAAAAATTACCTGATACAGGATTAATCGGAAATGATTTTTGGGGTTCTATCATTGTTGGATTAATCTTTATCAGCGGGGCAATGTTAGCTTTAAGAAATAAAGTGATGAGATAGATTGGTAGGGGCTTTTTGCTCCTACCCTTTTTGAAAGGACGTGAACACATGAAATATGTAAAGATGCTATTTGTATGTTGCACCATGCTTACACTATTAGTTAGCTGTTCAACGCAACCAGCAAAGAATCAAAGTGCAGTTGCAAATACGCAACAAGCACAAGCCGGACAAAAACAAGATGACCAAAAACAACAACAAGCACAACAAGGACAACAAGAGGAGCAAAAGAAAGACGCAGCAAATCAGCAAGATGGATCCTCATCAAGCCAGCAGTCTTCAAATCAGCAAAGTAATGCATCATCGAATGCATCCGCCCCAGCAGCAGATGCAAAGCCAGCCCAAACACAATCTGGTCAATCTCAAGCTCAGTCACAATCCCAATCTCAACAAGTAGCGTCTGCACCTGCAGCTTCAAAATCTGAGCCAGCTCCACAAAAAAATGTTGCTACGCTTTCCATACGTTCAGATAACGGCATGTTCTTAAATACAACAGAAGTGGAACTTACAGGTAATGATACGGTTTATTCTGTTTTATCACGAACGGTAAAAAGTAAACATATCCAAATGGAATCAGAGGGAGCAGGTCCATCTGCTTATGTAATGGGAATTAATAATTTATATGAGAAAGATCGCGGTCCAAAAAGCGGTTGGATGTACCGTGTGAATGGAGCATATTTAAACGTTAGTGCAGGAGCAGCATCAGTAAAAAATGGAGATAAAATAGAGTGGGTATATACAACGAACGGAGAACAACCGTGAGGTCAGCATTTGCGTCTGTTCATCCTATCATTTCATTTTTGTATTATGTTGGAGTCATCATCTTATGTATGACGATGCTCCAACCTATCTTTTTATTATCAGCCATTTTGTTGCTCCTCTGTTTAAACATTGCGCATGGGAATGAGAAATCATTAAAAAGGTTGCTTCGTGCATCGCTAACTTTAGCATTGTTTATAGCAATTATGAATCCAATATTAACGCACAGAGGCAGTACAATGCTGTTTTATTTGTTTGATAATCCTGTAACGCTTGAGGCCATTGTGTATGGCATCATAATGGCGCTTTCCTTCTTTGCCATTGCACTCTCCTTTTCTTCGTATCAAACGATTATATCAAGTCATAAATTTTTGTACGTATTTTCGCGATTTTCTCCGAAAATTGCATTACTTACGATGATTGCGATTCGCTTCGTACCATTATTTATTCGTCGCTTGACACAAATTCAGCTTGTTCAAAAAACGAAAGGGATTCAGACAGAGAAAGGTTCCTTAAAAAGTAGGGCAAGTAGTGGGATGAAGCTTCTTTCTGTATTACTCGTATGTTCATTAGAAGAAGCCCTGCAAACGGCTGATTCCATGCAAGCACGTGGTTTTGGTACAAAAAAAAGAAGCACCTATATTCGTTATCACTTTGAGTACCGGGATTGGATCATAGCACTTGCTTTGCTCGTATGTTTTATAAGCTGCATGATTGCCATTAGCAACGGTCAAGGTGTCTTAATTGTTTATCCAAGACTACATAATATGTTTCAAATCGATTGGCTGGCTTATGCATCATTTCTATTATATATAAGTGTACCGTTATTGGTAGAAGGAAGGGAATGGGTTTGGTGGCACACGCACAATTAAAATCAGTAACATTTACATATGGGAATGAGGAGTATCCAGCGCTATCTTCCGTTTCATTAACCATTCCTGAAGGGCAATTTGTTGTGCTAGCAGGACGGTCTGGTTCTGGAAAAACGACGTTGCTTCATCATTTTAAAAAGGAGCTTCTTCCGATTGGTACACGTTCGGGTGAAATCTTGTATAATGGGGAGCCGCTTCTTCATCTACCTTCTGTTAACAGTGCTCAAGACATTGGTATTGTATTTCAAAATCCTGAAAATCAAATGGTAATGGATACAGTTATTCAAGAACTTGCTTTTTCACTAGAGAATTTAGGTTATGATTCAGCAGTTATTCAAAAAAGGATTGCCGAGCTAATCAGTTTTCTAGGATTTCAAGATTTGCTGCATGAGTCTGTTCATACTCTTTCCGGTGGTCAGAAGCAAATTGTGAATTTAGCTGCTGTACTTATTTTGCAGCCTAAGCTTCTCTTATTAGATGAGCCTACGGCGCAGTTAGATCCAGTAGCAGCGAAGGAATTTTTAACATTATTAAAACGTATTCATGAAGAACTTGGTATTACAATCATAATGAGTGAACATCGGCTTGATGAAGTCTTATCTCTTGCGGATCGCCTTGTATTTATGGAAAATGGTCATATTTTGTATGATGATCATCCAAATGAGGTTGTAAAGGAACTTTGGAAGCACGAATACTTCCGATGCTACATTCCGCAAATCCCTCGTCTATTTTTAGAATGGGGGACAGAACATCCGCCATTTACGGTTCATGAAGGGAAGAAAATACTACCGAGCTTTTACAGTGAAAATTGTACGAGTGTTGATGAATCACAAGAACAAGTTCAGCTTGAGGCAAAGCATGTTACATTTCAATATGAAAAAAATAGTGCCATGGTTTTACAAAATGTTTCTTTACAGGTACATAAAGGTGATTGGATTGGATTAGTTGGGAAGAATGGCACAGGTAAATCTACTTTTCTACAAGTATTAGCTGGGTTAGTAATACCTAGAAGAGGGAAAGTACGATGGGATGGAACTTCACTTCAAAAGATAGATGTATTGCAGCGCTATGAAGAGATTGGCTACGTATCGCAGCATCCATATTACCATTTCACGTTCGATACTGTTTGGAAAGAGTTGTTAAACCGTGCGAAGGATTGCAAGTATGAAAATCCTGAAATAGTAGTAGAGGAAATACTAGAGCAGTTTTCCATAAAAGAGACGAAGAATCGTCATCCTCATGATTGTAGTGGAGGAGAGCAGCAGCTAGTGGCAATTTGTCTTGCACTTCTCGCGAAGCCGCGCATGCTTCTTCTTGATGAACCGACTAAGGGGTTAGACCCTGAGAAAAAGGAAGTGTTAGGAAAGCATCTTGTTAAGCTAAAGCGCAGTGGAACAACAATTGTAATGGCAACACATGATATAGAATTTGCGGCGAAATATGTAAATCGATGTGTGATACTATTTGACGGTCAGCTTATAATGGAAGAGACACCACAACGCTTTTTTAGCGAGAATTTCTTTTACACGACATCAATAAATCGTCTAGTGCGAAAGCAAATGCCGTATGCTCTAACTTGGGAGGATGTGATAACATGCGAAAATCATCTTTCCTTGCAATCCTAGTATCTGCCTTAATGATTTTAGGGATTCTTGCTTTTAATTCCATGAATGATCGATACTACTTATGGATTAGTTTTTTATTTTTAATCCTTATTATGCTACCATTTTACATTCGATTTGAACGAAAGGCGTTTGCGTCACGAGAGGTTGTATTACTATCTGTATTGGCTGCTATTGCGGCAGTAAGCCGTGTGCCTTTTAGTATGTTACCGAGTGTTCAGCCAACATCCTTTGTCATCATAGTCTCAGCTATCGTATTTGGCGGAGAATCCGGCTTTTTAATTGGAGCAACAGCTGCTATTGTCTCTAATGTATTTTTAGGACAAGGACCGTGGACACCGTGGCAAATGGTATGCTGGGGATTGATGGGACTATTTGCAGGACTACTACGTAATACATTTCTCATGAAAAAGGTATGGGGACGAATGATCTATGGCGGTATAGCAGGCTTTGTTTTCGGATGGATTATGAATATTTGGGTAATTCTTGGCTTTACGGATAGTATCACGTGGTCTACAGTGATAGGGGTATATATCTCCAGCTTTTACTTTGATTTAGCGCACGCACTCTCCAATATATTTTTCCTTGGACTATTCAGTACCGAGTGGATTAAAATATTGACGAGATTTAAAGGAAAGTATGGGATGCTCCAAGAATCACAGGCTGCCATAAAACTGAAACAATAACATAATAAAGAAATAAGAGGACCGAAGTTCTTTAGGATATGTAAATCCTGATATACTTCAGTCCTTTTTGTTATTTCTGTATAACTTATCGCAGGAATATAACAACCGTAAGATTGAAACATCTGGGTAAGCTAGTTTTTTACTGAAGCGCAGACAATTGCCATATTAGATAAGGGCAATCATCTTTCATGTCATGAATTTCATCAATTCGCTCATACTAGAAGTGAAACCTAGGAAGGGAGGAATTTGGATGCAAAAAAACGCTAGAGGATACGTGCAAGATTCTTGCGAAGCGCTAAACAATGCAGCTTCATGCTTACAAGATGCACTGCAAACAGTTGAGAAAACGCATAATCGCCAGCGGATTGAATCTTCTTTACAGGCGGTGCAGAGCGCAATCTCCCAATGTATAAGTACGGAACAAGCTCTTTCACAAGAATAGTAAAGGTCCATAAGGCGAAATAGGTATCATTGTTAAGGGTACCTATTTCGTCTGAACGTCTTATTGATCGTTTTTTTATGTATCTAAGCTATTCCTCAATATATAGTTCAAATGTAACTATACATAATACCATTTTATGGTATTATTAATCTTAAGCGCTTTCAATTATGAGGAGGGATACGAATGACGTTAGATGTTTCCTTACAAACGGTTACATTACCTAATGGAGAAACCATTTCTTATCGCGAGGCAGGATCCGGTAAGAAGGTTATTATTCTGATTCATGGCAATATGTCATCCTCTAAGCATTGGGATGTTGTTATGGAAAGATTGCAAGATTCCTATAAACTGTTTGCGATTGATCTTAGAGGATTTGGCTTTTCTTCGTACAATGAACCAATTGAATCACTGCGCGATTTTTCAGAAGACCTCCTCCAATTTGTAAAACAAGTAGGCATTCGTTCCTTTTCCTTAGTTGGTTGGTCAACGGGTGGCGGCGTGTCCATGCAATTTGCAAGTAATTACCCTCAATTTGTTGAACAGCTAATTTTAATCGAATCTGTTGGGATAAAGGGATATCCGATATTAAAAAAAGATGAGCTGGGTCAGCCAATAGCCGGACAGTTTCTCTCTTCAAAAGAGGAAATTGCAAAGGACCCTATACAGGTTCTTCCTGTCCTAAAGGCGCTTGAAAAACGAGATAAAGAGTTTTACCGTATGCTGTGGAATCATCTTATTTATACACAGAATCAACCCAATAATGAAAAATACGATGAATATATAGAGGACATGTTTACACAGCGAAATCTGGTTGATGTAGATTATGCACTTGTCACATTTAATATATCGAATGAAACAAATGGAGTAACAAACGGTACTGGCGAAATCTATCAAATTACAGCACCAACTCTAGTATTACAAGGGGATCGAGATTATGTAGTACCGCAAGCAATGGGCGAAGAGATTGCAAATACAATTCAACAAGCAAAATTTGTACTTCTTCGTAATTGCGGACATTCACCGCTTGTAGATTGCTTAGAAGAATTAATTCAACATATAAAGGCATTCATAAGCTAAAACAATTTTCGTAGAGTAATCATTATGTAAAAAGTAAAAAAATTATAGACCGCGGAGATAGCAAGGAATGATAAAGCATATATTGGTAATGTAAGGGGTTTCAAAACAGAATTCATCAGGAGGTGACAACATGAAATTTCTGTCTTGTCTCACTGGTTTTCTTGTTTTCGTCGGGGCATTGAATTGGCTATTTGTTGCTCTTCAGTTTAATGTAGTTGAAAAACTATTTGGTTCCGTACCAGTCCTTGTAACGACGATTTATTGGCTCGTGGGTCTATCAGCCATCTATCAATTATTTGTTTATTTTTCTAAACATAATTAGCTATTATATGATTCTTCCTATTAATGAGAAGGAAAGAGACCGTATTAGGTCTCTTTCCTTTTTTATTCTATAATAATTATAAATTTAGATATATTGTGATGAAGATTTTTGAAGTGCTAGGCTTTATTACTATAAATATGTTAAAATCTGTTACAAATTGTACTACGGTTGATAACGGTTCCAAGACGTTTTAGTAAAATAGTGATGAATGCGTTGACCAACATAGGCAACATGAGTTATAATTCAGAAAGTTTAAATTTTATAAATTATTGTTCTTATAAAAAAGGGGAGAGAACAGGATGGAGAGAGTGTTCAATTTTTCTGCAGGACCTTCAATGCTTCCATTGCCAGTTTTAGAGAAGGCAAAGGCTGAGCTAACTACATACAAGGATACTGGAATGTCAGTGATGGAGATGAGCCATCGTTCTGCTGCATTTGAAGACATAATAACGAGTGCAGAAAAACTTTTGCGTGAATTAATGAACATACCAGATCAGTATAAAGTGTTATTTTTACAAGGGGGAGCATCGACACAATTTGCGATGGTGCCTCTAAATTTGTTTAAAAACAAAAAAGCAGATTATGTGATTACAGGATCATGGTCAAAAAAAGCAGCTGCTGAAGCGAAAAAGTACGGAGATGTTTCTATCATTGCATCTTCAGAGGAAAGTAAGTTTACATATATTCCTCAAGTAACACCGGATATGATTAATAAAGATGCAGATTATGTTCATATTACTACCAATAATACAATCGAAGGAACGAAATTTCCGTTTACTCCAGAAACAGGAGATATTCCTCTCGTAGCAGATATGTCATCAAATATTTTATCTGAGCCTTATGATATTTCTAAATTTGGCGTAATCTATGCTGGAGCTCAAAAGAATATTGCGCCTGCTGGTGTTACAGTCGTTATTATTCGCGAAGATCTACTAGGAAATGCATCCGATATCTGCCCTACTATGCTAGATTATAATATTCATGCTAAAAATAATTCTTTATACAATACACCTCCTGCTTATAGTATTTATATTGCAAAATTAGTGTTTGAATGGTTAAAAGAATTAGGCGGTGTTTCCGCAATAGCCGAAATCAATAATAAGAAGGCAAACATTCTATATGATTTCTTAGATGAATCGAAGCTATTTACATCACCTGTATCACCTGAAAGTCGTTCTATCATGAATATTCCATTTGTAACTCCTTCAGCAGAGCTTGATGCTGCATTTATTAAAGGAGCAACAGCACGAGGTCTTCAAACATTAAAAGGTCACCGTTCTGTAGGAGGAATGCGTGCAAGTATTTACAATGCGATGCCGGTTGAAGGCGTAGAAAAGCTTGTACAGTATATGAAAGAATTTGAAGCAAACAATCGATAGGGGGATGATTCATTTTGTTTACAGTTCAAACGCTAAATAATATTGCACAGAATGGGTTAGAGCAGTTACCAAAGGACAATTATACGATTACAAACGAAGCAGAATTACCGGATGGTATCCTTGTCCGCAGTTTTAACATGCATGAATTAGAATTGCCAAGTACATTAAAAGCAATTGCTAGAGCTGGAGCTGGAGTAAACAACATACCTGTAGACAAATGTACGGAAAAGGGTATCGTTGTATTTAATACACCAGGCGCAAATGCAAATGCGGTAAAAGAATTAATACTTGGTTTCTTGTTTGCTTCTTCACGGAATATGATTGAAGGTGTTGCTTGGGCAAAATCATTGCAAGGTCAAGATGGAATTCCAAAGCTAGTAGAAGCAGGTAAGAAGAAGTTTGTTGGAACTGAAATTAAAGGCAAACGTCTTGGAATTATTGGACTTGGTGCAATTGGTGGATTGGTTGCAAATGATGCTTTAGCATTAGATATGGAAGTAATGGGATTTGATCCATATGTATCTGTTGAAACTGCTTGGAGATTATCTCGTCAAGTACAACGTGCTACTAGTATAGATCAAATATTCTCAACATGTGATTATATTACTATTCATGTTCCATTACTAGATTCTACAAGAGGAATGTTAGATGAAAATGCCTTCCAAATGATGAAAAAAGGTGTTCGTATTTTTAACTTCTCTCGCGGTGAACTCGTAAATGAAGATGCGTTAGAGAAAGCAATTCAAGAAGGTATTGTAGCAAAATATATAACTGATTTTCCTAATGAACGTGTTATAAATATGGACAATGTTATTCCTGTTCCTCATCTTGGAGCATCTACGGTTGAATCTGAAGAAAATTGTGCGATAATGGCTGCTCGTGAGTTAAAGGATTATTTAGAAACAGGGAACATACGGAACTCTGTTAACTATCCGAATACCGTTTTACCATTCGTAGGTAAAAAGCGGATTACTGTATTACACCAAAACGTACCGAACATGGTTGGTAGAATGTCTGCTGCATTAGCAGAACACAATATTAACATTGCCGACATGGTAAATAGAAGTAAGGGTACTTATGCATATACAATTATCGATGTTGATAATGGCTTTGATAGCAATATTAAGGCCGGTATTGAAGAAAAAATCAAAAGCATTCCAGGTGTTGCTGCAGTTCGTATTATTAGATAATGATTCGTACTTCCTTCAGAAAGGGCCGTTATATGAATATATAACGGTCCTTTCTTTGTATATGTGAATATGCTAGCTTAGTAGATAAATAGTATCTATTAGTCTTTATTGAGTTTCCTAAGTATACATGCTTGCATGTACAATAGTAGTATCAAGGGGAAAGGAATTTGTGTATGAACGGTATTTCATTTTCAGAGTGGATCGTGCAAGATTTAGAAAAGCAAGGCTATGTTGGTGCTGACTTAATCGGTAGACAAAATGAAATTCTTTTTTATTTTCCAGAATCACTTCAGCAACTTGCTGAGGAAGCGAGGTTTAATCCTTCTGCTAAACGTCCATTGCTTCTTTATATACAATCGTTAAGGGATCCAGAGGTACAAATGAAAAGAGATGTACTTACAAGGTTTTTACATGAAGCCTGAAAACTGAATAAAGGACGCATTTTGCGTCCTTTATTCGTTTCAGTGGCCTCCTTGAACAGATAAACCATAGGCAAGGGTTTCGTTTTTCGTATAGAGCCGAAATCCTGTCTTATACTCAATGTGTAGCTCTGGGCCTATGCATTCTTTGGCATAGGAATTACATTGAAGAAATAATCCTTCCTTTTCAAAAATGATATCATTCGTATGTATTTCATCTTGAATCAATTCAAGGTAGGCAGTGGCACTGCAACTGCATGATGGAAGGATACGGATTGTAATAACTGCTGGGGTGCCATATGAACGAAGCATTGTTTCTGCTTTCTCTGTTAGGATTACATGCATATATTCACCTTCTTTGCTTTATAATAGTAGAGCATGTCTTCTGCCATAATTAGTTTACTATATGGAGGATATAACAGGAATAAAAAAGCTTGTATGAATCTGCAAGAAAGCCTAGAAATCTTTTGCAGGATTTAAGTATGAATCTTTGCTTTTTTTCTTTTTGTGAAATTTGGTAACATCTGTTATGCTAGGTACATACATAATTTGGAGGTGATTGGAATGAAATCTTTTACTGTGCATTTTCATAGTGAAGATCAAGTACAAGACATGCAAGTAGATAAGCTGAGTGAAGACGACTTTAACCTTGCAACTGCAGGAGGAACTCGTCATCTTTTTGAGTTAGATACGAATGTTGGCTTTTTCGTATATTTTGATGCGGTTGACAGCGAAGGGAAAGAATCCTATCTTGTTCTTCAATATGAAGAAGACAATGAAGATGCTAGCGCATGCTACTCTTTCTCCTTACAAGATTTTTATGAATTCTCTGCTTTGTATTTGAATGACTTAGACTTTGATGAAACAGAAGACGACGAAGATAGCTATGGACCATTGCATCACCTCGCACATCTTATGTTTCATATCGTTGAAGAAGCAAAAACGGTTGAAGTATAAAAAAGTTGCTAAGCGGAAGCTTCTAAGGTCCGTTTTTAGGTACCATCGCATAAATGACACCAAAAGACGTGCAAGCTGTTAACAGTTTGCACGTCTTTTCTTTTATGCCTTGACGGATGTTAAAATATTACTTTTATCTATTCTTTCCACAACCTGTTTCATAACCTCTTCGTTTTCTACGAGAGCTATACGCACATAGCCTTCTCCTGAAGGACCAAAAGCTTGGCCTGGAACAACAACAACTCCTGCTTGGTCTACGAGGGCATATGCAAACTCGGTAGAAGTCCATCCACTTGGTATTTTTGCCCATATAAACATACTGCCAGATGGCTTCTGTATGTTCCAGCCAATGCGACCAAGACCATCTATAAGTACATCTCTACGCTTCTGATAGATACTGCGACTTTGTTCACAGAAGGAGCTGCCATGTAAGAGAGCGGCTGCCGCTGCTTTTTGAATTGGGAGAAATACACCATAATCTATATTTGATTTGAACTGATTAATCGCTTTAATAATCTCTTTATTACCAGCTACGTAACCAATTCGACATCCGGCTAGATTAAAACTTTTTGATAAAGAATTGATTTCAATCCCTACATCCTTTGCACCTTCAACTGATAGAAAGCTAGTCGGTTTCTTTCCATCGAAATATAATTCACCGTAAGCAAAATCATGCACAATAATAATATCGTATTTCTTTGCAAAAGAAATAGCTTCCTTGAAAAATGCTTCATCTGCAAATGCAGATACAGGATTGCCTGGAAAGTTTAAAAGCATTAGCTTGGACTTTTGTGCAACATCTTCAGATATAGAGCTAAAGTCCGGTAAAAAATTCTTTTCTTTACGTAGTGGCATTAAATAAGGAATCGCATCTGCCATTGCGATCCCAGTCGCATAGGCTGTGTATCCAGGATCTGGAACAAGAATGTAATCACCTGGATTCGCAAAAATCATTGGAATATGTACAAGGCCGTCTTGAGAACCCATCATAAGACAGATTTCTTTATCTGTACAAAGGGAAGTGTGAAAATGAGCGTGATAATATGATGCGACAGCCTCATGAAATTCCTTTGTGCCGGTCATTGTATATCGATAGCTTCCATGCTCACCAGCTGCTTGTTCTAGAATATTTATTACAAACTGCGGGGGAGCTAAATCAGGACTGCCAATACTTAAATCAATCATATTATAGCCTTGTTTTATTTTCTTCTTTTTATAGGTATCAAATTCACTAAATACTGAAGGCTGAAATGCTTGCATTCGCGTAGATAAAGATACTTTCATAGATGAAACGCTCCTCTATTCCTATGTAATATTCCTATTTTATCACAGTTAACTCGTTGAAATAAGAATATTTGGTACAGAATGGATTATTGAAAGCGATTTCTAGCTTTTATTCTTTAAAAAATGAAGGATTAAGCTGAAATGACAAGAACGAAATGATAAAATATTTAAGTGTGTATTTATCCTGGGGAAGAAAGACAACTTTAAGGCAGGATAGTAAGAAATGAATAACTCTATGGTAAGTAGGAAGGATTGAGACGTTTGAAACGTATTACGAGAGATACAATTGAATTGCTTGCACCAGCAGGGAATTGGGAATGTTTACGGGCAGCTGTTGCAAATGGTGCAGATGCTGTATTTTTTGGAGTAGAAAAATTTAATGCGCGGGTTCGGGCAAAAAACTTTCAAATGGAAGAGTTGCCTGACATCATGGCATATTTGCATAAATATAATGTACGAGGTTATGTAACACTTAATATTTTAATTTTTGAAGATGAATTGAACGATGCGAAAATGTTAGTAGAAGCGTGTATAGATGCTGGTGTAGATGCATTGATTGTGCAGGATGTAGGACTTGTCCAACTCATTCGAGAAATTTCACCTGATTTTCCGATTCATGGATCAACACAAATGACGATCACTTCACCTGAGGCAATTGAGTTTTTTAATCCTTACGATTTAGAAGTGGTAGTTCTTGGCCGTGAAAATAATTTAAAGCAAATTAAAACGATAGCAAATAAAACAACCATGCCCCTAGAAGTTTTCGTTCATGGAGCGCTTTGTGTATCCTATTCAGGCCAATGTCTAACATCGGAAATGTGGGGAGGCCGGTCAGCAAATCGCGGTGAGTGCGCACAGGCATGTCGTTTGCCATACGATCTTATGGTAGATGGACAAAAGAAAGAGATGGGCAATATTGCTTATGTACTTTCTCCTAAGGATTTAGCAGCTATAGATATTATTCCAGAAATGATTGAAGCTGGTGTTTCTTCATTTAAAATCGAAGGACGTTTAAAATCACCTGAATATGTTGCGAATGTTGTGAGTAAATATCGGAATGCAATTGATGAATATATTGCTGGTAAAGAGTATCACCCGTCAAAAGAAGAAATACGTGAGCTTGAGCAAAGTTTTAGTAGAGGTTTTACACACGGCTTTTTAGAAGGTACGAATAATAAAAAATTACTTGATGGAACGTATCCGAAAAGTCGTGGCGTATATCTTGGAACGGTTCGGAAGGTATTAAAAGATGCCGTAGTATGTAACTTGGAAGCCCCGCTTAAGCGCGGAGATGGCATTGTATTTGATGCAGGGCGCCCTGAAGAAAAAGAAGAGGGTGGAAGAGTATATGATTTACGTAAAAATGGTCGAAAAATAGAAGGTCAAGCTGAAAATGGACTCGTTGAAATTGTACCTGGTCGTTCAAATGTTAATTTAACAAAAGTACATGTAGGCGATCGAATTTGGAAGACGAGTGACCAAGAGCTTTCTAGACAATTACAGAAAACGTTCGAGGAAGAAAGGGCTCATCGATTGTTTCCTGTTTCCGTACAGGCTTATGGAAAATCAGGTCAGCCTCTTATATCTGTATGGCATGATCGAAAGACGGATAATCGTGTAACAATTCAATCACAAGAAATGATGCAAGATGCAAGAAAGCATCCGCTAACCGAAGAGTATTTGGGGGATCAATGGGGACGACTTGGCGGAACGATTTTTGAACTTGAGGATATTCAATTAAATGTTAGCAGTGAAGTAATGCTACCAGTGAAGGAACTAAATCGTATGCGACGAGAAGCAGTAGAAAAGCTACTAGAGCTTCGCATGGCACCGCCTGTATACAAAAAGACAAATGTAGAAATTTCACCAGTGAAACAATTGTCTCCTGCCAATTTAGAGCCGCAGCTTATTGCGCTATGTAGAACAATTGAGCAGATAGAATCTGCAGCCCAAACGGATATAGACTACTTATATGCAGACTTCGAGTTCACTACTGATTATCCGCAAGCTGTTCAAATTGCACATGAATTTGGTAAAAAAATTGCACTCGCAACACCAAGAATTCACATGCCTTTAGAAAATGGAATATTAAACAGTATAGTAAGAGCAAACCCTGACGGTATTCTTGTTCGCAGTTTAGGTGCATTACAATATTATAAAGGCAAGGATATTCCGCTTATTGGAGACTTTTCACTTAATATTGCAAACCATAGAGCAGTTTCTGCCTTCTTAAATCATGGATTAACTCGTATTACACCGTCCTATGACTTAAATATTCAACAGATGATGGATATGCTCTCTGCATCGGACAGTGATAAACTTGAACTTGTAATTCATCAGCATTTACCTATGTTCCATACCGAGCATTGTGTATATTGTACGTTTTTAAGTGAAGGTACTGACTTTACGAACTGTGGCCGTCCTTGTGAGAAGCATCGTATATCCCTTCAGGACAGAATTGGTATGAAACATCCTGTACGTGTTGATGTGGGATGCCGCAACACTGTTTATAATGCAATTGAACAATCAGGTGCAGAATATATTTCCCACTTTTTAGAAGAAGGTGTAGGTCATTTCCGGATTGAGTTTTTAGAGGAGGATGGCAAGGAAGTACGCAAGGTTATTCAATTATATCGTGAAGCACTTAACGGACAGCGCAGTGGAACAAGTGTATGGAGAGCACTTAAAGCAACAAATCAGCTTGGCGTAACACGCGGCCAGCTTGTAAAAAAGGAAAATGTTACTCGTACGACAAATAAAAAGTAGGTCTTGTAGGGAGTTGTACAAACAAAATTCCTACTAAAAAAGAGAATCAGCAAAACCTCATCTCATAATAAGAGGTGGGGTTTTGCTACAATGCAATTAATAATTTCACATACCGTAATGGTAAATAAAATAAAACACAAGTTCATTGTTACTACTACATAGTGTAAAATAAATGTATGATCTGAAATGAATCACTGCTAGAGAAATGAATAGAGGGGGAGTACATTGGTTAGTTATGGTCGATTTCATTGCTGCGCAACATGTATCCATTTTCGAGCAGAAAAACGTGAAGAAAAAACGTCTTATACTTGTGCTAGACTGCAATATGAAACGAAACCAACCTATCAATTTCATTGTTGGCAACCTAAAGCACATGTTCAAAAACTAATAGATAAAGAAAATCAGAAATAAAATTTAGTTATTTTTTTGGCAGTCAAAAAAGGTCGGCTTCTACAAAGAAACCAACCTTTTACGAGAGTAACATAGATTACAGAATAGCTTTCATATTTACTATCTGATCATTCGGAAATGATTTCATACTCATCATCTTCAAGAAGAAGAATCATCGTTTGTTTCCCCTTATGTTTCACTTCAATAACATCAAACGCACCAAGGCTACGCAATTTACTTGCTGATGCATTTACGATTCCTTCTATCGAATCAATGAGAATATCTTCCTCTATGTATGAATCAGGTAAAGACATGTCTTCTGTATCAAGAATACATGTATACAAATTCTGTAGCATTTCATTATTTGGATTTTGTTCTTCATCAACAATAACATGTTTTACATTAGCGAGCTGATTTTCTATCGGTTGATAAACACGTATTTTCGTCATATTAAATCTCCTTTAAAATAATTGTAAGTATAGGGGTGGATAAGTTTATTTGATAAAATTATACATCATCCTCTCTTATTATACATAGTTTTTGCATCCTAGTGACAAAGATATTCGGTATCTGACATGTATCATCTAACAAAATGTTCTCACTAATTGTCTTTTTCTGCGCTTGCCTAGGAAATAAAAGGTTTTTATTTCCTAAGTATAATCATTCCCGTAACGAGACAAACGTTTTATTATGCTACTTAGTTATCCTTAAGGAAAAAATGAGTATATATAAATAAAGAAGGTGAATGGATGGCAATCATATTATATGATGGCAGTTGTGGGTTTTGTAATCGAAGTGTTATGTTTATTATCAAACACGATAAAGATGAAACGTTTAAATTTGCTTCTTTGCAAGGTGAAATAGGGAAAAAGCTGTTCATGCATTATGATATTCAAGCAAATGTGGACAGTGTCATCTTAATCGAAGATAAGTTGGTGTATTCGAAGTCAACTGCTGTTCTAAAAATATGTAAGCATCTACATGGTATGTATCGCTGGTTATATATGTTTGTCATCATCCCTGCGCCGATTCGTAACTATATTTACGATTTTGTTGCAGCACATCGCTATCAATGGACTAGAAATAGCTGCGTGATCCCATCTCAAGAAATGAGGAAAAGATTCTTAGATTAAGTAATATACAGCGACTCTTCAGTTTATAGATGTATCTTCAAGGTTTTGAAGAAATAAGGTTGCTGATAAATAACGTTTTGCCATCATTTGAAAATAGGCCGTGTGTACGGAGAGAGAGGCGATTACAATTACATTTGTAATTGCTTCTTGTTGTTTCTTTGTTGCATGATGAAAAGTATATGCAAGATCTTTCGCTTTTTTTTCGATGGCTATCTCAATTCTTTGAATGGCAGTATCATAATTTTCGTTTTTATATAAATAAGAATAATTTGTATTTAATTCTTCAAATACCGATGAGTAGGCTGAATATAATTGTACGGGATTTATCAGGTCATCCTCCTGATCGGCAGGATCATTTACAATAAGCTGCAGTAGTTTTCGAATAGAATCAAAGTCTAGTGCTGTCTTTAAATCCTCTACAATAAATAATAGGGCTGATTGCTCTATTGAATATTTTTTCCCTTTTTGCGGGGAGCCAATCATATCTTTGATGTCGCGTTTCACCCAGTTTTGAATAGCTGTAATAGAAAAAGATGTATTTTCAATTTGATTACCAAGGGCAGCTATCTCGTTTAAAGAAAATCCAGTATCCTTGCTATCATATTTCATTATTTTTTCAAAAATTGGTGGAATAGAATCTATTTCTATTGTTTTTTGTAATGATTCCATATTTTGCTGTAACATAGGGGTTTTTCTCCAAGCATCTTGTAGGATAGCGAGAGGCGACTTCGAATGCCATCCTTTTAATGAGAGAAGGAGGTGAGCCATCTCTTTTCTAGTGAGGTGAAAAGCTTTCATATATGCGATCCTCCATTGAAGTAAGTTCTAATGAACATATATTATTCTTTGCTTACTATAATGTCAATGTATCTATATTTGTTACAAGAGAAAAAATATTTCCCTTGCAAAAACAGGATTAAGTTCATACAATAGGTTCATAAGAACTTGAAAATTAGATTTCATCAATATTAAATTCCTAAGGTAAAAGGGGACAAGGGTATGAAGAAAAAAATAATTGCAATTCTAACTGCATTTGCATTCATTTTCGCTACATTTAGTTTTACATCTTCTAATGTGGCAGAAGCAAAAGGATATTCATCAGGAAAAGGATCCTATTCACCTAGTAAAAATCAAACAGTTAACAGAAGTCAAAACTCTAGTACACAGCAATCAAACCAAGCGAAATCAACGAATACAACTCCTACTTCTAACAAGGGAGGTTTCATGAAGGGAATTCTACTTGGTGGACTTGGAGGCTTTCTTATGGGAAGTTTATTCTCTCATTTAGGACCAGTTGGGACGGGGTTAGCTCTACTTGTTAATCTGTTATTGTTTGCAGGGGTTATTATGCTAATGGTTAACTTATTTAAAGCTTATCAAAAACGACGTAAGGAACAAGAAGCATGGAAACGATAAAAATTTCAGAACAGGAAATAATAAATGCAATTTGTGTTTATATTGCAGATAAAAGGCACATTTCAGCGCAAGATGTAATCGTAGAACTTATGTATGATGATGAATACGGGTACTCAGCTGAAATAGAAGTAAATGGGCGCTCGCAAATACTGATTCAGGCTAACATAATGGAAGCTCTGCGTATGTGGCTTGATGAACGTGGTGTTGATCCATTTGCTGCTCGCTTGCAGCTTGTACTTGAAGATGCAGAAGGTATAATTGCTTTAGCAAGTTTTCATAATGAACCCATGTAAGAAGGAAAAATCGTTGTACTTTTCTTTCAGAATAAAAAATAGCAATGCATATGCATTGCTATTTTTTATTCTCATTTATGCCGTCCAATGTTAGAGAAAATTTATGAAGCCTAAAGTAGGGGGCTACCTGGCGTAATAAATATAAGGGTTGTTTAGCCTACATTCGGACAGAATGAATCACTGAGGAAAAATTCAATAGACAAGGATAATTACCATGGTTTTTGGACATTGATGTATTCAGCTAATTTCTTACTATGCAGTCTGTTTTCTTTCCGTCTCTTTGCGCGTTCTTCTGCTGTATCATGTAAGAATTTTTCTTCCTCTGTTTCAGGAACAACAGTTGGAACTTCAGCAGGTTTTCCGTTCTCATCAATTGCTACAAAAGTAAGAAAACTAGTAGCTGCAATTTTTCTTTCGCTAGTAATAAGATTTTCAGCTGTGATTTTCACAAATACTTCCATTGATGTTCTGCCTGTCCATGTTACGTATGCTTCTAGGCAAACTGCATCGGCCTTTGTAATCGGACATAAGAAGTCAACAGAGTCAGTAGATGCTGTAACAGTAGTGTGTCTACAATGTCTAGATGCTGCAATAGATGCAACGTCGTCGATCCAGCTCATTAAGCGTCCACCAAATAATGTATTATGACTATTCGTATCATTTGGAAATACGCGACTTGTTTTTATCGATTTACTTTCTTTACAAAATTTTGTTTTCATTTTAAATACACCTCAATATCTTATAGTGTAATGCGATGACATTGTACTACTTTTCTTCAATAAAGTGTTTCAAAAACTATTTGAATAAATACCTTGTGAAAAATACTGTACTCACACTATTTATATATTATTAGTTATACTGATATAAGTCTACTATTTTGATTGTATAAAAATATTCAGAAAGTAATTGAAAACGGATACAAACAAGTAGTTATAAGGAGATAGGCTTAATGAAACAATTTCTTTGTAAATTTGACACGAATCCAAATAATTGAAAATGAGAATCAAATAGGAAAAGAAATCCATTTAATTCCAGGAAATTATTATATAAAAACAAATGAATGGACTTTAAAAGAATGAATTTGTAATGCGTTGCAAATTCTGTCTTAATGAAATACCGATATCATAGTATAACAGTAATAAGGAATAACTTACATAGATTATTGAAATGAAATGTAAATAACACATCAAAAATGTGGTTTAAAATTGCATCGAAGTTTGATTTACTCTTATCAATATATTCTGTTTATAAATTAACGTATTTATACAGGTAAACAGTCTCGCAATGGCTAATTGTATATATAATAATCAGACATTTTTTAATACGTATATTTAATCTGCTGTCGTAAAAATGAAATGAAATTGCAACTATTTACTAACAAGATTTTGATAAAATGAAATAGAAAGCAAATAATTCTCTTAGGGAAGGAAAGCAATAAAAAATAGCAGGTGAAAATGATGATACTAGAAAAACAGTTAATTGAAAAAAAGTACTACGAAACGTTTTTGAAGGATGGAGAACGGATTCATCCTGTTCAAGCTTTAGGGGAAGAATATTACAAAGAACTGGGCAATGAAGATACAGAGTTAGCCTATATTCGCTTTGCACAAGGGGAAGTGTATTATCAGAATAAAGATTTTGAAAGTGCTATTTTCAAATGGGAACAAGTAGAAAATGATTTGCAAGATTGGGCAAAAAAGAATATCGCCGACTCATTATTTGAATTAGGAAAATTAGTAGATGCAGAAGAGAAATACAAATCGATTACAACTGAATCTATATCATTAACAATAGAAATTTTATTACAGTTGTTCTCACTTTATATAATAAAGGAAGAATATCCGAAAGCTGATGAAATAATTAAGCAGGCTGTAAAACTTGCTCCTGATTATCCAAATGTTACATCCGTAGCAAAAGTATTTTATGAAAAACATCAAGATTGGAATAGTGCTGTTGAATTAGCTGTTACGGAATTGATTCGTACAGAAGCTGTGTACTGGGCAGACATTCTTAAGCAATACGTTGAAGATAATCATTTGTCTGCAATTGAACCAAATTATTTTACGCAAGTACTATTATCACTATATAAAGTTGCTGATGAAAGATTTAAGATGCTTGTCGTCTCATTTTGGGAGAATTTTAGAAGGAAAGAAACATACATATCATGGATAGAAACAGTGAATCAAGTATTCTCACAAATTGAAGTACATCCTTATGAATCTTGGCATATCGTTGTTCATCAATATCTTGACTCCTACCGAGAACTTCTTGCTGGAACAAGATTTATTAAAATATTTAAACATGTTATGCCTATTCATTTGGAAAACTGGCTTAAGCTTTCGGATTCATCGGAATCTTTATTTGCTTCATCGGCTTTGTTAGCTTGGGAACAAGCATTTCCAAGTAGTATAAATGAACAAATGATTCAGTATGCTGAGCAGCTTATGTATGAATCAGGTGCTTATGAAGAAGGCTTACAGGATAGCTTACATTTGGTTGATGATATTATAACTTGGGCGGAACAAAAGAACGTAAACATTTCATATAAATGGAAATGGTATATGCAGCAACTTCTGGATTTCAATTCACATTATGTTACCATTTTAGGTATGAAATCTAGTGGTAAGGAAGCAATTTTGAATACAATTTTGGGTGAAATGGTGGAGAATGAACCTTCTTCTAATATAACGTATTTCCGCGATGATACACGTACATTCGCACAGCAAATTACGGATGAGAATGAAGAGGATTACGTACTTTCTAATAATACAATAGGAAATAGCATTATTGATTATCACCTTCCAAACCGATTTTTAAATAGAAATAATGTTGTCCTTATCGATATGCCAACGATACAGGTTGAAAAAGAAGAAGGATTTAATAAGCTTTCTTTTTCTGACACGATTTTATATGTACTACATGCCCATATGCCATTTACTGATCAAGAACGAGATAACTTACTTTATATTGAAAAGATAGCACCACATACGCACATTCATTTTCTAGTAAATAAAGCTGAAATACTTCTAGATAACCTTGAAGAGTTAAAAGAGAGTATTCATTCGTATTTCCCAAATGCTGCTATCATTCCTTTTACAAAAGAAGGGAATATATCCGATATAGCTAATTGTTTTATAAACGATTATCGTGGTCGTGATCTATTGACAGAACGAACTGGCCAGTTGTTACGGATGATACGAAATTTATTGACATATATACTTAGAAGCCGTGTAGAGGAAGAAAAAGCAATTGCAGAATCGATTACGTGGAATGATGAACTTGTAGTGAAATTAAATGGATTTATTAATAATGTTGTAGCATTAGAAAAAGAAAAAAGTATCAATATCTTCCAATCATATAAGGATATTAAAGATAAAATTTCATCTCTTTTATCTGAGCAAATTCCTAAAATATTGAAGGAGAGCAGTAATCTAGTCAGTATAGACAGCGACTTTAAAGAACTTCCTAAGCAATTGAACGACAACATGAATGAACGGATACAAAATTATGTAAATGAACATGTAATGCCTATATTCGTTAATCAAATGCTAAATTGGATTCATAACACGAAAGAAGAACTCATTACAAGTCAAGACTATCTGGATGAAACGAAAGAAACATTTAACACTTTATACGAGCAAGATCGACTGATTTTACAATGCGATTTCAAGGTGTTAGATGATTGGAGAAGAGATGTAGATCGCATTATGCGCAGGGTCCGTATTGATCAAATGAATATCATGTTGAAGTATACTACAACACAATTTGTATTAACTAGTACAGGAAGATTATTCGGCGGTTTCGAGCGAAGCAAAACAATGCTATCAAATCAATTTAAAAATTATGTAGAACAAAAGGACTATACAGAAATAACAGACGCAGTTATTCGAAGATTTTTTGCTGAATTCGAATTGTTTGAACGTGGAATTGAGCAAGACGTAGCATTATTCTATCGTGATGCTATCGGTGAGTTAAAACGAACAGTTGAAGAAACGCATATTGTGATCCAACAAAATCGTGATACATTAAATGAGATGAAGGCTAATCCTGAAACATATCATGACCCGATTACTTTATTTGAAATACAATTACGTCAACAAGAAATGATCTGGAATGTAGGAAAATTTCCGAAAGCAGCTGAAACACCCGTAGATTCCTTATAATAAATAGAATGCTTATACTAACATGACTGCAGATTTGTTATATTTCTGCAGTCATTTTTTCTAAATTCTAAAAAAGAGGCAATAAGTTTCCCATTTTCTCTATACCATATATAATGTAACAGGAACTCATTTTATTATTTTTACACATAGTATGATTTTTTAGAAAGGGCGTGAACGAAAATGACCGTCAAGATTTTAACAGATAGTGCTTCGGATTTACCAAAGGAGTTAGCGCAGCAGTATGACATTGAAGTTTTGCCGCTCCGTGTATATGATGAGCAAGAAACAGAATACTTTGATGGGGTTACGCTAAATGCAAATGACTTATTTCATAATATGAGAGAAGGAAAGGTATACAAAACATCCTTACCTTCCTATGAAACGATTCATCAAGTGTTTTTGGAATATGCAAAGAAGGAAATGACATGTATTTACCTTGCCTTTTCCTCTGAACTGTCAGGAACGTTTCAATCTGCACAATTAGTACAGGAAGATGTAAAAGAAGCTTACCCGGATTTTGATTTACATATTATTGATACAAAATGTGCCTCTTTGGGACAGGGACTCGTTGTTTTAAAGGCAGCTCAGCTTGCAAAACAAGGTGCGACAAAAGATGAGATATTACCATTTATTTGCGATTATGCTAGCCATATGGAGCATATCTTTACCGTAGATGATTTACAATATCTTGTTCGTGGGGGAAGGGTAAGCCGAGTTGCGGGATTTATTGGTGGATTACTTAATATTAAACCCCTTCTTCATGTAGATAACGGCAAACTTATTCCAATCGAAAAACTACGTGGTAGAAAAAAAGTGCTTCATCGTATGGTTGAAGTAATGGAGCAAAGAGGAGAGAATGTGTCGGACCAACTCATTGGCATTAGTCATGGTGATGATATCGAAAGTGCTACAGCATTAAAAAATATGATTCAAGAAAAATTCGGCTGTACTGATTTTATTATCGGTAACATAGGGGCAGCAGTAGGTGCGCATTCAGGCCCAGGAACGCTAGCTCTATTCTTCTTAAATAAAGAATAAAATGGAGATAAATTTATTTTAGTAGTATAATTCTTGTTTCTGGTTTTTTCTGTAAATACAGAGATATTTTCATAATTATGATGAACAGCTCTTTTCTGATAGAGTATTTTCCTATACAATCATAGTGCAAACTATTAGAAAAGGAAGTAAGTGATATGAACGAAATTGCAAATCCGATGCTTATGTTTATTGCAATCATTTTAACAGTTATTGCTTCTTTTACTTCGTTTGATTTGTTAGTGCTATTAAAAACGTCTGAAAGAAACAAGCGTTTTCTGTTTTTAGGTAGTATTTTTTCAATGGGGATTGGAATATGGGTTACAAACTTCTTTGGCGTACTTGCACGTGATTTGAATAGTCTCGGTTTTTATAACTTGTTAATTTTCGCCGGATCAGCTCTTATAGGAGTCCTATTAACAGGAGTAGCGTTTTATTGGATTCGAAAACGTATGATTCGACTTGTTGATGTACTTATTACGAGTATTATCATGACAGTAACCGCTTTGTTTCTCTTTGTTAGCAGTATGTATGGGATGAACATCGACTTTCATGCGGACATATTAGTATTTATTTTGTCTAGTATTATGATATTCATTGCATTTTTTATATCGTTATGGATGCTATTTCTTGCTAACAAAAGAAAGGACAGTCACCTATGGCTAAAACCACTTGGTGCATGTATAGTCACAGCTGCTATTATTGAAACCCACTTTCTTTTGATGCGTTCTACCATATCTCCTGAAACCGAAGTAAATATGACGGGCATGACGCAAGGAAATATTTTAATGTACATGATGCTTTTTGCGTCGATACTTATTCTAGGGAGTCTGGTCGTTTCTACAACAATAATTAGTAAGCGTTTAAGTACGAGAGACATGTATTTAAAGGATTTTGAATATGCTCTTGATGCCTCCTCTATTGTTGCTATTACAGATCCTAAAGGTTTCATTACATATGTGAATGATAAATTTGTAGAGATATCGAAGTATAGACGTGATGAACTTATTGGAGCAAATCATAGTATTTTAAATTCTGGCCAACATCCGAAGGAATTTTTTAAAGGTATGTGGAAAACAATCGGAAATGGAAAAGTATGGCATGGAGAAATTCGAAATCGTGCGAAAGATGGTACACTCTATTGGGTAGATACTACAATTGTTCCTTTTTTAAATGAGAATAATAAGCCCTATCAGTATCTAGCTATCCGAAATGATATAACGGAACGTAAAAAAGCAGAAGAAATGCTAAGACGGCAAGATAAACTGGCTGCTATTGGGCAAATGGCAGCAGGAATTGCGCATGAAATACGAAATCCTTTAACATCTATGAAAGGATATACAGAATTTTTACAGCTCGATGAACATGATGAAGAACGCAAGGAATATCTTGCTATCATTTTGGATGAAGTAGACCGTGTAAATGAAATCGTAGAAGATTTTCTGGTTTTAGCAAAGCCTAAGGTCGTACAGCTTAAGAGCCAAAATATCGTAGCAATTGTTCAACATGTATTAGCTCTAATGGAGTTTGATGCAAGAAAAAAAGGAATTCGCTTTATACTGGATTATAACTATGAAAACATTGTTGTGGACTGTGACGAAAATCGATTAAAACAAGTATTTCTTAACTTTATAAAGAATGGTATCGAAGCCATGCCAAATGGCGGAGAGATTCGATTGAAACTTGGTGTTGATGCTGGTCTTGTTCATATATCCATCCAAGATACCGGTGTTGGAATTCCAAAGGATAAACTTAAAAAAATTGGAGAGCCCTTTTTCACGACAAAGAAAAATGGAAACGGACTTGGTCTTATGGTGAGCTTTAAAATTATTGAAGGACATAATGGAAGAATTATGGTTGATAGCGAATTGAACGTTGGTACAACATTTACTGTTATATTACCTATACGAGAAATTGCATAGGTAAGTATTGTAAAATAATTTATTATGTTAAGGACCCAATACCTAATATGTGCTGGGTCCTTTTTTTGGCTAATAGAAAAAAATGCCCTTGACAGTGTAAGGAATAACAATCTATAATACAAATCATAGTAATTCCAAAAATTTATAACATTGCGACGAAGGGAACAAAGTAGTTTTTATCTTCTTGTTATAGAGAGCTGGTGGTTGGTGCAAATCAGTACAGAGATAGAAGCGAAGTACAATCCTCGAGCATCTTTTTCTAAATAAAGATTTATATCTTTATATTAGGAAAGACGGTCCTATAGGATCGTTATCAAGTAAGAGTGGCAGGCTTTGTCTGCAAATAGGGTGGTACCGCGATTATAAACAATCGTCCCTACTGAGCAATCAGTAGGGACTTTTTTATTAGGTAATATAAAATTTCATAATTGTGTTGATAGGAACAAGAGTAGTGGTTTTCTCACTGTTGCAGAGAGCTGATGGTCGGTGTAAATCAGTATATAGAGAATCATGAATTACAGTCCTTGAGCATTCTTTTCGAAATAGTCTTTGTTGCTATTGAGGGGAGAACGGTCGTATGAGATCGATATCAATGGAAAGTGGCAGGCTTTGTCTGCAAATAGGGTGGTACCGCGATAATAATCGTCCCTGTCACAAATGACAGGGATGTTTTTTATAATCTTAGAAAGTGCTACTATAGTAATAGGAAAGGAGAAGATGTACAGAGATCGTTCAAACGACATAAGAATCTCGCACATTCTTATTAAAAGCATTCAAACATATCAAACAAATTTTCTTCCCAAAACTAAATAATACTACAATTTAGAAGGAAAGGCAATATTCATTTTATGATGAATCAATGTGTTTGAATTGTAAGTCTTCAATTGAAAAAATACATTCCATATAAAATTAGGAGGTAATACAATGACACATGAATTAGATAAATTACGGGACAGAGTAGATGAAATTAACTTGCAACTTTTACACTTATTAAATGAACGTGGAAAGGTAGTACAAAAAATTGGTGAACAAAAGAAAGTACATGGTGTAAAACGATTTGATCCAGTAAGAGAACGTCAAGTACTTGATATTATAGCTGAGAATAATGAAGGACCATTCGAAACATCCACATTACAACATATTTTCAAAACCATTTTCAAAGCGAGCTTAGAGCTACAAGAAGATGACCATCGTAAAGCTCTACTTGTATCTAGAAAAAAGAAACCTGAAAATACGGTTGTTGATATTAAGGGCGTTAAAATTGGTGATGGATCGCAAACATTTATTATGGGACCATGTGCAGTTGAAAGCTACGAGCAAGTTCGTGAGGTTGCACAAGCGATTAAACAACAAGGCTTAAAGCTTATGAGAGGCGGCGCATTCAAACCTCGTACCTCACCTTATGATTTCCAAGGATTAGGTGTAGAAGGCCTAGAAATCCTTCGTAAGGTAGGAGATGAGTTTGATTTACGTATCATTAGTGAAATATTAAATCCAAATGACATCGAAATGGCGCTTGATTATGTTGATGTGATTCAAATCGGGGCAAGAAATATGCAAAACTTCGATTTGTTAAAAGCTGCAGGTAGAGTAAAGAAACCTGTCCTTTTAAAACGCGGATTGTCTGCAACGATTGAGGAATTCATGTACGCTGCTGAGTACATTATGGCGCAAGGTAATGATCAAATTATTTTATGTGAACGAGGTATTCGAACATACGAAAAAGCAACGAGAAATACACTTGATATTTCTGCAGTGCCAATTCTAAAGAAAGAAACACATTTACCAGTGCTTGTTGATGTTGTGCATTCTACTGGCAGACGTGATCTCCTTATTCCGACAGCTAAGGCAGCACTTGCAATTGGAGCAGATGCAGTAATGGCTGAGGTACATCCTGATCCTGCAGTAGCATTATCTGATTCTGCACAGCAAATGAACATTCCACAGTTTAATGAATTCATGACGGAATTAAAAGAATTTCATTCAAGATTAGCACCTTCAAAATCTGTACGATAAATTATCTGATTAAAAGCGTCCTCCTTCCTATAGTGGAAGGAGGAATATATATAATATAGGTAAAATGGAGAATGTCTCCGCTGACAAAATGTTATTTTTAAGGGGGTAAAAAAATGAGATATATAACAGCAGGTGAATCCCATGGTCCACAGTTAACAGTCATTGTGGAAGGTGTTCCAGCAGGTTTGTCGTTAACTGCAGAATATATTAATAACGAGCTTAGCAGAAGGCAAAAAGGGCATGGCCGAGGAAGACGAATGGTAATTGAAAAGGATCAAGTGAAAATTGTAAGCGGTGTTAGACATGGATATACGCTTGGTTCACCAATCGCATTGGTGGTAGAAAATAAGGACTATACTCATTGGACTCAAATAATGGGTGCTGAACCAGTATCGGAGCAAGATTTAGAGGAAATGAAGCGAGTTATTACAAAGCCGCGTCCTGGGCATGCGGATTTAAATGGTGCCATTAAATATGATCATCGAGATATTCGTAATGTGTTAGAGCGTTCATCTGCTCGTGAAACTACGGTTCGTGTTGCAGCTGGTGCGATTGCAAAAAAAGTATTAACAGAGCTAGGTATACAAATTGGCGGTCACGTGTTAGAAATTGGTGGAGTAGAAGCTGAATCTGTCAATTATGAATCTATTGAAGAACTTCAACGTATAACGGAAGAATCACCTGTTCGTTGTTTAGATAAACAAGCTGAAGAAAAAATGATGAAAGCGATTGATGATGCGAAAGCGAATGGCGATTCCATCGGAGGAATAGTCGAGGTTATTGCGGAAGGAATGCCAATTGGTGTAGGAAGCTATGTACATTATGATCGAAAACTAGATGCAAAACTTGCCTTTGCAATGATGAGTATTAATGCATTTAAAGGGGTAGAAATTGGGATTGGGTTTGAAGCTGCAAAAAAGCCGGGAAGTATAGTGCATGATGAGATTATATGGAATAATGGATATAGTCGAAAAACGAATCGTGCAGGTGGTATAGAAGGCGGAATGACAACAGGAATGCCAATTGTTATTCGCGGAGTAATGAAGCCAATTCCTACGTTATATAAGCCTCTGCAAACGGTTGACATTGATACGAAAGAGCCTTTTCAAGCAAGTGTCGAGCGCTCGGATAGCTGTGCCGTTCCAGCAGCAAGTGTTGTAGCAGAATCTGTTGTAGCATGGGAGCTTGCAAATGCGTTAGTTGAACAATTTGGAGTAGATCGAATGGACTTAATTTCAGAAAATATTAAGAAGCATCGTGAATACAGTAAAACATTTTAGTTCTTTTCCTTTTTTATAAGAATTCTTTTGATAATAATGGAAATAAGCGAAGGAATGATTACCATGCAAAAACAAGTACTTTTAGTTGGTACAGGTCTTATAGGTGGCTCAATTGCGCTAGCTATAAAAAAAGAACACGACGTTTATATAGTAGGATACGATATAAATGAAGAACAAGTAAAGCGAGCGAAAGAAATTGGCGTTATAGATGAAATTGGTAATCATTTGCTAGAAGAAGCTGAAAAAGCTGATATTATTATTTTGGCATCCCCAGTGGAAGTTACTGTTACTTTGTTAGAACAACTAGCAACATGTTCATTACGCGAACATGTCATTTTAACAGACGTAGGTAGCACGAAGGTGGAAATTATGCGTGCAGCATCTCAGCTTGCAAACCGTGGTATTACATTTATTGGTGGTCATCCGATGGCTGGTTCTCATAAAACGGGAGTAGAAAGCGCAAGGGCCCATTTGTTTGAAAATGCATTTTATATCTTAACTCCTTTCCCTAACACACCAGAAGAGAGTATCGATCAAATGAAGGAGTTACTAAAAGGGACACGTGCACATTTTCTAATACTTGACCAAAACGAGCATGACTATGTAACGGGAATCGTAAGTCATTTTCCGCATGTTGTTGCGTCTGGATTGGTTAAGCTCATTAAGAAACATGCTGATGAGAATGATTTTGTGACCGCTCTTGCATCTGGAGGATTTCGGGATATCACGCGTATTGCATCAAGTAGTCCGAAGATGTGGACGGATATTGTCATGCAAAATCGTACACAGTTAATTCATTTAATACAGGAATGGATTACCGAGATGAAACAAGTGGAAGAAATGATTGAATGCGAAAATAAAGAGGGTATTTATGATTTCTTTTTTCGATCAAAGCAATATCGTGACTCTTTACCTGTAAATACAACCGGTGCAATTCCATCTTATTTTGATTTGTATGTAGATGTTATTGATAAAGTTGGCGCTTTGGCTGATATTACATCGATATTAGCTAAGCATGATATTAGTGTGAGCAATTTGCAAATACTAGAAGTTAGAGAAGGCTTATTAGGTGTTTTACGAATTAGTTTGCAATCTGAGAAAGATCGTAGTTCCGCCAAGTCAAATCTAGAATCTGAACAGTACCAAACATACGAAGTATTATAAAGGAGAGTGGATGTATGCGAGTGTTACATAGTTTTGAAGATGGATTAAAAGGCGAGGTACGTGTACCTGGAGATAAATCAATTTCACATCGTGCAGTTATGTTCGGAAGTATTGCAAAGGGAACAACGAAAATTAAGGGCTTTTTACCGGGAGCTGATTGTCTGAGTACCATCTCGTGCTTTCAGAAGCTTGGTGTAACCATCACAAGACATGATGATGAAGTAGAAGTGATGGGAACAGGAATCGATGGATTGAAAGAACCAAACGAAATGTTAGATGTCGGTAATTCTGGAACAACAATTAGGCTTATGCTTGGAATACTAGCAGGAACACCCTTTCATACATGCTTGCAAGGTGATGCATCGATTGCAAAAAGACCAATGAAGCGTGTTACCAATCCTTTACGGCAAATGGGGGCATCTATAGATGGTAGGGAAGAGGGAACGTATACACCACTTTCTATACGTGGAGGTAATCTAAAGGGTATTTCTTACCAATCACCGGTAGCAAGTGCACAAGTAAAGTCTTCTATTCTACTTGCCGGATTACGTGCAAAGGGAACAACTTCTGTTACAGAACCACATATATCAAGAGACCATACAGAACGAATGCTGGAAGCCTTCGGAGTTCATGTAGAAAGAGAAGGAACGACCGTAAAGATTGAGGGTGGACAGCAATTACAAGCAACAAATATTGAAGTGCCTGGCGATATTTCTTCAGCTGCATTCTTCTTAGTTGCTGGAGCAATTACACCAAATAGTGATATTTTGCTTAAAAATGTTGGGGTGAACGAGACCCGCTCTGGCATTTTAGATGTATTAGAACGAATAGGAGCAAATATTGAAAAACTGAATAGTAATACTAGTTCGTTTGAACCAAGCACAGATTTACGTATCCAAACATCAATATTACGTGCAACGGAAGTAAAGGGAGACGAAATCCCAAGGTTAATTGATGAAATCCCTATTATTGCGCTTGCAGCAACGCAAGCCGAAGGGATTACGATTATTAAAGATGCAGCTGAATTGAAAGTAAAGGAAACAGACCGTATCCAAACGGTTGTAGAAGAACTAACAAAGTTAGGTGCAAAAATTGAGCCGACTGAGGATGGAATGATTATCTACGGCAAAACACCATTAAAAGGTGCTACCGTAAATAGCCATGGTGATCATCGTATTGGTATGATGCTTGCTATTGCTAGCTGCATTGCAGAAGGTGAAATGATCATTGAAGGTGCTAATGCGATTGATGTTTCATTTCCTAGTTTTTTTGAAACGTTACAAGCATTGAAAAAAAATGGCAGCGTTTAAATAAAATATCGTAATAGAGTCTTTTTGTACTATACATTCTTCCTATGTAAAAGACATAAGAAAGGAATGCTCTCATTTGCAACATCCAACAAGAAAAGAGAATCATGCTTGGCAAAGTGTGCTGTTTACTTTTGTTACGGATACAATAGGAGGATGGGTATTTAATTGGATGCACTTACCGCTTGCGTGGATGTTAGGTCCTATCATTTTTATTGTTCTAGCAAAATGGATATGGAAGATGAAAGTTGTCTGGCCCATTTACTTTAGAAGTAGCGGACTCATTATTCTTGGTTATACGCTAGGTACATCATTTACAAATGATGCCTTACAGCATATTAAGCATCAATTGCCACTTATTTTCTCTTACACGCTATTATTACTTGTAACCAGTACCATTATCGCTTGGTTATTATCGTTAGTTACGAATGCGTCATTTCGTACTACAATTATTGGCTGTATTCCTGGGGGACTTTCGCAAATGGCCACGTTAGCAGAAGAAATCCCAGGTGTTGATATAGCGAATGTTATGCTTATGCAGACCATTCGAATCATGGGTATTGTTGGACTCGTTCCGTTTATTGCATCCTTGTTTCCGGTTGGTCAGGAATTAAATATGCATCTTGAAGAAAATCCAAGTAGCTATTCTATTTTCCATATGATGTTGTATATTGTATGTATCGCGATTGGAATTTGGATTGGACGACGTATTCATCTTCCGACGCCATACTTATTAGCGCCAATGATCGTTACATCGATATTTGTGTTAAATGGATTTTCTCATCCAGCTATGCCTTATTCTATTACACTACTTGCACAGCTTTTTGTAGGAACTCATTTAGGTGCAACTCTGCACATCGAAAGTATAAAACAAGCAAAAAAGAATTTATTTTATTACATAATTGGAACGATGCTTCTTATATCTTTCGCTCTCATTTCTTCATTTCTCTTTAAGGGATTTGTACATAGTAGTTTATTATCCACCTTTTTAAGCTTTGCCCCGGGTGGCATTGCTGAAATGGGCACAACTGCGATTGTTATGCATGCTGATTTAGCAACCGTAATTAGCTTTCATTTGTTTAGAGTCTTTTTTATATTGCTATTTGTCACACCTTTGTTAAGTTATATATTGAGAGGAATGACCAAAAAAGTGAAAAAGTGTGGTTAGATCCTTTGTAATTCAATCCAGATAACGATCTGGATTTTTTTTATTAGCACTACATATTAAATTTCACATACCGAATTTTTTATAAAAAATACAAATAAGATCTATAAAAGAAAGATAAAGAACACACAGATTTATCCTACCAACATTAGTCTAAATCTTAAATAAAAAAAGGGATAAAAAGCAGGTATTATATTCCTTGCTTTTTATCCCTTTTTCTAGGCTACCTTATTTTCATGCTTCGGAACAAGATCAATGGAATGATTCAAAAACATCATCAGTGAATTTAAAATAAGAATAAGCATGGTCACATAAAAGATCGTATGGATATTCCACACTGCTGCAATTTCACTTCCCATAAGCGGTCCAATGAAGTTTCCTAAAAACAAGGAAGAAGAATTAAACCCAAAAGCAGTGCCTTGTAATTCTGGAGGTGCAAGTTTTTTCACGAGCACATTCAAAGAAGGAATCATACCACCAACAAATAATCCAAGAGCAAAACGCCCAACTAATAGCATTGTAATACTACTAGCCATGACTTGGGGAATAAATGACATGGCTGCCATGAATAAAGAAAATACCAATACTTTTCGCTGTCCAATGGTATCTCCGATTTTTCCCAAAATAGGTGCTCCTAGTAAATTCGCAACACCCGTTATCGAAACGACTAGCCCTGCGAGAAATTCAAGATGTACGCCTTGATAAAAGGTTTTTACATAAACGGTCGCTAATGGCTCAATACTCATCATTCCTACATTCGTTACGAATGATGCAATAAATATTGGAAGTAACGGCTTCATTAAATAAAATTGTTTTTTAATAGAGCTAGTTTCGTTTCTTCTTTGTTCATGATGATCTTCATGAACAAAAAAGATAATGATAAAACTTGCAATGAAAAGCAATGCACCCGTCAAAAAGAATACGGAATGATATCCCATATTTTCAGCAAGTATCCCTCCAAGCAAAGGTCCAAGCAATGCTCCTGAGATAGAACCAGTTTGCAGCATACCAAGTGCCCGCCCTGATTGCGCATCAGGAGTAACAGAAGCTTGCAGAGAAACTGACATCGAAATAAATCCAGAGAAGATCCCATTAAAAATACGAAGGACAAGCAATTGCCAGGGACTAGAAACAAAACCCATTAAGGTAGTTATAGTTCCCATTCCAAATCCAGCACGTAACAGCATAAGCTTTCGGCCGTGTTTATCTGCTATAGTCCCCCAGATAGGCTGACATATAAAAGAAAATACAAATTGAGCAGCAAAAATCCATCCTGTCCATCTCTCAATATCGGCTGTTTGATGAACACCTAATTGTTCAATATACAAAGGTAAAAAAGGTAGAATAATACTCATGCCCATTGCTGCAACAAAGTTTGATATCCATAATACTAATAACGTTTTTTTCCATTTCAAAATTACTACACCTTCTATCTATACCCCAATCATATATAGTGCTTTTTCTCACAAGGAATACCTTCCCGTAAATGAATATGCCTACTATTCCGAACCCAAAAGGAGGGGATGAAAAAAGTTTTCACTTTACTCAGTTTCATTGGTTCCAAGCATACCGAGAAGCTCTCGTAAATTTGTTATTTGTTCCTGGCTTAATCGTTTTGTCATATCCTGTTCAAATGTACGAACGGTCTGCTCTACATCAGGTAATGTTTCTTTTGCTTTTTCTGTTAATACGACAACTTTCTCACGCTTGTCTGTTCCTAGTTTTCTTATTACCCAGCCACTTTTTTCAAGACGAGTAAGAGTTCTTGTAACGGTTGGAGCTTCCACATTTAAGTATTTCCATAATGAGGTTTGTGTCATGCTCCCGTATTTCTGTAGACAAAACAATATCATCCATTGTGAATGATAAAGCCCGTGCTTCGATAATCGTTCGTTCATTTCTTTCGTTAATAATCGAATTTTTTGATTTAATTCATGCATCAAAAGACTAGTTGAATTCATATTCTCATCCTTACCTAGGTAAATATATTTTCTATACTTTATAGCAATGCAATATATAAGTAAAGAATTTTGTTACAACAGCAAACTATATTGTAACACACAATATGATTGTGAATAATTGAAGAATCCTTTACAATTACGATACAAGAATGGTAGATCAAACTGGAGGTGAATAGTAGTGAAAATAGAAGAAGTGATGATGAAATTACAACATAGAAACCCAAACATATTAGGCAGTAAATATGCCTCCCAATATGCGGTACTATTACCGCTTATCGAAATAAATGGGATTATTCATGTATTATTTGAAGTAAGGGCATATGAGCTACGACGACAGCCTGGTGAAATTTGTTTTCCTGGTGGCAAAATTGAAGAGGATGATCAAAATGAATCCGATACGGCAATTCGTGAGACAATGGAAGAATTAGGGATACGAAGAGAGAGTATTGAAAATGTAGTTCCGTTAGATTACATTCCTTCATTCTTCGGTTCTATTATATATCCCTTTGTAGGTGTTCTAAAGAACTATGAACAAATCAATTATAACCCCTTAGAAGTTGCTGAAATATTCACTGTACCACTTTCGTATTTTCAAAACACACCGCCCGAATCCTATACGATTACTTATAGAGTAGAACCCGAGAAGAGATTTCCTTACCACTTAATACATAATGGTGAGAATTATAATTGGCAAGTGAACGAGATACATGAATATTTTTACTACTATAAGGAAAAAGTGATTTGGGGATTAACGGCTCGAATTTTAAAGCACTTTATTGATATCACAAACAAAGAAAAGTAACCATCAGTGAGGGATATTCCTCCATCTGATGGTTACATACTAACGTCTTGCTATTTTTATTGGACTCCAATATGCTGCTGAATCAGTTGATTCGTTTCGTTTTGAGTTTGACTACATTGCTGAATCTGCTTTGTAATCTCGGATGAAATGGCTGGAGAAGAGGCGGTATACATACCGTTATTCGACATAAACGTATATAACTGATCTTGAAGATTTAAGGAATCCTGTAATAATCCTTGGAATTGTTGCCGGACTACAGGACAATTTGATTCCGTTACGGCAGTTGCATATTCACCTGACGTTCGTTTCAAATCGGCTAGAATGGTATATAACAAATCTTCATCTTTTAATATCGGTTGTTGCATCATTGTTTTCTCTCCCTACTGAATGAAAGATTGTTCTTGTTGATTTGCATTCTTTTGCATTCCAATCCACTGATTTTCCGGCCCTGCACTAGGAGCAAGAGAATTATGTTGTTGTAGTACTCCGAGTAATGTTTGATAATGTTGTTGATGCTTAGATACGAATTGTCGGCATAAATTCTGAACTTGTGTATTTTGCGAATGAGATGCAGTTGTAATACATTGTTTTACTAATAGATCTTCGTTAGACATACTATCAACGATGTATTCCATTTCCTTAAATGTTAACGGCTTCATTGTAAATCCCTCCTTTATTTTCTTTTTTATTGTTCGTAAATGGTTCGCTTTTTATTCCAATTTGAAGTTTTCATAAAATATTGTACGATGTGCATATATTTAATGGTAATATCTGAGGTGCTGGGTGATTCTTTTGATAATTGGAGGAGTGAAATGAATTTTACTGTAGAAAATATGTATCCTGTGTTATTCATTCTTCTTATTTTATATGTAAGAGTGAAACGATCAATTGGGTTTCAGCCTTTTAAAGTTCGAAAGTTTATAATAAGAATTATTATTTTTTCTATACTCATTCTTGTTCTTCTAGCTATGAGTGCCACTCATCCAATTTCATACCTGTATGATTTAGCAGGAATAGTAGTTGGAGGCGTATTAGCAACGTATGCAATGAAACATAGCTTATTTGAATTAAGAGAACAAGCTTTGTTTTATCGAACTCATATTTGGATCGAATCCATTGTACTTTTCTTGTTCTTAAGTCGTTTCTTTTATCGCCTTATATACCTTTTTTCTATTTCCAGCTCACAATCTTCTTCGCAATTGAACCAAAATTTCGCTAAAGACCCGTTAACTTATGCCGTGTTCTTTTTGTTAGCTGTATATTATATTGGTTATTATTCCTTTGTCCTGCAACGCGGGAAAAGAATCTTACATGAATCTAGAGATTCGAACCTATCATTATAAATTCTTTTTTGTTGGGACCGTACTATTTCTAGAATGGTCTCTTTTTCATTGTCCTCATAAGCATCTTAATGTTTACATTAACTTTGAAAAGTAATTTATTACAAACGATTTAAATTTCCGAGTAGCAGGGGATAGATAGTGCTCAGATAATGTCGCAAGTGCAATCGTTCGTTGACACGGATAATCGTTTATAGGAAGGAGTCTCATTTTCGATTCATCTAATTCCTTTGTTTTTGGTAATACAGCAATTCCAAGTCCAACAGCGATAAAGCCGGCAATAGTAGGAACTTCTTCACCTTCAAATGTAATATTAGGCTTTACTTGTAACTGTGTACACATTTGATCGAAAATATAACGCAGACCATAGCCTTTTTTAAAGCAAATAAAATCTTCATTTTCTAATGAACGGAATAAAACACTTGATTGCTTAGCTAGTCGATGATGGTAAGGAACTACAAGATACAACGGTTCGGTTGTTAAAGTAGTCCATTCAATATTTTCCCTTGACTGGAGGGGAAGTTAAGCAAAGATCGACCAATCCTTTCTCAACCTTTTCCAATAAATAATTGGTAGCTCCTTCAAATAATTGAAACGTAACATTAGGATATATCTTTTTATAATCTCCAATGAGTTGGGGGATTACATTTGCTCCTAGAGTATGCAAGAATGCTACAGAGATTTCTCCACCATCAGGTGAAGTGATTTCCCGAATTTCTTCCATTCCTTCGCGAATTCGTGCCTGTGCTTGTTCTGCTTTTTCTAAAAACATAATTCCGTACCTTGTTAACGTAATCGTTTTCCCATTACGTATAAATAAAGGAACACCTAATTCTTGCTCTAATTTGATAATGGACCGACTTAACGCTGGTTGTGAAATTAATCGTTTTTTTGCTGCTTTTGTGAAATGTTTGAGCTCAGCTACCGCAATAAAATTTTCTATTTGATGCCATTCCATATATGACCACCTATTTCCGATTAATAACGAAAGGTTATTATATTTATGCAAATTATAAATTAGACGCATAGAAAAGAAAAGAGTAACATAAAAGTTGAAATTACTAGATAAATAATACGAGGAGAAGAACCATGACTTTTTTTGAAAGAGGAAGCAGGGAATATCGAAATGCTTGTATATCATTATTCCTTGCTGGCTTTGTATCATTTGCAACTTTATATGCTACACAACCTATTTTGCCAATTCTTTCAATGGATTTTCATATTTCTGCAGCAGCATCAAGCCTAACATTATCATTATCAACGATGGCCTTAGCTGTAGGAATGCTTTTCGCAGCACCATTGTCAGATACAATTGGACAAAAACAAATCATGATATTATCTATGATTATTACCTCCATTCTAGGTTTAGCAACAGCGTTCAGTCCGAATTACGTTACACTTATTGTGCTTCGTGGAATCCTTGGTCTTGCTGTAGCAGGAGTTCCAGCAATTGCGATGGCCTATACGAGTGAAGAGTTTCATCCTAGCGGGCTCGGAAAGATAATGGGGCTATACATAGCTGGAACAAGTATTGGGGGAATGGCAGGTCGAATATTAACGGGAATCCTTACTGATTTATTTTCATGGCGGGTTGCACTAGCTACACTTGGAATCATTGCCATACTGATGAGTCTACTATTTTGGAGATTGCTTCCTTCACCTGTCCATCATAGAAAACAATCCTTTCAGTGGAAGCCTGCATTACAAGCTTATAAAATACATCTTGATAATAAATCATTAATCCCTCTGTTATGTATGGGGTTTGTACTAATGGGTGGCTATGTTACATTGTATAACTACGTTGGATTTATGCTAATGGAGCCTCCCTATAATTTAAGCCAAACGGTGATTGGATTTTTATTTCTTGTTAATTTAGGGGGAGCGTATAGTTCCATGTATATGGGAAAAAAGGCAGACCATTATGGACGTCCACTTATTTTAAAAATATCTCTATGTATTATGATTTGCGGAGCAATCCTTACACTTATTCCTAACTTCATCATAAAGCTACTAGGAATTTCGGTATTTACATTTGGATTTTTTGGAAGTCATTCCGTTGCCAGCTCATGGGTGGGAGCAAGGGCTGATGTAAATAAATCTCAAGCATCTTCTTTATATCTTCTGCTATATTATGTAGGATCCAGTATTGTTGGGTCGATAGGCGGAATATTCTGGACGGATTATAAATGGCCAGGAGTTATTTTGCTAATTGTATGTATACTATTATGCGGATATCCACTTATTTTTGCGGCTTATAAGAAATATCAATCATCTCCTAGATTGGGACACAGATAAGAAAAAAGCAAAGGCTTAAATGGCCTTTGCTAGTTAATTAATGCTTGAAGAGGAGCGGGTATACGGCCGCCGCGTCGAATGAGTTTCTCGGAGCTGAATGGATTTACTCCAATTACAGGAGCTCTTCCAAGAAGACCGCCAAACTCAACCATGTCTCCTTCTTTTTTCCCTGAAATGGGAATGACACGAACTGCAGTTGTTTTTTTGTTAATCATTCCAATGGCTGCTTCATCAGCTATCATAGCGGAAAGGGTAGCGGGGGAAACGTCACCTGTAATTGCAATCATATCGAGTCCTACTGAACATACACAGGTCATTGCTTCTAGCTTAGACAACGTTAAGGACTGATCAACAATCCCTCGTATCATTCCGTTATCTTCACTAACAGGAATAAAGGCACCACTTAATCCTCCAACATAAGAGCTAGCCATCGCTCCACCTTTTTTTACTGCATCGTTCATCAGAGCAAGTGCTGCAATGGTTCCGTGAGTTCCTACACGTTCAAGACCAATTTCTTCTAAAATCTCAGCAACACTATCATTTAATGCATTGGTCGGTGCGAGAGATAAATCCATAATACCAAATGGAACACCAAGCCGCTTCGCAACAACTCTTCCAATAAATTCGCCAGCACGAGTTATTTTAAATGCGGTTTTTTTGATGATATCTGCTACTTCACCTAAATCAGCCTCTGGGTATCGTTTTAACGCATGTAACACGACACCTGGTCCGCTTACGCCAACATTTAAAACAACTTCACCCTCGCCAGCACCATGGAACGCGCCAGCCATAAAGGGATTATCTTCAACAGGGTTACAAAAAACAACCAACTTCGCACATGCTATACCATTTCTATCTTTGGTACGTTCAGAAGCTTCTTTTATAATTTCGCCTACAATACGTACAGCATCCATATTGATTCCGGTTCTCGTTGTTGCAACAGATATGGAAGAACAAACACGCTCCGTTACAGTTAAAGCTTCTGGAAGGGCATCGAGTAACGTTTGATCTCCTTTTGTAATTCCCTTATGAACGAGAGCAGAAAATCCCCCAATAAAGTCAACGCCTAGCTCGTTCGCAGCTTTATCAAGTGTTTTCGCTAATTCAACTGCTTGCATAGGAGTTGCAGTTCCTAATAATTCTGCAATTGGTGTAATAGAAATACGTTTATTAATAATAGGTATCCCGTATTCTCGTTCAACATCCTCTGCTACTTCCTTCAAACGGCTTGCATATTTCATTATCTTATTAAAAATACGGGTATTCATCTTTTCAAAATCGGAGTCTGCACAATCTAATAAGCTTATTCCCATTGTAACAGTCCGTATATCTAAGTTCTCCATTTGAACCATTTGGATCGTTTCAAGCATTTCATCGAGTGCAATAGCCATATGTTTCTCTCCTCTACTGGAACTAACGCGACGCTCTTTAATGAAAGAGTTAGGTTAGGATACTTTTATGCTAGCTGGTTGCAAATATTTATTAAACACGGTGCATGGCATGAAAGATTTCCTCAAGCTGAATGTTTATTTTCAATGACATCGTTTCACTAATTGAATCAAACTGATTTTGTAGTGTTTCTAAATTTTCAATTGCAGATACATCAACAATCATCATCATCGTAAAAAAGTCTTGTAATATCGTTTGGCTAATATCCAAAATATTTACGTGATTTTCTGCTAATACATGAGTTACCTTACTAATGATTCCTACTTGATCCTTACCGATTACGCTAACTACTGCTCTTCTTTGTGTCACGCTGTTCACCTCTTTATGTTGGTAGAAATACATGTCGATTGTCTATATAAACAGTCAACTAAAAAATGGAATAAAAAAAGATTGGAGTTTTCCTCCAATCTCAGACAACCCAAGAGAATAACACAAATCATTCATGAGTTACTCTTCTGTCCTTTTGCCTGAGATTGTGAATCCTTCGGCGCTGTAAATATACAGTCTCTCCAGAAGCTGCTCCTGTTATAGATTTACCCATAACGATCATCGCGGCAATATTTAAATATTATATCGATTTTAACAATATTTTGGATATTGGTCAATACAAGTAGATAAACCCTTGTGTTTACACTGCCATCGTTTTGAAAAATGAACACATTTCGTTTGGCTTATTTTGGTGATATAGATTTTGCAAATTTGATACAAAAACAGTGTCAAATTATAAGAGAGTGATGTTCTATCTCTATATGCTATAATTCAAGTATGAATGGAGTGTAGACGATGTTGACGAAAGCAAAGACTTATTTACGACAATATTTTGGATATGACACATTTCGCCAAGGGCAAGAACAGATTATTGAACGTGTGTTAGCAGGGAAAAGTACTGCTGGTATCATGCCAACAGGCGGAGGGAAATCGATTTGTTATCAGATTCCATCGCTTTTGTTTCCTGGTGTTACCATCGTTATTTCACCGCTTATATCATTAATGAAAGATCAAGTCGATAGTTTAGAACAAGTCGGTATTCACGCAACATACTTAAATAGCACATTATCCTTTGCAGAGCAAGCAAACCGTATGCGAGAAATACAACAAGGTGAATATAAAATTGTATACATAGCCCCAGAACGATTAGATTCTTTTCAGTTCATAGAACAATTACAGGAGCTTACCTTATCACTTGTTGCCATAGACGAAGCACATTGTATTTCACAGTGGGGACATGATTTCCGTCCTAGTTATTTAAAAATTGAAACAATTATACAACAATTACAACCTACGCCTATCGTTTTAGCATTGACAGCAACTGCTACTCCTCAGGTAAGGGATGATATATGTCGTTTATTACATATTCCAATGGAAGATGTGGTCATTACAGGATTTGAGAGAAGTAACTTATCATTCAAAATTATAAAAGGGCAAGACCGCCTTAATTATGTAATGGATTATGTAAATAAAAATAAAAGGGAAGCTGGCATTATTTATGCTGCAACGCGAAAAGAAGTGAATCATGTTTATGAATATTTAAAAAAACAAGGGATTAAAGTAGGCAAATATCATGCTGGAATGAGTGTTCTTGATCGAACGGCTTCACAAGATTTATTTCTACAAGATGATATATCCGTTATGGTTGCAACCAATGCATTTGGGATGGGCATTGATAAATCAAATGTTCGGTATGTTATTCATTATCAAATGCCGAAAAACATAGAAAGCTATTATCAGGAAGCTGGGCGTGCCGGACGAGATGGCCTTAACAGTGAGTGTATTTTATTATACGCAGCACAAGACGTACAAGTTCAACGATATTTAATTGAGCAAATAACGAATATAGAACAAAAAAATAACGAAATTAATAAGCTTCAGCTAATGAAAGACTATTGCCATACAGAAGGATGCTTACAATCTTATATATTGCAATATTTTGGTGAGGACAATTCCGTTGCATGTGGACAATGTAGCAATTGTACGGATAGTCGAAATTCGGTTGACGTGACCACAGAAGCACAAATGGTTTTATCATGCATCATTCGTATGGGTGAACGGTTTGGAAAAACAATAATTAGTCAGGTGCTATCCGGTTCCGCAAATAAAAAAATACGCGAAATGAAATTTGATACACTCTCCACTTACGGAATACTGAAACAAAAGTCAGCAAAAAATATCATGGAGTTTATTGATTTTCTCACCTCTGATCAATATATCGGTATTTCAGGAGGACAATATCCTGTTTTATTTGTGACAAACAATGGAAAAGAAATTTTACTTGGAAACCAAAAGGTGATGAGAAAGCAACAGATGGAGGCAACACAGTTTTCAGTTGATCATGAATTATTTGAGCAGCTTCGTGAATTACGGAAAATAATTGCATCCGAAGAAAAGGTACCTCCGTTTGTCATCTTCTCAGATCAAACTTTACGAGACATGTGCAATATACTTCCACAAACACCTGAGCAATTGTTAGAAGTGAAGGGAATTGGCATGCAAAAGCAAGAGCGGTTTGGTAAACGATTTTTACAGATCATACAAGAGTATATTACAGGGCATCCTGAATTTGAAAGGACGCCATCAATAAAAAAGAATAAAAAACGTATCGAAAATTCTCATCTTGTATCCTATACTTTGTACGAACAAGGAAAATCGATTCAAGAGATAGCAAATGAGAGAGAATTATCATGTATCACTATTGAAAATCATCTCTTACAATGTGCAGGAGAAGGTATGGAATTAGATTGGTGCAAGATTGTTCCATCTACATATGAAGCAATGGTAGAAGAAATCATTGCACAAATCGGTATGGAAAAACTTAAGCCGATTAAAGATAAACTTCCGGATGAAATTAGTTATTTTATGATAAAAGCAGTAATTTGTAAGCAAAAATTAGGGACATCTTAATTGAAGAGTAATAGGTAAAAAGGCGAACATCATACTGTGCCATGCTTGTACAGTATGATGTTCGCCCTTTCTTTATAACTTTGCAGATGTTTCACGTAAAAGCAATGGGGCACTCTTAGGTTTAGGAATCATATTTTTCATACTTGCTACTAGAGGTTTCTCAATATATGAATGAGCAAGACATCCCATAATTGTTACCGTAATCATGGTAACTATTATAGAACCTACGCTACCAATAACACTTGTAATTCCTAATTTGACAAGCATAGCGGCTACAAACCCTAGAAAAGGAGGATGTACGAGATAAATCGAAAATGATGCATTTCCGAGATAGTTAAATATACGCGGAAGCTTTATTTGTCGTGTCATATCAATCGAAACGATACCGAGAATAAGAGCGGTAGCACATATTGTGTACATAAAGGTTTCATCAAATCTCCACAAATTATATACTCCACTTATCCACGTATACCCAAACCCAATTGCACTGGCTATAAGAAATACCATACCATGTTTAATCGTTCGATGCATAGCATAATATGCACAGCAGACTCCTGCTACGAACTCGAGATTTATTTTATTAAATATCATGGCTAGGAAATCATTTGAAAAGGTAGTAGATGTAATACTGAAATAGAGAATGGAAGCAATCCATAAACCTACAACAGTTTTCATAAATCGGCTGTTCGAATAAATAAATAATGAAAATACAAAGTAGAAGAGTAACGTATATCGTAAAGACCAAGCACTATAAATAATAGGAAAGTCTTGAGATGGCAATAGCAGGAATGAGTTTAACATCGTTTGCAAATTTTTTCCGTACCCATAACCAATAGGCACAAAATAGAAGAAGACAATCATTACGATTGTAAGTAACCAATAGTAAGGAATGATCCGTGTAAACCGTTTGATTAAAAACGGGCGGAATTTTTCTTTAATTCCAAAATCCTTTGCATATACATAATACATCATAAATCCAGTTAACACGAAAAAGTAATCGGCTCCACCTATTCTAGAAAGCTTAGTGAGTCCGAGAAGATTAAAATTAAAATATTGATTTGAAACAAAACTAGTATGAAACAAGATAACCAATAAAGGAACGATTGCTCTCGAAGCTTGCACGAGTTGCAGACGTGGTTGTTTTGTTTTCATTTTAGCATCCTCCTTTAACACAATGGTTTTATAATAACATCCTTTTGCTGGATGAGAGAAACAAATGTTTTTTTAATATACGATTATATACATGTTTAGGTAGAGAATGAGATCTACATCACGTTGTCTTTTGTTTTTACATTGCTAGTATGGAGTACATTCCTTAACATTAGCTTAACATAAATTAATAATTAGGATTCACCTATAAAAGCAAACAATAATTATATTATGTAAACAAAAAAACATTACAAAGATTACCAATATGAATGTAAGGGAGGTCCATCGAGATACGTACAGAAAGGGGAGGATCCCAAAAGGGTGTTTGTTATCGATAAATAAATTGTATGTTTTAGGGAATGAGTTTGTTTTTAGGAAAACTTAGCTTTATGACTCCAAATGATGAAGCGTACACCAAACTCGACAAGAAATTTAAAGAAGTTACGAAACAAATAAATGAACTTTCCTGATTAATAGACCCTACAACGATGTAAGGATATGGGATAATAAATAATTTTTATGCGATAATTAAGTAAGAAAATGAGAGCGAGTTAGAACCAGGGTTATGTATCTCTTTTAAAAGTTACTATAATAATATTATGTAAACAAAATATGAACTCTTTTTTTGTTCCTATGTAAGATTGTGAAGAATTGTACGAAACTATAGAGTACTTTATTAAATTAACTGAGTGGTCATTTCTGAAGATTTTTTGTAATATTCTATAATCGAGCGCAATTCCAGAATAAGAATTGCGCTCTTCCTTTATGTTAAAGGCCAGTTTGTGGAAGATTATTTGAAAGTGAAGCGAGGCACTATGTAATTAGAAATATTTTGTTTAAAAAGAACTGAAATACATGTCACAATATTATTTTTCTAGGTTTTTCTTAAAAATGGACGGTTATTTTTATCGTGTAATCGCTCTTTTAAATAGCCCCCTAAATTTCTCTCTATCTTCTGATGTAAATGGTTTTGGACCCTTTGTACGCGTTCCGCTTTTTCGAGCCATTGCACTAAAATAACGTGTTTGTAATAATTGGTCAATGTTTTCATTTGTATAGCTAAACCCTTTATGGTGAAGAACTGTACATCCTTTTGCTAAACCTAGCGAAGCAAGCCCATAATCTTGCGTAACAATTATATCTCCTCTTTCTACTAACTTCATAATCCGATAATCCGCAGCATCTGCTCCGGAATCAACATAAATGGTTTCCACTCCTGATGGATGTTCCGCATTAGAAAAATGAGAAAAGCTAGTAACAAGGATAACAGGAATTTCCGCATTCGTACCTTCAGTGATAATAATATCTTTTACCGGGCAAGCATCTGCATCAACATAAATTTTCATCTTTATCTCTCCCATAAAACAGTTCGAATTGATAGTGATAATAATGGGTGATTAGGATTTTGTCAAATGATGAAGATGCTTTAGCAAAAACCTTTTCTAAGCATAATATAAGTATAGGAGATGTGAAGTTGAATAGTCCAATTGTTGATAAACAGGAGATACTTCGCGCCTTGGAGGAGTCAGGAATAGAACTGGAGATGCGCCCTTGCCGTCGAAGCGGTAGATTCCGTCCGTGGCACCCACATAGAGCGCCCCCTGGTGCCATTCTACCCCGTGAGCACTCTCTACGTTCGAGGCGTATATCTCGGAAGAGTCGGCCACGCCGTCACCGTCTGTATCGGCCAGGCGGCTCACCCGGTTGGCGCCCATCTTCGCCACATAGATCGCTCCGTCCGGTCCGAGCGCCATATGCCGCGGCCTCTGCAGCCCGGCTGCGAAGACCTGGATCGTGAAGCCGGGCGGCACCTGGAGCTTCCGATCGCCGCCGGGGTACGCGCCCTGATAGCGGGTCGGAACTTGAACCGACACCGGGGCCGGAGCTTTGGCGGGGGCCGTTGGTGTCGCCAGAGACGACGCTGCCCCCTTGGATGGGTTCACCTGCTGACGGCCATTGCAGGCGGTGAGTAGCAGTACGGTAAGTATCAATAGCCAATAAAATGTCCGCATCATAGAATCTCCTCGTCAAATGTATTAGACAGTGTGTAAGTTTCATCAAAAATAATGTTTATACTCCTTTCAATCTGCATTACCTTTACAATTCAAGGCCTTTGTTGATACAGACTATTTAACAAACCAAGCATATAATCTTTTTCGAAAGTGGAAGTTGAACCACCTTCTAGAGGAAGCTTAAAGCGATTGATTGATTCTGCCATTGATACGTTTGAAAAGCATTTTTATCAGGAAACCTCTCAGCAATTATCTCCTAAGACATGCTCCCGATTAGATGCTTTTTAGAATCATCGGTAAAGGGGAATCTGACGATGAAGAAAACAAGAAATTTAAAGAACTTACGAAACAAATAAGTAACTTTCCTGATCAATAGACCCTACAACGATGTAATTTATTCAATATAAGGAGAAGGGCGAGAATTCGAATTTTTGACGGAAATGACGCCAATGTTTTCCGATCACGGCACATTTATCATCGGCTTATCCACAAGCGAAGCATCATTTGAGCGTTTCACCCGAAGAAGTAGGCATACGCACTTTACCGATGACATTGCCCAAGCTGGCTACAGCGCTACCAAAGGCTTGTTTCGAATTCCGTGGACTAAGCCGGTCCCTACACGTTTTTTTGTCGTATTATTTATGATTGATACCTTTTTTATTTTTCTTTTTATGAACGAGCCAACCTTCTCAATAATCAACGTAATACTTATAGTTCGCTTCATTATAGCTTCTGTCATAATTGCTATTTTACAAGCTATCGTCACGGTTTATCTTCAGCCCGCTTTTAGTCTATTATTTATGATGTTTTATTTAGGACTAGCAATCTTTATTCCTAAGCCTATTTTATTAGGCTATTTTCTTTTTAACAACTCACCACGTAACGCTCTTTTTTTACAAGTCATGAAATTATGATTTTATGACTTTATGTATTTACGTTAACGTATATAACTGTTTCTCCACCCCGCACACGAGAAGTGTGTATCATAAATAATAAAAACAAAGAAAATACTTTTTTAGTTCTGGATACATTCATCACTTCATTAGAGACTGTTATTTGCTAGTATACGATAACCGGTTCATAAGTACTGAGATTATCATACACGCTTTTCGCAATACTAGGAGGGAGGTTGACACATCCGCCTGAACCTGCTGTTAGATAGGCATTATTTGCCCAGTTTGTTCGCCAGCCGGCATCGTGGAAACCTTGTCCGCTGTTTGTGAACGGAGCCCAGTAATCTACGTTAACAGAATAATCGGGTTTACCTACTGCGCTGCCTTTGAGTGTATACGGTGATCGTTTATAGAGGATGTACCACACTCCCGGTGATGTATCTTCATTGGTGCTATGTTTACCAGTCACTACATTCGTTGTGTCTGCCAATTTACCATCTTTGTAAATCCAAATACTCTGTTCTGCAATTGACACTTCAGCATACGTGTCTCCAATGCCATTATTCGCTGTTGTATCATAACCGATGCCTTTATTATCCCAGCCATTTCCGTAAATATTAGAAGCAGAAAGCGTTTTTTCTCCTTTTTCGAAGGCTTCTTGGATTTGTTTTGCTTCTTTTTCAACATCTATTGCCCAGCCATAGCCTTGTCCTTTTACTGATATGACCGAGCCAGAATGGGTTTTAAATGTGAAGTCTTTATTTAATGTTGCTTGAGAATTATTAATTTCAGCAATTTTGTTCTTAATGTCACTTAGGTCGATTGAAACATTCATATCTTTTGATATAGAGGCGTTTTTAATTAGATCTTGAGCTTTTAAAGAGTAAACTTCATTCTGTACCTTATAATCAATGGTCCCTTGCAGAAGATCCTGTAGCATTTGCTCCTCTTTTTTTACAATCGGATCGTTTTCTTTAATAGGCTGCATGTATACAGGATTCAGATGGATTTCACTTTTATACTTCTGCTTGTCGTAATCCTTCAATAGACTAGCGACATCATACTGTTCTCCGTCAACGCTTTTTGAAATAACAACTTTTCCCTGTTCGAGCTTCGCCATAGCATCTTGAGGCGCTTTTAAACTATTATTCATAGATGTGAGTTTCTTTTCTACAAGTTGTTTCATCGTTTCACTTTGATACTGCTCTGCTTGTTCTGGTAGCAGCCAATAGTTTTTTTCCTTTGAGGAAGGGAAAAATGTCCACTGGCTTTTTAGTAGTTTCTTAACTTTAGGCAAATCTTCATCTTTAAGTCCTGTCTCCGTATCTTTTTCATCTAATATTTGTTGTTGGCCAACATAGACTTTGTTTTTTAGTACAGATGTTCCTAATTTTTTCACTGCTTGATCAGCAGTCAGACCGCCGACTTTTGTGTCATTAATCGTAACCTGTGAATTGAAACGAGTTGCCTGATAATAACTCACTCCCCCAATTAGAAGTGCAATTATAACAACACCACCGCCCACTGTGATAAACTCCCAATTTTTAAAACGATGGCTTGAGTTTACTCGTTTTTTATCAATTTCATCAACTGATTCATTTATTGTGTTGTTCTTCATAGACTATTCCTCCGTATATATCACGTCAAACGATTTTAAACTAAAACTATTGATAAGTTTACCTTATTTTTCTAAAATTTTCATTATTTTTGACCAGATTTTATTGTGAATAATTAAGTAAGAATTAGGATTAGTTTATAAGATATACTTTTTCATAGTTCAAATGCACATAAAGTATGTATAGCATATATAGATATATTTTGAGGAGATGAGCAAATGAGGAAGTGTAAACCGTTCATTCATCAAAAAAGACTATACTTGGGCGTTTTGGGGTATAAAACTGAAAAAACAGAAATTCAGTATGGCAGTGAAGGGAATTTAATCTTTTATCATTACACTTATAAAGAACATTTAAATAAGATTTTCGCAAAAGATAGTGGTTTATATGCATATAGACCAGTGACATGCCCCAGGGTACCAACTTACCTACGAAATCATTTCCTTATAGAGGGTTTCCTATCTCCAACACCAAATTGGCTTACAAACAATGAGTATTTCGGAAATTTAGGAAAAGATTTAATAGAACAATTTGTAGGTAATATTATATTACAGATTGAGATACCAAAAGGATTTTCGTCAATCTACATAGCCGACTATGCTCATATTCTTGAATGTAAGTTCTTAGATAAAAATGAAGGATCGTCTCTAAATTTAGGCTATGATTGTTCATCGGGGAAAGAGGTAACACATGCTTATGTGCATTCTTATATTCCAGCTGATAATTATAAAGGTGGACATATCGCTCCAGTAGTGCAACTTACTAGGGAGGGTTCGGGAATTATCATTCCGAATAAATATATAAGTGTATACAATTAATGATCATTAGAAAAAGAAATAAAAACTTTGATAGCATATTTGTACAATATCACGTATTAAGTGGGTATATTAGATTGATGGGCATGTGACGGTACCCCTATTAGTGATTTTTCTGTAAAATTACCATAACTATATTATGTAAACAATAGACCGTTATGACTCCCGTATTGATTCAAGGGATTAGAGCGCTATTCATTTCTATTGACTTAGTTGGCTCAATTACTACTGAGTTGACGGTAGTTCATTATAATCATTACGTCTGAAAAACTGTAGAATATGCGATTTTAATTCAAATGAATATGCATGATACAGATGATATTGCATTCAACAAAGCAGGCCTACCTGTACCAAAAATTACTGCCCTAGGACTAGGAGGACACCTGCTTCTTGAATTTGATGCAAACGTGTGTGATGAAATGTATAAGTTGGGCGCAGAAGAAAAAACGATCTTAATCCAAATCCCGATTGATTACCATCAGTATTAGCCTTGGTTGAAAGGGAATTTGCATTAGTTGATCTTTCAAAATCTGAAAGAACAGAAATGATATAGTTTCTGTTCTTTTTCTATATTCTGTCCAGAATTTTGACATTGTTAAGGATTACAAAAGCTTGCGTAACGGAAAAAGTCATCGTGATTTGATTATTTGTTTTGTCTTCAATCTATTTTTCTTAATCCAAATCATCCGCAAAACTTAATGCTGCATTATCTTGACGTTTCAAATGCTTCTCTAGATAGATTTGTGTCGTCAAGATTGAATCATGTGCTAATGTACGCTGAATTTTTGTTATCTCTACTCCTCTAGCTGCAGCTGCAATCGCAAAGAAGTGGCGAAATGTATGAGCTGTGACAGGATTCTCTCGATACTGCAAAAAAGGAAGGTTCGTGTCATGTACCATTTTTGTTACTTGATTCGATAGTTGATTCGAATTATAAGGCTTTCCTCGCAAGGTCATCAGTAAAGGTGACTCATCCCCGCTGTTAAGCTTTGTATCATACCCACGATTTTTTCTAAAATGAATAAGGGCTTTTAATAGTTGGGGTGAAATGTAGACTTGCCGTTCTTTATCTCGTTTGCCGACAACATGTAGCCAATATTTTCCCTCCATATACTGCAAATCTTTCACTTTCGCAGAAGCAAGTTCCTTAATACGTAGGCCAGTTGTAGCTAAGCATAGGAGAATCGTATAATTCACAAGATGATTTTGTTGTTTATAATAGTTTAAAATCTCTTGTACTTCTGAAAAGGTTAAATCTCGATTCGGACGATCTTCGCTCCGAACGCTGCTTTTCTTTAATTCTTGATGCAGTGGTTTCTCTATATATTTCTGCTCATATAAAAACTTTAGAAAAGACCTTATAATGGTTGTCTTTTTTGCTAGACTGGCTACTTTATATGGTTGTCCATCTCTACCTAAGGGAGCTTGCTGCAGATACGTCCCATACCGCCTTATATTCCATGGCTGTATTGCTTGTAAGAGAGAGGAATTGGAGTGTATGGCTTCTGTCTGTAAATCAAACTCTTTGGCAAACTTCAATAGGTTTTGGCAGAACGTTAAAATTTCATGAAGATAGACTCGCTTCGTACTTAGCTTTCTATGTTTCGTTTTGTCCATATCCTTTTCGAGGTGAACAAAGTAATAGATAACTTCCATATCATTAAAATAAGCAAACTTAGTTTGCTGTTCTTTCTCCGCAAGATCAATAACTTCTTCTAATTTATGTATATATTCTATATTCAATAGTAGTTCTGTGTTATGTATAGATATATTTTTTAATATATAGGAAGATGTATATTTTCCTGATGTTGAAGGTAAACTTGTTGATTCATCTATATTATTCATAACTTCAACTCCTTAATTATCTACACGATACTAACTATATATAATACATTTTTATTATAACATACAAAATACATGAGACTAATCAATATATAAACTGAAATAGTATGTAAGATATGTAATAATGCTCTATTCTTTTATATTGAACATATATATTTCGTTTATAATAAATATTTACATAATAATGAATATATATGTTACTATTAAGATAGATTAAATTTAAATGTAACTTTTTACAAGATTTATATTAACATTTATAGATAACATGTATTGATAAAATATAGAGTTAATTACAAGAATATATATAAGGAGTTAGAATTATGTTAGAGGATGTATTATTCGATGATAAGCCAAAAGTAACAACGAAAGAAGCAGCCCATATGCTTGGGGTAACAGAAGCAACGATTTATCGGTATGAAAAGGAAGGTAAGCTTTCTTCGGTTTATAAAGATAACTGGCGAAAAGATGGAACGAAAATGTTTTATGAAGAAGAAGTATTAAGTATCGTTCAATCGCTGCGAAAACCCGGGTTTACTATTCAAGAAATTGCTGATAAAGCAGGTGTATCTCATTCTACAGTTTCGAAATGGATTCAAGCTGGTACATTACATGCTAATAAAACTATATATAATGGAAGAAACACGTATTTTATTTCTGAACAAGAAGCAGAACGCATTCTGAAAAATTTACCAACGCTTATTTCACATCGATCTGTGAAACGGAAACTATCTGCAACGGTAGAAGGGAAGGAAGTATTTTTATACCAATCGTTCTATCATGAAACTACACATGAACAAGCACGTATTATGTCGCTAGATAACAATACTGGAAAGGTGATCACGGAACGAGAAGAAATGTTTCCACTAGAAGAACTGTTTTCTCGCGGATTTCATTCGACATATATAATAGAAAGAAAGCGTCACAGTACAAAACGTGGGCAAGCACAATTTAGCTTTCGAAAGCCTCAGTTTGTTCAGGCAGTTGCATATACCATTATTGAATGGCTTTATCAATTTGGAGGGGCAGCAAATGTGAAAATTGAGGAACAGGGGCAAATGATTCATGTAGAAGTAAAACCGTTAACGTTAGAAATTGATGTACGAGAGCATAAGGCAGAAATTGAGTTTTTAGCCAAACATATTGAAGAAGGTACTATTTCAGTACGTAATAACAGCGTATATATTGAAAGTGATATTGAGCCGGTTTCATTTTATGTTGAAAGGACTATGAAACAACGGATGAAAGAAGAGGCAGAAAAAGATAAGATTGGTTTAGAAAGCTGGATAAAAAAGATTATCGTTTCTCATTTACAAAATAAAAACGAGTTAGAATAAGGACTAGAACTAGGACGCTTTCGTTCTAGTTTTTATTTTTGAAAAGTATTTCAATTTTCGAATTTAGTAAATGGATTACATACCATTTCTTGATATGGGAAATATATACTTAAAGCCATGAAGTAGAGGGGTGATAATAATGAAAAATGCTGATCGCATCACTGTTTTTCAACTTTCATTTATAGTGATGACGGCTATAGGCTTTAAAACACATGTTACGATTATCCCGCCTTTACTTCAAACTGCCGGACGTGATGCATGGATGTCGGTATTGTTTGCAGTTGTTGTTGTGAGTATTTGGTGTATTTTATTGTTTTTTATTCACAAGGAAATGAAACAACAGCATATAGCCATTTGGTTAAAACAGCATATTGGAACATTCTTTACTGTATTGATAATAGGTATTTTTTGTATGTACATATTAACTATAGCTTCTTATGCGATGCGAGAAACTATGACGTGGGTAAAGATTACCTTTTTGCCAACAACGCCGGAATGGATGGGTGTCACACTTCTTGCAGTTCTTTGTCTGTTAACCGCAGCATCCGGTCTACGAACATTATCAATCATTAATTTTTTTCTATTAATAATGGTAATAGTATTCGGATTTCTTGTTGCGATTGTTAACATACAAGTAAAAAATTATTCATTATTACTTCCAATCTTAGAAAATGGATTCTTACCTGTTTTAAAAGGTAGTGTTTATCAAGTTGGAGCACTCGTCGAACTCCTATTTTTTCTATTTCTACAGCAAAAAATTGAAAGACCTTATCGTTACCGTGACTTCATTTATAATATTTTGAACCTATCATTTTTAACATTAGGTCCCCTCGTTGCAGCAGTAGCAGAATTTGGTATAGAAGAGGCCGCGAAACAACGCCATCCAGCATATGAGGAATGGGGTCTTGTTCAAATGGGACAATTCATTGAACACTTTGATTTCTTATCTATTTATCAATGGATGTCTGGCGCCTATATTCGTATCTCATTGCTTCTATTGATTCTAATAGAACTATTGAATATAAAAAATGAAAAAGTAAAAAAATGGGTACTTGTTATTACATTTCTAATCATAACAATTGTAAATTATATTCCATTTAGTGATGCAATGTTTTATAACTTTTACATATCCACTATACTTCCTACAACTGCTACTCTTTTTATTAGCTTCACTTTTTTGCTTGGAATCATCGCTTTCGTTACTCGACTTAAAGGAGGAAAAGCAAAAAATGGATGAGAAAAAATTTCGGTCTCTTTTTCAAAAATGTGGAGATGTTATAATCCAAAATGTTTCTTTTTCAGGGTATCAAATCCTTTTTGCATTTTGTCAAGGAATGGTCAAAAAAGAAATGCTCGACTCTGTCATTTTTATAAAATTAAAAAATTTTATCGAAGACTATAAAGACATTTCAAAAGAAGTGATTCAGGAATATTTCCCTGTTACGGGGTTAGAATGGGTTGATAATAAAGATAAAATTATGTCTGCTATATTTTCTGGAAAAGCTGTAGTAGTAATAGAAGAAATCAATAGTGTTTTTTCTATTGACATAGCAAATATTCCAAATAGAAAACCAGAAGAAACGAAAACAGAAGTCACGATACAAGGACCGAGAGATAATTTTATTGAGGATCTTACAATAAATATTGGACTAATTCGGAAACGCTTACGAACTACTTCTCTTTGCGTAGAATCTTTAGAAATTGGAAAGCGCTCCAAGACAAAGGTTGCTGTTCTCTATATTCAGGATATTGCAGATCAATCCATTCTGAAACAACTTATGAAAAAATTGCAATCTGTTGATATAGATAGTATTTACAGCGGAAATCAGTTGAAAGAACTTATCGATGATAGACCATTTGCGATTTTTCCGCAAAGTCTATATACCGGGCGTCCTGACTTTGTCGTTCAATCATTGCTTAGCGGCCGGTTTTCGGTACTGATTGACGGTGTTGCCTATTCAATTCTTACACCTGCTAATTTATTTTTCACACTAAAGACAGGTGAAGACTCGGAGACATCATATTTATATAATTCATTTGAACGTACTATGCGAATTGTAGGATTAGTATTTTCTACTCTTCTACCAGGGTTTTGGGTTGCAATCACGTCTTTTCACCAAAATCAAATTCCATTTACGTTGCTTGCTACCTTAGTAGAATCTAGAAAAGGTGTTCCGCTACCTAGTGCTTTAGAAGCGATTTTAATGTTGCTTTTATTTGAATTATTTCGAGAGGCTGGGCTAAGAATGCCACTTCCCATTGGACAGACATTAAGTGTTGTCGGTGGATTAATTATAGGTGATGCGGCTATCCGTGCTGGATTAACAAGTGCATTGATGCTTGTCGTTATTGGTGCTTCAACCGTCGCAACATTTACTCTTGCCAACCAAGCTCTTATTGGAACAGTCTCCTTGTTACGTTTTGGGGTTCTTCTCTTTTCTGGCTTATTTGGATTTCCAGGCTTTTTTATAGCTCTATTCTTTATTCTCTTGTATTTAGCACGCATCCGAACATTTGGGGTTCCTTACCTTGAAATTGCTACACGTATAAGTTTTAGGAATATAGTACATGAGATTTTTCGTTTACCAGCTAAAGTAAATACGATTCGTCCGCATGCTTTTACTCCAAAATCTAATGACAATACACGCACTGGGAGAAAGAAAAAATGAAAAGAGGAAGGATGATTCTTTTATTTTTTATCCTTTGTCCGCTTCTTAGTGGCTGCTTTGATTCGAATGAACCAGAACGTATGGTGTATTTGCATGGATTAGGTATTGATTATAAAGATGGAAAATTTCATGGCTATCTGCAATATATAAATGTCGGAAGTCTTGCAAAATCTGAGAGTGCAGCGGCTCCGAGTAAGGAGAAAATTGAAGTTGGCCACGTTTCTGGAAGAAATATAGATGAAGCAATGTTTAACGTTTATCCTTCAACACAAATTCGGGTTTTTTGGGGACATTTGAAGTATATCGTCATTTCTAAGGCAGCATTGGAAAATAAAGGATTAGAGAAAGTATTGGACTTATTTGACCGCTATCGCGAGACCCGCTATCGCATTTGGATGTATTCTACCGAAGAAGATATTAAAGAAGTATTACATACCTATCAGCCTTTACAAATTACTTCTACCCTTACTGAGTTGGGGGAGCCCATAAATAGTTACAAACAAAACTCTTTACTTCAACCCAAAAACATGCGTGAACTTTTAATTGCCATCCAACAACCAGGACAGAATGGACTTCTTCCCCAAGTTAGTTTAACCCAAAAGGACATGTGGCAGGAAGACCATAAAAACTTGCCCGCCATTGACGTTAGTGGAATGGCACTAGTAACAAAAGAGAAACTACTTGGTTTTCTAACTGATGATGACATTGGAGGCTATCAATGGGTAACAGAGAAATCAAAACGTAGTGGAGTTACCGTTGAGAAAGATGGCCAACCAATGGCTACAGTAGTAATTGAAAAAAGTAAAGTGAATATTAAGCCAAGTTTGATAGGTGATAAGATACATTTTACGATCAACCTTAAGTATTCCGGACTTATTAATGAACTAAATCAGCAAATAGAGGTAAATGATTTAGCAGCAGCTGCAGCTGCTCAAATAAAAGAGGACATCATACATACATATTCGAAAGCGCTTGCTATTAATGGTGATATCTATGAATTAGGTGAAGTATTGCATAAAAAAAACAATAAACTTTGGAAACAGCTAAATGAAAATGGAAGAGTGCCTTTAGAAGAGGATTCTATTTCTGTAAATATATCGTTATTAATTAAACATTCTGGAAAGCTTCGTCCTGTTAAATAATGCCTTCGCTTCATCTTAAAAGCGGAGGCATTATTTATTTCCTAGTTACTTTCGTTTAAGAACCTGATCTAGTTTATAATATCTAATCCTTCTACCAATCAGCAAAAAACGAATTGAATGTAATGTTAAAAAAATATATAAAAATAAATATTTACCATTTATAGTAATGTTATGTATAATTTTGTTATAAATGTTTATTGATTCCTGGCACAGAAAGGAGGGTGTAGCTGTTAACAAATTTCTATATATCGAAAAAGTAAATATAAAATAGGAGGAATGAAATGAAAACGTTATCTAATTTCTTTACAGCTATTGTTCAACGATTCTTACCAGATCCTTTTGTATTCGCACTTCTTCTAACCTTAGTTTTATTCATTTCAGGAATTGCATTTACTCCGCATGGTCCGATTGAGATGATTCAATATTGGGGTAAAGGATTTTGGAATCTATTAGCTTTCGCAATGCAAATGAGTCTAGTCCTCGTTACAGGTCATGCTCTTGCCAGTTCTCCTTTTGTGAAAAAGTGGTTAGTAAAGCTTGCTGGTGTGGCAAAAACACCAGCACAAGGGGTTGTCCTCGTTACATTAGGTTCTGGAATCGCAAGCTTTATCAACTGGGGATTTGGATTAATCGTCGGAGCTTTGTTCGCCAAAGAAGTTGCAAAACGAATATCAGGTTCAGATTATCGTTTCCTGATTGCGTGCGCCTACATTGGATTCCTAACATGGCATGGAGGACTTTCTGGTTCCATTCCACTGGTGGCCGCTACAGCTGGAAATCCAATGGAGAAAACAGTTGGATTGATTCCACTAACACATACCATTTTTACAGGATTTAATCTTTTTATCACAATTGCTCTACTCGTTATTCTTCCAATCATGACAAGATGGATGATGCCAACAGGTAAAGACGTAATAGGCATCGACCCGAAGCTTCTAGCTGAAGATGAAATAGCAGCTACGACTGTAGCAATTCCAGCGAAAAAGACATTCGCTACTTATATGGAAAACAGTCGATTTCTCAGCATCCTTATTTCATTGCTTGGATACTCGTATCTTATTTATTACATAACAACAAATGGCTTTAAAATCGATATTAACACTGTAAACTTACTTTTCTTTACAACTGGACTACTTCTTCATGGTACACCTCTTTCATATATGAATGCTGTTACAAATGCTGCAAGAGGAACAGCTGGAATCATGATTCAATTTCCTTTTTATGCTGGAATACAAGGCATGATGGAAATGTCAGGATTAGGTGGAGACATCACGAATGCTTTTATTTCTATATCTACACCTGCAACATTCCCATTCTTGGCATTTATAAGCTCAGGAATTGTTAACTTCTTTGTTCCTTCCGGAGGAGGACATTGGGTCGTACAAGGACCGTTTATTATGCCAGCGGCTCAACATCTTGGGGTCGATCCAGGTGTTGCAGCTATGTCAATTGCTTACGGAGAGGCATGGATGAACATGGCTCAGCCGTTTTGGGCTCTCCCTGCACTTGCTATCGCTGGACTAGGAGTTAGAGATATTATGGGTTATTGTGTAACGACATTGCTTGTTTCAGGAATTATCTTTGCGATTGGTTTGTCATTTTTCTAATAAAATAGAAGTTTGATAGAAGGGGAGTTTCGGACTTTGAAACTTCCTCTTTATATAAAAGGAGCGATCACTTATGGAAAAACGGATCACTGTCATCGGTGCAGGAATTATGGGACATGGTATTGCACAAGCATGTGCCCTTGCTGGAAATACGGTTCAATTATATGATTTAAAAGAGGAGTTTTTGGAAAAAGCTACTATATCAATTCAGAATAACTTAGATAGTTACGTTGAACAAGAAATGATTACTGCTGAAGAAAAAGTGGAAACATTAAAACGTATTCTTACAAGTGTCGATCTGCAGGAGAGTGTGAAGGAGGCACAGTTCATTATTGAAGCAATTCCTGAAGTGATTGAGTTAAAATGGAATTTATTTAAAGAATTAGAATCAATGGTTAATGAAAATGTCATTATCGCTTCTAATACGTCTACTTTACCATTATCAAAACTAATTACATACGTAAGCACCCCGCAGCGCTTTATTATTACTCACTTTTTTAATCCAGCGCATTTAGTACCACTCGTTGAAATTGTAAAACATGAAACAACAGCACAACATGTGATCGATATGACAATGCAATTGATTGTGAGTATCGGCAAAACACCTGTATTACTGAAAAAGGAAACACCTGGATTTATAGCGAATCGTTTGCAAGCAGCTCTTCTACGTGAAGCGCTACATCTATTACAAAATGGGGTAGCTGATGCAAAAGAGATCGATACGGTAATAAAAAGCGGTCCTGGATTTCGATGGGCTTTTATTGGTCCATTGGAAACGGCCGATTATGGTGGGCTTGATACATGGAAACGAGTACTCGATAATCTCTCTCCAGAGTTAGCAAATGATGTCCCAGAACTTATTCGACTTCTAGTTGAACAAAATCATCTTGGCGTAAAAACAGAAAGCGGAATATATGATTATAGTAATGTTTCTGTAGAATCTAGATTAAAAAGAAGGAATGAAAATTTTATTCAACTATTAAAAATAAAGTGAAACTTCCATCAGTGGGGGTCTTACTGCCCGTTAAAGCGGGATAAAACAAGATTAGTCAAAGTGAATGATTAGCGACTAAACAAAAAAAGCCCTTATCTATAAAAGAAGGGGCTTCTTTACTATATAAACTACTATCCAAAATTTAATTATGAAATACGTTTTAACTCCTCAGTTAATCGTAAAAATTCTTCTTTATTTTTAGTTAGTAATGATTGGTCGATTTCCTTTAGAAGCTTTGCTTTTCTAGCATCATGTAGAACCTTATCAAACACCATTTCAGCAAATTGAGCATCTGTAACATTTTCATCAAATTGAGGTTGATTAAGAAAATACTTATTCATAGGAAATCAACTCCTTTACTTTTTTCTAGTATACTCTTTGTTTTCCGATAATTCAAATAGTAATATATGAACAATAGCCAAAATATAGCGGTAAAATTTTACAGATCCTTAATTTCAAAGTCATAATAAGAAAACTAGATGATAGATTGACAACTGTATTGTGTTAGAATTACAAATATATAGAGATTTCCTAGCATTAGAGCAGGAATCTATTCGTGTATGTAAAGCAAAAAAAGTGAGGTGTAGTTACATTTTGAAAAAGGAATCTACTCATGCAAATTGCTGTCCTCTCTGTGGTAAGGATAATAATTGTGGGAATATTTCCGGAAAACCCCATGGAACTTGCTGGTGTAATGATGAATCCTTTCCAAAAGAAATATTTGAAATGGTTCCACCAGAGCAGTTAAGAAAAGCCTGCATATGTAAAGAATGTCTTACTAAATTCAAATTACATCAAGAGATTTAATCAAGCATTTTACAATCCTTCCTAAAAGACTTGCACTTACATAGCAAAATAAGCAAACGAAGCAACGAGGAGACGTAGCCTACTATGAAATTGATTTCCTGGAATGTAAATGGTATTCGAGCGTGTGTTCGAAAGGGATTTTTAGACTATTTTAATGAAATGGATGCAGATATTTTTTGTATTCAAGAAACAAAATTACAGAAGGGACAGATAGAATTAGATTTAGAGAATTACTATCAATATTGGAATTATGCTATCAAAAAAGGATATTCCGGTACGGCAGTATTTTCTAAACATAATCCTTTGTCCGTAAAGTATGGCGTAGGATTGGAAGAAGAGGAACCAGAGGGAAGAATCATTACCTTGGAATTCACAAACTTTTACTTAGTGAATGTATATACTCCTAATTCGCAAAGAGATTTAGCTCGGCTAGATGTAAGATTAGATTGGGAAGATAAAATACGAAATTATCTACTAGAATTGGATCAACAAAAACCAGTGATTTTATGTGGTGATTTAAACGTTGCCCATCAAGAAATCGATTTGAAAAATCCGAAACCGAATATAGGAAACTCTGGTTTTACAGATGAAGAAAGAGGGAAAATGAGTACTTTATTAGCATCTGGTTTCATTGACACATTTCGCTTTCTTTATCCTGATAAGAAAGATTCCTATACGTGGTGGTCCTATATGAATAAAGTAAGAGAACGAAATATTGGATGGCGTATTGATTATTTTCTCACTTCAGAACGGATAAAAGACGTAATAAAAGATGTTCATATACATTCAAACATAATGGGAAGCGACCATTGTCCAATCGTCTTAGAAATAAATGTATAACATAAAAAATTACATTATACAAAGAAGAACAACTGTTTTTAATACAGTTGTTTTTTCGTTTTCTCGCCTAAAGTTAGAAAACAAGGTATAATTCAATTATCTAATAATTCAGAAATTATATAGAGAGGGTGATGAAATGAAATCAATCGACGATGCACAAATTAAAAGTGATGATAAGCGATATATCCTACACTCCTGGTCTAAACAAAAAAATGTAAATCCTAAAATTATAAAAAGAGCAGAAGGTATATTCTTTTGGGATGAAACGGGTAAAAAATATTATGATATGTGTTCACAGCTTGTATATTTAAATGTTGGTCATCAGCATCCAAAATTACTGGAAGAATTTAAGCTTATAGGTGAAATTCCTATTGCAGCACCAGCTTTTGCTACTGCATCCAAAACAGAGCTAGCTCGAAAAATAATTGAAGTCTCACCAGACAATATGGCAAAAGTATTCTTCACTAACGGCGGAGCAGAATCTAATGATCATGCCGTAAAAATTGCGCGGATGGCAACAGGACGATATAAAATTTTCTCCCGTTACCGTTCTTACCACGGTGCAACATTTGGTGCAGGAAATTTAACCGGGGAAGCGCGCCGCTTTACAGTAGAGCCCGGATTACCTGGATTTATCAAATTCGACACGCCATATTTATACCGAGAAGTAATTGATTTTGCAAGTGAAGGGGAAGCAACAAAGTTTTATTTAAATCGATTACATAACCAAATTCAATATGAAGGTCCTGAATCCATTGCTGCCATTTTTATCGAGCCTATTCCTGGTAGTAATGGCGTTCTCATACCGCCTAAAGGCTATTTAGAAGGGGTACGAGAACTTTGCGATCGTTACGGAATTCTAATGATTTGTGATGAAGTGATGACAGGGTTTGGACGAACAGGGAAAATGTTTGCTGTACAGCACTATGATTTCAAGCCAGATATTATGACGTTCGCAAAAGGGGTAACGTGTGGATATAGTCCGCTTGGAGGAGTCATTGTAAGTGAAAAAGTAGCTAGTTATTTCGATGATCATGTATTAATGACTGGACTCACCTATAGTGGTCATACGGTTTCTACACAAATCGGCTGCGCTACACTTGATATTTATAAAGACGAAAAACTTATTGAAAATGCTGCAAAGCTAGGGGATGTGCTTGCAAAGCGATTAGAGGAACTGCTGCAAATGGATTCTGTAGGAGAGGTTCGCTCTATCGGTTTATTTGCAGCGGTTGAGCTAGTAAAAGACAAAGCAACGAAAGAGCCAATCATTTCTTATGGAATGGACTATGGAAAAGATCAAGTCGGATATATGAACAAATTCGTAAGTTTACTATCTGAAAATGGTTTTTACACCTATTCTCATGAATCTAGCGTGATCATTGCACCGCCGCTTATAATAACCGAACAACAACTACATGAAGCTATGGATATTTTTGAAAACGTATTGAGTAACTTTGAAAAGAAACATCTCTTTACTGTTAACAATTAACGATACACACTTCGATAATTAGGCGAAAAAATGAAATAGCAAAGAAAGGCTTATGTTTATACAGTGAACATAAGCCTTTTTCATGAAAGAAAAGAATTGCTTTGTCTAACTTTAAATAGTATAGTGGATTATAAATAGTAATTAAATAATATCCCTATGAGCTTGTTATTTTATCTATCAGTTAAAGGAAGGTAAAAATGAAAGCAAACGAAAGTAAGATTAACACTTCAAAAAAAGCAATGGAGATTGGTATATATACATTTGGAGATGTCATTAAAAATAAACAAACAGGGGAAAGAAGGAATTCTCATCAACGAATTAAAGAGATAATAGAAGCTGCTAAACTAGCAGATGAGGCGGGATTAGATATCTTTGGGATTGGTGAGCACCACAGTAATGACTTTGCAGTGAGTGCACCTGCGATTGTCTTAGCTGCTATTGCACAGCAAACAAAACAGATTCGACTAACAACTGCCACAACAGTTCTTAGTACTAATGATCCAGTGCGAATTTACGAGGATTTTGCAACACTTGATCTCATTTCAGATGGACGTGCAGAAATTTTAGCTGGTCGCGGTGCATTTATTGAATCGTTTCCACTCTTTGGATATGACTTAAATGATTATAACGAGCTGTTTGCAGAGAAAATTGAATTATTACTTAAGCTTAATGAAAATAAGCCTATTACCTGGCACGGAAAATTTCGTTCATCTCTAGATAGAGTGGAACTCACACCACATCCAATGCAAGATAAACTGCCAATCTGGATTGGAGTTGGAGGAACACCCGAAAGTGCGAGAAGAGCAGGGCAGTTTGGAACGGGAATGGCGTTAGCAATTCTGAGCGGGAATGGGGATCGTTTCAAACCATTAGTGGATGTCTACAGAAAAGCAGGAACGCTAGCTGGTCATGATTTAGAGCAGCTTAAAGTCGGAGTAACAACGCACGCATACATTGCAACAACTTCACAGCAAGCGAAAGAAGAATTTTATCCTTCATACGCTAACTACTTTGGTTACTTAATGAAACTCATGCATGGAATCGAATCAAATATAACTCGTAACGACTTCGAAGAGCTCTCCAGGCAACTATGTATAGGCAGTCCACAACAAATCATTGAGAAAATACTGTATCAATACGAATTATTTGGACATCAACGCTTTATCGCACAGATGGACATCGGTAATATGCCATACCGGCAAGTCGTAAAGGCAATTGAATTACTTGCAACAGAAGTGGCACCTGTAATACGCCGAGAAACAAGCAAGTAAACACAAAAATAGGATAGGTATATTGAGGCAGATACAATCGAAACTATTTTCATTTGTATCTGCCTTTTCACATTTCCTCAATTCCAAAAGACTTGAGAGAACCTTATATTTACTTACTATTTAAGGAACATTCAAAGTGTGATATCTTCGCATAAATTCCTTTGTTGAAATAGCAATCATCTTTGGGACAAGAAGTTCCCCTTTCGTTTGTAACCTTTGTTTTCCTTGAGGATGTACAACTAGCAATAATAGGCGCAAATAGATCTTGGTTAGGAAAAAGAATAACCCTTTTGGTAAGTCAATAACGGTAAACCCGAATTGTTTTGTTCCGCGATGGATGATAGAAACCCCATATAAACCTTTAATCTTTTCATTTTCTGGATGGTTAAGGATTAATTGTAGAGCCTTCGGTAATAATTGTTCAGTTGACCGAATCATTTGGAGGGCTAACTGAATAGGAGAACGAGAATGTATACCCATTTTAAAAAGCATTTCATTATTAAAGTGAAGTTCCAGCACCCGATCTCCTCTTTGAATTTTCTCCCCATCCAACAACTGAATTGTTTTACCACAATAAGTACATACTCTTGCTTTAAAGAATGGATGACTCTTATCAATAGGCTGAATATGAAATAACCTATTTAATAGGCTTTCCCATTTGATCCATAAAGAAATTATTACTAACTTTTTCTTACTAACTTCTGATTGTGATACATGTTGACCTAATTTCAAAAGTATACCTCTTGTAAGAAACCATTTCTTAATACTCTTAGATGTAATCGTTTTATCCTCCAATATTTTAGTTTATATTAAGCTATTTATAGAATATCCCTTACGTTTATCCTTCTATACCATTGTCCCTATTTAAACATTATCAAGTATGATCAAACCTCTAAAACAAAATAATTCAAAGACAATGCAAAAATCACGAAAAGATTATCGTGATTTTGCATTGTTTAGAGTTAACCTATATATTGAAATATAATTTGTTGATATTTATCAATTGCTAGACTGACTAATCGTTGACTTAGACTTTGCTCGTAGACTTACTATAGTAAAGCAAAGGACTAACAATAAAAAGCTGGTAATTCCTACAATTTCGAAATCTAAATTAACAACTGGATAGAAGTATGTAAAGGCTTCATAAAAGGAAACCCCATATGCTAATATCACAATAATCCAGCCAATCACTCTGGAGGCGGATTGTCCGATCTTTCCTGATTGACTAATGATTCGATAAGTAATAAAAGAATCGATCGTATCTGTCAACATCATCCCAAACATAAAGACTATTCCTACGATTACAGACATATATCCTCCAGCACCGCCAGCTACAAGGGCCCATGCTGATGTTTGACTAACCGTATCAGCAGCCAGAGCAAACATACCGCCAATTAAAATGATAAAGAATGGATTGGTTGTCCCCTTAATAAACCGAGGAAGAAACTTTCCTTTAATTCCACTAAGCTGAAACTCTTTTTGAGTAGATTTCGTACGAAGAAGATTATAGATATTTAGTGTACCAATAATAAATAAAGAAGTAATTGCTACCCATGTTGATAGGGTATCAAAATAATCGGGAAATTTAAAATTCTTCATAAAGAGCCCAATAATGATCGATATGCTTGCTACAACCAATCCGTGTCCAAATGAAAATAGTGTACCAATCCAACGAGCAATTCGACTTCCCATTCGCCAATTGTAGCGGGTTTGTCCATCTATAAAAGCAAGATGATCTGCATCTAGCCCGTGACGAATACCTAATATGAATACAAAAACAATAAGAGATACATTTTCCATTAGCAATTTCCTCCTAATCCTTTTCTAATTCATACAAAAAAGCCCCAACCTTATAACGATTGGGACCATAGGCACGTGTTCATATACGACAATATGTAGAACCGTATTGACGCATCATTTTCGTTCACCTATCCTTTCCGCGAAGGTATGTTTTGGTGTGCAATCTAGGTAGGTCTTCTGACTTCCGGAATATCGTGCTCATTCACCTTCCCCGAATACTCGAGTGGCATAATAGAATGAGAACTAACCGGTTACAGCGGCGGGACCGTTCGGGACTTTCACCCGATTCCCTGTTACCCCTTTAAAAAAAGGGCACCTAGTTGACATGAGTATATAATATTTTGAAAAGTAACATTATGAGTAAGAATAAATTACATTCTACTGAATTGTCAATAGATATATAGATTTATTACTATAAAATGTAAAATTTATATTCTAATTCAATACTTGTAAAAATACTGATGCTATAATAGGTTACGAATAGTATTACATAAAAATATCACTACAAAAAAGCAGCTCTTAGTATTACGATAGTAAATTTTATATTAGAAGGAGTGCATGGAAATGTCCTTATTTTCCAAAATATATGATCCAGCAATAAAACCCTTAGAAAATAGAGGGCTGCAGCGTTTTCGTAAAGATTTAATTGGAAAAGCTACAAAACATGTATTAGAGATTGGGTGTGGTACAGGTCTAAATTTTCCATTTTACACTCCTGCTGCTCTAGTAACTGCAGTTGACCCTAATACTAAGATGCTACAAAAAGCAAAACAACGAGCGCAGCTTGCAGATGCAAACATTTCGGTAATAGAAGGGACTGTAGAGTACTTACCGTTTCCCGACAATACGTTTGACTCAGTCGTTTGCACACTTGTCCTATGTTCGGTTCCAAACGTAAACCAGGCAATTACTGAGCTAAGACGTATATGTAAACCAAATGGTACCATGTTGTTTTTAGAGCACATCCGCGTGCAGCAACCAATTATCGGGAAAATTCAGGACTTGCTAACACCAGCTTCCAAAAGATTTTGTGGTGGGTGTTGCTTAAATCGAAACACACATCTGGATATTCAAAAGGCTGAGATTATAACGGAGTCTATTCAATTTCACTACGGAAACGCTATGTTTATTTTAGAGGGGAAAAATAAGAAGGATTAGCCATCGATATCGCGACTCACATCAATTTAACAATAACATAGTTATGTAAACTAATAAATTGGTAAAATGGATGTAATAAAATACATATGTATCCCGAAATTGTTTCTTACGTTTAATTTGAATCGCTTTTCTAAATAATACCTGCACCTTAACAATTTATCGAAGGAATTAGGCGTAATTTTTCGGGTAGGACAGGCTCGTAGCTTAACCCCTTTATATATACTATAGTGAAACGAAATAAGGGGTGTTAATATGTTTTATCATAATCCTTTTTATTCACCATTTATGCCATATCCACCACAGCAAATTTGCTGTACAACGATCTTTCCGACTTGTCACCATCCTACTTATGTTCAACCAACTTATGTCCAACCCGCTTATGTAAAGCCAACCTATGTTCAACCAGCTCTAAGCAATCTTCCGAATTTGCCGAATCAACCAAATGTGCCGAACCAACCTAATTTATATGGGCGTGGATTTTAATTTAAGTTCCCGAAAAATAGAAGGCTTATTAAACCTTCTATTTTTTTATATATCTGTGAATGATCTATAATGTAAGGTGAATTACCATCTTTAGAAGCTTTTTCATATATTCTTCATTTTTTCTAATAAAGACTTGTAAATATTTTGATAGTATTGTAATGAAGATTACTTTTTATGTTAAGTGGTAGTAGAACTTCTTTGCTAGTTTAAAGTAAATTGTATACAGATTGGATATTCTTTTGTTATTCTATTACAAACAAAAGAAACACAGTACTTGATTCTTTTCGATTTCTGGCTATCTTAGACATAGTATGAATTTGAGCTAACTTGAATGGAAATATTTAAATGTGGGACGGAAGATTGTTTTGACTTTCGCTTTGTTACGTCATAATAATTTGTAATTTCCACTAGTACGTCTATACATAAAAAAGAAGGTTTAAAAGTTTGTTTATAATTATTCTGATTAGAAAAGAGAAAATCAACTGCAAATCAAAGGAGAGCTTTCATGAAAATAGGTATACGAACAGTAAAGACCGCAGTTGGAGCAGGAATTTCTATTTGGATTGCCATGCTACTGCACTTGAATTTTTATGTATCAGCAGGAATATTAACGATATTATGTATTGAACGTACAAGAATGCGTTCTATTCAAGCTACCGTTAAACGTCTAGTTGCATGTATCTTAGGATTAGCAGTTGGAGCAATATGTTTTACCATACTTGGCTATCACGCTGTCGCTTTTACAGTATACTTACTAATTGTAATCCCATTGTTGAATCGATTGAAAATGCAAGAAGCACTTATCTTTAGTTCTGTAATTGCGCTGCACCTTTTCATTTTAAAATCAGTAACAGTGGCCATTCTTTGGAATGAGTTTCAAGTTATCTTTATAGGTATTGGCGTTGCGTTAATCATTAATAGCTATATTCCAGATTTAAAGCCAGCGGTACTAAAATACCGAGACCAAGTCGAGGAATATATAAAGAAAATCCTATTTGAATATGCATCCTATTTAGATAAAGGGGATCAAGGCTGGTTAGGAACAGAGCTGCTACAATTGGATGAATCTCTGAATCAAGCAAGAATGACGGCACGAGCGGATATTGAAAATCAATTAGGGAAAAAAGAAGAAGATTATTATTTCTATTTTGAAATGCGACAACAACAATATGAAATTATTAAACGAATACTCCCAATTATTTCAACACTATCTGAAGACGTACCGCAACGACATATGTTTGCCTCATTTCTGTATTATCTAAGCGAAAACGTCTCATCATATAACAAAACCGAAGAATCATTAGAGCAGTTGCATGAACTACACGAAAACATGAAAAAACTAGACTTACCGACAACAAGAATAGAATTCGAAACGAGAGCTAATTTATATCATCTTATGAATGAGATGGAATTGTATTTAACAACGAAGAGTAAATATTATCAGCAAAAGATAAAAAATATAGGATAAACAAAAAAGCTAGGTAGATTCACTCAGTGTAGAATACATTGAATATATAAAGAGGGTGTCAGAGAAATGTTTGAAGAGCATGCAATATTAAACGCTATAGTAAACGAGTTTTCACAATTACAAGAAGTGGAAGCTATACTACTTTCGGGTTCTCATACAACTAACACGCAAGATGAAAACTCTGATTATGATTTATATATTTATGCAAACAAAGAAGTTCCTATCATAAAAAGAGAAGAAATCACAAGAAAATTTTGTGACTATATGGAAATGAATAATCAATTTTGGGAGACAGAAGATGATGGAGTCATAAGAGAAGGTAATATCCCAATTGAGATTATATACCGAGATTTTAATTGGATTGATACACAACTTGAAAGAACAGTATTGCAATGCCAAGCAGATGTTGGATATACAACTTGTTTTTGGAGTAATTTCATAACATCCGTTATATTGTACGATAAACATGAAAAAGCTAGAAAACTTCAACAAAAATACAATATAAAATACCCTGAAAAATTAAAGTTAAATATTATAAAAAAAAATTATCCGTTATTAAGAGAACAGATGCCTGCTTATTATTTTCAAATAAAAAAAGCACTGAAAAGAAACGATTATGTAAGTGTTAACCATAGAGTAGCAGCTTTGTTAGCAAGCTATTTTGATATTTTATTTGCAATAAATGAAATGCCGCATCCTGGAGAAAAACAAGTAGTAAAAAAATTAAAAGAAAAGGCAACTAAACTTCCTTTCAATATGGAAGAAAATATAAATAATTTACTGAACAGTGCTTCTAATTTTGATGAAAGTATCTTAGTCGAAATAAATAAGCTGGTTGATCATTTAGACAAGCTTATAAGCAAGGAAAGTCTAAACCTAAATGACTAAATAGTAGAAAAAACAGGGGTTACGCTCTACAGCGTGACCCCTGTTTTTTCATTTGACCACATACATAGCAAGAATAAGTAGAAATCTTATCATAAATATACAAACATCCCCATTACCGCTTTGTCTTGAGGAAGAAGACTTCTCTCGGAATTATGGTAAAACGATTGAACATGAATAGTTTCAATTACAACTGCAAATAATTGTTATGTATAAAAAACGAATGAGGGAATTCAAATGAAGAGTATGTGGAGGCGTTTATATAACGAACAGAATCGTAACAAACAGACTAAGACAGAAGAAAATAATAATTATTTTATTTCATCTAATTTAAGTACGAATGTGCAACAAATCAAAGAAGTACTAGGGAACAGTTCAGATATCGTTATCCGCGACTTTAATTTGGTTCATTCGCAAGTACAAGTCGTAGTAATCTACATGGAAAGTCTAGTTGACACTGACTTGGTTGGGGATTTTATCAATCGTTCTTTGATGCTTGAAGAGAAGCAGAAAACGATTTCGAAGGAAAATATTTTTGAGTTTATAAAAAATAACGCCTTAACAGTTCAAAAAGTAACAGTCATCTATGATTGGAACGAGTTAATATTATCACTTTTATCGGGTGACACGATTATTTTAATTGACGGCAGGATAGAAGCCATTAGTGGAGAGACAAAAGGGGGGGAAATGCGGGGAATTACCGAACCGACGACGCAGATTGTAATTCGCGGTCCAAAGGATTGTTTCAATGAATCTATTGGAACAAATATATCGCTTATTCGCCGTCGGATTGCCAGCTCAAATTTATGGGTTGAGACCATGAGAATAGGTCAAAAAACACAAACAAACGTTGCGATTATGTATATAAAAAAAACGGTTAATGATGAGATCGTACAAGAAGTCAAAAAGCGTTTACATAAGATTAAGACTGACAGGATTCTAGACTCAGGCTATATCGAGCACCTTGTTGAGGATCATACGTTCAGTCCTTTTCCGACCGTTTACAATACGGAAAGACCAGATAGTGCAGCCGGAAACTTGTTAGAAGGACGGGTCGCTATACTCGTTGATGGGTCCCCCTTTGTCCTAATTGTACCTACTTTATTTGTACAGTTTTTTCAATCTCCTGACGACTATATTCATCGCTACGACATTTCTAGCTTCTTACGGGTATTGCGATATGTAAGTTTTGTTATTTCATTAGTAGCTCCTTCTATTTATATAGCAGCCATTACATTTCATCAGGAGATGATTCCGACTACACTTTTAATTAGTCTAGCTTCCTCTAGAGAAGGGGTTCCGTTTCCTGCGTTTGTAGAGGCGTTGCTTATGGAGGCTACTTTTGAATTGCTACGCGAGGCGGGAATTCGTATGCCGCGGGCTATAGGACAAGCTGTATCAATCGTAGGAGCTCTTGTTTTGGGACAAGCGGCTGTCCAAGCAGGAATCGTATCACCTCAGATGGTAATCATTGTTGCTATTACCGGAATAGCCAGCTTTGCCACTCCTGCTTATGATATTGCAATTTCAGCACGTCTCATTCGTTTTCTTTTAATGACATTAGCTGCAACGTTCGGCTTTTACGGACTCGCATTGGGGATGATTATTATCATTGCTCATTTGAATAGTTTACAATCCTTTGGCATTCCTTACTTAACTCCCTTTTCTCCATTTGTACTATCTGATCAAAAGGATGCCATTTTTCGTATCCCCTTAAAATTTCTTTTGACGCGAAAACACTCGAATAATCAGAAAAACAAAGCTTTCGATAAGCGCAGAAACGAGATAAAAAGTAAGAAGGAGAATAAAGAATGAAAGATATTCGTTTCATCATCGTTCTCATGTTATGTAGCACGCTACTAACAGGCTGTTGGAATAGTAGAGAACTGTCCAAGTTGGCCATCGTTTCTGCAATTGGAGTTGATAAATCTGCTAATAACAATGAATATCGTGTCTCGTTTCAAGTTGTTAATCCGAGTGAAAATGCAGCAGGGACAACAGGAGGAGGAGGAGGAAAGGCTACGCCTGTACATGTTGTTACAGAAACAGGATCTACCCTTTTTGAAGCCATTCGTAAGGCGTCACGTAAAGTCCCACGACAATTGTTCTTTGCACACATTAGACTTGTTGTCATTGGGGAAGAGCTTGCAAAAGAGGGAATTAGCGAGTTATTCGATTTGTTTGAAAGATCACGTGAAGCCAGGTTAACGACAAGTATTCTCATCGCTAGGGGGACTTCCGCAGAATCCGTGATTAGTATGATCACACCATTAGAAAAAATTTCAGGATATAGTACTGCTGATAAATTAGAATCCACGCAAAAAATATTATCTGAAAATGTAAAAACGGAAATGGGAGATGTAATCAGTGCACTAGTTAGTACAGGAAGCCAACCAACCATTAGCGGCGTTAGCATAATAGGGAATCCTAACAAAGGAATAGACAAATCGAATGTTGAACGCACACAGTCAATAGCTTTGATTGAGATAAATGGAATTGCTTTATTTAAAGATGGAAAACTACAGAGATGGATGGACGATGAGGATGCACGTGGGGTTATTTTAGTGAAAAACAAGATGGATAGTACGATAGTTCGGTTAAATTGTAAGGAAAAACAAGGGGGCATAGCTATTGAAACTACGGGATCGAAAACAAGTGTGAAGGCTACGTTACGAGACAGTGAGCCGATTATCCACATCAATGTTCGAGAAGAAGGAGATGTGGCAGAAATGAAATGTGCGGCAGATTTAAGTAAACCTGATGAGATTTCAAGCTTAGAGAAGGAATGGGTGGAGGAAACTAAGAATGAAATTATTTCTGCAGTAAAGATTGCCCAAAAAGAGAAAAGCGATATCTTTGGCTTTGGAGAAGTGATAAATCGTGAAAACCCGAAGGAATGGGAGAACATGAAAAACAACTGGAACGGCAGGTTTTCCAGTATGCAAGTAGAAGTGGATGTAACAGCGTTTATCCGTAGACCAGGTATGAGAACGAAGCCTTATATACTAGAGGAACAACAGAAGAAAGAGTGAACAAGGGGATAACATCTATGGAAAAAACCAAGGTTACCAGTGAGCAATTGTTCGCAATGATGACTTTATTTGAACTTGGAAGCTCTCTTGTCGTTGGATTAGGGATGGAAGCTAAGAAAGATGCTTGGTTAGCCATCTTGCTCGGATGGGCAGGAGGTATGATGATATATTTCATTTACGGTTCCCTATTTCGTCACTATCCGGATCTTCCTTTAACAGGCTATTTACAAAAAATATTAGGAAAATATATAGGAACTATCTTGGGTTTAATCTATATCCTATATTTCATTTATATTTCTTCACGCGTATTACGAGATTTTGGCGAACTCTTATCAGGATCAGCATATGATCAAACCCCTTTGTTCGTAATTAATAGCTTGATGATTGTAACCATCATATACGTCCTACGTAAAGGAATGATTGTACTAGCTAGAACAGGATTGTTATTATTTACTCTATTTCTTATACTATGGATTTTAGGAAATGCACTCGTCTTCATATCCGGATTAGTAGATATGAAGAACCTGCTTCCGATTCTTGAAAAAGGATGGAAGCCCGTATTAAAAACAGCGTTTCCTCTTACCTATACTTTTCCTTTTGGAGAAATGATAATCTTTACAATGATTTTTCCTTATTTAACCAAACCACAACAAGCTATAAAAATTGGGTGGGCTGCGTTGACAGGAAGTGCCTTATTATTAATTTTGACATCCATTGTTAATATTGCGGCTTTAGGTGTGGATATTGCAAGCAGGGCTGCTTTTCCCTTACTTGCTACAATTGAAAAAGTTAATATCCTTAATTTTTTGCAACGATTGGATATTATTGTTATTTTAACCTTAATTATTGGTGGATTCTTTAAAATATCGCTTTTTTTTTATGCTGCGGTTATTGGAACCAGCAATCTGTTTAAGGTAAAGAGACATGAAACACTCATATTTCCTATTGGGATGATTATCCTATTTTCTTCCGTACAGATAGCAAGCAACTTCACAGAACATTTATTTGAGGGATTAAAGGTAGTACCCATCTATCTGCATCTACCCTTACAAACAGGAATTCCTTTGTTGCTTCTTATCATTGCATGGTTTAGAAAACGGTTAAACGCCGAGCATCCTAATAATGCTTCTAAAAATGATAACTCATTATGAAAAGGAGCTAGTGAATTTGAGAATATTTGGTATTTTTCTTTTTCTTTATCTTTTAAATATGAGCATGAATATGTTGCTGGATGTGCTAACCAGAATGCCCCTGAATCAATCCTTAGACAATCTTCTACATCCTTTTGGAGTAAAAGTCGGAACAGGAGTATTAACCCTATTAATTTTACTTGTCATTTGGGGTATGAATGAAGTTTCTTTTTATATTCAGGAAGAGATGAAAAAAAAGAAATGAAGTATAAAGAGAGGTGTAGTTATCATGGAGAACGTAAAGATTAATGGCACACAACTGTTTTGTTTAGTGGTACTGTTTGAATTAGGTACGGCTATTGTAGTTCCTTTAGGTTTGGTAGCCAAACAAGATGCATGGATTGCCGTTCTTCTTGGTTTGGCTGGTGGAATTGTTTTGTTCTTTTTTTATGGGCTTCTATCAAATCGATATATAGGTATGCCTTTAACAAGCTACACGAAACAAATTTTTGGGAAATATATAGGTTCTTTCATTAGCTTGTTCTATATTTTGTTCTTTATATATGGAGCGGCACGAGATTTGCGTGATGGAGGAGAATTTTTGCAAACCTCTATGTATGACCAAACCCCATTATTTATCCTGAACGTATTAATGTTAGCTGCTATTGCTTATGTTTTGTACAAAGGTTTAAACGTATTAGCAAGAACCGGCGAGATTTATCTTATATTGATGATTCTATTGGGTATAATAGGGCTTCTTCTGATATTATTTTCCGGCATTATTGATATAAAGAATTTACAGCCAATTCTTTCAAAAGGCTGGTTTCCGGTTTTGACTGCTGCATATCCGAGAATGTTTATGTTTCCGTTCGGTGAAACAATTTGTTTTACGATGATTCTTTCAAATCTCGACAAGCCTCAATTTGGAATGAAGATAGGGATATCTGCTATGGTATTTAGCGGTATGATTTTATCTCTAATTACGCTAGTAGAGATAACTGTTTTAGGAGTGGATATCGCCAATCGAACAACGTTCCCTTTATTAGCTACAATTAGTAAAGTAAATATCGCTAATTTTCTGCAACGGCTAGATTTTATCGTAGTCTTAGCTTTAATCATGGGGGATTTCTTCAAAGTAGCCATCTTTTTTTATGCTGCTGTTATTGGGGTAACAGATTTGTTCCATATTAAAAAACACAGGGATGTGGTTGTACCTATTGGAATGATAATTCTGTTCTCATCCATGATGATTGCAAATAATTTTTCACAACATCTTGCACAAGGTGAATTTGCACTAAAATCTATTTTTATCCTTTTTTCATTAGTACTTCCTTTCATTCTTTTAATGACTTCTATTATTCAAAAGCGAATAAGGTCTCGACATTCTTCCCCAGATCCTCCTGTATAAGAAGAATGGTAGTAGACTTAATTTGTTTTTCCTTTTGTCACTTTTCTAAAATAAGAAACAATAGGGGGTATAAATAAAATAAATAATAGCACAAACAGGATAATATATTCTGTTGAAGACATCAGTTCAAAATAACTTAATATATTTGTTAATTGGAATTTTTCAGATGTAAGCATATATATGGTTATATTGAAAGTTACGCTTAGTAAGAATAATAAGAGAAAGAGTAGAATAATTTTCAATTTAGAATCACCTTAATCTCAATGATACATTCAAATAATCATTTCATCTAAAACCGCTTTCCGATGCTTTATTAGCATCTATTTCAAACAAAGAATTTATACATTCATCATGAAACTAAAAATCAACGGTTCGTTCTCATTGAGAGAATGGATCGTATGTCTATACACCGCTTTTCACTTTCATTTCTCTATCTATTATCCGCTTTTCCTCTACTATCCTTTATAGATACTGCAATATTACCCTCTAAGATTCAAGAATAAGAATTCCCTATTCATATTTCAATCATCATAAATCACTATATAATCATAATTTTATTACATTAACTCCCGTTTAATTATTGAACGTCGTTTAAAAAATGGTTGACGAACAGCAAACCTCGTTTATAATTAAATTACCAGTTACTGTAATTTATATTAATATCTAGCATTTCTAAGGAGGTTTAAACTTGAGTACATCTATTTTAACGAATGAGCATGTGATGTTTCGAGAATCTTTACGTAAAATGCTTGAAAAGGAAGCGTATCCGTATTTTGAACAATGGGAAACGGATCGTGAAATCCCGCGAGAATTTTGGTTAAAAATGGGGGAGAATGGATTTCTTTGTCCATGGGTAGATGAAGAGTATGGCGGATTAGGATTAGATTTTTCTTATTCAAAGATATTAATTGAAGAATTAGAGCGAGTGGGTCAAGGACTTAGTAGTGGCATGTGTTTGCACTCTGATATTGTAACCCCTTACATAGCATCGTTAGGAACAGAAGAGCAGAAGCGTAAGTGGTTATCTGGTTGTATAAGTGGTGAGATTATATCTTCCATTGCTATGACAGAGCCAGGTGCAGGTTCAGACTTGGCCGGAGTCAAAACAACAGCTAAACGTGAGGGTGACTATTATGTTTTAAATGGTGAAAAAACATTTATCACCAACGCAATTGCTTCAGATATAGCTATTGTTGTTTGCAAAACGGATTCTCAAGCTTCACACCGAGGGATTAGTTTAATCGTTGTGGAAAAAGGGACAGAAGGATTCAAAAAAGGGAAAAAGCTTAACAAAATTGGCATGCATAGCGGCGATACAGGCGAGCTAATTTTTGAGGATGCGAAAGTTCCTGTCTCCAACTTGCTAGGAGAAGAAGGGAAAGGTTTCTATTATTTAATGGAACATCTGCAGCAAGAGCGTCTTGTCGTAGCGTTACAGTGTCAGGTTGAAGCAGAAGAGATGTTACGTTTGACAATAGATTATGTAAAAGAGAGACAGGCCTTTGGCAAGTCTATTAGTAAATTCCAGAATACACAATTTAAAATAGTGGAAATGGCAACGGAAATCGAGCTTGGTAGAACGTATATTAATGATATTACAGATCGTCATGTGAAAGGTGAAACATTAATTAAAGAAGTATCTATGGCAAAGTGGTGGATTAGTGAGATGGCCAAACGGGTTGCTTCTGAATGTCTTCAACTCCATGGAGGATACGGTTATATGGAAGAGTATGAGATTGCAAGACGTTATCGAGATATACCAGTTGCAAGCATTTATGCTGGTACAACCGAAATTATGAAGCAGATTATTGCAAAACAACTAGACTTATAAAGATAGGACAGGATTGCATGAAATTATCAAAAAAAAAGGTATTAAAGAAAAAAGAAGAAATTATTTTATCCGCAATAAAAATCGTAAATCACAAGGGCTACCAAGCCGCAACCATGGAAGAAATTGCAGCCGAACTCTTAATGACAAAGGGATCATTATATTACTATTTTAAAAACAAAGAGGATTTAATTTTCCAGTGTCATGAGATGGTTTTATCAAGAGCTATGGCCGAATTACAAGAACATCTAGAAGAACCAGTTTCTTATGAGGAACGATTAAGGAAGATGATTATAACACATATTCATTATGCGATCGAAGAACAAGAAACGTTTAATTTAATTATCAAACCAAATGAAACGTTTTCTGAGAAGCTAAACCCGATATTAGAGAAACGACATGCTTATGCAAGCTATTTTGATCAAGTTATTCTAGGTGGTATCGAGACAAATCAATTTACAATAACAGAGCCCAAAATCGTACGAATGATTTTACTAGGTGCAATGAACTGGATCCAACAATGGTACAGTCCAGAAGGAATGATGACGAAAGAAGAAATCCAGACGAGTTATGCGGACTATTTAGTAAAGTTAGTCAAATAAATACGATTCGTAAAGGGGTTGTACATGATGTTTATTTTTGAACAATTAGCAGAACATGCAAAATTACAACCTGAAAAAGTAATCACGTCCTATAAAGGCAGAGACACAACCTATTCAAATTTTTACAAACAGGCAAAAAATGTAGCTGGATATTTCCAAGCAAGAGGGTATAAAAAGGATGATATTATTGCGCTTTATTTACACAATTCGGATTATTTCCTAGTTTGTTATTATGCTTGTCAGATTGGCGGTTTTTCTGTATTACCCGTAAATACAAAACTAGCAGCGCCAGAAGCCGAGTATATTCTCAACTATTCGAAACCAAAAGCTATTATTTATGACATTCGCTTTCACGAATTCTTAGATCAACTGGATTCATCTCTTGATAAATTTGAAGATCGTCTAGTAGTTGGGGAAGAGGAATGGCTTTCGATTGTCATGTCTGACGATTCCATTTCATTTACACAGCCAGTGATCGATAAAGATGATACAGCGGTAATTTTTTATACATCCGGTACGACTGGAAAACCAAAGGGTGTCATGCTATCAGCTGGTAATGTTCGAGCTGCTGCACAAATTTGGTCTGAGGGGATGGAAATGACATCAGACGACCGAACACATATCGTTACCCCACTGTTCCACTGTGCAGCGATTCATTGTTTTACGGTTCCTACCATACTTAGAGGAGGTACTGTGGTCATTGAAGAAGCATTTTCTCCAGAACAAACATTAGATACGATGGAAAAACAAAACGTAACGATTTTCTTTGGGGTTCCTGCTATGTATAGTATTCTATTAAACACGCCAAAAATGAGAAAGATGGATTTATCGCATCTACGTCTGTTTGCATATGGTGCTGCGCCAATGCCATATGAGTTAGTAAAAAAAGTGAAATCCCTTTATCCTAACGTGAAAGTTCAAAATTTATATGGTCAAACGGAAAATTCGCCTGGTTCGACGATATTAAAAGACAAGTACGCCTTAGAAAAAATTGGTTCTGTCGGCGAGCCCCTCCCTCTTACACAAGTTCAAGTTGTTGATGAGTTTGGAGATGAGCTGCCAACTAGACAAGTAGGGGAAATCATTGTAAAAGGTCCACAAGTTATGAAAGGGTATCTAAGAAATGAAGAAGCAACCCGACATGCGATTAAAAACGGTTGGCTATATAGTGGTGATTTAGGCTTCTTTGATGAAGACGGGTTGTTATACATTGTAGATCGAAAAAAAGACATGATTATTCGCGGCGGTGAAAATGTGTATCCAGTGGAGGTAGAAGAAGTCTTATATGAGATTCCGGAAATACTAGAAGCCGCTGTAATTGGTATTCCTCATGAAGTATACGGTGAAGTGCCAAAAGCATTCATTGTGCTGAAGAATGGCCAGACATATACGGAGGAAGATGTGATTTCCTATTGTAAACAGAAACTAGCAAAATATAAATTGCCTGTAGAAATAGATTTTCTTGACTCTCTCCCTCGTAATGCGAGTGGAAAAGTATTAAAGCAAACGTTACGAAAAGAGAAGAGTGTTTAAGGAAAGCTTCTTGAATAATGATAGAAGGGCTTACATGACAAATTGCAGTTGAAACCGATCTAAGAATCATATTAAAGAAAAGAGGAGAAATACGTATGACTTTTGTTAAAACAATTGGCGTGGTAGGAGCAGGAACAATGGGGAACGGAATTGCCCAAGTTGCTGCAGAAGCAGGATATCAAGTAATTTTACGAGATATGACGGAGGAATTTGTACAAAAGGGAATACGTACAATTCAAAAAAACCTTAACCGAGCAGTTGAGAAAAATAAGCTGGAACAAGAAAAAGCCCAGGAAATATTAGGGAGAATCCGTAGTACTGTAGACCTACAGGACTTGGCCGATGCCGACGTAGTCATCGAAGTTATTATTGAAAAGATGGAGCCGAAAAAAGCCCTTTTTCAAGAGCTTGATACAATTTGTAAAGAAACAGCCGTTTTCGCTACGAATACCTCTGGCTTAAGCATTACAGAAATTGCAGCGTCTACAAATCGACCTGATCGATTTGTTGGAATGCATTTTTTTAATCCCGTTCCAGTCATGAAGTTAACAGAAGTCATTAAAGGACAAGAAACATCTGAGGAGACATACCAATTAGCAAAGAGTTTAGTAGAATCCTTTGGAAAAGTTGGGATTACGGTCAATGATGCGCCCCTTTTTGCTGTGAACCGAATTTTGGTTCCCATGATTAATGAGGCTATCTTCGTACTAGCTGAGGGGACAGCCACTGCTGAGGATATTGATGAAGGAATGAAGCTAGGTGCCAACCATCCAATTGGACCATTAGCGTTAGCTGATCTTATCGGGTTAGATACATTGCTCCTCGTTGTTGAAACGTTATACACAGAGACTGGCGATTCGAAATACCGTCCTTGTCCATTGTTAAAGAAACTAGTACGTGCTGGACACTTTGGCAGAAAAACAGGGAAAGGATTTTATAGTTATTCATAATTATAAAAGATAGGGGTTGTGTATATGAGAGAGGTTGTCATTGTAAGTGCTGCACGAACACCAATCGGAGATTTTTTCGGGGCGTTAAAAGATTTTTCAGCAGTAGACTTAGGGGTAACTGCACTAAAAGCTGCGATTAGTAAAGCAGGCGTAAACCCTGATCAAATAGAGGAAGTGGTAGGAGGTCATATTTATCAAGCAGGCTGCAAAGGGAACACGGCCCGGCAGGTTGCTCTTGGAGCAAATTGTTCTGTACAAACAGTTGCATCAACTATTAATCAACAGTGTGCATCCTCATTACGAGCAACTGAAATTTTGGCGCAGGAAATTATGTTAGGAAAGGTAGACGTAGGTGCTGCTGTAGGTTATGAAAGTATGACAAACGTACCTTATTTGCTTCCAAAAGCTCGAAATGGATTGAAAATGGGTCACGGAGAGTTGCTAGATTCTTTATTATACGATGCTTTATTTGATGCCTTTAATAATTACCACATGGGTATTACTGCAGAAAGCCTTGCTGAGAGTTACGACATATCTCGAGAGGAACAAGATCATCTTGCTTTACTTAGTCATGAACGTGCATGTAAAGCAAATAAAGAGGGGAAATTTAAGGAAGAGATCGTTCCTATCGAAATTAAAACAAAAAAGGGTACAGTTATCTTTGATACGGATGAACATCCTAAGTCTGATATAAACATAGAAGCACTTGCTGCCTTGCGTCCTGCATTTAAAAAGGATGGAACGGTTACTGCAGGAAATGCTTCAAGCATTAATGATGGGGCAGCAGCATTGATTGCAATGACAGCTGAAAAAGCAAAAGAATATGGACTTAAGCCATTAGCACGTATAGTAGCAACGGCATCCGCGTCAGTAGATCCTAAAATAATGGGGATTGGAGTAGTCCCAGCTGTTGAAAAAGTACTACGATTTGCGAACCTACAAAAAGATGATATCGGATACTGGGAAATAAACGAAGCTTTTGCATCTCAGTTTTTAGCGGTAAATCGTGAACTGAAATTGGATATGAACAAAGTAAATGCAAACGGATCCGGTATATCGTTGGGTCATCCTGTTGGCAGCACGGGTATACGGTTATTGATTTCCCTTATAAATGAAATGCATCGACGAGGTGTCCAATATGGCTGTGCCTCGCTTTGTAGTGGAGGCGGTCCAGCTGCAGCAATGGTAATTGAGGCTCTTTAGTTAAACATTCAATAATTATTTGCCAAATAAAAGCGACGATTCAAAGGTCGCTTTTATTTATTTTAACCAAAAATAAAGCAAAAGGAGGGGATAGATATATCGAAATAATAATTTGTTGATATAACACCGTGATTTTTTTCATTTTTGTACTATTTAGCTATATTAATATAATTACGAAGAAAACAAATTACTAGGATAACACCTAAATCGTTAAGTTAGACAAGATTATATAGCTAACAGAAAAAGGTAGTAGAGGTTAAAATATAGGAAAACAGAAAACTTGGAAGAGCATATTTAAATCTAATTAGAATGTCATGTTTAAAATATCTATATATAAAATCTCGTTTGGATCAATGTTAACATAGACTCAAGATTCACCTGGTCCTTAATATATGATTGGACTTAATAAAATTAAAAGTAATCTGTTTAAGTCGATTATTATTTTATCTCAAATTTTGATTTTGTCTCAATATTTAAAGTATACTTATGAAATGAGACAAAAATAGGTTTTGATATTTTACTTCCTATAATATATATTATGTTAACTAGAAAAAAATACAAATGTACCAATAACAAATCCTTTATCTTCTTGTACGTCGACATGAATTTACCTACATAAATGACGTAAAAGTGCCTACATACTACTAATTGAACTATATAACTTGTTATCCTCCGGTTCATTGACTAAACACTACAAAATTAACGACATAAATTTGCCTACATAATGTCCTTAATTGACATAAATTCACCTACATAATAGTCCTATTTATTAAGAATTTGCCTACATTTATTTCTAAATTCTATTCGTTATAATCATTTAACATATCCATTTTATCTACAGCAGTTTTTAAATCATCATTTCTTATGTGTGTATATATCATAGTAGTCTGTATGGATGAATGGCCTAATTGTCTTCTTAGTTTTGGTACATCATTTATTTCTGAATGGTATCTTGTTGCAAACGAATGTCTTAGCTTATGTACTGATAGAGCCGGTTTACCAAATGCTATTGCATATTTTTCAACTAGTTTTTCTACTGAGCGATTGGTTAATCTTCTTGATTTTCCTTTAGGTCCCATTGGTGCTGATATGAACAAAGCTTTATTACTTTTGTTCACATGATATCTGTTTGACCTGATTGATAGATACTCTTGAAGATCTGTTTTTGCTACTTGGCTAAAGTAAACATATTGTTCTTTATTACCTTTTCTAATAACCCTTGCTGAGTTTTTACTAAAATCAATATCATCTAAATCTAAGTTAACTAATTCAGAAAGGCGAAGACCAGATCCCAACACTAATGACACAATTGCTGTATCACGTTCACGGTTTAGATTATAAAAGTTGAATAATTTTTTATTGCCCTTACAAATTTGACCGTAATCATAGGCTATGAATGATCTAAATTTTTCATATTCATCACCGAGTAAAATCTTTCCTTCTATTTTGTTTGCAAGTGTTTCCATACTTTCTTTTATTTCATTGAATTCAATCTTTGCCATCACATTTCTACTTATATATGATTTTAAATCTGGTGTCTCAGCGATGTTTTGAAGATAATTAAATAGGGATTTTAAAGCTGATAATTTGCGATTAACGGTTATTTCTTTGTTATTTAACTCATAATGAAGGAAACTTAAAAAATTTTCAACCTGTTGTACCGTGACTTTCTCTAAAGTACCTAGAGAAATTTCTTTCATTTCCTTACAATTGCATATATGTTTATTTATCATCCAAGTAAAAAAGATTTTATAATCATGGCAATAATTAAGTAAGGTTGCAGCAGAAAGTTTTCTTTTCTTATGATTAATATATTCTTCTACATACCAAGGTAAATCATTTAGTAATGCAAGTGTATTATTAAAGTTTTTTAAATTTGTTTTATTTATCATTTTGTTACCTCGCAGACTAAAAATATATATATATCTTAAAACTTATAGATTATTACGTCAAATTTATATTTTACGTAATAATCTGTAGTTCGCTTCTTCTATTGAAATGCAATCAAAAAATTTGGCCATTGCCTTTATATAAAAGGACTCATAAGGAATTGAAATATTCCTCAACTAAGCTGCTGTAAAAGCGCCCCTTCGTTATTACAGTATCATGCTCAGTTAGTTTTAAAAAGCAGTACTCAAACACTTACTTTATCTTTGGTTCAAATACTATCTATTAATTCTTATATTGCTAAAGCTTTCCAAACCAAACCTAAATCCGATTCCTTATTAATCCTTCCACTATAGATACCTAAAAATTTTTTAACAGGTCCACCAAAGATTGCAAGATCAGTTCCTAATTTTACATCACCATTTGAACGATATGCAATAACTGGAGAACCTGACTGTCCTTGTCTACTTCTACAATCAATTAAAAATAATGGTAAATCCTTATAATTAATATCAGGTTCAGATGCTACAGTTCCCGTTGCCCAAATGGCTGCATTGCTTCCAACCTGAATGCCAAATAGGAATCCAACTACACCTACTGTATCTGTAACTCCAACTATTATATCCTCACCAATATCTAAATAATAAGGATATACCTGTGCCTTATCTAAATCTGTTAAGGGAATTGCAACAAAATCCACTTTGGGACCAAGAGTTGGATGTTCAATCCATTTAGGTGTTTCCCCATCTTCTAAAAATAGTTCTTCATATTTAATTATATGAGATCCTTTTGTATTTAACCTGTTATGATATATCTCAATCCTATTTGATAATGCCCCCGATGAGGATTTTACCCAACCTATCAAAAATAGTATTCTGTGACTCCCTATCTCTTAATGGAAGCTGCCACGTTGTAAAATTACTGTCTTTGCTGTAGATATAATAATTTGTATGGTCATTATCATAATATTGTTCCCCCTTTTTACATCGTAGTGTGTTTGTAAAAACTTTAATTATGAGATATTATAGAAATACTATTTGGAAATTATTACTAATATAAAAAGGGGATAAATGTTGGATATGGACTTTATCAATCAAATTAGATTGAACACCAATGTTGTAGCTAAAACTATGTTTGGAACTGTTATACAAGATGCATATAAAATGAAAGACACTAAAGATATTGTTAATGCATTAGACCATGTATGTAATCCAAATGATGGCTATGGGTGGGCATCCTCTGGTGTTTATTGTTTTTGGGATTATGAAACAAAAGAAGTTTTATATATTGGATTAGCCGTGGATTTAGGCGAAAGATTTAAACAACATAATGGGATTTTACCTATGAAAAAGGAAAGTTGCAAGTTTGTGAATATTAAAAGTTACTTTAATCAAAAAGAAAAATTGGGTTATTCGATACTTACAATGTCACCAATAAGCCAACCTGTTATCAAGAAAAACGTACATAAAATTTATGATGAAGAAGTAGAATTATCAGATTTCGCAAATGAACATTTCAAGAGGGATTTAAAGATTGTTGAGGGAATATTAATAGAAGCATATAGAATAAAGAATGGAAGTCTACCACCTTGGAATAAGAGATCTGGGAGTTTAGTAGGTAAAAGCCGTTCAACTGAAGGCAATTATGATATAGTGAGGAGCTTTACTAATAAACAGGAATCTGCATTAGTTGCTAATTGTACTATAAGAGAACTTAAAGCTAATCCTATGAGTATCCACTTTGAAGAATTTCTACATGTTGTAAGGGATAGAATGCTAACTTACGGTATTTCCTTCTCAGATGCATTAAAGGAATCAGAACTATATGACAAGTTTTTATATGATTTAATAATGAAAGAAAATTATCTGTCCAAAAAGAAAAAATGGCATTAAAATACCCAACTTATTTATATAAGCACTTATTTTATCCGATTTATTTTAAATAGTTAAGTATTGAATTAAACTACAAATACATTAACATTACAATAAATACTTACACTTATATGACAGCAAATATGAAAGAAAAATCCTTCCAACAGTTGAAAGGCCTTCACAGATATAATGATTTATTTATTTCTAGTTTGAATACAATAATTACTAAGGGGGTTGAAATTATGTCTCACTTATATGTTGTTGAAGAAATATCGCCTGGTGATTGGAGAATTACTTGTGGTGTACCTAGTCCAGGTAAAATTTCTAAAGAATCATTTCCTAACCAACAAGAAGCTCTAATTGCGTTACAAACCAATAATTTTAGTTTTGATTAATACAGGTTTAATGCCTGAATTTTTTTATGATCATAAAACATAGAGAATCAATTAATAGAAGGATCTAAAAAATCTTGTTTAAATTTACTTCCAACTCTTATGCCCAAAATTAATATATTATTGTACCTTTACCTTAATTTTGCTACAAAATATACTCTCCTTGACTTGTTTCTCAATTTTCTTTTCCGCTCTCTTTATCATAATCTGTATTGCACTCTTTGAGATATGTAAACTTCTAGCAATCTCTGTATACAACAAATTTTCTAAATGATATAGACTTCTTTCTCCAGTTCTGATACCTCATTGAATCTTCAATCAATGACCCTCTTCCCCTTAATAAGCTAAGTTAAATATAATCTATCTAGTTTTCTTTGAAATCTCCTCATATATATTACAAATTCTTGATTCATGATCCTCAATTTTCTTAGTTAATTGATCAATAGAATTTGTAATTTTAAAAAAATCCTCTTCAGAGAAATCAAAAAAATAAGATCTAGTATCATCTACAAATTTTTTTATTTCATTAAAAAATTCATAATCTACAGATGATGAAATTTCTAATAAAATGTTTAATTGAGGTAGAAAATATGTAATTAATCCCCTATTTATTTCTTCCACTTCTGCTTTTTCATAATTTTTGTTCCATCCAAATTTTTTATTCGAAAGCATCCGATCTGCTGTAAATATTATGTCTTTAACTTTGTATAGTCTATTTAATTTTACTTCAATTCTTTCTAAGAACTTGTCATCCTCTTGTTTTTTTAAGGATAACTCTAACGCTTCAAAAGATGCTTGAATTGAATATTGGACACCAAATAATGTAATGAGACCGCCAATGATTGCGCCAACAAATGCTAATAAATCAATGTCACCCAATCTTAAATTATTATGAGCAACAATCAATAAAATCAAAATAACAATGAGTATTCCAAATGTAAGATAACGAATTTTATAGCTGTAGTTTTTTTTCAAGTAAACCATCTCCTTTTGCTATATTTCTAGAAAAACTAAATTTGTTTGTTCTTTCTAATATTAAAAATATACAATATTTTTAACTAATAATAGACAAATTTATTTATGTTTTTCTAAACGGTAATAAAAAACTTGTATTGAACATAATCGTCATATCATTGACTAAATTGGCAGAAGAGGCTTTCCTTTACTTGCTTTGCTATTTTCTTTTGCGCTCGAACGATCATAATCTGTACAGCACTCTTTGAGATTCTTAGACATTTCGCAACTTCTTTATACGACAGATTCCCCACCCTCGACATTATATAAACTTTCTTTTCCAGTTCCGTTAAAGTACTCATTGCATCTTCAATCAAAAATCGATTCCAATCTCCTATATCCCTATCTTCTTGTTCTATAACTGAAATGAGTACTTGTAAAAGCTGCGGATCTGCAGGTATACTACGCTGATATGCAGCTCGGCGTTCAATCCCCCTTCGATTACCTGGACGCCAAGCCGTTTTCATCCATTCCAAAGCATATTGCAAATCACTAGCCATAATCGAAAATACTTTTTTATCTGCCTCAGTAGCTGTTTCTTTTGCTTGATTTACTTGGTGTAGAGCTTGTCTATATTGTTGAATTAAATCCTGCATAAGCTCCCTCCTCTATTTTTGACGAAATGCACCTTTGTGACGCTTATAAGTTGGTCGGTTCACATCCATTAAATCCAGCAAGTCTCGTTGAGAGAGTTCCTTTTTCTTCTTTTTTGGTTTTGTTCGGGTCCTCTTAACTTGAGGAATCGGATGCTTCTGTCTCCACTCCTTTAGCTGTTCTATTAAATTTGGATTCATTTCATCACCTCATTTTTGTCAAATAAAAAAGACACCGAACAACGCTACATGCGTCATTCAGTGTCCTCCAGATGGCTGGTAGAACTACTTCTTTTTAATTAGAGACCACTTACTTCTATAATCCTTAATATTTGATTTATCTATTTTTATTGTTATAGTACGTTTGTTATCCTTTCTATTTTCATCAGTTTTTCCAAATAATTCATTTATATTTTCCGACGGAATTATAAAAAATTCACTTGCTTTATTTTCATCAAATTCTTCCTCTGATGGAATATTTAATAAAACTATTACTAAGTAATCAATATTTTTTATTGATTCCGGATTTATATTAACAGCACTATTATTAATAGTAATATTAATAGCCTTCACTTGTACTTTTTTTACACTATTATTAGTATTAAACAATATAATGTCCCAATCAACTTGAGTATCTCCTTGAGCTAAAAAAGCCATGAAATCTCTTTTTAGAAGTTCCGCTAATACTAGATATTCCCCTATAGCACCATGACTTGATCGAATTCGACTGCTCTCTTTCAAAATTCTTCCCCCTCATCAAATTTAACCCTCTTCACCTTCCCCTGATGTGTCACAATCTTTGTTTCACCATGTTCCGGCAAACAAGTTATCTTCGCCTTACCGTCGCATACTACAATTGCAAAGCTATTATTATATCTCATTATATCAATTTCTAATTTCATAGTAGAGGGATTTATTTCTATATTTTCTAATCTCATAAGGATCCTCCCAGGTATGGTATAATTATTTCATCGATTGTTGCCGGGAGGAATCCTGGCTTTTTTATTAAATCAAGTTTTTATTGATAAATTCATATCGAAAATATAGAAAAAACTGTACAATTTCCCTAAATAGTCATTAAGGGATTGGAGTGCGAACATATGGCTACATATAAACAAATTCAAGAATACATTAAACAAAAATATGGGTATTCACCTAAAACATGTTGGATTGCGCACATGAAAGAAGTGTGTGGACTTAAGCTTAGAATGTCAACAAACAGAATTTCTCCTGATTCAAGGGCCTACCCATGTCCTCCAGAAAAACAAAATGATATTAAAGAAACCTTCCGCTATTTTAGAATGATTTAACCTTCACTCAGCTTATTCGGCGAGTACTAATGTACCCGCCGTTTTTGTTAACAGGCCAGTAATTGTGTTTTCTTTATCGAATGGATTTTGGGTTTAATCTTCTATTTCTATGTCTAAGTCTAGATATTCACCTTCGTATTCCTCTCCGCAACTGAGACATTTCCACATTTCTAAACCTTTTACAACTAAATCTTCTTCTCCACAATTAGGACAAATTCTATCACCCATGATGGTCAATACCTCACTTTCCTACAAAATGATTATTTGCTTCAAACTGCTTTCTAGCTAAATTTCGCATTAGCAGCATTGATTTGATTTCTCCACGCTTTCATACGCTTTTTAAAATTGCGCATGTTTTGCTCAGCTACTTCGCAAGTACAAGCCTCGAATGTAAGCACCCCTGGGAACAATTCCTTATAAACACGTCCATTGTCATCACATTGTTTACACATCCTCTAATCCTTCCAATCAATGATTTAGTAGTTTACGATTTCCTTTAATCACCACAATAAAGTCTTGGCACATTTGATAGATCAGTGTTCCTAATGCCTCGTCAACGTCTGCCAGTTCATCAGGTGTAAGTTCAGATGAAACGAGAATTGGTAAATAGTTTAAATATCGATAGTTGATAACCGCATACATTTGTTCAATCTGCCAATCGGTTGCTCTTGGTTTTCTATCACGACCAACAGGCTTGACAAGTCATCGATAAACAATACATCAACCTTTTTCATACGATTCATTTTTGCCTTTAGCAAATCAAAATCATCTTTCAGATCATTGAAGCCTTCCACATATGGAAAATAAAGTACGGGTACCTTTTGATCATTTATTAAGTGATTGGATACAGCCGTGAGTAAATGTGTCTTTCCGGATCCAGGCTGGCCGAATAAAGCAATACTATTTCTTCGTTCGTGACGTACATGCTCAAATTCTTGAAAATACTCAAGAGCACATTCATAAGTATCTTTGATAACTAACGGCTTACCTTTCGTAGCGAAATTTTTAAAATCAAGTTTCTTAAACTCATCAGTGATCTCACTTGATTTCAGCATCCGTTCAATCCTCTTTTTCTCGGCACATATACAAACTCGTGAATAGGTGCTTCGCCATTCCCAAGCATCTTCGGGCTTACATACCTTGCCGGACAAGAAGTCCTCTTCTGAAACCATTTCTTTTGGGACAAGCGTTTTATAATCATCATCCTCAACCCATTCAACATCTTTGTGGACCCGAAAGAATAAAAATCCTTTATCCTTACATTTCAGGCACTCATACTTTTTTTCTACGGAGTCGCCCGACTTGTCCACCTGTGATGGAGTCATCTTTTGGCGGATTCTTGCTATTGCTTCGCTGATTGTTTTTGTTGTCATGCTCAGGCAACCTCCTCTTCGCTAGCTTTTTAGCATTCTCTTTAGCTTGTTCTCTAGCCTGTAACCTTTCATGATGTTCGAGAATGTAGTCTACGAAATAGCTAAATGCTTTTATTTTCTTTCCTGGGCTGTGTTCCTCCAACTCCTTAAAACGCTGTTCAAGCAATTCGATAGTTCGGGATGACGGCACTCCCTGAGCGACTATCTGGGCGATTGCTTGATAAGCTTTTGCGCTAGGAAAAGTTTGATGCCCTTCTTGTATGGTTTGTAAATCAGTATACCGATTTGCAATTTCATCAACAGGATCTAAATTATTAGTAGTACTTATAATATCCTTATTAGATCGGAAGTTTTCTTCCGGTCTAGAGCGGAAAATTTCTTCTGTTCTCTTAATGTGATCGGAAGTTTCTTTCCTATCTGATTTGAGAGAGTGGAAGTTTTCTTCCGATCTCTTCAAAAAACCTCTTTTAGAATTTTTCACTGAAAAAATTAATCCATATGGAGCTCGTGTAATTCTGATATATTCATTGGTCTCTAAAATTTTTGCCCATGTGCTTAACGTTCTTTCGGTGATTCCAAATATTAGAGCAAGTTCGGAATATTTTTGTGGTTGATTTCCTTTTACGATGCCCCACACAACACCATCCTTCTCTTTTTCTGCTGTAGTGGAGCTTATGCACCAAAGGAACAACCATATAGCATTCCCTATCTTTTTATAGTGATCTGGTGTAAGTAATCCAGAATATGTGTTAAATGGGTAACTGTCGGGCATCGTATCACCTACCTCTTTTTACAAATAGCAACCATATCTTGAATACGAATTGGCTTTAGATCAGGATGATTGCTGGCAACGTATCCCCTTATGTAGCGTATATAGAGTTCTTTGTTCCCAGCAGCCAACCATTTATAACAATATGGAATAGGAACTGTATATTCCATTTACATTAAAGGAGAGATCCTTGGTTGAAATCATCTTTCGAATCATCTTGTTTGCTCTCATTTGACTCAAAGCCGTCTGATATGTCGATAATGTCGGAATCATCTTCAAATTGAATAGTTTCATCCGTAATATCCTTGATTTCACGTTCCTGCTCGTCCTCTATAACCGCTTTTTGCATTTCGATGGATAATATTCCCCACTTACCTAACATGTTCCGCATGACCGTTTTCATGGCCATAGCGTCATAATCAGATCTCCAAACATTATTTAAGCTCTTTTTATGTTTCGCTTTATTGAATTTAATACGGTGTGCCTCTATCTCATCTTTCGTTCAGTAGACGGTCTTTTCAAAACCATTGATAAGCTTAAAATAACCACAATAGCCAATAACCTTTTCATTAGTTGCTGCTTCAAGATCAAGTTCTATTTCTTCAGTGAGGCGATTCCACTTAATCAGCTCACCTTCACGTATTGCTATCACATTAATTCCCTTATACTGACCGCTTCGTAAAGCTAACTGAATATATCCTTTATAGCCAAGTTGAAATTGTGCTGCCTTATGAGTCATTTACAGTTGATTTGGGACGGGATCCAGTTACAAAAAAGCGGATGCAAAAAACATTAACTGGATTTAAAACCAAAAAAGAAGCAGAAAAGGCTTGTAATGAACTAATTAATCAAGTTAACAAAGGGAATTATATAGAACCCGTTAATAAAACCGTATCTGAATTTCTTCATGAATGGCTTGAACTTATTGCAAGCCATTCTTTACGTGCATCAACATTTCAAAATAGAAAAGAACTTATAATCAGACGTATCATACCTATGCTTGGAACCTATAAAATGAATGAATTAACTCCTGCTATCGTTCAAAAATTTTATAATGATCTAATAAAAAAAGAAAATTTAAGTGCTGACTATGATAGAACGATGCATAGTGTCCTTAGGAAAGCATTTAAGCTACCCACTTCTTAGAATATACTGAAGGAAAACATCTACATATTGCATATGTATTAGCTATTTATACAGGTATGCGAAGAGGAGAAATTCTTGGACTTCGTTGGAGAGACTGTGCTTTAGAACAAGGGAGAATAAGTATTAGGCAAACCTTAAATAGCATTGGCAAAGAATTAGTCTTTCAAGAACCAAAAACAAAAGGGTCCAAACGATCTGTTACCATTTCTGAAAACGTAATAGTAACTCAAGCAAAATCAAAATAAACTACGCTTGGGTCCTGGATATAATGACCTTGATCTTGTAGTGAGCACTGAGGATGGAAAGCCCATTCATCCAAGAAATCTGCTGCGAAATTTTTATTCTATGATTAAACAAACTGGTGTTCCAAGGATCCGTTTTCATGATCTACGCCATACTCATGCTACTATTCTTCTCTCTCTCAGCGAAAATCCAAAAATCGTATCTGAACGTCTTTGCCATAGCCGTGTAGGTGTAACGTTAGACATCTATAGTCATTAGATTGTGGGCTTTGCCTGTTTCTAGCATTTAATTTTCGTTTGTTTGTTATTATGCTTAAAAAAAGTGCATTATTATGTAAATTTGTGAAGTTATGCTTATTGTACTAACGGGTGCTTGAATGAGGTGCTGTGGTAGCTCATTTTCTTTTTGTGCTAAATAAGCAGGATTCCTTAATATTAACATTGAATTACGAAATTGATATGGTTTGTCATTTTTACATTTTGTTACAATACAGTTGAATTCGTTTTATATAAAAAGTCTCATGAAAGGGGGAGATTATGCCGAAATATGATTATTTACTACTTCATACAGAAAGAAAGTTTGTTCGAGAAAGATGTAAAATAATCAGAAAAGTAGATGGTGAGTGGGTAAATGAAGAAATTGAAGAAACTGTAATTATTCCAACTGATCCTCCCCCACCGAACATTGATCCTTACGTATTCCACCAACCTTGGTTTTATGGTTATTGTAGAAATGCAAACACACCACAAGATACAGCAAAACAATCAATTTTCATATTTTGTACTTTTTCCCAAAGAAGAATTGCTCTCTTAGTTGACACTGTTTTCGTAGTAAAACAAAAATATGCTTGGTTAGGTCAATCAGATGGATTCCAACCTTCAAGAAATTTTAGAGATAATTACCCATATAAAGAATCTGATAGCTTGTATAAAGAATTTATTGCCCCTAGAGCTAAATGGCAACAGCATGAGGCAGCACATACTATTTATGAAGCCGAACATTATCAAAATTCGAATTTTCCACAAAAAAGAAGTGATAATATTTTTAGCTTTATACCATTGTTTGAAGAAAAAGGTGAATTTCTACTTTTAGATATCTACCCACTAATTCAAGATTTGGATGAACTTGATTTAATTAGAAAGATTAGAAATGTAAACATACAGAATAAACTCTTTAGGATTGATTTCATTTCCATGAAAATATTGAAATATTTATTTGAATATTCAAGTTTGTTAGTCACGCAAACCACAAGTAAAGGTGTACCTATAATTGATAAATCATTGTCAAGCAAGTATTCAGAATTGAATTACGGAAGGGAATAATTAAATCGGGGCTTTTCTAAGGTTATCTCAAAATATATTTGTTGTCGATTGGAACGAACTTCAAATTCTTTGGAGGAATTTTGGCGAATCTCTTCACATACGAGGGTGCGTCAGATAGATTTTCCTAGGCTTGACTGATTGATTTGGATAAGTCTTTTATGATGAAAAAACAGGTGTTCCCGAAACTCCCTTGGTAAAAGTCTGTCTACCCTTTGATACTCCACATAACTGTGTGATTGAGGTAGTCCGGTATTAAGAAAAATAAAAGATAACACGCAAGAGTGCGTGTTTTTTATCTATAAGGAATTTTTGATGGGACTACGTCATTGTAATTTTTATATTTCTTTTCTTTTAAGTAATATTTAATGCTGTCTATTGTAAATTGTGTAGAATCTGAAGGACCCACTATAATGTTCTTAATAGGTAGGTTTACTTCTTCATTTCTATGGGAGTTTTCAAGCTCTAACTTTACATAAGGCAGGATGACATTACCTCTTGCCCTAAATGCTAAATTATGTCCTCCATTTGACTGGGCAAAGTTTGTAGTAAATAATCTATACTCTCTTTCTTCTGAAAAAGAAGAATCTTTAAACAAAGGAATATAATATTTTAATGCTCTGGCAACTTCTGCTGGGATAAATTCTAAATCCAATGGTACAGAATCAGAATCAATATGTAGTAAAGACATTTGTAACATCTCAATTATGACTGTCCTCTGAATTTCTAGGTCATAAATGACTTGTCTAGGATAGAAATATTCGTTATCTCTTGGGGTTCTAAATTCCCCCAGTTCTCTGACATTAAATCCAATGGAAACACCGTATTGTCCTCTGCTATAACCTCTCCATTGACTCAATAAATCACCATCAGGGCAAAAAGATACAACGAAATCCTCTGAATCAACAGTATTTAATTTCTCATAAACCTTTTCTAAAAATTGAACCTTTTTATTATTAGAAGAAACTTGATTTGTAATTTCTTTTATGATGTCATTACATAATGATAAACCATGTAGATATTCCTTGGAGTCGTTCATGTATTGTATATGAGTTGCCCAAAATCCCGGGGTTTCAATAATTCCTAAGAGACCTTCTAGATTGGTATAATGGTATAGTGTATCAACTCTTTCATGCAAAACATTAAGGTGTTTTTCAAAAACATAACTGCATAAACTCATATAAATCGGGTAAGATTCGATAAAATCCTTTTCCGTAAATTGCATAATATTCTTTTCACATCCTTTGTAATTTCTTTCATTGCTAAATTCTATTATACAACATTTTAAATCAGAGATTGTTAAGTAATGTATCTTATACTATAGGGTGCTTAAACTCAATATAAACACGGCTTATTTTCTATGAAAAAACAAAAATGACTTTGCCTACATTTGACCACATATTTGACCACACGCTATCATTAAATAGCGTTATTTAGAGTAAAAATAGGAAACTGAAATATTCTGAAAACCTTGATAAATCGTACTTTCTTCCAATGTCATAAACTAGCGTTATAGCATGAAGCTATTTTGACAGAGTGGAGGTCGCTGGTTCGAGACCAGTCGGTGTCATTAATACAGAAACATAAAAACCCTTTTAATTAAAGGGTCTTTCGTAACGCTGTTATTATTTGAAATACCCTACTTAACGAATTGATTTATTAAATATTTCTACTATAAAATTTATTAATTAACCGTTATTCAAATTGATTTCAGATCTTTTGGGAATGCCTCGTTATAATAATCAATCAGGCATAATTTATATGGAAAGTTGCTGATTTTACAGTAACACGGTCTGTTTAGGTACAGTGCCAACTCGCACTATATTTACCACCATTTACGCCAGATACGGTGTATCAAAATACAGTCACATAATTATTTTGTAACAATACTTAGTTAAAATCCTTTGTGATACATCTAAAGTTACTTGTAGTTTCACTATTCTATTGCTTACTTTGCCCCTCGTTGCAGCAACGCTGGAACTGGGCCATATAAACAAAAAACGAAATCTCATCCAGATCTCGCTTGTTCCTTTACATAAGATGCCTTATGGGCAGTGTGTTCCTTTTTATTTTGTTGCGTACATGTTTCGACATGTGAATAGCAGGATTTGACGAAGGACTAACCAACAAGATGTAAATATTTTCTGTTATGATAGTAATTAGGTTGGATGGCAAGCGTGGCTGTCAAAGGTATATAGCGTAGGTGGAGCTGGTACCAAGGGGAACAGGACTTATAGAGGTAGGTCCTTTTTATTTTGTAAATAGATTATCTTAGAAAGCTATCCAGCATTATGGACAGGCTTTTGTTTTTAAAAGAGAGAACCTTATTCTAAATGTGTTTACTAGTGAAAATGAATTGATAGATACTATTTATATAAATGGTTGATCAAAAAAATTAGTATGATACGGGGGAAAAAGAAAATGAGTGAAAAGCAACGATTAATTAATCTTTTGAATGCATTACTTGAGGCAGAACGCGCTGGCGTGGAGACGGCGAATCATCTACTAAACCATCATCCATCAAAGGAATTGGATGCTCAGTATAAACAGGTAAAAAAAGATGAGGCTTGGAGTTGTGCCGGTCTTCATAAGGCAATTTTGCGAGAAGGTGGCGAACCAAGTATGCAAGTAGGTGCATTTGTTGATAAAATAATCGCACTAGAAACACTAAAGGAAAAGCTGGTCCTCCTCAACAAAGGTCAAGCGTGGGTCGCTCGTAAAATTGACGAAGCAATTGCTTACGGTACACAACCTGAGACAAAAGAATTCTTAAAAGAAATGAAAGACAAGCATCACACTAATATTGGTGAAATGGATAAATATTTACTTCAACATTGATTATGTCAGTTTTCCTATGGAAACTACATCTTTGAATAGAGAGTGAATCGGTGATTAGATGAAGAAATAGGAAAAAAACAATAGCTGTCGAGGAGTTCTCGACAGCCTGATAGAAAGCGAAGAGTTCGAATTGCATAATTTTATTAACTTACAAGTTCTTGATTCAATCGGATTCCTGTCAATAATACTTCTTCTATATATTGAAGCACCTCATGGCCTTCTACATCGTAAAATAACGAATAATAACAAATATAATCAGTTTTAAGCATATTTTCTTTTATATCTTTTGGATCAATAGAATCGAGAATATGTAACTGGATTCGATCATTCTCATACTCCCCAGCAGCCAAGAAACACTCATCTCTATATGAAAACACAATACTATAATAGCCATCATACTGATTCGTTTGAATAATTTTAAACATAGTAATCCCCCTAATATTGTTATTTCACTATTTCTCTAACTGATATATATAATTTTAAACAACAATAGTAAAAAAATTTGTCGATTCTTCTCCTGAACGACAAATTTTTTTCTGTTCTATCAAAAACTAAAAAGGGCCTCATCTACACTTTTCTTACGAGTTCGCTTTTTTCACTGCTTTCCTCTATAAGTCAGTTTCGACAAGAATTTCCTTTCAAGTTTTTGGGTAATCCTTCCCTTGAGGATGAAACAGATAGGGGTAAGTCCGAGATAAGTCCATAAAACCGCAGTATTGTATATTTTGGAGTTACATTACGTTTACTTTAATACTCTATTATTGGTAATCTATGATACCGTTACAATATCAATCCTAGCTTTTTAGTAAAAAACGGTATCTCCAATTCCGCCGGTTACCGAAATGACATCGCCAGTAATCGATGCCGCCAAAGGTGAAGCTAGGAAGGTAATGACATTAGCAATTTCTTCCACTGTAATCAAGCGGCCGAGTGCATTGAGTGATGCCATTTGACGCACAGCCTCTTCGTTAGTGACTCGGTTTCTAAACATTTCCGTATCAACAATCCCTGGATAGACAGCATTGACGTTAATTCCGTGCTTTCCTAATTCCATTGATGCGGATTTCGTTAAATGGACAACAGATGCATTACGCGGACCGGAACTAAAATAATTGCCACCAATTCTGGCAGCCAGGCCACTTATACTTATAATACGTCCCCAATTATTTTCTATCATATAAGGAGCTACAGCTCGGATACAACGAAAATAGCCCATATATTTTTCTTCAAAATCTTTCAAAATAAGTTCATCTTTAATACTATTAAAATCCTCTGGCTCAAAACCGCCAACACGGGCTCCACTGTTGATTAAAATATCAATGCTTCCCATCGCTGCTGCTGATTTTTTAACTAAATTTAGAATAGAATCGGGATCAGTGGTATCTGCGACAATTGGATAGATATTTCTGTTTGTTTCTTGAGCTAATTCCTCTGCAGCCATTTTTAATGAGGATTCGTTTCTTGAACAAATCGTACAATCTACACCTTCCAGAGCTAATTGACGGGCAGTAGCTTTACCAATCCCCCGGCTTCCTCCAACAATAAGTGCTTTTTTCCCAGATAACTTTAAGTCCATAGTTCAACCTCCTGTTTTGTTTTAACTGTAAAAGACTAAACCCGAAAGTTGGTCTTTGGAATATTGAATCATTTCTATTTTTGATTCTACAGATAAATTATAATTAAATAAAATTAAAAATTTTAATTTGTAGTTAAGTATTAATCTAAAATAGAAAAAGCTATTTTGTAAATAATGAAAATTAGACCGATACCTAAGTAAAATGTATCGGCCTTTTATTTTCTCTTGTACAATCGAGTAGTTTCCTCAAAAGGGGCTGGTCACTCCTATGCTCGTTTATAAGGAGCAGAGATATATGACAATTGCAGTTTGACATAGGGATAATCATGTCTAAAAGCGACTATAGCTTTTACCGGAAATACCATCAATTCGGGGAAAGAAGATATTTTTAGTTCACTTACTTTCTTGGAATTGAGTAAGTAGTCTGGCTCTTTTGTTTCAACAAGGTTTCTTAGTATCCTAAAGGCAATTATTAGAATGATTCTACCTTCACTTTTAGATAAAAATCGATGAGGAGAAGAAAGACATATTGATATTCGATAAAACAACAAACCCAGTCCATGATGAAGTGAACCCAATGGGACATAATTATTATCAGTTATAGTTTCTTTAGAAATAGAACCTAACTATGTGGGATGCACCAAATAACTTAAAGGAACCACCCAATAATTATAGGAACTAAACAATAAATCTATTTTCCTTCAAACCTAATATATATTATGTTAACTATAGAAAAACACAAACGTACTTTTTTGTCGGACCCATTAGTTACTTCTTTAGGTGTGAAGTCTCCATTTTTAGTTGGATGCAATTCTTTGGTTAATTCTGGATTAGCATTAGTGAGACAGTTTCCTTCCGTGACGGTCTTACCGGAACATTATGCATATATAGATCTGACTCTTTTTCCAGATTATTAAGCTTTCAACAAAATTCTTGTTATGTTGAAAGCTTAAACTCCAAAAGTTCGTGCACCTCAAACAAAATCCCTATATTGAAGTAAACATTAGCAGATAAGTGACCAATAAGATCACACCGTTGATCAATAAAATAATTATTTTACATATTCCACAATTTGGGCCTAAACATTTATAAAAGCGCATCTCCTATTTAGGAAATGCGCCCTTTTGTTGAATAAAATATCTTTTCTTTAAGGGGTCCTACCTACTAAAAGCTCAAAACATACTTTAAGCCAATTTTTAGGAACAAAGAGATGGAAATATACTTAGCCTTTTTGCAGAATTACTTATTTTTTAAGTTTACAAGCTAGTTAATTCCTTCTCATCCTCGCAGGAAAAACAAACAATCTCCCCATTTTCTAGAACAACCCCGTTAAAAAACCCGTCCATACAGTAAACTTCCTTTTGACAGCATTTACATTTCCCTATAAGTTCTCTCATCGTTTTTACCTCCCTAGATAATAACCACTTCATTAACAATTTGTATGAAAGTCATATTTTTAACCTAAAAATGTTTATTACCATTATTCTTCAATATTAAGAGCATCTTATCACAACTAGAAACTGAAATAGATGCCCTCGCTAAAGAAATTGAAGAATATAAGATTATCAGTCTATCCCTGGTATCGGAGAAAAGATTGCGGCAACAATCATTTCCGAAATTGGAGAAATAGATCGGTTCAATCATCCTAAAAAGTTAGTTGCCTTTGCAGGAATAGATCCTAGTGTTTACTCTTCTGGAAGGTTTACAGCGACCAACAATCGCATAACGAAAAGAGGATCTAGAAGGTTAAGGCAAGCGTTATATATGGCTGTGTACTGTGGAATTCGAGATGCCCGTAAACAAAAGACGAGCGATACCGTTATACCTCGAAACAAATAATTAAGAGAGTTTTACGATAAAAAATGCGATGAAGGTAAACCTTATAGAGTAGCGATAGTTGCTTGTGTTAATAAGCTTTTACACTTGATTTATACACTATTAAAGAGCAAAATACTTTCCAAGAGTTGGCTTAAAATAGCAGCCAACTGGCTATACAACAGTAAAAAACTCCTTTCCTAAAATGAAGGAGTTTTTTATTTGTTGCCTGATGTTATTTCATCACCAATCCACCGTCAACATTGATGCATTGCCCAGTAATAAACGATGCCCAATCAGAGGCGAGGAATAATACAGCACCGGCAATATCCTCAGGCATAGCCAAACGGCACATCGGGGTTAACTGGATGATCGAATTTCTTACGTCCTCCTTCGTTTCATAGCTGGAGTCGGTTGGATAGGTAAGGCCCGGTGAAACCGCGTTGACGGTAATCCCAAATGCGCCTAACTCTTTTGCAAGATTCCGGGTAAAGCCAAGCAGGGCCGCTTTCGCTGTTGAATAGTCATGATAGGGAATCACGGGAAAATCCATTAAATTACTGACAATGTTAATGATTCTTCCTGAACAACGGTCTCTCATATAGGGCAGCGCCGCCTTGCAAATGTTATAGGCGCCGTGGACATTCCCCTGAAGCTGTTCCTCATAGTCTTCCCATTCCATTTCCCATGCTGTTTTCCGTGTTTTCGGATTAAACGTATAGTGGCTTAAGGCATTATTGACCACTACATCAATACCGCCAAATTCATCAATGATTTGTCCCATCATCTCATTTACTTGGTCGGCATTCCGAACATCTGCCTGGATGGCAGCTCCTTGCCCCCCAAGTGATTCAATTTCAGTGACCACAGCCTCTGCAAGGGATTGATTTTTTAAATAATTTACGACCACAAAAGCACCCTCAGCAGAAAATTTTTTCGCAATTGCAGCCCCAATCCCCCTGCTCGCACCTGTTACTAAGACAATTTTATCTTGTAAATTCATAGTCAGCCTTCTTTCTACTCCACATCCGGATCATACTGTTCAATGTCTTCTTCCACATTCCGCTCAATATCCACCATCCGGACCAAATTAAGTAAGTTAAATCTGCCATCATGATGCCAGCCCGGCTTGGCGCGATTCATTTCACCAATTGAACAAATTCGATTGACACCTAAATTCCCGAGCATTTCTGCCATCCTAAAAAGCCGAACTGGTGAAACTGCGATGCCGCATGATTGTAAGTACTGCTCTAATGGCTGCATTTTTTGAAGATCCTCTTCCAATTCTTCAGATGAAAACACATGGATGGTCCGATTTAACGCAGATCCAGCAAAGTCTGGTTCATTATGGTAAAAAACCGTCCAGGCTGTGTTATGCTGGCTGGCATAGACAGAAACTTTCTGATCGCTAACTGCCTGAAGTTCATACTGGTGCCTAAGCCGATGAATGGACATGGCCTCTTCATCTGAAAGCTTTGCTCTTGGTCTTTTTTTATTGTACCGTTCAAGTTCTGCTGCAAGCATTTGTGCCAATTGCTTCGGACTGATGGCTCCTCCTGTTTCAACAAGAACGGATTGTGGCGACATACAGCTTTGTTGGTCATAAATGGACATATCTTCAGCCAATTTAAAAATTGTTTCATAATAATGATCTGGCGTTAGTGCTTCCTTCCCAATTACCGCCAAACTAATTTTATGACCGTATGTTAAAAACGTTTTCGAAGGCGGAACCATTTTTTGAATCCCATCGACGGCTTTATTAGACCCATAGACGATAACCGATTCTGCAAAATCGATCGCTGCTTCCTCAAGCTCGCTCGTCCCGCCTTTCCAAGGTAAAATTGCAATCGCCTCTGCAAGTTTTTCATCTACCTCTGCCAGTGATCTTGCAAACAAGACTGGAAACAGAGGCTCAGAGGTTGAAGTCTTGCCAAGATTGGCAGATTTCAGAATAAGCCCCATAAGTAAACTCCAAATTTGGACACCTGGAACATTCCCTGAAAAAACATGAAAAATCGACTTTGGTCCATATGCCCGCGTGAATCCTCCTGATTTTCGAGGACGAAACTCATCCAGCATGGCAGGCTGGTCAAACTCTTCATCAAGAAAGCGTAATAATTCCTTCTTCCGAAACGTCCGGATATACCTTTTTAATTCAAGTCGGACCATTTCCGCATCATAGCCAGTAACTATTGGAATAAGCGCCTCTGCTAACTTTCGCAGCGGGTATTCTGGAACGAGCCATTTGGAGACTGCCTGATCAATTTTTTCAATAATTTCATTTGTTCCCAGCTTCGCTAAATAGTGGTCCCGGTTCTTTTGCACGGTACTCCCGATCATTTGGATTTGTTCACTTGTTAAAAGTGGATATTTTAATAGAAATGATCTGTCTGCTGTCGCAATGGTTTCTTCGCGAAAAGAGGTTAATTGTACCTCTTTTGGCAGCCAATAAGCAGGAATCTCTTCTATGTCCAAGATGCCGTTCCCCCTCATTTGTTCGCTTGGATTAACTGGTCGACTGCAATCGAGCATCCTCTTGCTTCCGATCCTTTTACTCTTCCTAGTAAAACAAACCCGTTTTTTGTTTTGTATCCAATATCTTCTGTTAAAATAGCTAGAGATGAATTCCAGTTCGCCAGATCATAGTGAGCAATGACCCCAACATCTCCATCTTTGACCGGTTCTAGTGTATTCGTATCAAGTACAAGCGTTTTAACCCAGGCAGGGCCAGCTTTATCAAAAATAACCTCTCCGTCCAAATAGGATGAAAGAATGGTTTGATCATACATTTGCGAGCATAACTCCGTCATCCCGTACATATTGATGCACTTGGTTCTTCCAACCTGAAAAAATTCCGCAAAATCTTCATATAATTTTTCCATTTCCACTTCACGCGATTGACCTTTAAAGCCGCCGGTATCAAAAATAAGGCTGCCGCTTCCCAGCTTAAACTGAAGATTCGCTTCTTTTAAATAATCGAGTAAATGAACATAAGCAAAGGTAGCCCCCAGTAACATAACAGGTTCCTTCCGCTCCTCACATTCCCGTAATGCTTCCGTTAATCCTTTCATATCTAAGCCATTTTCATGGAAAAAAAACCGGCTGTTTTCTGTACCAAAGAAGGTAACAGCATTGGATAAATAGCGTGACAGGGATGAGTTTTTGTTCAGGTCCTCTGCAGGTGACAAGACAAAGGTGGTTATTTTTTCACAATCCGGCAGCACAAATTTCTTAAAAGGGTATTTCATTGACCGATCCCAGACTTCAAATGTCGGGTGATAATTTTTCCCCTTAGAATTTGGATTGGTTGTCCCGCTTGTCATAAAAACAGCCTTGACCTCATCTGCCGGCTCACACGATAACGTTAATTCCTTGAATCCTTGAATAGGGATCGGAGGAATTTGACTCCAGTGTTTCACCGTTAACGGTGTTTTTCGTTTTGCCTGGCAAAATTTTTTATATGGTTGATTATATTGAAATTGAAATTTAAAAAGCTTTAAAGCGATGTCGTTGTAATCTTTATCAGAAGAATCTTCTTCTTTGTATCGTTCAATAAACGCAATGATCTCAGTCGTAATTTTTACCGAATCCTCTCTCATTTGCTTGTCTCCTTTTTGAATAAACGAGGTATATTAATAAGCATGACGTGAAGGATAATTGATGAGAACGCAGCAATTAAAATACTATTGGAAAGAAATGTTCCTACTGTTCCTGTAACATCCTTGAAATAGGTTGGTAGACTAACCGCCAGCAAAATAGAAAGACCAGTGATCATATAATTCGTATCTGTTTTTTCCATTTTTCCAATTAAAGAGACACCGGTAAAGATCAAGCTGGCTGCAGCCGGTAAAAAGATGCCCCCAACCACTGCGTCAGGAGTTAAAGCAAGTAATGCCCCTGCCTTTGGCACAAAACCTAAAATCAAAAAGATGATACCAGCAATCATGACAGGCTGTCTTGAGCCTACACCGGTTAATCGTAAAAGACCAACATTCTGGGCAAAGGCAGTCGTTGGAAATCCCCCAATCAGCGAGGATAGCAACGAGCCGCCTGCCTCCCCGGCAAATCCATTCCTAATCCTTTTCGAATCAAGATCAATCTTCAGCATTTCGGCTGCAGCCTGATAAACGCCCATCGCTTCAATAACCGCAACCAGATAGGCGACGAAAAATGTAATAAAGGTACTCCAATGAAAGGCTAAATGCCCATATGGAAGAAACTGTGGCAGCCCAAACCAAGCTTTATCAGCGATAGCTGAAAAGTTTGTTTTTCCCAGACAAAAGGCAATGATATCCCCGACCACTAAGGCAATCAGAAATGAGAATGATTTTAATGTTCCTTTGCCAAAAAGGGATAAAAGGACAACAATCGCTGCGGTTGGAATCGACATAAGTAACGTAGTTGGTTGTGCAAAAGTAGCCATACCAGGTGTTCCGCCTAAAAATTCAAACAAGGTAAAGCTTGATAAGGAAATACCTACAATAAAAATAACCGTTCCCGAAATGACCGGTGTAAACAAGGCTTTTAATTTTCCAATTACTCCAGTAATAGACAAGATAAAAAAGATAATAGCACTAAGAAAAATACCTCCACTCGCTGCAGCAAGACCGTTCGCCTTCCCCGCAGAAATCATAATGGAGTCGAATGCTGCAGAAGGTCCTTGAACAATCGGTAAACGAACAAGCTTTGTTGCCTGGACAAGAGTTACCAGCCCTGCAGAGATAAAGATTGCATTCACAATATTTGCAGATAACGATAAAGGGAGCCCAATCATTGCTGCAACAAAAATAGGGTCGAGCCACACATTTGAAACAAACACATGCTGTAAGCCGTACAAAATCCCTTTAACTGGCGGTAATTTTGTATCAATTCCCTCTTCTAATGAATTATTTATTCTTTCTGTTTCCATTCTTTTTTCCCCTTTTGTTGTATCAGATGTTGTCACCATTTCAGCTGTCCTAAGTTTCACAAACTCGGATTTTGTTCTTTTCGTATCCTATAAACCAGCCCTTCCGTTTTTCCCCAAAATAAAAAGCCACATCCACTATTGGACCTGGCTTTAAAGGTAGAGAAAAATTTAATTTTTCCACTACTTTCCTACGCTGGTATTTCCAGATCAGGTTCAAAGGGTTAAAAAACAATGAGTTTTTCTCTCAGCCAAATAAATGGCACCCCTAGTAGTCTATTCACTTTAGTTCTTTAATCTTATACCTTACTAAAGAATACCGCAACTTTTAAATTGGTTGTAAAGATCATTTTGGTTATGCTACCAGAAACGATTAAACGGCCTGAGCCCTTTAGAATTCAGAACTCAAGCCGCTTAACGTATTTTTATTATTTCCACCGTCTACTTGACAGGGAGCAGTTCAAGGGGTAAAACGGTGCAACTTTTTTACTTAGTATTCGTATTTAATTATTCTGCAATTTCTTGAAGATGAAAATAAGTTACATTATAAATATGTTCAATCTCAGCATCTGTCATGAATATTAACGTATCTTTGTGTAAACCTTTATTCATTGCAATAAACTCGATCATGTTTTTACGTTCTTTTCTAGCCATTTTTAATTCCTCCCTTTATTGTATTAATACAGTTCTGTTTGTGTTAATTCTATTATATAACAGAAAAAGTAAGATGCAACACAAAATTTTAAAAAACCTTGAAATATTTTTATAAGGGTCTTTGAAACTGTTTTTTCTTAATCATCAAGAATTGTAGGTTTAAAATAAAGTTTGATTAAAAATATCTTATAAACACGTATTTTATAGCAGGAGAAAAGGCATTGGCTGCCAGAATATGATTTTTCAACTTTTTTAAATATCCGTATACGGCGGTTTCATGGAATCAAACGGACCACGATTTTGTATCTCGTGGTCCGTTATGCTTTTCTATTCATTGTGCCATAACTATTCTCAGCCCTCTCCAAGCTTTTCGTAGAATTCACCACGTGTTTCTTAGAGTACGTCCTCTTATAGGATTGTCTGCTTCAACGAATGTCATGAACGCTGATTTTATTCCACACTCTTCCATGATTCAGTCCTTCCCAATCTTTCGCTTTAAGATTGGTACTATGACCTCTGCTGACTTCGACTGTTCAGCTTACTTTCACAACTTCCCAGGTAAGCGCCTCAAACGGGCAGGATAGCGGAGTTGGTGGAATGTCGGGTCTCCATGGTTCGTTAATTTAATATAATGATAGTTATCGAAATGGTGAGAATAAAAAAACGCCCGAAGGCGGTAGTGATTACTGACTTATTTATACGATTTGAAAATTGTTTTCTTCATAATGAATCGTCTGTCAATACAGAAAGCTACCAACAAAGCTAGTAAACCGGTTAGAAGTACATTGCCGTAAGTTTCAAGAGGATATGGTTTGCCCTCGAGATGGATACCATTCGCACGATATTCGAATCTTTTCACCGCATGTTTGGCAGTCAAAAGGTCTTCTTGTTTAGCTAAGTCTTCCAATGGTGCTTCAAATACAAATCTGTTTGGTGAATTACTATGAATCAAAAGCGTTTCTTTAGCATTACCTTTTTCACTCCAAAGTTTTATATCTGCATTAGCGATTGATTTAGCATTGCCGCCGGGGATGATCATTTTATCTAATTTTGGTGCATTCGATATTTGATGTCGGGCCACGATATTAAGATGATGTTTAGTTGCAATAGGAGCATCTGAATTTGAAATGGTTAATACCTGTGTCGTTCCGGTGTCTCCATAAGAATCAAAAATAGAAGATAAGGATAATTCGTCCATATCATTATATAGAAGGACGCCCATCTGTTTCTTATTCCAATGGAATCCAAGATTTAGCCAATATGTTGCAAATTTTAAATCCACGTTAAAAGGGTGGTCCACCCTTGGATTTTGAACGAAGTGATAAGAAGGATAATTGATTTCATTCGCAATTTTTACTGCCATAGGTTCTCCTAACTGTTGTGCTATCAAATACAGCACACCATCGATACCTGCGCTTTGACCAGCAGTGCTTATCGTATTACCCTCTTGAACATACCTCACGTCTTCTACCCAATGTGTGTCAGGATACTGTTTTTTCAATACTGGAATCGCTTGCCAGTGTGAGGCGGCTGATTTTCCTTCTAATAAGCCTGCATCAGCAAGATTCTCTGAACCGCCACAAATACTTAAAAAAGTGGTTTTATCATTAGAGTGCTTCTGAATCCATTTACGAGTTGGTTGATATTTTTTTTCATCAACGCCTGGCATGAGAGGGACCACGACAATTTCAGGACTTTTACCTAATAATTCATCTAATTCTTTATAAGAGTAATGTGGAACCACATCCAAACCTCCTGATAACGACTTGATGTTATTGTCCGGTGCAACAGCATATACATTGTAGGCATCCGTCATAGAAAACAGTGTGTATGGAATGAGAAAATCGAAATCTTCAGTTGGTATTGTTGAATCTGCCATCACAACTGCCACAGTTGGTTTATTGGGGTCATACTGAGGGACTTTCACTCCTTGTAGTGAAGGAACTGGCTCATGGCGGACGTTTAAGTAGAAATCTTTTTGATGCCGTTTAAAGCCATACAACCCGATCCCTCCCACAAATACGGCGAAAATCAATACATAAACAGCTAAACGTACTACTAACCTTTTCAATTTATATCCCTCCTCAATTTTTTAACACCAAAATGTGATTATTTGTTATTGACTATCCTTTTGTCACATTGTATTTCGTTTGAACATGATAAAAACCGCACTCTTTTTGGGAATTACCGCAAAATTTCGTGGCACCCCCGCATGGTATTTTTTGTTATCTTGATTCCATGCAACCCTTTGTTAAACAAAAGCACCCGTTAAAGTACAATAATTGGCAATCTACTGTTGGAAATACATATTTACTTCATATGACTAATTGGTACTTTAAAATCAACATGTATAAAAATAATGATGGGAACAGAAAAAAAGACATTACTCTCGATTTGCGCCGCATCAATCTCGGATATATGTCTTTTTCTCCTAACTAAAGAGTATTTCGATTGTTCCTCTCAACTCTAAAAAAAAGAAAACACCTTAACAAAATGTTAAGATGTCCTTAACTTTATTCGACCTCAATAATCTTTACACCGTCTTCTTTCCGACTCCCTCGCTTGATAAGAAAAGAAATTATACCGATTCCACCAATTAGAATCACGGCTAAAAATATGATTGTCATATAGGTTGGCAAGGATAAAAAGGCAATCGCCAACCAGGCAAACAGAAGGAAAACAGGGCTGGTTGCCCGCAAGCATTGGTAAATGAACCTCATCCAACCCGACCGGACAAACGGTGTCGATTCTAATAACAAAATCGTTGGATTCATAATCACACCAAAAATAAACGGAACCAGGATATACCCTGCAAACTCGATATTGGCAGCAACCCCTATTAAATAAACAAATGCTGCGCTTAACGCCTGCATGAAGTAATCCAAGTGCGCTGATTTTAGTTTTCGATAGTTCGTGAATATCCCTTTCAATGGCGAGTTCTTTTGATAGTGAACAGCCGCCAATGGCAGCGAAAGTGCAAGACCGATCATGAAGGAGAATAATCCCCATTGCAGCAATAATGTATTCATCTCATTTCATCCCCCTTTTTTAATAAAACCGCATAATAAAAATGGCAAAAATAACGTCATACACCGCGCACAATGGTGGAAACCATTTGACAACGCTTGTTTTCACTATTTTCGGATGGTGCAGCATATCCCAAATTCCGTGAAGCAAAAAGCCCAATGCCACACAGATTGGGGAATATACCAACCCCAAAAAAGCTAGATAAAAAATAACCAGTGACACTAAAGTTTCGATGGAAATCCATTTAACCCGTGAGTCTGATAATGCAGCTCCGGGATAAACACAAGCAGTATAGGCAAGAAAAAGCGTAAATAATTGATAGGAAACTGGGAATGCAAACGAGTAAAAAAGTCGGATTACCAATAACGACAGTAAAATCCCTGCCATTATACTTTTAACATTTGTTTCCATTAGAAAATCCCCTTCCATTTATTGGATTAATACCATCATAAAACAGAAGGAGACTTTGCCAACCGCAAACAAAGATGGCTTCCCCGCAATCATTTGCGTGTTTCACGCAATTGATTATATTGAAAAATAAAAGGCCGGTATCTCCGGCCTTTCCTTAGTATAGATCCTCTGTTGGCAGTATTCCCAGGAGCTTTGCCTTTTTAATTGCCTCCACCCGAGAATTCACATTAAGTTTTTGAAACAGCTCTGTCAAACTGTATTCCAATGAGCGTTGACTGATTAATAGTGTCTTAGAAATCTCCTTGTTGCTATGTCCCTTTGCTAATTCCCGGAGCAACTTTTCTTCCTTTTTGCCAATTGTCGTTTTTTCATTTTCTTTATCTCCTTGTACGACAATTTCCTGACGTCTGAGCTGCTTTAAAAGCTGCATTGGGACTATGGCTTCTTTTCTGGCCGCACAACGGAGGGCCTGAATCAATTGCTCCAGTGTCGATGTTTTGGCAATAAAACCAGAGACACCGGATTCCATCAACAAATTAAAATGCGGGGCAATATCAAAACCAGAGTAGATGAGAATAATCGCATCCGGGACCACTTCCAGTACCTTACGGGCCAAATCTGCTCCGTTGATATTTGGCATATATAAATCAAACAAAATCACATCAAACTGTTTTAGCTGAACCAAATCCGTGACAACAAAGACATCTGTTTCCACGGTGACAATCATGTCAGGTTCTGATTCGATTAACATTTTCGTTCCTTCGACGACGGACCTATGATCATCAACCAACAATATTTCCATAGTTATCACCTTTTTGTTTTTTCGAATACGGAATATATATATCAACCTGCAACCCTTCCTGCGGTGCAGAATACAATTCCATCTTACCATCCAAGCTGAGAACACGATTTTCAATACCAGCAATCCCCATATGTTTGAACGTACCTTCTTTTAGGTCCGATAAATCGACACCAACTCCATCATCCATGTACGAAAAATAAAAATGGTCTTTAGGGCAGGATAAACTCATGGTGACTTTCTCAGCCTTAGAATGTTTGTTGGCGTTATTGAGTAATTCTTGAACAATCCGATACAACCCGAGAATTTGGTCCTCATTGAGCGGATGTTGTAAATCTCCAGAATTAAATTCAATCTCATAGTTAGAAAACATCCGGGCATAGGAGAACAAGCTTTTCAACGATTCAACCAGGCCCATTTTTAACAAAAACGGAGGGCGGAGTTCATTACAAGTAATGCGAATTTGATGGATGGCATCCAGCAGTCCCTCTTCAATTTGGATTAATTCCTCTTTTGTTTCATTACTGAAAGACGAAGAAGATCTAAGAGACTCCAGTTTACGATACCAAATGATTAAATCCTGCAAAACAGAGTCATGCAAATCACTGGACAGGGATGCTCGTTCCTTCTCCGATAATCTAAACAAAAGTCTTAACATCCATTTTGGCGTTTGGTTGTCAGATACCATGATTTCTACACGTTGCATTAAATCTTCAATGAGCTGCAGATTATCATATAGAAGGGAAACATAATGAACTGCGGTTTCCAGCCATTCTTGTTCCACTTTTAATAAGGGTTGCTGGAAGGTAATTCTTAAATAGACCAGCAGTTCTTTTTCGGCAATTTTCATCCACGTTTCATGGCTGTTTTCAAGTAAGGACTCCTTATCTCTCATAATTTCTTCAATGGATACATAAGAAATAGGCAAAACATTCTTTACCTCATCAATTAGTCGATTTTCCAATTCGGCGACTTTCATGACGTTGACAAGGTCGTTTGAAAAACGGTTTATACTTTGCTGAAGTGTTTTGTATCGTTCTTCACTCAGAATTAGTTCCTGTTCCTCCTGTTTTCGCTCCGTAATATCTTTGACGATGCCATGGACTCCGTTTAGTTCACCAGAAAGCAGTATAGGCACAAATGTAATACTGACAATTCTCTGCACCCCATTGACAGCGCGGGTAATTCGGCACTCGACATCCCGTGGTTCCTTCTGTTGCATAACTTCAGACAATACTTGATAAACCGGAATATGGTCTTCATCATAAATCAATCCAATAAAACAACGATCGTTTAGGCTTTCCATTTGGATGCCGGTTATTTTTTCAAACGTCTGATTGGCATCGACAAAATCACCATATAAATCAATGGAAAATACACCATCCAAATTATATTCAAATAAAGATTTATATCTCTGTTCGCTTTCTTCTAATGCTAACTCCGCTTGCTTTTTCTCAGTAATATCCAAAAGCATGCCATCGAGCCGTTCCACTTTTCCTTCATGATTCTTATAAGGCCGGACCAGCAAATTAACCCATTTCGTTTGATCTTCAATATGAATGTAGCGGATAATTTTGTTCGCAGGTATCCCCCTATCCAAAAGCGGCTTCATTTCACCTATCATCATGGCATTATCCTCAGGGTGAATATGATCGTGCAGTCTGATCGGTTTATTTATAATTTCGTTTCTTGGAATTCCTGATATTTTTTCAATACTCTTTGAACAATAGTTATAGTAGTTAAAATCTTTATCAGTCGACCAAACAGCCGCATTGACACTTTCCAAAATATTTTCGAGCAGTTGTTCTGTTTGTTTCCGAGTAGTGATATCGCGAACAACTCCAACGATATATTTGAAATTCCCTAAACTGTCCAAAACGGGTTTTACACTGGTCTCAACGTAAACTGTTGAGCCTTTCTCATGGACCATCCGGTATTCTAAATGAATGGGGGTCTTCGTTTGAACAGCTTGGTAATGAGATTTTCTTACAAAATCAATATCTTCCGGATGAATGTGCCCAAAAGCATTTTTGCCTACATACTGTTCACTGGCATATCCAAGTAATCTTTCAATGGATGGCGATACGTACCTCAACATTTCTCCATTATCTACCAGAACAATAACATCGAAAGTATTATCCGCTACAATTTTAAACATAGCATATTGGTCATCTTTGGACTTTTGAGACTCTTTTAAGATACCTGTATAGGCTATAACTGCTTCCCCATCGTTTAAAATTGGGACAAGCTGCCGCTGTACTTCAGTACTGGAGCCATCTTTTAGATGTACTATTGTATGGACAAGATCTTCCTTGGTTGAAAAAATCAGCTGGTCTAGCGCACTGCTCCAATGATGAACGTCTGAACCGAATTGGTTTTCAAATGTATCGTTCATCCACAATATTTGATTGTCAGGACTGATGATATACATCGGATCAGTCATGTTTTGCAGTATCTGCCAGGCACTTGCAATAAAATCTTTGATTTGATTCATTGAATACTCCTTTCGGAAATTCTTTCCATATTTATCCTGTTAGTCTCATTATAAGCCGAGATCCTCCCCTAATCACGCAAATATATGTGGAATCTCCGCAATTCTAATTATCAATTTAGAACCAACAGTTCCATTTGGTTAAAAAATTCAATTATTGCATTCTGAATCAAATCTGGTTTGATTTAGCTATCCAAAGGGGAGATAACATCTGATCGCACTTGCTCCGTTAGCTTAAGTGTATTTCTTCACAATCTTCACAACGCAAATAAAAATGTTCTTCCACAATCTGGCCATAAAATGGAAAAAGCACTTTCCTTATTACAGGAAAGCGCCAATGCCAGTTTTCCTATGGAAACTACATCTTGAATAGAGAGTGAATCGGTGATTAGATGAAAACAATAGCTGTCGAGGAGTTCTCGACAGCCTGATAGAAAGCGAAGAGTTCGAATTGTATAATTTTATTAACTTACAAGTTCTTGATCCAATCCTGTCGATAATACTTCTTCTATATATTGAAGCACCTCATGGCCTTCTACATCGTAAAATAACGAATAATAACAGATATAATCAGTTTTAAGCATATTTTCTTTTATATCTTTTTGATCAATAGAATCAAGAATATGTAACTGGATTTGATCATTCTCATACTCCCCAGCAGCCAAGAAACACTCATCTTTAAATGTAAACACAATATTATAATAGCCATCATACTGATTCGTTTGTATAATTTTAAACATAGTAATCCCCCTAATATTGTTATTTCACTAATTCTCAAGCTGATATATACCATTCTAAACAACAATAGTTAAAAATTTTGTCAATTCTTCTCCTGAACGACAAATTTTTTTCTGTTCTATCAAAAAATTAAAAGGGCAGCACCTTTACTCATCTCCATAGTAATCTTCAAAGCTACCACCTCATTTGTATTTTTATAGCTTTAACATAACACAAAAAATGGTAGCTGAGTTTTAGCAATTTTTTCGGTAAAACACTTTCTCTTAATCGTCTATGATTAAGTGTGGTTGCAGTGTGCTTGTTAAACTAAACTGCTCTTTAGTTTAAATAGAAACCTTCACAATCTCAATAGAGTAAACACTATTGAAATAAGGATCGATACCTAACGTTGTAAATCCTCATTTTCCTGACGCTACCCCTACTCGGGATAATTGCTGGCAGCCCAGGAGCTCACCGTATTTTCCTTGCCATTCAATCTAATTACCATCGCATTTTATTTCCAAGATATCTATTTATCTTTCAAATTTCAAGGTTTAAAGGTCGTTTTTGCAGGAGAAGAAATGAGATAGTTTATTAGTAGTATTTTTCGACTACTATCATCATATTACATAATATGGTAAATGAAATTTTGTAATAGTTCATCCTTAAGAATAAAAGTGCTGACGAAAAATGAGACCACTGAAATCGTTTTTTCGCACAAATAATCTCCCTTTCCATTCTACTGGTCCTTGAATTTTTTCCATTAAGATGGATCCCATAAATAATCCTCCTTCATTCTCTGCACTAAATTTTAGAGGTTAGCAAATGATGATTATCGTTACAATTGGTATTATTTTGAATTTTATCTTGATTATACTCATCAATTGTATTTAAATAAAATTACAGAATTTTACTTGCAAGTAAGTATTACTAATGTTGAAATAGGGTGAACCGCCATGAACTTTGAACATTTGCAATATATTGCGGAAGTAGCAAAACACAATTCTTTATCTATAGCTGCACAGAATCTTCATGTGACCCAATCCGGTATCAGTCAGTCTATTACCAGCTTAGAAAAAGAGTTGGGACTAAAAATTTTTAATCGATCACGGGGACATGGTGCAGTACCAACTGATGAAGGCAGAATCATTCTGAAACAAGCTTATGAAGTGCTGAGAAAGATGGAAGAAATGAAAGAGACAGCTAATTCATTAACCTCTACGGAAGTGGGAGAACTACAGGTATCTTCCGCCCCCGGAATGACAACGTTTTTAGTAAAAGCTATTGCCGCTTTTAGACACGATTATCCACACGTAAATGTTGAAGTTACTGAAAAATGGGCTCCTACTGTGATTGAAGATGTTCGTCAGCATAAGACCGACATCGGACTGATTACGTATTCAACGGATTTGAACATCAACATGGAAGGAATCGCTTTTGAAGCACTACTTGAAGGAAAACCGAAAGTATATGTTTCTAAGCACTCTCCCTTAGCATTTCTTAATACGATAACTCCGCAAGATCTACTGGATCAGACTCTAGTCACCTATAACAGTGCATTAATGCATTTTTTTGTGCAAGATTTCTTTAAAAAGTACAGGCCCTTGAAAATTTTATTTAGAGCCCATAATATGGATGGAGTTCTCCAAGCCGTTATTGAAGGTTTAGCAATTACATTTTCTGCTGATTTCCTAATGAAAAATTATCCTCCTGTTATAAAGGGTGATATCATTCCCATTGATTTTGCGAATCATGGGCCTGTAAATATTTCTATCGGGTTGGTTCGATCAGAGGTTAAGCATTTATCTACTTTTGCCAACAAATATATTCATCTTCTAAAATCTGAAATTATAAAGAATTGAAAAAGAAAAAAGAGAAGCATCTCGGTCGCACTGGACCCTGAGCTTCTCTTTTTTACTTTAGAATTTAGTCACATCTACAGGTTCGATTCCTTCGACCGCACAGTAGTCATGGTATCTTTTCAGGAATGATTCCCAATTATCTCTCGCAATAATTTCGCCATTCTCACCCAAATAGTCTAATGTTCCTTCTACTATATTGAACGTAATAACGTCTTCATCCCCTAAGCCTTGTGGTGTATGTTTGGAGCCAGCAGGTTCATATACGAGATCACCCTCTCTGGAGATCCAATCATTCTCAATATACCTCCATGCTCCCTTGATGGTATAAACAATGACTGCACCAGGATGAAAATGAGCAGGTAGTTGCATACCAGCGGGAACTTTTAATATGGTAATATTTTGTCCTGTCACCGGGTTTACTTTAAGCAGCTTAAATTGCGCATCTCCAAAATAAGGAACCCAAGGCAAATCGTCTGGATTAACATGATTGGCATTAAATGCTACAACATCTTTTTTTACATTACTCACTTATATCCCCCTCTTCCAATGAAAGATAATCGCCATTCGCAAATTGTTAGCGCTTTCATTCTAAGTAATAAATTAACTATTGCGAATTAACTGACTTTAGTATACTTGTATTTTTTGATCAAATAAAATTATTATTTTTAATTTGTAATTAAGCTGAATTAATATACACCTTCTTCTCATCCTTTGCCAGATGCTACTTTCCTTACTTTTTATATACCGAATAGCTAAAATCAATATACGATTTTTAAAAATGATTTTTGCTTAAGCATCTTCATCGTTTGACAAAATCCTAATCTGCCGTTATTATCACTATCAATTCGAACTGATTTATGGGAGAGATAAAGATGAAAATTTATGTTGATGCAGATGCTTGCCCGGTAAAAGATATTATCATCTCTGAAGGTACGAATGCGGAAATTCCTGTTATCCTTGTTACTAGCTTTTCTCATTTTTCTAATGCGGAACAACCATCAGGAGTGGAAACCATTTATGTTGATTCTGGAGCAGATGCTGCGGATTATCGGATTATAAAGTTAGTAGAAATAGGAGATATAATTGTTACGCAAGATTATGGTCTTGCTTCGCTAGGTTTAGCAAAAGGATGTACGGTTCTTCACCATATAGGCTTTAGCTATACAAATGAAAACATTGACCAATTATTACAAACACGTTATTTTAGTGCAATGGCTCGAAAAAGCGGAAAGCGTACAAAGGGACCAAAACCATTTACATTAGAAGATAGGGAGAAATTTAGGGGGCTTTTTAAAAGAGCGATTTCACGTTAAAAAATAACCGTCCATTTTTAAGGATACACAAGCTGGCCCTTAACATACAGAAAGAGCGCAGTTCTTATTCTGGAATTGCGCTCGATTGTTGAAGATCAAGGTATTGTACAATTTGATTACTATATTTAACTTGTGATACGGTTCTCTATGATAGTGCTAAGTGAGGATATTTTTGTAGGCCAGAGAATTTATTTTTTTCTACGGCTCTTTTAGTATAGTGTTGGTATTGCAACTAAATTAAAAGGCTTCAAATAGATACCTTTCGTTCGTCTAATAAGAAGAATATGAAATAATATCTTTTACTTCTCTACAAACATTCGAGAAAATTTATCTATCATTATCCTCTTCGTGATAAAATCTCTCACCAGTAGTAGGGTTATAGTAAACTCTGAGTTTTTTATTAGTGTTTGGGTCTATGGTTACTTCTTCAGTCCTCTTAAACCCATTTGGGATAGTTGAACCATGATTTTTTCTATATCTCTTATCCAAAAATACTAAGGAAATAACAGCAAAGATTAAAATTCCTACTTCAACAAAAGCATAAATATCAAATATGTGCATATTAATTATTCCTTCTCAATTACAACTGCGGTGCCAAATGCTAATACTTCACTCATATTCTGACCAATCTCGCTAGAGTCAAATCTCATCATTACCACTGCATTTGCTCCCATTGCAGTTGCATTTTTAACTAGTCGGTCTATTGCTTGTTTACGTGCATCTTCAAGCATTGCTGTGTACTCATGAATTTCTCCACCTATTAGACTTCTTAACCCAGCCATTATGTTTCCACCTAATCCACGACTTCTTACAATTAATCCAAAAGCCTGACCTTTTACTTCTACTACCTTGTACCCTGTAATATTTTCAGTTGTAACAACTAGCATTGAATTTTCCTCCTTTTGAATCACATTAGATTACAGCTATAAACTTATTCCATTATACAAGAAGCTGATAAAAGGCACTACACGGTACGATAGTAGTGCCTCTGTTTTATTTATTATCAAAAAAGATAAGTCTATATTTATACCATCAAAATTTCACGAATATCCTCTTCGGTTAAAGTTGTGGACGCTTTTTCTTCAAAATCAATAATGTCTGCAATGAGATCTCTCTTTTTTTCTTGGAGCTCGTTCATCTTTTCTTCAATTGTGCCATGGGCAACAAGCTTGATAACCTGTACAGCATGTTTTTGACCCATTCGATGAGCTCGGTCTGCTGCTTGCTCCTCGACCGCAGGATTCCACCAAAGGTCATATAAGATAACTGTATCTGCACCTGTTAGGTTTAGTCCTGTACCTCCTGCTTTTAAGGAAATAAGAAACAAATCTCGTTCACCATCATTAAATCGATTGCAGATTTCCACTCGTTTTTCTGAAGGGGTTTGTCCATCAAGATAGAAATACGTTTGACCTCGCATTGTTATCTCTCTGCCTATCAGCTCAAGCATTTTCGTAAATTGGGAGAATATCAACACTCTTCTTCCAGAAAGTCTTGATTCCTCTACTATTTGTAGCAGCTGCTCGTATTTTGCTGAGCTTCCCTTGTAGCCTTCTACAAACAAGGCAGGGTGACAACAAATTTGTCGCAATCTCGTCAATCCCGCTAAAATTTTAATACGATTTTTTCGAATAGTGTCCTTGTCGAGGTGCTTCAATGTATCATGGCGTAGCTTCGCCAAATATGCAGTATAGAGTTTCTTTTGTTCAGGTAGCAGCTCTGATAATTCAAGCGACTCAATTTTTTCAGGTAACTCGGCAAGCACATCCGCTTTTCTTCTACGAAGTAAAAATGGACGAACCCTTCTGGCAATTGCTTTCCTTGAAAGATGGCTGTATTCCCTTAATCCTTGGAATAGCTGTGGGAAGACAATATGAAAGATCGACCAAAGCTCTTCAAGTGAATTTTCCACTGGTGTTCCTGTAAGTCCAAAACGATTATCTGCCTGTATCCTTTTAACAGCTCGAGCCGTTTGGGTCACTGGATTTTTAAACGCCTGTGCCTCATCAAAGAAAACAGTATGAAACGTTTGGTTCTCATACCCCTTTATATCACGACGTAGTAGCGGGTAGGACGTAATCATGACATCTACATCTTTGGTATCCTTTTGTAGCTCTTCTCGATCCGCTTTATTCCCGTCTATAACGATTGCTTGAAGATCAGGCGCAAATTTCGTTATTTCATATAACCAGTTATATGTTAAGGATGACGGGCAAACAATGAGAACCGGGAGCCCCCTTTCACGAATGCTGGAAAGCTCAGAAACAATGAACGTAATACTTTGCAACGTTTTGCCAAGTCCCATATCATCTGCTAGAACGCCGCCAAATCCGTGACTAGCAAGTACCTTCAACCATTTATATCCGTGTTTTTGGTAGTCTCTTACTATGTTATCTAAACTTTGTGGCACATCGAAATCTAAGTTACCTGGGTTACGTAAATTATCAAGAAACTGACGGAACGATTCCTCTACCGTGAAGACTTGACTATCATCAATAAAATCAAGGTGTTTAAGACTTTGAATAATAGGCATATTTAGACTAGCTTCAAAATCATCTTTCTGAACTGGAACTTCCTTCAGAAAACGACGGATTTCTTCCATTTCCTTTGTCTCGAGAGATAGGAGTGATCCATTTTGCAGGCGGTAATATTTCTGCTTTTCTTCTAGTGCCGCTAAAATCTCTCGAATCTGTTTGTCTGCAATACCGTCCATCTCAAATTTAAATTCCAGCCAATTGATTCGTTCTTTTTTAATCTTCACTCTAATTTTTGGATGAGCATTCTTTCTCAAGATACGATTTCGAACAGCTGTTGTCGCATAAATTTGGACGAGCTGATGAAGCTTTGGAACGACATGATATAAAAACTCATACTCCAATGCTTCATTTTGCATATAATAACCGCCTTCTGTTGTAGAAAATCCACTCTCCTCCATGAGCTGAAGGATTTCCTCTTCCTTTTCCAGATCTCTAATAATCATTGGTCCTGTTGGAATGTCTCGGCTTTCCAATGGTTGAATCACGACATTTTCATAGTGAAATTCTAGTCCTGCAAGCAGTCGATTTTTTAGACGATCCAAGTAAAGCTTGGCAACAAGTGGTGTTTTTATCATCTCTTGAGATAACACTTTAGACAGTTGAACATCGCCAATTCTTTTCAGACCTGGTACGATTTTTTTTAGAAAAAAATCAATTTGTTCATGAGGAATAGGAATGTGATCCGTACCTGGAAAGGCTAGCATTTGCTTTAGTTCGGATAATCGTTCACAGTCCTGCCCTTCTAACCGAAAGACTATTCCGTCACATAGCACAGAACTATAGGAATTCAAAACGACCATCCGGTCAAAGCCTTTAATCGTCAATTGGTAATCATCGCCTTCGATTTCTTCAAATGTAAACTGTATAGGAGGTGGTCCATCCAGAATTCGTAGGCTCTCAAAAGAATGACCATCATGCTCAATCGTTACCAACGGGGTCTTTGTGAGTAAAGGGATAAGTCTCATCCAAGTGGATGGTGGAATAAGTAATGTTTGATTACTAACTGTACAGTCAGAAGGATTCGGTAATGCTTCTAAAAAAGCCTTTTCATCATGAACGACCCGGATAAGTTGATGAATAACCGCATCTGATTCGTTTAAAAAGCAATGAAGGCTTGGGTCATACCTAAATGTAGGGGTTATGTTACTGGGGTCCCCTTGTTTTACGTCCTGAAGAAAATCACGAATATTTTTTAGCTTCGTATGACCAATCGCTACTTCCATTCCAAACAAGGACTGACCTTTTCCTATTGAGAAAGGTTTACATGTGAACTTGACATCAAGTACTTTCCTTTTTTCAAAATGAAGCTGATGTCCACTAGTTCGAGTGGGTTTTTCACGGAAGAGCTTCACGAAGTCTTCTGTCATCTCTCCATAATTGGATTGCGTGCCCTGTGCCCCGACATGTCGTTGCTGTTCATAAATGGCTATTAAAACGGCCGCAATGTGTTGGCAACACTTCCCGAAATTTGGTAACGTAGGACAACTACATTTCGTCTGAATGACCCCTTTCGCATCTTCTTCAATTGTGACATGAAAGTCTTCCGTTCCATTAACGGTGGCTTCACAGAAATCAGGTCTATACTGGTTAAATGTTACTTTACTCGCTTGATAAAAAGATTCTCCTCTTTTGAAGGAGACGGTACCGCACATTTCTTTTATCATCTTGTCATTTACTTTTATATCCATGTACTCCCGCTCCTTCCTTTCTATTTGCCCTAAGGTATCTATATATTCGAAATCTGTACTATTTTTCTTCACTCGTCCTCATTTTATCATGTTCATGTATTCTTTATTTAATTGAACTCATTAAACTAAATCTGCCCGTTAGTGGAACAAGGAAAAGGCGATGCCATATGTAAGCATCGCATCTCATTTTATTTTATTTTTTGTTACATTTGCATTTTGTAACTGGTAATGAGACTGCTAAACAATCATTTTCCAACTTGATAAAGTCAACCAGTTTTCCTTTTCCTTATAGTCAGGCATTATTTTTCCAACAAGACGCCAGAAGGATCGGTCGTGGTTAAGATGAACCATATGGCACATTTCGTGAACGACTACATAGTCGATTACCTCTCGTGGTGCCATTGCCAGTCTCCAATTGAATGTTAACTGCAGTTTTGAATCACAGGTTCCCCAAGTAGTTTTACTATCCGAGATACGAAAAGAACGTGGTTTTGTTTTGAAGTTGCTTTGATAGGAGGATATGCTCTTCGCAACTAATGCCTTACACTGCTGGTAATAAAATCGTTTTAAAGCTTGTTTTATTTTTTCAGTGTCAAGCTGCTTTACATATATATGTAGCTTTTCTTCATTAAACACTACATGTTCTGGCGTTATATTTATATCTTGAAAGATTTGTATGGGATAGATGGTTCCTAAATAAAGAAAACTCTCACCATCCTCATAGACCTTCTTCTGAGGTCCAAGCAGCCTACCCTTCATTTCTATTAATTTTTGCTGAATAAGATCCCATTTTCCCTCTACTAATTGAAGCACTCTATCATCAGGTGTCCCTTTCGGAGCCTGGACCTCAACATTTCCATAACTATCTATCGTAATTCCTATAGACAAACGATTTTTGTACTTGATCTCAAAACGTATTGTCTCACCTAAGTAGGTATGTATCATGTAATCACCTGTAAGATTCTTTCATGCATCATCCTCTGTATTTGACAGCCAACCCTTTTAAGAAATTCCTGGCGTATTTATCTCCGCACTCTTTATAATTCTTATGCCCTTCTTTTCTTAAGAAAGCGCCTAGTTCTCCTTTTGAAACCGTGATTCCTGCTTTTTCGAATATATCCAGCATATCCTCAGAAGTTAATGCCAATGCTATTTTTACTTTCTTTAACAGGAGATTATTAACGTTTGGACTTTTCTTTATAGACGGTTCTGGCGTATCAGGCTGTCCTGGTCTGGGCTCTTGTTTTCCTCTTTTAAAAATAATAAAACCATTTAAAAATGAATCTAACATACTGTTATTACATTTTATTTGATCGTCACTTTCAGCATCATACTCGTCTGATTTTGTGAGAATCTTTATTACTTCTGGGACTGTTACATCCACGCCGCCAAGTTTAAATATCTCTGCCATTTCTTTATTTTTTATTTCCGTTGCATATCTCAATCGAATTAATATATCGTTATTTTCCACAATAGACCTCCAATATTTAAACCTTGATTTATCAAACCAAACAGTACGCTTACATAGTAAAGGAAAAAAAGGGAGGCTCTCCTCCCTCTTCATTCTATGATTGTACCTCTATTGTGTAAATATAAAGCAATACAAGAAGAGTTTCAAGTACATGAAGAGGATCCTATATGTTTCCTAATTGTTTTTAAAATATGAAATATATCAATTTGAAAATGACTATATTATTTATCTGTAAGAAAACCAGATTCATTATTTCTCCATCTAGCTATGCAAACTTCCCTTTAACCAAGCGCGTGGACGGTAGTGGCCGATAGGGATGTGGATTAAACTGGTTTTCCCTTTTGATTCAATCTGGTAAAGTTCGTCACATGATTTAGCATCAAAACCCAGAAGCGGGTGGCCTCCCATCCCTAAAGCATTCGCTGCCAAAAGGAGTCGTTGTACAAGAATACCCGCTTCCATCTGCTGAATCCGGTATCCTCTATACCCCAATTTCTCGATGAGGTGATTCTTGTCTCCAACGACATGGAAACCAAGCGGGACCTGAAACAGATTCACATTATCCAATGTTAATCCATATTGTAAATACTCCCGATAATCACCTGGCGATATTCTATGAAGGGCATTCATCCTTTTGTCATAGGAGTATGCCCCATTTGGAATATCGTCTACATGATAAAAACAACTAAACAAGTCCAAACGAGACTCAATATTTCCCTCTGCTTTGTCAAGGTCATTCTGATATGAAAAGGAAAATGTCTCTTTTAACAAAGTGGCTAATTGTACTTGACTCACTTTCCCTATCAAAAAATCTTCATTAATAGAATACCGCTTCCTGCAAACAGCTGCGAGATCATATGATAAGGGCTCTGTAAATGGCAGCATAACAGTTTCCATGCTTGAAGAAACACTCATCTGATTATCCTGTTCCATCTTCACAAATGCATCTGTTGATTCTACCATCGATGCTTCATTGATCTTTCTTATCATCGGGTAATCTAGTACTCTTTTTGATCGTTGAAAGGATTCATGGATCAACACTGGCAACTCCTGGCATAAAGCACTGGCGCAAACCCTTTCTAGTTTATCACTTTCACCGAAATTATTAACTGGTTGTATTGATAAGGGGATAACCGCATATACACTTTCATTCTGTTCGGATAGCCCTAGTAAATGATTGATCGGTCGATCAAGGAATTGGTAGCATATCCTTGTAGAGAACCCTAACCGATTCGCCACTTCTAACGTTTGCCCAATCAACACACCTGCATCTAACCCTTGCAAACGATAAGAAAAGTTATTATATTTATAAAAGTTTTTCCAAAACATTGTTGAAATAAAAAGGGTTCCAAAACAGTCTGAAATATCACAGTTATTTCCTAGACTACGAGATAAATAGGAGTCGTAATTTCCTTCTCTCAACATTACGAGGCGGTGATGAGCAACGGAGTAATGGTAGATTCCTTCTGGTATATCATCTAACTTTAAATAGACATATAATTCATTGGGGTACATTGCTCCTCCAGAAGGAACAAATCGTCGTAACGATTGGGCAATCATCACATCATTTTCTGTGATCCCATTGGAAAAAGCGGTCTGTGAATATTGAGTAAGGCCATATATATACCATAGAAGATGACCGATGCCCTTAAGACTTGGTTTTACAGCACCTTCCCGTTCCTCGATGAATAACGGTACTTCTGTAGAAAGTGGTATCTCTGGTAAACCACGATACAATTTATAGGAAAGTGGTGCATCTTCCCAATCAACCTGCCAATCCGGCGGAGAGATTTTATCTGGTTCAAAATGCAAATTGTATAGAAATGTGTCTAGATTCAACCTTTAACCTCCTACTCCCATTATGGAAACGGATGAGGATATGGATTTAGATGTCCGTATTCTAACGGATGCTTTGTAAAGCCAAGTTTCATCGGTACGTTTAAGACCCTTTCCAGCCCTTTTACACGAGTAAGGTGATGACCAAATGTCATTGGTAACATTCCTGGAATCAATACTTTTACACAGAATAAACCGTTCCGTTTGATTTCAGGTGTTGACTGGTCAACCACAATAATCTCGAGGTTTAACTGACGAAACCTTTGCAAGATGTCCTCAAGATCATCTTTCAAATCTGTATATTTCGGCTGTGGCTTATATTCCTCTTCAAACGTTCTTAATGGACGGTTATTATCCAATAAAAAATTTAGGCGTTCCTCTGCCTCTGGCAAGCCATACAGCATGCCATGGTCCTCCATCGTCTTTACTTCGAATGGATCTAGTAACATCCTTTCATATTCTTGTCGGTTTTCCTCCAATTTTTCATCATGTCGATACATCATTCCTGCAAGCTCGTAAATTGCACTTTTAACTGCATTTACTGGATCCGGATTTGCTCCGGCTGCACAAATAAGGTTTACACCCGTGGATCTTCTATTTTTTGCGATTGCCCAAACACTTGGAATTTCATGTTCCATCGTTGAATTATAAAAATAGAGGTCATATCCGGAAACCTCTCGCACACGGTCGACCATCAGCATTACCTCTTTATCATTCGCTGAATGAAGGTCCAGACGAGGAAGAGGCAAATTTGCATACCAAGTTATTAGGAATGAATCTCGTTCAATAACTTCCATAATGCCATGGAAAATAGCTTCCTCTAGACTCCCTCCTAATGCACATCCGTTAGACGTTTCATAAACTAAGCCCTCTCTACCGCCTAAACTGTAATAAGCGAGTAGCTCCGGAACCAAAATAGGACGTTCTTGTAAAAACGAATATCCCCATACCCAATTCAATTGGTCATCAGGTTGAAACGGTTTAAATGGAAAATTCACCTTTGCATACTGTTCCTTTTCATGTAAACCTACACGTTCAGGATATAGTGCTATATCCTCCAAATTGCGGTAGCTATCTCGAATGACCGTCTTTTTTCCTCTAGGCTCGATCCCACAATATCGCTCCAAGCCTTCCAAAATGGCTGTCAGCTCACTCAACTCATAAGAATTCGATCGCCCTGCAACTCCCTCATCGGCTCCAAACATCGGCATGTTAACAAGGACATCAGCAAATGGCAGTCTGTAATCCTGCATTTTTCCATTCATGACACCGGTTCGAAAGTCCAAATATTCTTTGGCCAAAACTGATTTTAATTCACTAATAGGACGGCAGCGGTAACTATCCTCACTGATTTTAGGACTAGATTTGATTCTCATTTGTGCTAATGCTGCTGTGTCAGCAGGTAATGGGCTGCATACTGAGCATGATGGATCAGGCAAGAAAAAGTGGTTAGAAGTAAGTAATGTTCTTAGATTCGTAATATACATTCTATTTTCTAAATAGGTACGTTCACCTTTAAGGACCTTCTGTGCCTCTTTGATTATCAATAAGGCCATATGCAATAGTCCAGTTCGAGATGCCCATGCATCACTCCGTATTTCTCCTGCTTCCGCCATTCTTATCTGTAGCCCCCACATTTCCAGCCGATCGGGTCCTGCGATCAAGCGCCGTATGTCAGCACAGCGAGAACATCCTGGTCCATCAGGGAATACGATTGGACCAATGATTCCCTCCCCGAACGAAATAAACCCTCGAAGCCAGGGGATACTAGTAGTCCGAAATTTTTCTTCCGCTTTTTGATGAATCGATGGATGCCAGGCATCGTGTAATACCAAAGCTAATTCTATTTCTTCGGGAACTTCTGCTAAGTTGCTTTGTCGCCTTACGTCATATTGATTAGACAAAAGATCACTGACATAATCTGCTAGTAACCCCTCTCCTTCAATTAGAATTTTGGCAGCCATCAGAATTCCCCCCTCGCAGCTGAACACCAAACACTCCTGCCAGTTCATGTTGCTTTAAAAAAGGTTCAAAGGCAAAATCATAGACGGAAAGTTGTTTGTTATTCCTGTGAAGGACCTGAATGGAGGATTGGAATAGCTCAAATTGTGTCATTTCCTCACAAGAGGGAATGTCAAGTTTAGAAGAATTATTTTTCAAAATAGCTGCTGGCTCTACCAATTGCCTCTCATTGGAATTCACTTGATTTTGAGCATCCATAAGAGCTTGTTGTAATGCACTCCTTAACGCTAATGTTGTATTTAAACCCACCTTTGTGTACCATCTGTCATTTGATCTAATCCATATTACGGGAAAGCCATGTATTTCCTCTTCTACTCCGATCGTCGTTATGCTATTCAAGGTAGTCAGGGCATTTAAATAAAATCGGCAGTGTCGATCTTCTATCGATCCGAGCTCCATACTAAAAATCATATTCAGTTGTTCAACCTTTCTTTTTCTTAATTCTTCCTCTAAATAGGCTTGCAACCCTCGGCAAACAGCCTCTTCGATTGTTTCACCTGCTCCAATACCTATAAATCCGCTTGAAAGGCTTGCACATGCGTTATTGCTGTCTCCCTTCACAAATGAATCAATCATTTGTGAAACATACATTTCAATACCTGTCAGTCCGGCTTCCCGTTGTGCTTCCTCATGAGTTAAACCTCCACAAATACATTCTGTTAGCAGTTCTGCCGGACCTTCTGACAAGGGATTAACTGCTTGAACATAGCACTGTGCAAGCGGTAGCTGGGTCAAATTTTGTTCCTCCCATGTATGAAAAATTCCAGTTTCTTCTGAAGTTAAGCGACTGAAATAGTCTAAGAGGTAACTTGGCGATTCATTTCTTTCCACTTCCTGTTTGAGCCTAACATCCAGATCTTCAACCTGTCTCGGTGTATCCTTTTTAGTCGTTACCATTGGATGTGTTAGGAACGAAAGCCAATCTCCTTCTAGCGTTTCAAGATCAAGAAGGTAAATTTGGTTCCCTTGATTTGATCCCGCAACCCCTGTCACCTTCTTGAAAAATTCGAACACCGAAACATTCGCCAAAAGTGATCCTGCAATCGAAGAGAAAGTTTGGGGCTGCTTATTTGTATTTACTACAGTTTGATGAAGGCGCCGCCAAGCGGACTCCCAGCAGCCATCTGATTCTGGATGAACAAGTGGACCAGCTAACCCCACTTGATCTAAACATATAGTGGGTATAAAGGCTTTCTTTTCTTCTTTACAGACCTGATTTAGATCCTTTATTTCTTTTATATTTCCATCCTGCGATATATACAGAACCCAATCATAGGGCTTCACAGCTTCTCTCCAAAAACTACTCCCCTCTTCTTTTTGAAAAGGTACTACCTCTACTTCCACCTCAGGGTCCGTCATTTTAGCTTTCTCCTCTATTTCATTTAATCGCTGCCGGTTTGTTGGAATGGAATCTGTTACCATGACATGAAATTTAGGTAGTCCTGATTCTAGTAACGATGAAACCAAAGAAACGATGAAGGCGCCAGACCCGATTGTCAGCACTTTAGCTTGTCGGTATTGCTGAAATCGATACGCACCCGATTCCACAAAACTTTCGATAAATTCTATTTGTGTAGCATAGTGATGAAGAACCATCTTGGTTAATTGATGTGGTATATCTTGGCCTATATCTCGAACAAAGCCATTCTTGTACAACGTTTCACCGATCTCATATACCCGGTTCCGATAAGGAGCAGTTAATCCCTCTGTCAAATCTCCCAATGTCTGCTCCCCATTGAACATCGGCATTAGTTTTTCAATCCACTGATAGATGGTGGCACCTTCCATACGGAACGAGCTTATATTATTTCTAAAATAAACACCATTTTTGGGATCAGGGAGAAAAATAGTATCCCTTTTTACCTTTAAACGTGAGGACGAGGTCAGTTTTGTCATTCAGCTCCTCCTTCTTCCTAAAATTCATCCTAATTTTGCACTATCATTTTATGTTCATTTATTTGTCCATTATGATAAACCAAAAAGAAGTGCCCCTGAGCAGATCTGCAGGGACACTTTCTTTTTATATGAAACCGATACCGAATCCGAAACAACTACCTGCAAAACCAAAACAGTTGGAACAGTTACAGTTGGAACAACCAAAACAGCTAACACAGCCAAAGCAGCCAAAACAACCAAATCCACCACATCGGAACCCTCCACAACGAAATCCTCCACCGCACCGTCCGCACCCGCCGCACCGTCCGCACCCGCCGCATCGCCGAGAATCTTCTAGAAATTGGTGGTTTTGCGGATTCATTGGAACTACTTCACCAACATAGTAATTATCCATGCCTAACATTTGCAATTCATTTTGAAATTGCATACTTTCCCCCCCTTTAAAGTTAAAATAAATAAGTAACTGATACGTGAACGGAGAGTATATCAAAAGTCATTTGTTAGTCTAGTCAGATAGAACCGCCAGATTCCTCGTGTACTCTCTTCAACAAAATATGATTCAAATTAGGTTGCTGTTACTGATTTGGGTGCCTATTTCTACGGGGGAATAAGGTTAGATACTAAGTAGACTGGAATTTTTGAGGAAGAAGAGGATCATTCATTTGGAAAGATGTTAATACTTTCTTTTGCTATTCATTCAAAATACAGATTATGAAGGATTGTACTTAAGTTAAACCAGCTAATAGTTTGTCAACATTTTTCAATTAGGGGTAGTGTTAGGAAAATACGAATTTACAACGTTAAGGAAATTACAATATTAAAAGCCCAATTTAATTAATATTAGAAATTGGGCTTTTTTCGTTACTCCAGAAAAGTGCCTGATTGTTGTATATTACTTAGGGGTCACCATAACGTTACCAGGGGCAAATAATTAAATGTAATCAATTTTGTGGGGGTACTTTTCACTAGTGTTGGGTTTGTTTTGAATTTGGTATTTAGTTTTTTAAGGATTTGAAAAAGCTCATCCAATCCTTCCTTAAACTTCATTAAAGCATTTTTAAGAAATCTAATTCACTAATAATTTCAAGTTCTTTTCCTTCGTTGATCATTTTTTCTGCTTTCAACAATTTTGTAGACTTGTTTCCTTCAATCATCACATCACGAAAATCCCCAACCACAATAAAATTTGTTTCTTTGTTGAGCCCATTTTGAGGAGTTCCCCCCTTACTTGCCAATAATTCGGCAGCTTCTTTTCGTGAAAAGGCATTTAACTTACCTGTAAAAACGATGCTTTTCCCGTAAAACGCATGTTCTCTATCTGCATCAAGAGCCACCTCAATAGCAGACAAATCCAATTTATAGTTAGAGAAATCCTTTGAATGTACTAGTGAGGATCTAAACCTTTCTGCTGAAATTTCCCCTGCTTTTATATTTGTTTTGTTATAGACTGCCTCTAAATCATTTAAGCTATATGCGTCTACTAATTTAATCATCAAATCGGCACATGCCCTAGCATCATCTAAAGCATGATGATGGTTATTTAACTCAATACCAAAATACTCACACAAAGAGTCTAGAGAATAACTTGATTGACCTAAAATTAATCTTTTAGACAACTGATATGTACAAAGGAGCTGATGAAGCCCTGGTTGAACACTGTATCTTGCTAAATTATCCCTTAGAGCATAACCATCAAACGCTAAATAATGTGCTACCATCAATTGGTTATCAATTCTATCCTTTATCGCTTTATAAAATTGTTCAAAAGTGGGTGCACCCTTTACATCACGTGGAGTGATGTTATGAATAGCAATGTTCCATCCATCAAAATCCTCTTCAGGATCAATTAATTGATAAACTGAATCTACTATTCTTCCATCTTCAACAAAAACCATCCCCACTGAGCAAATGCTATGCCGATTTTGATTAGCTGTTTCAAAATCAAACGCAACAAAGTTTTTCATAACTGACCCCCCGTATCGATAATATCTGTATAAAATGGATAAATATTGTGCCCACATTCATCAGGATCGTCTTTATAATGTTGGATTGAAGCTAGCACTTTCTTCTTCGAGTTCTTTTTTTGTCGTTGCAAAACAACTACATCCATAGCCAACAAATCGCCATACGTAGGCTCTTCTCTTTTTCACCTGACCGTTTTCATCAACGTACGTTTCATAGTCATATAGCACATATTAGCTAAATAAGAGGTTACAGTTTTTTATTCCATTCTTCAGCTAAAATTCCATAAACAACGTGGTCAACATAATGGTCATATAGCCATTCAGCTTGTCTAATACATCCCTCATTTATATAGTTCAATCTTTCGGGAATACTTCTACTTTTTTTATTCCCCTCAGCAGCCCTAATCTCAACTTTATTTAAGTTTAACTCACTAAAAGCGTAATCGGTCAATGCCTTAGCCACTTTGGTCATTATTCCATTTCCTTGGAATTCTTCCCCAAGCCAATAACCAATATATGCCGTTTTATTTAACCAATTTATACTATTGTACCCCGCAACCCCAACAATTTCCTCGTTAAATAAAATAACTGTATTCAAACTCTTATTTTCAGCAAATCCCTTCAAAGATGTTTTAATAAACTCTATCGTATCTTCAAGTTTAGTTGTAACATCTAGCCAAGGAAGCCATTCTCTTAGATAAGTTCTTGAATTATTTGTTAATTTGAATATTCTTTCCCCATCTCTTACTTCTATTAGTTTTAAAGATAAGTCATCATCAATTTTATGTACAAACATTCCTATATCCCCCTCCGAATGGTTTATTTTGTATTTTATCACACTTATATTAAAAGGAAATTTTTTCTTCTTTCACTAACCTGATCCGTTAGTAGAATAATAAAAGAGTTGCTGCAACAACTCCATTGTTTTTCTCTTGCTTCCATTACTTTAAGTACATTTTTTCACAATCTAGCTCTCAATATAGGAATTCTAAAGAGCCTGATAACACATGCTTCTTTGTATATGGGGGTTCGCTGACATTTTAAATTTTATACGCTAAGACATCAAACATATTAAAAATCTTAATATTCTGATACAATAAAGCACAGATAATTGTAGTAAATTGGACTAGAGGTGAATCAAAATGTATTGGACTCCATTATTTGAAAACGATGTACCAGCAGCACTCTTCTGCTCTTAGTGGAGTGAAGGTGACTACATCTCTCCGTTAAGGGCATTTTCGACCTAAATATAAGACGGAGGGTATAAAAAATGAAAAACACCTTATTAGGTTCTATATATTTAGCTTTAGCTTCTAGTATTTGGGGTGGAATGTACGTTATTGTTAAAATTGTAGTATCGGTCATACCTCCACTGGAACTTGTATGGATGAGGTATTTAGTGGCTATAGTCTCACTTCTCGTTATCGGCTTCGTAACACGACAAAAATGGCGAATCGATAAACGTCACTTCTTAATAATCATAGCCATTGGGATCATTGGTAACGCCATTTCAATTGTTACTCAGGAAACTGGTACAATGCTATCCTCAGCACAAATGGGAGCCATTATAACTTCTTCAACGCCAGCATTTATGGTATTTTTTGCTCGCTTACTTCTTAAAGAACGGTTGACGATAAAAAAGGGACTATCCGTTTGTTTAGCGACAATTGGGGTTTTTCTGATTGTTGGAGTCGGTCATGTGAATTTGTCCAGTAAACTTGGTGGTATTTATCTGCTTATTGCTGCTTTAACATGGGCACTCATGTCTGTACTTGTAAAGCGTGTGCCGAGTGATTATTCACAAATTGTGGTAACGACCTATTCCATCTTGGTAGCCCTAATCGTGTTGACCCCTTTTGTTTTGCCACGGTTACACGCAATTAATATCTCTCAACTGACTCACCCGACCATTTGGGGAGGAGTCTTGTATTTGGGTATTGTATCAACAGCAGGTGGATTTCTACTTTGGAATCGTGGATTACAAATGCTTAACGCCTCAAGCGGGGGGCTATTTTTCTTCTTTCAACCCGTGGTTGGGACATTACTCGGATGGTTTATTCTAGGAGAGAACATAGGTGTAACGTTTTGGATAGGCTCCATCCTAATTCTTACTGGTGTTTTATTCGTTATGATCGAGAAAAAATAGTATCTAAAAACCCCTTCAACCGTATCTGAAGGGGTTTTGCCTGTGTATTACACTCATTATTCATGAATAAAATAAATTCGTCTTTATCCAACTAAACTCCCTTTAGTACAATAAGAAAAAGAGCTACCGACGCAACACTTTGGACCACGAAAGCACCCACTAGCTTAATAAGAAAATTTTTTTCTGCCTTTGAAACACTTTTTAACTAAACGCTTCAAATTGTTTATATTCCATATTTAACTCCGTTGCTTTTATAAGAATTTTTGATAGAACTTATTCTATTTATTAATAAGATTTCTTGTAATACTATTTTACAATAAGATAAAATAATACTTATCCTTCAGATCAAAAAGGAGCGTTTACTTTGAATACGACAAGAAAATATTTATCTATGTTAATCATTTGTTTGGGCGGAGGAATTATTTTCGTTCTACCGTATATCCAATACTCTTTCTATGAACCACTTCAGAAGGCTACAAGCTTAAACGATGTTCAAATGGGAAATCTAATGTCTGTCCTAGGTATTATGAGCTCATTTGCCTACCTTTTTGGTGGAATACTTGCTGACCGATTTAATGTACGTTACTTAATTTCGATTTCTCTTGCAGTTACTGGATTAGCCGGTCTATGGTTTAGCACTTTGCCATCCTATGGAATTTTGCTAGTCATTATGGGGATTTATGCGATTTCGACTGTCCTTACATATTGGCCTGCTATGATAAAGGCTGTAAAACTCCTTGGATCTGGTGATGAACAAGGAAAAATGTTTGGATTTCGCGAGGCTGGATTTGGATTGTTTGCATTAATTTTTACTCAAATCGGCACGCTACTAATTTATAACAAGTCGCAAGATATTACCGGCGTAAAAAATATCATCGTTTTCTATTCAATCATCTATTTCATAACTGCCGTTCTTACTTTCTTATTCCTTCCAAATTCAAAAAGGGAAAACGCAAAGAAGATTGATAGTGAAGAATTTGTTTCTGGCATTAAATACGTACTAAAACAGCCTGGAGTTTGGCTCTGTGGGTTGGTTATCTTTTGTGTATATACTGTCGCAGGACCTGGACTTGGTAAGTTTGTACCATACTTAACCGGAGTGCTTGGAGTAAAATCTGGAACAGCCGCTTCTATTTCAAGCTTTAGATTGTACTTACTACCATTAATTGCTGCACCACTCGCTGGATTTTTTGTTGATAAATTTAAGTCATCTACACGCATTTTGTTTGTCGCATTAATTGCTTTAGCCATTTCAACAACAATCTTTGTTATGATTCCCGCTAACGCAAACAGTGCAACTCTAATTATCATCATGGGCTTTGTTGCTTCATTCGTTGTATTTATGCTTCGCGGTGTCTATTTTGTTCCAATGTCAGAGCTTGGAATTCCAAATGCATTCCTTGGTACTGCAGCGGGTCTTATCAGTTTCATTGGATTTTTACCAGATGCCTTTATGTTCACTGTGTTCGGCAACATCATGCAGGATCACCCTGGTGTATCTGGATACCGAATTATTTTCTGGATTTGTATTGGACTCGCGATTTTGGGAGCTGTATTCGTATTGATACTCCAAAAGATGATTAATAAAATGAAGAACACTGTTGAAGAATAGGAGAAAATTAGAATGGTTGAAACACTTCACAAGGTCTTTGTTCCCGTGCAATGGGTAAAAGAAATCATTGAAACAGACCCTATTTCACACAATTATGTGGTTGTTGAATGTTCATGGGGTAAACCAAGCGAGGAGTATTTAGAGAAACATATTCCTGGGGCAATTCATCTTGATACAGATTTAATCGAAGAAGACATTAACTGGAATATCCGAACACCAGAGGAAATTAACGACACGCTAATTAGCCTCGGGATTTCCAAGAGTACACGCGTTGTTATTTACGGAAAAGGAGCATCATTTGCACGTTTTGCATTTGTTTGTATTTGGGCAGGTGTGCAAAACGTTCATGTAATTGATGGAGGATTGAATGCATGGATAAGCGCTGGATATCGAACGGAACAAGGGATTGTGGAACCAAAACCGATTTCAGAATTTGGCGCTGAAATTCCAGTCCATCCAGAGTATCTCATGTCATGGCCTACAGAAATCTTGAAAGCACAGAAGAATCCGAATTTTAGACTTGTCAGTGTAAGAAGTTGGCGTGAGTTCATTGGAGAAGTAAGTGGGTATTCATACATCAATCGTTCAGGAGAACCAAAAGGTGCTGTATGGGGTCATGATGAAGCTGATTATTACAATGATGATCGAACTGTAAAATCAATGACCGAAGTCGAAGTAATGTTATCAGAATGGGATATTAGAAAGGGAAACGAAATCGCTTTCTATTGCGGCACCGGTTGGAGGGCCTCCCTCCCATTCTTGATCCTTTATGAAAACGGCTGGGACAATATCAAAGTATACGACGGCGGATGGTTCGTCTGGCAGAAAGATCCTAGGTTACCGGTACAAATCGGGAGTCCTCGAGAAAAGTAGAGTTGACATTTAGTCAACTCTACTGAGGATTCCTCTTTTTTATACCGTGTAATTTTTTGATTATTATTAAAATATTATAAATTACGGTAAATGAAATTTTTATTTTGTAATAAGTTCATTCTTAAGAAAAAAGTGCTGACGTATTTCTTATCAAGACCTAATTACTAAAAAAAAGTTTTAAAAAAACTCCCCTAACATAATAGACATGTATACTATGTTAGGGAAGTTTTTAAATAAATTAAAGAGTCCCGCCAACCAAATGACATAAAACCCACACTAATACATTTTATGGAAGATAAAATGTCGATTTTCCTGTACGCTAAGAATCTCGACTTTAAATTATTTCAATAATCTTTAAAATTTCGTACTTGGTTGCACAGGCAATGTTATACATCCAGTATTCCAAATTTTATTAGTTGCACATAAACGTAAACAGTCTGGGACAAAACTCACCCCAGACTGTTTTACGTTTATGACTCTTTATACTTCTTTGCGGTAATGACTGTTTCAAATTCAAAGGTTTCTGGCAGATGGTCGGCGTAAGAGTACTCAAAGGTGCGTCCATCAGTCAGGTAGGCTACTTGTTCGACTCGCATCAGGAAATCCTGATCCGTTAAGTCCATAAACTGCTTTTCCCTATCATCTGGGCGAATTCCTTTGACCCGAACAATCGATGTCCCCACTTCAAAACCAAGTTTATTTTGAATGTACGAGTATATCGACTGTTCTAAAACCGAAGCTTCAACACCTGGTATGACCGTAATCGGCATCCATGTATGCTCCATAATCGTCGGAATACTGTGAATGATGCGGAGGCGGATGATTTTATAAACAAAATCGCCGACTGAAACCCCCAATTTTTCGCTAATTATTTCATCAGCACCGACAATCGTAAACTCGATGATTTTACTTTCTACCTCACTGCCGTAAACAGCTTTAGTACCGGTTAAGGTCTGAATCATTCGTGCCTTTTCCTGCTGACGCCAGTCTTGAACCACGGTTCCACTTCCGCGCCGGCGGATAATGTAGCCGTCTCTAACCAACAAGTCCAGCGCCTTTTTAATGGTAAGAGCCGAAACGTCAAATTCTTCAGCAAGGACGGGGCTACTTGGGATTTTTTCGTTGATTTTATATTCACCGTCTAAAATTTGCTGTTTAATTTTTTGATAAATGCCGAGGTATTTTACTTGTGTTGATCCGTTTGCCATTTCCCTACCCCCTTTATGCTTTATTTTCTACTTAACTACCTTCTATTCGTTCAAATTTATAGCCTCAAGTTTGTAAACTGAAGGTGATGGGGTAGCAAATCCGTTTTCCAAGATTTCAATATTAGTTACCGCTTCTTCGTCTTTCACAAGTTTTGATGCGCCATTTACGATTGTTTCATACGCTGCATCATAGAAACGGCCGTAATCGCCAAGCGGAGTTTTGATTTGTTTTTCAATCCAGTCACCGTTTGCGTTGCGATATTTAGCGATGCCGTAGTACATCGGTGAATCTTCACCAAAGCCTGCACTCTCAGGCATAATGCCTGCTTTCAGATCATTTTCCTGTTGATCTTCACCGTATTTGATGAATGAGCCGTTTGTTCCGTGAACCATAAAGCGCGGATAATCTTTTGCTACGACATGGTTGGTTTTAAGTTTAATTTTCAATTGATTTCCGTAATGAAGATCAACATCGAAATAATTATCAACCGCACCTTCCACTTCATTATTGCGGATATCGTATGTCACCACATCCGGACGGCCGAATAGTGAAATCATGCGGTCCATCGTGTGAATACCTAAACCGTAGAATGAACCTTCTTCTTTCGGACCTTCATGGCTGATTGAACCAGGACGAAAGTAATCAATATGTGATTCAACTTCAACAATTTCACCAAGGAAGCCTTGTTCAACGACCTGCTTCACAGCTAAGAAATCACCATCAAAACGGCGGTTTTGGTAAGGCATAACGGCTACACCTTTTTCTCGGCCTAAAGCTAATAATTCTTTAGCATGTTCAACTGTATCGCAGAATGGTTTTTCAACGATAACTGATTTTCCAGCAAGTACAACTTTTTTCGCCAATTCGTAGTGCGTATGTGCTGGCGTACAGATCGTCACTAATTGAATTTCTTTGTCGTTCAATAATTCGTCCAAATCAGTGGTGAAGTCAACACTTTTTTCGCGATATGGAGCCGCTAATTCTTCGTTAACGTGCAGGTCAAAAATTGTTTTTACATTTATATTCTCACGGATGTTCACGTAAGGTAAGTGATAACGGTTGGCTGATTTCCCAAACCCGATAAAGCCCATTGTTAATGTCATGTTCTTCAACTTCCTTTTTCATAAATTTTCGTCTCCATGTTATTATACATTTTTATTATGAAAAGTATATAGTTTTATTTATGAAATTATATATAATTTAGGTGAACCTAATTATTTTGGTTTACCTCTTCCCTTGTTTTATGTTATAAATAATTCGTCAATATTAATGTTTTGGAACAAAAAAACATTTTGAAAAGCTTTCTAGATAAACAACATAGTAATTTAAAGATATCTTTGAAAAAGCATGTGAAAATGGAAAAAAAGAGAAGCAGGAAAAAATTGCTGAAAGTATCCTGGAAGGAAAACGTGCACCAGTTATGGCACATGAAGGATTATCTGTTATTAAAATCGTTGAAGCTGCCCTGAAAAGCAGTACAGAAAAGAAAGTACCTATGTAGATTAAAATTTTTACTTTTCAAGGAGGAGCATAATGGAAGATATAGATATTCAAAAGACGCTTGATAAAATTAAAAAACAAGAAGAAAAACTGATATTTAAACGATTTTCAAACGAAGATGCACTTGAAATTGGTTTGTCTGTCATTGAAGCTGCAAAAAACATCAAAAAATCTGTTGCCGTTAATATCATAAAAAATGGACAAACAGTATTCCACTATGCAATGGATGGCACATCTCCTGACCAAGATGAATGGATTAAGAGAAAATCAAATGTCGTCCTCCGACATCATCATAGTTCTTATTATATGAGATTGTATAATGAACTGAAAAATAGATCATATTTTGACTTTTACTCAGTCAGCCAATTTGATTATGCAATACATGGCGGGGCGTTTCCAATTGCGATTGAAGGATCAGGAGTAATTGGAGTCATTACCGTTTCTGGCTTGGCACAGGAAGAAGATCATGACATGATTGTAGAGGCTATAACAAAATTTATTACTAATAATTTCAACCTATAGTTTCTTAATTATTTCTAAATGGGGTCCCGCCGCATGCCCATCAACTTAAGAATTTTATAACGCCCCAAAACAAAAAATGTACATTTTCACCTGGAGATGCCAATTTTCTCGTTTTGGGGTATTTGCTTTTCTTAGGTTGATGACGATGTGGTGCTATCCCCTTAACATAAAACACAAGAACGTCTTATCTTGAGTTTTATGTTATTTTGTTGGCGAAACCCCTAGTATATCAATGATACCATTCAGTTTTTTCTAAGAATTAAAAATTCGTATGATAAAAATACAGTTTTTTATTTACTTATAGTCCTTTGTATACGTCTGCATACGCCACTTTTAGTTGATTACGTAATTGTTTGTTTTCTTCTTCAGCTTTCTTAATTCTTCGCTTCAACGATTCAATAATTACATCTTTATTGCGGTCACTTATTTGCAGATTTCTATATATAAGGTAGTTTAGCGGTGATTTCTTTGATAATTCAACTTTCTTTTAAGCCTAAATAATGAAATATTAATTATTATTCTCCATGAATGTTTTAATATTTGAAAGATTGGCTACTTCCAGCTGCATTTGTTTGTTAATCATAGGATCCATTAGTTTAGCAAAGCCTGTAGGATTAAATGATAAGGTAAATGAAACCTTTGTTTCTGAACCATCGGATTCAAAATTATAATTACCTATTGGTCTTGCGGGCCCTGATATAACTTGAAACGAAATAACTTTATTTTTTTCACATTGTGTTATCTCATAATCTCCACTAATTCGTCTTCCAAAAGGCCCTTTCATTCCTTGTTTAAATATTGTTCCTACACCAAGATCATTAGCGGATGTTTTTTGAACATCGATAACGGATGGTCGCCATAATTTATTATTTTCACCATCGAGGATAAACTTAAACACTTCATCAACAGATTTATGAATGGTAACATTTGATTTTGCATAGGCCATGCAAAACCCTCCTTTATTTCACTATAAAGTAAGTACAACTATCAGCTTAAAACGATGTTAATCTAAGTTCAATGTATTTTCCAACATATTTTCTTATAAAATTCACTTTTCGTGTTTTTATCAACAATTCACATAAATTTTACTATTGAATCTCCTTATTCATTACTATAAAGATATTTTCTTAACCGTTATGGGCAACCACACAGCCATATAGGTATTGATCAACATATTATACACAAATTACTTACCTACTGTTTTAGTTAGAAGTATTTATCGCACCACAGAGATGTGGGAAGAAGACTATCTCCAATTACAATGGATCCACACCCTGCTTTAATGCAATGGAGTTGTGAGTATGATAAATTTTAATTCTTTTCATGGGAGCGTCAACAGGATAACTGAAATCTAATTGTTATCTATGGAGCTGCCACAAAAAGTATTCTTGCCCAAACCATACCTTATAAAAAATTCTGTTTGGCATAATAATTAAAATAAAAAAACACAAAAGCTCGTCCGTTTTGGCGAGCCTTTTTAATTATTCATTGTGCTGAGACTAGAACTCCTCAACAAACGCATCCGTTACTTTAAGTAAATTTTTTCCATGCTCTATATCTTAGTTTTCTTAGATTCAATCATCAGCTTCAACAGTAGTTATGTTAAAAAGGCTTTTCCATACCACTTCGTGATACTAGAAACTTAGTATCAGATTGGTATTGGGATAAACCTTAGATAATATAAATTATTATAAATCATTACAAATCATAAAAAGGAGTGTTGTCTAAATGATGGGCGGCTATGGAGGAATAATGGGCAGTTATGGTAATGAATTTTGGGTAATGGGAGTCCTAGGAATACTATTACAGTTTATCATTTTGATCGTTGTCATATATTTTATTTTCCATTTAATACGAATCACTACTCACCAACAGCATTCAAGTCAATCAAATAATGCATTAACTATCCTAAAAGAAAGATATGCAAAGGGAGAAGTATCTGATGAAGAGTTTAAAAAAATTAAGGATAAATTGACAAAATAAATGTTTATTTATTAAATTTCAATGGAATTACGTACACTACAAGAATGCCTGATTTTAGGTATTCTTTTTTTAGTATTAAGTATTTTTAGTATTAAGTATTTTTACTTATTCGGTTAATCATTCCCTACATATACTTCTCATCATTTATTCTATTGTTACTTCTTCCTGTGAATCAATTTTATAATTTTTTATCATTTTCTCTTACGTTTCCTTCATTTCTAAACTCTGTCGGTTTTAAGACAGGTGTCCATTTCTATTTAGTAGAAACTGTTAATTTTAGTTTAGCATGGCCATACGGGTAAGCTCTGCAACCATAAAGCTGGCAATATCACAAGAATTGTCTACGCTAAATAGGTCTGTTTGGAATATGCAGCTCTCTGCACTTTTATTTTCTCGTGTTTATCGATTAAATACTTTTTATACTATCATTCCATAAAAATATTTCTGAAAATCATCATATATCCAGAAATTCCCCATACCTATTAACTTCTATCTGAATATATTATTAAAAACGAAAAGGAAGTAGGTAATATTGGGAGACTTATATCTACAAAAATCTGATATCATCCTTGTTAAAGGGACATATTTGATAGATAAAGGGATAGAGCTTATTACACATTCTCAATTTAGTCATGTTGCTATAGTTTCCAATCCGGAAGTTTTAGAAATTATTGAAGCAACACCAACGGGTGTGATCCGAAGTTCAATTACTAAATACACTGGACACGCATCTGTACTGCGCTTAAAAACATTTACCAATACACAAATAGAAAATATTGTGAATTTTGCTGAACAACATCTTGGTAATCCTTATGATTTCGGCGAGATTGTGCACCAATATCTTAGATATACCTTTCAAATCCCTGATAACAATGTAGAAAAAAACCGTTATATCTGTTCAACATTGGTAAATGTTTCATATTTAAGTGAAAAAATAAGATTAACGAAGCAAACCTTACCTTCGCCTGAAGATATCTACGAATCTACGTTATTAAACAAGATTGCCGATATATAATCTCTTGTAACTACTCTATTCGAGTAGTTTTTTCGCTTTTACTATCTCATATTGAGCTGTATTATCTTCATGCAAATTAGACAAGTAAAAATACTAAAGTAACACGTTAAATCTTAATTTGTGGTGTTATTCCCACCATCAAGAAATTAAGTTGGGCAAAATATAGAAAATCTTTTAATCAAGATAAGATCTTTTTGCTTTTCTAATTTTTACAAGTAGGAACCATATATTATTTATTTGCTATTTTCATAAAAAATAACATGATAATGAAAAAACAATAAAAATAAATTATAAATATATTGAAAAACGATTACATTAATAGAATAATATATAAGTAGTAGTTATTTTTATTTAAAATTATTTCTATATTCAATACTACATACAATCATTATTATAATCGGAGGAATTGCATTGAAAGCTCAAACATTTTTCGTTTCATCTGTTGCACTAGCTGCTTCCCCTTTCATTGTGGGATCTGTGCATGCAAGCGGTAACTCAGTTGGCTCTGTAGATGCTACATATTTAAATGTTCGAACCGGTCCTAGTATGAATGATAGCGTAATTGGTGGCTTACAAAATCAAAGTAAAGTTACCATTCTAGGCGAAAATGGTAATTGGTACAAAATTCAATACAACAATCAAGAGGCCTATGTAAGCAAAGATTACGTTACAGTATCTTCTTCTAAAAACAAAGTTGCAAACAAAGGTACATACAAAGTTACAGCAGACGTTCTTCGTGTTCGAAGTGATGCCAGTACTAGTTCTTCAATTATAGGATTGTTAAGTAACGGGGATGAAGTTACAGTAGAATCTGATAACAATGGATGGTGCAAGATTACATATAATAATCAGACTGCCTATGTTAGCAAAGACTTTCTTACACCTTCTTCCACTGATAACTCTTCTTCTAACTCCAATTCTGTTCAATCAACTTCTACTTTATATGTAAATGCGGATAGTTTACATTTTCGAACAGGACCTGGAACGAACTACAGCGTTATAGATGTGTTATCGAATGGAGACAAATTAGAAGTAACGGGTCAATCAGGAAATTGGTACAAGGTTCATTTTAATGGGTCTGATGGATATGTTTATAAAGATTATGTTTCTACATCACAGAATTCGTCTACATCACAGAATACATCTTCGTCACAGAATGTATCGAATTCTACAACTAGCTCTGATTCTACATCACAAGCTTCTTCTATCTTTAATAGCATGCCTGCCTTGCTTTCTTATGCCAAGTCGTTAGAAGGTGTACCTTACGAATTTGGTGGCAAGACGCCAAATGGTTTTGATTGCAGCGGCTTCATTTATTACGTTTACAATAAATATGGCTACTCCTTCGGCCGCCAAAGCGCAAACAGCTATTGGAACAGCTTTACGAGAACAAGTAACCCACTACCTGGTGATCTCGTATACTTCCAAGGTACGTATAACACAAACGGTGCCTCTCACATCGGTATCTATCTTGGAAATGGAAACTTCATAAGTGCAGCGAGTAATGGTGTAAGCGTATCATCTTTAAGTAACCCCTACTGGAGCAAACACTTCTTAGGTTATACGAGACCGTATTAAGGATTGACAAAAGGAACCTTTCCTATGTTTGCTGAAAAGGTACCAAATTTTATTAGCAATATTAAAAAAAGCCAAAGAAGCTAACCCTCTATATTATTGTAGTTGGTTAGCTTCTTTTTTTATAAGTGCTCTTTGCTTCTCATAATGATGTAGACTGGAATACAGTTACTCCTTTATGGTTCTAATTACTTCATCGATAATCCCGTATTTTTTTGCTTCTTCAGCACTCATAAAATAGTCCCGATCGGTATCTTTTGCTACCTTTTCGACAGGTTGACCTGTACGATCTGAAATAATTTGATTGATATGCTCTCGAAGTTTCAGAATTCGTTTTGCAGAAATCTCGATTTCAGTTGCTTGACCACGAGCCCCACCTAAAGGTTGATGAATCATAATTTCACTATTAGGGAGGGCAAGTCGTTTTCCTTTAGCTCCGGCAAGCAATAGCAAGGCACCAAAGGACGCAGCCATTCCTGTACATATGGTTCTTACATCTGGTTTAATATATTGCATCGTATCAAAAATAGCAAATCCAGCTGTTGTTGACCCACCGGGACTATTAATATAAAGCGAAATGTCTTTTTCAGGATTATCTGCTGCTAAAAATAGCAGCTGCGCAACAACACTATTAGCAACAACGTCATTTATTTCTTCACCAATCATAATAATTCGATCTTTTAAAAGTCTTGAGTAAATATCGTATGAACGTTCCCCGCGACTTGATTGTTCAATAACATACGGAATCATATTCATTTTTCATTACACCCCTTCGCTTTACTTGCAAACAAGAAACAATTTGTAGAAAAATGCCTCTTATTATGCAGCCATGTAGACAGTGCTTGAAGGAAAGTTGAAGAGACGTGATTTGTGCATAGAGCAAGTAGCACTAGTATCCTTTCTTAAAGAACGGATAAAAGGAATAGACCTAATTAGAATGGATGGATCTTGAGTTTTGAAAGATTCGTGAAGTATTCTTTCTATTTGCTCTTGGTCTTCCATTTCCCAATATTGTTTGATAAGTGGTTTTGTTTTATTTTGCTCTTGTTTTTCCAAACGTTGTTTTGACCGATAGATGGTAGCCTTAACAGCAGTCTCGGATGTATTTAATAGCTTAGCAATTTCTGATAATTGAAACTGAAATCCCTCTTTTAAAGCAAACATAACAGCCTGCTTTGGTGTTAATTGATTCATAAGCTTTTGAATCGCCTCAAAGCGGTCTTCAACATGCTTTGATTCATCATAAGCTTGATCAGGAATAGCTTCAAGAGACTCTTTACTTCGATTTCGCACCATGTCTATCCATTCATTTCGTGCAATTCTAGTTAGTAAAGCCGTAGATATTTCGGGTTGGTGCTTATAATGATGCCAAGCTTTAATCAAAGATTCTTGAACGAGATCCTCTCCATCCCATTTGTTTTGGGATAAAAACTGGCAATATCGGCGAAGTTTAGGATAAAGTTCTTCGAGCTGTTTTTCAGTAAAATTATCATGATGATCTAGACAATCCTCTGAAACCTCACAATGTTTGCTATGCACAATAATCACTCCTTCAGCACGTATCTACTCTATAAACGAACAACTGCAATGAAAAGATACGGGGTAGAACATTTTTTTTGAATGTGTTAGTTCCACTATATGTATGAGTGTGTAAAAATTACACGAGGATTCTTTGACGTTTAAGGCTCAATATAGTTAGATCCTTTAGTTAATTTGTTCGAGTTAGGCGAAATCATTCCTAGTATGTATGAACAGAATATAGATAGGCACTTCCATTCTCGCTGAACGAAAGTAGATTCTACTTATGTAAATCTCTTTAATAGTCATTAAATCATATAAAGGAGAATATTCTTAGATTAAGAGAACTTATTCTTTAAAGGAGGAAATTCGTGTCCCACATACAAAAATTTATGAAGGATAGTATAGGATTTCTTTTATTTTTCCTTATTATTTCTCTATTTCTTTTTTCTGAAGAAGTAAAGAATTTCTCCGTTTTTCATAAAATTCCGGACTCGTTTTTAAATGTTAACTCTATATTTCTAAGTATTATTTTAGAAGCCATTCCTTTTATATTGTTAGGTGTGTTTGTGTCAGCTCTTATTCAATCTTTTGTATCGGAAAATACAATTCAAAAAGTTATCCCAAGGAATGCTTATTTGGCTGTTATTCCGGCCGCCCTATTAGGAATCATTTTTCCTATCTGCGAATGTGCTATTATTCCTGTCGTCCGAAGATTAATTAAGAAAGGAATGCCCACGCATGTTGGCATTGTATTTATGCTTAGCGCTCCTATCATTAATCCTGTAGTCTATGCATCTACGTATTTTGCTTTTAAAAGTACTCCTTATATTGCAAACGCAAGGATGATCATTGGTTTTATAACTTCTATCATTATTGGTTTAATTTTATATCGTAAATATAAGGGACAAACTATTTTAAGGGAAAAGAATAACAATCATCATCATGAACATCACCATCCCCATGGAAATAAACTGTTAGAAACGTTGTATCATGCAAGTGATGAGTTATTTGATACCGGTAAGTATTTATTCATCGGTGCCTTTTGTGCAAGCCTCTTTCAAACCTTTTTAGACAGAAATCTATTGGAATTGGTAGGGAAAAGCCCTACCTTGTCACCAGGGATTATGATGGGTTTTTCTTATTTACTCTCCGTTTGTTCAGAAGCTGATGCCTTTGTTGCTTCCTCGTTTGGATCAACATTTACAACAGGAGGCCTCCTAGCATTTCTAGTGTTTGGTCCCATGCTGGATATAAAAATTACGTTGATGCTATTTGCCTATTTCAAAAAGAGATTTGTTTTTACTTTGATGGTTGTTACTACAATAGTAGTGTATGCAGCTATATGTATATATCAGCTGTTCTATTAGGAGGTTGCAATATGAAAAGGAACAATCTAGATCGATCATACCATCATTTTATCAGAGGAATCATTCTAATTGGATTCGCATTACTAGTATTTAAATTACTGGTTACAAATAATATTACTTACTTTATTGCCCCAAAAATGGTTCAATTCATTTATTTTTCCTTAGTTGTTTTGCTTATTTTAAGTGGTTTATTAATTCTACGAGATACTTCAAAGAAAGACAAGTATCAGTGTCACTGTGAAGGAGAACATTCCTACCCTACATCGATTTTCAAAAGCATCCTCCTCTATTCTCTATTTATTATCCCTATTACAACAGGATTCTTATTTTCAGACAATGTCCTTAACAGTTCAGTGGCTATGAATAGACCTATAAAATTAGTTAGTGATGTACAAACCAGTGATAAAAACGGAGAAACTCAAAGTAACAACAATACATCTTCTGATTTAAACAAAAACCAAGATACTCTCATTCCAAACAACAATAGTCCGTCCGTGGGTTCACCAGAACCTTTATCCAAAACGCAATATGCCTCAATACAAAAGAAAATGGAAACAACTAACCAAATTAATATTAATGATGAATATTACATTCCTATGATGAATATCCTAAGTGAAAATCTTTCTAGCATGCTTGGTAAAACGATAACGACGCAAGGATTTGTTTTTAGAGAACAAAATTTCTTACAGGATGAAATTTTGATTGCTCGATTTTCAATTACTTGCTGTATCGCTGATGCCTCTGTTTATGGCATTATGGCTAAAGGGGATGTAGCACAGTTACCTAAAGATCAATGGATCCAAGTCACGGGTAAAATAGATAAAAAAATATATAATGGAATGACTGTTCCAATCATTCATATACAAAATTTCTCAAAGATTCCTGTCCCGAAAAATCCATACGTGTATGATGTCGGTGTGAAAATAGAATAATGGTATTTACTTGGTGTGAAAAAATTCCATACAAGTAAATACCATTATTTCTTGATCAAAAAATAGTACTGCCTATTTTGTTTCTCGGTGTAAAGTATGTCTTTTAAGACGAGGACAATATTTTTTTAATTCTATGCGCTCTGGATGATTCCGTTTATTCTTTGTTGTAATATAGTTTCGATCTCCTGTTTCTGTACAAGCTAATGTAATGATTACCCTCATTTTGTTCCCTCCTTACATTTTTATCCCACTATTTTAGGGCAGTAATACCCCCACTTCAAGCATAGAAAAATAAGATAAGGGTATGTGGGGGTACGTATTATCCCATCTATCTAACAATTCGAGTTCTTCCTTTAAGACTTGCTGTTTCTCTTGTTCAGGATAAGCTGCTATCCATTCACCTGCGCCTTGAATCGTGATAGAAGTCCCAGCTTGCGAGAGTATACCCGCCATATTATTACGAGATGCTAACCAAAAGAAACCTTTTGCTCTTACTACTTCTATAGGCCAGTCTTCTAGCCATCTCATGAAACGTTCCGGATGAAATGGACGTCTTCTTTTATAAACAAAAGAAGAAATATCATATTCTTCAGTTTCAGGTATGTGTTCATTCTCTAATTCTTTTATCCATCCAGCACCCTGACTTGCTTTTTCAAAATCAAATAAATTCGTATTAAGCACATAATCTAATGAGATACGAGCATGGTTTGATTCCACAATTCTTGCTTCAGGATTTAATTTTTGCAGGACAGATTTTATTTCAAGAACATCATCTTTTTCAACCAGATCAATTTTGTTTAGTATAATAACATTAGTAAATTCAATTTGATCAATTAGTAAATCTACCACTTCTCTTCTATCCATTTCATCCGTAGCCTGCTTTCGATCAAGCAAACTTTCCCCGGAGTAAAAATCATTCCAGAAACGATTCGCATCTACGACTGTTACCATCGTATCAAGTATACAAAATGCTGATAAATCAATTCCTAAAGTCTCATCAACGTATGTAAATGTTTGTGCAACAGGAATTGGCTCACTAATTCCTGTTGATTCAATAATAATGTAATCAATATCACCTAATGTGGCTAACTTCTCCACTTCTTTTATTAAATCTTCCCGAAGCGTGCAGCAAATACATCCATTTTGCAATTCTACTAGTTTTTCTTCTGTACGTGTCAATCCACCTTGTTTTACTAAAGACGCATCAATGTTAATTTCACTCATATCATTGACGATGACAGCTACTTTCATTTCATCTTTATTGTCTAAAATATGATTTAATAATGTTGTTTTTCCTCCGCCTAGATAACCGCTTAATACAGTTACAGGTACTTTTTTCATAAAGTAATCCCTTTCGTAAATAGGAATTATTACGATTTAAGTATTGTAGGATGACCATTTATCAGAGTGTATATATGCATAAAAATTTGGTCATCCTACTCTCCAGTAGCTAATCATCTAAAATTTGTAGATGATTAGTTTCTGAATTATAAGCCTATGTTGATTTACTTGACGCTTATAGCTTTTTCTACTTGATCGAGTATATCCGACATCCATTGAATATATGTTTTGCCATTTGGCTTTGTTTCTGTTACATCAATTACAGGAATATTATTATCCTTTGCTTGTTTTACTAGATTCCCAACTGTAGAACTCGTGTTCTGTACATTGTTAACAAAGAAACGAACCTTTTTGTTTTTAATATCATCTTGAATTTTTCCAATATCAGTCGGACTCGGATCTGTCCCTTCATTTATTGCTTGCGCAAACTTAGGGTCTAGTATATCTAAATTTAATGAACTAGCCATGTAATCGAAAATAGGTTCTGATACATCAATAGATGTAGTAGAAGTTTGTTTCAGTTTGTTAATTTTACTTTGTAAAGGAGCAAGTTCATTTATATATGAATCTGCTCGTTTTTGATAATCGTTAGCATTGCTTGGATCGATACTTGCTAAATCATCTGCTATTTTTTTTGCTAACTTTGGCATTGTTTCAGGGTTATACCAGACGTGCTCATTATCTCCCTCTTGTTTGCCTAATAAATCACTTGTAACAGCAATTGTCTTTTTAGTAGTGGAAGTATTTGATTTTAATATTTTTTCCATCCACGCATCATAACCAATACCGTTGTAAATGATAAGCTGAGAATCGGCTACCGCTTTCGAATCGTTCGTTGTTGCTTCATACTCATGAGGGTCTTGCGTAGGACTATTAATGATTGATTTTACTTCTACATGGTTTCCACCTACAGCCTGAGCCACTTCACCATAAAAGTCTTCTGCAGCTACAATATGTATTTTTTTACTAGGTGAACTCGTAGTTTCTTTACTTGAACAACCTGCTAGTGCTCCCACAAACAATGCAGTAATTGCTAATGTAGGTATCCACGTTTTTCTTTTCAACATAATTCCCCCTAATATATTGTAGTATCCAATTTCCTAAGGATGATGTATTTCGGCATACACTAAACTCTAGAATGTTTAAGTACAATTTATGTAATAGAAAGACGTTGTAATTCCAATTGATCTAACACTAGATTACAAAGAAACTTTCAACACTATTTCAGCATTTATTCCCCCTTATCAGAATCAAAATTCTAATAAACTTGATAAATATTCTAATTTGATTATAGGAATCATTACGATTTAAAAGTTAGAATTATCTATCACACTTTGAAATTATAAAGGAATAAAACATAATTGTAAATAGTAATTATTCCTATTTACTAATTTTTACATTAATTTACATTTTTATAAAAAAGCATAGATTCACATTAGAATCTATGCTTTGGGATGTTAGTGAGAGATTAAGTTTCAGATACTTAGTCGGGATACTGGAGCTCCCCCTTACCGCCTAGCTACGCCCTTGAAACTCTTGAAGAGGGAGACTTCTTTCGAAAATATCTCCCTCCTCTCCTGCAACATTTCAGGTAAACCGATTCCTATAATTTTCAAATTACTTAAATGATTAAGGAATGTACTATAAAACTCTTTTATTAGTCCCACCGATACAAACAGTTGTGGATACGCAAATTCTCTTGTCTTGATTTTGTCCTCCATCCGCTTTTCCATTTTTTCATAGGTGGTTTTATTTATATTAAGTTTTTTTAAATAATTTTGTTGTATATGTTCAGACGATTCTCCCCAAATGATTTCAACTTGTGGTTGTAAATCACATATACATTCGCTAGCCGAGAAGATTGTATCTGGAAGAACATCCTTATCCATGTGCTCAGATCTTTTTGCAGGAGAAATAATGTAATAACCTCCTGAAATATAATTCATATATGCCCCCAAAAGATTTCTTGTTATTAATAGACCAATCTTAAAAACACCTATACTTTTGTACAAATTGAATATAAATGATACAGGTCAAAGTGCCAAATAATACGATACCATTGTTATTGCCAACCATATTTTGAAATCGCAAATGTGTTGTCGTATACAAAGAAGTTCACTACAATTTTTTTGTAGTTACCCTAAAATCAAAGATATTCATTAATAAAGCCTAAAATTGTAATGATCAGTCTCTTTCACGAAGTGGTTTCTATTTAGTGCTGAGAAACGAGATTAGGTGATTGTTGTAAGTCTAACAAGAGGAAATCTGAAGATACTTATGAAACATGGCAAAATAGACCATCATAGAAAAACTGATTCAAGACGGTCTATTTCGCGATATAACTTAAAATATAGTAGGTTGTTTTACCTTACCATTATTTCGGATAAATTCAGCTAAGCTTTTACTATGCTGTCTGTGATCCTTTCTTCTTGAAGCTCGTTCAATTGCGGTTGTATGTAAATACTTTTCTTCATCTGTTTCAGGAATGACAGGTGCAACTTCTTTTGGCCATCCATCTGTTCCTATCGCAACGAAAGTAAGAAAGCTTGTTGCTGCAATTTTCCGTTCACCTGTAACTAAATTTTCAGCTATAATTTTGACAAACACTTCCATAGAAGTTCTGCCTGTCCATGTTACATAAGCTTCTAGACAAACACAATCTGCTTTTGAAATAGGATTTAAAAAGTCAACAGAATCTGTTGATGCTGTAACCGTAGAACTTCTAGAATGTCTTGCAGCAGCTATAGAAGCAATGTCATCGATAAAGTACATCAAACGTCCACCGAATAATGTGTCATTATTGTTCGTATCATTTGGAAAAACACGACTTGTTTTAATGGATTTGCTGTCTTTGCAATATTTAGGCTCCAATTCATCTACACCTCTTTCTACTATAATTACATAATATTCTATAAGTCCTTATAATTCACAATAATTACACATTTAATGAGCTAATTCCTCTTTTAAATGAGATAAAATATTAATTTTAGGGTTTAATTTAGAAGTGTTTTTGTCTGAATTAGGTTTATGGTTGTCTAATAATGCTTTTTACACATATAAGGTGGGCAGAAATAGTTCTGCCTGTGACTGATTAAATTACCCCACTTACACTATTAATCGACTCCATTTACAAGATTTCTCTAACAAACTTCTTATTTATCGAAATCAACAACAGAAAACTAGACTTTCAAATGATTAATAGATGAATTTGATCCCCCTACTTTCTTTTTTCTACTAACCTTCTCGAAAATAAGAGTACCATTTTCCATATGTAAATTTTTTAACTTTACAGTAAATTTTGGTAAGTTATTTTTAAAATATGATAGGATGTTCGTGAACCTTAATTCTAGGAGGCACTATAGATGGATAAAGATTACCACGTCATATTTGGAACCGGTCCCTTAGGTATTGCAGTTATGGAGCAACTTATCAAACAAAATAAAAAAGTACTTATGGTAAATACAAGAGGAAAAGAAGATGTTCCAAAGAATGTGCAAGTTGTAAAAGGAGATGCTACGAATCTTAAAAGTGTTCTTGATATTTGTACGTCATATCCTGTATCCGTTATTTACCATTGTATTGGACTGCCCTATCAGTCATGGAAGAAACTCTATCCCATTATGATGGCTAATCTTATTGAAGCAGCAGCAAAAAGCGGCGCAAAGATTGTATATGGAGATAATCTTTATGCTTATGGTCCCCATCCCGAAGCATTGAACGAAAACTTATCGTATATACCTGTTGGTGCAAAAACAAAAGTAAGAGCGGAAGTCGCTACTAAATTAATGAATGCACATAAAGAAGGAAAAGTAAAAGCTACTATTGGTCGAGCTACTGATTTTTATGGTCCACGTGTTAAAAACTCTATATTAGGAGAAAGAGTTTTTAAAAACTTATTAGAAAATAAGCCTGTAGATATGCTTGGAAATCCTGATACAATTCATTCTCAAATTTATATACATGATTTTGCAAGAGGTTTAGTTACGCTTTCTGAACATGAACAAGCATATGGGGAAATCTGGCATATCCCTTCTGCACAACCAACCACAAACCGGGAATTAGTTCAAAAAATAGCTAGGCAGATTGGAATAAAGCCAAAATATAGAGTGGCAGGAAAACTTATTGTTACGATTGTCGGATTTTTCAATTCTAATATAAAAGAATTTCGCGAATTAATGTATCAACATGAACATAATTTTATAGTGGATTCGAGTAAATTTCAAAAAGCCTTTACATTTTCTGTAACTCCACATGAGGAAGCTATTCAAAAAACAATTGATTGGTATCAAGATCATATTTGATATTTCTCATTTTAAATCAAGTATATATATGGTACTTTCTAACTTTTACTACATACATTCCACTTTAACTTTATAGAATTAAAAATAGCTAGTTGCAGTACCTAGTAATTAAATGGAATACCATGCTGAAGTACATTTTAAATACATGTTGGAAGCAAAAGAGTCATACTTTGCAAAAGGGACATAAGGGGATAATCTTTTTCTCCTGAGCAAATTTCACTATTCTTTTCCATTACTGCTTTAACGACTCCATGACTGTATAGACTATCTGAAACAATGTATAAGCCATCCATAAATTTATCATTACCAGTTTAATGTATTTCGGAATCCTTTTACCTGTTCTCCTACATAATACGTATCTTTTTTATATCAATCATTTTCATTTTTCTTCCTTCTTCATATGACTATTATCACAAAATGGTTTATTTTTAGAAAATCCGCATCCACATAACGTAGCACGTGTGCATGGAATCGTTTCGTCTCCTTTTTGAATAGCCAGGTTTCCCTTAAGAAATATCATTCCATTTGAAGCAACTTCTACAGTTGTCTTATCATTAGGTACTTCTTGTTCCCCTCTATCTTTTCTTGTATATTCTAATGCACCACTTGGGCATTGTTCGATAACGTTAGCAATTTCGTCGGCCTCTTCCTCATCTACATTAACCCACGGTTTCTTGTTAACATCGAAAACCTTTGGTAGTCCTTTTACACATTTTGCTGCATGAACGCATCTTTCAGGGTGGAAAATGACATCAATAGTTTCTCCTGTATAGCATTTGTAATCTTTATTCATATGCTCACTCCCTTTTTTATGTAGTCATTAAGTCTTTTTGACTTTAACTCAATAATTACTGAATCACCGAAAAAATGAAGTGTGAGCTGCTATCAGTTTACACTTCATTTCTTTTTGTTTAATTTCAATTAGCTGTTGGAAACTTACTACATTATTTATTTAAATCTTTTTTTGTTACTTCACTTCTGATATTTAAATCTTTTGAGAATTCGGTGTCATTTTTTAGATTATTTGGATATTTATTTTTTCGTTTTCGATTATCATTCTGATTCGTCATTCCTCTTCCTCCTCCAGCTAAGATTCGTAACTATTATGTACCAAAGGAATTTTTTAATTCAGATTAAATTATTTTGTGCTAACAGGATTGTAAGAAGCCTAGTAGGGTTCATTTCAGGTTCAAAAACCCCGATATGAATTGATTTTATGGTTTTTTATGTAACTCTTTTTTTGCATTAACCTGTCGATGCGCTTATATTCTAAGTGGACTAGAAGCAATGATGTGCATTTGAGACAGGAATTAATTCCTGTCTCAAATGCACCTTAATCAATCATGAAAATTCGTTCCGTCTGTCACTGCTTTAACGATACCGACGCGTATGACAAAGTCACCGAAGTGCTCGCCTTCCTGTCGTTCTTTCGCGTAGCGGGTAAGAAGCATACGCAGTTCGCTCAAAATTTCTTCTTCACCTATGTTTTCACGGTATATCTTGCTTAGGCGACTGCCATTAAAGGCTGCACCGAGATACATATTGTATTTACTAGGTGCTTTTCCGATAAAGGCAATTTCACCGAGAGCCGGACGTACACAGCCGTTCGGGCAGCCGGTCATACGTATGGTAATTTCTTCGTTCCGCAGGCCATTTTCATCAACAATGGTCTCGACTTTCTCAAGGAGAGACGGTAAATATCGTTCTGCTTCCGCCATCGCAAGTCCGCACGTTGGCAGAGCGACACACGCAAGCGAGCTGCGTCGGAGTGCGGTATAATTCTTGCCATCCGTCAAACCGAATTGTTCGATAAGTTCGCTAATCTTTTTCTTTTTCTGGCTTGATACATTGGCAATGACCAGGTTTTGATTTGCCGTGAGACGGAAATCACCAGTATGGATTTTGGCAATTTCGCGTAAGCCGGTCATCAATTTGTATTCATTACTATCCGAGATCCTGCCGCCTTGAACAAATAGTGTAAAATGCCAGCTTCCTTGAGTGCCCTTAACCCAGCCGTAACGGTCGCCGTTATGGTCAAAATGATACGGCTTTGCTTCTTCTAGGTTCCAACCAAGGCGATTTTCGAGTTCAGCTTTGACTGTTTCCAGACCAAGACGGTCAACTGTGTACTTGAACCGGGCATTTTTGCGGACGGAACGATTTCCATAGTCGCGCTGAATCGTAATAACTTTTTCCGCCACATCAGGAATTTGGTCCGGCGTACAGAAGCCAATTACTTTGGCCAGCTGTGGATACGTCTCTTTGTCTCCGTGCGTCATACCCATACCGCCACCAATCGCCACATTAAAACCATTAAGTTTTCCATCTTCCACAACCGCTATTAATCCAAGATCCTGTGAAAAGACGTCAATATCATTCGATGGCGGAACGGCAATCCCAATCTTAAACTTACGCGGCAAATAAAGCGCTCCGTACATTGGTTCGACTTCTTCTATTTCCGGCGTACCGGCCATTTTTTCTTCATCAAGCCAAATTTCATGATATGCTCTTGTTCGCGGCAATAAATAATCACTCAATCCTTTCGCCCATTCATATACTTCGGAATGAATCTCAGATTGATATGGATTGGGGTTGCACATGACGTTCCGGTTCACGTCGCCACACGCCGAGATCGTATCCAAAAGGGATGCATGGATCCCCTGAATCGTTTTTTTCATATTCCATTTTAAAATACCATGCATTTGAAACGCCTGACGTGTTGTCAATTTTATGGTGCCATTTCCATATTTTTGAGCAAGTTCATCGATAACATGCCATTGCTCCGGTGTTGTTATACCACCTGGTGTACGTACGCGCAGCATGAACTGATACGCAGGTTCAAGTTTTTGCTTTTGGCGCTCATTACGAAGATCTCGGTCATCCTGCATGTAGCTCCCATGAAATTTCATCAGGCGATTGTCATCTTCGGAAATACCCGCGCTGATCCGATCCACCATCGTTTCCCTAAGCGTTCCTCGTAAATAGTTACTTTCTGCTTTAATCCGCTCTACATCGCTTGGCGGGCCGTTCGGCGCTTGTAATTTTTGGTTTCCCATGTCGATACAACTCCTTTCATAATCAGTATACGTCACGTTGGTAACGTTTTTGCTGTTGCATATTGGCAAGGTAGTCTTCCGCTTTTTCACGGCTCATGCCACCTTCGTTTTCGATAATCGCAATCAGGGTGTTATGAACATCATGTGCCATGTTTTTCTCGTCTCCGCAAATGTAGACCGCTGCTCCTTCTTGAAGCCATTCGAACAATTCTGGGCTATGTTCAAGCATACGATTCTGTACATACACTTTTTCATCTGTGTCACGAGAAAACGCGACATCCATTTTCGTCAGCACACCATTTTTCAGCCATTTTTGCCATTCGGTCTGGTAAAGGAAATCCGTCACGAAATGCTGGTCGCCGAAGAACAACCATGATTTCCCTTCGACTCCTATTTCTTCGCGCTCCTGCATAAAGGAACGGAATGGCGCAATACCTGTTCCCGGTCCAACCATGATGATCGGCGTATTTTGGTTCTTTATCAGTTTAAAGTTTGGGTTATACTGAATAAAAATCGGCAGTGTGTCCCCAGGCTGCAGACGTTCCGCACATAAAATGGAGCAGACGCCTTTTCGTTCACGCCCGTGTGTATGATATCGGACGGTGCCGATTGTCAAGTGCACTTCATCTGGATTTGCAGATAAGCTGCTCGCGATTGAATAAAGTCGGGCGGGCATTTTTCGGAGAATTGAGATAAATCCTTGCGCCGTTTTACTCCATGGACCAAAATCACGAACCATATCAAGTAAATCGCGTCCTTTAAGATACGCTTTTAATTTTTCTTCATTACCTGGCGATATTAGCTTTTGTAAATCCTCATTCGCTGAAAGCTGCACTGCCTGCTTCAGAAGCGGTTTTGTTAAAACGGTAATTTCAAAATGAGAGATGAGAGCATCTTTAAGCGGACGAACGTCTCCTTGTTTATTGATCATCACAATTTCTTCCGGATCCCATTTCATTTCCGCAAGAAGCATATCAACAAGAGCTGGATCGTTTTCTGGATAAATACCTAGGCTGTCTCCCGGTTCAAACGTAATGCCTGATCCTTCAAGTGATAACTCCAGGTGACGCGTTTCTTTATTCGAGCCGCGCCCATTTAAATTTATATTTTCAAGCACTTCTGCATGAAAAGGATTAGTTCTTGAATACGCCGTTTCAGCAGCTTGAGTTACTGGTGCCGGAACTAGTGCAGTACTTCCGCCTTGAGATTCACTTAACCCACCAAGGACTCCCTCAAGCCATTTGGCTGCCGGTTCATCATAGTCAAGATCACAGTCAACGCGTGGAAACAATCGTGTGCCGCCTAGTTCTTCCAGCCGTTTATCGAATTCTTTTCCCGTCTTACAGAAGAACTCATATGAGCTGTCTCCAAGTGACAAAACAGAAAAGTAAAGTTCGTCAAGCTTTGGAGCCCGTCTGCCATGAAGAAACTCATGGAACGACAGCGCGTTATCCGGCGGGGCTCCTTCTCCATGTGTGCTCACCACAATAAGTAGATTCTGGACTTTTTTCAAATTGTTTGGCTTAAAATCACTCATGGCGGAAACGGTTATTTGAAAGCCGCGCCCCGCAAGCGTCCTGCCTGCATTCTCCGCTAGCCTCTGTGCGTTTCCCGTCTGCGATCCGTAAAGAATAATCGCTTCATTTGAAATCTGCCCGGTGCTCAAAGCAGAAACTTCTGCCGCCTTTGATTCTGATGTGCTCGTAACGAAAGTAGACTGGGACGCAGCAAGATAACCACTCAGCCAGACTTTTTGAGAATCTGTCAAGGTAGGCAGAAGTCGATTAAGGAGTTCAGCCTGCTCCTGATTAAACGGACTATTCATTACCTGAAGTTGCAACGTTATTCACCTCACAAAAGATAAAATATATATAATTTATTAGTACTAGTAAGTTTACTAATCTAAGAAAGATCAATTATCTGTATTAAGAAAAAGAGCTGTATACACAGCTCCTTATTCTAGTTTTACACCTAATAGCCAAGAGGTTATTTTTCTGAACTATATTCAAAAAAATACACCTGTTTCTGAGTAAATTATATGTATGCAGATATTGTGCTACTACAAAATTTGGTTTTAAATCAAATACCACTAAATTGGATGAACGGGCAGCCCGTACCACAGTCATACTTCTACAAATAGGTAAAAAAATCTTACATATTTTCGACCTTTGACAGGCATATATTAAGTGGTAGATGGCAAATATTTAGTACTTAATTTCGATGCATTAAATTTGCTCATAGTGACAACTTCTTTCATTAAGAAAATAATTATAAGAAAGCATATGTTAATCAAAATAATTTAGTTCTTTAAGACGCAATATACTGGGAAATTATTCGTTGAAGTTTTAGTCATTTTAATGAAGGAGAAAAATAGATGAAGATCCGTTTTGGGTATGTAGCTAATGCATTGGGTTTATGGGACGCAAGCCCTTCCAAAACTTTGACCTTTCTCGCTATTCAGCTCTTTCTAAAAGTGAGCGAATGGACAAACTTAAATCTGTAACAGCACAAAATTTACAGCATACCAAAAGAATTTTGTATTATAATATCACCCACGAAATCCGTTTATATCGTTTTTCAATATTTCGTCACCAAAATCAGAACAATCCTATCGTTCACATGCTGATTTTGTCTCTTTAGATTTTATCCTTCCTTTCTTAAAAATGACAAAGATGCTGGATCAAGACTTTGACATTATGATTGAAGCTAAGCAGAAGAACCTTGCAATGTTAAAACTCATAGAAGAGATCGCCTCAATTCGGGGAGTCAAACGTATTTCAAGTGGAATGGTGGAATGGTGAATGGGAAGACCAACAAGAAAGGAGAGGCAAAAGAACCATTAAAGCATAGATGGCCCTTCCTTTCATTTAAAATGATTAGAAAGAGCCAATGAGGAAATTTTTTAACCAATTAGTATTTTAACGAAAATTCTTGTGGTGGTTCACCGTTTAGATTTAATATACGGACCGTTTCAGGCTGTATTTCAAGAAATACGTAGTTTGGATCGTTTGGACCATCAAACCATTTATTAAACGATTCCTCCCAGAATTTCTCTTTCAAAGATTGTGTATTATTAATAGATGAAGTGCCTAAAATTTCAACAAGGGCATCGTTTTGTCCTTTCTCTTCATATCCAAGCAATACCGATACGTATGGATTATTTTTTATTTCGTCAATCTTTTCCGTGTCCTTTTTCGTTGGTGTATATAATGTAATGTCCTCATTGTAAAATGTCATATATCGTGAATGAGGTTTATTATTTTCAACTGATGCCAGGGTGCCTGTCCTGTGATTAGAGATGATATTAACAACCTTTTCTTTTAAATCTTGATTGATCATTGATTTTCCTCCCATGGAATAGTTTCTTTTTAATTTTCACTAAACCATGACAAATAAACTGTAAAAATTTCACTATCTTTTTAAAAATATTATATAAATAAGAAGTGATTTATATTGGCAGGTAATGATGTTCTGAAAACATTAAATCAATTTTTAAAGGGACAATATATGGGAATCCATGCGTATGAACACCATATACAAAAGTTAACCGACCCAGAGATAAGAAGAGAATTTCAAAGGATTCAACAAGAGCATAAAAACCACGCTTTAAAAGTTGCGGAAAGGATTCAAAACCTTGGGGGGAAGCCGGTTGATGATGAAGGATTGATTGGATCAGTCCAAGGCTTTTTTAGTCAATTTATGATTCCAGAAACCCCTGTTGGAATGATTGAGAGTGCGTTAAAGGGTGAGAGTTATTATGGGATTCGAGTGTCAGAAGATATCGTAAGAGGGGATTTAGATCTTGAAAGCCAGCAATTAATCGAATCGATATTAGATAAAGACAGAGAACATGTACGTTATTTACAACAGTTACTTCACGAGATGAATTGAATAACAAAAGGGGGTCCAAACTCAATCAATGCACTGATATGATCTAAGCCCCATCCAAAACATAAATGGGGACTCTCAGGTAAATAGACTCTCCCCCATCACGCCATAACAATGCGTCGAATTTCCCTTGGTCATAATCAAAATTACTGCAAAATCTACATCCATGAGAATGAAAGATATCTCGAACTGCCCCAAAATACGCTCTTTTCCCTTCAATTTCTGTTTGTAATTGAATCATCTTTACTTCACTCCTGTATAAAAGGTCAGATACTATTTTTAACCAAAAAGAATAAAATACCTAGGTTTCAATGAGGAATTGGAAAATGTTATTTTTCACTCTTTTTATATGCTTCGAATAACTTCAGGGAATGTAACAAATGCTAATGAGCAAGGAGATGCTTATATTGTCAAACCAGCAACGTACAAATGGCGAGAAACATAGAGGGCAATCCGGTAATCAACCGGGTCAGGATCGAAGTACCATGAGGATCATGCAGGGAAGGTTACCGGTTATGGACAACCTGATACAAACACTGAAAGGCTTACAAATATAGCGGATAAGCCTTCAATATAATTTACTATTTCGCACCCTTAGCGACGTTTTTTCCGTTATAAAAATAAGGACATTTAAAGGATGGTGAAAGGAATGGACGTGAATTTTGACTATACCTTCTATAATCCAGGAGATGTTGTCTATGTTTTTTATCGAAATCCACATACACAGGACGTTGCAAATGTTCAAGAAGCGGCAGTTGTGAATAATCCAGAGAATCCTGGTGAATTGGCGATATTTCTGTATGAAACATATTATCCACTAACAAATGAAATGGCTGTTTACGCAAGTGAGGCTGATGCGTTGCAGGCCTATGAACAGTATTTTGGATATGAATAGAATGGAGATTATCATATGAATAAACCATTTACGCCACAGCTCGTTTACTTTGAACCAGCTGCATTGGAATATCCACTTGGAAAGAAACTGAAGGACAAATTTGAAAAAATGGATGTAGAAATACGCTACACCACTTCACATAACCAAGTCAGAAACCTACCGGGTGATACTGATTTTAAAAGGTATAGGATTGCAAAATCTACATTAGTGGTTGGGGTAAGAAAAACACTTAAGTTTGATACATCTAAGCCTTCAGCAGAATACGCAATTCCTTTTGCAACAGGATGTATGGGTCATTGCCATTATTGTTATTTACAAACGACAATGGGGTCAAAGCCTTACATACGTACATATGTAAATGTGGAAGATATTTTATATGCTGCTGATCGGTATATGGAAGAACGAGCACCGGAAATCACACGATTTGAAGCATCTTGTACCTCTGACATTGTTGGACTTGATCATCTTACACATACGTTAAAGCGGGCTATTGAGCATTTTGGGAAATCAGAGTATGGCAAGCTGCGTTTTGTCACAAAGTTTCATTATGTTGATCATTTGCTGGATGCTAAACATGGTGGAAAAACAAGATTTCGGTTTAGTGTCAACGCAGATTATGTGATAAAAAATTTCGAGCCTGGCACCTCTTCATTAGCGAAACGGATTGAGGCAGCGGGAAAAGTAGCAAGAGCCGGATACCCACTAGGGTTCATCGTGGCACCTATCTACCTTCATGAAGGATGGGAGAATGGATACTATCATTTGTTTGAACGGCTGGATGCCGAGTTACCGAAGGATGCAAGGGACGATATTACTTTTGAATTTATTCAACATAGGTTCACTAAACCTGCAAAGAAAGTGATCGAAAAGAACTACCCAATGACTAAATTAGAACTGGATGAGTCATCGAGAAGATATAAATGGGGAAAATATGGAATTGGCAAATATATTTATCAAAAGGAAGAAGAAGAGGATATAAAAAGTCACCTTTATTCTTATATGGAAAAGTTTTTTCCAAATGCTAAATTGGAATACTTCACCTAACAATCATATTAATTTATGTTAAGAAACAAGCGTTTCCGAAATGTTGGCGGTATCCCCTAAGTATTTTGATATTTATTGGATGTAATTGATTACCGTATAAATTTTCGCCCTAAAAGATTCCCTAAAAGAAAAATTGGTACCATTAAAATGCTTAGGGGAATTTTTGAATAGTAAATGACCGTCTATGAAGCCTAATTCAAACAAGCGGTAATAGCTAAGAAAAGAATAGGAAATTACAATGAATAACGCAGTTATGACACCGCGTGTATAACTGCGAAAAGGGAGCAATTATGTCAATGACTATTGCTCTTGTTTTAGGTGACGATATTAAAGGGTTTGTTGCGTTAAGTGGCTATGTTCCACAGTTTGTAATCGTGCATCGCTTAATTAATCGAATCGAAGTAAAAACTGATGGAACACCCATCATTCACTATCAATTTGCAGCCCCGAAATTTGAATAGTAGCAGGTGACCCCTTATTGGGTTCCTACTTCTTCTTTTAAAACCATCGACGGTCACACACTCCACGTGTGCAGAGTGTATGTGGCAACACAAGGGTGCTGGTGGGTTTATTACATTCTTAAGACCTTTTTCTTTCAGAAAACAGACTTTATCAAAACAAAAGTTGTCGGCTGCAAAGGAACTTGAAACTGAATAAGATAAGTACATATGAGTTGATGTGATTCATTTTTTCTCTAACTTTTTGAGAGTTACATCATTTCACTGTCCCCGTCCCATCAACATTCTTTTCCAAAGTTATCAAGCAATGCACGCACTTCATCTGTTGATTTCGTGTTCATCAATTGATTTCTTAATTCACCAGCTCCACGGAATCCTTTGACATAAATTTTGAAAAAGCGATGAAGCCCTGTGATTGAACGTGGCAGTGCTTCTGCATATTGATCTTGAAGATCAAGCTGCAGTCTTAAAAGATCAAGGTATTCTTTACTGCTATGCTCTTTTGGCTCTTTTTCAAAAGCAAAAGGATTTTTAAAAATACCACGCCCGATCATAACGCCATCAATACCATATTGCTGGGCAAGCTGCAGCCCAGTTTGACGGTCAGGAATGTCTCCATTGATTGTTAGTAGCGTATTTGGTGCGATACGGTCACGTAATCTTTTGATTTCCGGAATTAGCTCCCAATGCGCATCTACTTGGCTCATTTCCTTTCTTGTACGTAAATGAATAGAAAGGTTCGCAATATCCTGTTTTAAAATATGCGTTAGCCACTCCTCCCACTCATTTACATCCTTATAGCCAAGTCGTGTTTTCACGCTGACAGGCAGTCCGCCCGCTTTTGCTGCTTGAATAAGTTCTGCCGCAACGTCTGGACGCAGAATAAGGCCACTACCTTTCCCTCTCGACGCCACATTCGGTACAGGGCAGCCCATATTAATATCGATGCCTTTAAATCCTAGCTCTGCCATGCCAATACTTATTTGCCGGAAATATTCGGGATTATCCCCCCAAATATGTGCCACCATTGGCTGTTCATCTTCTGTAAAAATCAAACGGCCACGCACACTTTTCATACCCTCTGGATGACAATAGCTATCCGAGTTTGTAAACTCTGTGAAAAATACATCCGGTCGACCGGCTTCACTTACTACGTGACGAAAAACAACATCTGTCACATCTTCCATTGGTGCAAGTACAAAAAATGGTCGTGGTAAATCACGCCAAAAATTATCTATCATTTCAAACTCAAATCCTCTCACTATGGATACAACTTCAAACTCTTGGTCAAAAAATATAAAGCCAAATGTTCCACTTCTTATACACTTATATCATGCTTAATAACTTATTATCAAACACAAGTACATTTGGACATTTATAATTTATGAAAAACTATTGTGAAAATAGGCAATGTTTATTTTAACTAAAATCGGTCCTAAATGGTATTTTTATAAACAAAAAGCAGATGGTATAGATTTTTTCTATATCAACTGCTTTTCTATTATACCAACTCCAAACACGCGACCGCTTCACAATGCGCGGGGTGTATGTGGCAACACATAAAGAAAAAACACTTCCTATAATGAATAACATTAAAGAACAACTAGCAAAGTAACTTAGTACGCGACAAAAGGATATGATCTTCCCTAGGCTCATCTTAATTAGTTACCACTAATACTAGATAATTCTAATCCTTTTTTATAATATTCATCCATCACTTCTTTAGGAACCATATTGCCACCTGTAGCCCACATGATGTGGGTAGCATGTTTCATTTTGTCCGTTAAATTATGCTGCTTTACATATTCCTGTCCTTCTTTTTCTCTAAATAACTGTATTGGACCATATACACTTGCCAAAGCAGAAGGCTCTAGGTGAATATTCTCTGTATTTATTAATGTGCTTAATAGCTTATATAGTTCATTATCACTCACCGTATAACAGCCGCTTAAAAAAGGTTCGATGGTCTTTCCGACAAAACCAGATGGTCTTCCAACCGCAAGACCGTCTGCTGTTGTGATGTTGTCAATACCAAAATCCTGTACTGAAACTTTATCATGCAATCCTGTTGCTAAACCAAGTAGCATGCATGGCGAGTGTGTAGGTTCTGCGAAAAAACAATGTACATGATCTTGATATAGTAATTTTAAACCAAAGGAAACTCCCCCTGGACCGCCTCCTACGCCGCATGGAAGATAAACAAATAGGGGGTGATTTTCATCTACCGTTATATTCATATCCTCTAATTGTTTTTTTAATCGAGAAGCGGCTACTGCATATCCTAAAAATAGATTGCTGGAATTTTCATCATCAACGAAATAACAATTAGGTTCGTTGTTTGCATGCTTTCTCCCTTCTTCTACGGCTTTACTGTAATCTTCTTTATATTCAATTACAGTTACTCCTTTACTTCTGAGAAGGTCTTTTTTCCATTTCTTTGCATCTGCTGACATATGAACGGTTACGTTAAAGCCCATTTTTGCACTCATAATTCCAATGCTAAGTCCTAAGTTACCCGTAGATCCTACTGCGATGGAATATTGAGAGAAGAAGTTTTTGAATTTCTCACTATCTAGTATGGAATAATCATCTTGCTCTGTTAATAGCTGCTGCTTTAGAGCTAAATCCTCTGCATGTTTAAGAACCTCATAAATACCGCCTCTTGCTTTAATAGAACCTGAAATAGGAAGATGACTGTCACATTTTAATAAAAATTTTCCTGGTAATTCGAGTTTATGGATTTGTTCTAACTGTTGTTGCATAGAAGAGATTTCCATGATAGGAGATTCAATAATCCCATTTACCTTTCTTGTTTCAGGAAATACTTTTGCGATGTATGGAGCAAAACGTTTTAATCTTTCTTCAGCATCTCGTATATCTTGTTCATTGAGTTGGCTTTTTTTTACCCCTTTTCGAAACAATTCATATTTAGGATTTGCCCAAAACACTTCTTTTGTTGAAATGAGTTTATTTATTAAGGGATATTCTTTTTTCCAACTTTCTATAGATCTTCCTTCAATCTTAGTCATTCATCTTTCTCCCCCTCATCGTTTATATGTTTTTTTCAGCCTTATTTTACAATCCTGAAGTTAGTTTCATACCAACAGTTCCGATAATAATACAAATAATTAGAAGTATTCGTTTTATATCCTTCGGTTCATGAAAGAAAATCATTCCTATTAAAACACTTCCTACAGAGCCTATGCCAGTCCATATTGCATAAGCGGTTCCGATTGGAAGGACAGTTATGGATAAAGAAAGAAAATAAAAGCTTAAGCTCCCGAAAAAGAGACAAGCCATAGATGGTAGAAATTTTTTAAATCCATCAGCCAGCTTAAGGCTTATGACACTACCAATTTCAGCAAATCCTGCGATAAGAAGAAAAATCCAAGCCATATATTCATCACCTAACTTTGTATAAATCATTTACCTTCTTTTGCTGCTGGGGTATCTTTTGAAATGATTTTAAGCCCGATTATTCCAAAAATCATTAAAAAAATAAAAAATACTTTAAGTAAGTTGATTGTCTCTCCCCAAAAAATCACACCGATAGCTACCGTTCCTATCGTACCCATCCCAGTAAAAATTGCATAACCTGTTCCCACTGGTATGGTATGTAAAGCTTTGGACAATAAAAAAAAGCTAAAAATAATAATTCCTATAGTAAATATACTCGGAATGAATACCGTAAATCCTTGCGAATATTTAAGACCAATTACCCAGACTATTTCTAAAAGGCCTGCTATCACAATGTAAATCCATGCCATTTAAAGATTCTCTCCTTTGTTACTTGTAACCTCAAAAGAACCTGCTATTTTAGCAGGTTATGATTATTTTTATTTTTCAATTGCAAGTTTATTAAGGTATTGGTATATTGCATGTGCTACACCATTTTCATCATTTCTTAAAGTTGTTACTTTACAAACATCCTTTATCTCATCTTTCGCATTTCCCATCGCTACACTGTGCCCAACTTTCTGAAGCATTGATAAATCGTTGATACTGTCTCCAATTGCCATCGCCTGATGTAAGGAACCATTCATCAATGAAGCTAATTTTTCAAGTGCAATTCCTTTTGAAGCGTTTTTACTCGTTATTTCAATGTTATGATCAGCAGATGAAACTACCATTAACTCATCAAACTCTTTGAATTGCTCCCATCCTTCTTTTAATTTCTTTTTATCAAAAGAACCTGCTAGAATATTATAAAAATCTTCATCTCGATTTAGGATATCATGATAACTTTCTACTAAAACATATCCAAACTGATCAAATTGTCTTTCCGCTATTTCAACTAATTCTTTCCTATCTGGTTCTAGGTTTTCTTTTTTCAAACATTGAATCTCGTTATAGAAGTCATCCCTTATCTTTTTCGGCGTGTAAATTGCTTTATCTGTAAATACTTCATAGTAAAAACCATGTTCATCTAGCCACCCAAGAATGGATAAGACATGACTTTTATCTATAGTCGTAGAAGAAATAGGTTTTTCATCTTTTGAATGAATGGTTGCACCATTTGTGCCGATAACAAAAGTAGAAAGCCCGGCCTTTTCACAAATATTTTGAACATCAAAATAAGCTCGGCCTGTCGATATAACGACTTCAATCCCATTTTCTTGCGCATATTGAATTGCCCTTATATTTTCTTTACTAATTTCATTTTGATGGTTTAATAGCGTCCCATCTAAGTCTATTGCAATTAAACTCATTTGTATATCTCCTTTTATAATCTACTATGCTTCTATCCATTCGGTTTCGTTTATTTGCAAATCATTCTTCCATGTTTCTGGAAATGGTTGATCACAGACAATCATATCGACTTTTTCTAATGGACAAATTTTACAGAATGTATCGACACCTAATTTTGAATGATCAGCTAATAGGATAATTTGTTTTGACACATCGACCATGATGCGGGATACGAGTGTCTCATTTAAATGATAATTACTTACACCGTTTTGAAGCGAAACACCACCTGCTGAAATAAATGCCTTATCAATATTGAATTGATTCAACATTTGCTCGGTTAGGCGACCACTTACAGATTGCTGTTTCGGATCAATTTGTCCACCAAGTAATAAAATCTCTCCTGTAAATTTATTTTGATTGAGGGATTCCATTAACGCGGCTGAGACAGGAATAGAATTCGTTAATATGGTAATATTTTTTTTATTTTCGATAAAATGAGCAAATTCAACAGTGGTTGTACCGACATCAATTACGATCACATCGCCATCGGAAATAAGTTCTGCTGCTTTTATACCGATTTTGATTTTTTCTGCTCGATTCACTGTCGTACGATGTGAAAATGGAGGCTCCCCAGATTGAAAGATTGTTGCAATCGCTCCTCCGTAAACTTTCTTCAATGATCCCTTCTCCTCCAGAATCGCCAAATCACGACGAATGGTTTCTTCTGAAGTATTAAATTGTTTCGCCAAGTCCGTGACTCTTACCTTCCCGGTTCTTTGGAGTTCATGTAAAATCTCATTCTTTCTTTCCTCTGGCAAAATGACCATTTTATCACCTTATTATTTATAGTTTATAACGCAATGCATTCTTTCTTCGGTATAAGCATATGAACGCGTGTACCTTGGTCCAATATTGCTCCTTGGTGGTGAAGAGTATCCACGTGAAAAATGGAACCATCTGTTTCCACTTCGTAACGTAAGACATTCCCTATCATTGAAATATCTTTAATACAACCTTTTGCAGTCCAATTGTCTTGCATTGATATATCTTGTCCGACTGGTATCAATTGTAATACTTCAGGGCGAATAGCTACTTCATTTCCCTTTAATTCCGTACTACGAATCAACTTATGAAATACGTCCATATGAAGAACATTGTAATTACCAATAAATTGAGCAACAAATGTATTGATTGGGGAAACATAAATTTCTGATGGAGAACCGGATTGTACAATGTTTCCTTGATTCATTATAAAAACTTTATCAGATAAAGTCATGGCTTCTTCCTGATCATGGGTAACAAAGATAGTTGTAATCTCTAATTCTCTTTGAATTCTCTTTAATTCTTTTTGTAAATTCTTTCTGATTTTTGCATCTAATGCGCTTAATGGCTCATCTAAAAGCAAAACCTTAGGTTCCATCACAAGTGCACGTGCTAGAGCTACCCGCTGCTGCTGTCCACCGGATAATTGATGCGGGTAAGATCCTTCTTTCCCAGTTAAATCGACCATGTCAATCATGGCTTGTACTCTTGATTTTATATTTTTCTCTTTTTTCATTTTAAGCCCATATGCGATATTATCGAAAACCGTCATATTTGGGAAAAGGGCATATGACTGGAATACCATACCGACCTCACGTTGACGCGGTGATAAGTGAGTAATGTTTTTTTGATCTACGAAGATGTTGCCTGTATCAACTTCTTCAAGTCCTGCAATGGAACGTAATAATGTACTTTTTCCGCATCCACTTTGCCCAAGAAGGGTTGCAAACTCCCCTTTTTGCAAGGTTAACGAAATATTATTTAATACGACTTGATTTTCATATTTCTTAGTCACTTGGTCAATGGTTACATAACTCATGAATTTTCACCTTCCAAAGCAGTCATTTTTTTAGCAGCTTGTTTCTTAAATATTGATAAACTACGTTTCTTTTTTACCAGATTAGGATTTTGATTTTTAAATGTAAGCTTTAATACCGCCCCTGTTAAAAATAAGATTACCGTATAATACGTAATTACAATTGCACTTGTTAAGTGACCGCTAGCATTTAGTTTATCAGAGAGAAAAATTTGAAGGGTTTCAAATTGACCTCCAACCAGCAGCTTAGCAAACGAAAACTCACTAAACAAAAGGGCTACTGATAATAAGGTGGACACTAGGATACCAGATAATATATTGGGCAATACTACCGTTCGAAAAGCTTGGAATTTGGATGCCCCCAATAGCTCGGCTGCATCAACAAGTTCCACTGCATTAATTGTACGCAGACTGTTCCGAATGCCCTGATACATAAATGGTAAAATTGTAACAAAATAAGCTCCAATCAAAATCCAAGGCGTTCCAGAAATTTGGATGGGTCCATTCGAATACATTTTGATTAACCCGACAGCTCCAACAATTGGAGGAATTCCATAAGGAATCATAGCTGCTGCTTGAAGCAATCCTTCCCATTTGCGAAAGTATATCGTAACTATGAAAATTGTCGGAAGCATAATAAGAATACTTAGCCCAACAGACATAACAATCAAAAATAGTGTCCGTTCAAAGGCAGCAAAAAACCTTTCATCTTGAAATAATTGAATGTACCAGTTCATCGTAAACGACTCAGGTAAAATAGTATGATCCCACGTACCGGCAATCGAAAATAAAAATGTTCCTATTAGCGGAATTAATAAATAAATAATCAGTAATCCAACAACTATTTTGTGGAAATGTAATGACGACTTCATCGTAGATCCCTCCTAATGCGACGCATCATTCGTTGATTAAACCACATCGCTAGTATCATAGTTGAAGTTAAAAGAACACCTAATGCACTACCTAGCTGTGGATTTAATGTAACATCACTGGAAACGAGATTCGCAATTTGCAATGATAATAAATTGTAATTGCTACCGACTAATGCATAGGCAGTCGCATAAGCACCCATCGCATTTGCAAATAAAATACTGAAGATACCTGCAATACTAGGTAACAGAATCGGTAGACCAATATGGAGCCAAAATTGTAGCTTTGAAGCACCCAATAATGCTGCAGCTTCTTTCCATTGTTGTTTAATCCCTTGATAGGATGGATAAAGGAGCATTATAGCAAGAGGAATCTGAAAGTAAACATAAACAAGAATTAATCCAGTCCAGGAATACAAATTAAAATGTCCAAATACATTCCATCCCATCTTCGCAAAAAGCAAAGTAAACAACCCATTGTTTCCGAGTAAAATAATATATGAGAAAGAAAGAGGAATTCCTTCAAAATTGGAGGTCATATTAGCAATCATCAGTAAACGATCTTGTACTTTCTTTGAGAACTTTGTAAATGAATAAGCTGCGATAACGGCTACTATAATAGAAGTTATTGCAGAACATAATGAAATGGTGACGCTATTCTGAATAGCTTGTAAATAAAATTTACTTTTAAATATAGTTGCATATTGATCAACTGTAATGCTGATTCCGTCATCTGCATGAAAGCTATCACTAATCATAGAAACTAATGGCCCGATTTCAAAACCAATAATAAAAATAATAAACGGGAGTAAAAAAGCTAATAAATACAATTTTTGTTTTTTTATTTTTTGCAAGATTTTTCGCTCCTCAATATGTGCTAACAATTTTTTGTCTAGGGATGAAAGATTGATCCATAGGCAATAATTATTTGTAAAAAAGTAAGCGGGAGATGAAGGAATCCCCCGCTTATGGGTTTTTATTAAAGTGATACCTTTTCCTTTAATGCAGATAGTCTATAAGAAATCATTTTATCAGTAGGCTCAATATCTAAAAGTTCACATACGAGCGGTGCAAAAGCTAATTGCGGAACTACTTCCTCATGGAATCCCGTTTCAATTCTAGGGCTAATGATAAAAAGCGGTATGTCACGTTCACCATCAGTAATTCCGCCATGGTTACCATATTCGCTCATGCCATGATCAGCTGTAATTAAAATATGGTATCCTTCTTTCATCCAAATAGGTAGAAGCTGTGCAAGTAAGCTTCCCATTTTTAAAATTTGCTCACGATATTCTTTCGATTCCGAACCATACTTTTCTCCTGCTACATCAACCCCCATAGGATGAATGTATAAAAAGTCAGGATCATACTTTCTGCGTAAAGCTTCTCCATCCATCAATAAATGGCTATCTGGATAATAATCATCCCAGTAAAATCTTCCGTATTGAATAGGCTTAGACTCATCTTCTTGCTCGCGGTCTTCTATAAAATGAAATGGAGCGCGGTTGTAAAGTTCACTAACCCAGAAATAAGCTGAAGAGGCTGTTCTTAAGTTATTTTCTTTCGCAAGATGAAAGAGACTCTTCTCCGTAGATAAGCGAACAACTGGATTTGCGGTAATTCCGTTTACTGACGCAGGTGTACCTGTCAGTAATACTTCATATAACGGACGGGAAAGACTAGGAAGCTCTGACTTCATTTTGTAAAGGGCTGCCTGATTTGTTTCAACAAGATGTTGAATATATCCAAACGTCTCACATGCTTTATCATATCTCATGCCATCAACGACAATGGCTATCACTTTATTTGACATTTACTAACACCTCTTGTTGCCATAGTTGTGGTAAAGTTTTAGCAGTTTTGTCCCAAGCAGCTTGGTCTTGAACTGGTTTTACATTTTTATATTCATCTTTTGGAACCAACTTGTCTTCTACATCTTTCGGAAGTTTTACATCATCACGAATTGGACGAGCATATCCTTTGGCTAAATTAATTTGTCCCTCATCACTTAAGATATATTCTCTAGTCGCCATCGCTGCATACGGATGTTTTGCATATTTGTTGATGATGGTTGTATATCCGCTTACGACAGAACCTTCTTTTGGAATACTTACGTCAAATTGGTCACGGTTAATTTGCGATGCGTAACCTAGTGCATTGAAATCCCACACAATCGCAACTTCTACTTCGCCTTTTTCAATGTTAGCCGGTTTTGCGTCAGTTAGACTTAGGCGTCCTTGCTTAGCAAGCTTAGCGAAGAAATCAAGTCCTGGCTGAATATTCGATTCATTACCACCGTATGCCATTGCTGCAGCAAGAACTCCCATTTGATTCTGGTTTCCGTGCATAACATCTCCAATTGTTACTTTGTAATTACCGTTTAAAATATCATCCCAAGATTTTGGCGGGTTCTTAACAAGGTTTTTATTAGTAAGAAATGCGATGGTTCCTTGGTATCCAACAACCCAATTTCCTTTATCATCTTTCGCCCATTTAGGTATTTCATCCCAATGAGAGGTTTTATATGGAAGGGTTAATCCTTTTTGTGCAGCAATTGGGCCAAAAGAAATTCCAACGTCACCAATATCAGCTGTTGCATTCTGTTTTTCAGCTTCAAATTTAGCAATCTCTTCAGCGCTGGATAAATCTGTATCCGTATGTTTTAATGAATATTTTTTTGTTACGGCATCCCACGTTTCACCCCAGTTAGCCCATGAATTAGGCATACCAGCACTGTTAATGGTCCCTTCTTGCTTTGCTTTTGCTTCAATATCTGCTACGGATAATGAATTTGGATCACTAACGACGGGAGAAGCAGATTCTTGCTTTGTCCCACAAGCAGCTAACCCTAGTAAACTCATTCCTAAAACTACAACTTGAATAGATTTAAAAGACCTCTTTCCCCATTTACGGTGCATTAAGATTTCCTCCTAGTGTTGTTGTTTTGTTTGATATTTTGTTGTTTGTTTACTGTTTTAGAATACTTTCATAATGTAAACCCCACATTAAGCCAATGTTAAAGCTGTGTATGGTTCTCGTAAAAAAATATTTACTATGATTCTCGCTTCAATAACCGCACTTAAAAAATGACTGCGCCATAAGCTAAGACTAATTTTTATACAGTTGCAGCAATACACATACTCGACCTTTTTAAGATTTCATAATAGTGATTCTGTTAGCAAAACATATTAAGGAATTCCTTATAGTATTAATATCTAGCGATTAGATGGAGTTCAATATACGGATGCTAATGAAAGAAATGGCAGTGATTTAGTAGAATAATTCCGAAGCGCAGTTAAGTCCGTAAATGCTATGTAGAGATATTAGGTGAATACGAGGGGGAAAATGAAAATCCGTGGATGGGTCAAGGGAATCAATAGGATTTCGCACAAAATTGAATCACAGTTGTACAAAACAATGATTCTGTTGGTCATCATTTTGACACTTTGACTCTTACAATTAACGGACATTACGGTGTCTTAGCCAAACTCATAATAAAAACCCCAATATCTTCTTCGACATTGGAGTTTATGTATATTCATAAAATTATAAGTTAACTATCGTTGGTCTTCTCTTTCGTCTATTTTAATCGGAACTAAAGCAACACGTTTTTGTTGATTTACCAGTTGAAATGCGACAATAAGTAACGCTCCTAAAGTAATTTCAAAGAATGTCATGCCTGTCATAATCCATGCACCTCCACTTAATAACTATTAATCTTAAAAATCATTGGGGTATTCCTTTTACAAGTTAATTATACACTAAATTAATGAAAACGAATACATTTCACGAAAATGTTCGAATATTTGTACATACTCAGAAGTGAAGCAACTGCTAGGAAGCAAAGGAAATTTGATGGATAAATCAGAAGAAAAAGGAACCTCTACCTATGCATGGTCAGGTAAAGCACCCAAAACAATGGCGCAAATTACATTTTCAGATGGAATAGTGGTACGTACATTTCAAAGTGGGTTGCAATAGTTCGAAACCATTTTCATCTTCTCTACATACAGGAGGAGCCATTTCTTATCATATGGCTCCTCCTCTCTTACATTCGTTAAATACTTTAACTTACCTTCGACATTTCGATCTTTTTATAATGCCGCTCAAGAAAGTGACCATAAAATGATGCTAGTGATTGCTGAAATAACATGCCTAGTATTACAGGTACTGCTACTGCAGGAGGAAAATAGGTGATCGCCACAACTGCACCTGCGCTTATATTTCGCATTCCTCCCGTAAAGGTAATCGTGACAATGTCCTCCTTATCAAAATGCAGCATAGTTCCGATGAACCAAGAAAGCAAATAACCTGAAAAAGAAATAAGAAGAATCATCATACAAATGAAAATTAGTTTTGGATTCACATGTACAAGGTATGGTGCAATATTTGCACTATTAATCATCACAACGAGCCCGACTCCTAGTTTAGAGAATGGGGATAAGGGTTTTCCTAATGTAGTTTTTACCTTTCCAGATGTAACTTGATTTAATAGCATTCCTAAAATAGAAGGCAATACGATCATACCAAATAAACCTTTCATAATTGGCCAAACATCCATTGATACCGATCCGCCGCCTAAAAGTGCAATACTATAGGGAACTACTAATGGGGAAAGCAAGGTGTCAATTAAGATGATTGACAAGGCCAGTACAGCATTTCCTTTATAGATGGTTGCCCAAATTAAGCTCGTAACCCCTGTTGGAATGACAACTGCTAAAATTAAGCCCGTCATCGTAAGTGGATCTCCTTGAAAGGCAAGATGACCAAGCAACCACGCCCAAATTGGCATTAAGATATGTAAAATTAAGAGCACGATAATCGTTGGCAATGGATGCAATACAACACGCTTTAACGATTGAAAACTTGAACCTAAGCTTCCTGTAAACGTAATAAAGGCAAAAATCCATGCAACGAGAAAAGAAAACGATTTTAAATGATCTGCAAATAGAACACCTATGACTACACTTGTTGGAGTAATGATGGGCATCATTCTTTCCAAGAAATAATTCAGTTTTGACAGCATGCCAAGTTCACTCCTACTACCATTTACCTATTTTTTTCAAATTCACGATGAATAAATCTCTATTAGAATATTCATTCATTTTAATTCTAATGAAATTACCGTATCTTTTTTTTCCTCATAAGTAAAGAACGAACTATCCTATGAAGGGAAAAAACCATAAAAATAGCATTAGAGGGTTCCTCTAATGCTAAAATCCAAATACCTTTTCACCTAATACGTGGCTGAGTGGAACAAATCCAATTTCTCTACTATCTCTACTATTGTTTCGATTGTCACCCATTACAAATACATGATCGCTAGGTACCTTCCATTTTCCATCTGCTGCAACTGTCATTTCTTCTTTTATGTAAGGCTCATCAACAAGAGTACCGTTTCGATACAACTTATGATCTTTTAATTCGATTTCATCTCCTGGTTTACCCATAATGCGCTTTACATATAAAAAGCTATCTTGATGTTTATTCGTTACTAGCTGAAAGAGCGCATTTTCTGTAATGTCATCCTTAAAGGATCTTGGCCGATCAACACGGCTATCAATGATAACAATGTCACCATAGTTTGGTTGATACGAAAATGTGTGTGATAGTTTTGAAACCATGATTCGTTCTTGGTCGTGCAATGTTGGATCCATAGAATGCCCTTCAACCTTATATGGCTGAATAAGGAACACGCTAGTAAGAAAGGCCAGTATAAAGGCGATTGCAATGGAACGAACCCAGCTCCATATTTCTTTCATTACTTTATTACCCAAGGAAATACCTACCCTTCTTTACAAAATAACATCTATTTAAAGAGTACCATGTTTCCATCTAAAATAACAATGGCTTATCCCTATTCTCACTCATTATTCTATATCTATTATGTAACGTTCTGTTTTAGAAAACACCAGTATATTGCATGGTAAGTATAAGTATACCGAGTGCCCACACATAATAGGAAAACAATTTTAAGGAATGATGCTTTAAAAACTGAATCATCCATGAAACGGCTATGTATCCAAAAAAAGCTGCTGAGATGGTACCAATGAATAGTGATGTTCCTGAAATGCTTTCCGCTTTTCCTTGAAAAATATCGGCTGCCTGTAGTACGATGGCGCCCATGATTGCTGGAGTAGATAATAAAAATGAAAAATACGCTGCTGTTTTACGGTCTAACTTACGCCATAACGCTGCAACAATGGTCATTCCCGATCGAGAGATAGCTGGAAAAATGGCAAATGCCTGAAAGGAACCAATGATTAGCGCATCCTTATAAGTAATATCCTTCATTTTTCTACTGCCACCCTTCCCCATTTCAGCCAAGTACAGAAAGCAGCCAGTCGCTAAAAACTCCCAACCGATTGTTACTCCTGTTTTTGATATTTCTTCAAAAAAATCTTTAAATAATAATCCTATAATAACAGCAGGAATTGTTCCCACAATTAGTAGATAGGTAAGCTTATTAAAGGGTTGTTTGATAATACGAATCCATTCTTTCTTATAGTAGATAAAAATAGCAAGTAATGTTCCAAGATGGAGCATCGTATCTAAAAATAAACCAGCGTCATCGAGACCAACTAGATGACGACCTAAGTATAAATGCCCTGTACTGCTAATTGGCAAAAATTCTGTTAATCCTTGAATAATCCCCAGTAAAAAAGCTTCTAGCCCGTTCATTGTAGTCCCTCCTCCTTACGCTTGTACCAATATATGCTGCAGTTGATCCTATCATGCTGCTACATAAGAGGCGGTCTACAAAAAAGTAGAAGGAAGAGCAAAATTATGCTCTTCCTTCGTAATTTGCTAGTATTATACTGGATAAACAGAATGTTTGCGATCTGTAAATACTTGATTTTTGCTACTATAGGTATCAAAACGTTTTACAAGCTCGTTACGTAATTCATTTGGATGAACAATCCCATCAATGATCATTTCGGATGCAAGATGGTAAATATCGATATCTTTATTGTATTCCTCACGCTTTTCTTCAATAAATGCTGGACGTTCAGACTCAGGCAGCGCAGCAATTTTATTTGCATAAACGGCATTTACTGCTGCTTCAGGTCCCATAACGGCTATAGAAGCAGTTGGAAGTGCGATACAGCAATCTGGCTCAAATGCTGGGCCTGCCATAGCGTATAGACCTGCTCCATATGCTTTACGAACAATAACAGATATTTTCGGAACAGTTGCTTCACTCATTGCCGAAATCATCTTTGCACCATGACGAATGATCCCAGCTCGTTCTACCTTTGTTCCAATCATAAACCCTGGAACATCCGCTAAAAATAGGAGCGGAATATGGAAGGCATCACATAATGTAATAAATTTAGCAGCTTTATCTGCCGAATCATGAAACAGCACGCCGCCCTTCATTCGAGGCTGATTGGCTACGATACCAACCGGCTTGCCATCAATACGAGCAAGACCAGTAATCAGCTCCTGAGCAAATAGTTTCTTAATTTCAAAAAACGAACCTTCATCAATAATACGATTGATTAGATCCATCATGTTAAACATCGAATTTTGATTTTTCGGTACAATTTCTTCTAATGTTTTGTCAAATGCTTTAGGCGGGATTGCTGCTGCCACTGGAGGCTTTTCTAAATACTGATTTGGAAAATAGGAAATATATTTTCGGGCAAGCAATAATGCTTCTTGTTCGGTTTTGCATAGAACGTCACCGCATCCAGAAACCGAGCAATGCATACGTGCACCACCCATTTCCTCTAGTGTTACCTTCTCTCCAATTACCATTTCTGCCATACGCGGTGAGCCTAAGTACATGGAAGCATTTCCTTCTACCATCATTACAATATCGCAAAAAGCAGGAATATAGGCTCCTCCAGCTGCAGAAGGACCAAATAGCAAGCAAATTTGTGGAATTTTCCCTGATAACTTTACTTGATTGTAAAAAATACGGCCTGCTCCTCGGCGTCCTGGAAACATCTCCACTTGATCTGTGATTCGTGCACCAGCAGAATCGACTAAATAAAATAACGGAGCACGAAGCTTTTCAGCTGTTTCTTGAATACGAAGAATTTTTTCTACGGTACGAGAGCCCCAAGATCCAGCTTTTACAGTTGAATCATTCGCCATTACACAAACGGTACGTCCATGTATTTTCCCAACAGCCGTTACCACTCCATCCGCAGGGAGATCGGCACTATCACAGTTGGCAAACATCGCATCTTCTACAACATTACCATCATCAAATAAGGCAGCCAGGCGCTCTCTAACAAACAGCTTTCCCTTTGCTTCATTTTGCTCATGATACTTTTTCGCTCCGCCTTGTTTTATTTTCTCTACTCGTTCATCTAACGTACCTTGATTTTGCTGCCTAACTAACATAATTACTCCCCCTTATAGATTGGCTTTCGCTTATCTTTAAATGCTTGTAGCCCTTCTAAACGGTCCTTTGTCGGAATGATTGTTTCATAGGCCTTCATTTCAACCTGCAGTCCGCTTTGTAGATCAACCTGCATCCCTTCAGAAATCGCTTGCTTTGCAGCCTTTATAGCAATTGGTCCATTTTGTGCGATTCGCTCCGCAATTTCCAGTGCTTTCGGTAGCAGTTCGTCAGCTTGTACTGTATCCTCTACAAGACTGTATTCCTTTGCTTCGACACCTGTTATACGTCTTGCTGTATAGATGAGTTCTTTGGCTCTGCCTAGTCCGACTAGACGAGGTAACCGTTGTGTTCCACCCGCTCCCGGAATAATGGCGAGGGACGTTTCTGTTAAACCAAGGGTTGCTGTTTCAGAAGCAATGCGGATATCGCAAGCTAAGCAAAGCTCCGTTCCCCCTCCAAGCGCAATCCCGTTAATAGCAGCAATAACAGGCTGTGGTAATTGCTCAACTTGGTTTACTGTCTCACGAATAAGTGTGACTGCTCTTCGAACTTCAGCTTCATTCATTCCAGCTCGTTCCTTCAAATCGGCACCGGCACAAAATGCCTTTTCTCCCGCTCCGGTAAGAATGACAACACGTACATCTGAATTTTCTCTCAACTGCTTCCATACCTCTTGTAATTCCTCTAACAAAGAAAGAGATAATGCATTCGCCTGCTTTGGGCGGTTTAGCGTAACAATAGCAACATGATTCGTATGATATTCAACTATACTATTCTCTAATACTTGCATCTCATTCACCCCATTTTTGCTTTCTGCTGTTTAGCGTGAAGTACATGACTGTTTAAAGGAATATCTAGCTTCCGTTCAATGAATTGACTGGCAATCATAAAACGGTCTTCGTCAATATTCGTTTGTACCCCCATGCTATGTAACATATGAATGAGATCATTTGTCGCAATGTTCCCAGAAGCTCCTGGTGCATATGGACAGCCCCCTAATCCTCCGCAGGCACTATCAAACGTTGTAATCCCCATAACAAGAGACTGCAGTACATTAGCGAGTGCCATACCATACGTATTATGAAAATGAAGGGCAAGAGATGATGCTGGAAATTTATCAAGTAAAGATTCTAGTACCTGTTCCACTTGCAGAGGATTCGCTACTCCAATCGTATCTCCAAGGGAAATTTCATAAATTCCATATGATAGCAATTCCTCACAAAGTTCCATAACCGCCGAAATCGAGACAGGACCTTCAAAAGGGCAGCCGAACACAGTTGATATGTAGCCACGTACCTTTTTTCCAGCTTGTAAGCTAGCTGCAGTTACTTCTTTAATGGACTTAAGTGCATCCGCAACAGATGTATTAATATTGCTGCGATTGTGCGTCTCACTAGCAGAAAGAAATACACTTACTTCATCTACATTTGCTGCTAGGGCACGCTGTAATCCACGCTCATTCGGAACGAGAGCCGCATATGTGATATCAGCTTTTCGTTCCAAATTAGCAAAGACGTCCGTTGCATCCGCTAAAGCCGGAATCCACTTTGGATGAACAAAGGAAGAAACCTCTATATATGAAAGTCCTGTATCGGAAAGGAGATGAATCCATTCCAATTTATCATTCGTTCCTACAATTTTTTTCTCATTTTGCAAACCGTCACGAGGTCCTACCTCTTTTATCACAACAAAATCAGGAAGCTTCATCCATCATCCTCCTATTCCATTTCAGCAATAACATCGCCTTCGTTTACAAATTCTCCTTCTTTCACATTCAACTTTACAATCGTTCCTGATTGTTCACTAGAAATCGGAATTTCCATTTTCATAGATTCTAAAATTGCAATATCTTGTCCTTCCTCAATTTCATCCCCTATATTAACTAAAATTTTCCACATATTTCCCGCCATTGATGCATGAACGTTTGCCATTCCAATTCCCCCTTACTATTATTTTTTGACTAATCGATCCGTTAAGAAACTTGTAGTATAAACTCCTCCTCGGAATGTCTCATCCTCTAGCACTTGAATTAATAATGGAATGTTTGTTTTAATCCCCTCTAACTTAAAATCTAATAGAGCTTCATTTAAAGATTGGATTGCTTCATCTCTAGTAGATCCATGTGCAATCACTTTTGCAATCATCGGATCATAAAAAGGGGTGATCGTCGTCCCTTCCTCGACAAAATGATCGATTCGAACAGAAGCAGGAAGATGAAGTGATACGATTTTACCTGGCGAAGGATAAAATGTATTTGGATCTTCTGCATACACACGAGCTTCAATACTATGCCCATTTAAAGCGATATCATCTTGCGAGAACGAAAGCCTTTCCCCTGAGGCAATACGCAATTGTTGTTCAACAAGGTCAAGCCCTGTAATTTCTTCTGTTACGGGATGCTCTACTTGAAGACGCGTATTCATTTCTAGAAAATAAAAGTTTTTCTCTTCATCAACAAGAAATTCAATTGTTCCTGCATTGCAATAGCCAATTGCTTTCGCTGCTTGTACTGCTATTTCTCCCATCTTTATACGGGTTCTGTCGTCTAAAAACGGAGATGGCGCCTCTTCGATTACCTTTTGGTTTCGACGTTGCATAGAGCATTCTCGTTCCCATAGATATACGGTATTACCATAACTATCGGCTAACACTTGTATTTCAATATGATGAGCATTTGTAATCAATCGCTCGATGTACATATCGCCATTCCCAAAGAAATTTTTTGCACGAGTCTGGTTACTTTCAAAAGCCTGAACGAGCGTTTGCTCATTTTCAATCCGCTGCATACCAATGCCGCCACCACCGGCAGCCGCCTTTAACATAAGTGGATAACCAATCTCTGCTGCAATAACCTTCGCATCCTCTACTGTAGGAATACGAGTTGTAATTCCTGGTACAACAGGAACTCCTGCAGCAATCATTGCCTTTCGGGATTGAATCTTGTTTCCCATCTTCACCATGACATCTTTAGAAGGACCAATAAATGTAATCCCTTCTTCAGCGCAGCGTGTTGGAAATTCCGGATGCTCTGATAATAATCCATAGCCTGGATGGATCGCCTCTGCTTCTGTTCGTTTGGCAATTTCAAGTATGGTATCAAGTTTTAAATAACTGTCTTGAACACGAGATCCTCCGATGCTATATGCTTCGTCTGCCATTTTCACATGCATTGCAGTTGCATCTGCTTCTGAATATACAGCAACGGTCTTAATCCCTAAACGCTTACAAGTTTTAATAATACGAACTGCAATTTCACCGCGATTTGCAATTAGGATTTTAGAAAACATTCAACATTCCTCCTTATCGAAGTCCTAGTTGTCTTGCGATAACGAGACGCTGAATCTCAGACGTACCTTCTCCGATTTCAAGCAGCTTCGCATCACGCATATAACGTTCCACTTCATACTCTCGCATATATCCAGAACCACCGTGGATTTGAACTGCTTGATTTGCAGTACGGCTTGCTGTTTCTGAAGCATATAATTTTGCAATAGCAGCTTCCTTACTAAAAGGCTTATTTTGATCCTTTAACCATGCCGCTTTATGAACAGCATTTCTAGCTAATTCAATTTCCATTGCCATATCCGCTAATTTAAATTGAATTGCTTGAAAGGAAGAAATGGATTTTCCAAATTGCTTACGTTCTTTAGCGAACTGAAGAGCTCTTTCAAAGGCAGCTTGCGCAATACCAACAGCCAAGGCTGCAATTGAAATACGTCCTCCATCTAGCGTGTATAAAAATTGACTAAATCCTTTATCTTCATCTCCTAAAATATTCTCTCTTGGTACACGAACCTGGTCTAATATAATTTCACATGTATTGGAAGCTCGTACACCCATTTTGTCATAAGGGCTTGAAATGGTAATTCCTTCTGAATTCGTTGGAACGATAAAAGCAGAAATTTTCTTTTTCCCTCTTTCATCGACGCCATTGATAGCGGTTACAATTATTGTGTTTGCATACTCAGCATTTGTAATCCAACATTTCTCTCCACTAATAACATATTCATCACCATCAAGAACTGCCTTCGTTTGCGTTCCGCCCGCATCTGACCCTGCGTTTGGTTCTGTTAATCCGAATGCACCAAGTGTTTTTCCAGAAGCCATTGGTACTAGGTACTTTTGTTTTTGCTCCTTAGTACCAAAGTAATAAATAGGAGATGCTCCTAACGAAATCGTTGCAGCGTAGCTAAGACCAGTCCCTCCGCATGCACGTCCGATTTCCTCAACTGCCAATGCGTAAGACAATGTATCCCCGCCTGATCCACCGTATTCCTCAGGAAAAGGAATTCCGAGCAATCCAAGCTCTCCCATCTTTTGAAACGTTTCATACGGAAATTCTCCTGTACGATCATAGTAGATAGCCTTTGGTGCAATTTCTCTTTCAGCAAAATCACGAACCATTTCTTTTATCATCTGCTTTTCACGTGGTATTGTGTATTCCATATTGTCACGCTCCCTGTTTATATTCGACAGTATTATGTCATTAAGGAGATAAATGCTAGGGATAGGCCTCATAAATAGTTTGTTTATTTTATCATTTCTGTCATTATTTTCATTTTAAAGTATATTCCCATAAAATGGGCAAAAAAAAATCCTACATAGTTCTACAAACATGTAGGATTCCATCGAAAAACATCCTATTTTGAATCCCTAAAGACAGTGATTCCATTCTTAAAGGAGAACTAGCGATTTTATAGATGTGATCGAGCGGTTAAAAACTTTACTTACATATGTTTAAATCTTTGCTTCTTTGCTTAAAAATGAGGGGAGAAAAATTATATACGATACCAGATTACATCGTCCATTTCATTACAAACATTTCTGTTTTGCTGGACCTGATTATTACTAATGTGAGTTCATTCGAACTTGTTTTGATGAGAATTCGTTGTGTTTTTATGCGGGTACAATATTCATTTTATTACTATAGCATTCAAAAATTGTGTCGAACGATTTGTAATTTCTAAACCTTTTTTTGTGAACACTCTGGTAACAAGGAATGAGAGCCGTTTTTTACCTATTGTTAAATAAATTCTTTATTTATATTTTGTTATTAAATACGGTATGTGAAATTTATTTAGTGCTCGTAAAAAAATACATCTAGTACGATAGATGTATTTTTTTATATGTATTATTTTACTGCTGCTTTTAATTCTTTTCCTGCTTTGAATGCTGGTGCTTTTGTTGCAGCAATCGTAATTTCAGCACCTGTTTGTGGATTACGACCTGTACGTTCTGCACGTTCACGAACTTCAAATGTTCCAAAGCCGATTAATTGTACTTTTTCACCAGAAGCAAGCGCTTTTGTTACAGTTTCAAAAACTGCATTTACTGCTGCTGTTGCATCTTTTTGTGATAATTCTGATGCTTCTGCAACTTTTTTAACTAATTCTGTTTTATTCATGTGTGCCACCTCTATTTAAACTATTGATGAGGGCTTAATTATAACGCACAAAGTGGCTTTTGTACAAGTAATATCTGCTATTTCTTCACTAAATGACGATCTTGATGACTATGTGGTTTTGAAATAACTAAAAATTCCACATCGTCTTCTGACGTATTACACATTTGGTGAACCATTCCTGGATGAATTTTAATTCCTTCTCCTTGGTGAAGTTCAACCTCTCTATTTTCTAGTTTCATCAGCGCAGTGCCACGCAGTATATAGAAAAACTGCTTACTTCTTTCATGATAATGCTGCACCTCAAACGTGTGCGGTGGCATCTTTTCTTGTATAACGCTTAAATCTTTATCATTTACGAAGTGCCAGCCATCACAATCTTGCCCCCATTTGTACTGCTGCACTGTATCTTTGCTCTCTATCATACTCAAGCTTGGTTCCTCCTCCCTTTATCTTTATGCTAATGAATGAATCATGTCACATAGCCATGATTCATTGCTTACTCTTGCTATTTTTACCAACTCATGATATGATGAATTTATTATATTTTTTATTATAATTCACACATTGTCAAACACCATAGTAAAACTTTTACATGTGATATTTGACAATGTGTGAATCATTTTTTTTTACGCAAAGATTACAAAGGCATCACACAATGAATTTGTAACAAGCAAATTGAACAAGGCAACCAGAATCCCCAATGTAAACCATATTGGTTTCTATATTACATGAGGATACAGGCTGTTAACTGATCCGTTAGCAGCCTTTATTTTTTTAGCCTTATTCTTATTTTAGAAGGAGTGATCTCATGAATTGGAATAAGAAAAAAGACGCTATACAGCAAGAACGCAAACTAGAAGAAGTAGAAGTTTGGGCTTGCGAAGCAGAAAATTGCAAAGGCTGGATGCGTAAGGAATTTTCGTTAAGCGAAGAACCTACTTGTCCTTTATGCAAATCAAAAATGAAAACAGAAACACGTATGTTATACGAATTATCCAACTAAGCAAAAAAGCTAAGCCGAAATCGCTTAGCTTTTTTTGTACTATGTTTGTAAATGATCCTACTGTTTATTCTCGATTGTTTTCTTTGTTTTTCGACATATGATAATACGTAAAAACTAAACAAGTTATTGCAAGTAAACTACATGCATACTGAAAGAATTTTAGAACAGTCATAGGCTATACCTCTTATCATGAAATGGTATTCTTAGGTTCTCACAATTACAAATAGCCTATTCCTAATAGGAGAATCTATAATAAAGCTACGAATACCATGGTGATATTCGTGGCTTTTATTTTTATGTTTCGCCTTCTTCAGGTTCAACAGACTAAAGTCTAAAAATATAAGTAAAAAACCTTCTCACAATTGACTTGTAAGAAGGTTTTTACTTTAAATCCTTTTTTGTTAGAGCTTCACGCTCAGTTCGCTTTTTAGTTAGAGTTTTCATGACTCAATTCATTTTTGTTAGGACTTCACGTCCTTTTCTTAGTTAAATAATACCATTTGATATGAGATTAATCAAGTACATCTTACAGTTTTATTACCTATTTTTTAACAGGATTTAATTCATCTAAAATTGAGTTATCTAAACACCGATTGATAATCTCTAAGATTCCATTGTCACGATCTTTTTGACTAATACGTTCATCCATCTGAATACTTGAACTATAAAGACCAATTATCTTTAAACTTAATTTACTTAATTCTTCTTCATTTCTATTTCCTTTAAGTAATCTTATAATATCATATGATGTATTAGCCAATGTTTCTATTGTTAATTCAATATATCTTTCTCGATGATATTCTAATTTTTCTTCTAATGTAAGTATGTTAAATAATTCATCTGAACAAAAGGAAACAATTTTTATAAACAATGCATTACTAATAGGTGAGTTCATTGGAAGTCTATTATCATCTTTTAAAGATTGAACTCTAGAAGCATTAACTGTTCTTACTTGGTTATATACAGCATAAGAGTTTGTTCCTTTTAAATTATTAGGAAGAGTAGGAATTTTACCAATGTTAAGTTTGGTATCACCATCTCCATTTGAACTTTTTGTTAGAGGGACTACTATGATGGTTTTCTTATCTGAATTTTTCTTAACTACTAAAGCTAAGTGTTGACCATTAAATTCACATTGTAGTACGGGATCAAAATGCACAGTGTAGATATTTTTCTCTATTATTTCTGAGTATCTCATTCATTTCACCTCCCTTTCTATCTATGATTCTTTCTCATTCGACAAAAAGGGAAGTATTTCCTTGTTACTTATTACAAATAACTATATAAAATTGTTTTATCATTCATTCACAAATAATAAAGTTGAAAAGTTAATAAATAATTTTAAAGCATCAATCTTTGTCCATAATTCTGGATTATCTCTTCCATGCATAACCCAATTACGGTTTAATAAAGGTTCTCTTTCTAATTTAAAGTCCTTTTTTTCAAATAAATATTTCTCTAAAAATCTAAGAATAGAGTATGCAATAATTTTCGCAAATTCATTTTTGGTAAATTCTTTTGTTCCTTCTTTAATTGTTTTATCAAAATCACTTAGTAACCCTTTCCCTACTTTAGAACTTTCTGAAAGGTTTGATATCTGTCCTTCAATTAACATGATTAAAGTTGGTATTACAATCTGATAATTATTATTCTCATAGTTAGTAAAACATTGCTCAATCAATATTTTATTATGAGGTTCAATATGATTTACAATGTATTCTTTCTCGTGATTAAAAAGAAACTCTGAATCTGCTTGATATACATCAAAGAAATATTTATCATAAGTCTGTAAATTATCTTCTAATTTGAATGAATCATAAAAAATATCTAGTGTCATTGATCCTGTTATCGTCCAACCATAAGAAGATGCTCTTCTTATTGCCTTTTCATCAAAAAACAACTTTGGAATTAATTTATTAAAATCAATGTTTAATAATGATTTTTGTAGCCTTAATAGTTCGTCAGTATAATAAATACCAATTTTATCCATTTTTAATATTATCGCTTTATTTAAATTAGCACTTATGTTTTTAATTGATTCCCCAATTACCTTATTAAAATTAGTGCTAATTTTTTTAGTTGATTCCTCAATATCCTTCTTTAGCTCTTCATTATTCTCTTGCTCCATTTATATCACCTGTCAATATAATAAACTTCATTAATTTAAAAAAGAACACTTTAGAACAAAAAATAATAATTTTACGAGACCTTAACCTTTATAGTCCTGTCATCAGACCAATGAAGATATAATCAAGTTTCATAGTCTACTAAAAATTATTTGGAAAATTGTATAGGAGTTGCTAAGAGCATATATGAACGTTATTGTTACTTAATTCTTTAACTCTGTATTGCGTATAACTAATTTAAAGGAGCGATTACATATGATTGAAGAGTTCTTACAGTCAAAGAAGATGAGAAATAAAAGCCCTAACACTTTAAAGAGTTACTCTCGTGATCTAACTCAATTTAATAATTACATTCAACAATACAATGTAACATTAGATAGTTTAAATGATTTAATCGTACAGCAATACATTAACTATCTTAGCGATAAGTATTCACCTTATACTATCAATCGTATGTACGCTGCCATTCGTTCCTTCTGTCATTACTCTAACCAGTTACACGCTGTAGAAGATATTGAAATACAATCTGTACCACATATCAGTAAACAGGAAAGCAAAGGGTTAACTGAAGATGAAGTAACATCATTACGTTTATCAGTTGCAAATGATAAGAGCAGTCCAACTAAACAAAGAGATCAAGCTATCATTGACTTCCTTTTGTATACTGGTTATCGTGTATCTGAGTTGAGTTAATTAATCTTAATATTGATGATATTACTTATAATAACGGAACGTATACCATTCACATCAATGAATCTAAAACAAATCAAACAAGAAAAGTATATGTAGATTCCAAGCAATTTTAATATATCAAGCGTTATCTTGATAGTCGAGAAGATAACTATGAAGCGTTGTTCCTTTCGAAACGTGGAAGAATATCTGTACGAATGATTCAAACTGTTTTAAATAAATACAGTATCCATCCTCACTTATTAAGACATACATTTTGCTCTATCCTTTCCAGAAATAATGTAGATATTTTTACAATTGCTCAACTTGCTGGACACAACAATATAAATACAACAAGACGTTACAGCAATCCACCTGAAAAAGAAATGGAAAATGCTGTATCTAAAGCCTTCTCATTTTAATCTGAGTGGGCTTTTTTATTCTCCAAACTCTTCCTCGAATTCTTGCTCCAATACATCAACTGGTACGCTTTTATTATCCTTTAATCCAACTTCTAGGTCTACTTTAGTAGTAGGCTTACCTAGTGATCTGCCAATAATATATTCAAGTACCTGGGCTTTTACTCTAGCATATTGAGTTGTTTCAGCTAATTCAAGCAATTGATCCACCGCACTATCTAATTTACTATCAATTATCTTTTCAACAAAGACCTTACGTTGATGCAAACGTTTGTCAAGCTCCGCCATAAATCCTTCATCATCTAACCAGTTACATAACGTTTATCTGGTTACTCTACATTTTTTAGCAATTGTAGTTTTTTGTTCTACTCCTTCAGCTAACAATTCAATAGCAAGTTTCTTTCTGTTATCAATAATTTCCACTCATTTCTTCACCTTACATTTTACATTATATTTACATAACAAAAAGCATCCAATTGCTTATTGGATGCTATAACTTTATGAAAATTTTTATTTTCCTAACTGCGCAATCATACTAGAATCAAATGCTTTTTTCTGTTCTTCTAATTTTTCATAATTTAGGACACCTTGAAGTGCTCCATGTAAATAATTAATACGATTTAAATCAACCTGATTATTGTTTACTACTAATTCAATAACCTCTTTTGAGATTTTAATATACTGATTGGTAAGTTCTAATCCGTTATAGTTTCTCTCAATATACAACATACATTCAGAATTCCATTTACAGAAATTTTCAAAATTAATAGGTGTTATACCTGCTTTAAACTGATTTCCCTCTTTTATCAATTCATTAATTTTAGTAGTTTCCATATCTAAATCACCTCCTCCCTAACCTAATACATTCGACAAATAAACAGTAACGCCCTCTCATTATTTGTAAAATCAAGGTTAAGAAAGGAGAATATTGTAATATTGTTGCCTAACCATATTTATACCACAGGGATTATTAAAAAGCATCTGTTAATAGGTTCTATTAATATTCATTTACATAAACAATAACTTCTAGAAAATGTGGTTCAATATGATTCAAAATATGATGATCATATTTATAAGATTTTTTACTGTATACAATTTTTTCTCCTTTGGAAGCTTCAATAATGCCAGCTACATCTTCTGACGTTATTACAAAAAGTAAATCTCCACCATCAGCCAAACAGAATTTTATCTTCATAATATGACACATCCTTTCTAAATAAACACTATCAAAGAAGGGAAAAGGTTTAAAGATATATATTTGCCTTTTTATTTTCTCTTTGAACTTTTTTAACAATTGCATGAAATTCATCAGTTGGCTCTTTCTCAATAATTTCTGTTACATCTTTTGAAATATATTTTCTATTTCCAAGTCTATATCCTAAATCATTTAGTTTATCTGCAACCTTTTTTACATTTCCTACATGTGCATATTCTTTAATTGCAATTTTCTCAGGACTATCTGCAATATAAGATTCTGCCAAACTAACAAAGATCTGTAATTCTTTAATTTTTTCCTTCGCTTTATCAACTGTTAAAAACTTATACATAAATAGTCTCATCTCCCATTAGTATTACATATGTTGCGTATACAAAAAGAAAAGACCTTCCTCCAATTATGGAGTGGTCTGTGAATGCTTTCTATTATCTGATTTATTATATTCCTTACCAACAACTCGGTAGAAATTAAGATTAATTTTTGATAAATCATTCAATTTTTGCTCGTAATTTTCTATTTTTATTTCACGATCTTTATTAATATCGAACTGACTTTTAGGATTAATAAATCCTTTCCCATTAGACTCTTCAATGTCTTTTAATAATTTTAGGGCATCATCTTTCCACATATTCATACACACCCTTTTCTTGTAGAATTAAACATAATGCGTGTATAAGTCTAAACACTTCCCTTGTATCAAGCATATCATTATTCATTAAAAAAAACAAAGCTCTATCATCATCATAATCAGATTGAAAATTGAATACCCATATTTTATCATGCGCCATACGCATTTTAAATGACATAATAAAGTGATTTTTATATGGAATATCAATTTGTGGTGTATAACGTTCTTTAGTACTTAATGCACGTAATACTGCATCACTTTTTTCTGTAATTGTATCTGGTATATCATATTCTTTTAATGTTTTTCCAGTTGTACCTCTATCCATTATTTTAATTAATTTGTTATCTCTCTTTTCATGAATTGTAAATCCTGTAATAAATAATAATGATGATGAATCAAAACATTCATTTGTCATTTGATAAAGTGCTGTATTAATATCCTTTAGTAATTTTACAATCATTGAAATTTGAGCGTTATGCTCTTTTATTTGTAATAATAATTTATTTTGATCTTCAGTTGAATTTTTAACATACTCTTCATGTATTACCTTCATGTCTTTTATCTGCGCTTTTTTTACTTCAAGTTCCTTAGCTTCAGGAATATTATATATAATCTCATCATAAAGTCCCTTGAATGAAAAATCTCTAGATGGAATATATTTAATAAACCCATTATATTCTGATTTTCTAAAAACTCTATATGCACCTATATGAAAATATTTTTCTTCATTAAAATTAAGCATTTTTCTTAAATATAAATATAAATTAAAAGAAAAAAATATTATAAAAATAAATAAAGCTATAAGTGATTTTACCAACATCTGGTTATGTATAATCATAACACCACTGCTTACTAATATACCTATAATACTAGGAATCAATTTTGGTAAAGTTTTAAATGACTTCACGTCTGATAATACGTATAAAAATAATGCAACTATCCAATTTCCTAACTTTTCATCAGAATAACTTTTTTTTAATATTGAAAAAACGGTATCCCAATCCTTACTTAATTCTAATAAATCTTGTCGAAAATTTGTATTCAAAAAGCAACCCCTACCATTATTAGATTAACTTATTTTTATATTTTTTCGACAAAATCACCAAAAATCCCTGCTAAATTTTACTAGTAAATTATTATCAAAGGTGGCCTCGACCTGATTCGAACAGGTAAAATGCTCAGTTTAGCTCTACCATTGAGCTACAAGTCCATACATTTATTAATTTGCTGCTTTCAATTTACCCAGATACTCTTTAATATTAATCTTTCTTCTATTGCGTTCTTTTTGAACACTTTCACTCGGCTTATATAATCCCATTTTATTTTGAATCTGCTGTCTCAACTTATGTACACTAGTGATATTTAAATTCAATTTCTCTAAATCATCAAATATTGTAGCACCTAACTTCTTGCAGCACTCAAAATATAAATGTGTATCATTATTACGTGCCATTTCATCATGTTTAAGTACGTCTGAAACTAAGTCCTTCAATGTATCAAATTCTCGCTCTACCGTCATTCATTTACCTCCCAATTAATATTCATCCGCTTCATCATCAACTCTACAAATTTTTTCACATACTTGATCAAGTCTATTAAGTGCTGAGTACGTTTTATCTTTTGACCTCATTACTATTTCAACATTTTCAAAATGACTTAAATCTGGTTCACATTTACCACATCCCATTTCAAATAACTTCTTATCTTCAATTAAATGTTTGCATTTGTAACAATACACACCAGTATCAATAACCTTTTTTATTAGGCAACATCTACTTTCTTGATGTTATAATCTATCCAATCTTTATCTTCTATTAACTCTCTAAACAGAATTAAAGCGGAAGAACATTGGGAAATAGTACAAGAAAAACTTGAAAACGATCCTAATTATTAAGCATACAAGTTAGAACGTGATATTGAACGTCATGAAGAAGAAATGGCTTAGATTCAACGATTTGAAAACGAAACTATTAGAAAAATAGATGAAATTACAAATGAATTGGAGTTTTTGTCAAAACGTAATACTGATACATTCAGCAATCTTATTTCTAATTTACATACATTAGTGATGAGTATGCGAAAAGATAAATCTAGCTATGATTTTTTTAATATACTCTTTAAACATGATCTATCACAATATAGTGAAGACAGTCGCAAAAAAATCATAGACACGATTATTGAAGAGTATAAAAAATGTAATACAGGATTCGGTGACATTAATTTTTAAAGTTTAAAACTCCTAGATTCAATATTGGATTTAGGGTTTTCTTCTTGAATGTAATATCCCCTATACAAAACGTGACCATAATATTACAATACAGACATGGGAACCTTTTACAATTTCAATACCTAAATGGAGGTCTGAATTGTGAAAGGAAGTATTAAAGAGAATAAAAAAACTGGGAAATTTGATTTCGTCTTTGATTTAGGAAAAGACCCTTTAACTGGAAAACGGAAACAGATCAAGCGTAGGGGATTTGGCAGTAGACGCGAGGCTAACAATGCTATGGTGCAACTAAAAGCTTAGTTGTTGAATGATGATTTTCTTAAATTTTCTTAAATTATCTAACATAACTTACGAAACATTCATGGAGCAATGGTTTAGAGAAAGAAAAAATCAGCTAAACAAAGCAACTTTTCGCTCTAATTACACACATTATAGGAACATTATCAAGCCCCATTTGGGCCATTTTAAAATTCAAGACATTACAACCATGCACTTTCAGCATTACATTACAAAATTAATTGAGGATGGTCATTACTCGGAAGGAACTATTAACTTAGTCTTTAGTTTCATAAGGACATCGTTTAAAAGAGCAAAGGTACTAAAGTTAATAAAAAACAATCTAGCTACAGATGTAGTATTGCCTAGGATTCCTAAAAAGGAGATGCAAATTTGGGGTTAGAACAAATAGACTATTTCCTAAAGGAAAGCAAGAAGAAAAAGTATGCCACACGATTTAATATCAGTTTTTGGATAGCAATATTAACAGGGATGCGTTTAGGGGAGATATTAGGTCTGAGATGGAAAGATATTGATTTGGAAAATAACTTGATTTATGTTAAACAGACTTTGGCAGAAACAAGAGAATTGAAATACGGTGCAAAAAACAAAAGTAGCATTAGGTCTATCTATATCCCAAATATTTTGGTGGAAGAACTAAAATCCCATCGAAAATTAATAGACTATGAAAAAGAAAAAGCTGGTGATAAATATATCGATTTAGATTTAGTTCAATTTAGATTTAGTTCTTCCATCCAAGTACGGAAATCCATTAGATCAACGTAGCATACGAAGATCGTTTTATCACGTAACTGAAAAATTGAGATTACCTAGGATTAGATTCCACGATTTGAGACATTCACATGCAACGATGCTTATATCTGAACGATTGGGTCATTCAACGATAAATACAACTCTTAAGACATACGTTCATGCTGTACCAGATATGCAAAAATCAGTAGCAGAAAAACTTGATGAAGTATTCGAAAAATGTGACCGCTAGTCTACTTGTACAAATTTACTTTATTACAAATTTTGTTTGACTGTAACCATCCTTACTTTTCGTTACTTCTAATGAAGCTGGGAGGGCTTGTTTTAATTCTTGAACATGTGAAATCACGCCAATAATTCTTCCGGATTTTTGCAGGTCAATTAATGTATCTATCGCTTTCATTAAAGATTCTTCGTCAAGCGAACCAAAGCCTTCATCAATAAACATCGTTTCAATGCTAATTCCTCCTTCATACGCCTGAATGATATCAGCCATGCCAAGCGCTAAGCAAAGAGATGCATTGAATTTTTCTCCGCCTGAAAGAGTTTTGACATCACGAGTTTGCCCAGTATATGCGTCATATACATCTAATCCTAACCCGCTTTGACGGTTCCGCTTTTCAATCCGCTCACTACGTTTTAAGAAAAATTGTCCGCCTGATAACTTTCTTAATCGTTCATTGGCAGCATGGACAATTTGTTCTAAATACTCAATTAAAATATAACGTTCAAAGGAAATCCGATTTTCATTATCCCCTTTTACTACTTCATATAAATCCACAATTTCTTGATACTTATTTTCATCATCATGGATTTGTTCATCAATCGATACTATGTTATCTTGGAGCTTCCTTACATCTTCGATCGCTAGTTTTATATTTTGCCTTTGTTCAATTAATGTTCTAACTAGCTGTTGAAGCTCAGTAACCTCCTCTGCAAGCTCGGTAATATCTATTATTTCTTTTCCTTCTAAAGAATCTCGCAAATGCTCCACTTGCTTTTTGACAGAATCAACTGAACTATAATAATCTTGTATCTTTCTCTTGGTACTACTAATTTGCTCAGGAGTTCGTTTCGAAGTTTCATAGTTAGCTGCATCCTGAAAGCCACCCTCGGCAAGTTTTAATACAAACGTTTCATACTTTTCATCCTTTTGTTTCAACGCGCGTTCGTGTTCCCGAGAAATAGATGCAAAATCAGCTTCAACTTGAATCATATCTTTATGAAGTTCTTGATAGAGCCGTTCTGCCTCAGACCATGATTGCTCCAGACGCTCTAATTCTAGTTTTGCCTTTTCATATAAGGAATTCCATTCTTCATAAGACGTGATAGCATGAGGGAGCATATTTCGATCATGTTCAAGCGAAAGCTTTTGCTCTGCTTCAGCAAGTTTCAATCTATATTGATCGTTTTCTAGCTGTTTGATTTTTTGAGAGAGTTTGTCTAGCTTTTCTTCCAATTCCTTTTCTTTCGCTCGCATGCTGCGACGCTTCGTTTCATTCTCTTCAAGCTGTTTTACTTCTTTAGCTAGTTTTTTCCCTTTATCAGATAACTCTTGAAATTGAAGATGAAAATGTGCCACATCATAGCCCCGCTGCGCAGCTTCTTCAGCTAACTCCTCACATTGTTTCCGGCTTATTTTCCATTTTTCACAGATTTGATAATATTTCTTTTCAATAGACTCTTTTTGTTTTCGTGCTTCATTCATTTGACTCTCATTTATAGAATTCGAACGAGAATCGGCTTTACTTGGATGTACCGTACTACCACAAACTGGACAGGCTTCTCCAGCATGTAAATGAGCAGCAAGATATCCAGCCTGCTCAGACATCCACTGTTTCTCTATCGCATCATATGCCATCGTTTCCCGATTCAATTCTTGTTCTGCATCACGATGCAATTTTTGATCTAGCTCATATTCTTTATATGTCTTTTCATACTTCATTAATAACTTGCTATCTTCTCTCATTCCATCCAGTTCACGCTGTTTAGTTAGGTATTGCTGGGAAGCTTCGTCTAATTGCTGCAAATAAGAGGATAGCTTCTTTCTCTCTTGTATGTCATGCTCATATTGTTGTTTGTTTGTATCTAGTGATTCGCTAATTGTTTTTACTTGACATGATGTTGCCGCAAGCTGTGTTGTTCGTTCAGCTAATGTTTCCACAATTGACTTCAGGTCATTAAGGGCAATCCATTCTTGTTTTTTCTGATCGCGAAGGGATTGTTTTTGCTTTTCTTCTTCATACCGAGATTTAGCTATTTTATAAGCTTCCTCTAGCTGCTCTTTCCGTTTTTTAATAGACTCGCAGGCTTGATTGATCTCTTCTGAGACACGAATCGCATCATTCCAGGAATCTTCAAAAGGAATAATTTGATTTGCTTTCTCACCCTGTATCAACTGTTCTTCTTCCTGCTTCATTTGTGATTTACGGTTCATTAGATCATTATATTCATTTTCTTTTTGCTCAAGTTGGCTAAATAACTCATTTAATGACTGTGCATCGTGATGCTCTTTCTCCTTTTGACGCAAAAGGGTGGTTTGTAACTCTTCTTCTTTCATTACCACATGTAGTTGTTCACTAAAAAATGTCTGTTCTTCCTTTAATGCTTCCATCATTTGAAAGCTGTTAGCACGATCCTTCTGTGAAAGCTCTTTTAATGTACTTCCTTCTCGCAAAGGCATCGAAAGTGCATGACGAAAATACATATCACGCTCTTGGATTTTGCCTTCAAGCTTACTTTTTAAAAATTTCCGTTTATTATCAAGCAATTCACGAATAAGCTTATAGCGATCTGTCTTAAATATGCGGCGAAGAATTTCTTCTTTATTTTCTGTTTCAGATGTTAATAGTTTACGAAATTCTCCTTGGGGAAGCATGACAATTTGACTAAATTGATGCTTTGTTAAGCCCATCAATTCTTCTACCTTTTTATTCACATCACTTACATGAAACCGATCTACGCATGGAATATTTTCATTTTCGACAACTTCATATAATTCGACGGATCCACCCGTGGCCGTTTTGTTTCCTTCTTTTCGATGTGCCATTTGTCGTTTAATGTAATAGGTTTTACGATGCATTTCAAATGATAACGTAACATTCGTATAGGTATCATCATCTGCAAAATGACTACGAAGCATATTTGCATCATTGCGTTCTTCCCCACTTGCTTCTCCATATAAAGCATAGCAAATTGCATCAAAAATCGTCGTTTTTCCGGATCCAGTATTCCCTGAAATAGAGAAAAGACGATGCTCTCCAAGTTCCGTAAAATCGATGGTTTCTCTTTGTTTATAGGGACCAAATGCCGTCATTGTCAGTTGAATCGGTTTCATTATCTTTCTCCCTCCATTAATCGGAGTTCTTCTAATACCTCTTGGAAAATGTGCTGCTTACTCTCTGACAGCTCCGTTCCTTTCATTTCCCTATAAAAAGCATTCAATAATGCTAGATCATCCATTTTATGTCGCTCAGTAACATTCTCTACATCCATTGATTCTTGCCGTTTTATTATTCGTTCTACATGCATAGCATTTGGATAGACAGTCCGAATCTTTTCCATTGGCTGCAATACTGGGTTCTCATCTTGTAATCGAACGAACACATAGTCATCTGAAATTTCATGGTGCAATATATCACGCAACGAGCCTACTACCGTTTTCATATTACGTAACGGCTCTAGCAGCCGCTTTTCAATCTTAGTATTCCCTTCTTCATCTAATGTCACAATGAAGAATCCCTTCTTATGGGATTCTTCAGAGATGGAATAGCATAAAGGCGAGCCTGCATATCGAATCTTTTCGTTAGCAACAAAATGAGCCTGATGCAAATGACCAAGTGCCGTATAATGAAAACTCGTAAAGTAACTACTATTTACATATTCTGCACCGCCAATTGATAGCGGGCGTTCGGAATCACTTGTGTTTTCTTCTTCCTCACCGAATGGCGTTACAAATGCATGACCTATGAATACATGACGAGCATCAAGGTCCATCGTCTCACAAATAGAGGAGGTAATCATACGCATCGCATCATCATGAGTATGTATATCCTCATTTTGCAATACATGTCTTACAATCCCTGGATCTGCATACGGGACAAGATAAAAATGTACTTCTCCATATTTGTCAGTGAGCTTGACCGTTTCAAACGGATACTGAAACTGTCCAATAATATGAAGACCTTGACGCTTCAACAAATCACTTCCAAAATGGATACGATCTGGGCTATCATGATTACCTGCAATTGCAAGAACCGGTGTTTCTAGATCGATTACAATTCGTTTTAATGTACGATTTAACAACTCAACTGCATCTGTTGGCGGAATTGCCCGATCATACAAATCCCCTGCAATAATGACCGCATCAGGTCTTTCTTCCTCTATCGCTTTAATAAAGCATTCTAAAATATATGCTTGGTCTTCTGTCATGTATACACCATGGATGAGTTTCCCTAAATGCCAATCAGCAGTGTGAAATAGTTTCAATTCTCCCGCACCTTCTTAATTTACAGAATGAAGAGAAACAAGCTGATAGTGAAGCACCGTTTTCTCATCATACCAGGAAACTTTATTAGGAATAGCCGTACCAATTCGTTCTTTTTCTGATTTAAATAATGCCACTGGTTCCCCAAGAGTATACATGTGATACCCTTCTAATGTAAGTTCAAATAAATTATTCTCTATATCTATTCGTATTTCGTTGTCATTTGTTACAATTGTCGTATGTGTTTCAAATTTCATTCTATTCATCTCCTCCCATGTCTTACTGTTTATAGTAAATGCTTCTTCACAGAATGACAAGAGAGAGGGAAACAGATGTTTCCTACTCTCTCTTTCTTATACATATCGAAACCATATCTTCCACTTTTGGTTACTATCCTTACTAACAAAAAATTCACCCATTTGGTTAAACTGTGATGAGCTTGTAAAACGTAACCGAACAAAAAATGAACGATCTGCAACATTACGTCCACACTTTTGAATTGCCATATGGTAGTATGATGCATCCGTCCGCTTTAAATCCTTTAACGGACTCATAACCTCCACCGTCCATGTTTTGTGACTTTTTCCATAGGTTGATTTCACAAGGTAATCTGATAAAGCTTTTGTGAGCTCTTCCTTTTCTTGTTCAACGGAAGCAGTTAATTCTTCTGCTTTGGGACAAATGATTTCGTTATTTGATTCCGCATAAGCCCCGTTACTAAACAAAAATAATAGAATGGGAAGTAACAATAGGTTCCATGCCTTAACATGATTTCGTTTTATCGAATACCTTCCATTCGAACGAAAATCTTTAATCATCATTCCAGACACCTCCTTGTTTCATATCGTTACCTAGTTTGGAAGAAATAGCACTTATTTATAGAAGGTAATGTTTTCTAACTTAACTTTGCAATCAGTTCAAATAATTGACATAAGACTATAAAAAGTTTATAAAGATAAATGAAAGCGCATTACAATAACAGAAGCATGAATAAAACTCTATCATTGGTTCAAAACAGGGATTACTTTCGAAGACCTACCCGTTTTACCACAATATAAAGTTGTAAACCGTATATACATAATAAGGAGGAAATGACCTAATGAAAACCATCCAGTCAGAAGCAGAATTTCGTGAAATCAGTAACGGTGATACACCAGTTGTTGTTAAATTTTACACTACGTGGTGCCCAGATTGTGCACGATTAAATAATTTTATTGATGATGTTATTGCTGACTTTCATTCATTTTCGTGGTATGAAATTGATAAAGATAAATTTCCAGAGATCGCTGAGGAATATCAAGTTATGGGAATTCCAAGCCTTCTCGTATTCAAAAATGGTAAGAAGCTTGGCCATTTGCATAGTGCAAATGCAAAAACAGAAGAACAAGTACATGAATTTTTACAAACCATTTAATTCTATCATTTAAACTCTTTACAGTTTATTATGAATCGGTCATCACTAGATAAGTGAATGATCGATTCTTTTTTTTCTAGTAAATATGATTATATTTTCTCCTTTAACTTTTGATGAAACAAAATACAAAGAAACATCCATCCAAACCCAGCAGCCATACCCGCCACAACATCGCTTAGATAATGAACACCAAGGTATACTCTACTTAACGCTATCGCTAAAATAAGAAGACTACTAACAAAAATCAACATGATTTTTTCACCAAGATTCAGACGATGCTCAGTAATCGCCAAATAGGCTACAAATCCTAGAAATGCGGTTGCATTCATAGCGTGGCCACTTGGAAAACTATAACCTGATGCACTTATAAGGGTTTGAACGTCAGGACGAGATCTATGATAAAAGGATTTTAATACTTTATTGATGTAATCAGAACCGTATAAACATACGAGAATTAACAATGATGATGCAAATCTTTTCTGTATAACATAATAAATAAATAACAGAAGAGAAAGTGGAATGTATATACGCATGGAGCCAACAGTAGTAAAAAAAAGAAACAAATGAGTTAGCGTTGGATTACGAATACTCTGAACAAAGCTACTAACAACGGTATCTATAAGCATCATAATATGCATATTGTATGTAAGTGAGATAAAGATAAAAATGATACAAGACAAGGCTGCATAACGGATAATTTGAAGGTTCATGATGTAAACTCCCGCTTTATAGAATAGAGTATTTTAGTTTTTCACGCTATCCAAATATTATTCATACATAGAAGACTTTTCCATCCCAGAAGAGATTCCATACCATACTAAAATCAAATTAAAAACGACGAGTAAATTCTCGTCGCTATACTATATGTTTCAGTCTTCATCTTCAAAAATTTCATCTATCATACATTTCTCCAATAAATAGTCAAATGCAATATCCGCTAATTCGTCCATCTCTTCGGATTTTGGTACATAGCCTCTCTGGACTAATTGATTGTAAAAGAACTCCGCAATTTCATCTGTATCAATAAACACTTCGATTTCTTTCACACTCATCACTCCTTTATTTTTGTTTTATGAGGAAAAATGCAAAATATGTTTCCTAAAAAAAACATTTCCTACTTCATATGTATAAGTTATAGGAAAACATTTTGGTGCATACTCATTAAGTACAAGCAAACCGAAGGAGGAGTTTCGTTTGATTAAGCAACAAACAAGTTTTGAAACAGAAAAGGCTGGTACATTTTCATTTTTAGCAGATGAAAAATTAGATATAGTAATGGACAGAATGATTCAAGTATTGATTCGCTTTTTAACAGTAGTGGGCATACCTTATACGATATATTTAATACTGCAGCTACTTTTCTCTTTTTAAAGTTTCATTTTTTCTCTGTTAATTTTGTTAAATAATTCATTACAACGTTCATTACAATCTCATATTCTTCATCTTGAAAACTTTCATATAACTCTTTATAGTCATTATATATATCAAGTAATCCATCAATAATTTCTTGACGATTTGTTTTGACACTAACTCGTTTTGAACTGTTAACCACCTTGAGCTTTTCTAGATCAAGCTTGTTAATGCCAGACTTATCATTTTTTAATTTTTTTAAAATAGCAGTAGCAGTTTGGGCGTTCGCAAGCAATTTTAAATCCGCTTCATCAGCCTCTAACCATTCACCATCTGTTATTCGAGATAGTTCGTATATCGTATCTTCCCATGCATCATTTTTATAGCGCCATACCTCTGTTCGACACCCAACTACACGAAAAACATCTTTCTCATAACCTGTTACTTGCACAAGGTCACCGAATGAAAATTGATAGTTTAATTGGACCCACTCTTTTTCTACATTTTGTCCCTCATAATCTGTGATAAATTGAAGAACATTTTCTACATATACTCCGTCATGATTGTTTATATCGTATACATACACACCATCTAACATTTTAATATTTGTGATCTTTCTATTTTTATTCCCTCCTCAAAGAATGCTTGTAATTTAGCAATTCCAAATCTTCATTATAATAAGGAAAACCCGTACACTGTAAGGTACGGGCTAACTTATTTGCTCCTTTTCATTTCTATCTTCCTTTTCATTTCTATCTTCCTTTTCATTTGTAACTTTTATATCTTGAGCTAATTCGAGAAGTGCTTTAGCAGCCTTACAAGCGTCAAAATTTCCGATCTCATTGTATTTGAAATTCATGGTGTTTCTCACCTCGCGCAATATGATATGCGAGATATTTTTTCTGTGTTACATCACTGCATGGTCTTTTTATCTGAACAGGATTTGCTCGTGATGAGTCCGTGAAATAAATTTAGATACATAGAAGGAAACTACAAAACTTTCACGAATAACCATTTGAATCCAATCATAAGGAGGTTTTTTCTATGTTCCAAACAGTAGAAGGTTTTTTAAAAACGTGGGAAAACGAAGCAAAATCAACGCAAAAAGTCTTAGATGCGCTGACAGATGAATCGTTAAAACAAGAAATCACTCCGGAGAACTGGTCGTTAGGACGCATTGCTTGGCATATTGTGACGGCTATTCCCGTCATGACATTAGGCACAGGTTTAAAATTCGAAGGAGAAACGAAGGATTATCCTGTTCCATCATCAGCTCAGTATATCGCAAACAGCTATCGGCAAATGAATGAGGCATTTACTCAGGCAATCAAAACACAATGGACAGATAAAGATATAGCTACGATTCATGACTTCTTTGGACGACAAATGCCTAATTCCATCGTCCTTATGACAGTGATCAATCACCAAAACCATCACCGCGGACAAATGACTGTCCTTATGCGTCAAGCAGGATTGAAAGTGCCCGGTATCTATGGCCCATCAAAAGAAGAGTGGGCTCTGGCTGGAATGGAAGCACCGAAGATGTAAGATTTACTTTCTAAATGAAATGAGGCTCCTCTTTTTTGAGGAACCTCATTTGCAAAGTTATAAAAAATCTATATAACTAAATCGCATCCTCTTTTTCAATGTTCCGAATCGCTAAGTACGCAATCATTATTCCTACAGCTGCAAGAGCGAACTGGACAGGGATAATTGCGATTACCGAGAACGATGGATTATAAGAACAAGCAAATGAAACGACCAGCAGCGATGACAAGATTGTTATGGGTACAGAATGCTTACGCATACCGAAATACAATGGAATCAAACTTGTTCCAGCAGCAGCGACTGCAAATGGAATTATGGTAATAGTTTGTTTCATCCATTCAGTAATTGTGATTGAGTATGGTATAAACGAAAAGTATCCGTGTAAGGTAAAGAAAGCACCTGTAACTAGTATTTGAGATATCCAAATTGTTATAAATGTTAGTAATGCTACAATGAATAATTTACTAGCTATTATTTTCTTCCGCTGAACCGGATAGGAGAACATGATCAATATCGTCTTATTTTTATATTCTTCGATAATTAATTGTGCAATTAATACAGCCGCGAACACGATAAACGTGCCCCGCACCATTGCACCTATAAATAGAAAAGCTTCCTCGTAATTTGTAATAAATATGTCTCCTTCTATTTGTTGTATATAGTTAAGGGAAATGAATAAGGCCAGAATGATAAGGTCGGCGATCAACGCTCCTTTTATATACCACCCAAGTTTAAATTTTTTCATTTCAAGCTTCATAAGCTGTAGCATAATAGCCTCACCTCCTATTTCGTCTGCTTTGCTTATAAAAATAAATCTACCTGCTCAACTTTCCGCACTGTCATATACGCAGCAATTGCTCCAATACATGCAAGTATAATCGGAATGATAATAATATTATTTATCGACACTCCATTACTATTCGAACATACTAGAACTACAATTACAATAGAGGATATAATAGTCGAACGAACGGAATACTTTTTCATTCCGAAGTAGAGCGGGATTAAGCTCATACCTGTTGCTGCAATAGCATTCATGACTAATTTCAATATTATTTGTTTGATCTCCGGCATTGTTAGTGTTTCAGACATAAGCGGAAAATAAAAGTTAACGGAATAAAACAAAGTAAATATAATCGTATCTGCAATGACAATGGAGAAAAAAGTGAATAGAATTACAATGAATAGCTTAGCAATTAGCAATTTTTTTCTGTTAATTGGATACATAAATAACACAGTCACCGTTTTCTCTGTAAATTCTTGAACAATAAATTTCGCTAATAAACTTGCTCCAAAAATAATAAACGTCGCTCGTACGAAAGTATCAATGATAGTAAATATCTCGTTATAACTTGTAAAAGAAAAGTCTCCATCTCCTTTTGCACCGTAACTAGTTAATACAAAAAAGCTAAAAATAATAATTGTTGCTACAAATGCCCCTCTAATGGCAGATTCAAATTTAAATTTAATCAGTTCTAATCTCATCAAATTAAGCATGGATTCCCTCTCCTTTCATAAGATTTAAGAAATAATCTTCTAGAGAGCTATTTTTCTTATTAATTCCTTCAATTACAACATCATTCATAATGAGCGTTTTTGAGATTTCTTGCTGTGTGATTGTCATTTCATAAATTCGAATCACATTTTCTTTCATCACTTTAAAATTTGTGAGACGTAATTTATTTTCTAAAATATAAGCTGCTTTGTTCACATCCTGAACCATAACCTCAATAAATTCTGTTTGTTTACCATTAATACTTTTCATCGAAACTTCTTTTATAAGCTTTCCATTTTGAATGATACCAATTGTATCTGCCATTTGCTCCATTTCAGCTAAAATGTGGCTGGACACTAACAGCGTAATTCCATATTCTTTACAAAGCATTTTAAATAATTCTCGTAATTCTTTAATGCCGATTGGATCTAGACCGTTGATTGGTTCATCTAAAATTAATAACTCTGGTTTTGTCGTAATCGCTCTTGCAATCCCCAATCGCTGTTTCATCCCAAGTGAGAAGTCTTTTACCTTCTTGTCGTCGACATTGTGTAAGTTTACAAGGATCAATGCTCGGTCAATTGCTTTCTTGTCATAGTAACCCATGTATTCGCAGTGTAAATACAAATTTTCTCTAGCTGTTAGTTTTTCATAAAAGATTGGATATTCAATAATTGTCCCCATTCGCTTTAACACTTCATAAGATGTACTTGTTAATTTCTCACCGAAAATCTCAATCTCACCGCTTGTTGGTTTGATTAAATTCGTGATCATTTTCATAATCGTTGTTTTACCAGCACCGTTTGGCCCTAAAAATCCATATATTTCACCTTGTTTTACATGCATATTTACGTTAGAAATCACTTCTTTACCATGAAACACTTTCGTTAATTGATTCGTTTTCAATACATATGTCATCTTCCATTCCCCTTTCGCTCCCGTTCTATATTTATATAATAAGAAATAAAATTCTCTTTTTTCTTACCTATTCCTTACAAATTTCTTAAGCCCCAAAAAAGCTTGTAGAATTTCTCTTTCTACAAGCTAAAAGTTGATTCTTCTTAGCATAACGGTAAATACTGTTTTCTCATACGGCGTACTTGACAGATGAATTTCTCCTTCTAACGCTTCTACAAGGCGCTTCGTAATCGTAAGCCCAAGTCCACTACCTTGATACAAACGATTTCGTGAATCTTCTAATGTGTACATACGTTCAAATACTTTATCGATATGAGATTCAGAGATTCCTTTTCCTTTATCCCATATATCCACGTACACAAATTGATCATCACTTCGCAGTGTAATCCCTAATGTTTTTCCGTCTCCGCCGTAGGCAATTGCGTTTGAAATTAAGTTATTCATAATTCTGCCGATAACTTCTGTATTCCCGTGTGCATAGATCGGCGTTTCTGGTATATCGATATGAACATCAAATCCTTGCGTTGTTAACAAATCATAAAATGATAATATATGTTCCTGACAAATTTCATTCATATAAATCCGCGTCATTTGGATACCTTTATCGCCGGATTCTAATTTTGCTAGATCAAAAAACTTATGAATGAGATCTAGCACTTCTAACGTTTTCATATGTATTTTTTCAAGTAATACCTTTCGCTCCTCTTCACTTATCGTTTCATCTACATTTAAAATTTCCACATAACCGAGAATCACAGTAAGCGGCGTTTTTAAATCATGTGATATATTGGAAAGCATCTTCCTCATCGAGATTTCTAGTTTCGAATGCTTAGCAATTGTTTTTTTCTTTTCATCTAACAAACAATTAATCGCCACTAGTAGTAATTTCAATTCTTTATCATCTGTTACTACTAATAAATTTTCACTCGTTTGCTTTTCCACAATATCCTGCAACTTTTCATATGTATAACGTACATTCGCACTTCGATTTTTCCCAGTGCGATATTGAAAATAAATAACACCAATTAATATGAAAATAATAACCGTTAAAAATAGAACCATTCTATATCACTTCCAACTTATAACCGATGCCCCATAGTGTCTTAATGTACTGCGGCTCAGATGGATCGTCCTCAATTTTCTCCCGCAGCCTTCTCATATGAACATTAATGACATTCTCATCACCGTAATATTCTTCATTCCAAATAAAGTTATAAATTTGCGCTTTAGTAAACACACGATTTTGATTTGTCGCAAATAGCTTTAAAAGCTCAAATTCTTTGGAAGTAAGTTTAATATCTTTGTTCTTTTTTTGAACGGTAAAATTAGCCTTATCAATTTTCAAATCACCTAATATAATCATTTCATCTTGTTTCTTTTGCGGAGCAGAATATTTTGTCGAACGACGAATTCCTGCCTTCACCCGTGCAGATAATTCAATCATGGAAAATGGCTTACAAATATAATCATCCGCACCAAGCCCTAGTCCTATTGCTTTATCAACATCCGTGTCTTTTGCGGACATAATTAAAATCGGAACCGCACTTGTTTCACGAATTATACGTACAACTTCTAAACCATCTATTTTAGGCAGCATAATATCAAGAATGATTAAATCTAACTGATCTTGTAAAAACTTTGCAATTCCTTCTTCTCCGTCCGATGCTACCGTTATAACAAACCCCTCTTTCACTAAATACCCATTAACCATTTCTTGAATCGCTAAATCGTCTTCTATTAGTAAAATATTATGTGACACACTCATCACCCAGTTTCTCGAAAAATTTATATTCACTCGATATTAGTTTAACATCTGAACATTTGTTAGCTAAGAATCTCTTCGTCAAGATACTGTCCACATAGTGAACTATTAATTCAATAGTAGGTTCTGAGTAATAGAATTTCAATCCTAAGTTCATAAATGCATTGTAAATTTCTCTCAAATGCGTAAACCCTTTCAAAAGACATTGCTTGAGTATAGTCTAGCGCTATTATTCTATCAATGAAATTTGTGTATATTCCTTTTTTTGCACTGAGTATAAAAGGAAAGAGCAAATCATTCATTTTATAACCATTCGATTTCTACTGTAGCGGCTACTCTTGCTCTTGTGGTGTCATGATTTGCTTCTGTATTGCTGCTGAACCGTATTTTTTTTATGAACTTCTTAAGAAAAGTGTTACAGACTTCATCATTAAGTTTTTCAAGGATATCTAGCTTTTTAATAGCATCATCCAATCGTTTTTGTTCTTCGTCTGTGTTAGATAGATTCTCTAATCGAATAGTAATAAGTTTCATTTGTTGCCGAACTTTCATGATTTGCTCTTCATTCTTGCCACGCATTTCGTAAAACTCCGCTTTTGTAATCTCTCCATCCATCCGCATTTCTTTCAGATTCTGTTCACGTTTATTAAATTTATCTAATTGTTTCTCTAAAGATTCTTTTTGAATCAATAACTTATGTTCTATCTCAGCTGTATCAAGAGATTTTAATATCCTCAATTCTTGTTCAAAGGCCGGCTTCTTTTCTTTCACTTTTTGTAACACAAACTGCTCAAGTGGAGCATATTTATGTCCTCTGTCTTTGCACTTATTATTATCGACTTTATAAATGCATGACTTCACAAAATCAACACCATCTCCATCACATTGAATATATCTCTTCCGCCCGCAACAATTACAGTAAATTAAATTTTGAAGTTTTCTTTTCGCCTTCAGTTTATGAAAGAAATGACCTGATGTATTTTCTTCTAGTTTCTTTTGTACTTCCAAAAATGTTTGTTTGCTTACAATCGGTTCATGAGCATCTTCAACAAATACTTCATCAACTACTCTGCCGTTGATTCGTCTGCACGCATGAACAACTCCGTAATAAACAACGTTCTTTCTAATCTGACTAATATGTGCTGAAGTGAGTATTTTTCCTTGTCTACTTCTCCATCCGAGGGTATCTAACTGTTTTGCAATTTCATTTGCACTAACTCGTTCCAGTGTTTTTTGGAAGATAAAACGAATGATTTTAGCTTCATCTTCAACTATCTCTAGTCGCTTTTCTTCATTCTTCTTGTATCCTAAAGGAACTCGATTTGACATCGTCCATTTCCCTTGTTCTGCTGCTGCTAATCGTCCTCTCCCCAAACGCTTACGAATTTGTTTATATTCAAAGTTTGCCATCATCGCTTGGAATGAAAAAAGCATTTCATTGCTTTCCTGCGACAGATCAATTGCACCTTGAGGAGTCAAAATTTTGATGTCATGAAGAATCAGCATCTTCTTAATCTCCTCAGCATGTGCGTTGTCACGAGAAATTCTGTCTATATCCATTACAAGGAGAGCATCATAATCATCTAACCTGCTAAGTAGCAAATTCAATTGTGGTCTGTCAGTACTAACTCCGCTTGAAATTTCTTGGTAAATATCGTAAGTTAGTTTCTGTTGTTTTGCAAGTTTCGTTAAAGCATTTCTATGCTTAGATAAGATTTCATCTATGTTTAGTTGCTCTTCGTTTCTAGATAGTCGTAAATAAATTGCAGCTAATCCCATTTACATCACCTCTTAGCATATGTAGTTAGGGAGGCTACCATATTTTATCCGAATAAAAATAGAAAATTAATATTTGTTATCTTGCCAACAGTGCCGTATAGTGTAACCACGACTATGTCTCCGATACTGAATTTTGGCTGCTTTTTTTTCTTCAAAATCATCCTCCCCTTTATGAGTCGTGATTTATAACGTATTGTAACGATACTAGTATATGCATGCTAGAAGAAAACGCTTATATCAGATGAATGATGAAGAAAATATTTTTACATAAATTATGCAGAAACTTAATATAATTTAGGAAAACGATAGGCACTCCTTTTTCATGTCATAGCTGATTACTCGATAACGTCTCCTGAATATATATGTCCCAGACTTCATCGAACAACGTCATCGTTGCAAGAAGACCACTTGTTTCTAAGTACGAGCTTATTTCATCATAATCGGTGGACTGCTTTGGAAAGGAATGGTCCTCGTAAATCACTTTCGCTACTACCCCAAATGGATCCAGTTTAGAACCATTACGATATTTCATCATATAATGATAGAATGACTTACTCATAGAAAGCCTCCTTGTTTTTTTGGTATATTATACACATTGCAAAATAAAAAAACCAGGACATATTACAAACAAAAAATACGAGCAGACTATAAAAGAAAGTTACCTCTCCTTATAATCTGCTCGTATTAGACTTAGAAATATTCGTCTTTCATAATAATCATTCTCTTTTTAATTCTTTCTAAAACTAATTTATCCAATCTCAACAGCATTTCTTTTTGTATTCTTAGTTTTTTCTACAATATCCCGTGCAATCCAAACACCACATGCACTCGCCTGTGCTAAACCACGTGTGACGCCAGCTCCATCGCCACCTAAATATAAACCTTCAATTTCTGATTCAAAATGCTCATTCAATTTTGGACGAGCGGAATAGAATTTCGCCTCTACACCGTAAAATAAGGTATGTTCAGATGCAATTCCTGGTGTGACATGATTGAGTGCATCTGTCATTTCAATTAAGCTCTTCATTGTATTATAAGGTAACACCAGACCTAAATCCCCTGGGACTGCCTCCTTTAAAGTCGGCTCAATAAATCCTTCTCGAATTCGCTTTTCTGTAGAACGACGACCTTTTAGTAAATCTCCATATCTTTGAACAATAACACTACCCATACTTAGCTGATTAGCTAAATGTGAAATTTCATGTGCATATTCATTCGGCTGATCAAACGGTTCGGAAAATTGGTGCGAAACGAGAAGTGCAAAGTTCGTATTTGAACTTCCCAGCGCTGGATCTTTAAAAGAATGACCATTCGCATTCATAATTCCTGAATGATTTTCAACAACTACATGACCAGAAGGGTTGCTACAGAAGGTTCGTACTCTTGTTCCAACCGACGTATTAAAAATAAATTTTCCTTCATATAAATGTTTATTAATCTCTTCCATAACAATGTTTGACGTTTCAACACGAACACCAATATCGACTTGATTAGATTTCATGTGTAAACGCCGTTTTTTCAGTATCTTTGTTAACCATGTTGCTCCATCACGTCCTGGAACAATAACCACTTTATTTGCTGTAATGGAAGTACCATCCTTTAAAAGAATACCTCGAATCACATGGATACCATTTTCCTTCTCAGTAAGGATATCCTCTACTTGCGTTTTTAGCTGCATCTCAATTTTTGTTTTCAAATATTCATAAATACTTTTTAATATTTCTAAGTTTTGTTCGGTTCCTAAATGACGAACTTTTGCACGTAGTAGTTTTAAACCTACTGCATACCCTCTTTTTTCAATGTCCCTTACATTATCCGTTAATGGGTCCGTAATAGCCCTAGTTGCTCCATGCTTTAAGTTTATTTCATCCACATAATGAATTACGTCTAAAATAATAGCAGGTGACAAATAATCTGTCATCCATCCGCCAAACTCACTTGTAATATTAAATTTTCCATCAGAATATGCGCCAGCACCGCCAAATCCATTCGTAATACTGCAGGCAGGTAAGCATCCTGCATGGTCTTTCTTTCCAACAGGAGGTGGACATTTCGTAATTTTCTTTTGGAGTATCGGACAATTTCTTTGATAAATATCATGACCTTTATCGATTAAAAGCACGCGTGCTTCTGGCATTTTCAGCGACAATTCATAGCAAGTAAAAATACCTGCCGGACCAGCACCAATTACAATTACGTCATAATCATATTTCATCTGAAGAACCTCCTTGATACGTTCAGTAAAAAATCCTTACTAAAGGTAACATGGATAAAGAAGAATGTCAATTTTTTCACGAATTATAAGAACGAATTTGCGCCGAACGTTCGTTATAACGGTATATTTTTTCTTGTTATTTATTATGTAAGCCTTCACGAAAAAGAAAGAACCGATTAATTAATGATTAATCGGTTTCATATGTGACGCTCTTTACTAGTACTTAGAAGCGAATAGCAGTGGTCCCAATGATAATTAAAAGAATAAACAACACAACGATTAACGCAAATCCAGACCCACATCCACAGCCGCCTCCACAGCCACCATAGCCATAGCCTGGATATCCACCACCAAATCCATACATAGTTTTTCACTCCTTACATTAAAATTAAAATCTCTACACTCTTAAGTTATGATGGACTAACTTCACCTGGTTTGTGCGTTTGCCTAGAAAGAAAAAAATCTCTGCTTCGCAGAGATTTTAAAGTTCTTGATTAAGTTGTAACGCTTGTGTTTTCTTCAGTTTGCGTTTTTCCATAAATATAGTTTGAATCGCCATAAATGTATTTCCTGTTACCCAATATAAGCCAATGGCAGATGCTAAATGAAATGCCATGAAAAAGATCATAATTGGCATTGTATACATCATCGTTTTCATTTGCTTACTTGCTAGATCGCCTTCTGTGGTCGGACGTTTTGATATAGCGTAGTATTGGAAGAACGTTGCAATTGCAGCAAGGACTGGCAAGATGTGATACGGATCGACTTGTCCTAAACTAAACCATAAGAATGTATGCGATGCAATGTCTTTTGTTCGATAGATAGCGCTGTACAATGCCGAGAGAATAAACATTTGAACAATCGCTGGAAGACAACCCATAGCTGGATTTATCTTATGTTGTTGATATAACTTCATTACTTCTTTGTTAAGTTCTTGCTGCGTTTTTTGATCCTTAGAACTGTATTTTTCACGTAACTTCTTTACTTCCGGCTGTATTTGCTGCATTTTCCATTGATTATCATTCAGCATCATAACAAGCGGTGTTGTCACAAGTCGAATAAGGATTGTAATTCCAATAATACCAATACCATAATTATCGTGAAAAAGATGAGCGATGCTGGTAATGATAAACGAAATCGGGTATACAAAATAATGGTCCCAAAACCCTGTGCTTTGTGGGGTAATGGTTGCTTTTGAACTACATCCTGCTAAAAATAATACCAATGTAAGGGGTAACATCCCCAATAGTTTTTTCAAATGATTTCCTCCTCGTTACTTTTGGTTTGTTAATAACTAGTAACGAGGATATTCCATCTTCATCATTATCTGGGGCAATTTTATGACGTATCGACATCGCAATTTGTTTCCGAACGTCAAATACCCAAACGTTTGCTATTAATTCATAGGATTGCTGCACATCAGTAGGAAAAGACAAACGTCTATGAGAATCATATATGCTCGGAAGCGTGGAGAATAGACGGAAAGACCATCTTCCGCCAAGAAATATCGTACTTAGTATGGCGATAGTAATCATTGTATTACCGTAATCAAATAAAAAACTTTCCATCATTTTCTCATCTTCCTCCTTTCATATAGAATCAGCCTTTACGGTGTACACAATCCTTTATTCAACAAATATCATTATGGACCTTCATTTATACCTTTACCATTGTGAAGTAGTAATAAGGAAATGTCAATTCTTTGTTGTACGTACCTCAATATGTTGAAATACTTCTACATCAAATAATCCTAAATCAGTAATTTTTAAAGATGGAATAACAGGTAAAGAAAGAAACGATAACGTTAGGAATGGGTTAAATTCTGATGGTGCACCAATTATCTGCAACGCTTCGTCTATTTGCTTTATCTGTTTGTATACTTCCTGAAAACTCTTGTCAGACATTAAACCACCAATAGTTAGCGGAAGCTCTGCTAGGGTTACACCATCCTTTACAACTACTAGTCCGCCTTGTATACGACCCTGTGCACGAATTGCAGCTAATAAATCTGCATCATTTGTACCAACTGCAATGATATTGTGTGAGTCATGTGCTACTGTTGTCGCAATGGCTCCGTTTTTTAGCCCGAACCCTTTCACAATACCTAATCCTATATTCCCCGATGCGGTATGACGTTCTATAACAGCTATTTTTAATAGATCTTTTTCAATACTTGGAATGAATTTTCCTTTTTTTACATCTACATTTACAATGAGATGATCGGTTAGTAAATTATTAGGAATGAGGCCTATTACATTCGCCTTTGTATTACCTTCCATTTCAATAGCGATCTCTTTTTCTGAGATATTTGGAATGTGGACCGTTTGCTTAATATGCTCTGGATCCGCCCCTTGCTTTGTATCCGCCACATACACACCATCTTTAGCAACTAGCTTTCCATTTTTATATACTGCTGCAATTGTAAAATCATCTAGATTATCGAGTAGTAATAAATCTGCATCGTAACCTGGAGCAATCGCACCTTTCTGATGTAGACCGTAACACTGCGCAGCATACAAGCTCCCCATACTGATTGCTGTTATCGGCGAAAGTCCTTGTGAAATGGCGACTCGAACGTTATAGTCAATGCTACCCTCTTCTATTAGATCGTCCAAATGTTTATCATCTGTACAAAATACACAACGATGCGCATTTTGTTCCGTTACAGCAGACAATAGGGAATGCAAATTTTTTGCAACAGATCCTTCTCGAAGCATCACATACATCCCTAGACGAAGTCGCATGAGTGCTTCTTCCTTTGTTACACATTCATGATCTGTTAAAATACCAGCAGTGCGATAGACATTCAAATCCTGCTCTGTTAATCCTGCAGCATGTCCATCCTTTTGTTTTGTTAGCAGGAGTTTATCTAGCATATCCTCCTTCGCTTGCAACACGGCCGGAAAATCCATAACTTCTGCTAAACCCAAAACTCTTTTATTAGCTAAAAAAGGACGAATATGCTCAGCTTGTAAAGAAGCACCGGCATTTTCAAATGGAGTCGCTGGAACACAGGATGGCAACATGACAAAAATATCGAGTAGACATGCTTCTGAATCATCTAACATAAATTGAATTCCTTTTGAACCGACAACATTTGCAATTTCATGTGGATCTGTAATAACAGATGTAATACCATGCGGAAGGACAATTTGAGAAAATTGCACAGGAGTCACCATTGATGATTCAATGTGAACATGAGCATCAATTAATCCAGGAGATACATACCGTCCATTCGCATCCAGTTCGTCTATCCCCTCATAGCTGCCAATCCCTACAATCACACCATCCGCTATTGCAATATCACCCTTTATTATTTCCTTAGTAAACACATTCACTATATTCGCATTACGAATCACAAAATCAGCGCGTTCTTTTTTGTTTGCGACGTTAATTTGCTTTCGTAATTGTTGTTTCGAAATCATGATGAACACTCTCCTTTTTTAAATACGAGAATAAAAAAAGATGGAACATCCATCAACCTTTATCCTCGTAGTCAAGCCATTTAAGGTAGCTTGGTAGAAACTTGCAGACCTTATTTCCGCAATTATACGAGAACACTAAAACCTGATAATATTCTAAATATTGTAGCGTATTGGGTTATAAAAGACAAGTTAATCGAAATCATACATATTGTCCCTTTATTTATGCATATAGTGTATGGATGAAAAGGAGGAGTAGCTATGACTGAAACACAGAAATACGCTTTTGAGGCAAGTATGTATGACCAGCTTGCTTGTTATTACAAATATCGAAATCCCCAAAAATACGTACAATATTATAACAAGCACTATGAAGCGGTGCAAAAGCTCGTACAAGCTTATGAATCCGGACGAGTTACACCTCAACAATCAATACAACAAGCAAAATTACGTGTGTTACACGCAGCCCCCGATGCATCAGCTGTCGATATGTATATTAATGGTCAACAGATTCTCCAAAATATTTCCTATAAGCAGATAAGTAACTACCTTTCCATACCACAAGGACAATATCGTTTCGATGTATATAAAACAGGGACAAATACTTCTCCTATATATTCATCATTGATACCTGTGATGAATAATAAGGTGTACACAATTACTGCTGTAGGCGATGTTAGTAAGTTTCAACTGCTTTCTTTCATTGATAACACCTTTTTGCCTTATGGGGATGCCAAAATTCGTTTTGCTCATCTTTCTCCGGACACATCAGCAGTTGACGTCGCCTTCAAGAACGGTGATGTGCTATTTGCAAATGTGTCATTCAAACAATTTACCGAGTTTTTACAAGTAACACCTGGTACCGCCGATATAGAAGTTCGCTTAGCTGGAACAAAGGATATTATATTAACCGTACCAAATATGAAAATAAAACCAAATATAATGTATACCATTTATGCAGTTGGCTTCGCTTCGAAACCTCCAAAACTAGAGACGATTCTTTATACAAATTAAGAGTCTACAAGTTTCCTTGTAGACTTTGTTATATGTATGATTAAAATTATTATTATTTATTCTTTTGAAACGACATATGAAAGGATGTATTTGTCTCTGATGACTCACAATAAATGTGTCCATTATGCTTAGCAACAATTTGTCTGCATACAAATAAACCAATCCCAGTACCGAGCTTTTTAGAAGTTACGAACGGCTCAAAAATCATTTCAATTTGATCCTTCGGAATCATTGGACCATTATTTTGAATCGAAATTTCAATTGTATTCTCATCTTCATGAGTAAGAATGATAATTTTTCTATTTTTTCGAATAGACTCTAATGCATCTATACTATTCATAAGAAGATTAAGAATAACTTGTCTTATCTCGTTACGATAGCCGTACATTTCTATAGGTTGAAGCATTTGTTCTTCGATTTTAACATTTTTATCAACAATACTTGGGTATAAAAAATGAATAATTTCATGAAACATATCATTCAAAGAAAATTGTTCCATCTGACCACTCGTCTCTTTTTTAGAGATGAGTAGAAATTGCGAAATTTGAAAGTTTAATTGTTCAATCTCATGTGAAATAATGTCTAAGTATGGCATAGAAGCTTGTTCTGCTCGTAGTAATTTCACAAATCCCATAATAGAGGTAAGAGGATTTCTAAATTCATGAACAAAGCTTGCAGACATTTGACCTAATATTGTTAGACGGTCTTTGTGCGTTTCATTAATATATTTCTGTTGATCTTGTAAATTTTTTGCGATAATCGCTGAATAGCGAAGCACTGTATTATACGTTAAATAGTCAAAAAATTTATGAACCTTATCAATAAGAGGAAGCAATTCTATAGCTTTTACTTCAAATGTACACATCTTTTTAAATAACGCATTTCGGCCAATGTTCGTATTATATACGAAATCCCCGATATTTGCTTCTGCCTGTACCCTCTCCGATGCAATCTTATTACAAAGGGGTTGCAAATCCTCCAATTGCGCTTCTTCCATAATAATGGATCGAAGTAAGAGAAGTAGATGATCTCCATTAATAATAATTTCATCATGAAAAGGATCGTTAAAGCTAATTTGGATTTGTTTTTTCCAATCCGTTAAAAATTGTTTTCTTTCGTACTCTAAATAATTGCAAAAATCATTTTCAATGTCACTTATCATTGAAAAAAACCTCCTATCCCCTCCGTTATGCACGACCCGAGCGGTATAGCGGATTGCTGTTATGATGAATAGTACCACAAATATAAGATTTCGTTAATAACTTTGTCACATTTTACACTTGCTATATAGTATTTTATCAAATTTATTACAGTTAAATATTTATGAATTTTACTATTTGTTATCCTATTTTCACATTACTTGCAATTAAAAATCCCTTTCCCCTTAGCATCCTTATTATAAACGATTCTTCAAGCCACGAGAAATACATTATAAAAATAATACTGCATAAATATTGGTATTATCTACTTATTGTTTCAAATACCTTCTAATCCACGAAAAATATCACTTTCTTTGCCGATTTCAGACTTGTTTTGTCATCATGGAAGGGAAAGAGAAATGAAAAGAGAAAACCTACTTTAAACACGATAAAGGAGGTTTACGATGGAAATCAAAACTCCAATGGTAGCTGAACAATTAGGTGTTAGTCCAAAGGTTGTCATGCGAATCGTGCAGCAATTAGAACTTACCTTACAAAAAAATAAAAATGGTCATTATGTATTTTCACAAGAACAGGTTCAGCAAATCGAAAACTACTGTAAAACTTCAAACTCGAACCAAACAGTAGACAAAGTTAAACAAGGTGCTGTTTCTCGTGAGGAGTTACAATCGCTTATGAATCTCATACAATTGTTAGACAAACGAATTGGAAGAACCGAAGATCGTATGCATGAAAAGGCTGATGATGTTGTAAACTACCAGCTATTACAGCATAGAAGTGAAATTGAAGAGTTACAAAAACATATCATCCAGCTCGAAAATCAAATTGCTACTCTAGAAGAACCAAAAGTGTTTGGAAAAGAAATACAACAGCTTCAAACAGAAAAACCAAAACGTAAAAAACTGATCCTAAGCCTGTTCGGATTCTGAATATAGAAAAAAAGGAGATGATAGAAAAGAATGCTAGAATCCTTTTCTATCATCTCTTTATCCCGCTTTAACGGGCAGTAAGACCCCCACTTCAAGGCTTAGAGAAATCGGAGAAGACCAAGTGGGGGACAACTGCCCGTAAAAGTCCGATTGGTTCAACTAACCCTCGGTGAGGGATGAGAGAAAACCCCCACCGAGGGAAGTTTCACTTTATCTTCTTCATACAGCATTAAGTTAACATAACTTTATTATCGTTACCACGCAATAACTGCATAGCATGAGCATTCATCTTGATTACATCTCGAATTTCTTTAATAGAATACAAATGCTTTATTCCTTCATAGGCATCAATCATAATTGGTACACCAATCACGAATTCGTTAATTTTAAACTCCTTATCAAGCGTATGCATCTGAAATCCTAAAAAACGTAAATACATATACATTCTTTTCGTCACAACCGTTATATATGCCGTTGCTTTCGTCTCTAGTGCATGGATAAATAAAATAACTACGAGTCGCTTAAAATAACCCTGACCACGAAATTGTCGTTCAATCGAGAATTTTCCAATCTCGTAGATTCGCTTCCATTTACGCTCTTTTATAATAGTAGGATGAGTAGAAAAAGGATAGAAATACTCAGAATTAGACTCATGTGGATGTTCATACTTTGCACATTCAACTGTACCTATATATCTATTTTCAGCGCCTATTAGTAAAAATCGTTCAGGCTGTAAATTTCGCTCAATAAATTGTATTTTTCTTTCTTCACAAAAGTCACCCCAAAACTGTTCAAAAACGAAATGCTCCTCTTTCGTCTGAACTCGATGAAACATAATTCTCCACCTTTCTATCGATTGACCAATCTATTTATATTTGGTTTGATAGCGTTTTCATCTCTTTAACTATATTCGTATCCCTGTAAAGATGCAACTAAAACTTATCTAACCATTCAGAGAACAGCTCCATCATTTCAGCCTTACCCTTTACATGAATTTCATCATTCTTTGTTTTATATGGATAAAATTGAATAAACACCCCACATCCACTTTCCACCTTTTTAGGATGAACTTGACTACCAGGATATACACAAACAACTTCATATATAGCTCTTCTTTGGTAAAATCGCTTACCCTCTTTTTCCTCTACATATTTAATAGACCAATATTTATACATTTGCTCTGTTGCCTTTGTATTTCCAACCGGTTGAAAAATGTTGTACATCGGACTATACTTCACTTCAATAATAATAGATGAGCGATACTGCCATCTTGCTCCTTGCCGTTCATAATAATCCACACGTATATCTGGTTTTTTCGTATCTTCTCCGTTATAAAAATTACTATTTTTTTCAAGTGCAATTAACGGATGCGTTTCAATTAATTCATTGTATACGACTTTTACCATCTTTTCATTTTTATAAAGCTCAACTGTTGTTCCGTCTTGAAGTCCATCTATATAAAAATACGATTGGATTTGCTTGAGAACTGGCGTTAATGCAACAAACCCTATTTCTTGAAGAAGGAAGAGCAGCGATACATATACATAATATTCATAAATGACATAAGTTGGTTTATAGACAAACAAATAGCTAGGCATTCGTTCTGATTCGTACAGATCATTTAATTCAAGCAGCTGAATACATTGACGAAATGGAAATGGCAACGAGGAATATGATTGGACGATTTTCATATTGTTCCAAAATGGTTGGTGCAGTCGGTCTAACATATAAGAAAAAAACTCTATTACAAGGCTATGAAGAATTTTAAATTCTTGTAAGGTAACACTAGCTTTCTTCATTTCCATATCCTTTACTAAGTATAAATTTTTATATTTATGTTTTTCTCTATCTGTTACAGATCCATTCTTTTCAATTGATTGCATGATTGTCTTTATTGCTCTGTTTTCATTAATACCTACATTCACTTCATGTTCAAGCTTTACAATGGACTCCTCTATAAATAGAATCATAGTTTGAAGACGTGCTAAAAAAGAAACCAATTTATATTTTACATATTGATGAGCATCGCTTGGTTTCAATCTAAATTTACGATTCCACTGTTTTTGTGTAGATGTAGGACACCTTCGTTCATTTTTTCGAATTGTTTTTGAAGTAGGTTTACGAAATGTATGATTATACTCATAGATTGGTATATAACTATTTATTTTTTCTAAGTAAATAATTTGCTGTTTAATTTGTGGAATTTTTTTCAAAAGGAGACGGATCGAATTCATGTAAGAAGAATCTTCTAAATCTGTGAATATGCGAAATGTTTTCTTGTAATAACCCCGATCTAGTAATAGCGTTCTACATAATGATTGTACTGTATTTTGAATCAGTGTTAGCTGCTCATCGTTAAAATTTTTCGGTACAATTCGAATGGCTCCTAAGTATACCTCTTCATCATATATGATTTCAAAATGATACAGTCCACATCTCCATGGATATATATATTCCGTCTTGCCATGCTCATATAATAGCACCATCTTTTGCTTTGCACTTACATGATAACGAAGATCCATTCCTTGTTTTTTTCCATCATTTACTTTATTCCAAACAAACGTTACCTTGGCATCACATGATGTGTGAATAACGAGACGTAACGGCTTTAACTCCTGAATATCGTATATACAGTGCATAATCTGAGAAATAGATTGGGTAACCTTTCGCAATGGAACGACTTCCGCTCGTTCAACTCCTCCTACTAGAATTTGCAATTGAAACGGCAAAACCTTCCTATCTTCTACAATTTCTGTACAATACTCATGATTTAACATAACCGTACAGCTCCAGCTCTTTTGCTTTTTGTTTTAAATAACCAATGCTATTAGCAAATGAAGATACTTCTTGCGCAAACGGAGATTGGAGAATAGCCAGCAGCGATGTTGGGCTATGATTATCTTGATCAACAAGAGGCCCTACAACAGCATCAATCCCTCTTATTTTGGGGAGAATCCGTTGTGATAATTGTATATCTAGTGCCTCTTCTCTACTTAGAACTGGAAGAAGATCTTCATCTGTTGGAATGTTTGTTATATAGGAAGCAATAGCGGCAACGGTTCGAAATGATACTCCTTTTGAACGATCTACTTTCTGAAAAGCTAGATGTAACCGATCAAAAAGTTCGAGTTCTTCTTCAGAAAAAACGGTGGTAATAGATCGATGTTGATTCCATTCCCCTCTATATTCATTGGTAGAAACTATGTTACATATATGTTTCTTGCTCTTCTTCAGTAGGAATGACTCACGAAATGATAGCTTCTTTAACTGTAAAATATTCACTCTGTCTAGTAGACGGTCAGACAATTCCTTTGTTGTTTCGTCAAAATTCACTGTTCCTACAAATATGAGATTTCGACCAAGCTTAACGGATGACGGCACACGCGTATCCTCTTCCCTTGCATCATAAAGCTTCAATATCCGTTTCTCCTCATCTAATTCAAGAACGGATAAAAAAGTAGTAAACCAATGCTCAATAATAGAAATATTCATTTCATCAAACACAATCATAAATAGCCGTTCAGGATGAGCAGCAGCCTCTATAAGAGTAGAAATAATACCAAATTCACTTTCCATATAGGTACCATTTGGATGTAGGTAGCCTAGCAGATCTTGGGGTTCCTGTACACTAGTTGAAATTGGAACAAGAAGAAAATCCTTTCCAAACCTAAGTCCCAGCGCCTCCCCATACACTTGAGCAAGTTTCGATTTTCCAATTCCCGGAATACCACCCACAATGGTAATTGGACTCGTTTTTAAACAAATGTGAAAATTATAAATATCTAGCTCATCAATAAAGAGTTCTTTCTCAAGTGCAAGCTGTTTCACATTGTGTAAAAATTGTAACTCTCGTTCATTCACATGGTTGTTTTTTACACGATCATCTTCTTTATAAACAACATTTTTCCCTAAATCTCGTAATTGTTTTTGTAACAAGCGAAATGTATCCGATGAAACAAAGTAAAGCTGTTCATCTACTTGCATTTCCACATAAGAGTTCCAATCTTCTATATCAAGATAGAGCCCTTCCTTTGTTTGCTCTACAAACATCGTTCCACTTATCGATGGCTTTAAATCAATATTTCCATATAGCCGGCCATCTTTAATAAGTAGCTCGGGCATATCGAAATCACTAGTATATTTCGGTAGCATAAAAGAGGAGTATCCATTTGCTAACTTCCGATCTAACACTTCTCTTGTCTGTCCCTTTTGTAGTAATGGTGAAGGAATAATACAATATGAGCTTGCTAATTCTTGTTTTTGTGATTGGATAATTTGAGCATGCAGCCGATGATTATTGTAGCGTAAACGAAATAAAATAAGCATTTGTTGACGTTCCGCTTCGGTTGTGTTTGTAAAGAAGGATTCATTATGTTGATTGGAAAGTATTCCAGAAAAGACAGAAGGTAAGGTCGTATACATTTCCTTTAGGAAAGATGGAATAGGAGATAGACATTGTATATAAAAGGAAGTCAGATCGTGTTTTACATATTTACCGACGAACATCAAATGATGCAACCGTTTGATTTGCGAAGGATGAAGAGCACGCCGTAAATTCACACCTTTCGCCTCCTTTAGCATTACTTTTATATACTTATGCTAAATCTTAACAGAATAGAAAAAAGGAATTACAAATGAGAGTACTCTCTTTTGCAATTCCTTTTTAAAGGAGATTATACACATTGCTTCTTGGCGTTAGCTTGCTTTTCACGTTCAACAATGTTTCGTGCAATACGCATTTTCGTAATGGAGTATTGTAATGTATCGTTTGAGTTTGGATCTTTATTAAGTGCAATGGTAGAAAGTGCTCCAACTGTGCTCGCAAGATACTCGATTGAATCACGAATGTGAGGATCTCGATTTACAAAAGATTCGTTACGAAGCATTATTAAAATATCCTGCGCTATGCAATAAATACGTTGTAACTGTTCTTGTTCTTCCATGTCCAACACTTCCTTACATTTGAATTTTCATGACTAGCAAGATAGTATATTCTATTCGACAACGTGTCCATTCTTTCCTTACTAAAAAAATTTAATACGTTTCAAACGTTATAATCGCACGAAATCTCCGTTTACGTTCCAACGTTTTTAAAAATATATACTAATAGTGTGTAAGCCACGTATGGAGGATGGCAGCATATTCTCTCATGTAGGATTTCATGATTGCTTTTTTAGGAGTGGGAGCAGCTAATCCGTATGCATGTAAACCCAGGTCATTAGCAATCCATTTAGAACGGTACATATGATAATCATTTGTTACAATTATCACATTTGACAATTGGAATGCTTGCATTGAGAATAAGATATTCTCATACGTGCTTGTTGAACGATCTTCTACAAGAATACGATCATGAAAAACACCGTTTTCGAGAAGATATTGCTGCATAGCCATTGCCTCTTCAATAGGTTCATCTTTACCCCTGCCTCCCGAAACAATTACCTTTGTTTCGGGGTGTTCTCTTAGATAGGAAAGAGCAGTGTCAAGTCTTGCTTTTAACGATAACGAAATGCCTTCTTTGAACACCCTCGCTCCTAAAACAAGTAAATATTCTGCTTGTCCCTTCGGTATTTTAGTAGCTGCCGAGACGATAAGATACGTTGCAAGCATAACGTAGATGATTGGGACAGCTAGGAAACTAAACAGCAATTTTATCATTATCATGTTTTCTCCTCTTAAATAATCAATTACGAACTGAACATAGTTAAGAAATATTGTACCTTATTAAAAAAGAGGTGCCTAAATCGGAAAATAATCCTGTCTTGGCACCTCCTTCTCTATTTTCACCTTAAGCTATTACTGAATTTCAATCACTCTATGTTGTTCATTTACTTTATTTATTTTCGGTAAGATAACCTCAAGAATACCATCCTCATAGGAAGCCTTTATTTGTTCTTTATCGATTCCATCTACAAAAAAGCGACGCATGTAAGTACCACTATATCTTTCATTACGAATATATGTTTCGGCTTGGTTTGTATCTTCTTTTTGACGAGATGCCTGAATCGTTAATACGCCATCATGGTAGTCTACTAGTAATTTTTCTTTAGAAAAGCCAGGCAGTTCAGCGTGCACGACATAAGCATCTTCTTTTTCTTCAATATCAGTAGCAAATGAAGCTTTAAGTAGCGGCTTGAAAAAGTCACCATTCCACATATTCCATAAAGAAGACTCTAAATCCATGAAACCATCGCGACGATTCATCAACTCAGGAAAAAATTTTTTCATATGACGTCTCCTCCTTGTTATTTGTGAAAGATTTCTCTTTCTATTTTTAGTATAATCCTATGGTCAAATAAGGTCAAACTAGAGTATATCTTATCTAACTTCTACGAAAACAATACCTTTTCATAGCAATCTACGACAATTCCCTTATTCAAACATTTCGTTTCATAATATGTATACCCCATTTTTGTCCAGAATGATTTTGCTATATTGTTATTCTTAAATATACCTAATCGTAGTTTAGACTTTCCTTGCTTTATCAGCATTTCTTCAATGAAATAATACGCATTTGTTCCGTAGCCAAAATGATGATAATCCCCATGAATCATAAGTAATCCTAGCCAAGGATATCCGTCCTTCTCATTATTTTCTAAATAATCGACTAACCCGATATAGGTATCATCCGCTTTTATAAAGTAGGTCTTTCGCTCTGGATTGACATAGTTAAATTCTTCCGATAATTCATCATCCGTTCTCATCGGTCTTCCATTTTCACATTCATTGTAATACATATTACTATTCACAATTTCTTTGATAATATATAGGGTTGATTTTGTTATTGGCTCTAGCGTAAACATATATTCCTCCAATTTGCAAATTTCCTCATTATTTATAAATCAATCTATACGCTCTATTATACAAAAAGGAAGAGGTATGAAAAAAGAGTCCTTTCCCTTTTTTACATTCCTCTTCCTTTAACAACAATAATGTTTTACTTAGTATCTTGTCCTTTTATCGAACGTTGGAATACGCCTGCTTTGTTATCTCTTGAAACACATTCGTATCATATTTATCTTCCATGTAAATTTGGTGCCAAACCATGAATGATAACACAGTCCAAATTTTACGGCTATAGTCGCCTTTTCCTGCACAATGTGCATCTAATAAATTTAGTACATATTGTTTATCAATGCAGTAATCGGTTCCGCTTTCTTTAATGATAGACACTGCCCAATCGTGCATTTCATTTTTCAACCAATGACGAATTGGCACAGGAAATCCAAGTTTTTTACGATTTAAGACGTGATCTGGAACAATTCCTTGTACAGCCTCTCTTAAAATTGCCTTTGTCGTGCCATCTGCAATTTTAAGCTCAGTTGGAATGGTAGACGCAACATTAAATACTTCTTTGTCTAAAAATGGCACCCGAAGTTCCAATGAATGAGCCATTGTCATCTTATCAGCCTTCACAAGAATATCACCGCGTAACCACGTGAACATATCAATATATTGCATTTTGCTTACATCATCATAGGATCGAATTTCTTCATATAATGGCTTCGTAATATCCATATAGTTGATATGATTATTATAGTTCAACATTAATTTTGCTTTTTCATCTTCTGTAAAGATTTTGGCGTTACCATAATAGCGTTCCTCAATTGGCGTACATCCACGTTCAAGAAAGCTCTTTCCTTTAAATCCTTCATGCAATGCTCCGCTTAGTGCTTTTAATACCCGCTTACCAGGAGTCGGTATATATTGAAACATTTTTAAAGATGTCGGCTCATGATAAATATTATAACCGCCAAACAGTTCATCTGATCCTTCTCCAGAAAGAACAACTGTAACATGCTTACGCGCTTCTTTCGCAACAAAATACAATGGAACAGCTGCTGGATCTGCTAATGGATCGTCCATATGCCACATAATTCGAGGAAATTCTTTCATATATTCTTCAGGTGAAACAGTAACACTGTAATTTTTCACATTTAGCTTGTCTGCTGTTTCTTTCGCTACATCTACTTCACTAAAGCCTTCTCGTTCAAAACCAACAGAAAATGTAAGCAAGTTTGGATTAAATTCTTTAGCGATTGACACGACTATTGATGAATCGATTCCACCAGAAAGAAATGAACCAACAGGAACATCACTTCGCATATGTACCTTCACCGAATCATACAATACGTCACGAATTTTTTGAATATACTCTGCCTTTGGCTGATTAGAAGCTTTAAAATATGGCTTCCAATATGTATGAAATGATATTGGTTTTCCTGGTTCTTTAATAAAATAATGACCAGGTTCCACCTTACGAATATCTTCCGTTAGTGAATCAGGTTCTGGCACGTATTGATAAGTAAAATAATGTTGAAGGGAAGTTGGATTTACACCTTTGTTTTGCAAAACAGGTAATATACTTTTCTTTTCAGAAGAGAAGTATATCGCATCTTCATCTTGAGCAACAAACATTGGTTTAATACCAAAATGGTCGCGAGCGCCGAAAAGTCTTTTCTCTTCACGGTCCCATATCATAAATGCAAACATACCTCGCAAATAATCCACACATTTTTCTTTCATGTAAGCATAAAGTGCCACGATTACTTCTGTATCGGTTTGAGTAGCAAACGTAGCTCCTTTTTCAATCAACATTTCCCGTAATTCCACATAATTATATACTTCACCATTAAAAATGATGACGTAACGTTCATTTTCATATGTTAACGGCTGATGTCCCGCCGCAATATCAATAATACTTAAACGACGAAATCCAAATTGTACATGCTCATCTCTAAAGTATCCTTCATCATCAGGCCCGCGATGAAAAATAACTGCATTCATCGTCTCGAACTGCTGTTTTTCTTCAGCTGAAAGTTCTCTAGGCTTTTCGTATAAGCACCCTACAAAGCCACACATATTGTTACCTTCTTTCTATAGAATCCATTTTTTCTATACTATTATATTGACCTTATATATACTAGCACAAGAATGAAAAACGTGCGAGAAAAAGTAAAAAAAGATAATTTCTATATATATAACACATGTAGGCAATTTCATCATAGAATATGACATCCGTAAATTCATGGGAGGTTAGAATAATGAGCGAAGATAAAAAAAGTAACGATTCCCGTTTGCAAATGAAAGGGTACCTAAAGCAAATTGACGAATTTTTTGAGCAAACACCACTGCGAGGACTCATCGAAGATATGAATCATTTCTTTCAAAAAGGCAATCGTCTCGTTACATTTCCGGTTGATTTATATGAAGTAGGGAACGAACTGATTATTGAGGCTGAAATTCCTGGCATACAAAAAAACCAGATTAAAATTGAAATGGAAGAAGAATATATCCGTATCTCTATCAAAGATGAATTGACTACTATAGAAGATCAAGAGGTAAATAGCTATTACCGACGAGAACGGTCTACTTCTGAATCATCCCGTATCCTTCGACTACCTTACTCCATTAATAAGAAATTATCAAAAGCAACATATGAAAATGGCATTTTAACAATTCGCGCACCAAAGATTCCAAAACAGAGGAATACACTATCAATCGAATAGATTACGATCACAAGCTTTGAACATGTCTAATCTTGTATTAACTGTTTTTCCCCCAAAAAAGGTGTCCTAAAATTTTTTAGGACGCCTTTTCAAACTTGAAATAGAGAATCCTATACGAATACAAACACTCATTCATCTAAAAAATCTTTCAGACGTTTACTACGACTAGGATGTCTTAACTTTCTAAGAGCCTTTGCTTCAATTTGTCGAATACGTTCTCTTGTAACACAAAATACCTTACCAACCTCTTCTAATGTACGAGTACGGCCATCATCTAACCCAAAGCGTAAACGAAGCACATTTTCTTCCCGATCTGTTAATGAATCTAACACATCCTCAAGCTGTTCTCTTAACAGTTCATAGGCTGCATGGTCGGCAGGCGATATCGCTTCATGATCTTCAATAAAGTTACCAAGATGTGAATCGTCTTCTTCGCCTATTGGTGTTTCTAGTGAAACAGGCTCTTGGGCAATCTTTATAATTTCCCTGACCTTCTCTGGTGCAAGATCCATTTCTTCACTAATTTCTTCCGGAGTAGGCTCTCGTCCTAAGTCTTGAAGCAATTGTCGCTTAATTCGAATCAGCTTATTTATCGTTTCTACCATATGAACCGGAATACGAATTGTACGTGCTTGGTCTGCTATTGCACGAGTAATAGCTTGACGGATCCACCAAGTCGCATACGTACTAAATTTATAGCCTTTACGGTAATCAAATTTTTCTACTGCTTTCATAAGGCCCATGTTTCCTTCTTGAATTAAATCTAGGAACAACATGCCGCGTCCTACATAGCGCCTTGCTATACTCACAACAAGTCGCAGATTTGCTTCTGCTAAATAACATTTTGCTTCTTCATTCCCTTGTTCAATTTGATGAGCTAATTTAATTTCTTGCTCGGAAGAAAGTAAATCAACCCGGCCAATTTCATTTAAATACATACGAACTGAATCGTTTACTTTAACACCTGGTGGAATACTTAAATCATTTAAATCAAATTCTTCTTTTGCATGTTGATTGCTATTAGTAGGATCTTCTTCAGAATCACCTACTAATTCAATTTCCTGTTCCACTAAAAGTTCATAAAAAGCAGCCAGCTGATCAGATTCTATGTTAAATCCAGTCATTCGCTCTGCAATCTGCTCATAAGTTAATACGCCGTGCTTTTTACCAAACTCAATTAACTGTTCTTTTACTTGATCAAGGGTGACATCCTGTTCCATTTCATTAGGATAAACTGATTTGTTAACCATTTGTTCCCCTCCTTAAACGGGTTACCAATCTCCTATAGGAAAGGCAGCCAACTCCTGCCCTTTTTTGTTAATGGCCAATCATTCCTATACAAATATGCTTTGGTAATTAAGAAAAAAATTCAAGTAATATATCAATCTATCATTTTTTACCATAGAGGGACGATTGCTCATTTATTATGTCGTATTTTTATTCGCTACATCACGGAAGGATTCCTTCATAATTCGACACTATTTCTTGTAAATACTCAAAAATGTGTAGAGGATATTGTAGTTTCATACTTAAAGAAATCATCCCGATAAAGTGAAACTTCCCTCGGTGGGGGTTTTCTCTCATCCCCCACCGAGGGTTAGTTGAACCAATCGGACTTTTACGGGCAGTTGTCCCCCACTTAGCCTTCTCCGATTTCTCTAAGCCTTGAAGTGGGGGTCTTACTGCCCGTTAAAGCGGGATAAAATAAAAAACGCCCTTTTTCATATAAAAAGCCAATATGGCAAATAATATGAAAAAGAACGTTTTTCTTTTCTAGCTCTAGTAGACCGAAAGAAAAATAGTACATTACATGAAGTTGAAATAATACAGTATGTATCCCTTAAGCACTAGTTCCCAAGTCTTCGGTGAACTTTATTTTGATAAAAGCTTGATGTCGTGAATAATATTCTCGTATGGGACATTGCTATATCCACTATACTTTTTAACAATGGTACCAGTACGATCAATTAAATAAAAATTAGTCCCATGTGTTACTTGCGTGCTGCCTGAAGGTTTATCCACAACTGTTCGAAAAGATGTTTGAGCTAAATTTTGAATATCTGCTTGCTTATACCCTGTTAGAAGATTCCAGTTTGACGTATCATTCGTATATGTTGAAACAAAGGTACGGATGGCATCAGGAGTATCTACTTCCGGATCCACACTAAATGAAACAAATTGAACATCTAGCTTTTCTTCCTTCGCCATGTTCTGTAACCGAACTAAATTCGCTGTCATTGGCGGACATACTGTTTGACAGCTCGTAAAGAAGAAATCAGCAACTGTCACTTTTCCCTTTAAGTTGTCTATTCCAAATGATTGACCATTTTGATTCATATACTGGAAGGGCTCTACCTTCCAATTTAATGGATTTCGTACTTTTGAACTTGCACTACACCCTGATGCAACGATAACAAGCAAGCAAATCACCACAAGTAAACTTCGATATCGTTTCATACAAGAACTCCTTTTCTAGTAACTACATTATTATTGTAGCAAAGTGAGAAATGAAATGAAAACACTTTCGGTTACTAAAAAATATAACTTTGACAATTTAGTGAAACTTTTAAAATTACTGTGACTTTACTAATTCTTCAAATTTAGCTAACGCTGACTCTTTTTGAAACGTACTAAACCATCGATAATCTTCACTATCTACTATACGGTAATGCTGACTAATTATGTTTTGTTGTAATCGAAAAGAACCTTGCTGTCCCAATTCCTTCCACCATATTTTTCCGCCTAATGTTTTTTTCTTTTGATAGGATACAGACTCCCTTGCTAAAACCGTTACTATTTCTAACGGGTTACCCCCAAATGAAGCAACTAATATTTCACTGTCCGCAAACAATGCACATACGGCTACAACCGTTGTCCATGATGGAATCACTCTCTCCTTTTCTATTTGTACTAACGTTTTTTTTGAAATACCAAGAATGTCTGCCATTTTTTCTTGCGTATATCCATTTTCAATACGTACAAGCTTCATCTTCTTTGCAACTAGTACCATTGTTTTTTGTTTATTCATCCCTGGCACCTCAATTTTCTATGTAAAGAATAATTAATGTAATTTTACACTTATTTAATATGTAGTCAATGATTTAAGCGTCTTTGACTAACATTAACTGTATACAATAATTATGACTAAAACGTTAGAGGTGATGTTTATGGGGAGAAAACGATATGAAAATATGGATGGAGTTATAACTGCTAAAACCCTTTCACAATATTTTCAGATGAAAAAAGAAAACAGAAAGAAAAATAATAATCTTCCATATATAATGGATCAATCACCTATTAAACAAATAGAATTTTTGCATAGAAATAAAACGGCTCCTTCTATAACTTGGATTGGTCATTGTACATTTCTTATTCAAGTAAATGGAATAAATATTTTAACTGATCCTATTTGGACGAAGGATTTAAAAATATACCGTCGTCTTACGGAACCAGGAATTCGCTTAGAAGATCTTCCGCCTATAGATATTGTACTTATTTCACATGGTCACTATGATCACTTAGATTTCTCAACATTACGAAAATTACCTTCTACTATTCAATATCTGGTACCAATTGGTCTTAAAAAATTATTTCACCGAAAAGGATTTACCCAGGTTGAGGAATTGGAGTGGTGGGAGAATACAACAATCCAAAATATATCCTTTCATTTCGTACCTGCTCAGCATTGGACACGAAGAACTTTATTTGACTTAAACCGTTCTCACTGGGGCGGATGGGTTATTCTAGATGAATCATCGAAGGAATCTATTTATTTTTCTGGAGACAGCGGGTATTTTCGAGGATTTAAAGAAATTGGCGAACGTTTTTCTATTCATTATGCGCTACTGCCAATTGGTGCGTATGAACCAGAGTGGTTTATGAGAGCTGTTCACATGTCGCCAGAGGAGTCTGTGCAAGCTTATATAGATTGTAAGGCAAAACATTTCATTCCTATGCATTATGGATCCTATCCACTTACAACGGAAACACCTTATGAAGCTCTTGAACGTCTTCGTAATAATTGGAAAACGCGCGAGCTCGATCCGGAGCTACTACATGTATTGCTTCTAGGTGGTACTTTGCATCTTGCTCATCTTCAATTTATGTTTAATAAAAAAATTACCGAAAACAATGCCCTAACCGTATAACAAAGACGTCCTTTTGAACATTATATATAGTAAGAAGGATTTAGGAGGACGTTAGATGTTTCGTACATTACCATCTTATTTGAAGCGTCGATTCATTATGAGTGCTATTGCATTACTCACTCTTATTATTTGTTACTTTATAAATTTACAACCATAGCTTGTTTACTAAAAAAGCGGAAGGAAAAGGATATCTCCTTTTCCTTTCCTAATTTCCTTCTATTCATTTATTCAGCAAAATACATAAAGCCAATTGCTCCGCTCCCTGTATGTGTACTAATACTAGGTCCTGTATGGCAGATTTGTATTTCGGTAAATCCACTAATTTTCTTAATTACTTCCTTCATCTCTGTAGCAAAAGGAATTGCGTTTGCATGAGGTATGCTGACGCTTTTAATTGTTTTTCCTTTCGTATCTTGATCAAATAGTTTCGCTAACGTTTTTATGACTTGACCATGGCTTCGAACTTTAGCAATTGGAGTATATACGCCATCTTCTAAACTTGCAATGGGCTTAATATTTAATAGCGAACCAATTAATGCTTTACCTCGACCAATCCGACCACCCTTTACAAGATTTTCAAGTGTGTCGACTACAACGTATAAATACGAATTTTTTCTAACTTCTTCTAAACGTTGTAATATTTCTTCCATCGAGCGATTATCTCTAGCCATTTTTGCTGCTTCGAGCACCTGAAATGCAAGAGCATGTGAGATAAACATCGAGTCCACTACGGTAACGTTTGTACTTGTCATCGTAGCAGCTGTTCTTGCTGTGTTTACTGTACCACTCATACCTCCTGTCATATGAATGGACAGAACTTCACTTCCATCTTCTCCAAGCTTATCATACATTTCAACGAACGAACCGACAGCTGGTTGTGATGTTTTCGGCAGTTCCTTCGCGACTTGCATTTTTTCTAAATATTCTTCAGGAGATATTTCAACTTGATCCATATATGTTACACCATCAATCGAAATAGATAGAGGAATAACATGAATACCGTACTTGTTTAATTCTTCTTGTGACATATCTATAGTAGAATCTGTCACAATTTTAATGTTTGTCATAGTGTAGTTCTTTCCTTTCTCAAACACCCTCTTTGTTATTATACTAGTATTTATATCGCTTTCAATATGATATTTGTCATATTACAACATATAGCTAAAATAAAAAAAGATGCGACAGGTTACCACTGCTCACATCCTATAGTTCCTATTTAGTTTCGAATGAAAAGAAAAATCATTGTTTTTTGTCTTCTTTCCGTTCCTCTCGAAAATCACTAGTCGATTTTTTAAATTCCTTCAACGTTTCCCCAAATGCTCTCCCTATTTCCGGAAGTTTCTTCGGTCCAAACACTATGAGTGCAACAGTTAAAATTAATATTAACCCAGGAAAGCCAATGTTTGAAAACATGTCAAAACCCCCTTGAAAGTTTGACGTTACAACTTCCCCTACTTCTTTTTATTGTGTCAAAAAAGAAGACAAACGTCAAGAAATAAAATTCCTTATATTTCCTTTTTGTTTCAAAAATACAGAATAAACAAGCTAGCCTACGAGCATAGGCTAGCTTGTTTGAAAACCCAATTATTTAATTATTTTAGCTATTTTATCATGCGTATAATGTGCCAATTCTTTTAAATCCATATCCTTGTATTGCTCTTCATAGATTGGTTCATGAATGGTTAGTGTAATATGAGCCGGTTTTATCCGATTATTGTTTCCTTCTAAAATGTTGTACGTTCCATTAATGGTTAACGGTACAATTGTTACTCCTGATTTTGTTGCCAAATGAAAACTTCCGGTCTTGAATTCTCCCATTTCTTTTCCTTTGCTACGTGTACCTTCAGGAAAAATAACAAGTGAATGACCTTCCTTCAATTTCTCTATGCCATCTTTAATTGCTTGCAAGGATTGACGCCGATTGCTTCGATCCATAAATACACTATTCATCATAATCATCCAGTCTTTCACAATCGGTAACTTTTGGAGTTCAACCTTCGATATAAATCCAAACGGCTTCTGTAAATACCCCATTAATAAAGGAATATCGAAATTACTCTGATGATTGCTGACGAAGAGCACAGCTCCCTGCTTTGGAATACGTTCAAGTCCTATCACATCTACTGTTGAACCGGATACACCAATCATTCCCTTTCCAAACCAATCTGGTACATGATGGACAATTCTATCCTTTTCTTCTGGAGAAAGCGTGGCTGGTAACCTCTTATACCGAATTAAACCCGGAACTGTCCCAAATACAAGAATAATAATTCTAATTACAGCAAATATAGTACGAAACATAATAGACCCCCAAATAACATACATTCGTGTCCATTATACAAGACTCTTTATGTAAAAAGAAGAAAAAACAAAAACGAGGATGAAACAAAGCATAGCTTACTTACTTTGTTTTCATCCTCATTTACAATGTATCGTAACCATTTTGCTCTTATCCCCAGCTTGATAGCTAGATATACGACTGGGATTTACGTTATATGATTACCAGCGTTTTGCTAGTTCTTTTGCAGCTTCGATTGCTTTTTCTTTAATTTCTGGTGCTTGATCAGGTGTTGCATTCATACCTTCTACTGGTAAATATTCAAAATCTGTAACACCCATAAAACCTATAATTGCTTGTAAGTGATTATGTCCATGATCAAAACCTGTTGCAGGACCTTCAGAATATACGCCGCCAGCACCTTGAATATGAAGAGCTTTTTTCCCTTCAAGAAGACCAACAGGACCATTTGCAGTATATTTAAATGTTTGTCCAGCTATGCAAAGATTATCAATGTATGCTTTAACAACTGGAGGATAGCTTAAATTCCACATAGGTGTTACAAATACATAACGATCTGCATTCTTAAATTGTTCAAGATTTGTATTCATTGCACTAATTTTTTCTTGTTGACTTGTGCTAAGTTCTGTAAAAGAAACACCTGAACCTAGTTTACCCCATGCTTCTAATACTTCACCATCTATGAATGGTACATTCGTTTTAAACAAATCAACTGTTATTACTTCATCAGATGGATTTGCTTCTTTGTATGCTTTGATAAATTCTTCGCCAACAGCCATACCGTAAGATGCTGTTGATGGATTTGGGTTTCCAGTAATAAATAGAACGTTTGCCATGTTTTTCTCTCCCTACTTAATGTAAAATAAAATCTTTAATTTAAGAAATATAAGTAAAAATTTATTTACTTACATTACTTTAGTAAGTTTATAAAAATATAATACGAATGTCAACTATTACACTTCATATTTATTTTTAATTTTTATGATATTAATTTGTAAAAAAATACGCTTCATTCTTTGATTACCCTCCTAATTTCGACAATAATCCTATTCCTTTCATGTCAAGGGAATCAAATATATTACATAATTATTACCCCGGTAACATTCCCTTAACAATTCAATTACTTTGCTTGCTATAATCCATTACATCTCATATCCTTTTATGCACAAGGATGGTAAATATTCCTATGAAAGGTGATGCTCTTGCGAATAATAAAACGATTTATGTCGATGCGAATGATCCCTACGCTAATCTTGGCATTAGGATTTGGAGGAGCGACTGTAACCGTTCAAAGCCAGTATGATGAGGCAAAGCAACAGCACCAAGAAATGCAAAGCGAATTACAACAAAAAAATGATGATTTAGAACGAAGAATACAGGTCCTTACTCAGCAAGCAGATCAACTGAAGCATACTGATCAGGATAAGGATTCTGAAATAAAGCAAATCACGCAGCAACTACAAGATTCACAGCAAAAATTAGAACAAGCTGGAGTCTCCTTTTCTTCTAGTGATGAATCCGCTTCTGTTCGTACTATTCATGTTACGGCCACTGCTTATTCAGCTGATCCTGCTGAAAATGGTGGGACATACCAAGGAAAAGTATTAACGAAAACAGGCTATAGTCTAACTGATAATCCAAATGCAAAGGTAATTGCAGTAGATCCAGATGTAATCCCGCTTGGGAGCACAGTATGGGTTGAAGGATATGGCTATGCAAAAGCAATAGATACAGGTAGTGCAATTCATGGAGATCGTATTGATATATTTATGGATAATAAAGAACAGATGAATGAATGGGGTGTTCGTACTATTCAAGTTAAGATATTAACCCCCCTATAAAGATAGAAGCTAAATTTATGGTAATTACATTCATTCATCAATGTAATACGAAATTATTCTTAGAACTCCTACAATCCCTTCTCAGATGTGGGAGTTTTATTTTTCCTCCTACCTCTATCGTTTTACTATCCTATTCATGTATACTTGTAAACAAAGTATGACTATTTTTCTAAAAGGAGTTTCTAGCAATGTTCTCACTTATTGTAGCTATGGATGAAAATCAATTAATAGGTAAGAACAATACCTTACCTTGGCACTTATCAAGTGACTTAAAAAAAGTCAAAGCACTAACGACTTCGAATGTTATCGTACTAGGCAGAAAGAACTTTGAATCGATTGGAAAGCCACTTCCAAACCGATTAAATGTTGTATTAACAAGGAATAGTAATGTATCCATACCTGGATGTGTAGTTATGCATTCCGTTGATGAAGTCGTTTCTGCGTTTCAACATGACCCAAGAGAAATATTTATATTTGGAGGAGCTGAAATATATAAGCTTTTTTTCCCATACATTAGCAAAATGTACATAACGTTAATCCATCAGACATTTGAAGGAGATACCTATTTTCCGCCCTATAACAAGGAGGAATGGAAGATATTATCTAAGGAAGAGGGTATTGTGGATGAAAAAAACAAATACCCACATACCTTTTATGTATTGGAACGTAAACAACAAAACTAGCGTGCTTTTTTCATTTTCTATTCACAAAAAAGCACCAAAGCGATGCTTTGGTGCTTTTATTCATACAGATACTGGTGCTTTAATAAGAGGATGCGATTCATAACCCACCAATTCAAAATCTTCGTATTGATAATCAAAAATCGACGCTGGCTTTCTCTTTATTACTAGCTTTGGCAATGGATAAGGTTTACGCGTCAGTTGTAGCTTAGCTTGTTCCAAATGATTCGCGTACAGATGAACATCTCCACCTGACCAAATAAACTCTCCAACCTCTAAATCACATTGCTGAGCAATCATATGGGTTAACAATGCATAGCTAGCAATATTAAAAGGAACACCTAAGAAAAAGTCTGCCGAACGCTGATTTAGCATACAAGAAAGTTTTCCATCTGCAACATAAAACTGGAACGAATAATGACAAGGTGGAAGTGCCATCTTACTAATTTCTCCCACATTCCATGCATTTACAAGCAATCGTCTGGAATTTGGATTGTTCTTTATTTGTTGAATCACTTCCGAAATTTGATCAATCACTTTCCCATCTGGCGTTTCCCATGCTCGCCACTGCTTCCCGTAAACAGGGCCAAGATTGCCTTCTTCATCTGCCCATTCATCCCAAATAGAAACGCCATTTTCTTTAAGATAAGATATATTTGAATCTCCTTTTAAAAACCAAAGGAGTTCATAAATGATAGAGCGTAAATGAAGCTTTTTTGTCGTAACAACCGGAAATCCTTCAGACAAATCAAATCTCATTTGACGAGCAAATGTAGAAATCGTTCCTGTACCCGTACGATCTCCCTTCTGGATGCCATTGTCTAAAATATCCTGCATCAGTTGTAAATATTGTTTCATATATAAATCTCCTCCCAAACACTTGCTTGTTTTACTTTACAACAGAAACAAACAAATGAAAAGAATTGAAATTCAGGCTCCCCTAGAAACCAAAGATTCGCTCATTTCCATTTTTCCTAAAATTCCCTTGTGTTTAGGCAAAAAAAAGACAAGCATTAAACTTGCCTTTTAGGACAACCATTGTGGAGGCTGGTTTTTACCCCAGTAAATCGTCCCTAATTCGTGATGTGCTACGAAATTGTCTTGGGCTGTATGATAATGAAAGTCAAAATAATATCCATCTTTAGGTGGATGATCCCTTCTTACATGAAAACGCAATAAATCTTCGTTCGTACATATATCATATATATGTAAAATTTTTTCATTTTCTCCGCCCTTAGGATATTGAGATACAGCTAAATTTGAAAATGTTTGTAATGATTGCTGGTTAGCAAACGATGTAATCATATCTGTTACTTTTGGTAAAATCGTATCATCAAATTTTGTACCAATAACAGGGCTAATTTTTGATCCGAATTTTTCTTTTGTTTGTCTCTCAGCTTCTCCCACAGCGTAAGTAATGAAAGATTCAGCTGATATATCATCTTTCTTTTCCTCTACTATTACCTGCGGAACTTGCTCTACATTAGCTTTTGATTTATCCGTCCTAGTAGGATTTAATAAAGAAGCTGGTGGTGTGACAATACCAAATGTGCACACCGTAATGATGACAACAAGAGCTTTTTTTAGCATTTTCAACATGTAGGTCAACCCCTTTCGACCTCTTCATTCCATGTATTGCTTAATTTTATGAAAAATCCTCCTTAAATGAGAAGGCTTTTTCATATTTTTTTAATTATTATTAAAAACAAGAATACAACTTTTCCACTGCGAATGGGTGAAAAAAGATGAAATTTCATAAAGTTTTAATAATATCGTATGAATAGAGGGAAAGGGGATTATGGAAATAAAATATACCGAATACCAATGGCAATGAGTAAGAGAAAAATAATAGCAGCAATCGCTACATTCACAATGCTTAGCGAAATAATACCGTACCAAATAACTGCAGGAATACACATAAATGTAATAGCTTTTGCACGACTAAACAAAACTTCTCCTTGCTCTACATGTAAACGTACCCATATATGATTTGCAAACACAGTCCACTTCTCATCCATCTGTTTATATAGGGCAAATATGACAAATAACAACATGAGAAGAGTAAGCCACCATGGAGCAATGAATATAATAACCGAACTATACATCGTAACCATTAAATAAAATCGTATATGAAGTGGATTTCGAATATACTGTTTGATAAACGCCTCTGTCACATAATGAATACGATCTTCCTTTTTCCATAATCTCTTTGATTTCGGAAACAGCCTTGGTTTTATGCTAGTACTGGATTGCTGAACATGACCACCACTTCTAATTATGAATGAGAGAATACTCATAGCTGCTTTTCTTTCTTCTTCAATTTCACTCAGAAAAAACCGATGAAATTGTAACCGATCCTTTATAAAAAAGGAAATTGCTATCAAATGAAGAATAAGAAAGAAACCACTAAGATAGGAAAAAACAAGGAATATATATATTTCAAACAAAAGGAGAATAATCATAAGAATAGTACCAGTCGACCTTACAATAGTTAACTCCCAGTTGTTCTGTATACGGACAGAAATGAAACGACGCAAAAATTGTTGTAACAACGTAATACTAAAAAGAAGGAAACCTAATAGAAGAATCTTACTAACTGAGAATGCATATCCAACTCGAAGAAGCGGCAATAGAACAACTATAGCGAGTATGCTTTCACATGCTAAAACAACAGTAGAATAGATGATGCCATTCTGTACAATCCTAGATACAAAGAATTTGTTTTGCATGAGAAATAAGCTATCCGCATCCTCTAAAAAAGAACGAACCGTACCAAGTGATAGAATAATAAATAACAATAGTATGAAAACAACTAGTGGAATGTGCATCATCCATGTTGGAAGGGATGTCCAAAGAGAATGATAATACATACCGGCAAAAAATAAGGTTGGTACAACTGCATATAATGCAATCGTCCAATCTACAACCGAGCGAATAGATTTCCATTTCTCGAATACTTCATGCTTCAGTCGTTTTAGAAAGAGTTGATTATGCATAACAATCACGTCTCACAATACGATCAAAGCATTCAAGTAATGTTCCATGCGGAAGTCCACTCATCGTTTGAATATCCGAAAGGCTGCCATCGGCTAGTAAATTTCCCTCTGAAACTAATAAAAATCTCTCGCAAATCCGTTCGGCCGTATCAAGTACATGTGTGCATAGTAAAATACCTGCTCCGCGGTCTTGCTCCTGCTTTAACAATTTCAAAAAATCATGGATAGCTGTCGGATCTAGCCCTAGAAAAGGCTCGTCTACAATATAAAAGCCCGGTTTTGCTAAAAACGCAAGAATGAGCATTGCTTTTTGTTTCATTCCTTTGGAGAATTGCGTTAAATAGTGATGTTTTTTCTCTTCCATACGAAAAATGTGCAGTAGTTCTTCTGCACGTCCTTGCCAGCCATTATCGATCGAACTTGTAGCAGCCAAAAGCTCTATATGCTCCCAAAGAGTTAGATAATCATAATAGATAGGCTGCTCAGGAACATAGGCATAACCTGCCCCCTGAAAGGTAATTGTTCCATCCACATGTGGAAGAAGTCCAAGCAGCGCTTTAATAGTCGTGCTTTTTCCTGCACCATTGGCACCGATTAACGCAACCATCTCACCCGCTTTGATTGAGAAAGTAATGTTGCGAATGATTTCGTTTTGTTCTGTATATCCTGCACTATGTATATCTACATGAAGCAACCTGATTCCTCCTTGTACAAAATTCCATTTCATTCTATTTTATCATTAAATTGTTATATGCAGCATACTTACTTAACGAGCTTCATTGTGACATATCTTATCATCACGGCTTTCCCTGTACTGCCAACAGCGTCTACGGCTTTCCTACCTGCCCCCGTGCTATACAAAAATCTTCTTAAAAAGCTTGGACCCGTTAAGCAAAACACCATATAACCAAATCCAATCACAAAATCTTGTAAATTAGCAGCGTCCCCTATACTATTAAACGAAATCCATATAATCATAATTTGTAAGCTTTGCGTAAATACAGTCGCAATCGTTTCTCGCCACCAAATACTCCATATATTCATTTCCTCATTTACAATCGACCAAGCTGCAAGTGGGCTCATAATAAATAAAATAAGCAATTCTACTGTTCGAATCACATACTGAATAGCTAACAATAGAAAGATAATTGCCATACATAATCCTGCGAGTAACAAGGATGTTGCTCCTGCGCCGGGAAGACTTACAAATTTCGAAAATGTTTCCACGCGAATTCCTTTATTGAGAAAAATTTCGACAATTGCATTGTTAATTGGCAGTAATACATCCTTTAATAAAAAAGGAGCTAACATAGCTAATGTTCCTCCTAGAAATGTTTTCACAATTACCTCCTGATAGCCGCGCTGGCTATATCCTCCGACTTTATCAATAATAATTTTGAATAGATTAAATATGAAAAACACACCACCCATTGTTACCGAAATGAAAAGTACGATATGGTAGGCTTCAGATACATATGGATAACGCGTTAAATCTGTCGGGGAAAATAAATAGATAGAAAGCCAGCCGAAAGCTGCATTTGCAATGTCACTCATCAGACTATGAATAAGTTCATTTACATATTCTATCGGGCTTTTAAACATCATCTTCCTCCTTAGGGCACATCTGCTAGAAACTTAATATCTTGGATTTTCCAAACATTTTGCTTACGTAAATGAAGAAGGACATATTCAACATGAGTGGTTGTAGAAGAATTTACCGTAATAGATCGTGTTATGGCTGCAATACTTTCCGCACTATCATTAGTAACTGCTCCCGCGTATACTTGTATGTTTTCTATTTTTATTTGCACCTTAATGCTGGTTTTATTCAAATTGTCACCGGGTGGGACAACCGTTGTCTTTACTTGTTCTGTCGTATACGGAGAAACATCACCACCGCTGTAAAGCGCAGTGCAAAATGAAACAACTGTCTCTTCCCACGAATCTTTACTTTTTGTAGCTAGTACTTTGTTTTCTTCCTCTACCTTTTTCGGTGGTTGAATAGATTTTTGTACAACATGCTGGTGCTCCAAATAAAAATAGATTACCCAAAGAAATAGAAAGACAAGAATAAATAATAAGATTACCCATTTCATGAATTTCATTTCGTTCCTCCTTGAAGAACACGTCCATAACCATAAATTTTACTTTTCCATAATGGATTAGAAAGATCGCTATATCCAACCCCTGACGAGTTACTGTTATACATTTTTCCATTTCCCACATACACGCCTACATGACTAATAAAAGCATGGTTACTCGTCCCTGTAAAAAAAACTAAATCACCTGGCTTTAGCTCTGTTTCACTGACCCGACTAGAATAATAATATTGTTCCTCTGCTGTTCTAGGTAACTGAATACCGACCTTCGCATAAATCCAAGTCATAAGGCCGCTACAATCAAAGCTTGTATCAGGAGAATCCCCGCCCCATACGTATGGCCATCCTTCAAATTTACGAGCCTCCGCTAAAATCGTCTCAACTTGAGAAGAACGATTCTCATTTTGCTTGGTACTTGTATAATATCTCATCACCTTTATAGAATACGTATAATCACCATAGCAGAATGGACTCCTCCATCCGCAGTTCTCACTCTTTGCATGGTTCATAGAAAACTTCTTACGGAGTTCTTCTGTACCGATCCCTCCTTGCTCCTTTACAAAATACAACCATCCTGGACCATAATTATAACTTTGTACAATCGTTTCCGTATCGGTAATTCCAAGTCCCCTGGCTAAAGTAAGCATTTGCTTCCAGTGCTTAATACCTTGAGCAATACTAGCAACAGGGTTAGTAATAGCCCCTACGGCTAAACCAGCTGATTCACTACTTTGCATAACGTCCGCAGCCCTTCCTCCGCTTTCCTGCATCATAATGGCTAGTAGAAGTGGGAGCTGATCTCCAATTTGCTCTTTCATAGCTAGCTCTCGAACGACCGGTTCCCACATCCACACTTCTTCGGAAATATTCCCCTTTTTACTAGGTGGCACGGTGCTAGGAAAAAGCAATAGAAAAAAGACAAGGAAAAAAAAGAAAAAAACAACTACAATTTCTTTCCAAAATCGAAATACTACTTTAACAGGCATATTAGTTTGATCCCTCATAGAGCTGTATGTACTGCTTAGGGTCAATAAGCTGAAGCTCTTCCGGCGTTACATCTACTCTCATATAAACACGAGAATGGCCTGCAACATATATGCCCTCACCTTGTTTACGTCTACCTATGATTTCTTCTTCCTCCTCGGATAGACGAAGCACATCGTACTCTTTTAAATCGCGAATATCATTATCCTGTAAGCCAAGAATAAGCATACTAATACTGTTATTGATAATTGCTTTTCCGACATTATGTCCTCCTCCCGCTGCACCTAAAAAATCAAAGGGCTGCTGCGTAGCAACGATGGCATCTCCTCCATATTTTCGAATTCGTTTGTATACATCTAGTAAAAATAGAGCACTTTTCGCACTTCTCATTAATAGATGGGCTTCATCCACATATAGTTTTTTCGGTGTGACCGTGTCACGTGTAATCTCCTCCCATAGAAAAGAAAGGATATTAAACATCGCAACCGGTTGACTATCTCCGTCCTGCTGTAAGTCTTTAATATCAAAACAAATGATGGTATTGTGCAAGTTCACATTCGTCGTCCCATTAAAAAGCTTCGCATTTGTTCCTTCTGTATACATCCGCAATATTTCACGAAATTCTTGGAGATTTTCAAATCCTTCCTGACTGATATGGTGATATAAATCAAGTAATGTCGGAAATGCCTCTGCCTTTCGGTTAGCAAATACCGTTTCCTCCGTGATGCCGTGCTGTTTATAGACTGCAAATAAGGCTCTCTCCAGCAGTGCACTTTCTAAGACGGTCATAGCCGGATAGATAAGCCGAAAGAAAATCTTGAGGCGCTGCATCTTTAAAAACAGAACGCTCCCCCTGATGTCATCGTCGGTGACATCATGCAAAATATGAAATGGATTGATCACATGGTCTGTATTATTACTAATACGAATCACTTGACCTCCAATTTTTGCAACGAGCCGAGCGAACTCCCGCTCCGGATCTAGAATAAAAAAACGCGTATCACTACTCTCAAGTACCCATTGCCTGAGTAAATGCTTTTGCATAAAAAAACTTTTTCCCATTCCTGTTGTTCCAAGAATAAGCATATTCCGCGATGGAAATCGCTTTTTATCATTCATATCGACGAGAACAAGATTATCTGTATGTAGATTTTGCCCCATAATGATACCGCTTTTCATAAACAATTCACTTTCATCAAATGGAATCATCGAAGAAGCTGCTGATGTGTGCATATTTTGATACGTATAGTGAGGAAGTGTGATCTTGCAAATAGGAAGGATGCTTTGAAAGGCTTCTGCCATATTATCACGTGCTGGAACAAGGGACAGTCCTGTTTGCCAAATGATTGATTGAAGCCTATCTGTTAATCGATTTAATTCATCCAGGCTTGAGGCTTGTAGATGAATATACATATGAATGAGCAATATCGTTTTATGATTATGACCAAGCAATACATCAAGCATATGATCAGCGCTTTTCTTCTTTCGTTCGGTCTCCTTTCGTCGCAAAGGAGATAATGGCTGATTTAACCTCGCCTCGTATTCTTCAATAGAATGATTCAAGTGACGTACCATCTTATCGCTTGCAATTGGCACTAAATGTGTACTTACGTTCATATTGCCAGAAAAACGATAGAGCTTTGTTAGCCAATTACCTCTTACGGTATTTGGATAATCCACTACGAGGAGAGTACGAGCAACATTTTCTCCTAGCCTTAGATAATCGCGATTTTCTTCCATAAAACCTGGAGCAATTTTATTCTTTAAAGCATTAGAATTACCTACATATTGTTCAAGTTCCGTTAACCGTTTCTTACTCTTTATATACTTCATGAAGTCTCGCTCCCATCGTATAGGGATACATCTGTATATCTTCCATTGGACGATGCAAAGAACTATTATAATCAAACAGAGTATGAAGATAACGAGCTGCTTCCACATCATTTGCTTCTTGCACTTGTAATCCAATTTCTTCTAATCCGTTTTTCACTTGTTTTTTCTTCTGATCTAATAAAATCATACTTTCTTCATAGGCTTGCTTTGTTGTACCTATGATTCGCTCCTGTAGAATAAGAAAACGCTGGCGCTGAATCATAGTTGTACTCGTTTCAATTCCTTTTGCATAAGCAATATACCCATGAAGTAATTTTTGCTTTACTGATGAAGTACAATCCAGCTTTTTCTTTAACTCTCTCACGTAGCCTCCTAAATCTACTGGCTGTGACATAATTGTCGTTTGAATGGGAAAAGAAATACTTCGCAAAAACATTTCGTATTTTTCTATCGTCTCATTTAATTCACGATGACTCATTAAGTCTAGGTTAAAGGACGAAATACGTAACAATTGAACGAGTCGAAAATCATCTGTCACAAGAACGCCCGCATCAAGAGTCCGAACCGGTATGAAGTTTTGCATGCTCATTTGTTGATTGCCAAGTTTCTTCCGCTCTCGCTTCTTCTTCCTGCTTTTCATAGAACTCCTCCTTTCGGTAGTAATACAAACGTTGTCTATAGTGATAATGGATCAGTTCAACTGCATGGCGCCAAAACGGTATATTTTCCCGGACCGGTCTTACATACACGAACACGCACGATATAATAAGTGTAATCGTCACAAATGATATTTTTACATACAATGAAATTGGCATAAGAACGACAGGAATGATGAGCAATAGAGCAGGTACAAAACAGAGGGAATCCTTTAAAGTAACATGTTGCAAAATCTCAAAATCGCCATTTACATTTTCCGGAATTGTATATTCTTGTTTTTGGTCCATCGTTCAACCTAGCAGTCCAAGAAACCATTTCATTAATATACCCGCACACATAACAATTGCAACGACGATAAATATATCCTTCATATTACTTTTATACTCACTCTTTTTTCCTGATGAATTTGTTAAGATATACATGATACCTAATGCCATAATTGCAGCTGTTCCAATGGAAGGCGCAATGATCATAAAAAAGTTAATCATACCATTTGCTACATTTTTAACGATTGTAGTTGGATCATCATTAATGGCGAATGCATGCTCAGGAATGAGTAGGAGCAAAGGTATGAATAGTACAAACCTCCATCGCTTCATAGATGATACCCTCCTTTAATTGGAATCCCCGCTGTCACTTTCTTCTCACCTTTATGTATATCCATGCGAGTCCCTAAATTCAACTCAGGCTTCTCCTCTTTCGCTCCACAAATATTGACATAGTCCATACAAGATATGAATAGAATGACAAAAACATCCCATTAGACAAGCCTTGATGGGATGTTTTGTGTAAAATACAGTTCTTCTTGTATATGAGTACTACACGTAAATGATAAAGGATGATAAAGGTTTTATGCAGAAGGAAAATATGATACTGTACAAAAAAGGGAATAAAGGATATGTTTGTATCTAGAAATAGATGGAAACACGTTTCAATAATATGAAAAAATAGAAAGAGAGGATTTTATATAAAACCAGGGGGGAAAATAATGAAGAAGATAGATATTATATCTTATATTACCATTCTTGTATTAGGATCTGCGTTCTCTTTTTTTGATGGCGCTAATTATAAGGAAGGTCTTCATAATGCCCTTCTATTTTGTGGAACCTTTATCGTTTTCGTATTATTAAAGGAAGTAGTATGGAATGTATTATTTAAGAATCAGAAGAAAAAGCCTGAACAGTACACATTACAAAAGATGGATGAAAGACTTGAAAAAAAGAATTTGAAGTTTATGGCCCAAGTCTTTGGGCTTTCTCATTTGATCGGTTCTGCGATACTATTTGTCCTATACATAATCAACCAAAATATGATGATACCTGTAAGTTATGTTCTGTATTACGTGTTTGGAGTGCTTTTCTTCACCATGATGTTCGGTTTGAAAATTGTAAAGAAACTAGACAACTAAGCGTTAAAAAGGAAGCAATTTGGATTGCTTCCTTAAAAAGTAACCATTACAGTTCGCGTCGCAACGCCGTTAACACTTTAATTTTTGTAGCCTTTACTGCTGGCCGAACACCGGAAAGAATCGCAACTGACAGACTAATGGCTACGGATATGATGACGAGACTTAATGGAATATACGAAAAAATAAATTGCTGCGGCGCTTCAGTATGAGCAAGTGATTTAAGAATAATCGGTAAAAACCGATTTAAACAAAAGCTAACTAGGTAAGCAATCACAACTCCAAAACATGATCCAAGTAAACCGATCCAAGCACTTTCGATAAGAAATAATTTCCGAATCATCGCTGGCTCTCCGCCAATCGCTTTCAAGATTCCTATTTCTTGTGTTCGTTCTGTTACGGCCATCGTCATGGTATTGAATATCCCAATGGAGGCAATGAAAACAGCGATTGTCCCAACTAGTATTAAACCAGCTTTGAAAATTGTAAAAAAGGTATTTAACTGCTTTAATTCATCACTAATGGAAAACACCAAAAACCCATTTTCTTTCAGCGTATTTGAGATTGCTTGTACCTGTTCAACAGTGCCTGCGTATGCCTTTACTTTCTGTGTAAAGATCGGTATTTGCTTCTCGCGTTCTTTTGCAGTGTCATCCTCCTTAAAGAAATCCGCAAACTCTTGCTTTAATTCTTCTGGAAGTATTATACTTCTATCCTCCATCCATTCTCTTGTTGGTTTACTTGTTATACCTACAACCGTAACAGGAACCTGTTTTGTTTCATTTTGACCATTTTTCACACGTGAACTTGTAATCGTTAACGTTTTTCCAAGCAGTTCGCCATCATATCCTTGAGGGTTTTGCTTACTCGTAGATGGATCCATCTGTGTTAATTCTTTGTATTGACTTTCTGTTAACAAACTTTTTGCAAAATCATAGCCAACAATCACTTCATTGGTATGTTGCGGAATATTCCCTTTAGACAACTCTAGCTTTGACTTTCTTTCCTCCTCCATATTGTGAAAATCCAGCTGTGATTGACTATAGCGGTCATCGATACTTACTTTGGCTTCATGATTCAAAAAGTATGTAACTGTAACTGCTTGTACATCCTTCGTCTTCTTTATAAACTGAATATCCTCCTGGCTAAGATCCCTACTTTTCCCTTCTTTTTTCCCATGCACATCGATTTCTGTTACAGTTCGATTTGCTAACAGGTCATCTGTAATACTTTTTTGAAAACCGAACCCGACGGATGCCAACACAATAAGAAATGCACAGGCTATCGTGGATGCAAAAATAGTCATAAAAAGTCTTAATCGATTTCGCTTCAAGTTCTTACGTATAAATGAAAATTGGTCGCTAAGCCTCATGAATGTAATCTCCTCTCAAAAGTGAACCATTTACGAGCTGCAGCTGCCTCGTTGAAATCGATGCAACTTCTATATCATGAGTAATAATAATAAATGTAATCTTCCGTTCTTCATTCAACTCTGTAATGAGCTGTAAAATGTCTGCCTCTGTTTCTGAGTCTAAACTACCGGTCGGTTCATCAGCCAATATAATATCTGGTTTCGTAATAAGGGCCCGTGCAATGCCCACTCTTTGCTGCTGCCCTCCTGACAACTCCTTCGGATAAAAATCACCATACGAATCAAGCCCGACTTGTTTTAGTATTTCTTTTACTTCTTCCCTTCTCATCTTAGGTGGAATTTCCTTTAAAATAAGAGGCATTTCTACATTTTCATAGGCTGTCAAACCTGGTATAAGCTGAAAATTTTGAAAAATAAACCCCAAATGTTGCAAACGAAATTGTGCCCATTGCTTTTCTGAAAAGGAAGTTACCTCTATTCCGTTTATGAGAATCGAACCAGAATCTGGTGAAATAAAACCAGATAGCAAATGTAATAAAGTAGACTTCCCTGATCCGCTTCTCCCTACAATCGAAAGAATCTCGCCCTGCTGAGCGCTAAAAGAAATATTATCCAGAACTTGTACAGTCTGCTTCGCTTCCATTCTACCAATATGGAATGAATGCTTTAGCTGTTTTACTTCAATCACATTTCTCCCTCTTTCCCTCTTATTTCTACAACATTCGTTTTCTACCATTATGATACATAACAATTAATCATATGTAAAATTAGTATATATTTGTAAAATATATAAATATAATTCTTACTAAAAAAACGAGATGCTATTATTTTAAGCATCTCGTTTTTTGCAGTTTATTCTTCTATTTATTTACTTTTGTAAGAATCGTGTTCATCTTTTGGCGTAATGCTCTAAAAATAGTAACATCAGGTGGTTGCAGTTGATCAGGCAATTCATCTAAGAAGAAAAACTCAAGCTCCTTTGTTTCTTCCTCATCCGCTTGCATCACTCCATGATATTGATGGCAAAAATAAGCGGCAGCAACTACATAAACTTCATCACCATTCGGATATTGATGATACAATTCAGGACCTGAAAAAACATCAAATAATTGCAAGGAGTCTGCTATTAGTCCTGTTTCTTCAAACAACTCTCGCTTTGCTGTTTCCTCTAACCGTTCACCAAGCTCCGTGGCTCCACCTGGCAATCCCCAACAGTCGTTATCCGTTCGATGCTGAAGCAATAATCGTCCTTCCTCATCCAAAATGATGACACATGCTGCTGTCATTATAATGGGTCTGCTTCCAAGCTTCTCTCGTAAATCCATAATATATCCCATAAGCTACACCTCTAAATTCTATATTCTACATTTGAATGTAATAGACAACTAACTATATAAATAGCTTTTATCATAATTGATACTTATTCGGTCTTACTTTGACAATTTCGAATTACCCCATACACACCGAAACAGAAAAACATAATAGACAGGATTGTAAACGTAATTGCTACCTCGATGTTAAATGCAGAAAAATTTCGATAAGCATACATCCCCATCGTACATGTATTAATAAACATTGTAGCAATGATAAACGGATTTAGCTTGGTCATGGTAATCCCTCCATTGTATCTACTCATGCAAATTATACCATTCATTATAAGTTTCTTGAGAATTTAAATTCTATTTTTAATACGATACGTGAAATTTTATAAATGGCGATTCATGCAGATGGCTGACTCAAAAGGGAATAATTGCTTCCTTTTTGAGCCGGTTCTAACCTCTTAATTTTATACAGTTTCTGAAGGCTCCCACGTAAACCATCTACCGTGGCCGTCTGTTTCACCAATTCTTTCATTATATTCGATGCCATCGATTATAGAATCCAAATGAAGATCTCGATCCCACATATTATTATATAAATGAAATGTATCCCGTAAGCTTCCTATTTTTCTTACATGCTCCGTTAAGCTATGCTTTACTTTATCAGGAATTTGGTTCGCCACATGAGTATGATAGATACATACAGCCGAATCTTGAGGAATTTGCTGAACAATTTGAGGTAATAACATCACACCATCTCCCTCAATTAAATGCACTTGATCCGAGTACTGATTCATACATGCAACTGCTTGTTTAAATCGTTCTCTTCTTTCTTTATGCTCAGGCCAAATAAGTGCTTGTAACCAAAGCGAATCATCAGGATTTGCAACGTCAACTGTATGTAAATCTATGCCGTATCGAGAAGTGACAGGAGGAAAAGGCTGAAGAAAATGCGGCTTGTTGTTACCTCTTACTTCTGATTGAATGAACAGATTTGATTTGATATTTTCAAAAACTTCATGAGAATCGTAAGAATAGTTGTATTTATCCCAAAGTAGTTGAAGTCCTGCGCTCGTTCCAATCTCAATTAATGCCAATGGTTTTTTAACCTTACTATATATGTAGGAAAAGCTAGGATATAGATATCCACATCGGCTTACTTCGTTCGTTTGAACCAATTTTGTTGTAAGAATGGAAATAATCTCATTTCTATACATATTACAAAAATCTTTAAAAGGAAGGATTGCATGATGAATATCTCTTGGATACACTACTAAACTTGGATAGTATTCTTTTAGTTCATGATTGGTTCCTTTCAATAAGAGATAATGAATAGCTCCTAAGAATAGATTAGGTATGGGTTGTCCTTCCTTAGCACAAGATGATAATTCTAACAATTCATTATCTTCAGATATTTTTTTAGATAAAAATTCATATAACTCACTTGAGCCCTTACACTCTCTTTTCGCAAATACTTTAAATCGTTCGGCAATTACCTCTATGCTCACAATGGTCACTCCTAACTAATAATATATGAAAAGATGAGACAAATCCTATACGAGCATGAAACTAACTGTGTTCAGTTCCATGCTCGTATAGGATTCATTCTATACAAGTTTTACTAGTCATATCTTTCATTTGTTCGCATTCCTCTTGCTTTTCTTCTTTCATTTCCTGATAATAGGATGGCAATTCTATATCATGTTCTAAGAAATAGTCTTCAATTAAAGAAATAATTATTTTCAATGTTTTCAAACGTGCAAACATTTTATCGTTGCTAGGTATAATATTCCATCTAGCATTCGGTTTATCTGTTTTTGCAAACATATCTTCCATTGCCAGGGCATATTCATCCCATTTTTCACGATTGCGCCAATCTTCATCTGTAATTTTCCATTGCTTAAGAGGATTTTTCTCTCTGTCTTTAAATCGCTCTAGCTGTACATCTTTGCTAATATGATAGAAAAACTTAGATACTATATAATGATCATCTGTTAATAGTTTTTCAAAATCATTGATTTCATCGTATGCTCTGGTCCACTCTTCCTTTGTAGCGAAACCCTCTACGCGTTCAACCAATACACGACCATACCAAGAGCGGTCGAAAATAGTAATTTGTCCATATTGCGGGATTTTCCGCCAGAATCGTTGCATATAATGATAACGTTTTTCATGGGGGGCAGGCGCGCCGATTGGATTAACTTGCAGTCCACGCGGATCAAGATGCTCGGTAATTCGTTTAATTGCTCCACCCTTTCCAGCAGCATCCCATCCTTCCATTGCCAAAATAACAGCGATTTTTTCTTTTCGTAAAATCTGCTGCAAAGCTAGTAAACGCATTTGATATTTTTCAAGCTTCTTAATATATTTTTGCTTTGATTCGATTTTTTTGGTTAAATCTGTTTTTGCAAGACGGTCTTTTGCCATAATAGAATCCCCTTTTTACATAAATTAATATTATTTTAACCTAATTTACAGTGTTTTTGGAATATATATCTATATTAATTTAAAAATATAAATATATATTACTCATTTTACTTTTTAATATATATTTACTATACTTATTTTAGTTTAACTACTAGATGTGTATATATAGTAGATGATGGAATGATTACATTACTGGAGGAGTACTACATGAAAGAAAGAAATATTGAATATGTATGGGATATTGATTACGTTCAACATAGCCCTATACACAAAGCAGGGCATATTATACCACCTGAAAGCATGAAGGAATTTGATCCTTTTTTGTTGCTTGCAGAAGATTGGTTTGGCAATGGAGTATTTGATTTTCATCCACATCGGGGAATTGAAACGGTAACATACGTAATAGAAGGGTCTCTTGAACACGATGATAATCATGGAGGGAAAGATACATTACATCCAGGAGATGCACAATGGATGACTGCTGGGCGGGGAGTCATTCATAAAGAAACTACAGCTGTTGGAAATACGGTTCATAGCCTGCAATTATGGATCAATCTACCTCGTTCAAAAAAGATGGTAGAACCACGCTATCAAAATCTTCGTGCTGCGGACATGCCGGTTCGACAAGAAAATGGTGCCGTCATTCGTATTTTTTCTGGATCGTCTGCTGGAATTTCATCAAAAACATGGAACCACACTCCGATAACAATGGTAGAAATTCAGGTGGAACCAGGATTTGCAGTAAAGCAAGATTTACCAGGCCATTACAAAGGGTTCATCTATGTACTGGAAGGCAGCGGTTATTTTGGTATCAACAATACGGAAGGTAAAAAAAATCAAGCACTTTTACTTGGCTCTGCAGATGATTCGGATAGTAGTGAGATAACAATCCGTGCCAAAGAGAAACTACGAGTGCTACTTTATGCAGGCGCTCCTATTCATGAACCTATTGTTGCTTATGGACCATTTGTGATGAATACAGAAGAGGAAATTAGACAAGCATTTACAGATTTTCATGAAGGAAAATTTAATGTATAGCCTTTTTTCAAAAGTAGTGGGGGTTTCTCCCCCACCGATTATTTTGTATACTACCTTGAAGCAGAGATCTTCCTGCCCTTACATAGCAGGATTCATTATTTTTCCAAGACACCAAAATGAAAACTTGCACTTTTACGGCGATACACCGTAAAACCATATGTTTCAAAACGAGTACTGCGAAAATGATCCTTTAATATAACCCGTTTGTTAGCCACGCGCAGCGCCTCTTTTATCGTTTCTTTCCCGATATCTTCGTATAACGCGAACTGTTTAAGTCCACGTATTCCATCTGATTGTATTACCGTTTGTTCAAACATCGGATCCAAATAGACAACATCAAACGATTGATCATGACATTGTTTTAAATACGCGAGATGTTCACTATATATCACCGAAATCCGGCGCATCGCCTCATTCATTTCCTCTAGATCACTCTTCCACTTTTGCAGCCCGGCTTTTACAAGGTAGGCAATCCATTGGTTTCCTTCGATTCCTGTTACAATTCCCTTCTCTCCGACAGCGTAGCTAGCAAGAATGCTATCCGAAGCAAGTCCCAATGTGCAATCTAGCATGCTCATTCCAGTCTCTAACTTCGCTGCTTCTAAAAAAGGATCGTTCTCCCCTCGAAGGAGTCGTTTCATTCGAAAGCTGGCGGAATTCGGATGAAAAAAGAACGATTCTCCTCCATTTCTAAAATAGATTTCCAACCGATTTTTTCCAACAACAAGCACATCGTCTTGAAATGTTTGTGCGATATTTACGATAGAATATTCTTTCCTCTTTTCAAAGCGGCATTGTAATTCTTCAGCAACTTGTTTTGCAGATACAATCATTTCTGCCGTTGTTCTTCCAGCTGTTGTAACAATCATTCTCTCACCTCAAGAGCATCCTTAGTTCATTTCCTATTATGCTAACAAAGCCCCTGCTTGTGGCAAGCAGGGGCTTACAATTGCAAATCCTAGCAATGTTGTTCAAAAGCGTTTTGTAAATTTTCTTTAATACCTTCTAAGCTATTTCCTTCAATTTCATGGCGATGGATAAAATGAACGACCTCTTTTCCATTCACTAATGCAATAGACGGAGAAGAAGGTGGAATTTCCCCAAAATATTCTCTCATTTTTGCAGTTGCCTCTTTATCTTGTCCTGCAAACACAGTTACAAGATGCTGCGGTCGTTTATCCTCTGCACGCAATGCTTCAGCTACGGCTGGACGAGCAAGTCCTGCTGCACAACCACAAACAGAATTTACAACAATAAGAGTCGTACCTGTTGCAGCTTCCATATAATTTTCTACCGATTCTGCTGAAGTAAGCTCTTCAAAGCCAGCATCAACAAGTTCTTGTCGCATTGGAATAACCATCTGTTTCATATATTCTTCGTAAGCATTCATTATTTCATTCTCCTTTATACATCATCATGATTCATCTTATCATGATGCATAGTATTTGAAAATTATAAGGTACTTCTTTTTACTTACTGCGGCGTAATTCCGTCATCTGTTTCCAAACGGAACCTTTTGCTTCTTCACCGCCTTCTATCCGTTCAATTGCAAGTTTAGCTTGCATGACCACTTCAAATTCCGTGTCGTGCTCTGCAAGCTTTAACGCTGGCAATGCTGTTTCATCCCCTTCTTCAAATAAAAACATCGCTGCGCGCCAGCGAACGAGTTTACTGGAATCTTCTAAAGCAGCAATCATGGCTGGGATAGCTGCTTTATCACCAATATCAGATAAGCAATCACCAGCTGTACGACGAACGCTAACCGCTTTATCTTGTAATGCTTGCAAGAGCAAGGGTAACACTTGTTTCCCTTTAATCATACCTAGATATGCAGTCGCTAGTCTGCGAATGGATACTTTTGTATCCAGAAGTGCCTTCTCCAGAACAGGAATGTCTTCTTCACTCGGATTCATTTGTTCTAATGCCGCATAGCGCTTCTTCCAATCCGGATCCTCCATCATTTCTAATGTTACATGATAAGGATCTCTTCTCTTTAACACAAGCTCTTTGTTATCTGGCTGGTCTAGTAATTCTTGAATCCGCAATTCTACACGTTCTTTAGAAAAAGCAGCAGTGAGTTCATCTACAACCTCTTGGCCGATTTCATCAAATTCTCCATACCGCGTTCCCTGTTCGACCCATTTTCTCTCCTTCACAACATTTGGCGTTGCAAATTGCAGCTTCATAATCGATGCTTTAAAATAATCTGGAAGTCCGTAGCGTTGATCCTTTTCACCGTCAGTTAGTTTCACTTGCATAGGGATGTCATACAATACTTGCACGAATACCTTCACTTCCCCATAGTGAGACAATTTTGCCTCTTTCTTTGCCTCGGTAGCATCTGCTTCACCAAAAACGGCGCGAACATTTTGCAAAATAGGCTTCCAATCGTATTTTGCATTGCGTTCAACGGCTAGAAAATCGGCAACATGATATACTCCTTTCACTCCCTCTATCGCAAGAATACTCTGGATTTCCTTAGGAGCAGTGTTTACATTTTCTATATTATAGTTATTACGTGCTCCAAATGAAAGTTCTTCATCCAAGAGTACTTTCATTGTATTTGGGCTCGGAGTAGGTTCAATCGCTTTAATCTTCAAAATTCTCTCCCCTTATGTAACGTTTTTTATAGTTTAGCATGAGATAAAACATACATACTACAAAGACGCATTTTCAGCATTTTCTTTTTTACGTTCAAGAAACGTCACATTCTCAGCAGAAACATTCGTTCCGTATACACGTTTTCCTTCCTTGTTTTCATAGCTGCTCGTTTGAATACGTCCAGTAATTCCTATTAAGGAGCCTTTCGCACAGTATTGTGTAATCGTTTCAGCAGATTTACGCCAAACGGTACAATCAATAAAATCTGTCTCTTGTTCCCCATTACCATTTTTAAAATTACGATTCACAGCAATTCGTATTTTAGCGTATGCTAACCCTTGCTTGGAATATAATAATTCTGGATCACGAGTTAGCCTGCCAATTAAAACAACACGATTTATCATCTCATCCCCACCTATCTTTGTTTTGTTTATTGTACTTGGCGGATAGATAGAATGAAAAATATGGAAAATAACTAAGAACAATAGGGAATCTTCGTATATTTACAGAAGACTCCCTATTGTTCTTAGTAGAATTTATAAATTTTTCGTTATGCAGGAAAGAATAAGAGCTGACTTAATAGGGATTATAGTAGCTCCATTTTTCACTTATTTTGAAGCATGAGCCACTTTCGATCTCTCTGCTGTACCACTTCAATTGGCACTTCATAGAATGCAGATAATGTAGCTGTCGTTAAGCAATCCTCTGTTTTTCCAGATGCATATACTTCTCCTTCCTTTAATAAAAGGGTATTCGTAAAGCAAGGAAGAACTTCCTCAATATGATGCGTAACATATATAAGTGTTGGCGCATCCGGTTGCCTAGCAATCATTTGAATCATTGCTAGCACCTGCTCTCGTGCGAGCACGTCAAGCCCTGTACACGGCTCGTCCAATATTAGAAGTTCAGGGGATGCCATAAGTGCTCTAGCAATAAGTATTTTTTGCTGCTCCCCTTGTGATAAGGTTGCAAATTCTCTTCCAATTAGCGCCTCGCAGTGCATAGATTGTAAGAGGCCTACCGCTTTATGTAAGTCCACGTCTTGCACCTCTTCATGTAAGCCAATAGTCGAAAAAACACCACTTAGCACAATTTCTTCCGTCATCTCATCTCCATGAAACCTTTGCTGCAGTGCTGTACTAACCCAGCCAATCCGCTTCCGAACCTCTGCAAGCTTGACTTTTCCATAAGTAAAATCAAACACCTTCACTTTACCTTCTGACGGCCATATATATCCATTGATTATTTGAAGCAAGGTGGTTTTACCGGACCCATTTAACCCTACTAAACACCAATGCTCCCCAGACTGTATATTCCAAGAAACATCGTTCAAAACCAATTTATTTTCTCTTCTCCAAGATACATGTTCGAGAGAAACAATCATTTTTCTGCTTCCTCCATTTCTAAAAAATCGAATATTCAATATATTTTAACAATAAGTATACTACGAATGCTTTCAATCAACCATTTTAATATTTAATAAAACAAATAGACCGCCTCCTGATATTCAGAACGGCGGTCTATTCATTTTCTTTTTTCTAAAAAAAATTAATTATTTCGAGTAAAGTACGAAATAAAACGAAGAATTTCAAAGTAAAGCCAAACAATCGTAAGCATTAAACCGAGTGCCCCATACCATTCCATATACTTAGGAGCATGTTTACTTGCACCGCTTTCGATAAAGTCAAAATCAAGTATAAGATTTAGTGAAGCAATTACAATAATTACTGCACTAATAATAATTGCAATCGTGCCACCAGCATGCAAGAAAGGAACTTGAATCCCGAACAAATGGAGAATCGCAACACCAAGATACATAATTGCAACTCCAAGCGTTGCTGAAATAACTCCCATTCTAAATTTGTCTGATACTCGGATAATACGAGTCGCATAGAGAATGAGCATTGCAAACAAGATGGATATCGTTAATAGCACTGCTTGCAGTACAAGCGTATTACCGAAGTGAATTGTATACATTGCTGAAATGGATCCAAGTACAATACCTTCTACAGCTGCGTATATGGGAGCTGTTACCGGCGATATCTTAGGAACAAAGGTTGTAACAATAGCTACAATTGCAGCTATGATCAACGCTCCCATTAAAACAGAAGGATTCATTTTATTCATCAAAACTTGCACATACGAATACAAAGAAGTAGCTACTAATAAAATTAGCATGATAAAGGTCTTTCCTACTGCACCCTGAATCGTCATTACACCATTGCTGGCTGGGGCATTTCTAAGGGTATCTTCTCTTAACATCGGATTGTTTGTTCTCATCCAATTCCCTCCTAAAAAGGTTGCTATTTTAAGTGTAATTGCTTTTCCCTTACAGTTCAATAGATGAATCTACCTACCGCTTACAGATTTACTTCATACTCTCCACTATTTCTGAAAGCTCGCTCCATCGTTCAATAGCTACTTCTAGTTCTTCCTCTGTTTCTTTCTGCTCTAATGATAACTGCTGCGCTCGTTCAAAATCCGATCCAACCGCTTCTAATTGTCCTGCAATTTCTTCTAATTTAGCCTCTAACTCTGCAATTTTATCTTCAATTGTATCCCATTCGCGCTGCTCATGATAGGAGAGCTTGCGCTTTCTTTGTTTCGGTTGTTCAACGACAACTTTCTTTTCCTTTGTTTCTTCCTTTACCACTAGATCCTTTTCTTTCTTTTGCACCAGATAATCAGAATAACTTCCGAAATACAATTGCACATTGCCGTTTCCTTCAAAAACGAATAATTGATCAACGACCTTATCAAGAAAGTAACGATCATGCGAAACTGTAATCACAACACCTGGAAAATCATCTAAATAGTCTTCTAAGACCGTTAATGTTTGCGTATCTAAATCATTGGTCGGTTCATCAAGTAAGAGAACATTTGGTTCACCCATTAAAAGGCGAAGAAGATATAGTCTTCGTTTCTCTCCACCTGATAGTTTACCAAGAGGAGTACCATGGGAACTCGGTATAAATAGAAACCGTTCCAGCATTTGCGAAGCACTAAGAATCTTACCATCGGTTGTATGGATAACCTCAGCTACTTCTTTAATATAATCAAGCATTCGCTCATTTTCATTCATATGCTCATTTTCTTGCGTATAGTAGGCAATCTTGACAGTTTGCCCAATTTCAACTTCACCGCTATCAGGCTGAAGTTTTCGTGCAAATAAGTTTAAAAGTGTTGATTTTCCGCTACCATTTCGACCAATAATCCCAGTGCGATCTCCCGGCTTTATTATGGTACTAAAATGATCCAGTACGAGCTTATCGTCAAACATTTTCGTTGCTTCTTTAAGTTCAATTACTTTTTTACCAAGTCGGCTTCCACTAATAGAAATATCCACTTGTTGTTTTATGTTTGGTCCTTCTCTTTTTGCTAGCTCTTCAAAACGCTGAATACGAGCCTTTTGTTTTGTGGAACGAGCCTGGGCACCGCGACGAATCCATGCCAGTTCTCTACGGTACAAATTTTGATTTTTCTGTTCTCTTGCAATTTCTGTCTCCTCACGTACTGCCTTTGCTTCTAAAAAAGCTGCGTAATTCCCTTCATAGCTATATAAATTACCATGATCTAGTTCAAATATACGGTTTGTTACGCGATCTAGAAAATAACGATCATGCGTTACAAGAAGTAAGGAACCCATATAACGGGATAAATATTCTTCTAACCATTCCACCGTCTCATGATCAAGATGGTTCGTAGGCTCATCTAATATAAGTAAATCTGGTGTTTGGATGAGTGATTGCGCCATAGCAATACGTTTTTTCTGACCGCCAGAAAGTGTACCAACCTTCGATGTGAAATCTGTAATTCCTAACTTAGTTAACAAAGCCTTTGCATTTGCATTTGCTTCCCAGGCATTCATAGCATCCATTCGTTGCTGAATAGAAAACAATAATTGCTGCACATCTTCATTTGTTGGATCACTTTCTAATTGCAATAGTACCATTTCATATTCGCGAAGTAGGCGAATGAGTGGTGAATCCCCATAGAATACTTGCTCTAATACGGTAAGATCTCCATTGAAGTCAGGCTGCTGCGCCAAATAGCTGATCGTATAATCCCTTGTATGACTGATATTTCCATTATCAGCTTGTTCAATGCCTGCTAATATTTTAAGCAAGGTTGATTTTCCAGTTCCATTAACACCAATTACACCTATTCGTTGTCCTTCTGCAATACTAAAAGTTATATCCGTAAATAACGGTTTTATTCCGTAGGACTTTGCCAGATGTTCTACTTGTAACATTTTCATATTTCTACATTCCACTCTTTCATAAATTGTTCAACAAACTGCACTATATACGTATGGCGCTCATTTGCCATTTCTTTCGCTGTCTTTGTATTCAAGAGACTTTTTAAATTTGAATAACTTTTCGTAAAAGTATGATAAACAGGTTGCCCCCTTCTCTTTCGCATATCCTCTTTGCTAATCTATGTACACGTTCTATATGATACCAGTCATGGCCACTCGCATCACCCTGCAAGGCATCCTTCACAAAGTGAATCGCCCTCGTTTATGATCGTATTCAATTTCTTCACCCATTTCTATTATACTACCACGAACAAGATCGGAGTCACACCATTTCTCGTCCGCCCATACTATAAGGTATCTCATAAAAAGGAGGAATGAATCATGCAACATCAACCTAATTACTATGCTGATCCTCGCTTCACTCAGCAATATCCAGTTCAATCCTATCAACCCTATCCACTATATCCACGACAAGTTCCAACTGAACCGTCGCATCAACATGCTCAGCAAGCCGTAGGAACCCATTATCAATCTTGGAAAGCCCCTGTTTTGCAAAGCGTAGCGCCATGGGTGCAATATGGATTAAAAGAAGCACAGCATACTTCTGTCCATCATGCAATGACAGAAGTAGCAGCCATTGCATACTTACTTGGAAAAGGAATCGATCCTCAAACTGCTCATTATATTGTGGAGTCATGGGAAAAGAATGAACACTTTTAAAACAGTTCATTTTGTCATGCATACAAACTGTGGAAGTGCCTAAGTCCTTGTTATATAAGGGTTTTGGCACTTTTAGATTTCATGTAAATTAAATTGTTATAATTTAATGGCCATTTCTACAATAAGCTAATAAACACGCTAAAAGATAAATATTTCCAAAATAGTATTTTTTACAAACTATATTAGGAATCAGAACTTATATTTTATTTACATCTGATAATGGGATTTTCAATGGTATAGAAAATACCTTACCTATCTATAACTAGCTAGTATTATTTTTTTTTTCAAAAATAAGATAAACAATCTATATTTTTGAAAAAATTACATTCTATTTTTACCTAAATATGCTAAAATACCAGTAAAAATACAGATTTTATTATTTAAGAAAGGTATAGGGGAGATTATTTGTACAGAATTGTTATTGCACGAGAAGATGACGTATACCTAGCTAGTACGATTGGAAAACGAGTAGCTGAAGAGTGCGGAATGAATAAGATTCAGCAAACGAAATTAGTTGTATCAATAATGGAATTAACTCGAAATATAGTTTTTTATGCTGGTAAAGGAGAGATTTATATAAAGCCAGTTTCTTCCAATGGAGTCGAAATAATAGCAATCGACCAAGGTCCAGGCATTCCAAACCTCGAACAAGTTTTAAATCAAGAATTCCCTTCTAAAACTGGATTAGGATTGGGTTTATCAGGAGTGAGACGTTTAATGGACGAATTTGAAATCAGTAGCAGCATAGACTTAGGTACAAAGGTTAGAGCCATAAAATGGCTTAATGAAGGGCGGGCATTACGTTGATAACATCTGCTACATCTCGGCATACCACATATGGCTTGATTCAACTCCATCCTAATGGAACCATTCAAAAAGTAAATGAAGAAGGAAAACGACTCCTGCTCTCTCAAGAAAATGAGACCAACTATCTTTTCCATCGAATAAAAAACAAGGAAATTAAAACAAAGCTCCATGAGTGCTTCATGGGCAGAAGTAACGAGTTTATTGTAAATATAGATTCACAGCCATACTTTTTTTTATTCCATCGAACATTTAAGGAGCAAAGACTCAAGCAAATACATATATATATGTTCAATATCCATTCCTTACAATCATCCTATGACCAAAACAACTGGAATAACCATTTACTTTCATCTATTGGTGAAATGGCTGCTGGGATTGCCCATGAGGTCCGAAATCCTTTGACTTCCGTAAAAGGATTTCTTCAATTGATGGGACAATCCTATAAGGAAGAATATTCGCAAATTGCACAAAGTGAATTAGAACGAGCCATTCATATTTTAAATGATTTAATGAGTGTAACAAAGCCTGAATTTGCTCAAGAACAGCGAACCACCTTTAATCTATGCTTCGAGATCGAATCTGTATTATTACTATTTCAAAATCAACTTTATCAAATACATGTAAATAAGAACTTTCAAAATGAAAGCGCACTAATCGTCGGCAGAAAGGATCAAATTAAAAAAGCATTATTCAATTTAATCAAAAATGCTATTGAGGCTATGACCGATGGGGGAACGTTAATTCTTGAGCAATTTGAAGACGCTAGGTATATTCATCTCAACATTTCTGATACTGGCATTGGTATTCCAAAAAACAAATTGCGCCTACTAGGGACCCCATTCTTTAGTTTAAAAGAAGATGGAAAAGGAATGGGTTTAGCGCAAGTTTTTAATGCAATCCAAACAAATCATGGCAAAATACGAGTGACAAGTGAGGAAGGAAAAGGAACCACTTTCTTACTTTCATTTTCCAAAACAATCAAACACTCTGACTCATTTTTAGGAGGGAATGGAATGATAAATACTGTTGATTCAAAAGTTGAGCTATCAAATTTTTTATCTGATAATTTAGATTTTTACACGAAAGAATGGGTTCAATATTTAGAGAAAAGTAAAAATTATCTTGTATCCTTATTGAGAGAAAACGGGGATGAGGATGCATTCGCAGAATTCGGTAATCCTATTATGAAGCTTGTAGCCCAAAATATAATTGAATTAAAAATGGAAGATATTATGGATGTAGCAAGGGAAAGAGGCGTTAAAAGTGCGAAAACAGAATTCCCTATTCATTTGGCTTGGGAACTATTTCAGTCTAGCCGCGGCATTATTTGGAATGCAATTAGAGCGTTTTATAATGAATCGAACAACACCCTGACAACCGATGAATTTTTCGCATTAGAAAGATCTGTAAATGATATCATTGATTTATATATCGATTCATATACTGCTTACTTTGTAAACTATAAAGAGGAATTATTAAAAAGTCATCGTGAAACAGTGGACGAGTTGTCAGTTCCCATCATTCCGCTTGCTGATAAAATATGCATACTTCCAATAGTTGGTAATGTAGACACATTCAGAGCGAGAAAAATCCGTGAAAAAACACTCATCCGCGTAAAAGAAATAAAAGCTCAACAATTAATTATTGATATTTCCGGTGTACCGTTTGTCGATACAGCCGTCGTCAACCACTTATTTAAAATCGTGAAAGGAATTAAATTATTAGGCTGCTCTACTATTTTAACAGGAATTAGTGCTGAAATTGCTGATACCATGATCGAATTAGGAATAGAAATTGACAATGAATTAACAACAAAATCCGACCTGCAACAAGCATTGCAGGAGATTCAACAATTTTCCAACAAGAAATAATAGGACTTTCAATAAAGTAAACTCTTTTTATTTATAGATAAACTGTACCTTATAGACAATCCTATAGGGTACTTTTATATATAATGAAAATAAGTCTTATTCGTTTTTGCAGTGGAGAAAATTTCTATAAACAAAAAAAAGAGACAGCATCGCGATACTGTCTCTTATCAAAGGAGGGTACTACCTTATCAATACTTACATTATGGATTAGGTTTCTTAACTTTTCCTTAATACATTATGTATCTCTAAAATTCAAGATAAGAAAACATAATAGCGGCACAAAAAGCTATATTAACAAAAGTTTTTTATATATTCCAAAAATCACTATTGATATCACTGTTATATTTATATTCAATTTTTTCTTTTCCACACATTTCACACTTATAAAAATAAGCTATCCCCATCTGCCCTGTCATAAAGTTTTCACTATCCTGCGCTTTAATAAAATTATATTTATGTCTACATTCAGGTTGTTTTATCTTATTCATCCATTTACCTAACATACAGTAATCACTCTCCTTTATAAGGCATTTCATATTCTTACGAAAATATTAGATTATAAAGAATTTTCAATCAATAAACCCGTTATTTACTTTAACAATTCCTCAATTTTAGTTTTCATCTCTTCTGGTGTCGTTTGTGGTGAAAATCTTTCTAAAACATTCCCTTTTTTGTCAACTAAAAATTTTGTGAAATTCCATTTTATAGCCTTTAATCCAAGCATTCCTGGTACTTCCTCGCATAAATATTTATATAAAGGATGTGCCCCGTCACCGTTTACTTCAATTTTTTCAAACATCGGGAACGTAACACCATAGTTTAATTCACAAAAACTTGCTATTTCTTCATTATTGCCTGGTTCTTGCCCTAAAAATTGGTTACACGGAAACCCTAATATTTCTAAACCTTGTTCTTGGTATTCTTCATACAATGCCTGTAAGCCTTTATATTGTGGAGTAAAGCCGCATTTACTGGCAACGTTAACGATTACTAACACCTTTCCTTCATAATCCTGAAGTGATTTGTCTTCCCCTTTAATCGCTTTTACTGAAAAATCATACACGCTCATCGTTTTTCCCCCCTATTTTATGTTGTTACTTTTATCATAAAGTGTACCGTACACAATGTCGAAGATAACGAAATATTTTCTTCTTCTAATTTGGCAAAAAAATCTAGACATAAATTAACAAAAGCTTTACAATTAATTTATGAACATTCTGTGACTAAATATCGAATTTATTGTGACAAAGACTATAAATCTATTAGGAGGAATTTATTATGAAAAACACACAATATGAAATGCTTTCTGATCGTGAGTTTTTTTTCGTACTTTATTTATCATTACTTGTTGTAGTCGGATGGTTATTTGATACGAATGCCTTATTTTTAAGTAAATATTTTGCTATGTCTAATGTTATCCTTGTTCCTGTGATTGGCGGCGTAATCGGTTACATGCTAATGTCCTTTACTAAACGAGTACAACACTAATATGTTAATACGAGAGAGAAAACAAGTTTTGTTTTCTCTCTTTTTTATTTCACTATTATTTTCCACAACAAAAGCCTAGATAATTATCTAGGCTTTTTGCTGTTAGTAGATTTTATAGATGGACGCTGCGCTGTGAAAGCACCTTTGTATACTTCCACTTGCTTTAAATTGAGTGCTAATTTTTTTCCAAGCTGAAGAAGAGCTTTTTCTTGGTCCTTTGTAATAATGGACACAACCGTTCCATTTTTCCCCATTCTACCTGTTCTTCCTGAGCGGTGAATATATTGTTCAGCCGTAGTTGGAGCCTCCATGTGGATAACATGGGTTACGTCTTCAATATCTAACCCTCTAGCAGCCACGTCTGTCGCTAGCACAACTTGAAGCTTACCTTGCTTGAATGCTTGCATAATTCCCCTGCGTTCCTGTGATTTTGCTTCAGAATGTAGAGCTGCAGCGGCTATTTTTCCAAAGGTAAGTTTACGTTCCATTTCATTTAACCGAAATGGATCATTTAAAAATGCTAGTGCTTTAACCCCATCCATATGTAGAATTCTGCGAAGAGTATCTATCTTTTCACGAAGTGGGACTACGACATATAAATGCTGTACATTTGCTTCCACTTTTCGCTTAACACGAAATACCTCAAGCTCATTAGCCATTTTCTTTGCTTGTTCTTCCGCTGCAGTTGGAATTGTCGCTGATACGAAAATTAATTGTCTATCACGTAATGTTGTTTTTACGATGTCCGTAAGATTCGTATCTTGCTTTAGCATTTGATCATATTCATCAAATACAATTGCTTTTACCTCATGCATTTTTAACTTTTTCTGACGAATTAACTCTAGTATACGTCCAGGTGAGCCGACAATAATTTGCGGATGCTTTTTTAGTTTTTCGATTTGGCGTTTGACATCTGCACCGCCAATTAAACTCACTGAAGTAATACCGCTGCCATTTGTAAATTTCGTTACTTCGCTTTGAATTTGCATAACGAGCTCACGAGTTGGTGCCAAAATAATAATTTGCGGCTGTTTCGCAGTTTCATCAACCTTTTGTAGTAGGGGCAATACATAGGCTAACGTCTTACCTGTACCTGTCGGTGATTCTGCCATTACATCCTTTCCTTCTATGATGGCAGGAATAATTGTTTTTTGTATCGTAGTCATTTCTTGAAAGCCTGCACTTTCCCAAGCTTTTTGTAAAAATGGTTTCATTTGTTCAATCATTTCATTTCTCCTTTTACTATATCCTTACATGTTTCTTACTCATTCGGACCTATTTTCTATCCTATTATTATTGTACCGAAAACAAAGTGTAACAAACTGTATGCATTGTACCATAGGATGTATGTATATGCTACACGACTACCTTTTTAAAAATAAAAAGGACTGTATACAGCAAACCGTATACAGCCCTTTAACCGAGTAACAAATCAAAATAATCCTATCGCTTTTCCATTATCGTCGACATTCATTTTTAACGCAGTTGGTTGTTTAGGAAGACCAGGCATCGTAAGTACTGTACCTGTAAGAGCTACGATAAAGCCTGCTCCAATCGAAGGCTTTAATTCGCGTACAGTAATTGTGAAATGATCAGGACGGCCTAGTTTACTTGGATCATCAGATAATGAATATTGTGTTTTTGCCATACAGATAGGTAAATTGCCCCATCCTTGCTCTGTAAATTGTTGCAATTGTTTCTTTGCTTTCGCTGTAAAATGAACATCATCAGCTCCGTACACTGCATTAGCAACGGTACGTATTTTTTCTTCTAGCGGCTGCTCGAGTGAGTAGAGGGGTGCAAAGTGATTTTCTTTTTCTTCTATACTATGGAGTACTTTTTCTGCGAGTTCAATTCCTCCTTTTCCACCTTTCTCCCATACTTCTGTGAGTGCTATATCATAGCAATGCTGGTTGCACCAGTTTTTAAGCCATGCTATCTCTGCCTCCGTGTCCGTTATAAAACGATTCATGGCAATCACGAACGGCAACCCGAACGATTGAATCGTCTCAATATGCTTATGTAAATTTTCAATTCCTAGTTCGAGAGCAGCGATGTTTTCTTCATGTAATTGTTCTTTTTTTACACCACCATGCATTTTTAGGGCCCTAATAGTCGCTACAATTACAACCGCATCCGGATGAATCCCCGCTGCTCTAGCTTTAATATCAAGAAACTTTTCAGCTCCTAAATCTGCACCAAATCCTGCCTCTGTTATGACATATTCTCCAAGCTTAGCAGCCATTTTTGTTGCAAGAATACTATTGCAGCCATGAGCAATGTTTGCAAATGGTCCTCCATGTATAATGGCCGGTGTATGCTCTAATGTTTGCACAAGATTTGGCTTTATCGCATCCTTTAAAAGTAATGCTAGAGCACCTTCTACACCTAGGTCTTTTACCGTAACAGGCTTATTGTATATATTATAGGCGATTACAATTCTCGACAAACGTTCCTTTAAATCATGAAGGTCCTTAGCTAAACAAAATACAGCCATGATTTCTGAAGCTACAGTAATATCAAAGCCTTCTTCACGAGGTACTCCTTGCATCGGTCCACCAAGTCCAATGATGACATTACGAAGAGCACGATCGTTTAAATCTACACAACGCTTCCATACAATTTTTCGTGTATCAATTTCAAGCTCATTACCTTGTTGTAGATGATTATCTAGTAAAGCAGCTAATGCATTATTCACAGTAGTAATAGCATGAATATCACCTGTAAAGTGTAAATTAATATCCTCCATCGGTACTACTTGTGAGTAGCCGCCGCCAGCTGCTCCGCCCTTAATCCCCATTGTTGGACCTAAGGAAGGTTCACGCAAAGCAATGACTGCTTTTTTGCCAATTTGATGTAACGCCTGTCCAAGCCCTACTGTTACCGTGGATTTTCCTTCTCCTGCTGGAGTTGGATTGATAGCCGTAACTAAAATGATTTTTCCATCAGGCTTCGTTTCCAGTCGTTTTAATATGTTAAGCGATAATTTCGCTTTATAATGTCCGTAAGGTTCTAGCTCCTCTTCCTGTATATCTAATTGTTCTGCTATTTCATAAATGCGTTTCATCTTAGCTTCTTGCGCAATTTCAATATCAGATTTCACTGAAGACACAGTTGTCATATAGCTTCACTCCTCTTGTATTCTAGGCTCTATTGTATCAGTTTTTTTGAAAATACGCACATTTTCATCAATTGTTCGTTAAATATTCGTTAATTTTACTTTTTAATCATTCGATTCAACCAAACCAATCTTATTTTACATTTTATTATGGTTTCCCATTTTCAAATTACATACTAGTCAAATTGCTATCTTAAACAAAGAAAGGCCAGTGGGCTCTACCCACTGGCCTTTTCCTTTACAATGTACTATGTCAATTCTCACCGTTATACTTTAACATCATAACCCACATAAATGACAGCGCTTGTTTAAGTGTATGAGGGAGATCCTGAAGCAGCGCTTCGTCTACACCACGTTTATATACACCTTGACTATCGATAATGGAAAATCCATTTTCTTTTGCTAACATTTCAAATTCCCAAGGCATCATCGTATTGCATACTGCAGGTTCATTATACAATCTCCGATAGCTATTCACACGCGGTGCTGCAGTGGGTCCTAATATGGCAACACAAGCTAACCCATCCCGTTTAAGCACTCGCTTCCATTCATGAAGTACAAGAAGTGGCTGTTCAATCCATTCAAGAGAGTTAATGGCAAGAACGGCATCAAATGTTTGTGCATCAAATGGCAACGCTGCCATATCAGATTGTATAAAAGTAAGATTTGGTTTTTGAGAAAAGCCATTCGCATAAGCAATCATATGTGAACTAATGTCTACTCCATACACATTGTATCCCTCTTCACTAAAATATAGAGACCCATAACCATCTCCACATCCAGAATCTAGAATCGTTGCACCGTCTGCTACATAGTTTCGAAAAAAAGAAGGGATACAACTCCTACTTCCCGTTTCCCACATCTCTTTACTTTTTTCATTCCATTCCGTTGCCTGTTCATCCCACTTTTCTTGTACAGCTTCATTCCAATCAAAAGATTTCATCCTAAAATCACTCCATTTCTGTAATATCCATACATATTCAACGTATCTACGTCTATTTCCTTTGATAGAGGGAAAACGTTCCAGACATGCTTTTGTGTAGTCATGGGTATAGTAATAACAACAATAGAGAGAGAGGAATTAGAATGAAACAATACGATTCAAAGGAAGATTCAACAGAAAAAGAAATAAATGAAGAATACGCAACCGATATTACACCTGATCAATTCCATATCAATCGTAGTGAAAATCAGGATTTACTATCTTCCGGAATCAATTGGGGGGTCATAACAGGCTATTTAGCACTATTTATAGCCTTGTTTTCGATTGCTATTTATCCTCTTCTTTTCGGTATACTAGCAATCTTAATAGGTTTACTTGCAATCAGATTCGGTGCAAGAACACTAGCATTTACAGCAATAGGATTTGCAGCATTTTCAGTACTATTTAGCCTATTATATCCAGTTTTTGTTCGTTAATTGGGAATAAAATAGGACTCTATACGAGTCCTATTTAGGCAAAATATGATGATAGCGTCTCGTACGATTTCAATCCAACAAATAATACTCGGTAGACCTCTTTCACTTCTCTTAAAAGAAAAAAACTTGACTCAGTCAAGTTTTTTACTCATTTTCCCATCTCCACTCCTGATCCTTTTTATCAAAGATCAGTACTGCTTTTTCAAGAGCATCCTCTTTCAATTCATCTAAACCATCCATAATTTCGTCCATATTTGTAAAAGATCCTACTACATAAAATGGTATTTCCAATCCCCGTTTGGATTCTACCTTATTATGTAAATCAATTAATAATCCATCTTCGGCTAGAGGTAGAAACCGAAGTACGATTTCTTTTGTAATGGCAGGATAAATTTTCGTTTTCTGGAAAAGCATACGACGTTTTTTACCAAAGGAACCTAGCTTATATGGTATGACCTTACTTAAAAGGCCTGCCATATCCTGCTGCCTGCGATAATACACTTTATTAAACCATCCGTCTTCATGCGATAAATAAACGAATTTATTTTTTAGTAATGGAAAAAATGGTTTTTCAATTGGTTCTTTTTTATGAGCTAAATATAAAAGTTCAGCAATTTCCATCGGTTCTAGCTCATCTAAATCGCTCACATCGTCAAAATCGACCCAACAATATTCATCATATTGGTCCGTTTCCGCTGTAATCAATTTTGGCATATTTTCTTCCTCGACATACTCAAGAAGAGTATGATAATTAATATCAGTCCATTCAAAATTATGCTTTAACAAGAGTACGTTATGAAGAGGAGATGGGATGTTGTTCGCAAATTCTTGAAACGTTATGCCAGATGAAAGATAACAATGATTGCGTCGATCACCATTAATATAAATAATTTCTTTTATTTGGTCAGATCCTCCAGCCAAAGCACCTAGCCACCTTTGTATAATGTTAATATTAAGTAGTACGATTTATTTTATCATGAAAATTTCCAGAAACATAGGAAAACGTCCGAAAACAGCTACATATTAGCATTACATTTTATTAATATTTATTACAAAATAATTACATAACATTCATCATCTTTGTTTCACTACAATTTGTCATGAAATAGGAAATGGATCGCTACTAAAAATCTTGATTTTTCAAGATTTTGTAGAACGATCCAATAGAAGCAATGGGAGAATACTATTCTTTTTTAGCATGGTTCGTTTTACAAATCGATGCTTGCATCTGAACTTTCATTCTCGTTTTTCTTAAGGATGGATTTTAGTTTTTCAAGTGTTTGCGGAGCTAATTCTATAGCCTTTTCCATTAAATGTGTTGTATTTTGAAGGTGCAAAATTTTTACTCCGTCTTTATTAACAACAAGAAAGGCGATTGGTGTAATGGATACCCCTCCTGCACTTCCACCGCCAAAGGCAGGGATGTCACCATTACGATTTTGGGTACCCTCCGCTATATAGTCACTTCCGCCAGCACCAAACCCGAAAGCAACTTTCGATACGGTAAGTACAACACCACCATCAGCTGTTTGCACCGGCTCACCAACAATGGTGTTAACATCTACCATTCCCTTTAAATTTTCCATAGCTGCACTCATTAACCCTTGAATCGGATGCTCCACTTGCTATTCCCTCCTTCATGATTCTTTTCCTAGTTTTTCCGGAAAAAACCAGAACTAAACATAAAAATGTGATGGCAGGAATGTGCAAAGCAATACACAAAAAGAAGAAGCGAATACGCTTCTTCTTTTTGTGTATCATTTACATGTGTTTTCTTTTTACTTCTTCTCAATTGTACTTTACTCGCTTTTCTTTTCTTTAAAAATTTCCCCAACTGCCCCGAGACTACCAAGTGTTTCAACAGCTTTTGTTGGAAGAAATATTTTATTAGCTGACCCTTTCGCTATTTCTTGCAGTGCTTCAAACGATTGATAAGCCAATACATTTTCTGATAAACCAGACTCGGTTAAAAGCTGAATTCGTTTTTGCTCAGCAATTGCTATGATTTCAACGGCTTTTGCCTGCCCGATTGCTTCTAATTCTCGAGCTTGGCGAACCCCCTCAGCTTCACGTATCCGAGCTTCCCTGTCTCCTTCTGCACGTAAAATTTTACTTTGCTTATCCCCTTCAGCACGGAGTACAATATCTTGTTTTGCAGCTTCCGCTTCTAATATTATGGCACGCTTATTACGTTCTGCCTTCATTTGTTTTTCCATGGACACTTGTACGTCCTTAGGAGGATTAATATCAACGACTTCTACACGCTCAATACGAACCCCCCATTTTTCTGTTGCTTCGTCTAGCGCAATTCGTATTTCAGTCGAGATTTTTTCACGACCAGACAATGTTTCATCCAGTTCCATATTCCCAAGAATTTGTCTCATTGTAGCCGTCGTTACATTACGAACACCTAATGAGTAATTCGAAATACCATATGTTGCTCTTTCTGGATCAATAATTTGAAAAAATATAATCGTATCTATTTCAACTTGAACATTATCCTTCGTAATTACTTTTTGCGGAGGAACATTTGTTTGTTGAATACGTAAGTCATGGTAAATACGAACATGATCAATGATTGGAATAAGAATATTTAAACCAGCAGACATTGTTCGATGAAAACGACCAAGACGTTCCACTACCCCAACCTGTTGCTGCGGGATGATTTTTACAGAAAGAGCAGCAAAAACTACTACAAGAACGAGTAAAAAAATAGATAGAATCGTGCCTACCACGATTAGACCCTCCTAACAATTAAGATTGTGTTTTGACGTTCTAAAACGATGATTTGTTCCCCAACTGAGATAGAATCTGAGGAAGTAGCACTCCATGTTTCACCACTGATTTTCACAATACCATAGCCGTCCTCTGAAATTCCTTTTGTAACAACGCCTGTTTTCCCAATTATGGATTCCACACTATCATCATACTTCTTATCAGATCGGATTCTACGTAATAATGGCTTTGTAAACAACGTCAATGTAATACTAACCAAGGCAGCAGCAAATATTTGAACCCAAGTATTAGGTACAAAAATCCCAATGATTCCACCTACAAATGCACCGATTCCAAGCCAAAGCATATAAAGGGTAAGCGTGAACATCTCGAAGACTATGAGTATGCCTGATACGATGAACCAAATCATCCATCCTGCCATTTTTTCACCCTCTTTCTACTAATCTTTATGTGAATAAAAGAGGCAAAAGCAGTAAATGAATTCTACAATTTCATACAATTCATATGATTCTAATACACTATTCGCCAAATTTCTTTCAATTCCTTTAAAATTCTTCTTTCTACGGGTTAAGAAACAATTATGGACCGTTCACCTTTTCAGCTTTCCAATAATATTGGCTGAATGCTTCTGCTAAAATATCAATACTACGATTTACTTCATCTACCGTATTGTCAACTCCGCCTACTTCCACTAGCATTGCTTGTCCGGACAAGTCTTGATTGTATACACCATTACCGGTACTACTATTTTTTCGAAGGACTCCTCTACTGACACCTGGATAAGATTTATCTATTATTTCATGAAGAGCCTTTGCAAACTGCTCATTTTTCTCGTAGTTTCGATTTCCAGATCCCACTATAAAATATAGCTTCGCATAGGATTTACCGTTCAGTTCCTTCGTTGTCGTGTCCCTTCTAGCACTATCACGATGAAGATCAAAATAGTATTTAAGATCTGTGTTACCAGTCATTGCCTGCTGCACAATTTGCCTTGACATTTTATACGCACTGTTTGAATTTAGCCCTTTCGATACGAGCATCTTCCCAACATCGCTTTTATCATCGCTCGCTCCAATACCATTATTTTCTAACTGTTGCCTGAAACGATCGCCAAAGATTGAGATATTCATAACAGAACTTGTTGCTTTGCTATCATCGGAACTAGCAGGCAACTGCAAAAGCGGCAAATATGATTCCCAGCTATGTGTATGATAAATAAAAACGACTTTTTTTCCATTCGTGTTATGAGAAGGAGGCGTTGGATTTTTCGGTAGATCCGTTTTCGGTTCAGGAGTCGGTACTCCTTGTCCTTTTCTTTCCTGTAACAGTTCTTCTAATGGAACAGTGGATTCCATCGGAAGATTATTATATGTAGACCCTTCTCCAGCAATTAATATTTCTGTATCATACTTTGCAAAGCCTGGTAATTCTATTCCAAGTAAGCTTCTCACATCATGAAAGCGAATATTCGTTACATTGGACAACATAAAAGTAGCTAGTGAGAATTCTTTATTATAATGCTGGTATTCTTGTGTGAAGTAATGATTTTCTGTTCCAAATGCATACATATAGGCATTCATCGAAAGCTCGCTTAACCAATCATGCATGTATACCGATTTCGTTTGCTTAAATGAAGTAACAAGTATACTTGTAAATAAAAAAATACAGACAATGCCTACTAAAAGAAGTGCGCTCACTTTCCATAGGCTCATTTTTTTCACATAAAAATAATTATTCATCGTCTCATCACCCTCTTAATGAAACGATATGTACAAGCTGTTTGAATTAGAACTACACATTTACAATAATGGAGTGATAGTGCTACCTTGCTTAGTATAACAATGCCTGCACGTATTTTTCTATCGTTTTTTTAATAATAGATAGCAAGTTTATAAAGTGAAACTTCCATCAGTGGGGGTTTTCTTCATCCCCCACTGATGGTTAGCCCGACCAATACGGACTTTTACGGACAGTTATCCCCCACCTATCTTCTTCGCTTTTCTCTGAGTCTTGAGGTGGGGATCTTACTGCCCGTTAAAACGGGATAAAGTTTGAAAATTCCCAAATCTCCTTATTTTACGTTATACTAAAAAGAAATGATTTCGAAAAGGGAGGATCCATATGGACTTACAATTAGAAGGAAAAACAGCTCTTGTGCTCGCATCTAGTCAAGGATTAGGAAAAGCCATCGCAGAACAATTCGTTCGCGAAGGTGTTAATGTCATGATAACGAGTCGAAATGAAGGAAAATTAGCAGCAGTACAAGATGAATTACGTAAAATTGGAACTGGAAAAGTACAATACAAGGTTTGCGATATTACGAATCTTGAGCAAATCCAAGAAGTTGTTCAAGCAACAGCAGATACCTATGGTGGAATTGATATTTTGATAAATAATGCTGGTGGACCGAAACCTGGTACATTTGAACAATTAACAGACGAAGATTGGTACGGTTCGTTTGAGCTAAATTTACTAGGCTACATCCGTACCATACGGGAAACACTTCCCTATTTAAAGAAAAATGGTGGAAAAATTATTAACATTGCTTCCTCCTCTGTTAAGGAGCCAATTGCTGGTCTATTGCTATCTAACACATTTCGTGTAGGAATTACAGGTCTAACAAAAACGTTAGCATCAGAGTTTGCACCTTACGGAATATTAATTAATACCGTTGCTCCTGGTCGTATTGCAACAGACCGAGTGGCTTCACTTGATCAAATAAAAAGTAAACAGCTTGGCATATCTATTGAAGAAACGAAGAAAGCCTTCGAAGCTAGCATTCCGCTTGGACGCTATGGCAAGCCAAGCGAATTTGCGAATGTTGTAACATTCCTCGCTTCTGCTGCCAATACATATATGACTGGAAATTCATTTTTAGTGGATGGTGGAGCAGTGAAAGGATTATAAAGTGAAACTTCCCATCAAGTAATAATCGCGACAATTCATGTAGGATAGCGTGAAGACGCCCTCTTTTTAGGATGAACAACAAAAAATCCGCTCATACCCATCCTCCTTTTACTGTCAAAATTCACTTCATTACATATTGTATAGTGTAAATGATTTAAAGGAGGAAATAGTATGGGTGGATTTGGATTTCAAGGTGGATTTGCGTTAATTGTTGTTCTCTTTATCCTCTTAATTATCGTTGGAGCAGCCTGCTTCTGCTAATGCAAGAAACAAACACTATACAAAAAAGACGCTTCTTTGAAGTGTCTTTTTTCCTTTACCTACTTACATGATAAAGTGAAACTTCCCTAGGTGGGGGTTTTCTCTCATCCCCCACCTAGGGTTAGCAAAGGCCAATTCGGACTTTTACGGGCAGTTATCCCCCACTTAGTCTTCTTCGATTACTAAGCCTTGAAGTGGGGGTCTTACTGCCCGTTAAAACGGGATAATTGTACGACAAATCATTACAACAACCATACCTACCACAACGGTAATTAATAAACTTCTCGTTACAATTGCTACTCCAAATGCAACAGAAGCTGCAATCCAATCACTGTAGCTAATCTGCTTTTGAAGGAAAAGCTGCTGTGCAAGTAAAGCAGCTAATACAGCAGTTGGTATATAATGTAGCCATGTTTGTACGCTTTTAGGCAACGTAATCTTACTTAAAAATAATAGCGGCAACACACGCGGAATAACTGTAACAATTGCCGATCCAATGATAATAATAAATACGCTCCATCTTACTTCCATTTGTCAACATACACCCCCACTGTTGCTGATCCAACAATAGCAAATAACACAGCAATATTTCCTGACATAAATTGACCCAGTAAGACAACCATAACAATCGCTGCTACTGTAACAATCCCATCTTTTCGTACATTTCTTCTTGAAATAAATTGCAGCACATATAATCCAATGAACATCGCTACTAATGCAAAATCAAGTCCTAATGACTTAGGATTGGAAACATATTGTCCAAGAGAAGCTCCAATAATATTTGCGATGGCCCAATGAATATAAGCAGTTACATTTAAACCAAGCATCCAGTAATAGCTTCCTTCTTTACTCTTATTCATCTCATTTGCAGCTACACTAAACGTTTCATCAGTCAACAAAATACCAGTCGAAGTATTTTCCCAAAAGGTGAATCTTTTAAAGTACGGAGATAATGCTGCACTCATCACTAAGTGACGAATATTAACAAAAAAAATAGTGATGATAATAGCTAAAGCCGGTGCCCCAGCTACGTACATACCAGCAATTATAAATTGTCCAGAACCCGCATATAAAATCAATGATAGCAAGGCAATTTCTAAGATCGTAAATCCAGACGCTTTTTCAATTACTCCAGCAGCAAATCCAATACTTACATAACCAAACACGGTTGGTAAGCATGCCTTCACTCCTTTGATAAATTCCTCTTTTCTTGAATTGAATTCTTCAACCTGTTTACTCGCAAGCACATATACCCCTCCATATGTACAACTTCTCTTGTTATGTAAAGGACATTATCCATTTTTCCGAAAAAATAACCGGAATATTCAAACTTTTTATAATACAAAAAAGGGAGAGATCGTTATGAATTTGTATTGTGATACAACAACACATACGGTAACAACAAAAAAAATAGCTGTGAAAGAACATACATTACCCTTTTAAGACTGTTTCCATATAATAAAAAATAGACCGAAACTGTCTGATCGATTACACAGACAACGGTTCGGTCCGCTTCTAAGCTTATTTATGCATTCTTTTTCTTTTTAAACATCTTAAGTCCGAAATACAACACAATAAATAGAATTGCTCCTGCTACAATATAAGGAGTGAAAGGTTTTGCATACTCTTTAATATCACGCCAGTTTGCACCAAGCTTTTCACCTAAAGAAATGAATAAAATAGACCATGGAATAATCGCTAGCACTGTATACGTTGTAAATTTCCAAAAAGACATTTTTGCTAACCCTGCAGGAATAGAAATAGCATGTCGTACGACTGGTATGAAACGTGCTGAGAAAATTACACCAACGCCATATTTATTAAACCAATTTTCGGCAACTTCCAAATGATGCTTTGAAATAAAAATGTACTTTCCATACTTCTCAACAAATGGACGACCACCATAATAACCAATCCAATATAAAAAGAGTTGTGCAATGGTTCCTCCGATTACTCCAGCAATAACAGCTTCAACGAAGTTGACTTGACCATTTAAAACTAGAAAACCTGCATAGGCTAGAACAATTTCACTCGGAATAATTTCAATCATTAAAGCAAGTGCAATTCCAAAATAGCCCATACTAATAAAGAAATCTAACATATGATTTACAAAGCCTGAAAGCATTTTATTCCCCTCATTTTCTTATTACTTTTCACAAGTACCATTATTCCATGAAAAACAGTTCTTGCCAAGGGTAGCTTAGAAGGAATTATCTATAGATATATGATTTGGCAGAATACAAGAAACCCTCATGATATGATTCTTTGGTTCATGAGGATTTCTTGTAACAGTGTAAATTCACATTCAATCTACAGCATTTTCAAATGTTCTCGTAAAAATTCGTTTCGCTCTTCAATGTAAGAATATATGACGTTTGGTTCCTTATCAAATGCATGATATTTATCCTTTATATATGGGTCTTTCTGCACATAGGGACGAATCAAGGTATGCATTTCCTCAACTTTGGGTTTCATGTAGGATACCGTAAATTTCTCTTCGAGTATCTGCTTTAACAAATTACGATATTGCCTGCGAAATGCAGAAATATCTAATAATCTTGCACTTAATGTATTGTATCCTTCAATTCGAATGGCATCATACTCCAATATTTTTCCATTTATATCTCTTCCCCACGTCGCATCATAATCCCAAGGAATAATCTCAAAGAGACCTGTTTCACTATTTCGATACAAGGCATAATTATGCACAAAGCCATCGAAATTGGATGTACATACAATCCCTGCTAACCAACGCAAATATTTATCAACATCAATCCACTTTACAATTTCCTTTTCATAGTCCGCACGTGAAATCGTATTAATCTGATATACAAGTTCGCTTACATATTCTTCACTCTTTTCATCACCGCATTTCAATTCATACCCAGAAGATAATGACGTTTTAATATCGTTGTCTAGTTCACTGATAAGAGAAAAATTCGCATCATCATCTACTGCGTAATAAATTGAACCTGTAGGGAGTTTTCGTGCAGCTAAAAACCTTTCATCTACAGATTCAAGTTGTAAATAAATCCCTTGAAATTTTCCATTTATCGAAATACATACATGCCTTGATCTTGGGGATAGTACACCAAGATCAGCGAAGAAATCAAGCGAGAGTTTATTTCTCATCAACGAAGGATCAATATATTCTGAATTTATATGAATCTCTTTTGTTCCTTGAAACATTCGCTTATAAAACATAATTTGATAGGATTTTTTCTCAAATTTCCGAATATGTGAGCCCCGATATACGATATCAATATCATATTTTTGGCGTGCATATGTGAATTTGGCAGGAAATGCATCCTCATTCCAAATATCATGACGCATTTCAGTAATATACTTTGGATGAATATATAACTCATACGAAGGCAACATAGAGCCTCTTCCCTTCACTGTAACATCTACATTACTCTATGCATTTACACCTTAACTTGACCGCTAGGTAATTGTGTATTTTAGGAGAAATAAACGCTTGTCTTATGTCATTATTTAAGGCGCTTTCATATTGTAAAGAGAAAAGACAAGCAATATTCTTGTCAATATTGATAAGGAGGGAATTTTAAGTGAAGCGTAATATTCGTAAAGCAGTAGATGAGGTAATTGCTACAGGTATGGGGGATTTTTTACGTCAAGAGCCAGGAATGGAATTTCATTCTAAAAAGAAATGCTCTTCATGTCCAAAAACGAGATGCACACACGTGAAAAAGTGTATTTTAATAACAAAATGTACTCGTTTTACAAAAAGATTTGTCTGGACAAAAAAATCTTTTTGCACAAAACGTTCCTTTTTTCCACAACGTTCTTGTCATAAGAAACGTTCTTGTCATAAGAAACGTTCTTGTCATAAGAAACGTTCTTGTCATAAGAAACACTCTTCTAAAAAGTCTCATTGCACAAAGAAATCAAAACATAGATCCTTTAGAAAAAAAACTAAGAAAAGCTTTTAGATAGTACTAATTAAAATTGAAAGAGATGGATCGCTCTCATGCGATCTTTTTTAGGTTAGAAACTATTTTTTGCAAAATAGCAACAACCTGTTTTTCTATCACATATTGTATAGGGAAGAAAAGATAAATATCATAAATCGGAGGGTTCTACATGAGGAACTATGATAAACACCAAATAAAAAACGCGGTAAAAAAAGTGAAATTAGCAGGGATGGAAAAATTTCTAAAACAAGAACCATTTACCTTTAACCGTTCAAAGAAAAAATCTATTTCATGGACTAAATCAAAACACAAGCAATCTGGTCGTTCTAAGCACTCTCACCGCTCTAAGCATTCTTTCCTCTCTAAGCACTCTTGTCGCTCTAAACATTCTTGCTTCTCTAAGCATTCTTTCCTCTCTAAGCGTTCTTGCTTCTCTAAGCATTCTTTCCTCTCTAAGCGTTCTTGCTTCTCTAAGCATTCTTGCTTCTCTAAGCACTCTTGTCGCTCTAAGCATTCTCGCCGGTCTAAACATTCTCGCCGGTCTAAGCATTCTCACCGGTCTAAGCATTCTCGCCGATCTAAGCATTCTCGCTGGTCTAAGCATTCTCGCCGGTCTAAACATTCTCGCCGGTCTAAGCATTCTCGCCGGTCTAAGCATTCTCACCGGTTCAAGCATTCTCGTCACTCTAAGCATTCTCATCGTTCTAAGCGCTCGCACTTTACTTCTTGCTCTTGCTTCTCTAAACGTTCGCATTTTACATCATTTCCGTGCAGTTCTAAACGTTCTCAATTTACTTCATTCTCTTCTCGGTCTAAACGCTCGCACGTCTCCAAAAAAGAAGTACGCGTTCGCATTATCAATGAATTTCCAAAGCCGAAGCATAAATCATGTGAGAAACCTAAGCATAAATCATGTGTGAAACCTAAGCATATAGATGAAGAAAAAAAGACTTCTGAAGAACCGAAACAAAGTAATTTCCGTAATTTCGGTTTTACTTGGTAAAGACAAATAAGACTATTGAACAAAATGATTCCTTCATTCCTCTATTTACATGAAGTGTACATCTATCTACGATGTACACTTTTATCAAAACTAACTATTACTTATTAATTTTTCGTAATATAAGTCCATTTGTAAGAATAATCTCCACCAAAGTCTATACTCAAATCACCTATCATCTAATTTATATTGACATATTAATTATGATAATAATTAATATTTTTTTATTTTATTACCATAGTAAAACAACAGAGAAAAGTTTCTCTGTTGTTTTTACCTTTTATTAAATCTGTATACCTTCATGCGATAGCAGCCATTTCTTTCGCCATACACCACCAGCATACCCGACTAGAGTTTTGTCTTTTCCGATAATCCGATGACAAGGGACGATAATGGAAATTGGATTTTTACTATTTGCATTCCCAATTGCGCGGACTGCCTTCGGATTTCCAATTTTCGTAGCAATATCAGAATAAGAAGCTACCGTTCCGTAGGGAATGGTTGTTAATGCATTCCATACTGTACTTTGAAATTCGGTACCTGCCGAGGAAAGAGGAATCGTAAATTCTCTTCGCAGCCCGCGAAAATACTCATCTAGTTCCTGTTTACAAGCCTCTAAAATAGAATTTGTCTCTTCCTTATCAGGTGTATCGACAAATAAAATAGATGAAATAGCACTTTCACTACCTTTTATTTCAATCCAGCCAATTTCACTTTTATAGTAAGTTTGAAACATATATACCTCTCCTCATATTGTCTATGCTTTTATTATATCATTCGAAATCCATAAGAAAATGTGTATAGGAAATAGACGGGTTTTTAACTATCCCGTCTATTTCCATTTCCATCAATTATATTGCTATCTACAATCTAACTCTGAAATACATCATTCACTGCCTGCTGAAGCAATGGAAATAAGGGAAAGTCTGAAATACGTACTTCTAAAGCTGCAACCATAGAGCGATAGTACCATTTTTGCTCTTCCTTACCACGATTAAAACGTTCCCATACTTTCTCCCCTACTTTTAGCCTTTCTTCAGACGTGGATTTAATATTATGAAGCTTGTCACAACATATAATCATACAGCTTTCCTTTGAAATGTACTGTATTTTCTTAATGCTATGTAGTTTTCTTTCTTCCCATGATTTTGATTTTTCTGGTTCTGTGCATTCTTCTACAAACTGAGCGACCTGTATTCCAAATTCACGAGCAATGTCCTGCAAGGTAAGGTCTGTATCTTCAACTGTATCATGAAGAAGGCCAGCAATTACTACATTTTCAGCGCATCCTGCTTGAAGTAAAAGCATTGCTACAGAGTAGGGATGAGTAATATAAGGAAGAGCACTACCCTTACGTAGCTGCCATTGATGAGATGCAGCAGCTATCTCTACTGCTTTACTTATCCGATGAACAAATTGCATATCCAATGATGATCACATTCTTTCCTTATTCATTTTTAGCATGTAAGGTTTTATAGATGAAATTCCTATAGTCAACACCCTAAAATCACTAATTTTTTCTAATACTGCAGCAGATTGATTTATCCTTTATGCTTTTTTTATTTCGTATTTGAGTTTAAGTATATGAAATATTTGATTAAGTTAGCAACCTTCTAATGAAAAGACGGATGTACATATTATTTCGAATACGTCTCAGACACATACGGTGTATAGGGAGCAGCTACTTTTTCCATTTTTTCAGCTTGTACAAAGGGGAGTAACGTGCTAGAAACAATAGTTTTTCCAAGTTGGCCTGATACACGTACCCAATCTCCTTCCTGCAAAGAAGCAGTGGTAGAACTAGTTGTAATCATGCCGAGTACTGACTCATCATCCCCGCAGCATGGAATAGCATACCGAACAATGACAACTTGATTTCTATCTAACCCTGCTTCTTTATGTACAAATCCTATAAATGTAATCTGTTTTCCTACAAAAGCTTCTACATCATGCGCAATTACATTCATAATAGAAACGTAATTATGATCATCCACTCGTATTTCATTTTCCTGTAATAATGTATTTTCTAACTGTTGTTCATAATTTTTGGGCCGCTCTGCTGTAGCTTGTGGGGTTTCCTCAGCATCTTGCATAAGCTGAAAGACATTATTCTCTTTTGCTTTGCTTTGAGGTAGAGGGGATCGATGATTGTAAGCGATATAAAAGAAGATGATGATAAGTGAAATTACAACGAATAGATAATGAATAGAGTTGTTCATTTTAATAAAATAATCTTTATTTTCTGAACTTATTAGAATAGAACCGCTGCCAATTAAAATACAAACAACTAGAAGACTGTATAAAACATATAGGGGCACTTGCTGATTTTTCCCCAAAAACTCAAATAAAAAAAGTGCTACCCCAAGAAGGACAATACCGCTCATATAAACATAAAGCCTTTCATAGTTAAAATTTATTCCAGAAAAATTTTGATTCCGTTGGCGGTGTGAAGCGATCATGTAAGATGAAATACAAATCAATAATATTGGAACAAATACAAGAAAAGCAATATTTACTAAGGTAACAAACGAAGATGATATGCTTGTATGAAAATAAACGTGTGAATCGTAAACAAAGTAGAATAAAATTATTATAATAAGGCCAACAAGCAGACCAAAACGATCCCTTTGTTTTATTATCGTAATCCCCCCTTATTACTCTTCTATTTAAATATATGTTCGTCCTACTACCCTATTCCTATCTTTACAAAAGAGGTAATGTACCTTAATTTTATTAGTCGAAAAATTAGACAAGAATGACCTTAGGATTGTTTCTTTTGCCTCCCTATCTTGATATTAGGAATAGATAAATAACTTTTTTTTCATTTCATTAGTCTACAACGACCATGAATTTAAAACTTGTAAAATTATTCAAGAGTGTTATCATAGTTTCATGAATATAAAACTACAAAACGAAGACGAAATCAGAGTTAAAATTTTGAAAGCACTTGCCGATGAAGGTCGTTTAAAAATTATACGTGTGTTGTATAAAAAGGGGGAAGCAATGAGTTGCGGAGAGGTTGGTGAAAATTTTAAGTTAAACAAATCAACAGTGTCCTACCATTTTAAAACACTGAAAGAAGCTGGATTGACCTATACTAGAAAAGAGGGACAAAACAAGTTTGTAAGCATTCGCACTGATACTTTTGAAAAGTACCTTCCCGGCTTCCTAGACACTTTATAGGGTCTAGGTTTGTTTAAGATTTATATTCTAATTGTTTCAAAACTGTCGAACTACATAATTATTAATTCGATAGTTTTATTGTTATCGAATTATAAAACAAAAACTAATGAGGTGAATGAATTGAAAAAATATACAATTCTCTTTTTTCTTATTATGTTTGTGATAGGTACTGATACTTTTCTAATCTCTCCTTTACTTCCTACATTAAGAGAAATGTACGGTATTTCAACAAGTACTTCTGGGTGGCTGGTTAGTGCTTATGCCTTGGGCTATTTTTTATTCGCATTAATTTCTGGACCCATTTCAGATGGACTAGACAAGAAAAAAGTTTTGATTTGGGGATTTCTTGCTTTTGGAATTTCTACCCTTCTGTGTGGATTCGCAACAAATTTTTACTTAATGTTGCTCTTTCGTTTTGCTGCCGGGGTTAGCGCTTCTTTCGCAGGGCCACAAATATGGGCCTCAATTCCAGTTATTATCCCAAAAAAGGATATAGTTAAAGTTATGGGCTACACGTCAGCTGCTCTTTCTGTTTCCCAACTGATAGGGGTTCCAATTGGCAGTTATCTTGCAGCAATTTCTTGGAAAACTCCATTTTTCGTTATATCAGCAGCTAGCCTCATTTTAGTCCTTATTACACAATTTGTTATGCCAAGCATTAATAATGGGGAAACCTTCAAGGAAAAACCTTCATTTTCATCGATTTATTCTGAAGCATTCAAAAATAGGCGTGCATTATCTTATTTGGTTGCTTACTTTACATTTCAAACAGGAAATTTCTGCGTTTTAAATTTTATTGGTTCTTGGTTTACAAAAAGTTTTGCTCTTTCTTTATCGGGCATAGGTACAGCCATGATCGCTATCGGTATTGGTAATTTAATTGGTACAACTTTTGGAAGTAAATTAATTAATAAAATTGGGATTTCTAAATCATTACTTTTAGGTTTATATGTTTTGCTTGGCATATACATTGTATTACCTTTTGCAGATTCTCTAAATCTAGCTGTATTGGGGCTAACTTTAGTAATGCTAACAAATGGATTTATTTTTCCTATTTTCATGACGACTTTACAAAGTACAACAACAACAGCAAGAAGCACGATTTCTTCTCTAGCAAATGCAGCAATGTATGCTGGTTCTTCCTTAGGAGGAATTATAGGTGGAATTGTTATTTCAAAATTTACTGGATTTTTTGGAATTGCTTATTTTACAGTCGTGATGTATGTTATTACATTATTTATCTATAATAAAAGTGGAATCTTTAACAAACAAGCACAGGTGAAAGAAAGTGCATAAAGAGGGATGGTATTTTTCACAAATATATCAAATGCATTGAAGTTTGCAGGAAATCTTGGAAGACATCCAACGGTATGAATATGAAATCCCACCCGAAATCTATGAACGGTTATTGTTTTTTCCAAAAGGTAAACCGAAATATACTAAAAACTTATATGAATGAAAGAGACCGTTGATATTAGACGATCTCTTTCATTCATATCATTGAGTTTGTACTTCACTCATTAAAGCATGAGTATTACCTTCTGTATCTTTAAAGAATGTCATCCATGTTTCTGTTTGTCCCATTTTCGCTACTATATGTGGTTCATCGATAAAAACAATTTCCTTCCTTAAGAAGTCTTCATAAGTCTCTTTAATATTTTCAACTTGAAAATAAATGACTGAACTAGAGTGAGCAAATTCCTCTTTTTCTGGAAGGCTTAAAAAGAGACGCAACCCATTACATTCAAAGAATGCCATACTGTCGGTATTAAATAGAAGTGATAACCCTAGTTTTTCTTTATAAAAATAAATTGCCTTATCTAAATTTTTAACTGGCACTCCGATTTGTCCGACCTTCTGAATCATAGTAGTTTCCAATAAAAATCTCCCCTTATAACTTTCAGATAATTCGACTATACATAATAATGGAAGTTGAGCAATAAATTTTTTACTAAAAATAAAGTCATTCAACAATCGAGCACGTTTGATGTATCAAACGTAAAAGGTGGTACATATTAGTCATGTATAATATGTACCACCCTTAATCTTTTACAATTTATGTTTTGATAATTTTTCTATAGATAAAAATGTATATCTATTATTTTTCAAAGACACACGAATGAAAATGTTGTTCAAACCATTCTTTATTAAGCCCTTTTCCAATAAAAACGATTTCACTCAATCGTGTTTCCTCATCACGCCATTTTCGATCATATGTTGCAGCAAATAACGTATGGACACCTTGAAACACAACTCGCTTATCTGTTTGCTGAATATTTAATATTCCTTTATAACGATATAAATATTCACCTAGTTCACTAACAATCGCAGCCATCCATTCGTTTATTTTTTCAAAGTCTAATGGTCTTTCTTCTCGTAAAACGAATGATACAATTTCTTCCAAATGATTATGTTCATGGTGATGGACATGCAAATCATCCTTCACTCGGAAAGTCGAAATGTGAAGCAGTGAATGTATGTCTGCTTCACAATCAATAGTAGGAGTAATGGTTGCTGTTGGATTTATGCTACGTATAAAAGATGTTATCTTCTTTACTTGATTATCTGTTACCAAGTCTATTTTATTTAATAGGATAGTATCTGCAAACGCAATTTGTTCTTTCGCTTCAATCCCTTTACAAAAGTGTTGTTCCACATGGTATGCATCTACTACAGTTACGACACCATCAATTTCAAAAGATTGTTGAATAATAGGATCTAGAAAGAAAGTTTGAATAATAGGCCCTGGATTTGCTAGACCTGTTGTTTCGATAAGCAAGCCTTCAAAATGTTCCGTCTCACATTTTTTCACAAGTTGTTTAAGCACAACAAGTAAATCCTCTCTTACTGTACAGCAAAGACATCCATTCGTTAACGTTACCACTTCTTCTTCTGAACGTACAATGAGTTCATTGTCAATTCCAATACTGCCGATTTCATTTACGATAACTGCTATTTTTTGTCCAAATTGTTCGGATAGAATACGATTCACTAATGTTGTTTTACCTGATCCTAAATATCCAGTTAGGATCGTAACTGGAATCTTTGTTTTTTGATTCATATTGATTTCAACTCCTAGCCATGTATAAGCCTCTTCTTCACAAAATAACCGCGTTCACTATTTACTACCAATGACAGTATGAAATTGAAAAGTATCCTTCATTAGTTTACACTACTGAATAAAATCCTTCTACACCAGAGATTTAAGGTACTACAATAAAACGTTTCAAATAATATTCAAAATTTAGGAAATAAATTGGTTACATAATTTACTATAATAAAGATGTAAAAGGAATCTATTCCATAGGGGGTTGTTACTATGACTAAGTTATACAGCTACCAAGAAATGAAGGATCGATTAGAAACACAAAAACTAGATTTAGTAAAAAAATTAGAAAACCCTGCCATTACAGAGTCAGAACGACGAGATCTTCAATTATCCATTGACAACTATCAATACATTTTAGATTTAACGGATATGAATTACTATGAAAGAGGATTTCGACATTAATACCTAGAAGAAAGGCTACAGCCTTTCTTTTTTTATTTCCTTTTGTTCTATTCTGTATTATTATGTAAGCTTCTATAAAATGGCATAATTTGTATAGAATTGTTTTTGTTAAACTGGAGGAGCTTTCTGCATGGAAACCAAAACCAATAAATATTGTTTGTATTTAGGAGTTACATGGACAATTTTATTTGCTGGCATAAGTTTCTACTGGGCAATGGGTGGCATGATTGGTGTTAGATCTTTAGGGGGTGCAATTTATAAAATGGCATTGCATCCGGAGCCATCTTTCATAATAATTGTTTGGATTACGGGATTCATAAAATTGCTGGGAGCAGTAATACTTATGATGCTATTGTTTAATTGGAGAAATTTACGGATAGGAAAGATACTCTATTTCATAACAAAGATTTTGGGCCTATTACTATTTTTATATGGATTACTTAATTTTATCACTATATCTTTAAGCGCAGCCGGTATTTTAGACTTTGAAGTAGATAAATACGCTACTTTTTGGAGATTGTTTTTTTGGGAACCTTATTGGATGATTGGAGGTATATTTTATTATTTCTCCATTAAAAAGAAGAAAAATAAAAGAGTTTTATCGTTATAGTATTGTTATGTAAGTACTTTTCTTTCTTAGTTATAAAAGAAAAAGGCTGCTACCGTTGCAAGCCCTTATTTTATACTAAAGACTGATTCTTATTATTTAAGATCTGGTTTACTTGTAACTAAATAATGTTTTTCTGAAATATATAAATCACGCGTTAGTTCACGACCTAAATAAGGTCTTATCTTTATAGAACTAATTTTTCGATCCCTATCTCCTTCAATGATAGGAAAGGTCTCTTTCTCTACTACATATCGATCAACCGCTCGTTGGACTGAATCGATTTCTTTGACAAATTGTTTATTCTCCTCTGTATTCTGAAACACTTCTAAGGTTTCTCTCGTAATTAAAAATGAATTTGTTGGAATTGCCGGAAGATACGGCTTTAATAAATTGTAATTAACAGTATAATCATCATTTACGAGGACTGTATACGTAACACGAGTATTATGCTCGAGAAATTTCGCAATTGCTTGTTCCAGTTCGTCTTTTGTAATCTCTCTTTCTCTATTTTTTTCCTTAAAGAAGTGAAACATGACATTTCTCCCCCTCTCTTATCTTCATTGTATCATATTTATTTTTGAAAATTAGGGAAAGTATGAAAATTGATACAAATGAATGAAATAATCTCTCCATCATTCCAAATACAAAAAACGATACGCTACGGTATCGTTTTTTGTATCAATAGTACATTCTTAAACTTTAATTGGTTTTTTCCATATTCCAAGAATAACCGCTGTTACTGCAGATCCAATTAGGATAGCTAATAAATATAGCAATGGATGATTTACTAGAGGAATAACGAATATTCCTCCGTGAGGCGCTGGCAGCGTAATGCCAAACACCATTGAAAGCGCTCCAGCTAGAGATGATCCAATGATACAGCTCACAATTACACGAACTGGGTCTGCTGCTGCAAATGGAATCGCACCTTCGGTAATAAAAGAAGCACCCATTATATAATTGGTAAAACCTGATTTACGTTCTTCGGATGTAAATTTACCTTTAAAGAAGGTCGTAGCTAATGCAATACCTAATGGAGGAACCATCCCCCCTGCCATAACTGCTGCATGTGGTGAGAAATTATTTGCTGCAATAGCAGCTAAACCAAACGTAAATGCTGCTTTGTTGATTGGTCCACCCATATCAACTGCCATCATACCACCTAAAAGTACACCGAGTAAAATTGCATTCGTTCCTGTTAATCCATTTAACCAATTTGTTAATGATTTATTAAGAAAAACAACGGGATCATTAATTACTAGAATCATAATTAGTCCTGTAAGCATAATACCAAACAATGGATACAACAACACTGGCTTAATTCCTTCTAACTGTTCAGGCAATAAAGAAAATACTTTTTTCAATAACACTACGATATAGCCTGCAAGAAAGCCTGCTATTAAACCACCTAGAAAGCCTGCTCCGGCTTGAGCTGCTAAGTAACCACCAACCATACCTGGTGCAAATCCGGGACGATCTGCAATACTACTTGCAATAAATCCTGCTAAAACCGGTACAATGAAGAAGAAAGCACCAGTACCACCGCCGATTTTCATTAAGGTCGAAGCAATTGTACCTTCAGCATGTATACCACCGAAAGCAAATGCAAGCGCAATTAAAATACCACCGCCCACAACAAATGGTAACATATTGGATACGCCATTCATAAGATGCTTGTAAATTCCAATACTTGCTTGTTTTTCTAATTTCTTACTTTCGTCATTTCCATTGTAAATAGGTGCGTCTTGAGAAATGGCACGATGCAGTAATTCCTCTGGCTTGCGAATCCCAGCTGAAACTGGTACTTCGATTACAACTTTTCCTTTAAAGCGTTCCATATCAACCTTTTTATCTGCTGCAACAATGATAGCAACGGCATTACGAATTTCTAAATCTGTTAACTTATTTTTAACACCAGTAGATCCATTGGTTTCAACCTTGATATCAATACCCATTTCTTTTGCTTTGGATTTTAATGCATCTGCTGCCATATACGTATGTGCAATACCAGTAGGACAGGCTGTAACGGCTAACACTTTTTTCAATGAATTCATCTCAGTATCTGTATCTAGCTTTTCTTCTACTTGTTTTTCTTTTTCATCGATGATACAAACCACATCTTCTGCCGTTTTCGCTGAAAGTAACTTAGCACGAAATGTCTCATCCATTAAAAATGTTGAAAGGCGGGATAAGGTTTCTAAATGCAGATTGTTAGCGTTTTCACTCGCGGCAATCATAAAAAACAGATGAGAAGGTTGGCCATCTAATGCATCATAGTTGATGCCAGCTTCCGATTTACCAAAGCAAATAGCAGGTGTTTTAACTGCTATCGTTTTTGCATGTGGAATTGCAATTCCTTCTCCAATACCCGTCGTACTTTGTGCTTCACGCTTTAGAATTTCCTCTTTAAATCTTATTTTATCTTGTAATCGCCCAGCACTCGCAAGCTTATCAACAAGTTCATCAATTACTTCCAATTTTGATGTTGCATTTAGGTTTATAAGAATTGTATCTATTTGAAGCAACTCTGTAATTTTCATTCTAACCCCTCATTTCTATAGAGTTTGGATTGTAACTTGAGATACTAGCTCTTCTATTTTTTCTTTCGTTGCTAAATCAGATGAAAATGCGGTCGCGCTGCCGGCTGCAACTCCAAAACGAAATGATTCTACCACATCATTTGTCTTTACATAAGTTCCAAGAAAGCTAGCAACCAGGGAATCCCCTGCACCCACAGAATTCACCACTTTCCCCTTAGGAACATTGGCATAATAACTTTCATCTTCTGTAAGAAGCAGTGCACCTTCTCCAGCCATTGAAACAATTACGTTTACAGCACCCATTTCTACAAGCCTTCTTCCGTATTTCTCTGCTTCCTTGACTGATGAAATCGTAATGTCAAACAAATCACCTAATTCATGGTGATTCGGTTTAATTAAGAAAGGATGGTACTGAACCACATCTAGAAGTACCTTTCCACTTGCATCTACTGCTACCTTTACTCCTCGATTGCTGCACATTCGTGTTAGCAGTTTATAAAAAGAGTTAGGTAAAGAAGCTGGGATACTTCCAGCTAGTACAAGAAAACTTTCGTTAGGTATATTATTAATTTTTTCCACTAATTCATTTGCTTGCTCTTCTGTAATAAGTGGACCTTCTCCATTTATTTCCGTTTCTTTGACTGATTTTAATTTAATATTAATCCGTGAATCTCCATGTACTGTAACAAAGTCCGTTTGAACCTCTTCTTTTTCCAATTCATCTAGAATAAATCCACCAGTAAACCCGCCAATGAACCCTAGTGCTTTAGTTGGCACATCCAACCGTTTTAATATACGAGAAACATTAATTCCTTTGCCACCAGGAAATTTTGCTTCTGATTTCATTCGATTTAGCTTATTTTCTTCAAATTGGCTAACATGAATAACATAATCCACTGACGGATTTAACGTCACCGTGTAAATCATACAATCACTACCTTTATGGTTGGTTTATTCCGATAGGGCGCTAGCTCTTCATCCTCTATATTCGTGGTAAGTATGGTGGCAGCTGAAAGATCTGCAATTTTAACAAAAGAAACTTCTGAAAATTTGCTTGGATCAGCTAGCACATAGCTTGCACCTGACAATTCCAACGCTGTTTTCTTTAATAGTGCCTCCTCTGGATCTGGAGTTGTAAATCCATGTACGGGATGTACCCCATTTGTTCCTAGAAAACATATGTCAAAACGAAATTTAAGTAATGTCTCTAAAGCTGTACTTCCAACTAAAGCCCTTGTATTTCTTTTCATCATCCCGCCTATTAAATACGCACGGATATTGGCTTGAAACAGTGCTTCAATATGCATAAGACCGTTGGTAACCACTGTAATATCTTTTTCAAGTAAATAGGGAATCATCTCAAATGTTGTACTTCCAGCGTCTAAATAAATGCAGTCTCCATCTTGTACTAAAGATGCTGCATATTGACCGATTTGTTTTTTCTCTTGAATGTTTTTGAACGTTTTTTCGTCCATGCTGAGTTCTTTTCCTTTTGCATGTAATGATGAGACGCCTCCGTGAACTCGCTTTACATAGTTTTGCTGTTCAAGCTGAATCAAATCTCTTCGAATAGTAGATTCGGAGGAATCTGTTGCTTCTATAAGTTCATTTAGCTTCACAATCCCTTGTTTCTTAACTAGTTCTAAAATAATTTGATGTCGTTCTTCTGTTAACATCTTTGCACCTCCTCATGGCTTTATCATACAGAAAGCCCTTTCATATTTCAAGTTAAATCATTCACTTCCTTTCAATATAATTCATTACAATTCACAATTCCTTCAAATTACTCCATGATTTCATTCTAGTACTTCTATTTTTGCACAAGCCTTCATATAAATATGTAACAAGCGAGAAAGGATGATGACATGAACGAGCAACAATGGAAAACAACAAAGCGGGTTGCAGCAACATATATAGGCACTATCGTTGGAGCTGGCTTTGCTACTGGCCGTGAAATCGTTGAATTCTTCACTGTTCATGGAACATATGGAACCATTGGAATTTTATTAAGTGGATTGTTATTTATTACAATCGGTACCAAAATGATGATGCTAGCTTGCAAAATTCGTTCCTACTCAGCACAGGAATTTAATATATTTTTATTTGGTAATATTGCGGGAAATATCATCAACACCTTACTCCTTTTCGTTCTGCTGAGTGTCACAAGTGTTATGCTTGCTGGAGCTGGAGCAGTATTTGAAGAGCAATTGCGGCTTCCTCGTCAATTCGGAATTCTTATCACCATCATAGCCTGTGTTGTCATACTATCACGCGGTTTACAAGGAGTATTTGAAATCAATGCCCTTGTCGTACCGATTATGATGGTTTTTATTATCGGGCTTTATTGTACAACTCTTTCAGACACATGGCAGATTGTTCTCCAGGCTGTCCCAGATGAAAGCTGGAATATGAAATGGGTGACGAGTCCGATTACTTATGTAGCTATGAATCTTTTCTTAGCACAGAGTGTTCTCGTTCCGTTAGCTTACGAAGTAAATGATGAAATAGTAATGAAATGGGGTGGAATTTTAGGTGGACTTGGATTATTTCTCATCTTATTGTGCAGTCAATTCGCAATTTTAACTGTCGATCAATTTAAGGAATATAGTATCCCAATGGCTGAGGTTGTGAGAAAATTCAACTCTGTATTTCATTTCTTCTTTGTACTGATTATTTTTGGAGAAGTATTCACTACCCTTATTGGAAACATCTTTGGGATGACAAAACAATTACAATCTATAACAGGCTTGCGTAGCAGTAGCTTCATATATATTATTCTACTTGTGGCATATCTTATAAGCTTTATTAACTATGGGCAGTTATTACATATTCTATATCCATTGATTGGTTGGGTCAGCATTGTCCTATTACCACTTATTGCAATCAAAAAGATTGAGAATTAGATGCATCTAAAAAAAAGACAAGTACGATTTGTACTTATCTTTTTTGTAAACGATTTTACTTCTATTACTCACAATCCTCGCATACTTCCCAATACAAACTTAATTCAATAGACAAATATGGTTTTAGATTCACTTTAATCATACGACTCGGCATACGTTCTAGAACAAACTGAATACTTTCTCCATCATCGTCATTTATGATCGTGACATTGCTAATCGGAATTCTTTGTATCATAGTAATAGGCTGTTTATCACAATAGAGAGTAAGCTTTACTTCATTTTCATCATTATATTGAATAGAAAGAGATCGTCCAGTTTCTAGCACTCCTTCTCGTAATTCATAATGATTGTCTATCTCGATCAAATAATAGGAATAAAAACCATGCTCATCTTTGCTTGGACGCTGGTTAAAAAAGCTTTGTAGTGTTTCGCCAATCATAATGAGTCTCCTTTCTATATTGAGTCCTTACCAATATTCTAGTATCATTCTATTTCTTCTTCCAGTCCTTTCACTTGCAGCGCTCGTAATGCATTTAAAACAGCGAGCAATGTGGCACCTACATCTGAAAATACAGATTCCCACATCGTGGCTAGACCAAATGCACCTAACAGTAAAAAGATTCCTTTGACACCTAATGCAAAAACAATATTTAATAGACAATATTCCGTGTTCATAGCTACTGGTAATTTAGAAAGTTCATCCGTCATAATCACAACGTATGAATAATTACTCATATGTTCATTTAAATTTATTATATGAATTAAAATCTAATCATGTCAACGTTTTACGTTTTATTATTGAGTAACAAATACGATCACTACAAACGCTTACCCTTCCTACTAAACAGATGATCCTTTTTCAGAAATTCATACAATACCAAAATAGAAATTTGTTTCCTAATAACTCATTAATTATGTATGTTTCATGTGCTTTCATACTAACATCATTACCTTTAACATCTAAATAAATCTATAATTGTATAAATATTGTAAATATTATATTGACTCATATTTTCAAATGAGTATATAATTTGTATAAAATTGTAATTAATTCATAAATTTTGTTTTTGCTTCACAGAAATTGTAAGGAGGAGTTATTCTGATTACCTTCAATCGTGTTAATAAATATTATGGAGATTTTCATGTGTTACAAGACATTCAATTGCAAATAGAACCTGGTGAAGTGGTTGTAATTATCGGTCCATCAGGCTCAGGAAAGAGTACACTTTTACGATGCATGAATTGTCTCGAACGTATTACAGATGGAGAGCTCATCATTAATGGTATTCACGTCCGTGACAAGCATGTAAACATGAACAACCTTCGACGAAATATTGGGATGGTATTTCAGCATTTTAATTTATATCCTCATAAAACGGTACTCGAAAATATCACGTTAGCACCTATGAAAGTACTAAAAGTTTCAAAAGCTAAGGCGATAGAAACCGCCATGTTCTACTTAGAAAAAGTAGGAATTGCTGATAAAGCAAATACATACCCTTCTATGCTCTCAGGTGGACAACAGCAGCGGGTAGCGATAGCAAGAGGTCTTGCTATGAAACCACAACTTATGCTATTTGATGAACCGACCTCAGCCCTTGATCCCGAAATGATTGGAGAAGTGCTAGACGTCATGAAAGCGTTAACAAACGAAGGGATGACAATGGTCGTTGTAACGCATGAAATGGGATTTGCCAAAGAAGTTGCCAATCGAATTTTATTCATGGATGAAGGTCGTATTGTGGAGGATACTACTCCGGCTTCGTTTTTTACTAACCCTCGTGAACAACGGGCGAAACAATTTCTAAGCCGGGTTTTAAATCACTAATTATAAGGGGGAATTCACTTGAAATTGAGACCATTTCTATTGTTTACAATCATTTTAAGTTTATTATTTGCAATTGTAGGATGTAGTAATACAGAAAAAACAGCAAAAGAAACGTCTACAAATACTACCGCTACCAATGTAATAGAAACGATTAAAAAAAGAGACAAGCTTATTGTTGGTGTTAAATATGATACAAACTTATTCGGTCTTAAAAATACATCCACTGGACAAGTAGAAGGCTTTGATATTGATATCGCAAAAGCACTCGCAAAAGACCTACTAGGAGATGAAAACAAAATCGAATTCAAAGAAGTTACGTCTAAAACACGTATTCCAATGTTAAAAAATGGTGATATCGATATGATTATCGCAACTATGACAATAACAGAAGATCGAAAAAAGGAAGTTGATTTTTCAAATGTATATTTTAAAGCTGGGCAAGCTCTTCTTGTGAAAAAAGGAAGTAAGATTAAAGGAATCGCTGATATTCAAAAGGGTACTAAAGTATTAGCAGTAAAGGGATCTACTTCCTCTCAAAATATTCGAGCAAAAGCACCTGAAGCAAATATTCTTGAATTTGAAAATTATAGCGATGCATTTACAGCATTAAAATCCGGACAAGGAGATGTCCTAACGACTGATAACTCTATCTTATATGGGATGCAAAAACAAGATCCTAATTATGTCGTTGTTGGTGACATCTTTACAGATGAGCCGTATGGCATTGCGGTGAAAAAAGGAGAAACAGATTTACTTGCTTCTGTTAATTTATTCTTAAAGAAAATAGAATCCGACGGTGAATACGATAAGATATATGAAAAATGGATTGGAGAAAAACCCAAAAAATAATCGATTGCAAACAGGGTCACCTGTTTGCTTTTCTTTCAGAAAGGAGTCGTAATTGTCTATGGATTTCTCCATTTTATCTAATAATTTTGATATGTATGTACAAGGATTCAAAAATACAATTACAGCAAGTCTAATTGCATTGGCAGCAAGTTTTATCTTGGGTACATTGTTAGCAGTATTACGGATTTCGCCCATTCGTCCTCTTAATTGGATTGGAACGGCCTATGTTGAATTTATCCGAAATATTCCGCTCGTTCTAATTACCTTTATTTTCTTCTTTGGACTGCCTTCCTTGCAAGTACGACTATCCGGATATGCTTCTGGAACGATTGCTTTGTCTATTTATACAGCTGCGTTTATCGCTGAAACGATTCGAGCTGGTATATTAGCAGTTCCTAAAGGCCAAATGGAGGCTGCTCGTTCATCAGGTCTTTCCTATTCACAAGCAATGATTTACATTATATTACCTCAAGCTATTAAAATTGTGATTCCACCTTTAGGTAACCAATTTATTAATCTTGTAAAAAATTCAGCTATATTAGGTGTTGTCGCTGGCTTAGACTTAATGTATTTTGGCGATCTAATTGCAGCAAAATCTTTTGTTACCTTTGATGTATACATTTTCGTTGCCATATTTTATTTACTATTAACCATTCCGTTAAGCTTAGGGGTCGTTTTTTTGGAGAAGCGACTAGCAAGAAGCAACTAGAGGAGGAATCAGTTTGGATTTTTTAGGTGCGTATCAATTAAACAATGTCAAATTTCTACTCGACGGTTTTCTCATCACGTTACAAGTCGCTTTCTTTTCTATCATTTTTAGCTTTGTAATTGGAAGTTTCATTGGCATTTTTCGTTATATGAAAATTCCAGTGGTTTCTCCTATTTTATTACTAATCGTTGAAGTGATACGAAATCTCCCTCTTCTACTTATTATTTTCTTTACGTATTTTGCATTGCCGGAAATTGGAGTAAAATTAGATGTAAAAGTAGCAGCGATTAGTGCTCTAACAATCTTTGAAGCGGCCATGTTATCTGAAATCATACGAAGTGGGTTACTATCCATTGAGAAGGGACAAATAGAAGCAGCACGATCTTCAGGTCTCACTTATCTCCAAACATTGCAGCATATTGTACTGCCACAAGCTCTTCGGCGCATGGTACCTCCTATCGTTAGCCAATTTATTTCTCTGTTAAAGGACACTTCTCTAGCCGTTATCATCGCACTACCTGAGCTTACACATAATGCACAAATTATTAGTGGGCAAAATATTAATTACACAATACCTACCTTCATTATGATTGCACTTATGTATTTCGCTGTAAATTATTCGTTATCTATCATTGCAAGAAAATTAGAGACGAAAGATATTCGTTCAAAAAAGAAAACCGAACTTTCAAAGCTATCCTCACAAAACTTACAAGCATAACAATTCCCACCTGGATGGTAGAATGACAAAAAGAGGTCAAACACACTTGACCTCTTTTTGTCATTCAAAATAATATTTTTTCTCTAATTCTTCTTCAATCTTAATGTTTTTTTAAAAAACATTCGTTATGATTTATCTATCAAATTACATGTTACTCTTTCAGGAGGTCATTATATATATGGCAAAGATGGGAAATAAAATGATTGTATTATGTTCAGCGGCGATTGGAATCATTTATACATCTGGATATGTTTCCACACAATCAGCAGCTTCGACACAAATACAAAACACGCTTTCATCGCAAGCACAAAGTACACAAACAAATCGTTCAGTAGATACATCACAATCCAGCACTTCTCAAGTAACCACTCCTGCTTCATCAAGTCAAACAAGTAGTGCAATTGTGAAAAAAACGTATAAAGATGGAACGTATACAGGTACTGGTACGAATCGTATTGGTTCTGTAGAGGTTGCTGTAACAATTCAAAACGACAAAATTACCTCAGTTGATATTACAAATTGTACAACTTCTTATCCAGAATCATACATTCAGGATTTACCTAGTGAAGTAGTTAGCCGTCAAAGCGCTCAAGTTGACGTAGTAAGCGGCGCAACAAAAAGTACGAATGACTTTCAAGATGCTGTAACGGAAGCATTACAAAAAGCAAAGAATGCTTAATATCACGCAAGTATTAGGAGAGTAAAGATGAAGAAAACCTACAAAAAAACGCGCCTTTACATGGGAACGATTGTAACAATTAAAGTTGTTACTTCCTTAAATCAAACGAGTTCGTTACAAAAAATAGAGCAAGCATTTCAAGCCATTGCAACTGTCGAAAAAATATGTAACCGTTTTGATGAAAATAGTGAGTTAAGCAAGCTTTCTTCTTTTGTAGGCACTCCCATTGCTACGAGCGATTTATTATTTGAGGCTATTCACTTTTCATTAGAAGTTGCGAAATTAACAAACGGCATGTTTGATCCAACAATTGGTCATACTTTAGAAGCTTACGGATTTAATCAAAATTACTTAACTGGTGCAACTGTTTCAAGAAACGATTCTTCTGAACCTGTAAATTATCAGGACGTCAAGCTTGATGAAAAAAAACGGACCGTTGATCTTACAAAGCAACTTACCCTAGATTTAGGTGCAATTGCGAAAGGATTAGCAGTCGATTTAGCAGCTAAAGAATTGCAGGAATTTGAAGGATATTATATCGATGCTGGCGGTGACATTTACGTTGGCGGTAGCAATGAACAAAATGAAGCTTGGACAATCGGTATTCAAGATCCATTTCATCAAGAAAACACAATTGCTTCCGTACGATTAAGCCATGCTGCCATCTGTACGTCCGGTAGCTACGAGAGAAAAAGTAGTATTCAGCCTAATATAAATCATCTCATTGATCCACATACGAAAACATCACCGTCTGGAATAGTAAGTTGTACTGTTATTGCTCCCTTTACGATGATGGCAGATGCCTTCTCTACCGTAGCATTTCTTCAAGGTAGTATAAAGGGAGCCATGCTACTGGAAGAATTGAATCTTGACGGAATGTGGATCTTATCCAATGGAGAAATTGTTATGACAAAAGGAATGAAGGAGCATCTACTATGAAAGAAAATCAGCAAATTCCTAATGAGAACCAAGCAAAACGAAAATATATGAATACACCAAATGGATACGTGATCATCAATGAAACAAGAATAAGTCGCCATAAAAACGATTCTATTCTTTCCTTTATAAAAACACCCAAGCATTACGTATTGGTATCATTAATTTTTTTACTCTTACTTGCACAAATTTCTTCCGGAGCACATGCAGGTTTCATAAACACAATTGTTGCAATCATTACTGCATCTGTTTTGGATCTAACAGTAGCAACGATTCAAAAGCGAAAGATAATAGTACCCGAAGGTGGAATAATAACAGGTATTATTGTCGCTGTCGTTCTTAGTCCTATGAATAATTGGATGATTACTGTTCTAACAACAGCAATTGCCATTCTTTCTAAACATCTATTTCGCGTCAATAAAAAACCAATTTTTAACCCAGCAGCGTTTGGTCTCTTTGTCGTTGGCATCATAATGGCAAGTCCGCAAAGCTGGTGGGGAGGAATGTCACTTCTACCTTGGTGGAGCATTCTTTTCTTACTCATTACCGGATACATTGTTACACAAAAAGTAAATAAATTCCCACTGGTTTTCAGCTTTTTAGGCTTTTACCTTATTTTTATTTTACTATTATCAATCGTCCATATTGATACAATTGGAGACCTATTACGAGTTCCTTACATTAACTCAGCACTATTCTTAGCATTTTTCATGCTTACCGATCCGCCAACTTCACCGGCAAAATATAGCGACCAAGTAAAATTCGGCATCCTAACTGCTTTATGTAGTGTAATTGCCTATTTTACTTTAGGTGGACTAACCTTCTTATTAGCTGGCCTGCTAGTAGCGAATGCCTGGAAAGTAATGAAACAAAGAAAAACCAAAAAGCAACCGCACACCGTATCAGCACATTCATAATGTGAAACTTACAGTGTCTCTCCTTTTTAGAGTTTCTAACTAGATTCAAATGCTGCAGGATATAAATCGAATATAATAGAAAGCCCGTCTCTAAAGAGACGGGCTTTCTATTATATATTCGAATAAGGTAGTTTAATGGTAATACTAGTGCCTACAAGTGGCTCACTTTCAGCATTAATTTCTCCATTATGAGCTTCTACAATCCATTTCGCAATGGACAACCCCAACCCTGTTCCGCCTATAGAACGATTTCGACTTTTATCTCCACGATAGAATCTGTCAAAAATATGAGCAAGATCATCCGGTGCAATACCAATTCCTGTATCTGAAATCGTTATGACAGCAGACTTCCCTTCTTTTTTTACTTTTACATCTACAGATCCATTTTCTTTGTTATATTTTATAGCATTATCAAGGAGAATAACAAAGAGTTGATGAAGTCGTTCCTTATCTGCTGAAATATGCAGATCATTTTCCATCTTCACTTGTAATGTAATACCTTTAACCTCTGCAATTGGTTTAAATTGCTCCACGATTACGTTAATAAATTCATCAATTACAATATTTTCACGTACTATTTGAAGTTCATTCGAATCAGAACGTGCAAGTGTCAGCAAATCAGCTATTAATTTATTTACCCGTTTTGTTTCCTGAAGAACTTTATAAATGGAAACACTCTCCTGTTCAATCGTATGCTTTGGATGACGGAAAAGTAGCTCTAAATGAGTTTGTATAACTGAAAGTGGTGTACGTAGTTCATGAGATGCATCTGCTACAAACTGTGTTTGTTTCTCCCATGCTTTTTGTATAGGAATTAAGGATCGTCTTGCTAAAAATATACCAACAAGGACAAATACTGCAATACTCATCATCCCGCCAGCTACGATTATTAAAAATAGCCGTCCGAGCATATTTGTTTCGGTATCAATATTTAATACTAACTGAAGAGTCTTTACCGTGCCCGCATTTGCTTCTTTTATGGTAGATGCTGGGATATTTAGAATTGCATAGGTATGACCATTTATTACTCGTTTCACAACAGTTTGATTGTTATACTTAGATGGTTTCAAATCATCTAGGTCATTTGCAAAGACTGCCTTTTCTGGAATCGCCTTTATATAGTGATCATTTGCTCCCCATAGTAAATAGCCGATGCTTCTTTCAGATTCTCGCATTTGATCATGTTCACTAATTACTTTATCGATACCCTCATGCTGCATTTCGTCGCACATGGTCCTTAACTTATCCGATACATCTGTCATAACAATATGATTCATGTACCCATATAATACTAGACTAAATATACAAAATACAAAAAATAGCACAATTGTATTTAATAAGACAAGACGTATTTTCGTTTTCTTAAACATCATCATCGTTTCCTTTTAGCATAAAGCCAATCCCACGAATTGTACAAATATAATGATCAAGTTGACACTCGCCCAACTTTTTACGTAGATGATGGACATAAACATCAACGACACCGAATCCAACCTCTGATTCAAGCCCCCATATGCGATTTAATATTTGGTCGCGAGGTAAAATCTGTTCTTGATTTAATATGAAATATTCAAGTAGCTCGTATTCTTTCACGGTTAGATTTAATTTTGTATTTGCTGCATATCCATCGTGTTCTTGCTTATTTATCCATAGCGGTCCATAGGAAATCTTTTGTTCATTTCCGGATCCTTTTGCACGTAATAGTACTCGAACCCGCGCTAATAACTCAGGTACAGCAAATGGTTTAACAAGATAATCATCTGCTCCTACATCCAATCCCCTAACTCGGTCCTCTACACTATCCTTTGCAGTAAGAAGTAAGATCGGTGTTTGAATTCCTTCGTTGCGTAACGTCTTTACAATGGTAAGCCCATTAACAGAAGGTAACATAATATCAAGAATAATGGCATCATAAATATTTTGTTTCGCTAAATAGAGACCTTCCTCACCATCTAAGCAACTTTCCACATCATAGTTTTCTTCTTTCAGAACGGTAACAATACCTTCTAGTAGCGGTTTATCGTCTTCTACAAGTAATAGTTTCATGACTTTCCTCCATATGATAACTATTGTATTATTATAAACCAGACCTACTGAGATAGCGAATGTATAATCGAACTGTTTTTCTACAATATCACAATAGAAAGAAAAAAGATGTAAAGATATTTATAGGATTTCTACATCATAATTAACTATTTTGAAGGGTTCGCAATAGATAGTAGGCATCGTTTCCAGCAAGTACGATTAACTCTTCTAGAAGCTCATCTCGAAGCAAATCTAATTCAATAATTTTCTCTGCTATTTGTTTCGATTTATCATCTATTTGTTTCATCCGTTGTCTTCCTTTCACAATATATAGAATCCATAATTGTAATCTGTATATCTTATCTTTCTAGTTGTATGTAAAACCTCATCATATTATCTAGCTTTAAAGCTAGACATATCCAAAAACATGTTAGATAATCTTACAAACAGATTACAATACATCTCTAGATAGTTGTAAATAGAAGGAATGATTATAGAAGGGTGAACAATTACATGCAAGAGCTGGCATTTTGAAAATGACTTAAACTCTTATTAATAAAATATTAAGAAAAACAATAAAGAATTCCCTATTTTTAAACCATCACAATAAAAAGACCAACCTGAGCCATTCTTTTTTATCGTACATACACCGCTACTCATCACCCTCGCAATTAACTTTTCTTTAATCATCTCTACCTCCTTTCTTCTAATCTTTCATCCGCTATATACGATAGCCATCTGTGCAGTCACATATGTAAGCCAAATCCATAGCTCTGCATGCTTTATCTTTCGTTGTCCAATATCGGTTACACCTATTATGAAATCGGATACAACAAACAAAGCTCCACCTATTGCTGGAAGCCACCATACTCCTTGGCGTGCAAAGGAAAGTGCGCATGCAAAACAAGCCATCCCCCCTACCCATAAGCCATATACTAAGGCACCAATTGTAAAAAGAGGCGGCTGTGTCTCATTCCGAATAAAAAATAACCATCCAAATAGCAAACAGCTTCCATAAACAACAAAGCCTATAATGGCCCCTGTCCAAGAAAAACCTGCATGTAAAAAAGCCGTTACATAAAAACAATGAGCTATAGCAAATGCAATCATTCCACCTATTAATCGATTTCCAAAAGGAAGCATGCCAGCCATAAACAAATCGCCAATTGTTGATAAAGTCATTCCAATCGCAATCCATTGTTTATACGAGGAGCTAAGGTTTTGAAACCACAGCCACAATGCTGCTCCAGTTAAAGAAAAACTAAGCACGAGTCGTATGGGAAGCGGCAGGATCCAATTCCCCCCCTCTTTTGTTTTCCAAATTGCCAATCCAAAGCCAATCAAAAACAACAACACTTGAAACGGAATAAATAAGATCGTAATTTGCATCGTATTCTCCTAGTCATTTTTTATCCTATTCGTAAACTTTCTTCAGCTTCTTATAGAAACCCTCTCTTTATCTTTATAAAAATAAGCAAATATATTTCATGTCGTACTTATAATGAAAGAAGCATATTACGTTCACCTATTTTTCCTTTATACATAAAATTAATCTATAATTTATTTTTTTATCCTAAGCTAAAAAAGTTGGTTTTGATAAAACATTGTTATCATCATACAATATATATTTGTGTTCGCAACTGATTAATCATAGTTTGCATAGTCTTTTTTTACATTTAATTTTGCCTTTAGGAAACAAAGTTGAAACAAGTTAAAAAAGGGGGAAATGTGATGAATGAATTAGAGACAGTAAACATGCAAGATACAGCTGGTGTATCACATCAAGGATGGAGGAAACCTAACAGGGAACCTAGTTTACGAGAAGTGTACAAAAGTATGAGAGTACCAGCGAAAGGGAACTTCTTTCGTAAGCTCCTTGCATTTATGGGGCCGGGTTATCTTGTTGCAGTAGGATACATGGACCCTGGAAACTGGGCTACATCGATAGCTGGAGGATCTGCCTATAACTATACTTTACTATCTGTAATTTTAATTTCTAACTTTATGGCTATTATTCTACAAGCCTTATCTGCAAAGTTAGGAATTGCAACAGGGCGAGACTTAGCGCAAGCATGTCGAGACCATTACAGTAAGCAAGTATCATTTGTTTTATGGGTATTATGCGAACTGGCTATTGCAGCTTGTGATTTAGCAGAAGTGATAGGTGCCGCTATCGCGTTAAATCTTTTATTTCATATTCCTCTCGTTTGGGGTGTATGTATCACTTCGTTTGATATCTTACTAGTGCTTTTGTTGCAAAGTAAAGGATTTCGTTATATTGAAGTCATTGTTATTAGTTTAATCGCAACCATTTCAGTTTGTTTTGGTATTGAGCTTTTTATGTCACATCCTCAATTCAGCGAAGTAGCAAAAGGATTTGTTCCAAGTATGGAAATTATTCAAAATCCACAAATGCTGTTTATTGCACTTGGAATTTTAGGAGCTACCGTAATGCCGCATAACTTATATTTACACTCTTCTATCGTACAAACGAGAAATTATGAAGAAACACCTAAAGGGAAACGAGAAGCGATTAAGCTCTCAGTCATTGATTCTACGATTGCATTAATGCTAGCTTTATTTGTAAATGGAGCAATCTTAATCTTGGCAGCGTCTGCTTTTTATACAACCGGACATACAGAAGTTGCGGAGATTCAAGACGCCTATATGTTGTTAAATCCGATTCTTGGGAGTGGGATTGCAAGTGTATTATTTGCAGTTGCTTTGTTAGCCTCAGGACAGAATTCTACTTTAACAGGAACACTAGCTGGGCAAATTGTCATGGAAGGCTTTTTAAACATCCGTTTACGACCATGGGTTCGCCGTTTAATTACACGTCTCATCGCTATTATACCTGCAGTAATTGTGACACTACTTTATGGAGAGAAAGGAACCACTGACCTTTTGGTATTAAGCCAGGTTATCTTATCCCTTCAACTTTCGTTTGCGGTAATTCCGCTTGTTATGTTTACTAGTGACAAAAAGAAAATGGGTGAGTTTGTAAACTCTATATGGACGAAAAGTTTAGCTTGGTTTATTGCTATTGTTATAGCTATTTTAAACGTATATCTACTTGCTACGACATTTATATAATGAGTCGACTTAAAGATAAAATATTTGTAACATCACCAATAATCTAGGATATGTGAAGTCCCTAAAATAAAAGTGCCAACGAAAAATAATTGTTTTTCGTTGGCACTTTTTCATTTTTCAGCTGTTTTATTGACTATATCACGAACAGTATTTATTCAAGTTTATTTTAGATTATTTAAGACACTTGCTTTATTTTTGCTGTTTTTTCTTGAGGTGCACGGTTTACAATTACAATTCCAGCCACCACACAAGCTAATCCAAGAAGAACAAATGAGTGAATGGTTTCACCAAGAATGAAACTTGAAAGCATAACACCAAATACCGGAATTAAAAACATATACATCGATATTTTTCCTACTTTATTGTATTTCATAATTGTATTCCAAATTAAAAAGCCTGCTGCTGATAGAAATGATAAATACAAGAGCATTCCTATAGTTTGTACAGTAAATGTGAATGGCATAAAGCCAACCTTCGCGATTCCAATTGCAAGTAATCCGAGCGAACCTATTATCATTTGATAAGCAGTTAAGTAACCAACATCCATCTTACGGCTACCTTCTTTCGCAAGAATATTACCGTACGAATAAAAAATTGCTGCACATAATAATAGCCATTCTCCGACGCCAAAATTTAGCTCTAACTTTCCTTTTGTCATATTCACAAGAACAACTCCCCAAAACCCAACGAACACACCGAGCATTTTTCGTAGACTTAAAGAATCATCCTTGTAAAAGAAATGCGCCATAAAAATTTGAAAAAATGACGATGTTCCTGAAATAATGGCACCTTGAATACCAGTGCTGTAGCTTAAACCAATATAAAAGCAAATATATTGGAGAAATGTTTGAAACATTCCTATTTTCACAAGTGCGCCAGCAGTTTTCGGCTGAAATGACATCTTTTTTCCAAGGATAGTAAGAAATAGGACAAGCATAATGCCTGCTAGAAAAAAGCGATATCCCGCAAATAAAATTTGTTCTCCCACTGCATTATGTTCAATATGAAGCTGTGCATAGCTTAATTTAATAAATGGAAATGCGCTTCCCCATAGAAACGTAGCGAATATCGCAGAGACTAGCACTCCTAATGGGTGCGTAAAAAATCGTTTTGTGTTCACTATATGTCTCCTTATCTGTAAAGCATTATTTATATATACCATACAAAGCCTTGATGATAAAGTGTACTCTCGTATTCTTTTTAACAAAGTCATTCCGCGTATCCGTTAGAGATATACCGAGCAAAAAAGTACCCTATAGATATTACTCTATAGGATACTTTCAAAAGAAGTTGGCCTTTGCGATTATGATAATACCATTGGAGATTGTAGATAGAACCATACTAATGAAGCAGTTTGGATTAGCGATTGTTCATGTGTACGTTCAAAGGCATGAGATGCATCAATTCCAGGTCCAATGAGACCATGTACGACATCATTTCCAGATCGAATCGCTGCAGATGCATCTGATCCATAGTGTGGATAAATATCTACTACATAAGTAATATTATGTTGTTTAGCTAATTGTACTAAGTGCTGACGTAATCCATAGTGATACGGACCGCTCGAGTCTTTTGCGCAAATTGAAACACAATATTCATCCGTTGTTTGCCCGTCTCCAATGGCTCCCATATCGACTGCAAGATATTCAACCGTCTCTTTCGGAATATTGGAATTACCGCCATAGCCAATTTCTTCATTATTTGAAATAAGAAAGTGAGTGGTATACGGTAATGTAATTTGTTTTTGTACGAGTTCTTTCATGATATACATCAAAATTCCAACACTAGCTTTATCATCTAGATGTCTGGATTTAATAAATCCAGTATCCGTTACTTCTACACGGGGATGAAACGAGACAAAATCGCCAACTGAAATGCCAAGTTTCTTAGTATCTTCCTTAGATTTTACAACGGCATCTACACGTACTTCTATATTCTCTTCATCTCTTTTTATATCCCCAGCGTTACTATATACATGCACAGATGTTTGATGAATGAGTACCGTTCCTGAATAAACTGTGCCATTTGAAGTATGTATATTACAATATTCACCCTCTGCAGAATTCCAGCGATATCCGCCTATCATCGTAAGCTTAAGTCGTCCATCTTTTTTAATTTCCTTTACCATTGCCCCAAGTGTATCTACATGAGATGTTAGAAATCTATGCTTTGTATCATCCTTACCTTGCATAGTAACTAGCAGTGCTCCTTTATTCGTCCGTGTACTAGAAATTCCTAATGATTTTACGAATTGTTCGACATGCGAAATTGCTGCTTCTGTATATCCAGATGGGCTTGGAATGGAAACGAGCTCTTGAATATACGTTACAATTTCCTTTTCTTTAATAAAACTACTCATCCAATATCCTCCTATCACGAAAATTGTGCCACTGGTTATGCTATCCCTTATTCTTCTTCAGTTGTTCAACTATCATTTTAAAATAATACAATCATGTATGATACGAAAAAACGAGAGATAGATTCCTCTCGTTTTTTCTATACTCGCATTAGCTATTCAGTAGGTTCAATCCATGCCTGGATGATATGTCCAGAGCTACTTGTATCAAACAGCATCGTTCCGTTGCTGTATCGATCCCTATATTTTAAACTAGAAATATCAACTTGTTCGACGATATTTTTTTCTGATTTTACATAAAGGATATCCGTGTCATGTATCTTTTCCGTACCTACAATATGATAAGGATTTGTTTTTAATTCTTTAAAAATCAATAATCCTCGTTTAGCACGTGCTGACTTTTCGACTTGATTCGCATGCATCTTTTTAAAGGCACCACGCTGTGTAATAAGAAGAAGTGTGTCTTCTTCTTTAATTATTTTACCTTTTACTACAAAATCATCATCTTTCAACGCAATACCTTTCACTCCACCTGCGCGAACACCTATAGGAGTAACTTCTTCCAAACTAAAACGAAGTGCCATCGCCTTGTGCGTAATAAGAAGAAGATCATCTAGTCCATTGGTTTCGATGACATCTACAATTTCGTCATCATCCTTGACATTCATGGCAACTAATGCACGCGAATAGCGCTGCACTTTATATTGCTTCAGCTCCGTCCTTTTTACCATCCCGTTTTTCGTAACAAAGCATAAATAGCGATTATCTTCTTCAAAATTTTGTACATGTACTGCTTTCATAATCATTTCATCGCGGCTTAACGTCACGATATTCGCAACATAATTACCAAGGTCTTTCCAGCGAATGTCTGGTAATTCGTGCACAGGCAAATAAATATAGTTTCCTTTATTTGTGAATAATAATATCGTATCAGTCGTATGAATGTCAAAGCGTGCCAAGAGGCGATCGCCTTCCTTCATGCCGAAGCCTTTACCACTAGAGGCGTTATAGGATCGCCAGCTCGTTCTTTTTACGTATCCTTCTTTTGTTATCGTCACAATCACATCTTCGTGTGGAATCATAACTTCCATATCGATTTTGATATCTTGAATTTTGGCTTCCACAATTGTTCGACGTTGATCGTTATAAGTCTTTTTCACTCTCTTCAAATCTGTCTTAATGACGTGAAGAAGCTTTTTGTCACTTGCCAAGATAGATTGAAGTTCAGTAATTTGCTTATGTAAATCTTTTGCTTCATTTTCTAAAGATGTAATATCGGTATTTGTTAGACGATACAATTGCAGAGAAACGATGGCTTCAGCCTGTAATTCGGAAAAATGAAATCTTTCAATTAAATTATCCTTTGCATTCCGTTTATCCTTGGAACTGCGAATCGTACTGATAACTTCATCAAGAATAGATAGAGCCTTCATAAGACCATCAACAATATGCTGACGATCCTCAGCACGCTTTAGCAAAAACTTGGATCGATTCGTTACAACTTCCTTCTGATGACTGATGTAAGCGTCTAATATTTGAGGCAAGCTCATAAGCATAGGACGGCGGTTATGAATGGCAACCATATTAAAGCTATATGGGATTTGTAAATCTGTCGTTTTATAAAGATAGTTTAATATAGCCTCTCCATTTGCATCCTTTTTTAGTTCAATCACGATGCGAAGTCCGGTACGATCTGTTTCATCACGTACCTCCGCTATCCCATCCAGTTTTTTATCAATGCGTAAATCATCAATTTTTTTTACGAGATTTGCTTTATTTACTTCATAAGGAATTTCAGTTACGACAATTTGCTGCTTACCCGTTCGTAAATTTTCGATACTTGTCTTCGAGCGAATGATTATTTTCCCACGCCCAGTTTCGTACGCTTGCTTAATGCCATCAATCCCTTGAATAATACCACCTGTTGGAAAATCAGGGCCGCTCATAACAGTCATTAACTCATCGACTGAGCATGTTGCATCATCAATACGCATAATTGTAGCGTCAATAACTTCTCCAAGCTGATGAGGTGGAATTTCGGTTGCATATCCAGCTGAAATACCGGTAGAACCGTTTGCAAGTAAATTAGGAAAGCTTGCTGGTAATACAACAGGTTCCTCGCTTGTGTCATCAAAGTTTCCAACAAATTCTACCGTTTGTTTATCAATGTCCCGAAGCAATTCGGAAGCAATAGGCGAAAGTCTTGCTTCAGTATAACGCATAGCTGCAGCTGGATCACCGTCAATGCTGCCATTATTACCATGCATTTCAACAAGCACATTACGTAGCTTCCAGTCTTGGCTTAAGCGTACCATCGCTTCGTACACAGATGAATCACCGTGTGGATGATAGTTACCGATTACATTTCCCACGGTTTTTGCTGCCTTTCGAAACGGTTTGTCATGTACGTTTCCTTCCACATACATTGAGTACAAAATACGACGCTGTACCGGCTTTAATCCGTCCCTGGCATCAGGTAATGCTCGATCCTGAATGATATATTTACTATAGCGACCAAAACGATCACCAAGAACGTCCTCTAGCGGGAGGTCGCGAAATTTTTCTAGTGACATACTTATTCACCCTCCGTAGAAAGCAATTCATTTTCTAAAATATTGCCATCATCTTGAAGTCCAAATTGCACATTACGTTCAATCCATTTACGACGCGGTTCAACTTTATCACCCATCAATGTCGTAATTCTTCTTTCTGCTCTTGTTACATCTTCTAATCTCACACGGATAAGTGTACGTGTTTCAGGATTCATAGTCGTTTCCCATAATTGATCAGCGTTCATTTCACCTAATCCTTTATAACGCTGAAGTATATACCCTTTTCCAACTTTCTTTGTCACATTATCTAATTCATCGTCAGACCAAGCATATTCAATGACCTCTTTAGCGCCAGTTCCCTTGCTCACTTTATACAATGGCGGAAGTGCAATAAATACTTTTCCTTGCTCAATCAGCGGCTTCATATAGCGAAAAAAGAATGTAAGAAGCAACACCTGAATATGTGCTCCATCTGTATCAGCATCGGTCATAATGACAACTTTATCGTAATTAATATCCTCAATCGAAAAATCAGCACCTACGCCGCCTCCGATAGCATAAATAATCGTATTAATTTCTTCGTTTTTAAAAATATCAGCTAATTTGGCTTTTTCTGTATTAATAACCTTTCCGCGTAAGGGCAGTACAGCTTGAAAACGCCGATCACGTCCTTGCTTTGCAGATCCACCCGCTGAGTCTCCTTCAACTAAATAAAGTTCATTTCGCTGCGGGTTACGTGATTGTGCAGGAGTAAGCTTACCACTAAGAGAGGTTTCTGTTTTCTTTTTCTTTTTCCCATTTCTCGCTTCTTCTCTAGCTTTACGTGCCGCTTCTCTTGCTTGAAATGCCTTAAAGGCTTTTTTGATGAGGAGTGCTGCTACTTCAGGATTTTCTTCTAAAAAGTAAGTAAGATTTTCAGAGACGATTGCATCAATAGCAGAGCGTGCTTCACTCGTGCCTAGCTTTCCTTTCGTTTGTCCTTCAAATTGCAGAATTTCTTCCGGAATCCGAACCGATACGATTGACGACAATCCTTCGCGAATATCGCTTCCTTCTAGGTTTTTATCCTTTTCCTTTAACACTCCGATTTTACGTGCATATTCGTTAAATACACGAGTCATAGCCGTTCGAAAGCCGACTTCGTGTGTTCCTCCATCCTTCGTTCTCACATTATTGACGAATGAAAGGAGAGTTTCTGAATACGCATCATGAAATTGAAAAGCTAGCTCTGCCTCAATACCATTTACTTCCCCTTCAAAATACACAACTGGATGAAGCGCAACTTTTTCTTCGTTCAAATAAGAGACAAACGCTTCGATACCAGTTTCATATTGAAATTCATCTACAATATCATTACGTTCATCCTTTAATACAATTTTCATATTCTTCATTAAAAAAGCTGCTTCTCTAAGGCGTTCACTTAACGTATCATAATTATAATTCGTTGTACTAAAGATAGACGTATCCGGCTTAAAATGGATGGTTGTACCGGTTTCCTTTGTATTACCGATGATTTCCAGTGTTGTGACAGGATGTCCACCATTTTCAAAACGTTGTTGATATACATGTCCTTCGCGGCGAATCGTAACAACAAGCCACTCAGATAATGCATTTACAACCGACGCACCAACTCCGTGTAAACCCCCGCTTGTCTTATAGCCACCTTGTCCAAATTTACCACCGGCATGAAGCACCGTTAATATAACTTCAGGAGTAGGCTTGCCTGTTTTATGCATACCTGTTGGCATACCTCTTCCGTGATCCCTTACACTAATACTATTATCTTTATGTATCGTAACAAGAATTTCATTACCAAATCCAGCTAAAGCTTCATCAACTGAATTATCTACAATTTCATATACTAAATGATGCAATCCGCGGCTGTCCGTGCTTCCGATGTACATGCCTGGACGCTTCCGAACCGCTTCGAGTCCTTCTAGGACTTGTATCGCATCTTCATTATATTTTATTTGCTGTGCCAAAGCCTTTACTCCCTTCCTACGAACAATCAGAACATACGTTTCTATTATAGAATACCTTACTGTCCATTTCTTGACAAGTGTACGTATTCATTAGTAGTAGATGTGATGCAAAACAAAAATCCTTGTTACTGACAAGGATTCCTTCTACGCTACTATTTCAGAAAAAAAGCCTTTTGTCAATGCTATAGACAATGTTTAAGATGTTCTACACCTTGTTTTCCCAAACAATCTATACAAAAAAATCCAGTAAATTTATGTATACAAATAAATAGTGGGGAAAGTCCCCACTAGCAATATTAATCCTAAGAAATATATATATTTATTTTGTAAGTGCATGCTCCACTTTAATACAACGATCCATAATAACTGTATAACCCTTTTCTTTTAAAAACTCATAGGTAGCTTCATCTTGTAAACCAAGCTGTGCCCAAAATACATCTGCATCAATTTGAATAAATTCTTTTGCAACATCCATTAAGTATTCTGATCGGCGAAACACATTAACGATATCAACATGCTCCTTAATTTCCGTAAGTGTTTTGACTGATTTTTCCCCAAGAATGTATTCTGCCTTTGGGTTTACTGGGATGATTCGATAACCAGCATCTTGCATAGCCTTAGCAACCATAAAAGACGTTCTTTCAGGATTATCAGACAAACCTACAACAGCAATTGTTTTTGTCTTTCTTAATAATTGACCTATTTCTTCACGAGTTGGATTTTGCATAACTATTCCCCCTTTTTTATAGTATAGCCATATAAGTAAAGCCCTTTCAATAATAAAGACCGTTTTATCTCATTATTTATAGGTAAAACCATGCCAAGGCAGGAGAAAAACAAATCCTTAAGCAGGCGAATGAAAAAACCTCCCTGTGTTTAAGGGAGGTTTCCTATCATCAATTTGCTACAGCATCTAATATGAGCGTTTTTTGCTGTTTTTGACCATTATGATAGTAAGTAACTACTACTTTGTCCCCAACTTTCTTTTTATCATATAAATATTTTCTAAACTCTATACTATTTTCAATTTTTTGATCATCCAAGCCTATAATTAAATCATAACGTTGAAGTCCTGCCTTACTTGCCGGTGAATTAGGTGTCACATCTGTAACTAGAACACCACTTGTTACATCCTTCGGTATATTTAAACGATCATTAATAACACTAGGTAATTCATCTAAAGAACTGAGTTGAATGCCCATAAACGGTCTTTTCACCTGTCCATCTTTCTCTAGCGCATCCAATGTCGGCTTGACAACGTTAATTGGAATCGCAAATCCAATTCCTTCTACTGCTTGCTGTGCGATTTTACTTGAGTTAATTCCAATTACTTCACCATTTACATCAAGAAGCGCTCCTCCGCTGTTACCAGGGTTAATACTTGCATCCGTTTGAATAACCTGAGCTTGCCAGTCTGGTTTTCCATCTCCATTAATGTCAACGGGAATTTCACGATCTTTACTGCTAATAATTCCTTCTGTTACAGAACCTGCAAATCCTAATGGACTTCCGATAGCAATCGCTGTATCACCAGCACGTACTTTGTCGGAATCACCTAGCGTTGCAACCTTTGTTATATCCGTTCCATCAATTTGTATCACAGCTAGGTCAAGCCATTGGTCTGTCCCTACTAGTTTTGCTGGAAGTTTTTTCCCGTTGCTAAGCGTTACTTCTAGCTGCTTTGCACCTTCTACAACATGATTGTTTGTAACAATATAGGCTGTATTTCCTACTTTTTTATAGATAACGCCGGAACCTGATCCAGCTTCTTGTACACTATTCGTCATCGAATCTGTAGCTTGATAATTCAAGACACTTACTACTGCATCCTTTACACCATCTACCATACCAGCAATATCAGTAGGTTTCGAAGTTTGTACAACTGGAACAGCTGTGCCTTGTACTTGCCCTCCCGTCTGCACTTGCTTGGAAGCTTGCAAACCTGTAATATAGGGACTTGCTACTGTAATGGTGATTGCTCCAATAATTGCACCAACTAATCCCGATACAAAATATCCTTTTCCTGAACGTGGACGTGTATTTTTATCTTCTCGAGATTTACCTGCTTCATTATCATCATAGTATCCCATATATTTTCCCCTCTCTGTTTCATCGTAGCTTCAGTGTAATCGAATGCTGTGAACTTGTTGTGAACTTCTAGTGAAATCACGAAAATGTAGAGTTACTTATTCTACCTCTAGTTACAGCCCAATTATCGATATGTATTCCATAAAACGCAGTATACGAAAAAAAGACAAAGAAGTGATACTACTCTTCAAACTTATATCCAACTCGGATGACGGTTGCGATGTGCTTAGCTCTGTCTCCAAGCTTACTGCGTAGCTTTTTGATATGTGTATCTACTGTTCGATCATCTCCAAAATAATCGTACCCCCACAGATGATCAAGCAAGTGTTGACGAGATAATACAATCCCTTTGTTTTCCATCAAATACAACAACAGCTCAAACTCTTTATGTGTTAATATAATTTCACTTCCATCTACGATTACAGTGCGTGATAGCTTGTTTACTTCAATTCCGCACATAGATAATACATTTTCATCTTGACCAATTATTCCTTCCGCTCGTTTTAGCAACGTCTTTGCTCTTGCTACGAGCACCTTCGGACTGAATGGTTTCGTAACATATTCATCTGCACCTAATTCGAATCCAAGCAATGTATCTTCTTCATCAGAACGAGCTGTTAACATAATAATAGGAACTACTGATTCCTTTCGAATGCGTCTACATACAGACCATCCATCAATTTCCGGAAGCATTATATCAAGAATAATTAAATCAATCGCGTTCGCTTCAAACTGTGCAAGAGCTTGCTTCCCGTCTTCGGCCTCCACCACAATAAATCCCTCGCTTATAAAATAGTCGGAGACGATCTCGCGAAGGCGCTGTTCATCTTCCACGAGCAGCACCGTTTTACTCATATTTTTACCTCCTAGCTCTTATTTCCAACGATTCATTCGCTGAACGAACTTCCATGAAACGGAAGAAACGAAGAACAGTTCTTCTGTGTACCATAATATTAGCTTAACATAGTAATTTTACCATATCTCAATCTTCTACGTCTTGCATGATCCCAATTGCAGTATGAATCAATCTGCTTTATCCTAAGAGCACTTAACCCCCCCTGCATTCAGTGTAAGGTAAGGGCTAATAATGCAAATATACAAGCATTCTTATTTCATCATGGAACAATAGCGTATGGATAGTTGTTTACACAGTTATTTTATTGTATGGTACAATGAATACGGAATTTATTTTGGACATGTTAGTACCTTTTTAAAGGAGAATCGAACTTATGCTTACTTATGTTTTATTTCTTGTCGCTTATTTGTTAGGTAGCATCCCGTTTGCATTAATCGTTGGCAAAGTTGGTTATGGGGTTGACATTCGCCAACATGGGAGTGGAAATTTAGGGGCGACAAATACGTTCCGTACACTAGGAAAAAAAGCTGGATTTACCGTAACAGCTGCAGATATTTTAAAAGGTACGTTAGCGGCGTCCCTACCAGTGCTATTTGGACTTTCGATAAATCCACTTTGGTTCGGTATTGTTGCCGTTATCGGTCATATGTACCCTATTTTCGCTAATTTTCGCGGTGGTAAGGCTGTTGCAACCTCTGCAGGAGTTTTGCTGTACTGTCAACCAATTGTTTTTCTTATTTTAGTCACAGTTTTCTTAATTTTACTATTTACTACAAAATATGTTTCCTTATCATCTATGATTGCAGCTATTGTTGGAGTAATATCTGGTATTATCATTAATGATAAACCCTTTCTTCTTACTATATCAGTGTTAGCTATTTTTGTAATCTATCGTCATCGTGCTAATATTTCTCGTATTTTAAATAAAACGGAACCAAAAGTGAAATTTTAATAGGATAACGCAAAGAGGATTTGCTAAGCATAATGATAGCACCTCTTTGCGTTATTTTTTATAATGGAGAAAAAGCTGAAGCAGGAGGAGGATACAAATGAATTTATCCATATCAAGGGAAGCAGCCAACTGGTATAAGGAAGAACTTATGCTTCAGGATGGGGATGCATTATGTTTTTTTGTAAGATATGGTGGAGAAAGTACCATTCATAAAGGATTCTCACTCGGAATACGCAAGGATACACCTATACAAGCCTCCGCAGAAGCAAAGGAAAATGGGATTACGTTTTATATCGAACAGGATGATGAATGGTATTTTGACGGCCACTCCCTATCGATTTCATTCAAAGCTGGGGACGAAGATCCAACGTTTCGCTTTTTAAAATAAAGTGTATGTTATGGAAAAAGAGCCAAAATCAATTAAGAATTTGGCTCTTTTCTTTCTAATTCATAGGTTTTATACCAATCTGGATACAACTTTTTAAAGGATACAGGTCGAAATGAATCTTTACGTACTAAAATATTCGTTGTTTTTGCCGTGATACATACTTGATCTTGTTCATTTCTTATTTCATAACCATATATAACGCGCAAAGGATTTACCGTTTCAATCCACGTTTTCACAAGCGCCTTTTCACCATATCGCATCGCCTTACGATAAGAAATTTGTAAATCTAACACAGGTGAAACAATTCCATCGTTTTCCATTTTTATGTATGAAACTCCTAAATCTTTAATAAGCTGTGTTCGTCCAAGTTCTAGCCAAATAATATAGTTGGCATGGTACACAACTCCCATTTGGTCTGTTTCTGCATAGCGAATTTCAATTTGCTTTTCTGATACGTGCATCCTATTATCTCCTTCTTGCCCTTCTCTACATATTCATTATCATAATACAACCATTTGAAAAATAAAATAGAAGCGGCATATCTTTTTCCATGAAGGAGGGAACACTATGATCCAAATTGTCGTCGTTACAAGAGGCGACACATTATTTAAGCTAGCTGCAAAGTATGGAACAACCATTGAAGAGATCGTTAAAGATAATGGTATTGACGCAAGCGTACCTCTAGTGGTTGGGCAAACACTGCTTATTAATATGAAAGATAACGTCTATTATGTACAGCCTGGAGATACATTATACAAAATTGCACTTACCTATAATATTTCAGTAAGTACGTTATCAAAAGCAAACAATTTATCTAGTAAAGCAAGCCTACAAGTTGGCCAATCACTTTACATTCCGAATGGTACAAAGAAGGAAATCGAAGCCATTGCATATTTACAGCCGACCTCGGAGCCAATAAAAAGCTCTTTATTAGCAGCAACAAAAAATATCGCACCGTACGTGACATACCTTGCTTATTTTAGTTTTGAAATAAATCGAGACGGTACACTTAAGATTCCAACTAATCTAAACGATGTTCTCGAAATTGCAAAACAAAATAAGGTAATACCGATGCTAGTTGTATCGAATTTAGAAAACGGTAATTTCAGCCCCTCCTTAACAAAGGAAATACTGACAAATGCGGCAACCCAAAATAAATTGATTACAAATATATTGGATACGGCCCAAAAATATAATATGCGTGATATACACTTTGACTTTGAGAATGTTCTAGCGGAAAATCGAGACGATTATAATCAATTTCTACGCAATGTAAAACGAAGACTTCCACAAGGATACACGTTAAGTACAACATTGTCGCCTAAAACGAGTTCCACGCAAAAAGGTCCATTTGTAGTAGGCATTGATTATAAAAGTCATGGAAAAATTGTAGACTTCGTAGTTATCATGACCTATGACTGGGGCTGGCAAGGAGGTCCACCCCTTGCCGTTTCACCTATCGGACCTGTTAGAGATGTCATTCAATATGCAAAAACAGAAATGCCAGCTAAAAAAATTATTATGGGGCAAAATCTATATGGATTTGACTGGACCCTACCCTTTAAGGTTGGAAATCCCCCAGCAAAAGCACTTAGTTCAGTAGCAGCTGTTGCACTTGCAAGTAAATACAATGTACCTATATTATTTGATACTGGGGCGCAGGCACCTCATTTTACGTACGTAGATAACAATGGAAAACGTCATGAAGTATGGTTTGAAGATGCTAGATCTATACAAGCAAAACTAAATCTTATTAAAGAACAAGGAATCCGAGGGATTAGCTATTGGAAGATTGGATTGCCTTTTCCGCAAAATTGGAGATTACTAACGGAAAACTTTATTGTTACAAAGAAAGGATAACTTAGCAGCCTATTTCGCGAGCAGACTCAAAAGGAAATAATTTTCTTTTGAGTCTGCTCCTTTCTTATTCTTCTACGACTTCTTGGTTTCCAATATCATGCGAACTCATATAACGGTTTTCTTGGCGAATTTCATTACGCATTTGCGCAATACTAGCCATTCGTCTTGCATTTTTCACCTGAATTGCTGCTTGGTCACTTTCGTTTGAAAATTCAACGGTGTCATTTGCTTCATGGATATTTTCAATCGTATTTTGTACCATATTTTGAAGTTTTTCCACATTATCGCTACGATCATCTTTATTATGTTTCATTCTCATCCTCCTAAAAACTGACCTTCACACATAGTTTCTCTAAAAGAAAACACAATATACCGGTGCCAATCATATTAAAATAAAAGAAAAAAACAGGACGTTCATTCCGCCCTGTTTTCACTATCCATTGTCTACAATTGGCTTTTTCCCAGTTTTATCTTGCATCTGCTTCCCTTTGTTACCGCCAGCTGCTATAGATTTCGTTCCGATATGGTTTGGCACAAAATCTTTACTATTCTTCTTCGGATTACCCATTCTCTTCCCCTCCTTTACTGGTAGTATGCGAAATCCTTTATTTCATTATGCTTGATTTCTCATTTCCAGGCGTTTTTCGATTCTCTCTTCAATCTGTTTCATTTCCTCATCATCAGCAAGAAGCTGCATCTTGTTTTCTGTTACGAGCTCTTCAAATGTTTTGCGTCTATTCGGTTTCATAGCACTGCTCCTTTCTATATCGTAGTATAGACAGGGAACAATGCTATCTATACGGTTCAATGGAAAATTAAACGATGTGCAGAAAATGAATGTATAGTTTGTAATATAATTATGGAATTGAACTAAGCGTATGTTCTATAAATGAATTTGTCATCATACCAATGTACTTTTGACGAATGATTCCTGTAGTATCAATAAAATACGAGGTAGGAAGTGAAATGACTTGATATGTATTGACAGCAATCGATGATGAATCAAGTAAGACAGGAAAAGTATACCCTTTTTCCTTTATATAATTACGTACTTTTTCCTCTCCATTTGTACGTTCAGAGACGGTGTAATTTACTGCAAGCAATACCGCACTGTTGTTCTTTTTCTCGTAAAATGCTTGTAATTCAGGCATCTCTTCTCTACATGGCGGACACCAAGTCGCCCAAAAATTCACAATGACTTTCTTCCCTTTAAAACTAGACAAGCTCACTCGTTCCCCTGTAGTTGAAACTAATGTAATGTCTGGCGCTTGTTTCCCTATTTCAAGACCCTGCTTCAAAAGCGTTTCCTTTGATTCTCCATCCACTTTTGTTGTTTCGCTTGCTTTTTGATCATTTGCTAGTTGTTGGTACATTGCAAAACCTGCTGCTACTATGAAAATAAGTATGATAATGATTTTACGTAACATATTATCATCCCTCACATTTTTCTATCCGTATAAACTTGTACTATTCATATCTATATTCCACCTTCCAATTACATATCCTTCCATTTTTATGTTTAGTCCACGAGTGGAAATATTTCCTCTCATTTTCCATTTGAAACGGCATCCTTCATCGCAATCGTAAATTGAAAATGAAAAGACCTAGGATGTTAATAATTAATGAATCTGAAAAGATATAAATATCTAAAAAGTCTTATGTTATAATCAAATCATAAATATTGGAATATCAAGAAAGGAATGGATATTAATGATTGAAATTGTTAATGTATCAAAGAGTTATAATGGTAGCAAATTTGCGGTAAAAGATTTAAATTTAACCGTGCCGAGCGGAAAGATATTTGGTTTTTTAGGTCCAAATGGTGCAGGAAAATCAACGACAATTAAGATGATAACGGGTATTCACTCTCTAGATAGCGGGACGATTTCTGTAAATGGAAAAGACATTACGAAAGAGCCGCTTGAAGTGAAAAAGCTATTTGGATATGTTCCTGACAGTCCTGATATGTTTTTACGCTTAAAAGGGATTGAATATTTAAATTTCATGGCGGATATGTATGATGTTCCGAAAGACGTGCGTCAGGAAAAAATCCGAACACTAGCAGAACATTTTAGTTTGTACGAAGCATTGTCTGATCAAATTCAAAGTTATTCACATGGAATGCGCCAAAAAATTATTATTATTGGAGTTCTTTTGCATGATCCAGATGTCTGGATTTTAGATGAGCCAATGACTGGATTAGATCCAAAATCGGCATTTATATTAAAACAAATGATGCGGGAACACGCTGATAAAGGGAAAACGGTATTCTTTTCAACGCATGTGTTAGAAGTTGCTGAAAAATTATGTGATCAAGTTGCGATTATTAATAAAGGAACACTTCAATTTCGAGGAAATTTAGCAGAAATGCGGGAGCATTTTGAATCAAATGAATCTCTCGAAAAAATGTTCTTGGAGATGACAGAAAATGAATAAAATTTGGATGTTAACAAAAATATTATTAAAAATGAACTATGCTGATGTGTTAACTGACAACAAGAAGCGTGTTTTATATTTGTTTTCATTTTTAGGTTTTATGTGTATTGGATTTTTATTTATAGGTTCACTGACAAATGGCATGTATGGCGTACTAAAACAAGTTGGTCAGGAAAACCTACTAATTGGAATGGGACTAGCGGTTGGAAGTATATGGGTGTTTATGTTTAGTATTACGACAATTTTAACAGTGTTTTATTATAGCGATGACGTTGAAATGTTATTACCATTGCCACTTCAGCCAGCCCACATAATTACTGCGAAGTTTATTACAGTATTAATTACACAATATGTGATGTCTTCGTTTGTCTTATTTCCAATTTTCATTGTGTATGGATTACAAAGTGGTGCTTTTATTACATATTATATTTATGTTTTACTTGTTTACTTATTTTTCCCGATTATTCCGTTAGTTCTTGCTTCACTTCTTATGACAGTTGTTATGCGTTATACAAATATCGCAAAAAATAAAGACCGTAGTAATATGTTAATGGGTTTATTTACTTTATTGCTGGTTGTGGGCATTAATGTATTTATGCAATGGAAAAATAGAAGTGCTGCTTCTGGAGCAGCAGACTATTTTTTAAATAATCAATCTTCATTTTTAGTAGAAATGACAAACTATTTTCCAACAACGTATTTTGGTGCAATGGCGTTAATAGAAAGTACTTCGTGGAAAGGAATTTTATATTTACTTCTTTTCGCTGCAATTTCATTTGCATTTTATGTATTGTTTTTCTATGTTGCAGATCGTACATATTTGAAAGGGGTTATTGGAATTTCGAATAGTACTGCGAAAAAAGAAGTGATTTCTGCCGAGAATTTTAATAAAGCTACCGTACAAAATTCACATTGGAAAGCATATGTAAAAAAAGAGTTTCGTATTTTGATTCGCACACCACAATTTTTTATTAATTGTATTGTACAAACTTTCGTTATGCCAATTATGCTTTTCTTTATTATTTTTGTGCAAGACGGTAACTTAGCTTGGTTAAATCAATATATAAAAGATAGTGAAACAACAGGCCTTGCGCTTGGTCTTGCTTTTTGTGCCGGCATGTTTTTAATGGGATCCAATGTGATTGCGACAACATCTTTTTCAAGAGAAGGTCGCACTTGGTTTATCAATCGCTATTTACCAGTCAAGGCAGAAGGTATTTTCTTTGCGAAAGTATTTACAGCTTGGCTAATTAATACCGCTATTTTAGCTATCTTTGGTCTGGTACTTATCATTGTAGGCGGTGTGTCACCCATATTTATCTTACTTTGGTTCATGCTTTGTGCAAATGGATTATGGCTAAATAATTTAATTGGTACACGCTGGGATGCACAAACTGCTGATATTCATTGGGACTCCGAACAAAAAGTATTTAAAGGTCGTTATACTACGCTTTGGAATTTTCTTGTTAATATATTATTAGTCGGTATTACGGTTGGCGGAGTATGTGCGTTATTTTTCTTATTAAAAATGGGAATGTGGGGTATGTTTTTAAGTATCTTAGTTGTTTTTACTATTGTAAACGTTATTGTGTCTCGTAGTTTACAACATGGTGCTGAACGCCTCTTAGCAAATATTAAATAAAAGTGCAACAATTGAAAAATGATTTGCAATGAAAAAAGGAAGATGACTTTCGTCATCTTCCTTTTTTTGTTAATGGAATTAGCGAGTTACTTTTGCTTCTTTCAATTTTTCACGAAGAACCATTTGAAGAATACCGCCGTGACGGTAGTAGTCGATTTCAACTTCAGAATCAAAGCGAGCTACTACTTCAAATTCCTTCTTATTACCTTGCGCCTCTGTAGCCGTTACTTTCACGATATCACGTGGTTTTACGTTTTCGTCTACTTGAATTTCGAATGTTTCGTCACCTTTAAGACCTAATGTTTCAGAGCTTTCTCCTTGCTTAAATTGAAGCGGAAGAACACCCATAAGAACAAGGTTACTACGGTGAATACGTTCGAAGCTTTCAGCGATAACTGCTTTAATTCCTAGCAAGTTTGTTCCTTTTGCAGCCCAGTCACGAGAACTTCCCATACCGTAATCCTTACCAGCGATTACAAGAAGACCTGTACCATCTTGTTTGTATTGCATTGCTGCATCATAAATTGATTCTACTTCGCCCGTTGGCCAGTAAGTAGTGAAGCCGCCTTCTGTTCCAGGAGCGATTTGGTTCTTGATACGGATGTTAGCAAATGTACCTCTCATCATTACTTCATGGTTACCACGACGAGAACCGTAAGAGTTGAAATCAACAGGTTGCACGCCTTTAGAAGTCAAATATTTACCTGCTGGTGTATCCTTACGGAATGAACCTGCTGGTGAAATATGGTCCGTAGTTACGGAATCACCAAACTTACCGATTACACGAAGGCTAGTAAGTGGTTGAACTTCTTTAGGATCCTTAGATAGCCCCTCAAAGAATGGAGGGTTTTGAATATATGTGGACTCAGTGTCCCAAGTATAAAGTGCTTCGTTAGATGATTCAATTTCGTTCCAACGTTGGTTATTTTGGAACACAGTAGCATATTCTTTCTTGAACAATTCAGCTGTAACAACAGAAGAAACAACTTGTTGTACTTCTTCTTGAGATGGCCAAATGTCATTGAAATAGACAGGTTTTCCGTCTTTTCCTGTACCTAGTGCATCTTTACGAAGGTCAATATCAACAGTACCAGCAAGTGCGTATGCTACTACTAGTGGTGGAGAAGCTAGGTAGTTAGCTTTTACTAGTGGATGGATACGTCCTTCGAAGTTACGGTTACCAGACAACACTGATGTAACTAGAAGATCACTTTCAGCAAAAGACTTTTCAAGTTCAGGTGCTAACGGACCAGAGTTACCGATACATGTTGTACATCCGTAACCAACTGTGTTAAATCCTAATTGGTCAAGATATGGAGTTAAGCCAGCTTTATTTAAATATTCAGTTACAACTTTAGATCCTGGAGCTAAAGAAGTTTTTACGTATTCAGGAACTTGTAATCCTTTTTCAATTGCTTTCTTCGCTACTAAACCAGCTCCGATAAGAACGGATGGGTTAGAAGTGTTTGTACAACTTGTAATAGCGGCGATTGCAATTGCACCTGTTTTTACTTTTACTTCTTTGCCATTAAGTGCAACGTCTACTTCTTTATCAAATTCTTTTTCAGTAAAGCCAAATCCTTGGTTGCCAACTGGTGCAACTACAGCTTTACGGAATGCATCCTGCATGTTAGAAAGTTCGATTAAGTCTTGTGGACGTTTTGGACCAGAAAGACTTGGTTCGATTGTAGAAAGATCAATTTCAACAAGAGTTGTGTAAACAGGATCTTCGCTACCAGGAGTATAGAATAAGTTGTTTGCTTTGCAATATTCTTCAACGATGCGAATTTGTTCTTCATCTCTACCTGTTAAACGCATGTAGTCAAGAGAAATGTGATCGATTGGGAAGAATCCGCAAGTAGCTCCGTATTCAGGTGCCATGTTTGCAACAGTAGCACGGTCAGCTAAAGGCATGCTTTGCAAACCTTCACCGAAGAATTCTACGAATTTGCCAACTACACCTTGTTTACGAAGAACTTGTGTTACTTTAAGTGCAATATCAGTAGCAGTTGTACCACTTGGTAACTTACCTGTTAATTTAACACCGACAACTTCTGGAACTGGGAAGTATGATGGTTGTCCAAGCATTCCTGCTTCTGCTTCAATACCACCAACGCCCCAACCAAGAACGCCGATACCGTTAATCATTGTTGTATGAGAGTCAGTTCCCACCAATGTATCAGGGAAAGCTATTTTTTCTCCTTCTACTTCAAGAACGTGTACAACTGGTGCTAAGTATTCAAGGTTAACTTGGTGTACAATACCAGTTGCTGGTGGAACCGCACGATAGTTGTTAAATGATTTTTGTGCCCAATTTAAGAATTTATAACGTTCAGCGTTACGTTTGAATTCTAAATCCATGTTGAAATTAAGTGAATCGTCAGTACCCGCTTTATCAACTTGTACAGAGTGGTCAATTACTAAGTCAACAGGAATTTCTGGATTGATTTTGTCAGGATCTCCGCCCATGTCAGCCATTGCTTTACGTAAAGATGCAAGGTCAACTACAGCAGGAACTCCTGTAAAGTCTTGTAGAATTACACGAGATGGTTTGTAAGGAACATCGATAGCTTTTACATCTTTTGTTCCCCACTTAGCAAGGTTTTCTACATGTTCTTCTTTAATTACTCGTCCATCAACTTGTCTCAATACAGATTCAAGCAATACTTTAATAGAATAAGGTAAACGAGAAATATTACCGATTCCTGCTTCTTCAAGCGCTTTCAAACGATAGTATTGATAAGATTGTCCGTCTACAGTAAACGTAGCACGTGCATGAAATGGATCATATTTTACCATTATAAATTCCCCCCTGTTAACGTGAGAAAAAATCTAAAATACATTTGTATATACATTTTTTCAATGCTTTACTTTATTATCTTATTACAATTAAAAATATAAGTAAACTATAATAAACTTATAGTTTCTGATAAGTAATGCTTATTGAACTTTTCTATACAATGTATTAGATTCTTTCTGCATATGTATTCTTTCTAAAACAAAAACGAGATGGTACAAAACAATTACTACGTCCCCAAACAAAATTCATTTGCGTACAATAATTTTTAATCCATGTACACACTTATTATACCACTCATTCCAAAAAAAGCTTACTGCCAAGTCATGATTTCTAGTTAAAATTTCGGTATAAACATTCCTGGCATAGTGTACATGCATATTTATCATACTAGCTTTAGGAGGTGAAACCAGATGGTAAAACGCAAAGCTAATCACATTATTCCAGGTATGAATGCGGCTTCTGCACAAGGAAAAGGTACTGGCTATAATGAAGAACTTAGTAATGAACCCTTGACTGCAGCGCAACGACAAAACAATAAGAAACGGAAAAAAAACCAATAAGATTTATCCAAAATAAAGAGTAGGTGAAAATGGATCCTCCGTTTGGCGGTCCACTTTCACCCATTTTTTTATCCTTCATCAATGCTATTCATTATGGTATACACGTCTTCTTCGTATTTTGTCAGTTGTTTTCGCTGCGTTTCTGAAGCTGTCTCAAGAGCATTTTGTATTTGTTCATAGGCTTCTTGAACCTCTTGACGCAGATGTTTTAATTCCTTCCCTAATTGAGAACCATCCCATTTCACGCTCTGATAGCTCTCAATCGCCTGTATGGTATCTTGCTCAGCAGCTTGGAAGGCTTGTTGTTTATCCTTGTGATACGCCATTCAAATACCCCTTTCTTATCATTATTATCTACTGTAGCTTGCGTCGATTTAGGAAGAAATATGCAGAGGTATAAAAGAGAAAAATGACCCATATTAAAAGAGAAAAGGGGGGATCAAATTGGTACGAAATGAAAACCAAAGAAAATCAACGAATGGTACACAAAAACCGATGAGTGGATCACATAAGGTAAAAAACAGAAATCATTCACGGCAAAAAAACCACGCACATCACGATATGTAGCAACGATATGGGAAATCTAAAAAAGACAAATCTCTGCAGATTCGTCTTTTTAGAAATGAACTATATCTCGCACTTCCTTGCAATACGTTTCCTAAGAAAAATCCAAGTAGCTAAAGTTAGGAAGAATTGTCCGTTATAGGAGTGGTGGAGCTGACCCATAAAGGGGAAGCTTCACTTTACTTTAATTGTAGGTCGTTGAAAGTACTTGACACAGATAATTTTCTTCTTGCATGAAGAACTTTAACAAAAAATAAAATAGGGAAACTAATCATTCCAAAAACAGCTATCATTACAAAGACAATTCCGCCATATTCAATCCCATAGTGTTCTAATAGAATTCCACCTACCCATGGACCAAGCACACTCCCAAAACCGTTAAATCCCATTGCACCAAAGTAAGCACCTTTTGCATGAGGAGGTGAGATTTGATCAATAAAAAGGTCGGTCATAGAGAACATAAGCACTTCCCCAATTGTAAACAAAACCGTACAAGTATAGACAATCCATTCTTCTTTGGCAAAGCCAATACAAAATAACCCTATACTTACAATAAGACTTCCTATCATAATGCTAACAAGAGCGGAATATTTCTTACCAATTCGAGTGATTGGAAATTGAAGAAAAACAACCGTAACCGCATTAATTGTAAGAACATAAGAAAATATTCGAACTCCATCTTTAAACACACCTGAATTAGCGAAATATTGCGATAAATTAGTAGAAAATTGTGAGTAAACAGCATTACTTAAGATAAGTCCAATGATCGTAAAGTATAGTACACTATCTTTTCCTATTATATAAAGAGATTCTTTCATCGTAACATGATCTTCTTGCTGAATTTCTAGAATTGGATGGTTTTGGAATTGAATCAATAAAGATATCATATATATCGTATACACAACTGCTGCTAGTAAAAACGGCAACGCCTGGGACGCGGTTCCGAGCTTTAATCCTAAAATAGGTCCAACTGCAAATCCGATATTTATGGCTCCATAGCGTAAATTGAAAACCATCAGCCTATTCTCAGGCTTCGTTAAATCGGATAAAAGAGCACGAGAAGTTGGTTCGAAAAATGCACGACAAATACCATTACACGCATTTAACACAAAGAAAAGTATTACGTTATCCGCAAAAGCAAATCCAATGAAAACAAGGATCCATACAAGAATCGATCCAATCATTACATTTTTACGACCATATGTGTCCGATAGACTTCCACCTATAAAACTTGCAAACACACCCATAAGCATACTCACACTAATAATTGCCCCTGTTATGGATGGTGATAAACCTTTTGTCATTGTCAAATAAATAGCAAGAAAAGGAAGGCTCATACCCGTAGCAAGCCTTGCAAATAATGTACCAATAATAATATTCCAAGCAATGGGGTGAATGTATGATGTAACCTGCACGCTCTGCTCCTTTCCTCCAATATGTAACCTTTTCATTTACCATACTATAATGTAACGGTGTGAAACTACTTACATTACACTGTATTACATATTGTTCCTATCTTCATTTATGAAATTCTTCTTTTTATAATGCGCATTCTAATACCTATCATGCTATTATAGCAGAAATTGGAGAATGGTTTAATAGGATGAGGAACCTAATCGTTTACCAAGGTGGAAAAATAAACGCCTCCCTCTCATTAACGAAAGGGAGGCAGAAATGACATCAAGTAAATAGACAAGCATTCTACAACTAGGTAAATACCCAATCGATTTCAAGATACGGAACAATCATGAAAACATCTTTCTTATTTGGATACGAAACGATGTTAACATGGTATAAGTCCAGCTATTACCCCTTTCTTACGAAGTGCCATAATTTCATTCTCGTCATATCCTAGTTTTGTTAATAATTCACTTGTCTGTTCACCAAGGACTGGTGGAGTTGTCACTTTCCTCATCTTATGTGTCCGAACATAGGGCATTGTAATCATATGTTTTGTAAATGGGGAATCCGCTAGTTCACTAGCTTCATATACCGGAGTTAAACAGCAATCGATTTCAAGAGAAGCCTGCTCCCAAAAAGCAAAAGGCTTACTGAGAAAAAACGCCTTTATTTCTTCATATACGATTTCTCCCTCGACAGCTTTTTCATGATGTTGTAAAATCCAATCTTCTCGCCCTGCAAAACGACAAAATCCTTCCCAAAACTTTTCTTCAATTGCCCCAATTGCAACATATCGTTCATCACCAGTTTCATATAAACAATAGGATACTTCATTCCCTGATAAGGCATTCAATCCATTATTCTTATTATATAAATCATATAACATAACATGATTATTCATAAGCATAGTTAAACTATCTGTTATCGATAAATCCAAATAGCACCCATTCCCCGTTCTCTCACGCTCAAATAACGCTGCCAGAATACTTTCGCTGACAAGCATTCCTCCGATTTCATCACCAAGCGTTATGGATGGAATAAAGGGTTTTCCATTATGCTTCATTTGAGCAAGTACGCCGCTAACTGCCATAAAATTTAGATCATGACCTGCTAAATGAGAATGATCATGATGTTGTCCATAGCCCGTTATGGAAGAATAAATAATTCTTTTATTTCGCTTGATAACATCCTCATACCCAAGTCCAAGACGGTTCATTATATTCGGCCGAAAGCTTTCTATAATAACATCTGCTTTTTCCATTAGTGAAAGTGCTATCTCCATTCCCTCTTTTTCCTTCACATTAATTGCAATACTTTGTTTGTTTCGATTATTTGCCGTATAAAGGGCGGTACTTTCCTTATCAAAGCTTCTTGCTAAATCACCAAAAAGCGGCTCTATCTTTATGACAGTTGCTCCTAAATCTGCTAGTCTTAGCGAAGCATAAGGTCCAGGTAAATAATGCGAAAAATCTAGAACAGTTATTCCTTTTAACATGAAAACTACCCCTTTCTCGATTAGCTGTTCAAGTGTAATTTACAGATGTTCATATTATTAGACATGAAAAACACAACTCCCATTGGTTCAACGATTACCTCATTGTAAGACTTAGTCGCTGATTCAATCATGCTACCAAACTACATACACCTTCCCCTTAACAATTCATCATACCAACCAATGGTAAGCGCTTACATTTATAAAGGTTTACTTATTTCATGCCCATTCCTACTAGCAATTAAATATTCCCAATCTAATTACACAATATGGTTTAATTATAAAAATAATCCATATGAATAGAAAGAGAAACTGTTCGACAGATTCTTTACTTCCTCGCAAAAACAGACATTCAATCGAATGTCTGTTTCATCTATTATTAGCGCATCCAAATAAGAGCTGTTTTATCATCAGCGTGTATACCTCTTTGTATTTCTATAGCTTCTAGCTCTGCAACGTATTTTTCAATTCCCTGCTCCCAAACAAATGAAGCTACCTGTTCCAGAGACTTTGTTGGATGAAATAGCCCGTCTGTGCATAAAAACAAAGCTTGCACATCGCTTCGGTCAATCGTTCCTCTTTGGATAAACATCCGAACATTATCCATGCCATTCGCAACGGAGTAGCCATCTTGTGTATTCGCCATACTACGATTGTAAATGAGACGCTTTCTAATGCTGTCATCCACCTCTAATGAATCCTTTTCTCTTTTTTTCTTCGCTCGTAAGTTAATCCCTTTCACCGTGTCCTTCGTAAGCACGTTAATTCGATTATCCAGAAATTTTGCTACAACCATACAATCACCAAGCTGCCCGTACTGAATTTCGGTGTTTGTAAAATGAACCCCTGCAAAACAAGTAGACCATAGATGATGCTTTTTCGTTTGATTAATATTGTAGGTCATCATCTTGCCTGCAAGAAGTTGATTTGCTTTTACCATACTTTCTACAATTCCTTCATCTTTCATAAGAGACTCCATATATGATTTAAATGTATGGGCTGCAAGATATGCACCATTATGACCCTCTTCATCCTCAAATGGAACAAGAGGAGTAGCCCCATCACACACGCCATAAAGTCCGATCCTATCATTTCGTACAAAAGCATCTTCGCATTCTTTCTTATTAGGACTTTTCCTTTGAAAATATTGTACATTCATTCCTTTACAGACTCCTTCCTACCCTTGATAATGCAACCTATATCATGAAAATGCACCCGGACCTAAATTTTCAAATTATTAAGACTAGTAGTAATAAACTGTTTTCACACAAATCACGAAAATCCCTTTATAATTTTCATAAAATGTTAAGTTTTTCAGTAAAGGATGGAGTGGAATGCGCAATTTTTTCGGTGTTATTATCGGTTCTTTATTAGTCGCCATTGCTTTCAACATATTTCTTATTCCCCATAAAATCCTAAGCAGTGGTGTAAGTGGTATTGCAATTATTATAGGAATTCTAACACCCCTAAATGCCGGCTTAGTAAACCTAGTATTGAATATACCTATACTTATTATAGGTTATGTTCGACTTGGGAGACGTTTTTTCTTCAACACTGTTTTATCCGTTTTTGTTATTTCAATCGGCATGTATTTGATTCCGGCTCAACCAATTGCCAATGACCCTTTGCTATCATCCTTATTTGGGGGAGTATTAGCTGGAGCAGGAGTCGGTTTCGTCTTCAATAACAATGGCTCAACCGGAGGCTTTGATGTAATCGGCATGCTTCTGTCGCAAAAAAAGGATATTAAACTCGGTGGATTTTTCATTATGCTAAATGCGATTGTAATTTGCATATCGGGGTTCTTTTTTAATTGGGATGCTGCGATGAATAGTCTTCTCTCTATTTATGTAATGGGTAAGGTAATTGATGCCATTTATACAAAGCATTGTAAGCTAACACTCATGATTGTTACAAATAAGACAGAGGAAATGAAAGAAGCTCTATTATCTAGCTTTGTTCGCGGTATAACCTTGCTAGATGGAGAAGGTGCCTATTCAAGTGAAAAGAAGCGGATACTCATGATTGTCATTTCAAAAGACGAATTGATACCAATAAAAAATATAATTTCCCAAACAGATCCGCAAGCGTTCGTAAATATTACAGAAACAGTAGAAGTTCTAGGACTTTTTCGACGTACCGTCTAATTAATTAAGCACATATCAAGTAAAACAATCTAATGGCCGTCACGGATGAATATAAAAAATCTTGTGGCGGCCTATTTTTCATTTCATTCCTAAATAGTGAATCCCTTCTTCTAATAAGTCTGGAAAGTTTGAAGGAAAGAAGTGACCCATTCCTTTTATTTCACAAAGTTGACAAGTAAATTGATACGCTTGAAATAACTCATATAGTCTCCGAGCCCCATCAGCAAATGGATCCTTCTCGCCAATAATCATGTACCCTTTCTTACCTATATATTTCTTTTTTTGTAGTAAAGTTTCAAACAATGTGAGATCTTTCACGGAAGGAACCACTACAAAAAAACCATCTGCATTGTCGATAGTACCTGAAAGAATGAGTTCTATAGCAAGCCCACCTCCCTGTGATGCACCTCCAAGCGTTATTTGTTTGGGTTCTTTAGCAAATGTATGAAGGAATTCTGAATAACCTTATCTCATATCTTGCAGAGCAATATCATGCTGATCCCAATTAAAGGAATGATAGGCATGAACTTGTGATGACTGCAAAAAACCCATCTTTAGATTACTGCAACTCCAATATTGAGAAAAATCTTTAACATTACTTCCTTTCCAATGTATCGAAAAAAGAGCTCGTTCAGATTGCTCGCCTTTTATTAATAATTTCCATTTGCTATCTTTACTTTCTTTTTCAAGCTGATGCGAACAATGTCTTACGATCCTGTCAAATTCATCATATCCATATAAGACCTTCCATTCAGGCTTCGTAGTAAGTGAAACTGGATTCCACCATCCTCCTTTTTCTATACCCTTATGAAGCTCTGCTACCGCCAAGTTATACTCCCCTAGCTTCAAATAGAGCTGCGCCTTCCAATAATAAAGTTCAGAAATATGCTGCGGAAAATCTATAAACCCTTGATCCAGTAAAGAATAGATCATGTCAGTGCTACCCTTTTCACTTAAGGTATCAAGTTGTTGTAGAAATTGACTAAACGCAAGCTCGTTCATGTGGATGATCTCCTTTCATTACTGCTCTCTATCATTTTACATTATCATAACAGTGCTAATAATGTAATAATTCAGTATAGATTATTAATTATACTTTCATAAACGAAATGGTTGTTTCTCTATTTTATCGAGTATTATAATGAAAAAGCAGATATTATTGTGCTTAATAGGCATACTTCTAAACTCTTGAGAAGTTCACTTTTTTTTGCATTCCTTTTTCTTATATAAAGGAGTATACTATTATAGAACGTTTGTTCTTATTATCTTATTTCTACATAGCAATTGAACAATAAGGAGTGAGACGATGCTAGATTATCAAATGACATTGTCATGGAACGAAACAATGAAGCAAATCCAATATAATTGCTTAGGAAGAGCGATTTCAGACAGACAGAGTTTTGAGAATGAACTTTTACAATTTTTACGCAATCATGATTATATTATCTTACCTACTATTCTAAGCGGTCTTTCCAAGGAACGTTTCGGATCTTATTCTATCTATACCAACCATGATAAAAATCGAAAGGTTGGTACACTTATTGTAGAATACAAATGTGAAAACGAAAAGGAATGTAAAGTAGATGAGGTGTACTTCGTTTAGAGGAAAACACTAATTAGCTTCCCGTTAATGGAACTATTGCACTTCGCTCCCCCCACCTTTATAATGAAGAAAAAATCCATAAAATGGATTTTTTCCTTACAGTGAGCAAAACGGGGGTGAATGCTTTGCTAAGTGGATGGTTCAGTTGGTTTATTGTGTTTTGGACCGTCATCTTACTTTTTCTAATGTCCATTGGAGGCTATTTTATGTTTCGGAAATTTTTAAAGAGACTTCCCAAGGAGGACGGCTTATCTATACTAGATTGGGAAACCTATTATAGGGAACAGACATGGCATTTATGGAATGAGGAAAAAAAGGCATTACTTGAAGATCTCGTAAAACCGGTTCCGTCTCTATTTCGCGACGTAGCACGGTCTAAAATTGCTGCAAAAATTGGTGAGATTGCTTTAAAGGAACAAAAAGGCATGATTACCCATGATGTTATCATTCGGGGATATATTCTTGCAACACCAAAACGCGATCATAGTTTTTTACGTAAAACACTGCTAAAAAAGAACATCGATGTTTCATCTTATAAACATATATTTACGAAATAAAGTCAAGCTTTCTAGTACAAGAATAGGTTTTTGAACCTTCACAACTTTATTCATAAAAATCAAAAAAGCCTCAAGTTCATGAGGCTTTTTTTGTTAGGTTAATTTTACTTCAGCATCTTCAAAGAAATCTTCCTGCTTTTTCAACTCATTTTCCAGTTTTTTATATTCCCGAAACATTGCTACACGCCATGAAATAATCATGGCAAATGCCAATAAGAAAAACATTCCACTTGATTGAGTGATTGAAATCGATTGACTTAATATTGCTTTTAAACCAGTCCGAACAACGACTAGACCAATTAAAATGAAAATGAATGCCTTTGACCGTTTTAAGTATATTTCTTGTCCGCGTATTTCAAACTTTGATGTTTTAATTAAAAAGATAGAGAAAAACAATCCTGTAACAATTGCTCCTATTATTTCAGCATTTGATAAGCGAAATTGTGGTGATAGATACATAATTGCACCAGAGCTCATAGCAATTGGTGGTATAAGGATTTTCTTTAAAGATGTCGGCTTTGCCGCTGCTTTAATACGTAAAAATGTTACAGCAATGGCCATAAAAATGGCAAATGCAGTTGTAATAAGAACCATATTCATCTTATATCACATTCCTTCTATGTCGAAATTATAATGTACTCCTATTATATTGGTTATCGTCTTTCTTTGCCAATCCTAAGCATCTACAAACCAGTAAAACCACCAAACAAATCTGACATCATGATTGTAATCTTTGTCATTCCATTAAAGTATAACAAAACTCCCATTGCAATCATAATATATCCGCCTATTTTTATTAAGCTTATACTATTACGTTTAATCCAGCTAAGCTTTGATAAGAATAATGACAAAACAAAGAAGGGAATAGCAAACCCAAGTACATAAGAGATCATGTAAACCATTGCAGATTGTGGATTCGTAGCAGCGAGTGTAATTACCCCCGCTAAAATAGGACCGGTACAAGGAGTCCAACCAGCAGCGAATGCAACACCAATTACAACAGAACCAATATATCCAGAAGGTCTACTTTTAAATGTAAATTTATGATCCTTCATTAAAAACTCTGGCTTTAATAAACCAACTACAATGAGTCCAAAAAGTACGATGAAGATTGCTCCTAATTGTCTTATTAGATTTTGATAGGAAATAAAAAATTGGCCGATAAATGAAGTACCAAACCCTATGGCTATAAACACGATAGAGAAACCAATAAGAAAAAATGCAGTGTGCAGCATGCTTCTTTTTTGAAGCATAGCCTGTTCTTCCTTTAATTCTGAAATCGACATTCCAGTTATATAAGAAAGAAAAGCTGGATACAATGGCAAGCAGCACGGCGAAATGAAAGACAAAAAACCTGCACCAAATGCCAAAAAAATATTTATATCTTGCATAATTCTACCCCTTTCTACCTACATCCATTGTAACAAACTTTCTAATACAATCGAAATGAAAACAAATGTAGATATATGGCGATAATTTTATTAAACAAGAAGTTTTACATCCATAAAATTACAATTATTCAAAAACAAAGAAGGAAATCTACTACAATTGTCGAATACAATCAAAAAAATGATTGGAGGAATTTACATGTTATTTCAGTACTCCGTCGAATATTCTTTTCATCAAGGTGATCACTATGTTTCTGAAACTGTTACTGTTATTGCTTCATCTGAGTTACTTGCAAAACAAAAGGTGATAAAGGAAGTAACCCGGCGCTTCGGTCTAACCAATTCTCCCCTCATACAGATCCAACAACTGTGAAACATACAAATATACATTTAAAATTACACTAGTCATTTCATTTATTAGAAATATATACTATTTTGTTATGTTCGATATATATTGAATGATTCCTTCTGGCTCCTCCTGGTTTTGTAAATTCTTACTTGTAGAACCCTGCCCATTTATTTGTACGATACTAGCCTTTTTTGTATGGACTACCTACCAATCGTGATAATTCGCATATGTTGAAGTGAATAATGTTCTAAGTTTAAACGGGAGTTTCCCGAATTCATTTTAACAAGGAGGAGTAAAAAAATGGGTTCCGAGCATATAGAAGATCATAGACACGATAGACACTTTCATGGAGGCGGCTTTGCTCTTGTTGTAGTCTTGTTCATTCTGTTAATTATTATCGGTTGCAGCTGGGGTTGTGGTGGCTGGGGTGGCTATGGTGGTTTTGGTGGCTACGGCTACGGCTACGGTGGATTTTAATAAAAAAACTATGAAGGACGCCTTGCTTTGCAAGGTGTCCTATTATTGCATATAAGGTTTTCGAACATCCCACATTGCATAAAATTAAAATATTCGATAGGCTATTCTTATAAGTATATTCTACATAATGACTATTACATAACACCTTGATCAACGTTTTATCATGATTAGGAAATTAAGTAAATGTAATCTTCCTTACTAATGAATAGACGTATGTTCAGGATCGGAGGACAACAACATGAAAAAGCAGCATATTTTATTTATCGGTGCAGGTCGAATGGCAGAAGCAATCTTTTCAGGACTTATGAAACGTAGCTCTGATTATATTGCCTCTATCACGATTACTAATCAGTCTAATATCAGCAGATTGCAAGCTATGCAGGAAAAATACGGGGTTAACATAACAACAAACTGGCGAAGTAATATAAATGATGCGGATGTAATTATATTAGCAGTGCCTCCAGAAGCTCATAATTCATTGCTACTTGAACTTTCACAGCTGCTCACAAATCAATTTGTCATTACGATTGCTGCAGGTATAGGGCCTTCCTACTTAGAAAAGCATCTACCAAATCAAATACCAGTTGCATGGATTATGCCTAACACAGCAGCAATAGTAGGAGAATCAATGTCCCTTTATACATTAGGATCAAAAGCAAAGGAGAATCACATGGAAGTACTTCAAATGATTTTAAAAGGTATTGGTTCTGCAGAAGAATGTACAGAGGAAGAAATTCATCAATTAACAGCCGTAACAGGAAGCGCTCCTGCTTTTGTCTATTATTTTGCTGAAAGTTTAATTAAAACGACAAAAGAACTCGGAATTTCACAAGAAAAAGCAAAACAACTTATCATTCAAATGATATATGGCTCTGCTGCTATGTTACGTGAAGAACAAGATCCTGCTTTATTACGTGAACAAGTAACGACACCCGGCGGTTCAACTGCAGAAGGACTACGTGTATTGTATGAAAAACAATTCTCCTCCGTGCTGCAAAAAGCGATTTCTGCAACGAATGAAAAAGCAAGAAAGTTACGATGAGGTTTTTCTCTAATTAGAGGCATACTACCTCTATCCTTTTTGAGCTTAGCATAAGAAGGACTAGTTATTATTTTTTTAAACTAGTCCTTTTTCTTTGCTATCGTTTTCTCATCGCTGAACTCAGTTCCATAGGAAGTTTGAAATGGAACATGTTTTTTCGTACGTGTAGACCGCAGTATTTCCCTCCATGAAAAGCGGTGAATAAGCAATGCTGCAGCTGCTAGCAAACCAGCTGATATAATACTCCCCCAGGCAATTTGCAAATAATTATCCAACAACACATTACCAAAAATCCAAACGGAAATATAAGTAATTAAAAAATCAACAATGATAGCAGTACCATTGCCCATGCGAGGTAAAATAATGTTTTCAACTAATACATAAGAAACAATTGTTACAAACAGACTAAACGATAGAACTTCAGTAATAGTGGCTGGAAAGAAGATAGCTAAGCCAATAGAAAAAGCGATGACTGATGACAAAAATTTCATAAGAAAAAGAGTAGATTGCTTCATTACGTAAAACCTCCTTTTCTATTCAGTTTGAAATGAAATGGAGGTTTTTATACATTCCCTTGTTATTATACTTTCGTGATTTGCATAATAATCAGCAGCTGTAGCAGAAAAGCTAGGTTATTCATAGAGCTGTATATAAAAAGAGGATGTCCTTCAGGCCGATGAATGCTTCCTTACCTAAACTGGTATTGAAGTCATGCCAATGATTCAGCTAGATGGCAAGTAAATTGGAGCAGACATTCCAGGACCAATCACAAACAGCTGCAAGCAGCGTTTGTAGCGAGTATTTCGGAATAAGTTGGGGGCGTATGAACTGAGTGGCGCAAGGGGCGATACGTGTCGGATTTTGCTAATAATCGATAAATCAAGGGAATTCGTTGATAAAAGTCTTCTTTTCGTCGATATATTTTAATTTCCGTCGATAAACGATGCTTTTTCGTTGATAAATATATCGATTTCGTCGATAAAACCTCCGCGGTCCTACTTCGCTGCTTAGATAAAGTAAGAACAGAATTCGGCATCATGGCAATGCCTCACAATCTATTGAAAGTAGCTGGAATTCTTCAGCTACTTTCAATAAACAGTCGAAAAATGAAAAAGTGTCAACGAAAAACAATTTATTTTTCGTTGACACTTTTATTTTAGGGACTTTTTAGACGGCCCTCTTATGATTTATTTCGTCTGTTTATTCATAGATTGCAACATCTGATTAATTTTCTTTTGAGATGGTTTTTGACCCATTTGCGTCATCATCATCTTAAGCATTTGTTCATTAATCGGTGGATTTTTCTTTAAGTAGTTCATCATATATCGACGTGCAATATAGAATCCTAGTGCGATACCAGCAGCAAAGATAAGGATACCGACTAGAATTGAAAGCCAAACTGACATTGTATTTCCTCCTTCATGTTGTCTACCTTAAAGTGTACTAGAACATAGTAGATTAGACAAGTTATGTAAAGACTTTTTTTATAATTATACATATTTACGTTCTTGCTTAATTGGATTTAACCAACCATAACGTTTTTCTGTGAAATTCATTGCGAAAAACGACCGTTCATTTTTACGTAATATTTCAAAAAACATCGTTTCTACTTCATCACTATTAGATGCTTCAATTCGGGCATATGAACGTTTTATAAGTAAGGATCCATATAAAGTACCATCATGTACAAGAAGATGTTGTTTATTCTCCCGTTTATAATGAGGATGAAATGACAGCCGCTGCTCTACACGATTATGAAGCTGATTCGTTTGCATGGGAACTGTTATATATTGAATTTGTTTGTACAGTATTTTTCTATTAGCAAGTGACGTAGCTTGTACGAAACGAGAAAATAAGTCATACAGTATATGTTCACGCCCAACGTATGCTTTTGCAATCTCATCTTGAATTAAATACAGGTAAAACGTTGTCATTTCACTTCCTCCTCACCCAGACAATCTCTTATCGAACATTATATAGGATGTTACAATAAAAGATTGTCTGAAGGCGGAGAAAAAAAACTTCTTACGTGTCGAATGAATGATTTTTTACTATTGAAGTAATGCCTTTACTTTCGCAACTACGTTATCAACTGTGAATCCATATTCTTGCATTACCTGTTCACCAGGTGCAGAAGCCCCGAACTGATCAATAGCAAGTACATCTCCGTCAAGTCCTACGTATCGGTGCCAGCCAAAAGATGCCCCCATTTCAATAGCAAGACGCTTCGTTACTGCTTTTGGCAATACAGATTCTTTGTATTCATTTGATTGTGCCTCAAACAGATCAAAAGAAGGAATGCTTACAACAGTAGCTCCGATTCCTTGTTTCATTAATGCTTCTTTCGCTTCAACAGCTAAGCTTACTTCAGAGCCTGATGCAAGTAATAAAATATCTGCCGTTTCTTTATCACTAGCTGAAAGGACATATCCGCCTTTCGCAACATTTTCTTTTGCATGTTCCTTCGTTCCTTGTAATACTGGGAGATTTTGACGACTTAGCACAAGGGCAGTTGGTCGGTCTGTTGATTCTAATGCTATTTTCCAGGCTGCAATCGATTCATTTCCATCAGCAGGACGAATAACTGATAGTCCCGGCATAGCACGCAGTGCAGCAAGCTGTTCAATCGGCTCATGAGTAGGACCATCCTCCCCTACCGCAATGCTATCATGAGTAAAGACATAGGTTACAGGTAACTTCATTAATGCTGCAAGACGAATAGCTGGACGTAAATAATCCGAGAATACGAAGAATGTACCACCAAATGTTTTTAATCCACCGTGCAGCGTAATTCCATTCATTGCTGCTCCCATTGCAAATTCACGAACACCGAACCAAATATTTTTACCACTATAGTTGTCACGCGCAAAATCTTCTTTACCATTCATATACGTTTTATTACTACCTGCTAAGTCTGCTGAGCCGCCAAAGAAAGATGGAACAGCATTTGCAATCGCATTAATAGCTTCACCAGAAGTAGAACGAGTAGCCTTTGATGATCCGAGTTCATATAAAGGAAGATTCTTGTCCCATCCCTCTGGAAGACGTCCTTCCATCGCTGATTGTAATTCAGCTGCAAGCTCTGGGTATGCTACTCGATATTGCTCATATAATGAATTCCATTCTGTATTTGCTTGTGCTCCAGCCTCTTTTACAACATGCTGAAAATGAGCATACACTTCTTCTGGGACATGAAAATCTTCTTCAAATACCCATTTATATGCTTCCTTCGTAAGCTTTACTTCTTCACTTCCAAGTGGAGATCCGTGAGAAGCTGATTTTCCTGATTTATTTGGAGAACCATATCCAATTGTTGTTTTTATTTCAATCAATGTAGGATGTGTTTCGTCTGCTTTTGCTTCTTGAATTGCTTTTGTGATTGCTTCAATATCATTTCCATCTTCTACGCGAATCACTTGCCATCCGTACGCTTTGTAACGATTTTCTACATTTTCAGAAAAAGAATGATGTAAATCTCCGTCTAAGGAAATGTCATTGGAATCATATAAAACGATTAATCGTCCTAATTGTAAATGAGCTGCTAATGAAGATGCTTCAGATGATACACCTTCCATTAAATCTCCATCGCCGCAAATAGCATATGTAAAATGATCAACAACATTGTATGAATCACGGTTATATTTAGCCGCTAAATGACGTTCTGCCATTGCCATTCCGACAGCCGTTGCAATACCTTGACCAAGAGGACCAGTTGTCGTATCTACACCAGCAGTATGTCCAAACTCAGGATGTCCTGGCGTCTTACTACCCCATTGGCGGAAGTTTTTCAAATCCTCCATCGTAACTTCATAACCGCAAAGATGAAGAAGACCATATAATAGCATAGAGCCGTGTCCTGCAGATAATACGAAACGATCACGATTAAACCAAGTAGGATTAGATGGATTTAGCTTCATAAATTTTGTCCACAATGTATAGGCCATCGGTGCAGCTCCCATTGGCATGCCTGGATGTCCTGAATTCGCCTTTTCAATCGCATCGATTGCAAGGGTTCTTATTGTAGTAATTGATAATTGTTCGATTGAATGTGACATAGTTCTCTTCCCTTCATTCCATTTAGTCAAAACATTCATACACATTTTATATTAGCTTGCCACGCATCATTATACAACATGTATAGTGAATTTTGTTGATAATATGCTATTATTTCAAAATAGTTTAGGTCGTATTCTAGAATGAATAAAAATTTGACTACACAAAAAAGCGAGATAGAAAAATATCTCGCACTGTTCACCATTTATTGCAACAAACTATTCTTCTTTAATTGCTTTAATTTGTCAGGAGTTACATCGTTTCCACTCTTATCAACAACGGTAATGGACTTCAATTGTTCCAACACTTGACCGCGAAATGCACGAATGTACTCTTGGCGTAGCTCGTGCCGTTCTTCTTTTTCCATATCCGTTAGCCCGACTGTTTTCGCCTTTCTAGAAAGCTCATTTATACGATTTAGTTTTTCAGAGGATATCATGAGCATTCTCCTTTCTTCATAACCTGTTGTATATCATACAATAGTTATATAGAGATATCAAGGCTTCTGCTCGTTTGCATATTCTACATAACGACGATGGACAGTCGCCTTCGACACATCATAACCAAAGCCTCGCAATGTTGCGGCAATTTCAGCAAAAGTCAGCTTATTTTGGCGAAGACGAACTATTTCTTCGATTGGTACTTCCTTCTTATCTCGGCCACTATTTATATTCTGGTTTTTTAAATTTTCTTCTGGATGAAATCCATGCATAACAGCACGTTTCATTCCTCGTTTTATTTTTAAGTTATGAATTTTCCGCTGGTATTCTTCAACCATACTAATAATATCGAGCACCATGGAATCGGCATCAGATAATTGGAGTTCACCATTATAATTATGTGTATACACTTTGACTCCTTCTTTACGTAAACAGTGCATAAGTGCTATTTTTGCATTGCCTCTACCTAAACGGGTTTCATCCTGAATAAGTACTACATTGGCTCCATCCTTTTTTATACTATCTAACATTTCTAAAACACCATCCCGCTCAACCGTATAGCCGCTCTCTTGTTCACGAATCACTTTGACTATTTCCATATTATAACGGCGAGCCAAAAGTACAAGTTCTTCCTCCTGCCGCAATAAAGACGTTTCCTGCTCCTCCTTCTTCGTACTCACACGAACATATATGATTGCCTTCATATTATCTTCTCCTTGTAACCATTTCCTTCAAAAATAATACCACACAATTCCACATTATTCGAACTTATGTTTGTAGAACAGGCGAACATATGTTATAATTATACTAACATTTTCTATACAAACGAGGTGAAGAAATGGAAAAGTTAACAAAAAGACAACAGGATATACTCAATTTTATTAAATTAAGAGTACAAGAAAAAGGATATCCGCCTTCCGTACGTGAAATTGGTCAAGCAGTTGGTCTTGCTTCAAGTTCTACTGTGCACGGTCATTTGGCAAGAATTGAAGAAAAAGGATTTATACGCCGTGATCCGACAAAACCACGTGCTATTGAAATAATTGGATTTGACGGTATGAATGATGAGAAAACACCTGTTATCCATGTTCCTGTTGTAGGAAAAGTAACTGCTGGTCCACCTATTACTGCCATTGAAAATATTGAAGAACAATTTCCTTTACCTGCTAGCCTCGTTTCAGAACCTGATCGTGTATTTATGCTGAAAGTACAAGGAGATAGCATGATTGAAGCTGGCATATTAGATGGAGATCTTGTCGTGGTTCGTCAGCAGCAATCTGCAGATAACGGAGAAATTGTTGTGGCATTAACCGATGAGAATGAGGCAACCGTGAAGAGATTTTTTAAAGAAAAAAATTATTTCCGCCTGCAGCCAGAAAACTCCTCATTAGAACCAATTATTTTACAATCAGTTTCAATCGTTGGAAAAGTAATTGGTGTATATCGTATGATTCATTAAGAGCTTACTAAAGCTCTTTTTTTATGCGGTCATTTCAATATATAGAAAAAAGCACCAAAAAGGTACTTTTATCAAAATAATTATAAAAAATGTTTGCAAAGAAACATATACATGATGTAAACCATCAAAGAAATAATAGCTGCCTGTGTAGGCTTTATCCAATTTGATAAAATGTAAACAGAAAATACAAGAATGACCGCACCTAACGCTCCAAAAATTGCAAATTTCTGCGTGATACGAAATTCTTTTATATCCATGAATTTCATCTGTAACCTCATATTCATCAATGTCATGATTGGTAATAAGGTAATAATTCCAGATAAAAACAAATGCTTTGATTTACTGAGGTATGTAGCTAATACAAGAATGGTACCCCCAAGAACAAATTTAATTACATAATCAAAAACCATATCTATAGCTCCTTTTACATACAAGTTACGTCATATCCATTATGCTACTTGTTTATTTGAATTGAAATAAAAAATTCAAAAAATCATTCTATTCAAAAATTAATCACAAAAATTCATAACCTACTACAACTATTGTACATCTCAATAGAATACTAGATGAATCACTTCCCTACGATATCCGGATCATGCTTCTTATCATATTGTTCAGATTGATACGGAAACAATATAGATTTTCCCTTTTTAAACCATAGAAAAATCCCCTCTAAGTAGAGTGGATTCTGTTTACACACTACCTAAAGGGGGCAACCCTTCCCTACTATTCTCTTATGGTGTAATGGTTACATATTGCCCATGTACCCAGCGTTGATGCCCATTTACATCCCCAACATTTACCCAGTTTCCTGATGTTCCCCAAACCGGAAGAGTATCACCTTTATGAACAACATCACTAATATTGTATCCTGTTCCAGGACCGATTCTGACATTTAATGCGTCGGCTGTTACGACAGCTGTTCCAGGCTTGTACGATAAATAACTCATACTTGCCCAGCCTCCGCCTAGATTTCCGAATCCATCTTTTTCACCATACCAAAGATATGTTTCACCTTTTCCAAGAGTACGGATAATATCATAGCTTGTTGACGGTCCTTTCCGTAAGTTAAGCAAATTGGCTGTTACAGTTACCACGCCTAATGCGCCAAAGCTAACCGGCTGCTCTTGCTGTTGCTGGTTCCCACCACGTAATGCTTCGAGTGAAATTGCATAACTTACATCACAATTACCAACTCCGTTTACATACTCTGAATCAGTATATTGCCATGCTGTCCATTGCTTCCAACCTCCAAAATCAGCAGGCGGTATAGTAGCATAACGCGAAGCCCATAGCGGTTGGTTGTCAAGTCCGTATATACCATACATATCAATAAACCATTTTCCCGTATAGATCATCACAGTTTGTCCTGTTTTTTGCTGAACATAATTAACAAAGCTTCGGGCCCATTCACTCATATATTTAGGTGATAATGGATATTGTTTTGCAGGAGATTCATAATCTAATACTGGCATTAAAGTGAAAGAATGCCCATTAATAGTATTTAAGAAATGGTCTGCTTCAACAATTGGATTTTGGTTAAGCTCTGGATGTGCAAAGTGATAGGCACCGCAAGCTATACCAAATGTAGTTGCCCAGTGTACATGTCCATCGAAAGTATTGTCTACTATGTCGGTTCCTTCTGTTACTTTTATATATGCAGCTTTAATACCTGTAGCTGCAACCTTTTGCCAATCAACTGATCCGTCATAATGACTTACATCAATCATCTTAATTTCATTACCAGTTAAGGTCTGCATTGTTTTCGCCTCCTTATGGATTTCATTTTTCATGAAGGAACTCTACATACGGTAGTAAAGCTAGTTACTTTTTACTGTTTGTAGATATTTCTTCTACTCTATCTTTATGAAGTTTTTCCAACCCTGCTTGTACATTTGCGCTAGAAATACCTCGCATTTTGCCAAATATGCGAGAATTATCTTATAGGTTTTTAGATAGTTATGTAGATTAGAATATGGATGAGTGTTAATACTCGGAGATATTTATGAATTACTCTAGACAGGAATACGAGTTTAAAATATTTTATTACTTCTTTGTTCATACTTGTGATTTTCATCTATACCTTATCCATCAAACAAGCATAGAATGTAGCAAAGTTAAGGGGGTGAAAGAGTATGAGTTGGGGATTTTCAAATTGTGGTGGATGCTTTTCTGGCCGTAGAAGTAATAAAAGAAGTCGTAGAACCCGTAGAAGTATGAAAAGAAGTCGCAGAAGCCGTAGAAGTAATAACATTATTAGATTTCTTAGAACACTAAGCCCAGGAACTCGTGTAGTTCTACAATACGACGATCAGCCACCTGCAAGTGGCGTATTTCAAGGATTCCAAAATGGTAACGTCATTCTTACAAATTTCAATGGTTTTCCGGGTTTGGTTCACATTTCCATCAACAGAATTAATGCTGTTTCTGTAGGAACTTCAGGTAAAGGAAGCCACTGCGACAACTAGTTAATCAAAGCCACCGTCTATCTGGTAGTATTCGTAATACAAAAAAGCCCTGACGCATACCGCGTCAGGGCTTCCTTTATCTTCTTAATTACATACTCATATATTGATCACGCTCCCATTGGTGAACTGGTGTAATGGTATAAACCCTACGACATGAAGATGAATCAAATGTATATGAAATGCTAATTCCTTCTATTCCAATCTTTTCCTTAGAAAACAATTGACTTTTCGATATCTATAAATTACCATAAAAATGCAAGCAAGGACTTGCATTCAAAACTAAAAGTGTATACAGACTGGCTGAAGGTTGGATAAACTATGAATGAAATGAATAACACATCAGAACGTATTATCGAAGCTTTTTTAGAATTATTCCGTACTTATGGATATAAAGGTACGACAACTCGCTCCATTTCGGAACTAGCGGGTGTTAATGAAGTAACAATCTTTAGAAATTTCGGAAGTAAAAAGAAAGTTATGGAAAAGGCTGTTGAATCTTTATCACGCAATATTAAACTAGACAAATTAACAGATGAAGAAATGACTTGGGAACTTGAACATGACTTGTTGTTGATTGCAAAGGGATATCATACATATATTGAAAAAATAAAAGACTTAATCTTGATTAGTTTCCGTGAAGCCGGTATGTTTCCAGAGCTCAACGAGACGATTGCGTTAATTCCTAAACAATTAAAAGAGAGTTTAGTTTCGTATTTTACTGAAATGAGTAAAAGAGGTAAGCTCATTGAAACTGATATAGAAGCTCAAGCCATGAACTTTATCTGGGTGAATTTCGGTTACTTTCTTTCTAACTCTCGCTTTGGTGACCATGTATTTTCAAACTCAAAAGAGGTTTTTTTAAAAAACAGTGTCCAACTTTTTTCTAGGGGGCTTACCCCCTAATTTTTTTCACAACATATGCAAGTAAGTACTTACTTTAGTGAATGAGAGAAAGGACCATATATATGAAAACCTTAAAAAATTTCTTTAAACATCGTGAAACCTTTATTGGAATTGCAACAGCATTTGCTTTTTTATTCATTTTTTTCTGTGTGTGGATGACCGCATACGATGGTGTTACTGATCGGATAGACCAATTAAAAGTTGGCTTAGTGAATGAGGATGGGCAAATGGGGGCAACTATTGAAAAAAACTTAAAAGAAAATCTTCCGTTTTCAGTTAACAGCTACGGTTCTGTAGTACAAGCCAAAGAAGATATGGATAAACGCAAGATAGACATGGTTATACAAATTCCTGCGAACTTCTCAAGTTTATTGAAAGAAAACAACAAGACAGAGATTAAGTATTTCATCAATCAAGCAAATTCATCTTTGACAAAACAGATTATGGCTGGAGCAACAAAGGATATTACGCAAACAATTAATAAAAATGTATATTCTTATCAACAACAATTTATTCTTTCCAATCTACCTAAAGAACTGAGCTCGGCGATACCATCAGAAGAGTTGGCTCAAAAGATATCTTCCAATATTACACAAGTATTAAGCTCATTAAATATTGATTCTATTCACTCATCTGTCGAAAAAACCAACAATACAGATGGTTTTGCAGCAACCATGCTTCCATTATTGATCGTTCTTTCATCATGGGTTGGTGCAATGATTATGAGTTTAAATCTTAACAGTGTCGCAACGCAATTAAAAGCCATTCACAGCAAATGGTCTATATTTTTAACAAGACAATTTATTCATATTGCGGTATCTATTATTTTAGCTTTTGTCACCATATTATTTATTTACTTGTTTCATATTAAATTGAATACAAATGTATTTGAAACATGGATGTTCCAAACCCTTGTGTTCTTCTCTTTCTTAAGCGTAACACATATGTTTCTCATCTTATTTGGCCCTGCCGGTATGGTATTTAATATTATTTCACTTTCATTACAATTAGTTACTTCTGGAATCATTGTTCCAAAAGCTTTGCTATCAGATTTTTATCAAGTTATAGGTTCCTATTTCCCAGCAACTTATGTATCTGACGGATATTATACAATAATTTTTGGAGGAACAGACCTATCACATGATATGAATATTCTACTTCTTATTTCAATTATCACTATTTTTACAGCAATAGGAAGAATTGTTCTGCAAAAAAATACTAAAACCGAATCAAACAGGGTACTAATTAAAACGCTAAAAATTAAATAAATTCTTCATTGAAGCATGCTTTTTTATTGTTGAGTTTATAGATTTTCAAATACTATAAAATATGAGAATTCAACATCATTAATATAAAAAGAAATCTTAATCTCTTACTCTGTAAATTTTTACTCATCACCTTTCCCGTTGATTATACAAAATTCTACCCTATAGATGGACCTTTTTGTATAGGTCTACTCTATAGGGTACATTTTAAAGGAAACATCTATTTATATATTATTAAATTTTTTATGTATGTGATTTATATCTACACCTTTTCTCTCGGACAAGCATAGCATGTACTAACGAATAAAGGGAGGTGAGGTATAATGAATGAATTTTCAAGTGGTAGTGAATGTTTTTCTCATAGAAGCCGTAGAAGTAATAACATTATTAGATTTCTTAGAAGACTAACCCCAGGAACTCGTGTTGTTTTACAATACGATGATCAACGTCCTGCTAGTGGTGTATTTCAAGGATTCCAAAATGGTAACGTAATTCTTACAAACTTTAATGGTTTCCCTGGTCTAGTACACATTGCAGTTAACAGAATCAATGCAGTTTCTGTAGGAACTACAGGATCCAAAAATTGTTAGTTATCACTAACAATTGGGTTTCACTTCGCTAGCCTACAATCTTCTGATTACAATAAAAACCCTGACGCATGCATGCGCCAGGGCTTCTCTTATTTTAATACATACTCATATATTGATCGCGTTCCCATTGGTGAACTTGTGTACGAACATACCCTGCCAAAAGAAAATGAATCAAGTGTATATGAAAATACTGTCTTTTCAAGGTTTTGTACTAAAATAACAAGTATTGTTAAGCCCAAATTACGGTTCTTAAATAAAGTTACATAAATTTTTGTGAATAGACAAGTCAGCATATATTGTTAACAATATATATTGTCGTTATAAGTCGGGAGCAATCTCGGCTTTTTCTATTCTTAAATCGGATATTGGTTTCATTACTCTAAACCCAGATAACTAATGATTTCAGCTAACTTACTTAACACTTCTTTTTCTGTGCAACCTTTACTAAGCATGTTTTCAATTATTTGATAAATCTCTTCTTGATGCTTATCCGAAAAAACCTCCATTCTTTTCACCTCTCTTTCTATACAAAATTGATTTTTTTGCAAATAACTTTGTTATTTATACTTTCCATAGATTAATCAAGTAATTTATAATATTAACAAATTTTACTTTCTGGAGGATTTAATATATCAGTAAAAAAGACCGGATTAATAAATACGATGAGTATATAAAAATTGTACTGGAATAAAAATTTTGTGGAAATTTATCGGGTAAAAATCGGGCAGTTAGAAGACACCACGTTATAAAACCAAAAATACCCGATAACAAAAAAAGCCCTGACGCTTACAGCGCCAGGGCTTCCCTTATCTTAATACATACTCATATATTGATCGCGTTCCCATTGGTGAACTTGTGTACGGAACATATCCCATTCGATTTCCTTCGCTTCAATGAAGTGTTCGAGTAGGTGGTCACCAAGTGCATTGCAGATGACTTCATCAGATTGAAGTCTGTCAAGTGCTTGTGCAAGTGTTGCTGGTAAATCGATAATGCCTGCTTGTTCACGTTCTTCCTTTGTCATAACATAAATGTTGCGATCTACTGGTGCAGGAGCAGCAAGTTTGTTTTTAATACCATCAAGCCCAGCCTCTAGAAGAACAGCTAGTGCTAAGTATGGGTTTGCTGCAGGATCGACGCTTCGTACTTCCACACGTGTACTCAATCCACGAGATTCTGGAATACGAATGAGCGGGCTACGATTACGTGCAGACCATGCTACATAGCAAGGTGCCTCATAGCCTGGTACAAGACGCTTATATGAATTGACTGTAGGATTTGTTACAGCTGTAAAGTTCGGTGCATGCTTTAGTATACCTGCGATGAAATGGTGAGCATCTTCACTAAGCTTTAAATCGCCTTTTTCATCATAAAATGCGTTTTCGCTACCTTTGAATAGAGATAGGTTACAGTGCATACCAGATCCATTAACACCGAATAACGGTTTTGGCATGAAAGTAGCGTGCAAGCCGTGCTTACGTGCAATTGTTTTTACAACAAGCTTAAACGTTTGAATGTCGTCACAAGCTTTTAGTGCATTTGCATATTTAAAGTCAATTTCATGTTGACCTGGAGCAACTTCGTGGTGAGAAGCTTCAATTTCAAATCCCATTTCTTCTAATTCAAGTACGATATCACGGCGACAATTTTCGCCTAGATCCGTAGGTGCTAAATCAAAATAACCGCCATTATCATTAAGCTCTAATGTAGGTTCTCCTTTTTCATCTACCTTGAATAAGAAAAATTCAGGCTCAGGTCCTAGATTGAAGCTTGTAAATCCCATTTCTTCCATTTCTCTTAAAATACGTTGTAGATTATTACGTGGGTCCCCTTCAAATGGAGTTCCATCTGGATTGTAGATATCACAAATTAAACGTGCTACTTTCCCTTTCTCTGATGTCCAAGGGAAAATGACCCAACTGCTTAAATCAGGATATAAATACATATCAGATTCTTCAATACGAACGAATCCTTCGATGGAAGATCCATCGAACATCATTTTGTTAGAAAGTGCTTTTTCCAATTGACTTACTGGAATTTCAACATTTTTAATTATGCCTAGAAGATCTGTAAATTGAAGACGAATGTATTTAACATTTTCTTCCTTTGCCATGTGAAAGATATCATCTTTTGAATACTTTGCCATCATTCTCTTCCTCCTAATTCATTACATCTTATATTAAAAATCTTGAAACACCTATTCAATGAAAAAATCGGGACATGTCTCCTTGTCGTAAGGATGTTCGATTATTTCGGCCCACTTGGTACAGTTCTTCACGTAACATCTTACGCAATTGCGCATCAGTTAGCTTCTTTTTAGGTTGCGGCACATCTTGGTGTGCGACACCTGTTGCTTTCATTGTTAATACTTGTTTGATTCCAGCTAGATTCAAACCTTGATCTAATAAGTCTTTTATCTCTAAAAGCTTATCGACATCATTAAATGAATAAAAACGGCGATTTCCTTCAGAACGAGTAGGTGAAATTAAATCGTGCTCTTCGTAGTAACGAATTTGTCGTGCCGAAAGCTGCGTTAAATTCATTACGATTCCAATAGGAAACAGCGGAGTTGAGCGGCGATCATCGTTGCTCACGTCAGTTCCTCCTTCACCTTAACATAATACTATTGTATTACTTGGCATAAGTCATGTCAATAAATGTTAGATTATATAACACTTATATTTCCTACTGTCGAACACGATCCTATTTCCTCTTTTAACATTTACAAAACAAAGTAATTTATGACACTAGTCATACGTTTTACTGAGCGACTTTCTCTAATGTTAGTAAGTGTTTTTCAATCAATGCATCTACTGCCGAGCAGATTGCAATTTTCACATGACTATATGTCAATCCACCTTGCACGTAGGCAACATAAGGAGGGCGAATTGGACCGTCAGCGGACAATTCAATGCTGGCTCCTTGAATAAATGTTCCAGCAGCCATAATTACATCATCCTCATAACCAGGCATATAACTAGGCATTGGTGTAAATTGTGAATTAATCGGTGAGGCATATTGAATCGCCTGACAAAATGCAATCATCCGGTCTGGATCTTGAAATTCTACCGATTGAATTAAATCGGTACGCGGCGTATTCCAAAGAGGATATGTATTCATTCCTAGCTTTTCTAATAAGGCAGCCGTAAAAATCGCCCCTTTAAGTGCTTGCGCTACTACGTGAGGAGCAAGAAAAAATCCTTGATACATTTCCTGCAAGCTATAGAGGGACGCACCTGCTTCCGCGCCAATACCTGGTGAAGTTAAACGATAGCCACATGCCTCTACATATTCTTTTTTTCCTACAATATAGCCACCTGTTTTTGCAATACCGCCACCTGGATTTTTAATAAGGGATCCAGCCATCAAATCCGCTCCTACATGGCATGGTTCTTGCTCTTCAACAAACTCACCATAACAATTGTCTACAAAAACGACAACATCAGGCTTGATTTGCTTCACAAACTGTATCATTTCTGCTATTTCAGAAATGGTGTAAGAAGGACGAGTTGCATATCCCTTTGAACGCTGAATGCCAATCATTTTCGTTCGTGGTCCGATTGCCTCTTTGACTGCTTGAAAATCAACACGGCCTTCTTTAGTTAAGTCAATCGAACGATAGCCAATCTGATATTCCTTTAATGATCCAATTCCCTTGCCACGAATACCCACAATTTCTTCAAGGGTATCATAAGGTTTTCCTGTTATATATAGCAGTTCATCGCCTGGACGAAGGATGGCAAAGAGTGCCGTTGAAATGGCGTGTGTTCCAGAAATGATTTGTGGTCTTACAAGGCCAGCCTCTCCTCCAAATACGTCTGCATATACTTCTCCTAACGTATCTCGGCCTATATCATCATAGCCGTAGCCGGTCGAAGGAATGAAATGAGAATCACTAATTTTATATTTACGAAAGCTCTCTAATACACGAAATTGATTACTCTCTTCCACATCCTCAATACGATGATGTACATCTGCAATCATTACTTCTACTTCTTTTACAACCGGAGCTAGTTGCACTCCGTTTTTTAATCGGTTAAACATTGTACTCTTCTCCTTTGTCTTCTGAAAATTGTTTCATGATGCCCATTAGCGGAGAATGTTCAAATAAATATCCTTTGCATTCATAGGATTGTTTGTCTTCATGAAACGTTATTTCCTCAAGTATGCTTTCAGAAATGAAACGTGATAGTACTTTACCTTCCCCTATGGGAATCATCACATTATAGGCTGCCATAAGATGTTTCATTTCTTCTTCAATTTTTACTTTTACCTTCTGAATATCTTCTTCCCATAATGCACTAATTACGATAAAATCCCCATTTGGTGACGGTAGAAATGATGGATTCTGTTGATCCCGTTTATTATATACGGTAACGGTAGGGATATGCTCACACCCAAGATCAGCTAGCAGCTTACGTACCGTTTGCTCATGTCCTGCAAAGTTAGGATTAGAGGAATCCACAACATGTATAACAAAATCTGCTTCATTTACTTCCTCTAGGGTTGAACGAAATGCTGCTATAAGAGAAGTTGGTAAATCTTGAATAAACCCTACTGTATCACTTAACAAAATAGTAAAGCTACTAGGCAACGTCATTTTTCTCGTAGTTGGATCAAGTGTAGCAAAGAGAAGATTTTCTTCAAATACATCCGATTCTGTCAATCGATTAAACAATGTAGACTTTCCCGCATTTGTGTACCCAACAATGGCTACTTGAAAGGTACTGTTTTGTTTGCGACGATCGCGATAGCGTCTTCGATGCTCCGCAACACCCGTGAGCTGATGGTTAATTTCATTAATACGTTCTCGAATATGGCGGCGATCCGTCTCTAGCTTTGTTTCACCTGGTCCTCTCGTTCCGATGCCGCCGCCTAATCGTGAAAGTGACACACCTTGTCCACTTAACCGCGGCAAGGCATATTTAAGCTGAGCTAGCTCAACCTGTAACTTCCCTTCCCTTGATTTCGCTCGCTGTGCGAAAATATCTAAAATTAGCTGTGTTCGATCTATAACACGAACTCCAAGTGCCTCAGACAAATTACGAATTTGACTAGGAGTCAGTTCATTATTAAAAATAAAAAGATCCGGCTCTAGTTCTTCCGATAAAGCTACAAGCTCTTCTAATTTTCCTTTTCCAATATAGGTAGCTGGATGGAATTTAAGCCTCTTCTGTGACGTTACAAGTAATACATCAGCTTTGGCAGTTTTCGCCAAGGATGAAAGTTCATTCATTGAATATGTATATCGTTCCTCAAGATCATTTGGCAATTGACAGCCAACTAAAATCGCTTTTTCTTTGTGCAAATACGTTCACTCTTTCTTATAAAACTTAGTCTATTCTTAATAATAACAGAGGAATTGCATTTCTTCTAGTAAGTACGGAACGAATGCTTTTTTAGACGCGTTTACTATTCATGAAAAAAAGAGACATACTACTTAACAGGAGGTGGAAGCATGACAAACCATGTAAACATGGGAAAACAAAAAAGCTCCGTTAGGCAAATTAAGATGACACCCACATCACCTGCTACAAAAAGCAAAAAAATGGAAGAACATTATCAAAAACACAAACGTGAGGAAGGAGAGGATTAGATGGCAAAAGGAAATAACGGCCGCAATCGCGGCCAAGTATCAAGCAGTATTAATAACCAAGGACAAGCACCAGGAGCTACACGTGATCCAAAAACAAAACTAGAAAATGCAGCAAAAACAAAGTCTTGATAAAGTGAAACTTCCCTCAGTAGGGCTACTCCCTACTGAGGATTAGTTATGTGGTTCATCTTCGAAATCTAAATCTGCACATGAAATAGTTAATAAATCATATTTATCATACGTATCTTGTGCTAGCAAGCGCATCGCTTGCAAACGAACAGATTTTTCAATAATATTGCGTACATAACGCCCATTACTAAAGGAAGTAACGTTTGATGAATATTTCACTGCATTTAAATGATCACGCAGCTTCCACTCTGCTTCCTTTGTAATCTGATACTCACGTTCAACATACATACGTCTTCCGATTTCCAACAATTGATTGACTGTATAGTCAGGAAAATCAATAATAAACGGAAAACGTGATTGCAAGCCTGGGTTTAATGAAAGAAAATGATTCATTTCACGAGAATATCCTGCTAATATAAGAACAAAATCATGCTGCTTATCTTCCATATGCTTTACAAGAGTATCAATTGCTTCCTTTCCAAAGTCTTTTTCGCCACCCCTGGCAAGCGAATATGCTTCATCAATAAATAATATACCACCCATTGATTTCTTAATTAAATCCCGTGTTTTTTGTGCAGTATGGCCAATGTATTCTCCTACTAGATCTGCCCGCTCCGCTTCTACTAAATGTCCTTTTGACAGTACGTCCATTTTATATAATAACGTTCCAATAATACGAGCTACAGTAGTCTTTCCCGTTCCTGGATTTCCTTTAAATAACATATGCAGCACTTGTTTCTCTGCTTTAATACCTGCTTCTTGCCGCTTTTTATTTACATATATCCATGCATATATTTCTTTTATAATTCGTTTTAAATTGTCCATTCCAACAAGTTTTCCCATTTCCTCTTCGACTTGCTTTAACATTTCATGTTTTGTTTCTACCTCCTCCTCTATACTTGCTCGAGAAGGCTGTATAACGGATGACTTCTCTCTATTTAATACGATATTAATTTGATTTCGATTTTTCTTTCGAGTAGATTGTTCCAAGGACACACCTCCCATTGAAAAATGAATGTCATGTTTTACGTATTCTTAGGAAATCAACCATCTATTACAGTTTTCTGTTATAATGTACTACAAAATAGGGGGTGGTGGACTTATGCAATTAAAACGAGTTCAAAGTGAAGAAATAGAACGTACGATTATGTCTTTTACTGCTTTTTTAACGAGTATTGGGCGAAAGCAGTCTACCATCAAACGATATGTTTACGACATTGAAAACTTTCTAAATTGGGTTAAAACAAATAATAATCGTTCTCTTAACAATATATGGTCTTCACTTTCTACTCAAGACTACGAAAATTACTTTTTTGAATTAAAACACACTCGAAATTATTCTGATAAAACAATACATCGTGTATATATTGCTTTAAACCGTCTCTATTATTTTTTACAACAATCGACTCCAGCAATAATAAATCCTTTGCAAGGTATTGAAATCATCAATCAACCTGACAGAGCACTTCGTAATGAAGATTTTATTTCAAAAAAAGAGGAAATAAAGCTAAAAAAAACGATTATATCACTAGAAGGACTATCCGAAAAACAACTATCTGTTCGTCCTTTTTTAATTGATCGTAATCGCTCTATTGTTTTACTTATGTTAAATTATGGATTATCACTACAAGAACTAAGCTTACTATGCATGCAAGACGTGCATTTTGAACATAATACAATTTATATTCCTCCGGTGTCAGGTTTAGAACGATCGATTACCTTGCAAAATGAAGATAAGAAAGTTCTTTATCAATACTATAAAACAATACCCGAACCCGTTCGTCCGAAATATCATTCCCGTGATCCATTTTTTGTAGCATTTGACTTTAATCGAGGCACCTTTAAATGGGTATACGAGAATGATGCTCCTAAGGAACTAACAGAAATCTCTATTCAAAAAATGATCCGCCAAGAAGTAGCACGTGCTGGTCTACGTAAAGGAATTTCTGCTCAGCATTTACGTAACACCTATATTCTTCGTCTTATCCAATGTGGTGAAAATGAAGATGCTATTATGAAATGTGTAGGCTTTAAAACAAAGCTATCTTTGAAACGCTATGTAGACTATGAAAAAAGTAAAGAAGGAACGAATAAAAGGTAAGCTCCTTTTATTCGTTCCCTCATGCGAATCACCCCGGTAGGGTCATCTACTATGTACCTATATATCTCCAAACACAAATATGTACTATTCTAATTCAATGCTAACATTCTTTTGTGGAACGAAAGTAGAAATAGCATGTTTATAAATAAGCTGCTGCTTGCCATCTGTTTCCAACAATACTGTAAAATTATCGAATCCTTTAACGAGACCGCGAAGTTGGAAGCCATTTAACAAGTACAGCGTAACATACGTGTTATCCTTACGTAGTTGATTTAAAAATTGGTCTTGAATATTGATAGATTGCTTCATGTCGAATCCTCCTCTTTTTCTCTACTTTATTAATTTCGACTAAAGTTGTAGCTTTCCTTCTACATATTTTAAAATTTCTTTCGTTTTTGTTTGATCTGTCACATCAAACCATGCTACGTCCATTTTATTACGAAACCAAGTAAGCTGCCGCTTTGCATAACGGCGTGAGTTTGTTTTTAACATTTGGACTGCTTCATCTAACGAGATGGCCCCTTCAAAATACTGATACAGTTCTTTATATCCAATTGCTTGGATGGATTGACAATTCCGTATACCTGCATTGTATAAAGAACGAACTTCATCTAATAAGCCTTGCTTCATCATTATGTCTACTCGCTCATTTATACGATCATATAATTTGCTACGTTCCATCGTAAGGCCGATGATAGCCGCATCATATACGATATCATTCTCTTGTCCTTCTAACACTTCACTCATTTTTTCTCCAGAAGTATGATGAATTTCCAAGGCACGTATGACACGTCTAACATTATTGGGATGAATATGAGCTGCACGTTCCCGATCGATTTCCACTAATTTTTCATATAAAGCTATAGCTCCTTCTCTCTCGGCAAACCTTTCTAACTCATGTCGATACGAGGCATCCCCTGCAACCTCTGTAAACTGATAGTTATATAAAACAGATTGTATGTATAAGCCAGTCCCTCCAACAATAATTGGAAGCTTTCCTCGGTTGGTTATGTCTCGAATGTGTCTACGCACACATGCTTGAAATTCAGCAACCGAAAAGGATTCTTCTGGTTCCTTAATATCGATCATATGGTGAGGAATCGTATCCATCTCTTCCTTTGTTACTTTCGCTGTCCCAATATCCATTGTCCGATAAATTTGCATGGAATCCCCACTAATGATTTCGCCATTCCACCTTTTTGCAAGCTCAATACTTAATTTCGTTTTTCCAACTGCCGTTGGACCAATAATGACAATGACCTTCTCCCGTAATATCTCTCCCACTCGTTTCACTCTCTTTTATGTAAAGTTTACATCAGACCATTCTACCCAATTTCAGCAAATATATAAGAAATAAGCGCTATTTTTTTCAAAATGTTGAAGCCTCATAAATTTTATCGTATTCATCATAGTTTGTCCACTTCCATCATAGAATGTAATACCTACACTAAGTATAAGATTCTTGAGAAAAGGAAAGGGAGATGTATATATGGAAGATAAAACTATTTTACAATCCCACATCAATGATCTAATCGTACAAACTTCAACAAAACAATTGTCTTGTTCAGCAGAGGATATGCAAATTGCACTTGAGTATGTACTGCGTTCTTTACAAGCATCTCTATCCAATAACCATGACTATGAGTACATACAAATTAAGCTTTATGCAGCCTACAATTTATTAACTGGGAAAACCCTGCTGCCATCATAAAAACAGACACACATAGCAATGAACAACCCTCAAGCAACATACCATTGTTACCATTATGCACTATCAATTACAAAATTTTTCGAATTTTCATTTCATAAAAATTCGAAATGGTTTATAATGATACATAAGCTTTACACTAGTAGTACCCTCTATGGAATCGCTTGACGAAATCGTCAAGCGATCTTTTTTTATGAATCGTGTATATTGATCTTAAACTTGCACATGATACATACATCGGGTACGCAACAGTTGAGTGAAGATTTCTATATGCTTGAAGAGGTGTATAGGAGTCGAACAAAGATTACATACAGGTCAAACTATTGGTTTGTATGTAGTCGGCGTTAAGATCTCCTACGGTTGGGAAAAGCTTTTTTGTAGTCGTATTTCATGAATATGATTACAAGAGGGTTCCAACCTATCGTATGAGGTCGAGCTAAGATTGTACTAAGTGCTGCATGCATAGAAAGAGCCATTCTCTTGCCAAGCTAACGGTCTTATGTAGCCGAAAGGTTATATAAGGTTGTACAGGTATTTGGTACAGTCGAACGAACCATTACTAATGGTGGTAGGCTGCTCATTTCTATTCGAAAGAGTAGTGATGGGTAGACTGACGATCTTTAGTAGTGCAAGGTAGACTGTTGCGTGCTCGTGTTATGACGATCGGGTTACATAGTAAAAAGAAATGAGCTATCTCAAATCGTATCGATTTATGAGATAGCTCATTTCTTATAAGTCACAATTTATAAATGGGGTACAGCACTAATACCCATTACAAAACCCGTTTAAACATCTTCTCAAGCTCATACGTTGAATGGTGAACTACAATCGGACGTCCATGCGGACAAGTGTATGGATTGGTTGTTTTCCGTAAATCCTCCAACAAGGCAAAAATTTCTTCTTGTTTCAAGTGGTGATTTGCTTTAATGGATGCTTTGCAACTCATCATGATAGCCGCGTCTTCACGCAGCTTTTTCACATCTGCTTTTTTATGCTGAAGCACCTGTTGCATCATTTCCTCAATAATTTCCGTTTCTTCTCCTTTTGGAAACCAAGTTGGATGGGAACGTATGATAAAGCTTTGCCCCCCGAATGGTTCTAAAAAGAGTCCAACCTTTTTTAATTCATCTAGCTGTTCTTCTACCTTCAAATATTCGTTTAATGATAAATCAATACGATAAGGCACAAGCAGCTCCTGCAATTCAGAATGAACACGGCCTACCTTTTCACGAAAATATTCATAGTTGATTCGTTCTTGAGCAGCATGCTGATCAATAATATACAATCCCTTATCATTTTGTGCCAAAATATAGGTTCCGTGCATTTGTCCAATTGGATACAAAGGCGGGAGTTCATTTCCCTTACTTTGTATTTCCGGAACGTCATCCCAATCTTCTTGTAGAATTTCATTTTGTAAATCACGAAAATGATCATCTTCAACTATCGTTTCTTCCTGTTCATCAGAAAGCCGTGCAGGTTCGTCCTGCTTATTTTCTTCCACATACGTTTCCGTACTTGATGATTCCTGTGTAAGCATACCAGTCGGCATAGAAATCTCAGGTGAGTAACGATGTTCAAGAAGAAATGATTCCTGAACGCTTTCTTGGCGTACAGGTTTTTTCGTTTGCACCATTGCATCTGGAATCAGCTGCAGGCGTGAAAATGCTTGTTTAATTGTGGATTCAATTAATTCCTGCAATTCTGCTTCTTTACTAAACCGAACTTCTAGTTTCGAAGGATGCACGTTCACATCCACAAGAACAGGATCCATTTCAATAGAAAAATAGATAATAGGAAACCGACCAATCATAAGCAGTGTATGGTAGCCTTGGACGATAGCCCTTACTAACGAATAGTTGCGTACATAACGTCCATTCACAATTGTTGTAATGTAGTTACGAGAGGCACGCGATACTTCAGGAAGAGCTGCATATCCTTTTATCTTAAAATCAAGCGACTCTGCTTCAATTGGAATCAGCTTTTTAGCAATTTGAATCCCATAAATCGCTGCCATAACTTGGCGAACATCTCCATTACCAGACGTATGGAGCAATTTTTTTCCGTTATGAAACATCCGTAGTGAAACGGTCGGATGTGAAAGAGCAATTCGATTCACGATATCGGTTATATTTCCGAGTTCTGTATGAATGCTTTTCATATATTTTAAACGCGCTGGTGTATTATAAAATAGATTTTGAACGGTTATATCTGTCCCTTTGCGGCTCGATGTTTTTTCCTTTGATAAAATTTCGCCGCCCTTCATGACAAGATGTGTACCTGGTGTATCACCCGTACTCGTCGTTAGCGTAAGTTCGCTTACAGAAGCAATACTTGGCAATGCTTCACCGCGAAATCCGAGCGTACGAATACGAAATAAATCATTTTCATCTTGAATTTTACTCGTTGCATGACGATCAAATGCAAGGGTACAATCGCTCTCTTCAATACCATCGCCGTTATCAATGATTCGTATTTTTGATAATCCCGCTTCTTCTAGATGTATTTCAATAACGGTACTGTTTGCATCAATCGCATTTTCCACGAGTTCCTTTACAACAGAAGAAGGGCGCTCTACAACTTCACCAGCCGCTATTAAATTGGACAGTTGTTCATCGAGCTTGCGAATTTTCCCCATTTTGTTATCCTTTCTTAACTTGTTTTTGTAGCTGATACAATTCATTCATGGCTTCTAGCGGTGTCATTTCTAAAATGTTTAATTTTTTCAGTTGTTCGATCGCTACCTTGTCCTGTGATGATAATATTTGCTTTGATGTTGGTTTCGTATCGATTGAAAAGAATGAAAGCTGCGATTCATCGGAACTTTCATTTTGCATATCTTCTTGATGGATAGTCTGCTTCGAATCAATTACCTTCGCCATCTCCTCTGCCTGTACTCCTTCCAGTTTAGCAAGTATGTCAGTTGCACGGGAAATGAGTCTGGCAGGCAATTTTGCAAGTTCTGCCACGTGAATACCGTAGCTTTTATCAGCCGCACCATTTTTAATTTTATGAAGAAACACAACATGCCCGTTTTCTTCAATAGCAGCTACATGGACATTTTTTAGCTTTTGCAATTCCTTATCAAGTACGGTTAACTCATGATAGTGTGTGGAAAAGAGTGTCTTTGCACCAATATGATCATGTATATACTCAATAATTGCCTGTGCTAACGCCATACCATCATAAGTAGACGTTCCTCGTCCAATTTCATCAAACAGAATTAAGCTATTTTGTGTTGCATTTGCTATTGCATTTCGCGCCTCTAACATTTCAACCATAAAGGTACTTTGTCCTGAAATAAGATCGTCTGCTGCCCCTATTCGAGTAAAGATTTGATCAAAAACTGGCATCTCTGCTTCACTAGCTGGAACGAAGCATCCAATCTGCGTCATTACAGCAATCAGTGCAAGCTGACGCATATACGTGCTCTTCCCAGACATATTTGGTCCTGTTATTAGCAGGACGTCTAATCTTTCGCCCATCATTACGTCATTTGGAACATAGATTTTAGCTTGAAGTACCTTTTCTACAACAGGATGACGCCCATCGGTAATCTTGATTTCACGTTTTTTGGAAAGCGCTGGTTTTACAAATTGCTCCTCTTCACTTACTGTCGCAAAGCTTTGGAGGACATCCAACTCACTAATAACTTTAGCTAAATGCTGTAATTTCGGAATATAAGCTTTCACTTGTTCACGGAGCTGGACAAATAAATCGTATTCGAGCTGGACAATTTTTTCTTCAGCTCCTAATATAAGTGCTTCCTTTTCCTTTAGCTCATCTGTGATAAAACGCTCCGCATTAGCAAGTGTTTGTTTTCGTTCATAGCGTCCTTCAGGTAGCATAGATAAATTAGCTCTCGTCACTTCAATATAATAGCCAAAAATACGGTTATATCCAATTTTCAAGGACTTAATACCTGTCAGCTCCCGCTCACGATGTTCCAATTCAGAAATCCATGTTTTTCCATTTTTGCTTATATAGCGATATTCGTCTAATTTTTTATCATAATCATCTTTTATAATATTTCCTTCTTTAATGGATAAAGGAGGATTATCGATAATACTGCGTTCAAGAAGTTCCATTAGGCTTCCACACGTATCAACGTTTGTAATTAGGTCATTCGCGTGCGAGTTATTTAATTGCGCAACTAATTGTAAAATATTTGGAACCTGCTGCAAAGATCTCTTTAATTGTAATAAATCTCGTGCATTTACGTTTCCATATGCCACTCTACCTGCTAATCTCTCTAAATCATATACTTCCTTTAGTTTTTCTTTTATATCTTCTCTAACGAAATAATTTAAAACAAACGTTTCGACCATATTTTGACGTGCTTGTATTTGTTCCGTATCTACAAGCGGACGTTCCATCCATTGCTTTAGCATCCGTCCTCCCATGGCTGTTTTCGTCTTATCAAGCAGCCAAAGGAGTGATCCTGTTTTTTCCTTCGTCCGAATGGTTTCCGTTAGCTCTAAATTTCGCTTTGAGTGAACATCCATCTTCATGAACTGATTGTAATGATAAATTTCAACAGGCTGCAAATGATCTAATGAGCGTTTTTGTGTACGGAGCACGTATTGTAGCAAGCGGCCTACCGTTGTCAATAGTTTTTTCTGTTCAATATGCTGTGCGAGATGCTGTAAATGCTCTGGAATAGTTGCTTCCTCTTCATAGGAAACGGTAATTTTGAGTGCAGCTGTAATAGTAGCTAGTTCATCCTGCGGAAAATTACGGGAAAGAACAATTTCCTTCGCTCCTAATGAATATACTTCAAGCATGACATCCTCCACAGAACCCGATAAAAGTGTCACTGTGTTTTGTCCAGTTGAAAGGTCATTGCATGCTAGTCCGTAAGAACCATCCTCAAAGTACGTCACAGAAACAAGAAAATTATTTTCCTTCTCACTAATAGATCGTCCTTCCATCATCGTTCCAGGAGTAATAAGCTGAATCACTTCACGTCGTACAATCCCTTTTGCTTTCTTTGGATCCTCCACCTGTTCACAAATTGCAACCTTAAATCCTTTATTTACAAGCTGTTCTATGTAACCTGAAGCAGCGTGATAAGGAACACCGCACATTGGAATTTTTTCCGTACTCCCACCATCACGACTCGTTAATGTAATTTCAAGCTCATGTGCAGCTTTTATCGCATCATCAAAGAACATCTCGTAAAAGTCTCCGAGACGAAAAAATAAAAAGGCATCTTCATAGTCTGCCTTCACTTGTAAATATTGTTGTATCATTGGCGTATATTGAGCCATGCTATTTACCACACCTCTTTATCTATTTCCTACCTTGTATTATATCATATTCTTTTCATGAGTCCCTTTAGGAATTGCTAGTAACGATTTACGGACTTAGCTATTCGTATGTCTTTTAAAATGAAAGATAATGGGAACCCTATTATAAAGAAGAGCTAGGAAGTCAGGCTCCCTAGCTTTTTTTATTCTTCTTCAGCATCTAAAATAAAGTTTGGATCTAAGTCTTCAAATTCATCATCATCAATCTCAAAAAATCCTTCATCATTGTCTTGACAACCATCTGGATCTACTTGAACGCATACCTTTGTTTCTCCAATTATTTCTACAATGAATTCGCGCTCTACGGTCACTACAATTTTATTTCCATTTGGAGAAATGATGGCTTCTAAACAATTGGGATGTTGAATGACACGTGCAATAATTTCATGGTCTTCTCCGATGTAGTTCTTGTCTCTATACCGTATTTTTACCGCATCTTTATAATGCACACGCTTTGTTACTACCTCTGTTTTTGTGTTATCATCATACGAATACCATGTGTTAATATCATAATATCCTTCAATTTCCACAGACTTTCCATGTTTTTTTGCTTCATAGGCATGATTAATAACCCAGCATCCTAAAATACTTGTCGGCGTATGGTTCGGATCAATCGTATGAGTCGACTTCATATATTGACGTCCCTTGCCGACGACCGCCTTCGTAATAATTTCTCTATATTCGGACATTCCAAACCCTCCTCAAATCACTATTCAATTCATCTTATGCGAGACATTAGTGGAATGTGTCATTGCACTCCAAAAAAAAGCCTAGAAAGAGGTGGCTTTTCGAACATAGCATCCTCTTAATACAGTTTATGCTGGAAACTTTGAATACGTTCTTGATTTCAAAAAAAAGAGATGTCAAAAGTTCGACATCTCTTTGCATTTGTTGACAATAAAATTTTAAGTGAATAGCAGGATGCAGCATTTAACGATTTTGTTTACTTTCGACTTCCGCTCCTGTTTCACCTTTTAAAACATCACCATCAGTAGAAATGATGATATGATCTGTAACTGTATTAGAAATCGTATTCGATACAAGCTGCAGCAAATCATTTACATACGTTTGAGAAGATTGAAATTGTTGCACAATTGGAAGGGTGTGTAATTGATTCTGCAACTCGTCTAATTCATCTTCTACTTTTTTCAATGCTTGTGTTTTCCCATAATGCTGCAAACTGACAGCTTGCTTTTGTAAAGACTTAATTTTATCAATTGTACTTTTTATCGTTTCATTTTTATGAATTTTCTCTTCTGCACGCTTGAAAAAATCAACCTCTTCTGTTTCAGCTATCATCTGTGCTAATTGCTTTGCTTGTTCGATGATTTCATCTTTCGTATACATTATTTCACCTCAATTGGCGTTTCGATAATCACTCCGTTAAGCGACCACGTTTTTGCTTCCGTAATACGAACGTTAACAATCTTTCCAATCGCAGTTTTCGGTCCAATGAAGTTTACTAACTTGGTTTTACGAGTATATCCAGCTAATACATCTGGATTGTTTTTGCTTTCCCCTTCAACGAGCACTTCTACAATTTGATCTTGGTATGCTAAGTTTTTCTTTGCAGAAATTTCATTTACAACTGCGTTTAGACGTTGTAAGCGATCTTTTTTCACTTCTAATGGAACATTATCAATCATTTTTGCTGCCGGTGTTCCTTCGCGCGGAGAATAGATAAATGTGTACGCACTATCGTATTCTACTTCACGATATAAAGATAACGTTTCCTGGAACTGTTCCTCGGTTTCGTTCGGGTATCCGACAATAATATCAGTAGTAAAAGAAGCATTCGGAATTGCCGCCTTTATTTTCCGAACAAGCTCTAGATACTGTTCACGTGTATATTTACGAGCCATTATTTTTAACACTTCGTTACTTCCTGATTGAACAGGCAAATGAATATGCTCAAGTAAGTTGCCGCCCTTTGCTAATACTTCAATTAAGCGATCATCAAAGTCACTTGGATAACTTGTTGTAAAGCGAATACGAGGAATATCAATTTTGCGAAGCTCCTCCATCAAGTCTCCAAGACCGTATTTCATATCTGGAAAATCCTTACCATAGGCATTTACATTTTGACCAAGAAGAGTAACTTCTTTATATCCCGCTGCTGCCAATTGTCGTACCTCTTGAATGATATCTTCCGGCTGGCGACTTCTTTCCTTACCGCGTGTATAAGGTACAATGCAATACGTACAAAACTTATCGCAACCATACATAATATTGACCCATGCTTTTATATCTCCACGGCGTACACGAGGCAGATTTTCGATAACGTCTCCTTCTTTTGACCAAACTTCAACAACCATTTCTTTGGAGAACATAGCTTCTTTTAAAATAAAAGGTAAACGGTGAATGTTGTGAGTTCCAAACACCATATCTATGTGAGGATGCTTTTGCATAATTTTATTGACAACTGATTCTTCTTGCGACATGCATCCACATACTCCAAGTAATACATTTGGATTCTTTTGTTTTAGAGGTTTTAAATGTCCAATTTCTCCAAACACTTTATTTTCTGCATTTTCACGAATGGCACATGTATTTAACAGAATAACATCCGCATCCTCTGTGGTGTCAGTTGATTCGAAACCTAATCCGGTTAAGATACCAGCCATTACTTCTGTATCATGCTCATTCATTTGACAACCGTACGTACGAATATAAAATTTGCGACCGTTTCCAATTCCAAGCATATCCTCTGGAATTTCAAAATCACGTTGAATTGTAATTTCTTCTTTCCCACGTTTTTTTGCATCTCGTAAGGATGGTGGTTGATAAACGGCTTCAAAGTATTTGCTATAATCCTTTCCGGATTTTTTGTCCGAAGGATTTACCTTAGTAGTTTCTAATCGTTGTTGCTCGTTCATGAAAAATCTCCTTTCTGTTTCCATTCATCTAAACCTATAAAATATACAAAATCATACACATTCTCATAGTATAAATCGTTTAGACAAATTAAACAACATGCCATACAGTTAGATGATATAGGATCACTGAATTCCTAGACTTTTCTCTATGGTATCATATTTCACATGGAAAAATAAGGAAAATTCGAGGTATTAGATAAGGAAGTATATATTTATTAAGGCATTTGAAAGAAAAATAGACAAAAAAAGAACCCCTTCTACTTGAAGGAGTTCTTTTCAATACCTATTACATATATTCTGCAACCACTTTGTTAAATACTTCTGGATCCAAGTTAAGGTCAGCGTTTACTAATGGTGTTTCGCTATATCCTTTTACAAGCTCTTGGTAAGAAGGTTGTTCAGAATTTTGATAAATTAATCCTGTTACACGACCATGATTTTGCATTAATGTTTGCATAGCTAAAGCTCGATTAGTAGGATCATAGCCTTCAACATCGCTTAATCTTACTAAGTTTTCTTTAAACCAATCATACGTATTTACTTTGTTATACGTTACGCATGGGCTAAATACGTTGATTAATGAGAAACCTTTATGATTAATACCAGCTTCAATAAGTTGAGTAAGTTCTTTTAAATCACTAGAGAAGCTTTGTGCAAGGAATGTTACACCAGCAGTTAATGCCATTTCCATTGCAGACAAAGGAGGTTCAATAGAACCTTGTGGTGTACTCTTTGTTTTAAAGCCTATATCACTAAGAGGTGAAGTTTGTCCTTTTGTTAAACCGTAAATTTGGTTATCCATAACGATATAAGTAATATCAATATTACGGCGAATTGCATGGATTGTATGTCCTAAACCGATTGCAAATCCGTCGCCATCACCGCCAGCTGCGATTACTTTTAAGTCACGGTTTGCCATTTTCACACCTTGAGCGATTGGTAATGCACGACCGTGAATACCGTGGAAACCATATGTGTTAAGGTAACCCGAAATACGTCCAGAACAACCGATACCAGAAATTACTGCCATGTTATCAGGCTCAAGTCCAGCATTTGCAGCTGCACGTTGAATCGCAGCTTGTACAGAAAAGTCTCCGCATCCTGGGCACCAGTTTGGTTTTACATCATTACGAAAGTCTTTAAATGTTGCCATTTACTACAACCCCTTTTTTGCATTCGTTGTAAACGTCCTTCGGTAAGAACGGAGTGCCGTCATATTTTAATAGGCTAGAAATTTTTTCACCATAGCCTAAATTCATCTTCATAATGTTAGCAAGTTGACCTGTTGCATTGTTTTCAACTACGATTACACGTTTTGCATCCTTAACAAGAGGTAATACTTCCTCTGTAGGGAATGGATGAATTAAACGAATGTGAGCATGGTTTACCTTAAGACCTTCTTCTTCAAGACGAGCCATTGCTTCTTCAATTGCACCGCGTGTAGAGTTAAAACCTACTAACAAAATGTCTGCATCTTTATGTGGTGCGTTAACATGAACAGGGGTATTAAATTTGATATTTTCAAGCTTACGCATACGTTTATTCATTTGTGCTTCACGATTTGAAGGTGATTCTGATGGTTTACCTGTTTCAGCATGTTCTACACCAGTAACGTGGTGAATACCGTTCTTCACGCCTGGTACAACACGAGGAGACACGCCATCTTCAGTCACTGCATAACGATTGAAGTATGCGCCGTTTACGCGTTCAGGTTGATCTTCGAATGTTAACTTACCACGACGAATTTCAACTTTATTAAGATCTAATGGATTTACCGTTTGTTTACCTAATGAAAGTTGAAGGTCAGTGATTAGAATAACTGGTACTTGATACTCTTCAGCAATGTTGAAAGCTTCAGCTGCATCATAGAATGCTTCTTCAACTGTACTTGGGGCAATAACAACCTTCGGAATTTCACCATGAGTTCCGTAAATCATAGCCATTAAATCAGATTGTTCTTGTTTTGTAGGAAGACCTGTACTTGGACCACCACGTTGTGTATCAACGATAACAAGCGGTATTTCTGTCATACCAGATAATCCGATTGCTTCCATCATAAGGGATAAACCAGGGCCTGCAGATGCAGTTAATGTACGAACACCGCCGTAATTTGCACCGATTGCCATTGTACAAGCAGCAATTTCATCTTCTGTTTGAATAACAGCTCCGCCTACTTTTGGAAACTTCTTAATTAAAAATTCCATAATTTCAGAAGCTGGTGTGATTGGGTATGCAGGCATGAAGCGAGCTCCGCCAGCTAATGCACCAAATGCAATTGCATCGTTACCAATCATAAATAAACGTTTTTTACCGTCTGCTTTTTCAAGTTGCATTAAGTTTGTATTTTCACCAAGTAATTCTTTCATATATTGGGCGCCGCGTTTAATTGCTTCAATGTTCTTTTCAACGACTTGTTGACCCTTTTTACCGAAAATTTCATTTACAACTTCAAGGTAAGCTGTTTCATCAAGACCTAAGATAGCAGATGATGCACCTACAGCAACCATGTTTTTCATTAATGATGTTCCAAGTTCAGTAGCAATTTCAACGAATGGAACCGCATACAAAGAAACTTTAGAATCATCCGGAATAGTTGGATTAAACTTAGAATCCGCAATGACGATCCCGCCATCTCGTAATTCATGGAAGTTCACATTGATTGTATCTTGGTCAAAAGCTACAAGAATATCTAAGTCATCAGAGATTGCACGAACTTCAGTTGTGCTTACACGAATCTTATTGTTAGTGTGACCGCCTTTAATACGTGAAGAGAAATGGCGATAGCCGTACAGGTAATATCCCATTCTATTTAATGCAATAGCGAAAATTTCTCCTGTACTTTCGATTCCTTCACCTTGCTGTCCTCCAACTTTCCAGGAAAGCTGATTAATCATCTCCTACACCCCTTTAGCTGCAACTTTGTAGTAAAAACGCAGAAATATAGTAGAACTTTCTAAATTCTTGAACTACAACAATCGCATATTATACCTGTCAAAAATATTTTATGAATTTTTACATAACATTAATTCGTTTTCAATTCTAGACCTAGTACGAAGAAAAAGCAAGAATTTGGACTCATTTTATACATATTTTTTTACCTTTTTCACCATATTTAGCGTGTACACATTTATTTTTGTCTAATAATAAACTCAAAAAGAAATATGATTCAAAAAATTAGTGAAGAGAAACCGTTCTACCTGCTCTTGTTTGTAATATTTTAACAATTCATTAATAAGATTTTCATAGTCTGCATACGAACGTAATTGTTCTACAGTTTCATGAATTCCATCAAAGTCTGATCCAAATCCTATATTAGCTTCGCCGCCCAATGAACAAATGTGATCAATATGCCGAAGAATATCGATTATTTGCACAGATGATGTATCTTTGATAAAACCTGGATAGAATGTAATGCCAATCATCCCATCCCTATCAATTAGTGCTTTAATTTGTTCGTCCTTTAGATTTCGTGGATGCTTTCGTATCGTAAATGCATTAGAATGTGAGGCAATTGGATGTTTAGCTAACGCTATTACATCCCAAAACCCTTTTTCTGAAAGGTGAGAAACATCTGTCCACAAATGATATTCATCTAGTGTGTTCACTACTTCTTTCCCAAAGCTTGTTAGACCTGCACCGCGTGTCTCTAATACACCGTCTGCAACAAAATTGCTATAATTCCAAGTTAGACCAATCGAACGTATCCCAAGACGATATAACGTGTGAAGACGAACGATATTTGCTCCGATTGCATCGCAGCCCTCTAAAGTTAGGATCGCACCTATTTCATTTTCCTTTAATGTTTTGATATCACTCTTCGTCAAAATAAGTTTCATTTCCGGATACTTTTCTAAAATTTCACGGTAGAAAATCTCAATCATTTCTAAAGCAATATCAAATCGTTGTTCCATCGGCACTTTATCTGGGATATATATAGCAAAACATTGTATTTTTCCATTGGCTCGTTTTAAGTTATGCAGCGTAACATGCAGACGTTTATCGTTTTCAAAATTTCCTTGATGTTCCCAAAGCTGCCAAATCACATCACAATGAGCATCGAATATGTACATATGTATCTCTCCTCCTAAAAAATAAAACCTGTTTGCTTAGCAAACAGGTTTTCCAAATTAACGAGGCTCTACGATAATTTTAATAGCCGTACGTTCTTCGCCATCAATTACAATATCTGTGAAAGCTGGGACACAAATTAAGTCAAGACCACTTGGCGCTACGAATCCTCTTGCAATTGCAACAGCCTTAACTGCTTGATTCAGCGCACCCGCTCCAATTGCCTGCATTTCTGCAGAACCACGTTCGCGGATTACTCCTGCCAGTGCACCTGCTACAGAATTGGGTACAGAACTAGCTTTAACTTTTAATATATCCATTCCTAGTTTCCTCCTCGATATCGTTTAAGCGATAGAATTTACTTTACATATATTCACGAGAAAGGAAAGATATTCCTGCTTATCCAACTTTATTTTTTATTTAATACTGAATCACTCAAAAAACCGTTGATCGTCATTGATTAAAATTCTTTCTATTTTTTCAGCCTTTCCTGTATGAGGATTTGCGTCAATAAGTACTGCACTAAGCTGAGTTCTACCTGACGCAACTTCAAAGCGTACTGGAAGACTTGTTAAAAACTTTTTCAATACAGCTTCACGACTCATACCTAAAATACCATCATAAGGTCCTGTCATTCCAACATCAGAAATATAAGCTGTTCCTTCCGGAAGAATACGATTGTCTGCTGTTTGTATATGAGTGTGTGTCCCAACAACAGCTGTTACTTTTCCATCTACATACCATCCTAATGCTTGCTTTTCACTCGTTGCTTCCCCATGGAAGTCGATAAAAATAAAATTCGTCCGTTTTTTTGCTTGAGCAATATATTCGTCCGCCTTCTTAAATGGACAATCAATGGCTGGGAGGAAGGTTCTGCCTTGTAAATTTATCACAGCTACTTCAACGCCGTTACAATTTACAAAAATCATTCCTTTTCCGGGATTATCCTCTGGAAAATTTCCAGGACGAACTAAGTATTTAGCTTCATCTATAAATTCAAAAATATCTCGATTATCCCACGTATGATTACCCATCGTTACAGCTTGCGCACCGCTTTCTAAAAACCCGCGGTAAATTTTTTCTGTAATTCCCCGTCCGGATGCTGCATTCTCTCCATTAATAATTGTTAAAGTAGGCTTGTATTTCTTCTTAAGTCTTGGTACATAGTCTTCAATCATTTTTCTTCCTGGGGATCCTACAACATCACCAATAAATAAAATTCTCATGCCCTACACACTTCCTATTTCACTTGTATTCATCTATTGAAGTTCTTAAAAGATGCTTAGTTACAATACGTATAATCAAAAAAATAAAGTGGCTTTACACCACTTTATTTTGCATATTCTACTGCTCTTGTTTCTCTTATTACAGTTACTTTAATATGTCCTGGGTAATCAAGTTCGTTTTCAATTCGTTTTCGAATATCTCGTGCTAAACGATGAGCCTCTAGGTCATCAATAGCATCTGGTTTTACGAGAATGCGAACTTCTCTTCCAGCCTGAATTGCGTATGATTTCTCTACACCTTCATATGATTCAGAAATTTCTTCAAGCTTTTCAAGTCTACGAATATAATTTTCTAATGTTTCGCTTCTTGCTCCTGGTCTTGCAGCAGATAGTGCATCAGCTGCAGCTACCAGAACGGCAATAACTGAAGTTGGTTCTGTATCACCATGGTGAGAAGCAATTGCATTTATAACAACTGGATGTTCCTTGTATTTCGTTGCCAATTCTACACCAATTTCAACGTGGCTTCCTTCAACTTCGTGGTCAATTGCTTTACCAATATCATGAAGCAGACCTGCACGCCGTGCAAGTTTCATGTCTTCTCCTAGCTCAGACGCCATTAGTCCTGCTAAGTATGCTACTTCCATAGAATGCTTCAATACGTTTTGACCATAGCTTGTTCTGAATTTCAGACGACCTAATATTTTAATTAAGTCTGGATGTAGACCGTGAACTCCAACTTCAAATGTGGTTTGTTCTCCTACTTCACGAATATATTCATCTACTTCTCGTCTTGATTTTTCTACCATTTCTTCAATACGAGCTGGATGAATACGGCCGTCTTGCACAAGCTTGTCTAAAGCAATTCGAGCTGTTTCACGGCGAATCGGGTCAAATCCTGATAATATAACCGCCTCTGGCGTATCATCAATAATAAGATCAATTCCAGTTAACGTCTCTAACGTACGGATATTACGACCCTCACGTCCTATAATACGACCTTTCATTTCATCGTTTGGAAGATTCACGACAGAAACTGTAGTTTCAGCAACGTGGTCAGCAGCGCATCTTTGAATGGCCAAAGACAAAATTTCCTTCGCTTTTTTGTCTCCCTCTTCTTTTGCGCGCAATTCGCTCTCTTTAATCTTTATTGCAATTTCATGAGAAAGTTCTTTATCGACTTTATCAAGTACAATCGATTTCGCTTCCTCACGGTTTAAGCCAGAAATCCGTTCTAATTCTCGCTGTTGTGCTTGAACGAGCTCTCCCACTTTGCTTTCCAACTCTTCAATTTGCTGTTGTCTCAATGTTAGAGAATCCTCTTTCTTTTCAAGCATTTGTTCACGCTTGTCAAGTGATTCATCCTTGCGGTCTAGGTTCTCTTCTTTTTGCATTAAACGATTTTCTTGTTTTTGCAACTCACTTCGCCGATCACGAATTTCTACTTCAGCTTCTGTACGAAGTTTATGAATTTCATCCTTTGCTTCTAACAGCGCTTCTTTTTTTAATGCTTCCGATTCACGTCTAGCATCCTCTACGATTTGACTCGCAGCAAAAGTAGCACCATTAATTTTTGCCTCCGCAATGGATTTCCGAACAAAAAAGCCAACAACTGCACTGACAATCGCTGTAAGCAATAGGGAGATGACAATCGTTAGTGTATCCATACTTTCACCTCCTCTTGCTATGAATAGAAAAGACTGCCAGCATGTACATTTCATTTCAACGTACAGCAATAACACTTTTCATCCATGTTGGAACAATTTTCATTTTCACTTTATCATTATAATTATTCTTTTTAGTACAAAGACCTATGTCATATCCTCATAGAAGAAGTTATGATGAAAATGGTAAAAAAAGAATATACAAACATATTGTATAGTTCGGTATTTTTATTGTCAAGGGTTGTATGTGTTTGTATTCTTTGTATGGCAACAAAGGAAGCGGTATCACAAAGTTTACGCTGAAAGAAAATTTCAATCAGACTCGATTACTATTTATATAATTGTTCTCCGATTTTCCACTTAAGACAAAATAAATTAAGAATCCATAGCTTTATAATGTTAAAAAAGACACAGTAAATGTGTCTTTTTAATCGTCTAGTAAATTTAAGTTTTCATTATCGATTTCTTCAGAAATTTCTTTTGAATTATTAATTTGATAATGATCACGAACTTTCATGGCAATTTCATCACGAATTTGAGTATTTTCTTTTAAAAATGTTTTTGAATTTTCACGACCTTGCCCTAAACGTTCTTCATTATAGGAATACCATGCCCCACTCTTCTGAACAATATCTAGTTCAGCCGCCATGTCAAGAATTTCGCCTTCTTTAGAAATTCCTTCTCCGTACATAATATCTACATCAGCAGTACGGAATGGAGGTGCTACTTTATTTTTCACAACTTTAATTCTTGTCTTATTTCCGACAATATCGTTACCTTGCTTTAATTGTTCAGCACGGCGTACTTCTAAGCGGACAGATGAGTAAAACTTCAATGCGCGTCCACCTGGTGTCGTTTCTGGGTTTCCAAACATAACTCCAACTTTTTCACGAATTTGGTTAATGAAAATCGTAATCGTATTGGATTTATTAATGGCACCTGAGAGTTTGCGAAGTGCTTGCGACATTAAACGAGCTTGAAGACCAACATGAGAATCTCCCATTTCTCCTTCAATTTCCGCCTTTGGTACAAGAGCTGCTACAGAGTCAATGACAATAATGTCAATGGCACCGCTTCGAACAAGGGCTTCAGCAATTTCTAACGCTTGTTCTCCCGTATCAGGTTGGGAAAGTAACAACTCGTCTATGTTAACTCCTAGCTTCTGTGCATATTCAGGGTCTAATGCGTGCTCTGCATCAATGAAAGCAGCTTGGCCACCAGTTGCTTGTACCTCTGCAATTGCATGAAGAGCAACAGTTGTTTTACCAGATGATTCAGGCAGGATTGTTATACACAAGGCTTTTTATCCTTGCTTCTGGAGGTCACCCTCATTATTATGTAACTCTGGAGGATTACATAACTACAGCTGGTCGATTCCAGCTCAGCTCAGCGTACATATTATCCCTCAGCACGATCTGTTAGGGAAGGGACACTCTTGCCAGGATTATATTCTGCCGTGCAGGTTCACCTGGTACGCGTTACGGTGCTGCAAGTGTATTACCTCTTGCAGTTACCTCGGAGTCGTCTTCTTTAAGATGTTCTCCGATTTTGCCCCTTTCATCTTACCTGTTTCCCGGTAAGCGGGCGATAAATCTTGTTAATCTAACAAGATATTCGTTCACCATAAATTTCTATTACTCTACCTCTTGGATATCCACCAACACCTAGTGCAACGTCCAACGATAAGGATCCGCTTGAAATTGTAGAAACTCTTCTATCAGTTTGCTCTCCTAGCTTCATAATAGAGCCTTTACCAAATTGCTTCTCTATTTGCTTTAACGCCATATCTAACGCTGATTGACGATCACCCACTCGAGTTCCTCCTTTGTTTTAAACATAGACTTATTATACCTTTTCCATTGTAAAATGCCAACAAAAATCGAACACTTATTCGATTTTTTCTTTTTCTTCTACTAATCTTATACTTTCCCTCTTAAAAAAAAGCAAAACTAGAAGAGCATTATAGTTCTTCTAGTTTTTTGTACAAATGATAAAATCCATATTTTACTGTCCGTTCACGAACAACTTGTCGACTACCACCTAAATGTAATGGAATAGAAATGCTCGGCTTTCCAGCAACACTAATGCCAATAAATACGGTTCCTGGTTTTTTTCCTTCTAATGAATTAGGCCCCGCTACACCTGTAAAGCTTATGCCAACGTCAGCTTGCATGAGAGTCCGAACATGTTCTGCCAGCTGCTCTGCACACGCCGAGCTTACTGCTCCCTCGTTTGCCAGCGTTTGTTCTGATACATGCAGCACATGCTGTTTGACTTCGTTACTGTAGCAAATAACTCCCCCTTTAAAGAAAGAAGAAACGCCACTTATTTCCGTTACTTTTTCTCCAAATAGACCGCCTGTTAAGCTTTCTGCACATGCTAAGGTTAATCCTTTTTGTTTCATGATAGAAATAGCTTTCATATGTAAGTAATCATCATTATACCCATAGAAAAACTCTCCAACTCTTGCTAGTATTTGTTTTTCTACTTTATCTAATAATGTTTGAGCAATTTGCTCATCACTGTGTTTTGCTGTTATTCGAAGTGTAACTTCTCCTTCGGCAGCATAGGGAGCGATTGTTGGATTACTTTGTTGATCAATTAAATCCTGAATTTCCATTTCAAGCTGGGATTCACCAATACCAAAAAAACGAAGAATACGAGAGTATAACTTCTCCTCCGGTGCAAGTTCCATTAAAAAATTGCCAACATAGCTAGTATACATAGGGTTCATTTCTTTTGGCGGTCCTGGAAGTAAGATATATGTATGAGCATCTTTTTGAAGGGCCATTCCCGGTGCCATACCGTGATCATTTGGAAATACCGTTGCCTCAGCAAGAACGAGGGCTTGTTTTCTACTACTTTCTACAAATTCACGACCTGTACGATCATAATAATCTTTAATAGAGAGCAGCGCCTCTTCGTTATATACGAGTTCACTACCAACTGCTTTTGCGATTGTTTGCTTTGTTAAGTCATCCTTCGTAGGTCCAAGTCCGCCTGTAAAAATTAGAATATCTGCTCGATTTTGTGCAATGTGAATCGCTTCTTCTAAGCGCCCCACATTATCGCCAACGACCGTTTGATAGTATACATCAATACCGATTGAAGCAAGTTTTTGGGCTAAAAATCTCGCATTTGTATTTAAGATTTGACCTAATAGCAATTCTGTTCCAACTGCAATGATTTCTGCATTCATCCCCTACTCCCCCTACCGTTACTTTGAATTTGTAAATACCGATCTGTTTTTCCAAAAATAATCCCATCCAGAAAGAATGGTAAAGAAAAGGGCAATCCATATTGCTACTGCTGAAATAGAAAAAGGTAGCCATTGAAATGGAACATCATGAAGAAAGCATGCTGAAATAGCAATAATTTGTGTCCATGTTTTAATTTTACCGAGCATATTGGCTGCAACTACTTCTCCTGTACCTGCTAAAATTAACCGTAAGCCTGTAACAGCAAATTCACGACTAATAATAATAATTACAATCCAAGATGGAATATTATGTAACTCAACTAAAACAATTAAAGCTGCCGAAACAAGGAGCTTGTCTGCTAATGGATCTAGAAATTTCCCTAAATTTGTTACTAAATTATGTTTTCTTGCGTAATATCCATCAATCCAATCAGTTGCAGAAGCAATAATAAATACGATTGCTCCAACTAGGTTTCGCATTCTTAAATCAGAAACACCTACCAATTGATCTCCCCAATCAAACGGAATTAGTACTACCATTAAAAAGATAGGAATTAAACAAATTCTAGAAATAGTTATTTTATTCGGTAAGTTCACAATGATTCCTCCATTATAACGGTTATCTCATGGAAAAATAGTCATCGCGCGGCGATGACTATTACTGAGTTGGCTGCTGATTACGCAAGTTTTTAATAATGATGATTTGATGATCCATACTGTTTGGATCTTGCGGATACGTTAACAGCTGACCATTTATTTTAATATCTGTATTAGGTGCGCTCCCGATGTTTAATCGTACCGTATCTTCAGCTGATAAATCCTGCTGCTGCACCTCACCTTGTGCCATCGTCTTATTAAAAAACATTTTTCCAGCTCCGTTTTTAATGTCTACATAGGCATCTCCCTTTGCAGATACTTCGATTTGCAACGCAGTGTTATTACGGATTTCTAAGGTAGATGTCTTTCCGTTCGTATCCGCTACTTTGATTTCTTGAGCAGGCGGAGCAGGTTGTGCGGGCTGTGCAGGCTGTTGCGGAGCTGGTTGCTCCTGCTTCTTATCTAGTGCTGAGTCTTTCGGCTTATCCACTTGGGCTGAAGATATTGTATTTCCCGTTTTCACTTGGTTTGGACTTTTATGCGTTAAAGCCTGTGCTATCAACCAAATTCCAACTCCGACTGCAATTACGAGCAGAGTAATTAGTATTTTCGGCATGTATTCCATAATGCGTGAAGAAGAAGCTTGCGTACTTGTTTCCCTTGTTTGGACCCTAGATACTTGTTCAACTTCATGTGTAGAAGGTAATTCTTCCTTATATTCTTCTAGAGTAGACTCCGCATCTAACCCTACCGCTTCTGCATATTGCTTAATAAACGCACGTACATAAAAATCTCCTGGAAGTGCTTCGAATTTTCCCTCTTCAATGCATACTAAATAACGTTTTTGTATTTTCGTTGTATGTTGTAATTCATCAAGAGACAAATTTTTTGCTAGTCTAGCTTCTTTCAGCTTTTCTCCTAATTGCGTCAATGATAACACCTCATATTTTTCTAAAAATCAAACATGGAAAAATTATCCTTTTTATCTTCCTCAAAGTCATCAACTAAATTGTATTTTATTTCTTCGTCGAAGTGATTACGCAACTCAATAATATAATCAAAATCATCAAGTGTGTATTCAGATTGACTAACAAAAATGTCCGGATGCTCGACTACTTTCGTAGCAGGTATACGCATAATTTCTCGGACAAGCTGCCAATGCCGTTCATTCGCACGATTCGTTGATACAATTCCGTCTAAAATAAAGACATTGTTTTCACTATATTCATCCTGAATAAGCTGACTTCGAACGGTTTGCTTAATAAGGGTGGAAGATACAAAAATCCATCTCCTATTCGCACATACACTAGAAGCAACAATTGATTCTGTTTTTCCTACACGTGGCATTCCGCGAATTCCAATTAATTTATGACCATCTTTCTTCATTAGCTCTGCCATGAAATCAACAAGCAAACCAAGTTCACTTCTTACAAAGCGAAAGGTTTTCTTATCATCTGCATCACGTTGTATGTATCTTCCATGTCGAACTGCTAAGCGGTCTCTTAGCTTTGGCTCGCGATACTTTGTTACCGTTATATTATCCATCGTATTTAGAATTGATTCAAGTCTTGTGATCTGCTCTTGATTATCACAGATTAGCAGTAATCCTCGTCGCTCGTTGTCAACACCGTTAATCGTCATAATATTTATACCTAGCATACCGATTAGAGAAGAAATATCTCCGAGCAATCCAGGCCGGTTTTTATGTATTTCATATTCAAAGTACCACTCTATCATCACAAGTACCCTCCTCACTACCTTAATACCTACGTACTATATTATATGATTTTCCGACATTAGAAAAGGCAATTTGCCTGATTGATTATAAGGAGATTTTATGAAATAGGAAATATTATGCTATATAAATTCCGAAATAAAGTTATCATGAACGAAACTAGCCTCTTACTCGTAATTTCGTAGGTCAATTTGGTTAGACTGAATTACTACAAAAAACCAAACCAAATCAGAGCTACATTACGAAATGAGCTAGTTTATTATGAAGGATACCACAAAATACGTAGGTTTAGACGTCTCAAAGGAAAAAATTTCCGTCGCTATCGCAGATGAGGGAAGAAATGAGCCTAAATATTTAGGCATGATCTACCATACACCAGAAGCATTAAGAAAGCTTATAAAAAAATTAGGTGCTGTTGAACAGTTAAAAGTATATTATGAGGTTGGTCCAACGGGGTATGAAATTTATCGCTTACTTTTAAGTTTAGGAGTGGATTGTACGGTTATAGCTCCTTCACTTATCCCTCAAAAACCAGAAGTGGGGGTCTTACTGCCCTTAAATAGCGGGATAAAGAAAAAAGAGAGGATTACTCCTCCCTTACTGTTTGCTTTGTACTAGCTTGACCATTAGGTTAGCAATCGTATGTTGCTCCCCTTCATCCGCTACCTTCCAAAGCTCTGCTAAAAGCTGTTCTTCTTCATTTCGTGCTTCGACTTCATTCGCTAAATAATCGCCAATTCGATAAGCCATTTCCGAAACAGATTGACCATCATTAAGTCCTTTTTCATTTGCTTGTCCTAGCCGTTCACCTAAAAACGACTTCCATTGATCAAAATTGTCAAGAACCGACATGCTTACCACCTCACTTTTCATTAAAGTCATTACTACTATTTACAGATTGAATAGAATTTATGTATTAGCAATGCCAACCACCATTCACTCCGATTACTTGACCGGTAATATATGAAGAAGAGCTCGATAGAAGGAAGGCAACTGCATTTGCAATTTCTTCAGGTTTTGCAAGTCTTCCAAGCGGTATTTCCTCAGCAATCTCACGTTTTTCTTCATTTGAAAACATATTCATCATCGTAGTTTCTACTGCACCAGGAGCAACCGCATTTACACGTACAGAGCTTGGTGCTACTTCCTTGGCAAGTGCCTTCACATACGTATTTTGCGCACCCTTTAACATGGAATATAACACTTCACATGAAGCTCCAGTTTGTCCCCATATGGATGAAATAATAACAATACTCCCACTGCGTTTTCGAATCATAGCAGGTAAAGCATAGTTGATTAACTTATACATAGATAACACAGATAAGTGAGTCATATCTTCTAACTCTTTATCCTCAACATCAGTGACAAGTCCATATACACTCTTTCCGGCTGCATATACAATTCCAGATATATCCTCTTGAATTTGGCCCCAAAGTTGTTTTACACCATCTTCATTTGATAAATCAGCTTGCACCGGAATCACTTCATAGGCAGCTAACGAATCGCAAAGCTTATCAATTTGATCTTTTCCTAAATGATACTGTAGATAAAGGGAATATCCTTCATGGGCAAGCTTTTTTGCAATTGCAGAACCAATTCCCCCGCTCGCACCTGTTATAAGAACATATTCTTTCATATTCACTTCTCCTCTCTCGAAAGGGCTGTCTAAAAACAAAAATAATACGAAGCATGCGAAATAGGCTGTCTTAGAAATCACTGATTTTACTGGATTCTTCTTGACAGCCTATTTCGTGAGCTGACTCAAAAGGTAGCCAGCTCTGAAGTGACCCCAAAAAGTTAGACATTTATTTTCATTAGGCAGCTTCTAAGGTTTGAGTTCGGTATTGCACTGGACTCAAACCTTTTAGTTTTGCCTTAATTCGTTTGTTATTATAGTAATCTATATATTTTGCTAATTCTTGTTTAAAATCCTCAACACTTTCAAATGCCTGTGTATATAATAATTCTGATTTTAAGGTACCAAAGAAGTTTTCCATTACAGCGTTATCATAACAGTTACCTCTACGGGACATACTCTGTGTAATATTTCGTTTTTTTTAATGCATGCTGGTAATGAGGCATTCGGTAATGCCAGCCTTAATCTGAGTGGATAAGGGGTTTGTCTTTGTCCGTTAGTCGTTCAAATGCCTGTTCTAGCATTGTTTTAACAAGGGAATATTTTGGTCTTGAATCGAGTGTATAGGTGATGATTTCACTATTAAATAAATCTAATATTGGAAATAAATAGAGCTTTTCCCCAAATAAATTAAACTCTGTAATATCGGTTACCCACTTCTCATTTGGCTTTTCTGCTTGGAAGTTTCGATTCAAAATATTCGGAGCTGTCTTACCAACTTCCCCTTTATATGAACGATATTTTTTCATACGAACGATGCTCTTTAAGCCAAGCTCTTTCATTAATCGCTGGACTTTCTTATGATTAACTATATGCCCTTGATTCTTGCGTTCATCCTTACTACGACGGTATCCGTAACGCCCTTTATGTTCATGGTAAATAGCTTTTATCAATCTTTTTATCTCCATTTTCGAATTAACCCAGGAGAAGTAATGTAGCTGTTTCATTTGGAGATGTCCCATGATTATTCATATAATTTAGTACGTCTAGTTTAAACTTTGTCGAGTAACTTGTATATGATTTTTTGAATAACCCTTCTTCCCCATGATGCTGGTACTGCCTTACCCAGTTCATTATCAAAGCTTTAGATGTACCTATGGACGCCCCAATCGAAGCATAATTCTCTCTTCCATCTAAATAACGTTGAACTGCCGCTAATTTATCTTCTACTGTAAATTTAGTCATAAAAAAACTGCTCCCCCAATTATTAGACTCTGTCTAACAATTGGGGTGCAGTTCACGTATAAAGAAGGATGCCTTTTCTATACCAATTTCACGAAATCCATCCTTCACTTTTTCCTCTATTCTTTACCATGCTATCAATCGTTCCTTCAGCAACTAAGTCGTTAATTTGTTCCTCAGTAACTCTAACTTGAAGCCTAGACGAAGCGGTTATTTCCTTTGGATTAAACTTTAAACGCTTTTTCTCATTCATGAAAATCCCTCCTTTTCCAGCACCGCTTTTCTATAGTGTTAACAAAAGAAGAATATTCATATATGGAATTATCTAGTGGAAAATTAGTTATCAAGTGATTTCATGACACGTTTCCGTTTTTCAAAGGTTGCAATTTCAGTAAAACCATGAGCACGTAATGTTTCCACATTTTGAGCTACATAACTGCCTATATCATCAGGATAATGAGAATCAGATGAAACAGTAAGCGGTACATGATGCTTCGCGAGCACACTTAAAAAGAGTGGACTTGGACACATTTCATGAACCGGATATCGATAGTATAATCCTGCATTAATTTCTGTCGCAACATCACTTTCTACTAATGCCTTTGCGATATTTTCGTAATACGGCAGCAAGCTGTTCTCATCGGGACGATAATTAAACACCTTCATATTATCTAGATGGGCTACAAAATCAAATAGTTTGGATCGAATGGCACGTTCTACAGTTGCAAAATGATTTTTGTACAGTGCATCGAGATCCTTTCCAATGAAAAGATCCTTTGTATCCGGATTATCAAATCCCCAACCATCGTCTGTAAAGTGGACGGAGCCGATTACGTAATCCCAGTTGCCCAGCTTTAAAAGCTCTGCTAACTCTTCTTCTCCGCCAACAAAATAGTCTGCTTCAAGGCCAAGACGAAGGGAGATGCCTTTTTTCGCCCATCGTTCCTTCGCTTCTTCTATAGCAGAGGTAAATTGATGTACTTCCATGATCATTACCTGATCTAGCCATTCCTTTTGAAGAGTACCTAGTTCACTACCAGAAATGTCTACGTGACGATAGTAGTATTCTCTTGCTTCTACAAAACGGTATAAGTGATCAACAATTCCAACTTCTTTTAAGCCTTTGCTTAGTGCTTCCTCTAGGTATAAATCAATCCAATAAGAAGAAAATGCTCCTAGCTGTAACCGTTTTTCTAGTAATTTATTAGATTGCATAAGCCAGTCCCATGAATGGAACGGTGCATCTACCGGTGTAAAATGTTGAATAGCTTGATTCGTTCGATCAAGCCAGCGAAGTGAATATGGCCCTTCTTCTAGATGGAGATGAAAATCAACTCGCATCGTCTTCTCCCCCTTTATCCCTTAGAGCTTCTTTATTTCTTTTCTGTCACCAATGCGAGATAGCTTTCCGCGACGGCGATTTGCTTCCTCTTCAATTTCTTCTAAAGAAATATTCTTTTCCACAAGTAAAACGAGACTGTGATAAATTAAATCATTCATTTCGCTTATTAGTTCCTCGCGGTTATTATTTTTTGCAGCAATGACAACCTCTGTACTTTCTTCCCCTACTTTTTTCAAAATTTTATCGAGACCTTTTGTAAATAGATAATTCGTATACGATTCTTCTACTGGATTTTTCTTACGATCTACAATTTCATCATATAATTCTTGAAGTACGTTTGTCATTGTGTCTCCTCCTACATTACTTTCGTATAAAAACAACTTCTGCTTCCGGTATGACATGCTGGACCTATTTGATCAACCCGAACTAATATTGTGTCTTGATCACAGTCTAAATATATCTCTTTCACATGCTGAAAATGTCCGGAAGTTTCCCCTTTGTTCCAAAGCTTATTACGAGATCTAGAAAAGAACCACGTCGTTTTCGTTTCTAATGTTTTTGCATAAGATTCTTCATTCATATACCCAAGCATAAGTACATCGTTCGTTTTATCATCGACGATTACAGCAGGTACTAATCCTTTTGAAAAATCGGGTGTCATCGTCTCACCTCAATTCCAGCTTCGTGCAATTTTTCCTTTGTTTTTGCAATAGTTGTTTCTCCGTAATGATAAATGGAAGCCGCTAAAGCAGCATCAGCTGATGTTTTTTCAAATACTTCTACAATATGATCATTATTGCCACAGCCGCCAGAAGCAATAACAGGAATGGTTACAGCCTGTGACACCGCTTCTGTTAATACTAAATCATAACCTTGCTTCGTTCCGTCCGTATCCATACTTGTTAAAAGAATTTCACCTGCACCTAGTTCTTCTGCACGTTTAGCCCATTCTATAACGTCGAGTCCCGTATCAATCCGACCACCGTTCACAAAAACATTCCACTTGCCTTCGCTGACCTTTTTTGCATCAATGGCAACTACAATGCACTGTGTACCAAATCGTTCTGCACCATCAGCAATGAGCTGTGGATTTTTCACTGCAGAAGAATTGATTGAAACCTTATCAGCACCTGCACGAAGCAGATTATACATTCCCTCTACAGAGCTAATCCCTCCTCCAACTGTAAGAGGAATAAATACTTTTGCAGCTGTACGTTCAACCACATCAATCATTGTCTTACGTTCTTCATGAGAGGCGGTAATATCTAGGAAAACAAGTTCATCTGCCCCTTCTCTATTGTAAACTTCAGCAATAGCAACAGGGTCTCCCACATCTGCTAGCTCCACAAAATTAATTCCTTTAACAACACGACCGTTTTTTACATCTAAACATGGAATAATTCGTTTTGTTAGCATGATTTCACCACCTGCAAGGCTTCTTCAAGAGGGAATTTTCCTTCGTACAGCGCCTTTCCTGTAATTACACCATATAGATTCATCTGCTTTAGGCGTTCAATATCGGAAAGAGAGCTAACTCCGCCAGAAGCAACGATTTGAATCGATACTGCTTCTTGTAACGCTTGTAACTGTTCAAAATTCGGACCAGTAAGTGTACCATCCCGGGAAATATCAGTAAATACAATCGTTTGAACGCCTTTTTTCTCCATTTCCTTTGCAAGCGTAATATAATGTACATCAGATACATCAAGCCAGCCGCGGGTTGCGACAAATTCATTTTTCGCATCAATACCGACAACAATCTTTTCACCGTATGCCTGTAAGGCCTCTTCTAAAAATACAGGGTTTAATAAAGCGGCTGAACCAATGATAACACGTGCTACTCCAACAGAAAGGAGCATGTCAATCGTTTCCATTGAACGGATACCGCCTCCAACTTGAACTGGAATCGTAAGTGTTTTTGCGATTTGTTCGATAACAGGGAAGTTTGTAGGCTTCCCTTCAAGTGCCCCGTCAAGATCAACGAGATGTAAATATTTCGCACCAAGCTTTTCAAATACAATCGCTTGCTCAAGCGGATTTTCATTTACAACTGTTTCTTGCTGAAATTGGCCTTGATATAAACGAACACAGCGGCCGTTTTTTAAATCGATTGCTGGGAAGATGAGCATGTTTCTACCAACTCCTTAAAGTTTTCTAGCATTTTTAGACCCGTAACGCTGCTTTTTTCGGGATGAAATTGTGCCCCGTAAATGTTGCCTCGCGACACTACGCCTGGAACAAAAACTCCATAGTCGCTTCCTGCGTCTATCATTTCATCCGGGCAATCTGCATAAAATGAGTGAACATAATACACGTATGAATCAGCTGGTACATCCTTTAATAGAGGAGATTGCTTTCTTTGCTCTAATAAGTTCCAGCCCATATGAGGAATTTTACGACCAGCTGGAAGTTTTCGAACAACTCCTGGCAAAAGTCCAAGACCTTTTGTATGCTCAATTTCTTCTCCTGCTTCAAATAAGAGCTGCATTCCAAGGCAAACACCAAGAAACGGTTTTCCAGTTGCCGCTTCCTCTTTTAAAATTGATGTCAGTCCTCGTTCTTCGATTTCTCTCATTGCTCTAGGAAATGCCCCAACTCCAGGTAAAATTATTGCATCGCTCTTGCGAATTCGTTCTACATCGTCTGTAATGACATAAGAAACCCCTATGTGTTCCAGCGCCTTTGAAACGCTGTGCAAATTTCCCATTCCATAATCGATAATTGCAATCATTTCACAGCATCCCCTTTGTAGAATTAACTCCTGTAATATTTGCATTCATTTCAACCGCTTCCCGTAAAGCACGACCAAACGCTTTAAAGAGTGCCTCGATTTTATGATGCGTGTTTTTGCCATAAAGGGCACGAGCGTGCAACGTAATACCTGCATTAAAACTTACAGCGCGAAAAAACTCCTCTGTCAATTCTGTATCAAAGTTACCAAGTTTCTCGTTTGTAAGTTCTGCATCAAATACAAGGAACGGACGATTGCTAATATCAAGCGTTACGAAGCCTAATGCCTCATCCATCGGAACGTAAGACGTGCCGTAGCGATTAATTTGCTTTTTATCCCCAAGCGCTTGCTTGATGCATTCCCCAAGTGCAATACCTACATCTTCTACGGTATGATGCGAGTCGATATAGAGATCACCTTTAGCATGTATTTTTAATCCAAAACGGCCATGTCTCGCGAATAATGTGAGCATATGGTCAAAAAACCCAACCCCTGTATCAATACTCACTTGTTCTTGATTGTCTAGATCAACCCAAACCTTGATATCCGTTTCTGTCGTCGTACGAATTCGTTCCGCCGTTCGTGTCATTCTTTCCCCTCCACTTTGTCATCAAATCGGATTTGTATCGCCTTAGCATGTGCCTGTAAGCCTTCTTTTTCAGCTAAAATTACAATTTGGTCTTTTACTTTCTCAAGTGCTTGTCTTGTATAGGATACAAAGCTAGATTTTTTAATAAAATCATCCACAGATAACGGAGAGAAGAAACGTGCGGTTCCGCTAGTTGGTAATACATGATTCGGACCCGCAAAATAATCGCCGAGTGGCTCTGGAGCATACGGTCCAAGGAAAATACTGCCGCCGTTCTTCACATTTGCGAGCGCTAGCATCGGATCCTTTACATGTAGCTCAATATGTTCAGGTGCAATAGCATTCGCCGCTTCAAACGCTTCTTCTAGAGAATTGACAACGATTATCGCACCGTTTCGTTCGATCGACGTCTTTGCAATCTCCTTACGCGGGAGCTCTTCCACTTGCTTTTCCACTTCCTGTTTTACTGCAAGAGCAAGCTCTTCACATGGCGTAACAAGAATCGCAGTTGCATTCACATCATGCTCTGCCTGAGAAAGCAAATCAGCAGCAATGTAACTGGCATTACCTGTTTCGTCTGCAACGACAAGAATATCGGATGGACCAGCTATCATATCAATATTTACATCACCAAATACAGCACGCTTGGCTAGTGCAACGTACATATTACCAGGCCCAACAATTTTATCTACACGAGGAATGCTTTCGGTTCCATATGCAAGTGCAGCAATCGCTTGAGCACCGCCAATGCTATATACTTCGTCAACACCTGCAACCTTTGCTGCTGCTAAAATATACGGATTTACGCCGCCAGCGTGCGGTGGAGTTACCATTACAATACGGGGAACACCAGCAATTTTTGCTGGTAATACATTCATCAGAACCGATGAAGGATAAGCAGCCGTGCCACCAGGAACATATACGCCAACCGTTTGCAAAGGACGAATAAGCTGTCCGCGAATAATTCCATCTTGCTCTGCCTCTACGAAGCCTTGCCGCTTCTGCTTTTCATGATAGGAAACAATATTAACTTTTGCTTCCTCTAGTGCTTGCAAGAAATAAGGGTCCACTGCAGCATATGCTTCGTCAATTTCGCTTTGCTTGATACGGAATGTTTCTAACTTTACTTTATCAAACATTTCTGTATAATTACGAAGTGCTGCATCCCCATTCTTTTTCACTTCTTTGATAACCTGCTGAACAGCTTCCTCAGCTTCTTTTTGTACTACTTTAGATGATTCGCGCAATGCTTCTATATTTATTAAAATTTCATCCTGCTTTCCATATAATACTTTCATAGCCCTGCCTCCCTATTGTAATGCCTCTTCAATACGATCTATAATAGAAAACATTTCTTTTGTTTTCATTTTTAATGATGCTTTATTTGCTATCAGTCTTGCTGAAATATCGGATATTTCTTCAAAAACGATAAGGCCATTTTCCTTTAGTGTTTGTCCTGTTTCCACAATATCTACAATAGCATCTGCAAGACCAAGGAGAGGTGCAATTTCAACAGAGCCTTCTATTTTTATAATTTCAACATCCTCACCTTTTTGACGGAAATAAGCGGATGCTACATTTGGATATTTGGTTGCAATTGTTTTTTTCTTATAACTGTTCGGATCATAGGATGAAATGGAAGCAACACAAAATTTACAGCGTCCGATGCCAAGATCAACCATTTCATAAACTTCCTTTTCATTTTCTAGTAGGACATCTTTCCCGACGATGCCAATGTCAGCTACGCCATGCTCTACATAAGTTAACACGTCCACCGCTTTTACAAGAATGAAAGAAATCGACCCATCTCCACTTTTAAAAATCAGTTTTCTTCCTTTGTCCTTCAGCTCAGAACAATCGATCCCGACACGTTCCATAAGCGGAATTACACTTTTCTCTAGACGACCTTTTGTTAGCGCAATTTGAACGTTACGCATGAAGATTCCCCCTCTTTTTCCAGCACCCATTTGTCAGTATAAACATATGATGTTAGCTTTTCTAACGACGAATCAATCACATGCATAATGTTATGCTTTCGTGCAAAATGAAATGAGTCCTGCAGCGTATCATACATCGATAATTCTGCATTCACACCATCCTTCGCAAACATTGCGCGTAATCGTTCTGCTTTTTCAATGGATTCTAATGAATAATGAATGAACACGGTAACATGTTCAGTTGATGAGGGTGGTGCAATCTCCTTTAAGACGCGGACAATTTGATCAACTTGCAATGCTAATCCTACCGCAGGATATGGCTCTCCAAAGTGTCCCATTAGGTCATCATAGCGTCCACCGCTTAATATTTCTGTTCCTATATCATTTGCATAACCACGGAATATAACGCCTGTATAATATTGAAGATTTTGAATCATACCTAAATCAACGGTAATATAATTGCTATATCCAAGACGTTCAATCGTTTCATAAATTTGTCTAACACGAACAATTGCCTCTTTCATTTCTTTATTGGTTGCTAACCGTTCTGCCTCTTCAATGACTTCCATTCCACCAAACAACCGCGGCAATCTCTTAAGCAATTGTATAGTCTCATCATTGCTATCAAAGTTCTTTTCCTTTAAAAATTCAGATAACCCTGTGTAGCTTTTATTTTCAATATAGATTCGTAGGCTCGCTTCATCTTCCTCAGATAGAGAAAGTTTTTTCACGATAGATTTATATAATTCAACCTGACCAATTTCAATTTTGCATTGCGTTACCCCAACAGCTTGCAATGCATGGATAGCACTAACAATACATTCTACCTCTGCTCGCAAGTTTTCAATCCCTATAATTTCAATCCCAGTTTGTGTTAACTCATTATATTTTCCGGTCATACTTTTATTAGCACGGAAAATATTACCGCTATAAGTAATTTTTAACGGTGGTTTCATCATAGTGGAGCCAATAACACGGGCAATTGGAATGGTCATATCGGGTCGCATAACGAGAATACGGCCATTCTGATCAAAAAATTTATACATCTTTTCTTCATCAATAGGACGATTTCGAAAAGAGAAGACATCATAAAACTCAATGGATGGCGTGCGAATTTCTTGATATCCACGCGATAGAAAGACACGTCGTAATCGTTGCTCTACCTCTTCTTGCCGGGTACATTCTTCGAATAGTAAGTCCCTCGTACCTGTAGGATTTGCTCTTTTCCATTTTGTCATTTGTAACACTCCTTGTCTTAGGAAACAAAAGTAGTTATATTAAAAGATACAAAGGAATAAAAATTATGTCAAATGTTTTCGAAATATGTATCCATTATCTCGTTTCTGCCCTGTTTATTCAAGACTTTATGAAAAAGTAATGATTTTCATATATGTATAAAATTATGCATAATTTATGCACAGAAAAACCTTCAACTCTGTTTTAGAATTGAAGGTCTATCCTGACTATAATTGCTGCTCATAGCTTGTAATTTCTTTTTCATACTTGAGCGTCAATGCAATATCGTCAAGCCCAAGTAATAGTTTTTCCTTCCAAACAGGCTCAATTTCAAAAGAAAAGATATCATCTTTTGTAGAAATCGTTTGTTTCTCTAAATCTACGACTACTTCTTCATCAGCACCTTGATTGCTTAGAATCTTTCGTTCTTTTTCACTTAGAACGACAGGAAGAATACCATTTTTTGTGCAATTCATATAAAAAATATCTGCAAAGCTTCCCGCTATAATAACGCGAATTCCGTAATCATCCAGGGCCCAAGGGGCATGCTCACGAGATGATCCACAGCCAAAATTGTCACCTGCTACTAATATGGTAGCAAGTTTTCTACTATTTAAAGGGAATGCCGGATTATCACTTCGATCATCATTGTAGCGCCATTCATCAAAGAGAAACTGTCCAAATCCCGTACGTTCAATGCGCTTTAAATATTGTTTTGGAATAATTTGATCCGTGTCAATATTGTCACTCATAAGAGCGACAACAGTGCCTTTATGCGTATGAAACGGTTTCACGGTACTCCTCCTTTCTAATGTCCACGAATGTTCCGTAGATTGCTGCTGCAGCTGCCATAGCAGGACTAACAAGATGTGTACGTGCTCCTTTGCCTTGTCGGCCTTCAAAATTACGATTGGAAGTTGAGGCACAATGTTCTCCTGCAGGCACTTGATCAGGATTCATTCCTAAACACATCGAGCAGCCAACCTCACGCCATTCAAACCCAGCATCGATAAAGATTTTGTCCAAGCCTTTTTCCATTGCTTGCAAGCGTACTTGTTTCGAGCCTGGCACAACGAGTGCCCGGACGCCTTCCTTTACCTTTCTTCCCTTTACAATGGAAGCAGCTTCCTCTAAATCTGACAAACGTGAATTCGTACATGAGCCGATGAACACATGCCCGACCGGAATATCGGATGGAGTTTGCCCAGGCTTAAGGTCCATATAGGTATAGGCACGTTCAAGATTTTTGTTTGTTATTTCCGGGAACATTTCATCAATACGAACACCCATACCTGGATTGGTTCCCCACGTAACGTATGGAGAAAGAGATGAAACATCTACAGTAACGTGGCGATCAAAGACTGCCCCTTCTTCTGTATACAAGGTTTTCCAATCATTTACTGCCTCTTCAAAATGTTCCGGAGCATATGGACGACCCTTTATGTATGCAAATGTCGTCTCATCTGGTGCGATTAAACCAGCCTTTGCTCCGCCCTCAATTGCCATATTGCAAATGGTCATTCTCTCTTCCATCGATAGCGCTTTAATGGCATCACCGTAGAATTCAATAACATGACCTGTCCCCATAGAAACACCATATGTTGCAAGAAGATGTAAGATAATATCCTTTGCATATACACCTTGCGCAAGTTTTCCTTTGAGTTCAACTCCCATTGATTTTGGCTTCTTTTGCCAAAGGGTTTGCGTCGCTAATACATGCTCCACTTCACTTGTTCCAATCCCGAATGCAAGTGCTCCAAACGCACCGTGTGTGGACGTATGACTATCACCGCAGACGATTGTTTTCCCAGGCTGTGTTAATCCAAGTTCTGGACCGATTACATGCACAATACCTTGGCGATCATCATTCATATCTGCTAAAGTGATTCCAAATTCTTCGCAGTTTGCACGAAGAGTATCCATTTGCTTTTTCGCAATAACATCAGTAATATTCCATACGTCCTTTGTAGGCACATTATGGTCCATTGTCGCAAAGGTACGATCCGGTCTACGTACCTTACGATTTGTCAACCGCAATCCTTCAAATGCTTGCGGAGATGTTACTTCATGTACAAGATGAAGATCGATGTAAATTAAATCTGTTCCATTTTCTGAGCTTGCAACAACATGCCGATCCCACAATTTATCAAACAGTGTTTTCTTCATAATTTTCGTACAGGACACCCGTGACTTCAGTCACGGGAGAAATGTGCGATTTTTGCGTAAGCAAAAACACGTCCTGTATTCCTCCTTTCGTGTTATAGTTTAATTGGGACAAAGGAGAAAACCGTTGAATATGGAAGGCACTCCTTTGCTCGTTTTGCTCTTTGACAAGATATGAGGTTGTTACAAAAAGTCGTTTGTAGCGTAAAATCTTAGACGTATTCGTCTGCCTAGTTGGATGTGGAAGCCTAGTACTGCCACTAGGCAAAAACCGCCTGCGTAACGGTTGCTATTTGGGTATATCCCTTGTAGTAGGGTAGCGGTCAATCTGCCCACGATGTAACACCACCCTAAGGAAGGAGTCGCAAGACGTTTGCACTTCTGGGTAGCTACAAGCTCGCGACTTCAGTCATGAGTAATTGACGCCCTTCCTCTCCCCACTAATACTTGTTCTTCTATCGTCTGAACAATACGATTCGTAAACGATGTCGTTGTTTCTTTTCCTCCAAGGTCTGCTGTGAAATAACCTTCACCTAATACAGCAGAAATTGCATTTGTGATGGCTTTCGCTTCATTTGTTAATCCAAATGATTGCTCTAGTAATAATGCTAGTGAACGAAGCATAGCAACTGGATTAGCAATATTTTTTCCTGCAATATCTGGAGCGGATCCGTGAACAGGTTCATATAAGGAAGGACCACTTTCAGAGTGACTTGCTGAAGGCAGCATACCTAAGGAGCCTGTTAATACAGATGCCTCATCGCTTAAAATATCACCAAACATGTTTTCTGTTACAAGTACATCAAATTTTCCTGGGTTCCGAATCATTTCCATGGAGGCAGCATCAACATATAAATGTTCTAGCTCTACATCCTCATAGCGCTTGGAAATTTCCAAGGCGATTTCTCTCCAAAGTTTACTCGTTTCCAGTACATTCGCTTTGTCAATACTCGTTACTTTTTTTCTTCTTGTTCTTGCAAGTTTAAATGCATATTCTATTATTCTTTCAATCTCTTTTCTCGTATACGAAAGTGTATCTGTCGCCTTGTCTGTATCTCTCTCCTTAGGAAGCGCGAAATACAGACCTCCCGTTAGTTCACGTACTACAACGAATTGTACATCCTTCGCCCGTTCTTCTTTTAACGGCGACAAATAAGCTAAGGAATTCTCCACTTCAACTGGTCTTACATTTGCAAATACACCAAGCCCTTTGCGTAAAGCCAATAGACCTTTTTCTGGACGCTCCGGTGTATGATCCCATTTTGGACCCCCAACAGCAGCTAATAAAATTGCGTCACTCGTTAAGCATGCCGTAAGTGTACGAGCTGGAAGCGGTTGACCGTATTCGTCAATAGCCGCACCCCCAAATAATTCATCCTGCAAATGAAAACGGTGACCATACAACCGTTCTATTACTTCTAATATTTTCTTAGCACTCTCCATAACCTCTGGGCCAATGCCGTCACCTGCTAAACAAACTATTCTCTTTTCCACTCTTTTTCACCTCACCGTTTTATTGCTGATAGCCGTATAAGTTTTCCTGCTGCATGGACATAAGCTCTAGCAGATGCTTCAAGAACATCCTGTGCTACGCCAAATCCTGATACTTTCTTACCATCCTCACTAAGCTCAACATTTACATGTGCCAATGCGTCCTGTCCTTGCGTAATAGACTGAATTCGGTAATCAACAAGGCGATATTCTTTCTTCAAAATTCGATGAATTGCATTGTAAATTGCTTCAATACTACCTGCACCTGTTGCTGCATCCTCTAAAATAGCTCCGTGCTCATCTTCTAAAACAACGGTTGCTGATTGTGTACCATTGGAATTAAAGCTCACATGTAAATCTTTCACTTCATAAGGTTGATTGAGAAGCGATGTTTCTCCTAAGACAAGTGCATGCAAGTCTGCTTCTGTTATTTCTTTCTTTCGGTCAGCTAGCTGTTTAAATGCCCGGAATGCACGATCTCGCTCTTCGTCCGTTAATACATAGCCAAGCTCAATCATTCGTTCTGTAAACGCATGACGACCCGAATGCTTTCCTAGTACTAGCTTATTTTGTTCTTCTCCAACAAGCTCTGGAGAAATAATTTCGTAGGTAGATGCTTCCTTCAATACGCCGTCCTGGTGAATACCAGATTCATGTGCAAATGCATTTGCGCCGACGACTGCTTTATTTTTTGGAACTGCCATTCCCGTTAAGCGACTCACTAATGAGCTTGTTGCCTTAATTTCCTTTAATTGCAAGGAGGAGAAAGCGTGATAATGATCCTTACGAATATGAAGGGCAACGGCAATTTCCTCTAAAGCAGCGTTTCCGGCACGTTCTCCAATTCCATTTATCGTTCCTTCTACTTGACCTATACCACTTTCAATAGCAGCTAGCGAATTTGCTGTAGCCATCCCAAGATCATCATGGCAATGACAAGAGAAAATTGCTTTTTCATAAGATGGAACGTGCTGTTTTAAGTACTGAAAAAGAGCGTAGTATTCTTGCGGATGGGTATAGCCAACCGTATCTGGAATATTGATTACATCTGCACCGTAACGAATGGCTTGTTCAACTGTTTGTGCAAGAAAAGCATAATCTGTTCTCGTTGCATCTTCAGCCGAGAATTGAACAACTGGAAATAATGATTTTGCTAGTGTTACTGACTCTTTAACCGAATCCAATACTTGCTCTCGTGTCATACGAAGCTTGTATTTCATATGAATGTCACTTGTCGCAATGAACACATGCAAGCGTGGTTCTGCTGCATGTTTTAGTGCCTCATAGGCCGTTTTAATATCGCTTTCCTTTGCACGTGCAAGGCTCATTACGGAGGAAGTTTTCACGATATTTGCTATATCACTTACAGATTGGAAATCACCATCGGAAGCAGCTGCAAAGCCTGCTTCCATGATGTTAATTCCTAATTTTTCTAACTGACGAGCAATTTGTAATTTTTCTTGCGAATTCAAGTTTACGCCGGCTGATTGTTCCCCATCTCTAAGCGTCGTATCCATGAATAGAATTCGTCTCATGCTTATGCCTCCACTTTAGTGCGTGGTTTTACAAATGGCATCATTTCACGTAGTTTGCTTCCAACCGTTTCAAGTTGATGATTCTTTTCAGCTTCCACAAATTTATTAAAGTTTGGACGACCTGATTTATGTTCTTCAATCCATCCTTTTGCAAATGTTCCATTTTGAATGTCAGTAAGAACGTCCTTCATTGCTTTCTTTGAATCTGCTGTTACGACACGTGGTCCAGATACATAATCGCCCCATTGTGCTGTATCCGAGATGGAATAATGCATGTTTGCAATACCGCCTTCATACATCAAATCAACGATTAATTTTAACTCATGGAATGTTTCAAAATAAGCCAATTCTGGTTGGTATCCTGCTTCAACAAGCGTTTCAAATCCAGCTTTTACAAGTGCTGTTACCCCGCCGCAAAGAACAGCTTGTTCTCCGAATAGATCGGTTTCTGTTTCTTCTTGGAATGTTGTTTGAAGCACCCCTGCACGAGTTGCGCCGATGCCATCTGCATATGACAATGCTTTTTCAGTTGCAGTACCTGTTGCATCTTGATAGACAGCAAACAATGCTGGAACAGCTCCGCCTTCTACAAACGTACGTCTAACTAGATGTCCCGGACCTTTAGGTGCTACTAGGAATACATCAACATCAGCTGGTGGAGTGATTTGTTTAAAGTGAATGTTAAAGCCGTGAGCAAATGCAAGGCTATTACCCGCTTCTAAGTTTGGAGCGATTTCTGCTTCATAAACTTCTGGTTGTCTTTCATCTGGAAGCAGGATCATCACAACATCTGCTTCCTTCGCAGCTTCTGCAACTGTTTTAACAGAAAATCCATCTTCCTTAGCTTTATCAAATGATTTTCCTGGACGAACTCCAATGATTACAGTAAAACCATTATCTCGTAAATTTTGTGCATGTGCATGGCCTTGAGAACCATAACCGATGATTGCAATTGTCTTTCCCTCTAATACGTTGTTTGTAACGGAATCCTTATAATATACTTTTGTCATTTTCTTTTCCTCCTAATTTTTAATGAATAATCATCATTTGTTGTTTATCTTGCTTCTTCATACTGCGTGTAAATGCGGTAACGCCTGTACGGGCAATTTCTTTCAACCCGTACGGACGAAGCAATTCAATTAATGCTTCTACCTTATCCGATGTTCCTGTTACTTGGACAACGACAGAATCTTTGCCAACATCGATAACGGAAGCACGGAATGGTTCAATTAAGCTATAAATCTCAGTGCGAGTTGCCAGCGTAGTCGACACTTTAATTAGTGCGAGCTCGCGAGCAATCATCGCTTCATCTGTAATATCAGACACCTTAATTACATCTATTTGCTTATGAAGGTTTTTAATAAGCTGCTCCACTTGCTGTAGATTGTCAACATGTACAACGAATGTCATCCGAGAAAGATCAGCAGCTTCTGTGTGACCTACTGAAATGCTTTCAATATTGAATTGCCTTCTCGACATAACCCCAGTAATACGATTTAGGACACCACTTTGATTTCGAACCGTTGCCGTTACAATTCGCTTCATTCTTCCACACCTTCCATCTGATGAATGCCTTTTCCAGGTGCCACCATCGGCAAAACAATTTCCGATTGTAGCACGCGACAATCGATTAATACTGGTCCATCAAATGTGATTGCCTCTTCCAATTGCTGTTTCGCAGTTTTTGGATCTGTAATGCGAACACCCTTAATCCCATAAGCATCTGCCAAAGCAACAAAATCCGGTTGACAAGAAAGCAAGGAATGAGAATAACGCTCTTTGTAAAAAGATTCCTGCCATTGACGAACCATTCCAAGCGCCTCATTGTTTAAAATGAAAACTTTAATTGGTAATTGATGCTGCTTTAATACGCTGAGTTCTTGCAGCGTCATTTGGAAGCCTGCATCTCCAACAACTGCTACCACCAACTCTTTTGGTCTTGCAAATTGAGCGCCGATAGCTGCCGGTAATCCAAATCCCATCGTTCCAAGTCCGCCAGATGTAACCCATTTGTCTGGATCTTGAAGCGGATAATACTGGGCTGCCCACATTTGATGCTGCCCTACATCCGTAGTTACAATTGCTTTCCCTTCTGTTACTTCATACAACAATTCAATGGCCGTTTGCGGCTTTAATACTTCTCCGCATTTTTCATATCGCAACGGATACTTTTCCTTTCGACTTATCATTAATTCTAGCCATTCTTCGTGATTAGCAGCTGCTCCTTCTTTTTCTAATAGGGCTTGCAGAGCAAGTTTGGCAGAAGCAACAATTGGAATTTCAGTCGGTACATTTTTGCTAATTTCTGCTGGATCAATATCGATATGTGCTACAGTAGCAAATTGAGCAAAATGGGCTAGGTTACCTGTAAGACGGTCGTCGAATCTAGCTCCTACATTTATGAGAAGATCACATTCGTACAAGGCCATATTTGCTGCATACGCTCCATGCATACCGCCCATTCCTAAAAAAAGCGGATCCTGCGGTGGGAATGAACCTAGTCCAAGTAATGTATTCACAACCGGAATACGATATAAATGTGCAAATTTCGTAAGCTCTTTAGAAGCATCCGCGTGAAGAACGCCAGCACCTGCAAGAATAACAGGCTTCTTGGCCTTCGATACAGCTGCTAAAAGCTTTGCAATTTGTTGACGATTTGGTTCATAATTCGGTTGATAGCCTGGTAAATCGATTTCCACTTGATTACTTACTGTCGCTCTCTCTGTGACCATATTCTTTGGCAAATCAATTACTACCGGACCCTTTCGACCAGTTGAAGCGATATGAAACGCTTCTTTTACAATTCGCGGCAGATCAGACACTTTACGAATTTGATAATTATGCTTTGTTACTGGCATTGTTAATCCAATAATGTCTGCTTCTTGGAATGCATCGGATCCGATTACTCGGCTCGATACTTGACCAGTAAACACAACAAGCGGAAGGGAATCAATCATCGCATCAGCTAATCCAGTAATTAGATTCGTCGCTCCTGGTCCACTCGTTGCAATTACAACTCCGGGTTTTCCTGTTACTCGTGCATACCCTTCGGCTGCATGAATCGCTCCCTGTTCATGTCTCGGTAAAATATGGGGAATGCTGCAATCATATAAAGCATCATAAAGAGGTAAAACCGCCCCACCAGGATAGCCGAAAATAATTTCTACACCTTCATTCGTAAGCGATTGAATTAGAAGCTCTGCTCCTGTACGTTCCTTTGTTTGCGTAGTCATGCCCTTTCAACCCCCAAGCCGTATTTTTATATAAAAAAACATTCGCCCAAAGCCACAAATAAACCGTGACTAAAGGGGCGAATGATTTCGCGGTACCACCCTTCTTCACAAGAAATAATCATTTCTTGCCTCAGAGACTCTCATAGAGCCGAGCCGATAACGTGGCTAACGTTTGAGCCTACTTATTTAACCCAACACTCAGGGGCGATGTTCGTTGTTTTGAACCATCGGTTTCCACCAGCCACCGACTCTCTGTGAGGCTTCAATAACAACTACTCCTCCCCGTCATCGCTTTTACACTTTTAAAATTCCACCTGTATTCGCCGAAGTAACAAGCTTTGCATAACGTGCTAAATATCCGCTTTTCACTTTCGATTCAGGTAATACAGTATTTTCTTTACGAGTTTGAAATTCTTCTTCAGAAATTTCCCAATGTAATGTACGATCCTTTAAATTAATAATGATGGAATCGCCGTTCTTCACATAAGCAATTGGTCCGCCTTGCGCTGCTTCAGGTGACACATGACCGATTGCAATACCGCGCGAGGCACCTGAGAAACGTCCATCTGTAATAAGAGCTACTTTAGTACCAAGTCCTCTTCCTACAATAGATGAAGTTGGTGCAAGCATTTCCGGCATACCAGGTCCACCCTTTGGTCCTTCATGACGAATAACAACCACATGACCTTCCTTGACAAGACCTTCATCAATCGCTTCTACCGCTTCATCATGGGAGTTAAAGCAAATTGCTTTCCCAACAAATGTTTCAATAGAAGGATCGACACCTCCGACTTTAATAACAGCACCGTCTGGAGCAATATTTCCAAACAGAATGGACAATCCGCCTGTTTTTTTGTATGGATTTTCTTTTTTATGAATAACCGCTTCGTTTGTTATCTCTGCATCTTGGACATTTTCCAGCAATGTCTTTCCTGTTATCGTAATACGATCAGGATGAATCGCTCCTGGTATGGAAGCGAGTTCCTTAATAATTGCGGAAACTCCACCTGCATGATGAACATCATTCATCGAGTATAGGGATGCCGGACTTATTTTTGCTAGATATGGAACGCGGTTTGCTACTTCATTAATCGAGTTCAAATCATATTCAATACCAGCTTCATTTGCAATCGCCAACATGTGAAGCACAGTATTAGTTGATCCTCCCATTGCCATATCTAACGCAAAAGCATCGTCTATTGCATCTTTTGTAATGATGTCACGCGGTTTTATATCGTTTTGAATCAATTCAATAAGATGAGAGGCAGCCTTATAAATCAGCTCATGTCTCTCTTCGCTTGTTGCAACAATTGTTCCATTTCCAGGAAGCGCAACACCCAGCATTTCCATAATCGTATTCATAGAGTTTGCTGTAAACATTCCGGAGCAGGATCCGCATGTTGGGCAAGCTGCCTGTTCCATTTCTACCAGTTCTTCTAAACTGATTCGACCCGATTTAAGAGCTCCTACCCCTTCAAACACAGATGCTAGGGAAAGCTGCTTACCATTCTTTGTTACCCCAGCTTCCATCGGTCCTCCTGATACAAACACAGCTGGCACATTTGTGCGAACGGCTGCCATCAGCATGCCCGGTGTAATTTTATCGCAGTTTGGAATGTAGAATACACCATCAAACCAATGTGCTTGAATCACTGTTTCAGCTGCATCTGCGATAATTTCACGACTTGGAAGCGAATATCGCATTCCGATATGTCCCATTGCAATACCATCATCTACACCAATGGTGTTAAATTCAAACGGTACTCCTCCCGCTGCTCGAATTGCAGCCTTTGCAACATCTGCTAATCCTCGCAGATGAATGTGTCCAGGGACAATGTCTATATAGGAATTACAAATCGCAATGAACGGCTTACCGAAGTCTTCTTCTTTAACACCTGCTGCATGAAGCAAACTGCGGTGAGGAGCGCGATCAATTCCATTTTTTATCATATTACTTCGCAACGCTATCTCCTCCATTAATTAACATGGTCTGTTTTATAAATTTTTTCTCCGTCTTGAACTACGAGTCTACGAAATTCAGTTAATAAACTATTTGTGGCAGAACCTGTTTTACTTTCCACACCGACTAGCTGAGCTTCAATTATTACTAAAAAATATTATTTAAATAGTTTAGCGATTTTACTTGGGGGTTAAGTACATCAGAAAAATAAATCTGTTGCTCGTTCATCTTATATCCCCCTATAGCTAAACAATTATTTTTATTGTTACTTAGTTTACGCTTCCTTTATAAATTAATCAAAACAATTTTTTAAATATTTTAAATATTACATTTAATAAAATGACAGAATTTACTGTAATATCAATATTGTTAACGCTTCCATTTTATTTTAAAAATTTTTCGACAAATTTCTAGACCTACTATTTTTATATGGGAATAATCATTACACCTATTGGAACATCACAGTTACTCGAGTTGGATTATATCGGGGAAAGTCCTATCCGCCAAAATAAAAAAAGGACTTTTATAAAAAGTCCTTTTTGCATTTAAACGAAAGGGTTTGTAACATGCTGATCTACTTTTCAGATAAAAGCCCTACCTCTCTTTTACCCTTGCGGCTCCAGTGACCGCTCCTGCTAAGCCAGCCATTACTTTACACAGGTAAACAACCTGTATGTAGACTGTAAAAGTTGTTGGCTATCCTGCCCGATCTTTTCAGCCTGTATAATTGTACAACCTGTATCATTACAAGTAATTTTTTATGCCAGCGTTCTTCCAAGTATAACTGAGACACGAGATGTAAATTTTATAACACTTAAAAGGAAAAGTCAATATCTAAATTTATAAAATATATGTCTAAATCCTATCACTCAAATTTAGACATACAGTTTTTTGTTGATTACAGCTGCTTTTACTTCCTTCCATACAAATATGGAAAAGGCACCGATCAACAGAAATACTCCTACGATAAATTGTTTGATATTAATCATTTCCGTGCTCCTTTTAGCTAGTTCAATCCATGTAGCAAAACCAAGAAATTCTATAATGATTTTACTTTATTGACATAAAACAACAGCATTTGCATCTAAACATAATATAATATAATGGGAAAGCGCTTTATACCTATAGCATACCCACATACTGATAAAAAAATAAAAAGGGGCGTGTAAGAATTTGTTAGGCTTGGTAAAACAACATAAAATCAAAGCTATTTTGTCTTTGCCGATTGTTGCAGGTCTCTCGTATTTTGGCGTGAAAAAAGTATATTCTAAAAATACGACGATTCTCAATGCCACACACTTGTTGCAAAATCCCGAGCTTCCAAGGGGATGTGAGGTAACAAGCTTAGCCATGCTGCTTTTGCACGCTGGAGTATCAGTAGACAAAATGGAACTAGCTGCAAAGCTAGACAACGTACCATTTGAGCAAAACGGTCTTAATGGAAATATGGAGGAAGGGTTTGTAGGGGATATGTTTTCCTTTAGCAGACCAGGGCTAGGGGTTTTTTCCGGTCCCATTTTTAAATTAGGTCTAACCTATTTATCGAATCAACTGGTGAATATAACAGGAGGTTCACCTGAGGATTTGTATGGGATGATTGATAAAGGTGCACCCGTATGGACCATAGTGAATGATACCTTCTCTATTCTGCCTGAGGAAAGGTTTGAAACATGGTATACGAGTGAAGGGCCGATGCGCGTCACATTCGCACAGCACAGTGTTCTGCTAGTTGGCTACAGCCCATTTCATGTCTACGTAAACGACCCATTGCATGACGTTCCTAAGCGAAAGATTAATCGAAAAGAATTTGAAAAGGCATGGATTCAAATGGGGCGACAAGCCATTAGCTACAAGCCTCTTCCCGAACCGACCAATTCCAAGTAAGTGATACATATACCAAAAGGAGACTGACTCATGAAGTATGATCTCCTTTTGGTATATTATTGAAACGAATTTTTCTTCTCATTTCTCATATTTTGAATCGATTGAATGGCTTTCGGTACGACATCTAGGGCTTTTTCAATTAAATGCGTATTGCTCTGTAGATGCATTACCTGTACACCCTTTTCGCCAACAACTAAGAAGGCAACCGGATTAATTGACACCCCTGCACCACTTCCACCACCAAACGGGTATTCCTGCTCTTTTTCAGTTGCTGCTATCTTTTTTTCCTGTTCTTGATTCGGATGAAATTTATTTTTAGGACGCTTGATGAATGTGGATCCATTTCCATTCCCCTGAAAATCACTTCCCCCTGCCCCAAAACCAAAGGATACTTTTGAAACGGTAAGAATGACACTCCCATCATTCGTAGCGACAGGTTTCCCCACAATCGTATTTACATCCACCATTTCTTTTAAATTATGCATCGCTGTTTTCATAAGATCTTCAATTGGATGCTGCATGATTCTAAGCCTCCTTTGTTACATTCAGTTTCCCTTTTATCGTTTCCAATAAAATAACAATCATACCAGCTTTTTTCTTGGGGTCTTTTGCAAAGTAGAGGTCATACTATACATAGCTCCTATTTAGGAGCCATATGAAAGAAAGGGGTTTGATTATGGCAGATAAAGATCACAATCAAAGCTTTTCTCAAGATCACAAGGATGAAGAATTTGCCGCTGAAGTAGCTCCTGTTCGTGTGAACCCAGAGCGAAAAGAGGTAGAGCCTACTACTTCCGGAGCTGTGATTGGATATACTGCACTAGCTCTTGCGGTATTATCCTTCTTTACGTATCCAGCTATGTTTGGAATCATCGCTGTCATTCTCGGATTTTTTGCAATGAGCCGAGATGCGAGAACGACAGGAAGACTTGCAATAATTTTAGGCGGAATTGCTGCTGTGCTTGCGATCGTATTTCGAGTCGCAGTCATCAGTGCAATCCTGTCGTTATTTTACAGATAAGCTTGAAATGCATTCAGTTTATCTTCAAATGAAAACTTCGCCATAAAAAAACTACACCTCCAATTGTTAGTTGTATCTAACAATTGGGGGTGCAGTTCACTTCTATGGTTTTTTCATCTGTATTGTTTTTACCTTGGTAATTATGCAAGCAAAGACAATCCGCCATCTACAATAATCGTTTGTCCTCGAATCATACTTGCAGCAGATGTGCTTAGGAAATACACAGTTTCTGCCAAGTCATTCGGTTCCACTAGGCGACCCGCTGGATTTCGTGACGCAGCTGATTCTAATAGTTCCTCACGATTTGGAAAATGAGTAAGTGCGTCTGTATCAACAGCGCCTCCAGATACTGCGTTTACCACAATCCCTTTCGGTGCAAGCTCTACAGCTAAATATCGAGTTAACGCCTCTACTGCCGCCTTGGAAACTCCCACTGTAACATAATTCGGCAGGGCACGAATAGAACCGAGACTTGACATCGCAATGATAGCTCCACCGTTTTCCATAAGTTTAGCTGCCTCTTGTGCTGCAAATAAATAGGCTTTTGCGTTAATATCTTGTGTCCAGTCCCAATGACTTTCTTCCACTTCCATAAGCGGACGAAGGACACCTGATGCAGCGTTGTTTACAAATACGTCAAGACGTCCAAAATAATCTCTTACTTCTTGAAATAATCGCTGAATTTGATCTACTTCTTTAACATTTGCCTTGACAAGTAATACTTTTACGCCAAATTGTGATTCAATCTCTTCTTTTGTTTGTTCTGCATCGCTCTTTTTACGCATGTAATTGAGTACAACATTATAGCCTTCCTTTGCAAAACGTTTTGCAATTGCTTTACCGATTCCTCGGGTACCACCTGTAATAAGTGCAACTTTTTCTGCCATATGTATTTCCTCCTCATATATATGTACAAAATTTTACCTTTCTTATGCGATTCGGTCAATGAATGAAAATTTCATTTCCCTTTCACCAAGAGTTCACAATGATTTCACAAGGGGTATGTAAAGTATCCAATAAGGAGTTGCCCCAAGCAGCTTAATCCTTTTGACATAGATCGACCCCCTTCCCACTCCTTGCCAAGCTAGCAGGGAGTAATTTTTTTACCCTTAAAAATTAAAACTGGCTCAAAAAGGAAAAAAACATTCCCTGTTGAACCAGCTCTCAAAATATTCTGTCAAGTTGTCCAAAAAAATCAGTAAGTTTTTACCTTGGCTTTCGAGTAATTTTTATTTTTTGTGCAGTTTCTGTGACTTACTTCCTTTCCGAGACCGGTATTCATTACCTTTATTGCTGTTTCCAATCGATGAAGCTTCTTCAATACTCCAGTTCGTACTTGGAGAAGACTGATTTTTACTTCCCTTGCTACCGTTATGACTACTTATCACACTCACCCTTTCTTAGGAATGTGCGATTAGTTTTCCGCTGTTTTCATGGTTTTAGTCACATTAAACGATCCGATTCTAGCATGGCTCTCTCCCTATAAATTACGATTTTGCTAATTTTTGAAACACATCAATGGCTATCTTCATTTCTTCCTCAGATAGTGTAGCAAATTTTTCTTTTATGTATTTTGTTTTTCTTTCTTCCATCTCACGAACAAGCTTGCTTCCTTGCTCGGTTATCTTTAAAAAAACAACTCGGCGATCCGTACTGCAGCGAGTTCTCTCTAGTAAATCCCTAGCAATTAATTTTTCAGAAACAGCCGTAATATGACTGCTTGATACGTGTAGCTCCTGTGCTATTTTCGATACTTTCTCTTGTTTTTCTCGATTTAAAATACGTAAAACGAAAAACTCATTCATTGGAATAAATTCTTCAAACACCTTTGAAACTTCACCTCGTAAGGAACGAAAGACAATAAACATTGATGCTACAAGCTCATTAGAAAGCTCTTCGCGATATTCACTCATGATTAGATTATGTCTCCTTTTATTTAACTAGATTAACTATATACTACGTTCACTAAATTGTCATCTTTTTCTCTTGAAATCGTGTATGTAGTTATTCGAATTTGGCTATACCGTATGTAGGTTGCTTTCATTGGCGATTCTGCCAAAAGAAGGGTACACAAGTGGTGCTCTTCTTTTTTCTTTTGTATTCTAATATATAAGGGTCTCTTCCAGCAGCTTCATTCATACAATTTACTACCAATATTTATTGTTGAAAGCGTTTTAATACTTTCGGCAGCATATTACTAATATCACTTGCAAGCATGGATACTTTGGCGTAGTCATTTGCCCATTCATCTGCACATAAGCCGTGGATATACACAGCATTGGCAACGGCTTCCTGTTGGTGTTCGTACGTACATAAAAACGCTAGAAGTATACCAGTTAATGTATCACCAGTTCCTCCCTTTGCCAATCCAGAATTACCGGTTGTATTGATTACCCCTTTGCCATCAGGAAAAGCAATGACAGTATAAGTTCCTTTTAAAACAACTATCACACCGTGCTTTTTCGCATAGTCAGAGGCGAGAGAAAGACGATTTGCTTGGATATCAGCTACGCTAGTATCGGTTATTCTGCTAAATTCACCAGGATGCGGCGTTAGTACTGTCACATGGCTTCGCTTAGGATATTCCCGCTTCCAAAGTGCCCCTGCATCCAACACAACAGGCATTGGCATAGTAAAGAGCGTTTTAATCGCCTGTTCAGTTATATTTTGATCCTCGATACCTGGTCCGATTGCCGCACCACGGTAAGTATTAGCTATATCCCCTTTTGCAACTCTTTGTAACCCGTCTGTCATATATGTTGCTTCAGGTAACCTTGGCGTTAGTACACTTGCAGTAAATTTTGTTGTTCCTATGGTTAGCTTTCCAATGCCTGATCGCATCGCACCGAATGCAGCAAGCAGGGCACTACCTGGCATTTCGTCGCTTCCTGCTAATAACAGGCCTGTTCCATACGTACCCTTATGAGAAAATGGAGAGCGAATCGGCGTAGTCTGTTTTACATCCTCCTCCGTCCAAACTTTCCAAAGGCCGTTTTGAGGCAACCCAATGTCAAGACTTTTCCATTCTCCGTAATAAGCAGCGGAAGGCTCCAACAGTGCTGACGGCTTTAAGCCGTGCAAACAAAAGGTATAATGTGCTAAAAATGCCTCATTTGCATAACCAACATCCGCACTTATACCTGTAGGGATATCAATAGCGATGCGAAGAGTATGTTGTTCATTGGCCCATCTTATCACATTCATCAGTTGACCTTGTAAACCAGGACGAGAACCAATGCCAAGAAGAGCATCTACAATGACATCATACACCCGGTTTGTTGGCCATTCCACCACATCATAGCCGCTTGCCTCATAATAATGTAGATGAGCAAGTGCTGGTTCGGTCTTTGGTGTCCCCACGGGAAAACATAGCGACACCTGATATCCATTTATCTTCAAATATCTTGCAAGAACAATTCCATCTCCGCCGTTATTTCCTGTTCCGGCTAAAATACAAATCGTATGATTTTTATGTATTACCTTCACAATTTCTTCAAATAGTGAACGGCCTGCATTTTCCATCAATGTCTCTATAGATAATCCACGCTTTACTGAAAGCTGATCAATGTTTCGAATATCATCTTTAAAATAGACATACATTCCTTTCCCTCCTAGCTTTACCAAAAGTAAATTATCTCACCCTTACTAACCATAAAAACCCGAGCCAAAGTGGTTCGGGAAATGAAATACTTTCTTATACCGCAGTAGATCGTACTTTCAAATGGATTTAGGAAACAAACCGTCAGCTACAGAACCAACTGCTCCCTCTTCTATCCAATTTAGCTTTTTTAAATAGGAATCCGGTTCATTGCACATATCTGTCATCTCTTTGCGAAGGCGTTCCGTAAGCAGCTCTATTTCATTCCATTCCCAATGTGAAAATTTGGCTACGTGAAACAAATCATGATTTTCATTGTCGCAAATATACATAAGTAGTCTAATTTCATTAGCTCGTTGTACAACATGAAACGAAACAAAAACAAGCATACGCATAAAATAACCTGCTGGAACAAACACAAAGTTCTGTATTCTACCATCAAAGCATCCGAATGAGGGATCCCGTCGAAAATCAAGATTATACAATGCGTTAATCACCTGCTTAAACGGCTCATTTGGAACAATATCAATAAATTTTATCTCTTCCCTAACTCCTGAGCATAAACGAATACTATACATAATATGAGTACTAGAAATTGCTATGGCTTCCGGCAGCTGTTTTGAAAACACGATCGTTGTCTTCTCACCCTTACCAAGCTCAATGTTCTGCATGTCCAGAACATTGAGCAAAGACCTCGTATATTCTCTTCCTCTCATCGTAATAAGAGTCATCATTAGCTCAACACGTAGAAACTGAAGAGGCTCTGAACCGCCTGTCACTTGCAAATCACCGTGAATTACTTCCCCTTGCTTCCATACATCCTTTTCAAGAACAAACTTGATTCTCCCAGTCCCTATTCTCCAAGCTTGAAATAAACGTCGAAGCATACAATCCCCTACCTTACAACACTCATCATCATTCTATAAATTATAATAAAGTAAAATATCCTTACCCATACACATAGTATAATTGAGCCTCTACGAAAAGCAACCTAGGGCTTACTTTCATCGAAGCATACATTTTAATCATAAAAAAGATGCTAACAGCGTTAGCACCTTCTCTATCTTATTACAAACAAATAAAATACAATTGCAACTACAAAGCGATAATAAGCAAATGGTGTTAGCTTCAAACGTTGCAATAGGCGTAAGAAAGTTACAATAGCAAACATTGCCACAACAAATGCAGCAACGAAGCCTACTGCAAATAATGGAATATCTGCTGCAGTTAGAAAATGCCAGCTTTTCACTAAATCAAGACCTGTTGCAGCAATCATCATGGGTACTGCTAATATGAATGTAAATTCTGCTGATGCTTTGTGTGAAACACGAGACAAAATACCGCCACTGATAGTTGAACCTGAGCGCGAAAAACCAGGCCAAAGTGCTAAGCATTGAAACAAGCCAATCATAAATGCCTGCTTGTAAGTTACATCATCTAATGTTTTGGATGTGCTAGGATGTTTTTTCGCATATTGCTCTGCAACAATCATTAAAATACCGCCAAGAACTAAGCTAATTACCACTGGTCCCGTACCAAATAAAACCGATTTAATTTGATCACGGAATACTACTCCTACGATCCCTGCTGGAATCGCAGCAATAATAATATGTAGTAAGTTTAAGGATGGGCCACTTGTTTTACGACCAATACCAAAAAGAGACCATAGCCGCTTCCAATAGAGAACAACAACTGCTAAAATTGAGCCCAATTGAACAACAACCTCAAAGGTTTTAGCCTTGTCTCCTTCAAATCCAAGAAGATGACCTACAAGAATCATATGACCAGTTGAAGAAACAGGTAAAAATTCTGTTAATCCTTCTACAGTCCCAAGTATGAGACCTATTAACCATTCTGCCAAGATGGTTCCTCCTCTATGTATCTAATAGATGAAACGTCCCTCCGTACGGGTACTACCCTTAATTAGAGGGATAAAACCTCAGTTCATCCTTTTAATCATACAAGAATATTACAAAATTTTCATGGTTTTTTTGCCTTATTCTGTATATGAATATACTCTCTCATGCATTATTCCCATCCAAACACTACGGTGCAATATTAAATATTATTCGAAGTATTGTAAAATAATCCTTAATTAGGGTCATTCTTGTATGTTAGCAAACTTGGAAAACGCTTTACATATGGTATCATAAGAGTATGACAGAGCGTTGATACGAAGATAGGTGCTTAACTCAGATATGAAATACAGCATACTGTATTTGATTTGTTCATGCTAGAGTATATAGAACTATCTGTTTTTTCATAAAATAATCTTGAAAGGAAGATGCAATCATGTTAGATAAATTTATGGCAAAGCTAGGAAAAGGTGCAGCAGACGTGTACTTACAATTGCCCGAGGATACATTTCATCTAGGTGAAATTGTTAGCGGATCCGTCATCGTGAAGGGTGGAAAGGTAGAACAGCATATTAATAATATTAAGTTAGAATTGTACCGTGGATTTTCAAATCTAACAATGGGGGAACAACTGCTTATTTCTGCCGTACCTGTGGTCAAGGAAAGCTTTGTAATTGCACCGCATGAAACGAAAACTTTTCCTTTTACAATCACACTTCCAACTGAAATGGATTGGGATGATGAGCACGAATTTTATTTTGTTACGAATCTGGATATCGATGCTGGAAAAGACGATCATCAAAAGACCGTAATTACTCTTCTTCCTCCATCCATGTAAAAAGTAAAAACAACTGGTACATAAACGCTACATTTGTGATTAACTCTAGGGAGGTTGCCGTGTAGACAGCAACCTCTTTTTTAAATGAATTGCACTTTTTTGATTAAGAAGGGAAGTTTATGAAAGAAACTACTACTGAATTGCATAAGATACGAAAGTTTATTTCTTTATTTTTACCTATTTTCATTACCCAGCTTGCATTGTTTGCGATGACGTTTTTTGATACAACAATGTCTGGACACGCTAGCTCTGCAGATCTTGCAGGTGTAGCGATTGGCACCAGTATTTGGATGCCGATTAACACGGGGCTTACTGGTATTTTACTTGCAGTAACTCCTATTACTGCACAACTAACCGGTGCCAAAAAAGAAAAGAATGTAGCACCTTCTATTATGCAAGCAATCTATCTTGCTATAGTAATTGCCCTAATTGTGATTATCATTGGAATATTCACATTGCAACCTATTTTGAATCATATGAATCTTGAACCTAACGTTCGCCATGTCGCTAACGATTTTTTGCGTATGCTTTCATTCGGTATTATTCCATTATTTGTATATACAGTATTACGCTGTTTTATTGATGCCCTTGGAAAAACGAGAGTGTCCATGTTGATCACAATCTGTTCTTTACCTATCAATGTATTTCTTAATTATACCTTTATTTTCGGCCATTTTGGGATGCCTAGGCTAGGTGGTGTTGGTGCAGGGATTGCCTCAGCTGTGACCTATTGGTGCATTTTAGTTATCGCAATCGTTATTATTCATCACAGACGTCCTTTTTCTAGCTTTCGGATTTTTCATAAGCTGCACAAGCTTAACCTATTAGCTTGGAAAGAACAGCTGAAACTTGGTTTACCGATTGGCTTTGCTATTTTTTTTGAGACAAGTATTTTTGCTGCTGTAACCCTACTTATGAGTCGTTTTGACACAGCAACCATTGCCGCCCATCAAGCTGCGATGAATTTTGCTTCTATGCTGTATATGACACCTCTTAGTATTTCAATGGCTCTTACAATTGCTGTTGGCTTTGAAGTCGGTGCAGGGAGAATGCGAGATGCAAGAACCTATAGTTTCATCGGAATAAGCTGTGCCCTTTTATTTGCTCTCTTATATTCAGCCGTTATCTATATCTTTGATCAGCAAATAGCTTCAATTTATACAAGCGATGCCGTCGTACAAAATCTAGCCGGGCAATTTCTATTATTTGCGATCTTATTTCAATTTTCCGATGCAATCGCAACACCTGTTCAAGGGGCACTTCGCGGCTATAAAGACGTCAATGCTGCTCTCGTCATGACACTTGTAGCATATTGGGTTATCGGATTACCACTTGGATATTTTATTGCGAATTTTACCGAGTTAGCAGCAAAGGGCTACTGGATTGGCCTTATTACAGGGCTTGCTTTCGGCGCGATATTTTTACTCATGCGACTGCTATATGTGCAACGAAAACAACAGAAAGAAGCTGCAGCATAAGGCAGCTTCTTTTGGCATTTTATGAAACATACCGGTTCGCATAAGAAAGACTCCAACCATAATAAATATTTACAAATTTTCCATTAATAATGGATTATAATGTAAGAAAAGCCATCCTACTTGTTGTTCGTCATCTTATACGTCTGATACACATTATCTTGGTGTACCTTCTAGTTGTTCGAAATATCCTATTAACTGCTTACGTAACACAAACAAAGGGAGAAGGATGATCTGAATGTACAAAAATTTGCTGAGCATAGCTAAAATGAAGCTTAAAGATGGCGAAGGACTTGGGAAAATTATCTATGGTACCTATCATTACTATTTACAGCCACCTGGAGGACTTCGTAAAGGTATTCTTATTGCTACGACAAAGCGGATTCTGTTTGTAGGGGACTATTTCGGTGTAACCGTCGTGGAAAAATATTATTACGAAAATATACGCTCCATTACCTCTCATAAAAATCTTTTTGGTGTTCATTCAATTGTCTTTTTTCACAATGGCTCTCAAGAAATGATTACGGATATTGAAATTGGGAAAGCTGAGGACTTCGTCACCTATGTAAAGGAGAAGCTCCTACGTTTCGTATAGACGAATTTCATCATACTCTGTAGGATTTGATTCATCTACCTTCGTGTTCGGCACTCCTTTCTCTCTTATTTATTTTTATTAGACAAAACTTCATTTCATACAAAAAAACTTCGTACTTTTCATTTGTACGGAGTTTTTCAAATGGTTTCTTTTAAGTATGTGAAGAATCGACTCGTAAAATAGACAATATCAATCCGGGAAACAACTGATTTAAATCGTCAGTTCTAAGTGAGTACATGTGCTGTGTCCCTTCAATTCGCACTTGAATGACCCCTGCCTCTCGAAGTACACGAAAATGATGCGAAAGCGTAGATTTAGAAATATTCAAATGACAATAGGACGCACAATGCTGTTCCTTCTTTTCAGCAAGGCTCTGTACAATAAACAGTCGAATCGGATCGCTAAGTGCATGCAAAACTTTCGTTAGCTTAATGTTATCAATAGAGGGTTGAATTGGTGTTTTCATATTATTACTGTAACATAATCACTATGTAGCCGCAATAATCGGACAAATTCGTTGCAAAGATAAATCTGACGTGATATAGTTTCAATGTTCGATAATCATCGAACATTGGAAATGAATAATTGTTGAATGTCTTTAATTATTTACATACCAAACGTTCCAATGGAAACAGTATCATTGTACCGTGTGAGAAGCAACATATCCGCAAATGGGAAAGCGAATTTAATAGAAATAACTTTTCCTAACAATGAACGAATATACCCAACTCGAAAGGATGTTTAACCATGAATGAAGTTATGAAAACATTAACAAATCACCGTTCTATTCGCAGCTATACGAATGAACCTGTATCTGAAGAACAATTGAATCAAATTATCGCTGCGGCACAAGCTGCTCCATCTTCCATTAACGGGCAACAGATAACAATCATTAGTATCCAAGATCCTGAAAAGAAAGCAAAGGCAACTGAATATGTTGGCAACCAACCTTGGGTTGCACAAGCTCCAGTATTCCTTATATTCTGTGCAGATTTCTACCGTGCAAAAATTGCTGCAGAAAAAAATGGCCAACCACTAGGCATTACCGATGGCGTTGAATCTCTTCTTGTAGGTGCAACCGATGTTGGTCTTGCTATGGGGAATGCTATCGCTGCAGCAGAATCCATGGGTCTCGGCATTGTGCCTATTGGCGGCGTTCGAAAAGATCCACAAAAATTAATCGAACTTCTTGGTATTCCAGAATATGTATTCCCAGTTTGCGGTCTTGTAGTTGGACATCCTGCAGATCTTTCAGCAAAAAAACCACGTTTCATGTCGGAAGCTATTCATCATAGAGAAAGCTACAACAAAGAACAAAAGCCATTTGTCGACGCCTATGATGATACGATATCAGCATATATGAAGGAACGTACAGACGGAAAAGAAGATCGCACTTGGTCATCTGCAATTGCTGGATTCTACAAAGGGATTTACGCTCCAAATGTCCAGCCAACGATTTTAAAACAAGGCTTTAAGCTGAAATAATGGAATTGACCCCCTCCCCCATTTGCCATTTGGTAAGTGGGGGCTTCTTTATTTTCTTAGCACATTCCTATACTGGCCAATATCTTCGGACTTTTTATAGCCAATACCCAAAAAATAGTTATAAATACATATACTTAAAATACACTGTAATAGATGGATGTTTCCATCAAAATTTATAAAGGGGGGGTCACTATACTAAAGGAAAATTACCTAAAGATTGCTACGGTTTATTTCACAGTCGCCGTTTTGATTGGGCTGACAATGGGGATTATACATGACTTTAGTCTCTCCTCTGTCCATGCACATCTTAACTTGCTAGGTTGGGTTTCAATGGCGTTATTTGGTCTTATTTATCATTTTTATCCTAAAGCCGCAGAAACAAAGTTAGCTATCATTCAATTCTGGCTTCATAATATTGGAGTTCCCATTATGTTAGGTGCTATTGCTTTGGAAATCATAACAGGAAGTGTAGTATTCATTCCAATCGCAATTGTCGCATCCTGCGTCATTGTAATAGGCGTTATTTTATTTACTATAAATACGTTTAACAATATTGGTTCTTCATCTAGCAAATCTGAACGTGATATATCCGAATAAGTAATTGTTTTATGAAAATGACCAGCTATCATGCAACTGGTCATTTTTCTTATGGGAGGGAGACTTCTTTCGTAAATACGATAAGAAAACTAGCTATCCTATAGCAGGACTGCTAGTTTTCTTATGTTTCCTACTTTATATAAAGGAGCACATCCAGTTGCTCATCTACCTTATCTGATACTTAGTCAATACATGCTATAAGTTAGAAAACCGTTTTTTTATCTTTTTCTTCTTTTAATATTTCCACTGCCTCCCGGAATCGCTGAGAATGAATAATCTCTCTTTCTCTTAAAAACCGTAAACTATCGTTAATGTCTGGATCATCCGATAAATCAATTAACCATTGATACGTTGCACGGGCTTTTTCTTCTGCAGCAATATCTTCATATAAGTCTGCAATTGGATCGCCTTTTGCTTGAATAAAAGTTGCAGTAAACGGAAATCCCCCTGCATTTTCATAAAATAATGCTTGACTGTGATTTGCGTAATGACTACCGAGCCCCGCCTCTTTCAATTGATCAGGAGTAGCGTCTTTTGTTAGTTTGTATACCATTGTAGCAATCATCTCAAGATGAGCAAATTCCTCTGTTCCGATGTCTGTAAGAAGTCCAATTACTTTATCAGGTATTGTATAACGTTGATTTAAATAGCGGAGGGCGGCTGCCAATTCCCCGTCTGCTCCCCCGTACTGTTCAATTAAATACTTAGCAAGTTTAGGATTACACTTACTCACCTTCACCGGATATTGTAATTTTTTCTCATAAATCCACATTGTCTTTTCCTCCTATACTTGCCATGGCCAAGGACTCGTTCCCCACTTCCATTCCCCTTCTGATCTACCTCCATGTTGCAGTGGACCAAACTTTGATTCAAACGATTGCTTCATCTGTGATTGATACGTTGAAAAATGATTAAATTGCTGTAATGCATGCGCATCTTTTGGGTGAGTATCTAAATATAATGTTAGCTCTATTAGTACAAAATCTACGGCCTGAATGTCTGAAAGTAACGAGTAATATTCAGCTGGTAATGGTTCATGCATCACGATTCCCCCCTGCTTCGATATGGATTATCATAATAATCATAGAATGCAGGCCATAATGTTCCTTTTTTTAGCGCTTCCATTGGAGAAAATTGCGGCATGTTTTCAGGCTGAAAGCCAAGGTATAAATGTGGCGGTGTTGAATAATATTTCTTTCCAATTGACGGACATGGATCATTTGGAGAATGGTATGGGGTATAAACCTTCATATTTGAAGAACCGTTCATCTTATCCTGAGTACCTCCCTATACATCTATATACTGAATCGTTTCTCTTTATTGTATTCGTCATAAAAAAATGATATGAATCAGATAGCTTAAAAGATGAATGAAACAACGAATACGAGAATGGAAGACAAATGTAGGAGGCATACATGACTATTAGAAAAATTGAGACAAACGATGCAGAAAAATTCTTATCTATGTTAAAGCAACTAGATAACGAAACAACTTATATGATGTTTGAACCAGGAGAAAGGAAAACAACAATCGAAGAAATGAAGGCAACTATTAAAAAGATGCACGACTCAAATTCACTCCTATTAGTTGCAGAGGATAACAGAGACATAATCGGCTTTTTATCAGCAGAAAGAGGATTTACGAAAAGAATTAGACATAGTGCTTATATCGTAATAGGTATTTTGAACAAATATAGAGGAAGAAAAATAGGAGTTCAATTATTCAAAAAGTTGGAGAACTGGGCAAAGGAGCATCATGTTACAAGATTAGAACTAACCGTCATGACCCATAATGAAGGCGCAATTCGTTTATATGAAAAAATGGGGTTCAAAAAAGAAGGATTCAAAGAGAAATCCCTTATTGTTGATGGAAAATATGTAGATGAATACTATATGGGAAAAATTATAGAATCATAAGATCAAAAATAGAAGCACCTTTTTATGAAAACAAGAGTTGCTTCTATTTAGTCTATTAAACTTGGACAGATTTATGTCATCTTACTAGTAAGCTAGCGTTTTTTCGTACTTCTCCTCTATCTCCAATCCAATTTACCCTTATATCTCTGTCTTACACACAATCATAAACGGTTAATATGTCACATCTCTTTTCCTTGACATCGAACTATTCCGTCTATAAACTAATACTTAACAAAGTTAACTTATCACATGTGAACTTTCCTTTGGTGAATATTTCATTTGAGATAAAGGGAGAGGTGAAGTAAATTGGATGCCAAGAGTGAAGATCAAGCACAAGTTGTTCTTTCCTCTTTTTTTCGGATTCATCGACATTTCGGTAAATGGTTACATGCTACAATGGGAAACCACGATTTGAATGTACCACAATTTGTTATTTTACAATTTTTATCAAACGATAAGGTCGTACCGCAAAAAACAGTAGGTAGGAAGCTTATGTTTCCGCAGAGCACGCTTAGCTCAGCTGTAGATAAATTGGTTACACATGGGTTCGTAATACGCATTATTTCTGAAGAAAATCGTCGGGAAGTATCCCTCCAAATCACGGAGGCTGGAAAGCAGAAGATCAAAGATATCTATGAAGATCCAAATGGCATGCACAAAAAAGTACATGACATCTTACCGAAGCTTCCTAAGGAATCGATTGAAACCTTACTTAACCTTCACCAGCAATTCTATGAATTAATGCAAGATGAAACAACAGAGAACGGAGGCCAAGCTAGTGATTAAACTCTTTCGCAATTTAAAGCCATTTACTTGGATGATTTCAAGTGTACTCATATTTGTATTTATTCAAACGATGTCTGACTTATATCTACCAACATTGATGTCTGACATTATTAATACAGGTGTCGTCAAAGGTGATGTAAATTACATCCTAAAAATTGGCGGAATCATGCTGGGAATTGCTGCTGGTGGAGCATTTTTCTCAGTATTAGCAAGCTATCTGTCTTCAAAGATAGCAATGGGATTTGGTCGAAATTTACGGGAGAAAGTCTTTTCACATATAGAAGAGTTTTCTCTACAGGAATTCGACAATATAGGAACAGCTTCTTTAATTACACGCACAACGAATGACATTACGCAAGTCCAGCAAGTGTTAATCATGATGATGCGAATGGTCCTAAGTGCACCGATCATGTTCGTCGGCGGTATTATTATGGCAGTATCAAAGGATGCGAAGCTATCACTTGTCATTGTTGCCATTGCTCCTATTCTTGTACTAACCATTGTTGTAACAATGTATAAGGCTTTGCCTCTCTTTAAAATCGTACAAAAAAAGGTTGATAAATTAAACTTGATTCTTCGTGAAAATTTAATGGGTGTGCGCGTCATACGGTCCTTTAATCGGGAATCATATGAGCAATCAAGATTCGACGTGGCAAACCACGATTTAACCGGTGTTTCCATTCGCGTGAATAAGATTATGGCATTTATTATGCCTGTGATGATGTTGATTATGAATTTGACAACATTAGCTATTCTTTGGTTCGGCGGCCTTCGTATAGATAGTGGCAGCATGCAAATTGGTGATTTAATGGCATTTATTCAATATGTTGCACAAATTATGTTTGCCCTTATTATGGCATCTATCATGTTTGTTATGATTCCTCGTGCTTCTGCATCTGCAGATCGTATTAATGAGGTACTTGCTATGGAGCCTAGTATTGTCGATACGAAAGACATCGTTTCTACCGAGACAAGCAAAGGAGAAATTGAGTTTGATCATGTAACCTTTAGCTATCCAGGAGCTGAACAGCCCGCACTATCCGATATTACGTTTCATGCTAAGCCTGGACAAATAACGGCTATTATTGGCGGAACAGGTTCAGGAAAATCAACACTCGTAAACTTAATTCCTAGATTTTATGATATAGATGCTGGCTCGATTCGAATAAACGGCGCTGAAATTAAAGAAATGACGCAAGCTGATGTCCGTTCCAAAATCGGATTTGTTCCGCAAAAAGCTGTATTATTTTCGGGTACCGTAAACGAAAATATTCGCTACGGGAAAGAGGACGCAACGCCTGAAGAAATTAAGCACGCAGCTAAAATCGCCCAGGCCGCTGACTTTATTGAACAAATGAAGGAAGGCTACGAATCCAATATTACCCAAGGCGGGTCGAATCTCTCAGGTGGGCAAAAGCAGCGCTTATCTATTGCACGAGCCTTAGTTCGCAAACCTGATATTTATATTTTTGACGATAGCTTTTCCGCACTAGACTTTAAAACAGATGCGAAATTACGAGCTGCACTGAAAGAAGAAACAGTGAATGCCACTGTATTAATTGTTGCACAGCGGGTTAGCACCGTTTTACATGCAGATCAAATTATTGTACTTGATGGTGGAAAAATAGAAGATATCGGTACGCATACACAGTTATTAGAATCTTGCAAAGTGTATCGAGAAATTGTCGAGTCGCAATTATCAGAGGAGGAGATTGCATGAGCGAGACAAAAAAGCAATCACAGCAAGGGCGCGGATTTGGTCATGGTCCTGGCGGCGGCATGATGGTACAAGGTGCTAAGGTTAAAGATTTTAAAGGGACACTAAACCGTTTGCTGAAATATTTAAAGCCGCGTCGTTTTAAATTACTAGTTGTATTCCTGACTGCGATTCTTAGTACAATTTTCATGATTGTCGGTCCTAAACTAATGGGTAAGGTCACGACTAAGTTATTCGAAGGCATTATCCTAAAAATGAAAAGAATTCCAGGTGCCAAAGTTGACTTTGATTATATCGGGAATATTCTACTCCTACTCGTTGGACTTTATATACTGAGTGCATTATTTAGCTACTTACAGCAATATCTTATGTCGGATGTTGCACAAAAAACAGTCTATGATTTACGTCTTGAAGTCAATCAGAAGCTAGCAAAGCTCCCGCTGAAATACTATGACGAACATGCACATGGCGATACGTTAAGCCGCGTAACTAATGATATCGATATGATTGGGAGTACATTGCAGCAAAGTATTACCCAGTTTATTACATCATTTGTAACCATTATCGGAATTATTATTATGATGCTAACGATCAGTCCGATGCTTACTTTAATTAGTGTCGTGGTTGTTCTACTATCCGTTTTCGTGCTAGGACCAATCATGAAACGGTCGCAAAAATACTTTGCGAACCAGCAGCGATCTCTCGGTCAATTAAATGGGCATATCGAAGAAATGTATAATGGTCATCACATCATTAAAGCATTTGGACATGAAGAAAAAGCAAAAATGGAATTTAATGAAGTGAATGAGAAATTATATGAAGCTGGTTGGCGAGCACAATTTATTTCAGGCATAATTATGCCAATCATGTCATTTGTCAGCAATCTTGGCTACGTTGCGATTGCCGTAGTCGGTGGTATTTACGTGACAAAAGGATTTATTCAAATCGGTGATATTCAAGCGTTCATTCAATATTCAAAACAATTCTCTCAACCGATTGCACAAACAGCAAATATCGCAAACATTATTCAATCTACCATCGCTGCAGCTGAGCGTGTCTTTGAAGTACTCGATGAGACAGAAGAAGTTAAAGAAACTGCAAATCCTGTGAGCGTACCATTAGTAAAAGGTGAAGTACACTTTGAACATGTTAACTTCGGCTATAAGGCTGATGCCCTGCTATTTAACGATATCAATATTGAGGTAAAGCCTGGTCAAACGATAGCGATAGTAGGTCCAACGGGTGCAGGGAAAACGACGTTAATCAATCTACTTATGCGCTTTTATGAAATTAATAGTGGTTCGATACAAATTGATGGCATTGATACGAAGGCAATGTCGCGGGAAAGTCTCCGAAAGACATTTGGAATGGTGCTGCAAGATACATGGCTCTTTAATGGCACGATTAAGGATAATATTGCGTACGGTCATTTAAACGCGACAGATGAAGATGTAATCCGAGCAGCGAAAGCAGCACATGCAGATCAATTCATTCGAACACTACCAGATGGCTATAATACTGTATTAAATGAAGATGCATCTAATATTTCACAAGGACAACGGCAGCTGCTTACTATTGCCCGCGCTATCTTAGCAAATCCGCCAATCATGATTTTAGATGAAGCGACTAGCAGTGTAGATACAAGAACGGAAATCTATATTCAAAAAGCAATGAACACATTGATGCAAGGTCGCACAAGCTTTGTTATCGCACATCGTCTCTCTACCATCAAGGATGCAGATTTAATCCTAGTAATGAATAAAGGAACGATCATTGAACAAGGAACGCATCATGAATTGCTGGATCAAAACGGCTTTTATGCAGACTTGTACAATAGCCAGTTTTCCGAAGAAGCACCGGCCGTATAATGGAAAGAAGCTTAAGGGAGATGTCCTTAAGCTTCTTTTTTTGTTGCATCATCTGTGTTATTTTCAATTCCTTAAAAATCAAAATTGATCCGGATCTTTACCAAATCGTACGCCAGCTTCCAGTGCATCTATTTTTTTCATATCCTCTTCGGATAACGCAAAATCAAAAATCGTAAAATTTTCTTGGATTCTAGCTGCATGGACTGATTTTGGAATGGCAATGACTTCATTTTGATAATGCCATCGTAAAATAACCTGAGCTGGTGTTTTTCCATACTTATCCCCTATTTCGCGAAAAACAGGATGCTGCAGCGCATCTTTTCCGCGCAATATTGGACCCCATGCTTCCACTTGAATTCCTTTTTCTTTGCAGTATGTACGAAGTTCCCTTTGATTAAAAAGCGGATGCAACTCGACTTGATTGACCGCAGGAACATATTTTTCCCCTTCCAAATCGCGGAGATGATGAATATTAAAGTTACATACGCCAATTGCCTTCACTTTTCCTTGATCATACAAATGCTCCAGTGCACGCCACGTTTCCATATACTTCCCTTTCACCGCCCAGTGGATAAGATAAAGATCTAGATAATCCGTTTGGAGTTTAGTAAGAGATTCTTCAAATGCCTTAAGCGTGCTTTCATAGCCTTGATCAGTGTTCCAAACTTTTGTTGTTAGAAACAAATCTTCTCTCTTTACACCGCTTTCTTTAATAGCCGTTCCGACTCCCGTTTCATTCGCATAAAGCGAAGCCGTATCGATAAGACGGTACCCAATCCGAAGCGCTTCCTTTACCGCCTCAACCGTTTGATTTCCTTCTTCTATCTTATAAACGCCAAGTCCAAGTGCAGGCATAGAAAGTCCGTTGTTTAAAATAAAACTAGGTGCCTTTGACATAGGATGGTTCCTCCTTTTTTAAACTACCTCACATTTTAATCATAAATACATTTGTGTTTAAGTGGAATTTTTTGATATTTAGCTATCCTAAAGATTGTGTTATATCCAGCTTCTCACTAAATGTATGTACATATATATTACAACAGATGATTGTTCCATCAAAATTAAATGTAGTGTAGTGCTCGAAAAATTTCACACTGATTAACACACTGATTACTTTTAATAAATAATCCCTTAAAAACATATGTTGGATAACTAACGTGTCAAAACACTCTTATCCGAAGCCGATTCATCTCATAAATAAAAGCACAAGTGTTTTCAACTAATAATTATAGCTAAACTAAAGCAGGTGTATTCTTCTCCTACTTTTAGGATGAGCCCGGCCAACCCCTTTTCTTTGCCTTCTCTGATTTCTTTTCCCCCTTGTAGTAGGAGGTGAAAGTCACAATAAAATATAATAAAAAAGAACCATCTTACAAAATGATGTAAAATGGTCCCTTATGAAATGATTCATCTTTTTAGTTTCTATCCATTCATATTGTTTTTTTTCGACCAAGCAGATATAAACCTGCTCCAGCGACTAGTAGACCAATCACCACTCCATTATACATAGGTGATGCCGTATCAGGGAGTTTCTTTTCTTGTCCATTGTCAATCAAGTTATCAGTTTGCTTCACTACCGTTCCTGTTTCATGTGTTTCATGTGTTTCATCTGTTCCTTGCGTTCCTCCTGTTCCGCTTGTTCCTCCTGTTCCGCTTGTTCCTCCTGTTCCGCTTGTTCCTTCTGTCCCGCCTGTTCCTTCTGCCCCGCCTGTTCCAGGATCTGTTACAACATCATCTTTTCCTTTTGTAAATGTCCAAATATCAGAAATTGATTTTCCTGTAAAAGCATCTGTTGCTATTGCATACCATGAATATACATTATTTTCTTTTAATCCATTCCATTTCACTTCTGCATAATCACCACTCTTTACTTGCTTCACAGTTCCAATTTCAGTATCTGTATAAACATTTACAGCAAAGTAATCTGTGGAAACTCTCTTTTCCTGAGGCTGTAAATTTACATCCATCGTAAATTCATCTTTTCCAGGGTATTGATCCGTATTATAGTAATTATAATCATTCATGTACGGAGAGAATGTATTAACCATAATTTTGTTGCTGTCTTTATTAATGTGAAGTAGACGTATATATCCTTGTCCACCCTCTGGACCTGCCTGATAATCGGCAAGAATTTGATATACTTTACGATCTGGTGTTCCATCACCGTTGTCATCAACTTCATCCACTAATGTTTGACTTTCATGATAGTGACCGCTTAATGCTGCAATAACGTTAGGATTCTTCAATACAACCTGATTATATATTTTTTCTGCAATTGGGCTTCTTGTACCTGAAGCAAGCAAATATTCATGGAAGCTTAAGATAGCCTTTCGATCTGGATGCTGAGCAAGGACCTCATTTATCCATGCAATACCCTCATCATCAACACCCCAACCCATATATACCATAATATAGTCATTCCCACCTGCAGAAATTAAGTCATAATGACCACGGTTATTTTTGTATGATTCCCCGTAGTATGGTTTATTTTGAAAGCGATCTGTACCGTAATTTTTATAGAACTCTGTATAATCTTCTGACTTATGACCAACATCGTGATTTCCTGCAAGAACACCGTATGGAACGTTTGCATCATCTAATAGTTTCATAGAACGATTTGCTGCATCCCATTGATACTGTTTACTTGAATCATCTACTATATCTCCTGTATGGAACACATACTTGATCTTATATTTATCTGTATTGTCTACAATCCACTTCGTTATTGAATCATAGATATATGGATAGCTTGCAGCATAATACTGTGTATCAGACATCCAAACAAATGTGTAATCATAATTTTCAGGCGAAACAGGAATTTCATCCTGCACCATTATGTTTATCTTATGATCTTTAGCAAATTCTTTAACATTTACATTTCCCTTTAAAGTAAAGTCTTCTTTACCGGCTATTTGATACTTTAAAGCTACCCATTTGTTTTGAACATAACTCCATGCATACATTGTTACCTTTCGACCTTCAAATGAATTTCCTGCCCACTCGAGTTCAACCGTATCACTCTCATCCACAGAAGGATCCAATGTAACATCGAATCGATGATACGGGAATTGTGTAGTAGAATCTGTCGTTACGTACTTTCCATCTTTCGCTGAAATAAGAGAAAGATCATTTCCTGTTAAAAGCTGTTCTCCCGCTGGAATCATCGTTTGAGGAGGCTCAATCTCAGCAGAATTTTGATAGGATTTTACGTTTGTACTTTCTGGTTTATATTGGTACGCCTGATAAAACGATACATCTAACATATCATTTGTTGGATCGATTACCTTTACTCGTAACGTTGCTGCACCATCCACTGTTCCCGTCACTATATCAGAGAGTGGTTTTATAGGATTTTCATCCATAGTAGAAAATGGAACATCTTTCTCAACTACATTTCCAACTTTATCAGTAGCTTTAATATGCAATGTATGTGTACCCACAGCAAGCGCTGATGATGACGTATTGTAAGGTGTAAATATTCGTTTTCCATCAAGTGTTACCTCGGTTGTATCTACTCCAGCAATTGCGTCCGAAATTGTCGTATCGATCACAAATGCACCCTTATATTGTTTTCCCTGTTCAATCGTAGTTGAAATAACTGGAGCTGTATTATCAATAATTACTGGTATTTTCTTTTCTTCATTTGTATCTTTCACGGTAATGATATGATTTCCATCTGCTATAGCTGTAGTATCCCATTTGTATGCTTTAGAAGCGGCATATGGTTCTAATATATTAAAGTGGAAGTCTACAAAAGGGTTGTTGTCTGTCATTGCAATTACTTTTTCTAGATTATTATAGCTTGGATCTGTAACAATTGTTCCATCTCCTAATACTAAGCGGACATTACGAAGATTGTAATCGTCTCGGTTTTCAGGTGACAATAAATCAAACGGAGATGCTTTGTTACCCGAACGAATCGTCAGAACATTATCACCTACTTTTAAACGGTTTGGATCAATTGGTACTGTAATGGTTTGCCAATCTAACATCCAATCATCAAAAATATGAAGTACTTCATCTCCCATAGTTACTCCGTTTTTAAAGAAGGTATCTACATTACTAACCTCAAATGCAAGATAAGCAGTATTTTCTAAGGCATTGTACGTTCCTTGTGTAATTTCATTATTATCAATTGCTACATGAACATCATCTGCCTTATCGTCTGCAGATGTTCCCTTTAAAATTTTCTGTCCGCTTATGATTTCGTTTTCTTTTACATTTAAACGAAGGCTATCCATATTGCGATCATTTGTCACTTTCACCTTGTATGTATCACTTTTTACTTCATTTATTCCATCAGAAACAGTAAAGTAATACTCTACAAAATCCTTTGCAATGAATTCAGGTGAATAAATCGTATAAGGATACAAAGTAGTGTTATAGTCTTGTGGTAGAATTGCACTTTTATATTTACTATCCGTATTTGTTTTATAAAAAACTTTGACTGTTCTTACAAGTTTGTCATCTTTCGCATCAATAAATATTTTAATATTATCTGTTTCTTTTACTTCTGTCTGCGTAGTTACGTTTTCAAATGTTGGCTTCGTATCATCTTCTTCAACATACACAGGTTGTGGAGGAACTTGAGATGCTTCTACACGTCCAGGAGTTGCATTTTCTACCCCAGCGCTTATCTTTGATGAAACTCTAGAACCATCAATCGGATACTTATAAAAGATTCCTTTATTAGGCTGAGTATCATCGACCCCATCTTTGTCATTATAATAAGATACTGAAATCTCTCTTTTCGTATTGTCAGCAACGACAAGGCCTCGTGGACTTCCATTTGCCATTCCATTACTGTAGACACGCACAATGTCTTTATCCTCAATAAGATTTGTACCGTAATTTTTGTTAAAATCCGCTACAGTTTTTTCTCGATTTGCATCATTAATAATCCAGAAAACAAGCGTACCTTGAGCCTTAATAATAATATCATCAGGGACAGACGGCCAAACAATATCTGACGATGTATCCTTTCCGTACCGATATTGCAGCTTGTAATCTTTAAAGTTAACATCTTTATTGGTATTGTTATAGATTTCAACAAACTCGTATCCATCCATATCTCCTACATTCGTGCTATCTGGGACAATTTCCGTCACTAGAAATATAGGTACTTTATTAAAATCAACATCTGGTTTCGTCACTGCAATTTTGTATTCGGATGTTTTTGCAACGTTTACACCATCAGAGGCCTCAATATAGTAATGAATAGTGGACTCTGATTTAGGTGAAGGGATTTCAGCTGTATATTTACCTGTTTCTTGTGCATTAGCATTCATTGGAAGTGAAATATAGTTTGAATCATTGTCATTCTTATAATATAAATTTACGCTATTAACCGCCTTATCGTCTGTAACTTTTGCTTCTATATTTATAGTTGAATTTACATAGGCATTAGTAATTTCGGAATGCTCAATAACAGGTTTATCAAGATCTGGTGTTACATCAGAAAGCATAACTGGTGTATTGGGGACTTGATTGGCTTCTATACTGCCAGGAGTTGGATCAGCAAGTACCTTTAGCTTGTCCATGGTAGTTCCTGACTTTGGATAGCTATATTGGACAACCTTTCCATTATTATCTGTTTCTAAATCAAGGTAGCTTGCGGAAATCACTTCTTTACTTTTCTTGTCTTTTAAAACAAGCGCACGATTTCCTCCATTAGAAAATCCAGGAAACACATCTTTAAATTCTACTACTTGATTAGATGATAAAGAAGTTCCAAACTGACTATTAAAATCGGCTAATGATTTATTTCCATTATTAAACCAAAAAACAAGATTTTCCTGCGATTGTATCGTTACAGTTGGAACTTGGAATGTCTTTTCCACCCCAGTGTCCGTATAACGATATACAAACGTATAATTATTTAGTTGCAATGGTTGATTGGTGTTATTATACAATTCAAAATACTCATAGTAATCCGTACCTGTTCCTTTTGAATTAGGAGAAAGTTCCGTTACGAGCAGTTGTGGATAACTGTTGAAATCTTCCACTACTGATGCACTCACCTTTACTTGGAACAAATCATTGTTTGGAAGTACAACGCGATTATTTTTATCTGTTACCTGAATTGAATATTGTAAGGTTCCTTCTACTAGTTCATTTGCTGGAATGACCGCCTCATAAATACCGTTTACTTTATTCATTTGCATGGTATGAGAAGGAGCATCTGACTTCGTTTTGTAAGAAAGAGTTGCTTTTACATTCGTTTCATCCGAAATTGTAGCGCTAATTTTCAAATCCTTGGCAGTAGTTGTTGATTTTATTGGTGTATGATTTATAACAGGTACTGAGTTTACTGGTAATTTCACGGTTTCTGTTGGAATCTGTGTTACATCAATTGTTCCTGGTGTTGGAGTAGCCTTTTGATGAAACTTGGTCATCTCAGTACCACTATCCGGGTATTTGTACTCGGCAGCCATACCACTAGAAATGTCATCTAGGGTATAGTTTGCTACAGCAATGTCTTTCCCTCTATCACTTATAACAATACTTCGATTACCATTATTGTATAGACCAATTGCATTCGTTGACTGAACGACTTGATCTTCCGTCAAATTCACTCCGTAATGTGCATTGAAATCAGCTAACTTCTTATTTGATAAGTTTATCCACATTACACTCGTTTTTTTCGGTCCTATTGTTGCTGGCTTAAACTGTATAGGCTGGTCCGCTTTACCACTTCCGTCTGTATAACGAATAGCAAAAGAATAATAGTCTAATACCAGTGGCTTGTCGGAATTATTATATACCTCAAAATACTCATATTCATCTGTTCCTGCATTATCCGGCATAATCTCCGTAATAAGCAATTCTGGTAAATTACTAAAATTATTGGTTTGTGCTTGAACAAAAGGCATTGAAACATACGATCCTAAACTTGTAAGGACTGTAGATAAAACAAAAATCCCTAATACGACTGCTCTTAATTTAGTGTTTTTCATGAAATCCTCCAAATTCTTAATAGTTATTACAACAACACCAAATTATACATGCCTAATATTAACTTTTTATGGATTCTTATGGGTCTTTTGTAAAATTATGAGATTCATAATTTACAATCTTACTTTAATCAATAATTAATCCAACTATTATGAAATATTTTGCTTTTAAAAATCTCAATATGTCTCCTTACCCTCGTTTTTGATTTACACATTCTTTCCACTTGCTTTATCACACAGGAGCAATCCGTCCCACTAGCAATAACTCGGCACAAGCCTTCCTTATTTACGGCGAAATATGCCGATTTTCTGGCACATCTGCTAGTTATCTAGCTATTAACCTCTCCTTGTAAGCGTTTTAGAAATTGGCACGCTACTTGCATATAGAAAAAGTGAACCACACTCAAAATAAAAAGGGGGATGCTTTATATGTCTACAAATCAGCAAAACAGAACGATGAGAGCAGCCGTTGTGAATGAGTTTAATCAGCAGCTTGAAATTAAGGAAGTTCCTGTTCCAGAAATCGAGTATGGAGAAGTTCTTGTAAAAATTAAGGCGTGCGGAGTTTGTCATACTGACTTACATGCTGTGCACGGGGACTGGCCTGTAAAACCGAAGCTTCCTCTTATTCCAGGTCATGAAGGAGTTGGAATCGTCGAAGAAGTTGGAGAAGGTGTAACTTCGATTAAGGCAGGAGATCGGGTTGGGATTCCGTGGCTTTATTCAGCCTGTGGCGAATGTGAATACTGTTTAACGGGTCGCGAAACGTTATGTCCGCATCAATTGAATGCAGGTTATTCCGTTGATGGCGGCTATGCCGAATATTGCAAGGCACCTGCAAACTATGTAGTAAAGATTCCAGATAATCTTGAATTCGCAGAAGTTTCCCCTATTTTCTGTGCAGGAGTAACGACCTATAAAGCGTTAAAAGTATCTGACGCAAAGCCAGGTGACTGGGTAGCGATTTTTGGCATCGGCGGTCTCGGTCATGTTGCACTGCAATATGCAAAAGCAATGGGCTTTAATGTCATTGCCGTTGATATTCAAGACGACAAGCTTGAGCTAGCAAAGGAATTAGGAGCTGACCTTACGATTAACGGATTAAACGTCAATCCGGTACAAGCCATTCATGAGAAGGTAGGCGGCGTTCAATCAGCCATTAGCGTAGCTGTTGCAAAAAGACCATTTGAACAAGCGTACCAATCTGTAAAACGTGGCGGAACATTAGTAGTAGTCGGACTTCCTAACGATGAATTACCAATTCCAATTTTTGATACAGTGCTAAATGGAGTAACAGTAAAAGGTTCGATTGTTGGTACGAGAAAAGATTTAATAGAAGCCCTATCATTTGCGGCCCAAGGTAAGGTCCGCACAAATATTGAAACCCAACCGCTAGATGCGATTAATGATGTTTTTCATCGTATGGAAACGGGCAAGATTAATGGACGTGTTGTCCTAACCTTGTAATATGGTACAGTGCTGCTTCGTCGATAAGCCTTTTTATAGATATCAAGTAGATTAGGAGAGATGATGATGACAAACACAGGTACAACAAAAACAGGATTAAGTCCGAGATTAATAGCCTTTTTAACGGGTGTGAAAAAACTCTATATTAACGGAGAATGGGTAAACTCTCTTTCTGGAAAAACGTTTGAAACATTGAATCCAGCTACTGGGGAAAAACTTGCTGACGTGGCAGAGGCGGATCCGAATGATATCGATTTAGCTGTACGGGCAGCACGAGAGGCATTCGATCATGGACCATGGTCAAGAATGAGCGCATCTGAAAGAAGTCACTTAATCTATAAACTAGCTGATCTTATGGAGGAGCATAAACTTGAGCTAGCACAACTTGAAACATTGGATAACGGAAAGCCGATTCGAGAAACCTCGAATGCTGACATTCCACTAGCAATTGAACATTTCCGCTACTTTGCAGGTTGGGCAACAAAAATGACTGGACAAACTATTCCTGTGAATGGCAACTATTTCAACTATACACGCCATGAAGCAGTTGGAGTTGTTGGACAAATTATTCCGTGGAACTTCCCATTATTAATGGCTACTTGGAAACTTGGCGCGGCTCTTGCGACTGGCTGTACGGTCGTATTGAAGCCTGCTGAACAAACACCGTTATCTGCTCTGTATTTAGCCCAATTAATGGAGGAAGCAGGATTTCCAAAAGGTGTAGTCAATATTGTTCCTGGGTTTGGAAAAACAGCTGGTGCACCGCTTGTTGATCATCCACTCGTCGACAAAATAGCATTTACCGGTTCTACAGCGGTTGGAAAATATATTATGCGCCAAGCAAGTGACTCCTTAAAACGCGTAACATTAGAGCTTGGCGGAAAATCGCCAAACATTATTTTACCGGATGCTGATCTTACTAGTGCGGTTCCAGGATCGTTAATGGGCATTATGTTTAACCAAGGACAAGTATGCTGTGCTGGCAGCCGCTTATATGTACAAAAGGATATGTATGACAATGTGGTAGCAGATTTAGCTTCACTTACGAAAACAATTAAACAAGGTAATGGTTTATCCAAGGAGACAACAATGGGACCTCTTATTTCCAAAGCGCAACAAGATCGTGTGAAAACTTACATCGATAAAGGAATTGAAGAAGGTGCGGAAGTGTTAGCAGGTGGTACGATTCCATTTGACCAAGGCTATTTTGTTGCCCCTACCATTTTTGCAGATGTCAATCATTCGATGACGATTGTAAAAGAAGAAATCTTTGGACCGGTGGTCGCGGCAATGCCGTTTGATGATATTGATGATCTGATTGCAAAGGCAAATGATACGTATTACGGGCTAGCAGCCGGTGTTTGGACGCAGGATATTAAGAAAGCCCATTACGTAGCACATCGCATTAAAGCCGGAACGGTGTGGGTAAACTGCTACAACGTCTTCGATGCAGCAAGTCCGTTTGGCGGTTATAAGCAATCAGGAATTGGCCGTGAAATGGGTAGCTATGCACTTGAAAACTATACAGAAGTGAAAAGCGTCTGGATTAACATGGACTAACCTTTTCTGGGTAAAGTGTACGATTATGCAAATATATAGTAATATCTATACCAAAATATAGTTGAAGTATAATATTGCTGGTTTTAGGTTTTGGTATATGTACGAAAACCTTACGAAATCTTATTATTGAAAAAGGCGAGGTTTAAAGTATGAACCTCGCCTTTTTCAATGTTTTTACCACTACAAATTCCCTACAATTTCACTTCACATAGCGATACAAAGAATCTTGATTGAATACTTTGAAAGCTGATCAATGGATTATTTGTTAAAACAAATAGAAGGTTTGTGAAAGCTTGTACTTAAAGTAACGTTCAGTTTAGTTTAAGTACATTTCTTCACAAAGTAGAAAAAACTGATTTCCCCTTTTTATCGACTACTTTTTAAATGTAATTTTTGGTAAAATTACCAAATATATATTCCTTGTTTGATATGATTATGCTGAAGTTTATATATGTGAGAGGTGATTGGTTTGTTAGGTTGGTGGGCTTGGAGTTTAGGTGGTCTAGGTATTATTGCATCTTTTATTGGTTCAATCTTTATTTTTATGGAATATGTAAAATCGGCCCCAAGACAATCCATGATTAAATGGGGATTTGGGCTCCTTTCATTAGGTCTTTTGTTTCAAGTTATTGCATGGGGATTGAATACGCCACACTAGTATTTGATTAATGTACTTAAACAATCCGTGGCTTATCTTCAATAAGTTTTTTATAGGAAAGCCGTCTCATTCAGCACAGCACGCTGAATAAAAATTTTGTCTGTAGTTTAAGAATACCACCAATATTGAATTATCACTTAGTAGGACAACTTCAAGTTATACTTTGTTGTAAGCTAGATGGGCATGTGGCGGTGCCCCTTATTGTTTATTTTTGGAAGATAATAGGCAGTTATTTAGACTGCGAATAAGCTTCACAAAAGAACAGTACAACATACTAATACTCTAGAGATTTATTTAAGGTAAGGTGGTGTTTTAAATGTATAATCAGACAGTATACTCCTATAGAAATAATGATCAGCAATTGGAGCGTCAATTTCCAAGTTTACCAGTGCCCTCGTTTCCTGGACCACCAGGTTTACCAGGACCTGAGTTTGCGGGACCATCAGGTTTTCCAGGACCTGAGTTTGCAGGACCATCAGGTTTTCCAGGTATACCCGGATCACAAATTCCACAAGCTCCAACTGCTCCTCCTCCACCATTTATTCCTCAACAAGCAGCTGCTTCACCATTTGCTGTTGACCCAGGAGCAATTAGGTTGTGCCAGTTTCGTAATACTTATATATGGCTCAGCAATGGTGAAGGGTTTTGGTTTTATCCCATTTTCGTAGGTCCAAGATCTGTTGCTGGTTTTAGATGGAATGGTCGTTCCTGGATGATTTTTGGTATTGATACAAGGAGAATTATTTCGTTTACGTGTTTTTAAAAACTTTAATTTTCGAGGGCGATGCTTGTATAAGGGCATCGCCTTTTTTTATGCTGCAAAAAAATTTTTCTTATATTCGGCAAAAAGAAAACAGGAATTTACATATTTTACGGATAAATTAGTATAAATATAATTTACATATAGGAGATTGCGATGAGAATTACGAAATTTGTCACACCTGAAATTATATTTGGTAAAAATGCGATCAAGCAAGCCGGTGATGCTTGCTTACGGCTTGGTGCAAAGAAAGTGTTAATCGTCAGCGATAAAGGAGTTGCGAATGTTGGCTGGTTAGAAACTGTGATGGTAATTTGTAAAGAGGCACAGTTGTCTTTCGCCACTTTTTTAGATGTGAGGGTTAATCCAGACGATGCAGTTGTTCTCGCTGGAAGCCGTGCGTTTATCGAGAATGAATGTGATGCAATTCTTGGTGTAGGCGGAGGCAGTGTACTAGATGTTGCTAAGGCCATTGCCATTCTTGTAACAAATGGCGGAACCATTTCCGACTATGAAGGAGTCGATAAAATCGAAAAGCCTCTCCCCCCTATGATTATGATTATGACCACGGCTGGCTCGGGCTCTGAAGTTTCTCAGTTTTCCGTTATTGTAGATTCAGTACGTAAGAAAAAAATGACGATCATTTCAAAAACATTGGTTCCAGACATCGCTATTGTCGACCCCTACACACTCGTCACCAAGGATAGTTTCTTAACCGCTTCAACTGGAATGGACGTGCTTACTCATTCTATTGAAGCGTTTGTCAGTATTGCAGCAACCCCCCTTACGGATGTGCAAGCAAAAAATGCCTTATCGCTTGTCGCTACCTATTTACGGCCGTCTGTTGCCTCCAAAACAAACGAAGAGGCAAAAGAAGCAATGGCGATGGCAAGCTTGCAGGCCGGACTTGCCTTTTCTAATGCGATCTTAGGCGCAGCTCACGCCATTTCCCATGCAATTGGCGGAAAATTCCCGTTATCACACGGGGAAATTAATGCAATTTTACTTCCGCATGTTATGGAGTTTAATATGATTGCTTCTCCGAAAAGGTTTGCGACCATTGCAACCTGTATGGGTATTGATACGAGAGGATTAACCGAGCGTGAAGCTGGTAATGCAGCGATTCAATTTGTTAAAGATCTTTCTGCCGATATTGGAACACCCAAATGGCTTCGTGAGGTAAATATTACAGAGGAAGACCTTGAACAGATTAGCAATTCGGCTTTAGAGGATGCCTGTATGATTACAAATCCTCGCGATATGGATCTTATAAAAATGAAACAGTTACTTCATAATGCATTATAAGGTGGTGAAGCATGTTGCTAGAGGACAAACAAGACATGATTGCCCTCTTAACGGGCGTTAAATCCTCGAAAAAAAATTATTATACCGAACTGAAACAAACTGTTACACAATTGCGCAAGAAAAATATGCAGCTTGAAATTATGAATGAAATAATGAAGAGCATCAAAATTGATATGTCCCTTGATGACATTTTAAAAAATATGATACATAAATTAAATGTACTCGTTCCGTTTGACCGTCTCGGCTTATTACTTTTTCAGAATGAACGACTTACCTTAACCAATGTCTATCCCGATCATAGTCATATGCTAGAAATTGGAGCTATAGTACCAAACGAGAATTCACTTTATTGGTCTTCTTTATCAACACGGCAAATTATTTTAAAGCGTTTACAAGACACTGCTGATTACGACTTTTACGAAAAAACCTATCTTACTGCACTTCATCTAAAAACGATTTTAGTATTGCCTATCTATAGCAAAAACAAAAAAATTGCTGTACTAAGTATTGGACGGAACTCTGAAACGGAATGGGAAATCGATGATCTTGCTTTTCTTGAACAACTTAGCACACATCTTGCTGTTAGTATCGAAAACACCCAATTGTATCATGAAGTGCTTCGTGCCAAGCAGGAATGGGAAGACACTTTTAAAGCAGTAGAAGATATGATCATTGTATTTGACCAAGATGGACATATACTTCGCTACAATGACTCTGTCCAAGCTTTCTTCCATTGCCAGGAGCAATCCATCGATTTTATGCTAGAAAAAGCATGTCAAACACTGGTTATGGAAACATTTCACCAAGGAAAACCCGGCTATAAGGAAATCTATTTTGAAGAGCAGACAACGTGTGAGCTGCATACCTACCCCGTACACAATCATAAACAGGAAGTATATGCCGTGATTGCGTACATGAAGGACGTAACCGAAAAGAGAAAACTAGAAGTGCATCTGCTCCACTCTGGAAAGCTTGCCGCCATAGGTGAAATGGCGGCAGGTGTTGCCCATGAATTAAATAGTCCTTTAACCGCAATTCTTGGTAATTCTCAGCTATTACTTCGCGATATAGCAAGCGATTCACCATCCTATACACTGCTCTCTGACATTAAAAATTGCGGCGTTCGCTGTAAACAAATCATTAAAAGTCTTCTTACCTTTTCCAGGCAGGATACGTACACTTTCTCTTCCTGTTCCTTAAATGAAGCGGTAGAGCAAGTATTGAATCTACTCAAATATCAAATAGAGGATCAGCAAATCAAAATACAAACCCTTCTTTCAGACTACTTGCCTATGATTGAAGCAAGCCAGCCGCAAATAGAACAAATCATCATTAATTTGCTATTAAATGCAAAAGATGCCCTAACAGTTGCAGAAAAGAAAGAAATCATCATTGAAACATCGTTACAGCCTAATGAAGTCCATTTATCGGTTACGGATAATGGCATTGGTATTGAAGAAAATAGACTTTCCGAAATATTTCATCCGTTTTATACAACGAAAGAATCAGAAAAAGGCACCGGACTCGGCCTATCCGTCAGCATCGGAATTGCAAAAGCACATGGCGGAACCATTGATGTGATAAGCACGCTAAATAAGGGAAGCACATTCACCTTAAAGCTTCCTTTACAGCGAGACCCCATAAACCCATAACGCGAAACCTATCTACATAATGCTAATGTGAGAGGTGATACAATGACAAATCTATTAATTGTAGACGACGAAAAGGAAATTGGCACATTTCTCTCTCACCTATTTCGTTCGAAAGGATATCAAGTAACCTTTGTTAATAGTGGAAAGGCTTTTTCCAACCTTGATTTTACAAAGCATTTGTTTCAAGCTGCTATGATTGATTTAAAACTACCAGATGCGGATGGTCTTTCACTACTACAACACCTAAAAAAACTACAGCCGATGTGTAAAGCGATTATTATGACAGGCTACAGTACGATTCAAACTGCTGTTGATGCCATTAAACTAGGAGCGAGTGATTATTTAGAAAAGCCATTTGAGGATATCGATCTACTGGAAAAACAGCTGGATCAGCTCCTTCTGTCGAATATAAACGTTACCCAAAAGCATATGAGAGAATTAGCGAGTGAAGTAGGACTTATCGTCGGACAGAATAAAGACATGAATCAATTGATTCAAACTGCCTACCGCGTTGCCCAGAAGCAGGTCAATGTATTAATTGAAGGAGAAACAGGTACAGGAAAAGAATTATTATCTCGCTTTCTCCATCACGCTAGCCCGCGTAGTCATGAATCGTTTATTGGCGTCAATTGCGGCGCTATCTCGGAATCATTATTAGAAAGCGAACTTTTCGGGCATGAAAAAGGAGCCTTCACAGGTGCAGCCAATCAGCGGAAAGGGCTATTTGAAATTACGAACAAGGGCACGCTATTTCTAGATGAAATCGCAGAAGCATCCCCTGCAATTCAAGTGAAGCTGCTTCGTGTACTCGAAACACGCGAATTCATGCGTGTCGGAAGTGAAGCGATATTACGGACAAATACTCAAATCATTGCAGCTACAAACGAAGACCTGCAGGAATTCGTACGGCAAAAAAAATTTCGGGAAGACTTATATTACCGCCTGAATGTCGTTCATTTGCAAATTCCCCCTCTGCGTGCCCGCAAAGAAGACATTCCCTTACTCTTGCAGCATTGCCTTCAACGTCACCCAAATGTAAACATCACCTTTTCTGAAGAGGCAATGAAAATACTGCAAAATTATGATTGGCCCGGAAATATACGAGAGCTATCAAATTTTATTACGCGGGTCGTTGCGTTATCCGATTCCAGCCATGCAGTTATAACGGCCCATGAAGTAATGAAACATATGAAAGTACAATCTCCCCCTATTTCTAGAATAGAACCCTTACCTACTGTAACAGGGGAAAGTTATTTAGCTCTTCTCTTACAGGAATGGACCGATGAGATTCTTACTACTTTCAACCAAAAAGAAGAGCTTGATTTAGACGAAGTGCTCGCTCAAGTGAAACAACTCGAATCCGAGATTGGCAAAGCTTTTATCGTAAGAACGCTCCAACATACGCTTGGAAACAGAAAAGAAGCAGCCAAACGACTGCAAATTACGGTGAGAAAGCTACGTTATTTATTAAACGAAAAAAGTTCAGAATTAGAAAAGAATACATGAAAAAGAAGCGAGCCAGTCTTACCAATGGTTCGCTTCTTTACTCTTTTGCATTTCACGACCTTCTACTCACAAACACATATCTGTCTTGAAAAGGTTCCCTTTTTTGCTACGCAGCGGTCTGTAATCGTAAAACCTGCTTTTTCAATCATTTCATCTGCCACTTCAATCATAATAACAATTACTTTTTTCGTAAAGCGACGCGCATGCTGCAGAATTGCGAACTGATCCTCATAAGTAGCGTGGGTAAACAGATTGTATGGCATATCAAGAATAGCAACGTCATAGTCCTTCGTTACCTCTGCAATCGGTCCCAGTGTTACATTTGCAGTAAGACCAAAATAGGCAAGGTTCTCTCTTGTACCGCTTGTCACAAGCGGATTAATATCACGGCCGTCCATATCAATCCCCATAGATCTCGCTTCTACTAATACGGTCCCAATCCCGCAACAAGGATCAATTGCCTTGACGCCCTCCGGCTTTGGTACCGCTATATTTGCAACAGCTCGTGCTACTCTAGTGCTTAAAGCCGTAGAATACATGCGCGGTTTTTTCACATGCTGAAACCAAACCGATTCGGCCTGCACATACGGGCCAAAGTACCAGCGACCTTCAAATGGAACAATGCCAAATACTCGCTCTGGATGGTGAACATCTGCCTCCCCGTTCATGTTGGCTCCAATTTTCCGTTCAATATTACGCCGCTCATTGTATTCGATTTTCTGTTCTTCACCGAGATCATTAATCTTAACAAAAATAATTTTAAAAGTTGCTCCCTTTAATTCGACTTGTCCCACCTGATTGATAATATCAAACAGCTCGTCCCCTTCGAACATAACCTGAATCCGTTCTTTCATAAACGGACTGCGACTCGGATCAATCTCAATCTCGCTCTTTAAAATATAAGATGCCGTGTCCCTTCCGAAAAAAGCGCGCATCTCCATTTGGCAAAGGGAAAGTTCTTCCTCACGGCAAGCAAAAGTATATAAATACGCCGGTTTTTGTCTCTTTCTTTCCAACCTGATACACTCCCTGCAAACAGACAATAAGCTGAGGAGATGAGGCCTCAGCTTATTGTCTGTTCTTTATTTATAAAAAACTTTGTCCACATTGCATTTCGCATGAAGCTTATTAATAATGTACGTTTCATAAATTTCTCGTTCCATCGGATCCTCAACTAGGCAAACAGCAATTTTCGTTATCTCGTCTCGGTTCATTTTCACTACAGAAACGGAATCTTCAAAATGCTTTTTAATACGAGGTCTTAGCTTTCTTGCCTTCCCAACAAACAATAGCTCTTTGTCTTTGTTATAAAACATAAAGATGCCACCCTTATCTCTTGGAATCAGGTGAAAATCCGTAAATCCATATATATTACTTCCTTCAGGATCCTTTTGTTTGGAAATGGTAACATCCGGTTTAGGTATTTGAATATTGATCACGATAGCTCACGTCCTCTTTTCATATAGAGGTACATAATAGCATAAGTTTAAGAGAAAATCCAGTGAACTACCTACCACTTAAACTCTTACGATTTTTGAAGTGGGGGCTTCTCGACTTATCGTTGCTTATAGTAGCAAGGCGAAAACTGACCAAGCTAACCCTCTTATTCCAAGAGTTTATCTCCTTACGCTAACGCTACTATGCGTAATCCTTCCCTTTTGATATTGATAGAAGCATTCCAGTCCTTGTCTGCCACATAACCACATTCACAGTGGAATGTAAGCTCAGAAAGAGATAATTCTTCTTTTACTCGCCCACAACCGGAACATGTTTTAGAAGAAGGAAACCACCCTCCTTTCCATGTCCTTGATGAATAGTTTGAGTAATCTCCCTTTTAAAAGCTATGTATTGTAATTTAATTATAAACATATATAACACTTGTATTCCCTTCCTTTTTCTGTTATATTGAATAAGAATTATTTTTGTTCGGTAATAATCGATAAGTGATAAGCTTTCCATTTTAAAGATTTGAGCAAGGATAGTAACACATTGTGTGCAGAGCACACTAGGAGGACACAATAATGGAACAAGGTAAAGTTAAGTGGTTTAATGCAGACAAAGGTTTTGGTTTTATTGAACGTCAAGGTGGAGACGATGTATTCGTGCATTTCTCAGCTATCCAAAGCGAAGGTTTTAAATCTTTAGATGAAGGTCAAGCTGTTACTTTTGAAGTAGAACAAGGCCAACGCGGACCTCAAGCTACAAACGTTCGTAAAGCATAATTATAACTAACGTCTTTTAAACAGACTCTTTTGGGGAGTCTGTTTTTTTTATTCTCTTTCTTCTTTCAATCCCCTCTGCATCAATAAAAAAAGCTGACTCAGAAAGTCATTGACTTATCCATAATTTCCAAATATCGTTAATAAAAAGATTGAATAAAGGAGACGAGTCATGAAACGAAAAATCGGATGTTTACACGCTCATCATTCTAATATCGCCTATATTGAACAAGCACTTTCTTTATACAATATAGAATGTATTCATTTTGTGGATCCTGGACTTATGTATCATCATAATTGGAATGAAACAAGCTTACAAAACAAAGTGAAAGAACAGCTGGCATGGATTGAAGGATGCGATTTTGATGCCATTGTTATTACATGTACGAATTATATTGCTATTTTAGGAGAAGCGTCTTCCCTATCCGTACCTATTATTAAAATTGATGAACCATTTTTTGCAACGATTTGTGAAGTTCAGAAGCCATTGGCCATGTTTTTTACAAATCCAGAAACAGTTTCTGGCACCACCAAACGATTGCAAGAGTATGCTAGTCGTATGAAAACATCCTTAGATGTAGAAATCATTCTGATAGACGGTGTATTTGATCTTCTCATGCAAGGCCAAATAGAAGAATATAAAAGTAGCGTAGCAAAATCTCTAAATCAATTCCAAGCTAGTAACAAAATCCTATCAGTGGCTCAGCTATCAATGGTCGATTCAGCCAATGAAGTTCAAAAAACAAACTCCATTACAATCATTAATCCGCTCGATTCTCTGGCTACCCTTCTAAACAAGTGTATTTTCTAATTCCATTATATATTTACAAACTTACTTCACTTCTTACGAAACGAATATATAGTAAAATAAATGTAGATTGACCTTACATAGTTGCTTTTCAAAAAGGTGGGTTAGCATGAAAAAATGGGTATCAGCAAACGAGAAAAGAAGTTTCCTAAAATGGTTTTTAGAGTCGCATCGATTGAAGCGAACGGAAGCACGAAAAGTACTGGAATATATCCTCAACAAGCCTCCTATTCTTGAAAACGTGTCCTTTGCCGATCAAATTCAATGGAATAGGAAAACAATCGTAATATCGAGTACACAATCTGATGAACCTGGCTTTGAATTTTACTATAATAAGCGGAAAACGGAAGATGTCGCATTCGTCTTAGGGGAGCTCATGGCACATCCATCTGAGCGAATCTATTTAATTATTCATTTCTACGGAAAAAGATCCAATTATCGTTATTTACAAGTAATCGAATCCCCTGCTATTGATAATTTACGACAATATCGCCAGCATGAGAAGGACGCTAAGGAAGCAGATGCGATGATTGAAAAACTAACAGCCATTCAAGGACGACAACACATCAAAAAACAAATTGACGAAGCACTTGATGCAAACAACGAGCCGTTATTTCATTCTCTCGTAGAAAAATTAAATCAGTTACCAAAGATTTAAATGATTTTTTACATCCTTTTCTCACTCCTTTTGTTATAATGTTAAAATAATCAGAAATTTCAGGAGATGATGAATTTGAATTTACATGTAGCAAAAGAAGCAGGATATTATGGAGAATTTGGCGGTAGCTTTGTCAACGATGATTTAAAACATGTGCTTTCCATCTTAGAAGAACAGTTTAACAAATATAAAAATGATCCCACATTCGAAGAAGAATTAAAATTTTATTTAAAAGAATACGTAGGGCGTGAAAATCCTCTCACCTATGCAAAAAATTTAAGTGACCAAATCGGCGGGGCAAAAATTTATTTAAAACGCGAAGATTTAAATCATACTGGTGCTCATAAAATCAACAATGCAATTGGACAAATCTTACTTGCTAAACGTATGGGCGTAAAACGGGTTATTGCCGAAACAGGTGCTGGCCAGCACGGGGTTGCCACTGCTACAGCGTGTGCACTTTTTGATATGGACTGCACCATTTATATGGGAAAAGTAGATACTGAGCGTCAGGCATTGAATGTATTTCGCATGGAATTGCTAGGTGCCAAGGTTGTACCGGTTGAGAAAGGACAAGGACGCCTCAAAGATGCTGTGGACGTTGCTCTGCAGGATTTAGTCGAGAATTATGAAAACACATACTATTTATTAGGCTCAGTTGTTGGGCCGCATCCATTCCCTACGATCGTCAAACATTTTCAATCGATAATTAGTGAGGAATCCAAACGTCAAATATTAGAAAAGGAAGGAAAATTACCTACAGCGGTTCTTGCTTGCGTTGGCGGAGGAAGCAATGCAATCGGAGCTTTCGCTCACTACATCGATGATCCCGCTGTTCGCTTAATTGGGGTAGAACCAGCTGAAGCAGCTGCTGTTTCAGAAGGCGTATCTGCCATTATTCACGGATTTAAATGTTTAACTTTGCTAGACGAGGAAGGAAATCCGAAACCAACGTATTCGATTGCTGCTGGGTTAGACTACCCAGGAGTTGGTCCTGAGCATAGTTATTTACACACAATCGGACGAGCCGAATATGTAACTGTTACAGGACAAGAAGCATTAGAAGCCTTCCAACTATTATCTAAAAAAGAAGGAATCATTCCAGCGCTCGAAAGCTCCCACGCAGTTGCTTATGCAATCAAACTTGCAAAAGAGCTAACAAAAGACGATATTCTCATTGTAAACTTATCCGGTCGCGGCGACAAAGACGTAGAACAAGTTCATGAGATGCTTAAGTTAAAATAATAAGAAAAAGAGCCTGACAAAAACAGGCTCTTCTTTCATTCCAATTCCATATTACAATTTACAAGAACCATCCGAACATTGTGCATCAGCAGTATTATTATCTCCAACTACTTTCAATGGCTGAGTACTTTGTTCCTCTTTCCAAACTGTTTCCATTACTTCTAAAAATACTTCTGACGATTGTGCGCCTGATACTGCATACTTTCGGTTAAATACAAAGAATGGGACACCTTGCACGCCTAATTCTTGTGCTTCTTGTTGTTCGCTACGTACTTCACTTCGGTAGGTTCCTTCTGTAAGAATGCGCTGCACGTCGTCTTTATTTAGTCCGATTTCTTCTGCAAGGTTAAGTAAATTTTCCTGTTCGCCCACATCAGATGAGTCGGTAAAATATGCTTTCATTAGACGTTGCATCATTTCCGTCATTTTCCCTTGCTCTTTTGCATAGTGGCTAAGACGATGGGCATCTTCGGTATTCGTTAGAACAATACCGTCCATATTAAAATCAAGTCCAAGCTCCTTTGCTTGATTAGCAATATTCTCATTATTTGCCTTCGCTTGTGCAACGGGCATGCCATATTTTTCTGCGATGGCTTCATGAATGTTTTGCTTAGATCCTTTTACAGCACCAGGACTTAATTGAAAACTTTTAAACACCAATTGCACATCTTCATTATGATCAAATTGCTCTAAAGCAATATCAAATCTTTTTTTACCAATATAACAAAACGGACAAGCAATATCAGACCAAACTTCTACTTTCATCTGTATCCCCTCTTTTCTTTATAATAGTTTTATTATGAAATGGAACAACTTCCAAATGCAAATGATTACTCCTAACTAAGAAGGTATGGCTTCATTCGAATCCATACCTTTTTGATTACCGATGCGCTTCTTTCACCTTTAATCGCTTACCCTTTATCGTTGTATATTCCATAGATTTTAAAACCAATGGACCTTTTCCGTTTAAAATATCGACGTAGGTAAAATGATCCTGAATCGCAATAATTCCGATGTCATCTACAGTCATACCCGGAATTTTAGCAATGGTCCCTACAAAATCGACAGCCCTCAATTTTTTATTTTTTCCACCATTAAAATACAGCTTCATAATGTCTTGATTGAGCTCTGCACTTCTATCTTGTTTTAGTTGCGGACGCTTGTTCATTTTTACCTCAAAGGCAGCTTGGCATCTATCCACTTCCTCCTTGGAAGGAGCTACTCTTCTTGTTATCGCAAAGCCAAGATACTGCTGAATTTCTTCTATATAGGATTCCTCATTAGGAGTAACAAAGGAAATGGCTTTTCCTTCTTTTCCTGCACGGCCTGTTCTCCCAATTCGGTGCACATAGCTTTCTTTTTCCAGCGGCAAATCGTAGTTAATGACATGCGTTATATTTTCAATATCAATGCCTCTTGCTGCAACATTTGTAGCAACTAGGTAACGAAATTTACCTCTTTTAAAATCGTTCATTACCGCGAATCGATCCTCTTGTACCATTCCACCATGAATTTCATCACATGAATACTGTTGGTTCTCTAAATACTCCCATACATGATCTACTTGTTCCTGTGTTCGGCAAAAGATGATACAACTATCGGGGTTTTCGACGATTGTAATATTCCGTAGAAGATCGAGCTTGTCCTCTTCCTTTACTTCCAATAGCGAGTGCTCAATTCGTAATGTCGATGTTTCTGCCGGATGTATGTTTATTTGGGCTGGATTGTTCAAATATTGATGACAAAGAGTTTCAACATCCTTTGGCAAGGTTGCCGAAAAAACCATCGTAACTCTAGTTGTAGGCAATGCTTGCAAAATAGCTTCCACTTGATCGAGGAAGCCCATACTTAGCATTTCATCAACTTCGTCAATCACGAGAAATTTCAGTTTTTCTAACGTAAGGGTCCCCTTTTCAATATGATCGAGTACTCGGCCCGGCGTTCCTACAACGACGTGTGTTTTTTGCTTGAGTTCAAGCTTTTGCGAAGCAAAGGATTGCTTTCCATAAATGGCTGTTGCTTTTATTCGCTTCAATCGGCCAATTTGAGAAATATCCTCCTTCACCTGAGCCGCAAGCTCGCGTGTAGGCGTAAGGATTAACGCTTGGGGCTTATTTTCTTGCCATTCAATTCTTTCACAAATAGGGATACCAAAAGCTGCTGTCTTCCCGCTTCCCGTTTGCGATGTAACAATTACATCTTTTTCTTTAAGTGCCTCTGGAATAACCTTTTGCTGTACTTCTGTTGGAACCTCATAATGTAAGAGGGCAAGCGCCTGAATGATTTCCTCACTTAGTGAATAATCGGTAAAATATTGACTCATAGGATAACCTCGTTTTGTTGTAATAGTTTCTTTTTAAAATACAACTTTCCTATGTTTTATTATAATGGAAGTTTCCCTATAAAAACATGAATAACGAGATTCAAAAAAAGACTGGCTCATGCAAGTCATATTTCCATGACTCATTCAGCCAGCCTCATTCTTATTTCCTATCATTACGCTTGTTTAACAGCTTGAAGTTCAATAGAAATCTTCACTTCGTCTCCGATTAATACACCGCCCGTTTCCAGTGCAGCGTTATATGTTAGGCTGTAATCACTTCGTTTTAACTTTCCTTCTACAGCAAAGCCAGCTTTTTCATTTCCCCATGGATCTTTTCCTGATCCTTCATATGTTACATCAAATGTTTCAGCACGAGTAATTCCATGAAGAGTTACATCGCCAGTCATTTCATATTCATTTTCACCAGTTTTTACAATGCTAGTTGCTACAAATGTTAGCTTTGGAGTCTCTTCCACATTAAAGAAATCAGCGGAACGTAAATGGTTATCACGATCTGTGTTACGAGTATTGATGCTTTCTAAATCAACCGTAAAAGTAATAGCAGCAGTTGTTAAATCTGTTGGATCTGCTTCGATTTCTGCACTGAAAGATTCAAAAGCACCTTTAACCTTAGAAATCATCATATGTCTAATTGAAAAATCTACATCCGTATGTGCTGGATCTAAAGCCCATTTTGTCATTGTCATTTTTAAATACCCCCATTTTTATTTTAATACGTTTTAATCAACGATATAATTCCTTATTACAACTCTTATTATATTTACTTACTTTAAGTATGTCAATTACTAAATTGAATAAACTATTATTTTATGTGTTAATATCATAATAACAGGAATAATCATCATTACATGTAAAAAAGGTATGGATTCTTTCGATTCCATACCTTTTCTACATGTATTATTATGCTGTCTTTTTTGCTATATGTCTTATTTTTTTAGTATATCGTGATCTGCGTATCGTTCTCCGTTCATCTGACTAATTACATTCACGGCTACTTTTGCTCCATCTCCAGCAGTGATAATCGTGTGAAGGCTTACACCAGCTACTGTGCCTGCTGCCCAAATGCCATCTACATTTGTTTTCCCTTCTGCATCTACATCAAGAACTGTCTTAATTCGCGGTTCCGTTCCTGGTTTTGTTTTCAATCCAATGCTTTCTGCAAGATCAAGGGATACTCCTGTTGCAAGAATGACATGCCCGGCTTCATATGATCCATTTTCTGCTTGGATTTGAAATCCGGATTCCGCTTTAACAATATTGGTAACCTTATCTTCAACAAGTTCTGCTCCAAACTTACTTGCTTGTTTTTTTCCTAGTTCAAGCAGTTCAGGCCCTGAAATTTCTAGTACCCCATAATGATTTTCAATCCATGCGCGGTTTGTCATACTTTTACCATGATCAAGTACTACTGTCTTTTTTCCAGCTCTTGCAGCAAACAGTGCTGCACTTGCTCCTGCAGAACCAGCTCCTATAATCGCAATATCATACATGTTACACCGCTCCCTTTTATCTTTTTTGACACACATCATGTAACTAAGTTGTACTTTCTAAGTTGTATGTATAAGTGTTTCTTACCTAGGTAAAAAACTCTTATATCAATCGTATTCTTTATAGATTAGATAGTCAATTTTTCTGCCCTGCACTACTCGTAAAACTTGTTTTTACAAAAGAAAAAGGTATAGATTCTTTCGATTCCATACCTTTTCTACATCTATTATTCCGTTATACTATTTTGCATCTGATGCCGAACCATATTGTAATATGCCCCCTTCTCTTCTAGCAAAGAAGAGTGGCTGCCTTGCTCTACAATTTCCCCGTGGTCAATCACCATAATCGCATCTGCATCTCGTATCGTATTTAGCCTATGGGCGATGATAAAGCTCGTACGTCCTTTCATAATTTGCAGTAAAGCATCTTGAATATGAAGTTCCGTACGCGTATCAATGCTACTTGTCGCCTCATCTAAAATAAGAATCGAAGGCTTTGCCAGAATTACCCTTGCAATCGCTAGCAGCTGTCTTTGGCCTTGACTCAAATTCCCACCGTTCTCTGCCAATGATGTATCATATCGATCAGGTAGACGCTTAATAAATTCATCTGCATTTGCCATTTGTGCTGCATCTTCTACCTCATCATCGGTAGCTTCAGGGTTCCCATATTTAATATTTTCCTTTATCGTGCCGGAAAATAAATACGTATCCTGCAGGACAATGCCAAAGCATCTTCTCACACTATCTCTTGTATAATCGCGAATATCCCTTCCATCAATCGTAATTCTCCCAGCTGATACGTCATAGAAACGGGTAAGCAAATTCACAATCGTCGTCTTACCTGCCCCCGTCGGTCCGACAAGTGCCGTACTGCTGCCTTCGTCTGATGTAAAGCTAATATGCTTTAAGATGGGTACATCCGAACGATAGCCAAAGCTTACATCTTCAAACACGACTTGCCCTTTTGGATTCATTAAGGCAACAGCATCCGGGACGTCTGGCTTCTCCTCTTCTTCATCAAGAACTTCAAATACCCGCTCTGCACCAGCTAGACCCGATTGTAACGTATTAAAAATATTTGCAAGGTCATTTAGCGGCCGAACAAACTGTCTAGAATAGCTGAGAAAGCTTGCAATCACCCCAACCGTAATCATACCTTTCACAGCGAGTATTCCGCCGACAATCGCAACCATTGCAAAACCAATATTATTGATCACATTCATAATGGGCATTAAAAATCCTGACCAAATTTGCGCCTTCATTCCTACATTGCAAAGCTCTTTATTTACCTCATCAAATTCCTCAATTGCTTTATCTTCATGGTTAAAGGCTTTGACAACATTCCAACCTGAAATCGTTTCTTCGACATGACTGTTTAGCATTCCGAGCTGCATCTGCTGCCCTTTAAAGAGTACACTTGTTTTTTTAGCAATCATCCGCGTAAGGAAATACACCATAGGAACCGTAATGAGACTTGCTAGCGTCAAAAGTGGACTAAGTACAATCATCATGACGAAGGAGCCAGTCAGTACAATAACACCAGACATCAGCTGTGTAGTTGACTGTGAGATCGTCGTGCTTACATTATCGATGTCATTCGATAAGCGGCTCATAATATCTCCATTTGGCCGTGTATCAAAAAAACCAACCGGTAACTTTTGCAGCTTATCAAATAAGGTTTTTCTTAAATTCATAACAATTCGTCCGGAAACACCCGCCATCAGCCAGCCTTGTAAAAACGTAAGAACAGCATCCATAAAGTATGCCAGTACTAATGCCGTAATAGCATTGCCAAGCATCCCGAAATTCACATTTCTAGCAGGTGTCATAGCATCGACTGAACGGCCGATTAAATACGGCGCTGCAAGTGTGAGCAATGAATCAAAAATAATAAATAAAAAAATAAGCAGTAAAAGCTTTTGTTCCTTTCCTAAAAAAAGCCACAAACGCTTGAATGTTCCTTTTGCATTTTTCGGTTTTACAACAGGGCCTCTTCCCCGATGTCCGCCAAAGCTCCCGCCAGGTCGCATTCCTCTTCCAGGTAAAGACGCCTGTTGCATAGGCTGTTGTGTTTCTTTTGACCGGGCCATCCTTACACCACCTTGCCTGCTTGAGATTGAGCAATTTCCTGATACATGCTGCAGCTCTTAACTAGCTCTTCATGCTTACCCATACCTACGATTTCACCGTGATCTAATACAAGAATCTTGTCTGCATCCATAACCGAGCTAATCCGCTGGGCAATAATAAGGCGTGTAACCGAAGTATAGGCAGCTAGCGATTTCTTAATTCTTCCTTCTGTCGCTACATCGACAGCACTCGTCGAATCATCTAAAATAAGAATTTCCGGCTTTCTTACAATCGCCCGCGCAATGGCAAGCCGCTGTTTCTGCCCACCAGAAAGATTCACACCGCCTTGACCTATTTTCGTTTCATAGCCTTCCGGGAAGGAAGTGATAAACGCATGTGCCTCGGCCATCTTTGCGGCTTGCAAGAGTTCTTCTTTTGTCGCATCTTGCTTACCCCATCGTATGTTATCGAGAATGGTACCTGTGAATAGAACATTTTTTTGTGGGACAATCGCGATTTTATCTCGCAATCTTTTCGGATCTATCTCCCTTATGTCTTCTCCATTTATTTTGATACAGCCAGACGTTGCATCATAAAAACGCGGAATTAAATTTACAAGGCTACTTTTTCCTGCGCCTGTTGAGCCAATAATTCCAACTGTTTCCCCAGGCATGCAGTGAAAGGTTATATGACTAACAACAGGGTCGCCTCCCTCATAAGAAAAACTGACATCTTCAAATTCAATTTTTCCTGTTAATGGTGCGCTGTCCTGCTCACTCCAGGTCATCTGATTTTCCTGTGAAAACACTTCACCAATCCGATTATAGGAAGCTCTCGCCCGCACAAACATTGTTAACACCATCGAAATAATCATCAAGGAAAATAATATTTGCGTAATATAGTTAATGAATGCAATAACATGGCCTACCTGCATATTTCCTTGACTTACGCCAAGTCCTCCAAGCCAAAGTACCGCCACAATTCCAAGATTCACGGTAAGCGCAATTGCTGGGTTAAAACCAGCCATAACACGCAGAGCGGTAATGGATCTGTTTTGATATTCCTCATTTACTGCCTTAAATTTATCAACCTCGTAATCAAAACGGTTAAAAGCTTTGACAACCCGAATACCAGACAAATACTCTCTTATCACACGATTGACACGATCCAAAGCGCCTTGTACTTTAATAAAAAACGGAAATCCGATTCTCATGTTTAACCAAATAAGCGCGGCAACGATTGGAACAATAACCGCTAGCACAACGGCTAAATGAGGGTTTAAACGAATAGCCAAAATCAGACTTCCGATTCCAATTAAAGGCGCCTTCACAAAAATCCGCATAAGTCCATTCACAAACATTTGAACCTGTGTCACATCATTGGTTAACCTTGTAATCAAGGAAGCACGATCAAATTCATCCATATTCGCAAATGATAGTGATTGAATTTTCCGAAACAAATCTGCACGCAAATCTGTTCCAAAATGCTGCGAAACATAGCTGGATATAACATTCCGCATTGAAGCAAAAACTGCACCAAGCAACGTAATGATCAGCATAATCCCGCCGTATTTCAACACATAATTCATATCTTTATTGGCGATGCCAATATCAATGATTTTCGATAATAATGTTGGCTGCATCAGGTCACACAATGCTTCAAACGTTAAAAAAGCAATCGCTACGCTAAAAGGCTTCCAATAAGCCTTAATATATTTACGGTGCAAATTCATATTACCCCCATAGTCTATATACAGACTTTTGTTTTCATTCTACCAATCTCGCGAATCCGAAGCTATCCACACTTCCGTGAAAATATGTGATTCCCAGGTGGTACTCTTATATAAATGTCACATATGTAAACGTTCTATTCAAAAGGAATACCACCTTCCTATTCACCACTCGATTTCTCTTACATTTCTTCTTAGCTTTCGTTATAATATGTACAATCACATGTCAGAATAATCCGAATTTTATACCAAGAGAGGAGAAATGCTCTATGAACGATCCAATCCGTCAAAAAAAGCTTGAAGTCACAAATCAAGCGAAAATAAACCAATTTTTATCCGAAGCTAAAACAGGCTATTTAGGACTCACAAATAAGGAGACGCCGTATGTTGTCCCGCTAAATTATATATGGTGGAAAGATGCCATTTACTTTCACGGGGCAGCGGAGGGACGAAAGACTGAGATGATAAAAGATAATGCCAATGCCTGTTTTACCGTAAGTGAGGAGAATGGTACGTTGGTCAATCCCATTCCGGCTCATACCGATACCGTCTATATGAGTGTTATCCTATTTGGTCTAGTCGAAATCGTGACTAGCCTAGAGGAGGCCACTGCTTCACTGCAGCAGCTGTTAAATAAATATGTTCCAGGCTACTACAACTCCCCCCTTGCCCAAAGCCACGTAGAAAAATATCAATCGTCACTTGGTAGTAAAACGGCGGTGTATAAAATCGTCCCTACTCACATTTCGGCAAAAGAAAACAAAGGAATCGAATCCAGCAAATTTTACCCTGGCCGTACCATTCAGGATGATCTGTAAAAAAAGCTGTCTGTTTTCATTACAGACAGCTTCCCTTTGCTTCTCTTCTTAGACACTTACTTCTTTCTTACCACGTTCTACCGTAATACCTGTCGTTTCTTCAAAATCATATAAATTTGTAGGTAAATCTGTAAATCGTTCAAGCTCGTTGTATGCTGGAATGCCATGGTAAGACATATCGAGACCCTCTTCCTCTTCCCGTTCGCTTGCCCGAAGCCCAACCGTTAGGTCGCATACCTTCGCCATAAATGTACCACCAATGAACCCCCAAACAATGACAACCACTGCACCAAGAAGCTGGACCCCAAGAAGACCAACATGACCTGTCGTAAGCAGCCCTTGTTTTGAATCAAATAAGCCAACCGCTATCGTTCCGAACACACCGTTAAAACCATGAACCGCTACTGCACCAACCGGATCATCAATTTTCAAATTATCAATAAACAACGTTGCATATATTACGATAATACCGCTAAGTAAACCAATAATAACTGCACTCCATTCGGAAATATAAGCACAGCCCGCTGTAACTGCCACTAATCCAGATAGCACACCATTAATCGTCATACTTGGATCAGCTTTTCCAAACTTCATTGTTGTTAAAAATAAAGCAACCGTACCACCGCTCGCAGCTGCTAGCATCGTATTGATAGCAATCGGAGCAAGAGCAGCGCTTGATGCATCTAATGTACTTCCAGCATTAAACCCAAACCAGCCAAACCATAGAATAAAAGCTCCCGCTGATGCAAGGGGAATATTACTTGGTGCAAATACATTTGCACTGCCATCTGTATTAAATCTACCTTTACGCGGTCCAAGATATTTCGCCATTGCTAAAGCAGCAAATCCACCTACGGCATGAATTGCAGCGGATCCCGCAAAATCCTTCATACCTAGCTTTGCAAGCCAGCCGTTACTATTCCAAATCCAATGGCCTGATAGTGGATACACAACGATTGTAATCAGGGCAGCCGTTACTAAGTATGCTTTAAAATTCATACGCTCTGCCACCGCACCAGAAACAATGGAAATACACGCTACCGCAAACCCAATTTGAAACAATACATAAGCAGCACTAGGCAGCGGAATCGAAAGAACAATGTGATCCGGACTACCGAATAAATTCGTACCAATTGCACCAAATGCATCCTTCCCATACATGACACCAAATCCAATGAGCCAATATGCCAGTGCACCGATGGTTAAATCCACAAAAATCTTCATCGTTACATTCACTGCATTTTTTGTCCGGACAAATCCCGACTCCAATAAGCTGAATCCGCCTTCCATAAACAAGATCATGGCTGCCGATAGGACAACCCAAATCGTATTCATATACAGTTGTTCCATCGTTGTCACTCTCCCCGCTCGACTAATTCGTCAATACTTTCGTCCATTTGTTTCGTACGAATGTTGTACGCTTCGTATACCGGAAACACAAAAATTTTGCCATCCCCATCTTCACCCGTATGCGCATGCTCCATTATCGCTTCAACGGTAGACATCACCATGTAATCGGAAAGAATAATTTCCAGCTTGACCTTCGGATGAAGCGTCACTTTATAATTCTTCCCACGATATACCCCCTGCTGATCCTTCTGCTTTCCTCTACCTACTACTTGAGATACAGTAAAGCCGGTAATTCCTATATTTCGCAAGCCTTTAATTGTCTCTGTAATTTTCTCTGGTCGAATAATTGCTTCAATCTTTTTCATCAATTCCACCATTCCTTGTTAGGTTTTCTAACATCTCATGATATTTATTATAACGGCGGATTATTCCCTGTCAACAAAAATTTGATAATTCGAAAATTCAAAAATATAATTCCGTTGTTTGTGGAATTACATAATCATTAAGATAGAAATAAAAAAGGACACGAACAAAGCTTTACGCATCGTTCCGTGTCCTCTATATATCTGATAGGATTTATATACATATCACTTTTTTTACTTTTTTAAAAATCTTTTCTAAATCTTGCAAGCCGAAGCTCCCATTTTACAAGAATAGACCAACAATAGTACCAGTTAAGATTGAACCCATTGTAGCAACTAACAATACCTTCAAACCTACTTTAGCAAGCTCAGAAGCCTTTTGTTGGCTGATAGCTTGTACAGTACCAAGGATGATACCAATCGAGCTGAAGTTTGCAAAGCTGATTAAGAATGCCGACACGATACCAACTGTCTTATGTGACATATGAGGAATCATTTTCATGAAATCAAGCATTGCAACGAATTCATTAGCCGCAACTTTAGTACCCATTACAGAACCTGCTTGTACGATTTCAGATGAAGGAATACCCATCATGTAAGCGATTGGAGCAAACCCATAACCTAAAACACTAGTGAAGCTAATTCCTAAGATTGAAGTAAAGATCCAGTTTACCATTGAAATTAAGCTAATGTAAGTGATAAGCATCGCACCCACTATCAATGCGGTCTTGCCTCCTAAAAGCGTCCAGTTACCAATTGCTTCAAACAGTGATTTCTCGGGGATCATTATTTCATTAAAATCGATTTCTTCATCGTTTGCTTCTTTACGAACTGGGCAAACAATTGAGCTGAAGATTAAACCAGAGAATACGTTGATTGGTAATGCTACTAAAACAAACTCTGCAGGGACCATGCTCATATATGCTCCCAAGATTGAAGCAGATACAGCTACTAGAGAAGATGTTACAACAATGAATAAACGGTTACCAGATAATTTAGGTATGAATGATTTTACTGAAAGGATTGCTGATGTATCTCCGAATACCATTGAGTTTACTGCTACGAAAGATTCAATTTTAGGTAAACCAGTTACTTTAGAAACAAATCCACCAATATATTTGATAGCTAGTGGTAAGATGCGAGTGTAAGTCAAGATGCCAAGGATTGCTGTTACAAATATGATTTGCATTAATACGTTTACGAAGAACAGTTGTTGCTTAGCTAATCCACCAAAAACGAAGCTGATTCCGTCTCCACCAAAGGATAATACTTTGTTGAATCCGTTTGTTACTGCTTGTAAGATTGATCGACCGATTGAAGTGTTAAGCATGAACCACGCAATGGATAACTGTAGACCCAACATAATACTGATTGCTCGAAGGTTGATACCTTTCTTGTCGTTTGACATTAACCAAGATAACCCAAATAATATAATAATACCTATAATAGCGATTAAAATCGACATTTAAATTCCTCCAAATTATAAAGATATAGTATTTTTTATGGAAAGATATAATGTTGATAGAATTATTAATTCAAATCTTTAAATGAAAAGCTTCCTGGCAGCAATTCGCTTATTTCTGTAAAGTCGCCTTTTAAGTTCGCCAGAGGAGTATCTTTCTCGCAAAATTCCGCTATAACTTGACGGCATGCCCCGCAAGGAGAAATAGGGCCGTCAGTGTCGCCGGCAAATACTGCAATGTCTTTTTCGCCTTCTGTAGCCACTTTAAATAAAGTTGTTCGTTCTGCACAGTTTTCTAGATTATTGGAAGCGCTATCAATATTGCTGCCAAGATATACTTGATCGCTTTTTGTTAATAAGCTTGCTTACGATCTTCAATTGCTTTATTGATAAGCACTGGATATCTATAAATTCTGCCTCCAATAGTGTATTTCATACGTGCTAGAGTTTGAATCAATATATCGTAAAGTATAATGTTGTAGGATGTATGACCTCTGACAATGATAAATATATCCGGGTTTTCGACATAAGTCAACAAAAAATGACAACGTTTTCAATAGGTAAAATTTGTGAACAATAAAAAAATCTTAAAATAAATGGGGTAGCACTAGCGAAGCTGTCACTACCCCTATATACGGTTATTTTCCGCCTAATAGCATTGTTGAATCACTTATATACAGCTTATTTACATCCTACATCGATTTCTCAAACATAATAATCTTCTATTATTTGGCTATAATTAGTTATTGATACCCCTTTCTTTATAGGTTACCATTATAGGAGTAACTTTTTTAAAAAAGAGGTGGGTAAATTTGAATAAACGTGTTTATTTATTGACGATCGTTTCATTTGTCGTTGGAATGGTCGAGTTGATCATAGGTGGGATATTGGACCTTATTTCAGAAGATCTAGGAGTAAGCCTCGGGAAAGCCGGATTCCTCATTACGGTGTTCTCCCTCGTTTTTGCGGTTGCAGCTCCCATTTTGCTGACGATAACAGCTCAAGTAGAGAGAAAGCGTTTAACCCTTGTAGCTTTATTGGTATTCTTAATAGGGAACGCATTGGTGATCGTGAGTCCTTCTTATACGATGCTATTAATCGCTCGGATCCTGTCTGCTGCAAGCGGTTCATTGCTCATCGTACTATGTGTAACAATTGCTTCAACAATTGTGGATGAAAAATACCGTGCTCGTGCAATCGGCGTCGTATTTATGGGAATAAGCGCCTCACTCGTACTTGGCATACCGATTGGCCTAATGCTCGGAAATGCTTTTGGCTGGCGTGCTCCGTTCATCTTGATTGTGGTGCTAACTGTTTTGTCCATACTCGGTGTATATTTCTTTATGGGACGGCTTGCTCCAAAACCAACGATCCCGATCAGACAACAGCTAGGTACATTAAAAGATCGAAGAGTATTGTTTGCTCAGTTGACTTCATTTCTATTCTTGGCTGGCCATCTTACTTTATACGGATATTTAACGCCTTTCCTAAAGATGGCGCTCGGGCTTAATGGTACATGGGTGAGCATCGTATACCTGATCTTCGGTGTAGCAGCCGTGTTCGGCGGCGGACTCGGAGGGATGCTTGCAGACCGGTTCGGCACGAAGCCAACCATTTTGGCTGTAATCGTATTATTTTGCATTTCAATCTTTATGATTCCCTATACAACGTTTGCTTTTCCGTTATTTTTAGCGGTCATGATCATGTGGAGCATGCTCAGCTGGGCGATCACCCCTGCTATGCAGAGTTATCTCATCGAGTCTTCTCCTGAAACATCGGATATCCAGCAAAGCTTAAATAATTCTGCGATACACTTTGGCATTGCTTTCGGGTCCATGATCGGCGGAATCGTGATTGAAAACGCGTCAGTAGAAATGAATGCAACAGTAGGCGGAGTGTTAGTCATACTAGCACTTGGAACAGCTGTTTTTTCAATGGCTAAAAAAGAGCGTTCTTCAAATGAGGAACATACAATTAGCTAGTGTTTTCCCATCATAAGAGAATTAAACCTCCAACGTAAAAAGAGCCTGTGTAGTCTATCGTACTACACAGGCTTTAAAAAATACTCAGAAAAAGTTAGCTACCTCGAGGAGTTTGTCAGCAGCCCCCTTTAACCTTCTTTTTTAATACCTTAACTTCATCAAAACACTTTTAATCTCTTCATCATTCATTATTAGATCGGAGTGCTTTTCTGTAATTTTGGCAAGTGCTACATCATGATAAAAGAACTCGATAAACACTTTGATAAACGGCCTCGATTTTGTTTTTAACGCCTGCCAGCTTTGATTTTCCATCCCTGCAAAAAGGACTTCTGTCTCATCCACGGCAACTAAGCGAAAACGTTCTAGCGAATAATGCTCCTGTGTGGGGATAACCGTATATACATGGGACAGATTGGACTTCAGCTCACCTACCACCAGAACTTCCACATCCACTCCCTGCTTCTCTTTTTCTTCAAGCAATGGCAGATAGTACAGAACGTCATCCTGCCAAGCGGAAACCTTTATGGATTTCTCCGCTCCTTGAAGAAGCTCTCTCGTTTGTGCACGGATAGACGAATCCACTTTTAAACTCCAGACATGTTCGTCATAGAACGCTCTCTTTGTGGTGTTTGTTTTTAATTTCTGAACGTTTTCCTGGAACTCAGTCGTCAGTTTTTCGATCACGATCGGCAACGGCAATGCGGTATACAGCTTTTTCTTCTCAGATACTGAATCAAGGACCATCCCTTTTTCGATCATGCGCGAGATTACCTCGTATATTTTAGATTTCGGTACACCTGAATATTTCACGATGTTCGTCGCATCCATTGGTTCCTCACTGGATGCAAGAACTTCAAAAACTTGACTTTCATACTGTGAAAACCCGAATTTTTGTAACATGGTTCCTCCTAAAAACGGTTTGGATAAGCATAACTACTACCTATAGTAGCATGTTTTCCAATCTTGCATCTTGTTTTTCAAAGTATCTTAGAACAATTTCACCTTTTATGTCAGCTTTTACGGTACGTGTTCTTTTTAATCGGTAGTTCATCAATCCTTATCATGATTTTTAGAAAGCCGATTATAGATAAACTATCCTATCACGCTACCTAAAACATAAGTAATCCAAAAACTCCACTGGAATTTTCCAGTGGTAAAATATAATAAAATGAGCCCTAGTACACTTCCGCATACACTTGCAAAAAGAAAAGGACACTTTTTATACTTTTTCAATCAATCCCCTCCCTTTGCAGATTTCCAAATTGAAAAGGACACTGAACAAGGCTTTACGTATCGTTCAGTGTCCTCCAAATGGATGGTGGGATTTATATACATATCACTTTTTTTACTCTTTTAAAAGTCTTTTCTAAATCTTGCAATATTACCTCATGATGATCGTCATGTATAAGTAATTCCATCTCAATTTTGTCCGGAATACATTCAGGGATAAAATCTTTATAAAGATCAATAAGGTGATTGTATAATGCTATGGTTTTATAAAATAACGCATTCAATTTTTTAAAGTATAATGAAGGACTATCTTCAGTAAATATTGTAATGTATTCACCTTTTAACTTTTCTTCAAAGTTTTCATTGTCTTCTAGATCAATAAAACAAGAACTGATTTTTAGTAAGTACTCCCTTAATTCATGAAAATCTGCTATAATTTCTTGTTCTTTACTAGGATCTATCTTTCCAAGATTTAAAAGTTTACGAGAAATTACAATATATTTTTCAAAGTAATGGATTGATCTATTAAATTTTAAAACAAATGATTTTTCATTTAATAGTATCGTTTTATTTAACGTCCACTTCGAAATAAAAAATGATATAAGTCCACCTACAAATGCTCCAAATGCTGAAGCAATAAAATTACTCCAAAAATATGGCATCTATTTACCCCCCACCTCATCAAATTCAACTTGCTTCCCCTTTCCATTACACAACAATGTGTTATATTTTATTATATCAATTTTAGGTTTACAGGAGATTGATTTATGCAAAAAACACCAGGTCGTTTAACAACACTTATAGTAACTGATAAACAAAAAAAGATTGCAGCCATTATGTAATAGCTACAATCCTAACCAAGAACCACAACTGTATTAAACAGCTTTGTCACATTTGCAAGATTGGCATACGCATTTTTCATCTGTACAATGATTTGCACATTCTTGACTACAATAAACTTTTCCTTCTACTTCTACTTTGTTTTCACCTACAAGACAATTACAATTAGGGCGTGCACACTTTTCCATCCTAAATCTCCTCCTATTTTGGCAAATCTTCCGTTAAACAAAGCCCCTGGTCCAAAAGGTTAATGACACACGTATCAACAATTCGGTACCGAATAAAATTACCTTCACGATACGAACGTATAATCCCTTTATCCACCAGGCGTTGAAGCTGGTTGGAAATGGCTTGAGGTTTCATTTCGAGCTGTCCGGCTATCTCACTAACGGATAAATTTGATTTTCGAACCAAAGCGTGTAAGATTCGAAGACGAGTCCCGTTTGATAAGATTTTAAATGTTTCACTTAAATTTTCGGCACTTTCTATATTCAATAAGGGACGTTCCGTTAGTTGAGGCTTAGGGGTACAACTACAGATCATTTTATCCATTGCATCCTCCTCCATTCCACAATTACATTATATAGTGTAATTGTTTATGATGTCTAGTTTGAAAAACAAAACTCCTGCTTTAAACAGGAGTTTTACTCAAACCTTATTAACTAACGTATATGTTCCGTATTTCTCCAGTTCGATTTTATAGCCAATGCATAGCCAAAACAGGAGAACAGTAAGATTGATGTACCTAAGTAAAAGCTTGTTTGAACTCCAAAGTTGTCAGATACCATACCCATTGTAATGGTAGAAAGTCCAAACATAACCGTTCCAACCATATCAGTCACGCTATATACTTTCGCAAGTTTCTTACGGTCCACATAAGTTTGCAGCATCGTTTGATAGGGAATGTTTACAAATTGCTCAAAAAAACCGTATAAAGCCGAAAATAGAAGACAGGCTATCGGTCCAATACCGATACCAAAAAGAAACGTGCTGCCTGCCATCATTGCACTTTCAAACAAAAGCACACCTCTTCTCGTACCAATTTGCTTACTGACCTTGATAATAAACAAACTTCCCAAAAGAAGTCCGCCCATATACGAAGCGTTAATATATCCCCACCAGACTTCCGACGTATGCAGTACCTTCTGTATGAAGACATATAAGATAGCTGCAATCCACACACCGCCTCCAAGCATACTAAGCCCACCGCTTATGGTTCCCCAAAACAAAAATGGCACACTCCCTATATATCGCCAGCCCTCGCTCAAGGACTCTCCCACATTCCGTTTTTCCCTTTTGTCATCAATACTTGGAAGTAGCAGCATCAAAATAGTAGAAGCCAAATAGAAGCAAACAATAAGCACGAGCGTATAGCTTACTCCAAAGAAAGCAACAATAATCCCGCCTAATGCCCAACCGCCTAATTGCACGCTCTGATCTACTGCAGCAACAAAACTATTCACCTTCATTAATAGATTCGTAGTAACTAAATAAGGTAGCATTGCATTCCGGCTCGCCGCAGCCCATCCATCAAAAAAAGAAATACAAACATGTAAAGCTAAAATAAGGTAGACTGATTGTCCAGCCATGCTAAAGGAAGATAAACACAGGATTAGAAGAAACACTGTCTTACCAACCTGTGAACTTACAAGCAATGACTTCAAACCATATTTATCTAAGAAAATAGGAGATACCATCCCGCTTAAAAACCGTGCGCTCATCGAAAGCAACGGAACAGCCGCCATAACAGACGCCTTCCCCGTCACCCTATACATCAGCGTCATCACAACCATAATCAGCAAAATATCAGCCGCATTCGCAGCGCTTTGACCGATCCATAAATAATGAAAAGAACGTTTCATATTTTTCCACCCTCGCTTTTTAAGGTAATAGATTTAGCGAAAATGGACTCACATTGGACTGACACCTCCTACATGAACCTCTCCTTGTTTCATAGAGCTTTATCGGAATTTGATTTTATTAAGCTCCCATCTTCTTTTTATCATTTCTCGCTTCTCAAAATGGTAGATAGATCTTAATAAAACAAATCATCTCATGTATCTTGTTTGAATATTATAATATTTCAGTTTTTTTGAAGCGCAAATGTAATTATATGTTAAAATTAAATACGGATCAATTAGAAAATAAGATGGTTTAAAAAATGGGGGAGATTATGGAACAATGGTTTGATGTTCAAACACTTATCTGGATGTTTCCTATTTTGTTTATTTTTCACGACTTTGAAGAAATTATTATGCTAGAGAAATTTCTTAATAAGAATTCAGGTATTTTTTATGAAAGATTACCAAAAAAATTGGCTGATAGAGTAATCAAGCAATTTTCTATGTCAACAGCACAGTTTGCAGTAGCAGTATTAGTTATATTTTTAGTTGTAAGTAGTTCAACTATTATGGCGAATCAATATGTGAATCAAAGAGCATTTGATAATATTTATTTTTTTATAATTGTTACGTTGGCTTTTTTTATACATGCCTTTACTCACATTGGTCAGTCTATATTTTTTCGTTCCATAACTCCGGGTGCATTTACATCAATGATTATCATCATTCCATACAGTTTAGTTTTGTATAATGCATTATTAGTTAATGAAATCATAACATGGAACATTATTTTTGTATGTTTACCCCTCGGTCTTTTAATTATTCCTTTAGCAATATTTGCTCATTGGATTGGGAAAAAAGTAGTATAAAAATTCTATTTATCTATTGCAAGTAGTACTTACGTTTAATAAAGAAAAAAAGACATATTATCTATTTACATTATAGCTTTTCTTTTCCTACCATTTTATTGTATACTCCTTAATAGAATATTATTTACATACGGGGCATTAGCTCAGCTGGGAGAGCGCTACGCTGGCAGCGTCGAGGTCAGGGGTTCGAGCCCCCTATGCTCCATCTAAAAAATGTTGATATAAAGCCATTCTTGATTAATTCAGGAGTGGCTTTATTAATTACCGGGAACATTCGCTAAATTGGGAAGATATTTATTATCACTTTCTATACATTCCTCTGACTTACAAATAATTTTTTTACATTGAGAAAAGTGATTAACACGCTTCATTAAAATTTGTATCGTATTATATAAATTTTGAAATTATTTTGTGTTCCTTTATTCAACAGAAGCACCTGTCGATGTCCATATCATTATTCCAGCTTTCTCGCAAAGTATACAGTACTCTTCTTGAAGTCTTTCAAATTCTTTTATTGAATCACTATGTATTTCAAGTTGTTTCTTATGAAACCAATCTTGAAATTCAATGACAATCCCTGCATATTCTGAAATCAATTGTAGTAGTTTTATGTTTTCTTCTTTCTCATTTAAATGATCCAATGATCAATTAAAGTTTTTGCAGCTGCCAAATAATTGTGGAGTAACCATAATATCTCTGTTAGAAAAGCCTCAAATTCGATTCTATTATCAACTGATGAAATTCTGAGAATATTCTAATTGATAAGAAATAAAAAGTCTCCATTACAAAATCAATGTAGGGAGACTTTAGTAACTTTTATGTGTAGGTGTAGTAAAATAGACTTTAGATACATTTGGTATATTACGTTTAATCTTATATAAATTATTTGCCAATTTTATATCTATTGTTAAAAAACTTAAATTAAATTGATTAGCAATAGAAGCATTTACTGCATCAGCTGAACCTAATATCTTGTATGTTTCTATTTGTTTCAGAGATGATTCTTTATTCCCATCAATTATTAATAGTACATCATTTTCAATCAAATTCTTTATGCCATCTACCGTTTCATCAATAACTACTTCAGCGTTTACTTTTGAAAAATCTATGTGAGTATGATTCTTTTTATAGTTTTCGAATGGTCTACCTGATAAAAAAGTTATCTCATTTAAAATTGTAGGATTAATAAATAAAAATAATGGCTTTTCGTCCGATTCATCATTCAAAATATAGCTCTCAAATAAATTTTTGACTGTGTTATGCCAAGTATCATATTGGTTGGCTAAAGCAAGTATAACTCCAGTATCTACCAATACCTTCTCGCCATCTTCAAATCCAGAAAAAGTATCATTATTGAAATCAGTTATGATCATTCTTCCATTCATCCTTAACAGCATTTAAATCTAATCTAGACGAAATAGAACCAATAAAATTTTTGAGTAATTCCTTTTTATCTTTGTTTAAAGGTTGGTATGGTTGATTGGATACTGTAGCGGCAGTCATATCCTTTTCCTCCCTGTTATTCGTCATATAAACACCCCCCTTATTATTTATAATAAGGGTAAGTGTTCCCATTAGCTATTATTAGTATACAAGAAATTATAACAATCATAAATAAATATTTTCATAAAATGGAATATTGTGTAATAAATTTGTGCATACTATAATTTTTAATCTTTCCAGCAATAAGAATAAATCTCTTAAGTTAACGGATTTCTCGGTACCTTGGTACCCTCTCAACTTTTATATAATGGCTTAGCGATAAAATCCCACAATCATTTACTCAAGATTTTTTGACTCTCTTTGCCCAAGTTCGTCCCGGATAAAAACAAAATTTTCTGAGTACGAAAGCTAAGTTATAAAAACTTAATCTATAAATTTTTTTTAGACACAATGATAGCATTACTGATAAGCCCTAGCCCTACACCTAACATCAACCCTACTCCACATCCAACAAGTGTATAAATCCACCCATCTTTTAGAAAAGTTGGTACACCACCGCTCATGAGAAATCCAAGCAATGCACCAATAGTTAATCCAAGAATAACGAAACCTCCGTAAAATAAGCCGACTTTTTCATAATATTCAGGTGTTAAATTTTCATAATATTGAAGATATTTCTCTTTCAAATCAGCATTATTTACGCTTTTACTTTCAAAGGCAAGTTGCTGCTTTGCTTTTTCAAAAGCATCTAGTTCACTCATACCCTGCGACATTAAATCCTCCATATAATCGCTCATATAAAGTAACATATCACCTTGCGCTTCTGCACTTTTATCAGATGTTCCTTTGAAAAGTGAAAGCTTCTCGGACACCTTTCCCATCGTTTGAACACCCTTCTTGCGTAATCTCTCAATATAGCTAAGCTCAGCATCACTCAAATAAAATTGTGATTGTTCTCGAGCAAAAATCTCCATTTTCTTCTTCGTTTCATTACTTATATTCATGATTCATGCCCTCCATTTTTTAATAATTGAATTCGTTCATTAATGAACTTCCATTTCTCCCAGAATTTCGCTAGTTCTTCCATTCCCACTTCGTTGAGCGAATAAAACTTACGCGGCGGTCCAATATCCGATGGTTTTTTTGTAATATGAACCATTTTTCCTCTTTCAAGCCGAACAAGAATTGTATACACGGTTCCTTCAGCTATGCCATCGAATCCAAGTTGCTGAAGCTTTTTCATAATTTCATATCCATATACTTCGCCTCGTCCGATAATTTCCAATATAATACCTTCTAAAATACCTTTAAGCATCTCGCTAAGATTTTCCAAATATATCTCACCACCATCTACTTTGTAACGCTAAGTACAGCTATATAGTATTACAAAGTAGTGAAAATGGCAATACCATTTCTCAAAGAAATAAAATAAGCTTACTTGATTGGTTTACCAACCTTTGAGGCTAAGTTATTGGTGACAACGTACATGTCAGGTTTAAAACAGCGTAACGCTTTGTTCATACGTTTTTTATTACAGGCTAATTTCATAATAGGGGGCTTTTTTTATGTTTGAAGATCCATGGCGGAAAAAAACCTTTATAAAAGGAAGTGCTACCGGCAAAATGCCATACGAAAAACAGACAAAAATGTAAAGATAGCTCTATGTAAAATTGACCGATGAAATAATCAATGTAATTGGACGTTCATGAATCCTTATCATGATTTTTAGAAGGCCGATTATAGATAAACCAGCCTATCACGCTACCTAAAATATAAGTAATCCAAAAACTCCACTGGAATTTTCCAGTGGTAAAATATAATAAAATGAGCCCTAGTTCACTTCCACATACACTTCCAAAAAGAAAAGGAAACTTTTTATGCTTCTTCAATTAATCCCCTCCTTCGATTAACATAACGTACGTTATTGGAATTCAAAATATTACTTTACAATGACTACAATAAAAATTACATACTTTGGAAAACTATCTAGAGAGGCAATGCTATAATGATTGAAAATAAGGAAATAGAAAAATAGGCATCTCTGTATTGCTTAACCGGGTATTACCACCTATCATATTCACAAATTCAATATGCTATCGTTCTGATAGATGTTAGAGTATAGCTAATTCAATTCGTCTATTTATCTATCGGAATCAATATTAATCAAGAAGAAGTAAATTACATATTTAAGCTATTCCTATAATATTTAAAACCCCTAAGAGAATTAGAAAAAGTCCGAGGAAAAACAAGAGAAATGGAAAAGACCAAACATCAGTAATAATTTCAAAAATAATGACAAAGGAAACTATCAAATAATTAATTTTTCGTTCATCTTTCATTTCACGTACTACATATACGATTACAGATATTATTGAAGCCAATCCAACAACTAGTAATAAGATTCCTAATATCATATTTAGATCCCCCACCTTTTAGGAATATTATACCAGAAAACTTATACTTTATTTACTGTTTTTTCTATATTTTTCCTACAACATTAGTCTGGACAACAATGTTGCTCATGCTGTTTAATGTGTTCTTCTTCATAAAGAGTGTTTCATATTCTATTTTCTATCTAAGTGTTGTTCGTTTTGAACATGAGTTTCATGTGCTTTTTTATTTCAAATAAAGCAGTAATTGGATAGAAACTACACACGAACAAGGAGGTTGTTCCATTGGAAAGCAATAATCTAAAACAAACAATTTATAATCTCGAGTGTAGTCATCTCAAGCCAGAGATTCGAGTGTCTGAAGAAGCGCTCTCAACTATACTTGCAGATGATTATTTTGAGATTGGGAGCTCGGGGAATGTTTGGAGAAGAAGCGACTATATCGGTGATGAACATCCTTTATCACCCGATTGCTTATTGATTTCCGATTTTGACATGCAAATCCTGTCGCCAGACTGCGTGTTAACAACGTATCGTATATTTAATGAAACTAAAGCAATAAAGACGATCCGTAGCTCCATTTGGCGAAAGAGAAATGGCACGTGGAAATTATTTTTTCACCAAGGAACAATTAGGAGTTAAATTCTTTCCTCCCCCTTTTCCTTTATAGATATAGAAAAAACACCTAAATAGGTGCTTTAGCGAACTGTATCAATCTATTTCCTTTACGGTTTAGAAAAAAGATAAAAACCACACGGCATGATTTTGTTCATCAGATGCTGCCCGGCGAAACTGTTTTTTTATAAAAGGATTTTTTGCTTTATCCGCAATATCTAAATAGAAATCTACCGTTTCTTGTTCGTCTTTAAATGCTGCCTTTACTCCTTGCTTATAGTCGGTTGCACAAGCTTCAGGCATTTGCGGAGTTGGCTGTCCACCGCTTAGAGATGTATAAATCTGTGAAATAGAATGAAAATGCCGAATTTCATCTTTTCGGATTTCGAGTATTCGGTTTCTTTCTTCCTCATTTGGAGCAAGTTTTGCCAGCTGCTCGTAGCATGTAATCGCACTGTATTCACCGTTAATTGCTTTCGCAAGATCCTGAATTAGCTCCTGGTCAGCCGAAGGACGAGCATAATAGTCATTCATATAGTACATGTACCGCTTCTCCCTTCCAGATTATTCTCCTTGTAGTGTATGCCAAGGTATGGGAGGGGAAAGTTGTACTTCGTTAAGTTTCCTCATCTTGTTTGAAGAAACACTATAGTACCAAACAATACTTAGAAAGATTTTATATATACTCTTTATTAAAGGGCACTTAAGCCTTAATGTTGCCTTCGAAAAAAGCTGTTCAACTTTATTTAAGTAAAACTCATGATTTCCCCATCATTTGGAATAATAACATTTTTGTATAAGCCCTTTTTGTTTATGTAATTATTTAGGTCAATCCTTTTGAGGCTACAATGATTAACTGCTTCTAAATGTACTGCAACCACTATTGAATTTGATATATTTGCGACTTTCAGTACATCTTCTTTGGTCATTGTGATAGGATTGCCAAAGATTAACTGTGCTTCTCCTGAATTTACTACTGTTACATCAGGTTGATAGTATTCTAAAACTTTTTCTACTACTTTGTTATACACTGTATCTCCCGCTATATAGAGTTTTTTCCCTTTTCGGTCTTCAAAAACAAAACCAGAAACCTTTCCCATTAAAAGACCAGCTAATCCTGTACCATGATTACCATTAACTCTATAAATCTTTATTCCTTCCCATTTGTGAAAATTGTCGATTGATGTTACGTTATTAAAACCCGATTTTCGAATTCTTATCTCATCCTGTGGTTGACAAAATAGTGGTATGTTTTTAGGAAGTATTTTTTTAGCCTCTTCATCAAAATGGTCAAAATGTCGATGAGTAATTAAAATTGCATCAATATCTGTTATTTTTTGCAATGAAACTGTCAAAGGTACAATTGGATTTCTTTTCTTGTTTCTTGTTAACGGTACAGTTTTTATACTACCAACTTCCCCAAGCATGGCGTCTATCAGAATTTTTTTACCATCTATATTAACCAAAAGCGTTGCATTTCTTATTAATTGTATTTCCAGCGTTTTCACCTTTTCTCTTTTATTTTGCTTTAAGTAAGAGTTCTTTTAGTCTCACAATAAAATCTTTTTCACTTTGTTCATCTGGAAAAGATCTTTTGGGAATCATACATGCCTTTATAGCGTTCAAAAAGATAATAATATAATCATCATTTTCTTCTACTTTGTCAATTAACGCTAATCGTACTGAAGATCGCTCTGTAGGGCTTTCTTCAATAATTTCTTTTTCCGTTACCGTTACTACACACTTACCTAATAAATTTGTATGCTTTCCTTCCCTCAGCATTTTCTTTGTCCTTCTCCGTATTATTCCGTAAAAATAGTTAGGCCAGAGTATAATCCATAATACAGCTGCGATAAAATAAACGAGAAATAAGCTTAATAATGGACTGTGCGTCGAATAGGATATGAAAAATGAAACAAGTATAAACAAAATAGGAATAAGAAAACGTTGTAGAATTAGAGATCGTTGTACTGTTTTTGAATGTTTTACAAAGTACAGCTGAAATGCAAGAAAATCTTCCTCTTTTAGCTCATATTCAACTCTCATAATTCCCCACCTTTTTTATTATTCTCGTAATTTATTTTTGTAAAAATTCCATTGAAACATTATTAAAAGTCACGAAAACAATCTTATGCAAACCAATAATAATCATCTTCAGTCGTATATCCTTTTTGTTCAAATCAGGAATGTCAGCTTCACACTAGAGTTTTTTTCACCGTCCTCTCCCACTTTTTGAATCTACTTTATTTTACTACCGTAATATGGGAATGAATATAAAAATTTACATTTTTATGAGGTGTGGCTGGATTCAGGTATGGATGCATCAAATCATCAAAAAAGTAAATCACATACTAACTGCAAGGACTTCTAATTCAAATCATAATAGGGAATACTACGATTACGCATTAATTGTAGGAGGAAATAAATTTGACTTTAAATAACAATGTATTGTCCATATTCGCCCTCGGTGGCATAAATGAAATTGGTAAAAACATGTATGTGGTTCAATATGCAAATGATCTCGTAATTATCGACTGTGGTGCTAAGTTTCCTGATGAAAGCTTATTAGGAATCGATTTGATTATCCCTGATATTTCCTACTTAGAGGATAATAAGGAAAAAATCAGAGCATTGCTTGTTACACATGGACACGAAGATCATATTGGCGGGATTCCCTATTTTATAAGAAAATTGAATATACCCATTTACGCAACACGTTTTACCCTTGGATTAATTGAATTAAAATTACAAGAGCACGGACTTTTAAGGGATAGTAAATTGTTTGAGATTGATTCAAATTCAAATCATACGTTTGGAGAAATTCGGACTACTTTTTTTAAAACGAGTCATAGTATTCCTGATTGTCTAGGTATTGTCTTACATACACCAGAAGGAAATGTCGTACATACCGGTGACTTTAAATTTGATTTAACTCCTGTTAATAACCAATATTCTGATATTCATAAAATGGCGGCAATTGGAGAGCAAGGTGTGTTGGCTCTTATCTCAGAGAGTACGAATGCAGAACGTCCTGGCTCTACCCCATCCGAACGACTCGTAGGAAACCATATTGAAGAAGCTTTCTTGAGTGCTAAGCGGAAAATTGTTATCTCTACCTTTGCTTCGAATGTGAATCGTGTTCAGCAAGTCGTTGCTGCAGCATTAAAAACAAATCGAAAGCTAGCGTTGCTTGGTAGAAGTATGGTGAATGTCGTTTCTGTTGCCATGAATCGCGGATATGTGCAGATTCCTGATGACCTGCTCATTGAACCACAAGAAATTAAGCAATTACCTCCTGAAAACGTGGCAATCCTATGTACTGGGTGTCAAGGAGAACCGATGGCTGCCCTTGCACGTCTTGCAAGTTCTAACTACCGGGATGTAGACATCCTACCTGAGGATACCGTTATTATTGCCGCAACCCCAATACCTGGGAATGAACGAAGTGTTTCACGAATCGTGGACAACTTATTTCTACTTGGTGCAAGAGTGATATACGGTCCTTCAAATCGAACAGGTATGCATGTTTCTGGACATGGCTATCAGGAAGATTTAAAACTTATGCTTACATTGATAAAACCAACCTACTTAATTCCCGTTCATGGTGAATTTAGAATGTTGCATCTGCATCGCTTGCTAGCAGAATCTGTAGGAGTCATGAAGGAAAATACGTTTATTATAAATAATGGTGATGTTGTTGATTTTGAAAACAAGAAAGCTCGTCAAACTCGGAAAATACCTTCAGGAGATACTTACGTAGACGGAATGGGTGTAGGTGATGTTGGAAATATTATACTGCGAGACCGTAAACAGCTGTCTGAAGATGGAATGCTGGTAATTGTAATAACCCTAAGCAAATCAGATAAAAAAATGATTTCTGGTCCTGATACCATTTCTCGTGGATTCGTAATTACAACTGATTCCGAAGATCTCTTAAAAAATGTGAATCGCATCGTGAAAACAACAGTTAACAACTTGCTAGAAGAGAATATAAAGCAAAGAAATAATATGAAACAACAAATTAAAAAAGCAATAGGACAATATGTATATACCCAAACGAAGAGAAAGCCGATGATTCTTCCCATTATAATTGAAATTTAAATAAAGGTGATTGGTACAAAAGCAACAATTTTAATAGACAACTCATACCGATACTTGCTACAAGGATATGGAAAGAGATAAGAGTGGAAAAACAGAGGTTAACGGCGGATCAGATAGTTTTAACGGCGAAACTGAGGTGTTTAACGGCGAAACTGAGGTGTTTAACGGCGAAAATCGATGGTGTTACGGCGAAACCGAGGTGTTTAACGGCGAAAAACCAAGGTGTATCGGCGAAATCGGATGAGGTAACGGTAAAAGGAGCGCGGAAACAAGAGGAAAACAGGATCTCACCAGAAGTTTAACGGCAGAACTGATGTATGTAACACATAACGAAAAACGCCCTGCTTTGTCGACAAAGCAGGGCATTTCTCATTTGTGATACTTTATTGCAATGCAATACAAATATTTTTTGCTTCTGTAAAGAATTCAAGACTGTGATGGCCACCTTCTCGTCCAATCCCGCTCTTCTTAAATCCACCGAATGGAGCACGGAGGTCACGAACAAACCAACAGTTAACCCAGATGGTTCCTGCACGAACGTGGTGAGATATACGGTGTGCCTGCTGTAAATTATCGGTCCAGATTACCCCATTTAATCCGTACTCGGTTCCATTTGCAATTTCAAGCGCCTCTTCTTCTGTGTCAAAAGGAATTAACGTAACAATAGGTCCAAAAATCTCTTCTTGACTAATTCGTGCATTTGGATCCTCTTGGATATAAATTGTAGGTTCTAAGTAGTAGCCATCCTTTAAATAATCCGGAAGATTTGGACGCTTTCCGCCGTACACCAATGTTGAATTTTCTTTCTTAGCGATTTCTAAATAGCTTGTAACTTTCTTGTAGTGCTCTTCACTTACAACGGGTCCCATATTCGTTGAAATATCTTGCGGATCTCCTACTTTAAGTTCAGCTGCTGCCTTTTTAAAGCGCTCAACAAATTCATCAAAGATAGAGCGCTGAACTAAAATTCTGGAACCAGCTAGACACACTTGGCCTGAATTTAAGAAAGCTGCTTGAATAGAAACAGGGATTGCTTTATCCAAATTCGCATCTTCAAATATGATATTTGCTGCCTTTCCTCCTAATTCAAAGGAAACACGCTTTAGCGAATCTGCCCCATTTTTCATAATTGCTTTTCCCGTACTCGTTTCTCCTGTAAAAGAGATAAGATCTACATCTGGATGAGTAGTCATGAATTCTCCGGCAGAATTCGGTCCAAATCCTTGCACTACATTCACGACTCCATCCGGGATTCCTGCATCTTTGGCGATTTCCCCTAGGAGGGATACAGTTAAAGGTGTCATCTCTGCTGGTTTAATAACTGCTGTATTTCCTGATGCAAGGCACGGTCCTAGTTTCCATGTTGTTAGCATAAACGGGAGATTCCAAGGAGTAATAAGTGCAGCTACTCCGACAGGCTCATAACGAGTATAGTTTAAATATTCTTCCCCCATCGGATAGACTTCTCCGCCTTGTTTCTCCATAAAGTCCGCAAAAAACTTTAAGTTATGGGCGGCTCTTGGAATTTCCATATTAAGTGCGACAGGGTATGGCTTTCCGACATCCAATGCTTCTAAGCGTGCCAATTCTTCTTTTCGTTCAATAATAATTTCAGCCATTCGGCGAATTTTTGCACAGCGCTCCTCTACAGACATCGTACGCCATGGTCCTTCCTCAAACGCTCGTCTAGCCACTCGGCACGCACGGTCTACATCTTCATATGTAGCTTCGTGTACACGGGCAATGACTTCTTGTGTTGCTGGATTTTTCACTTCAAACATAGAATTGTTGCTAGATTCTACATATTCTCCATCAATAAAGAGTTTCACTTCCCGCATATTCGTTTGTACATGCTTCACATCTTTCACTCCTTTGTTTTTTCTTTTCGTTTTTTCACGGATTCTCCTGCAATTCCCCAATGTTCTGGCGGCATCTCCTGGATAAGCACACGGACATTTTCTACTGGAGACTCTAATACTTCCGCAACAAGATGAGTGACTTCATGTATTAATCGTTCTTTTTTCTCAGGCGACCGCCCTTGTAATATATTGATTTGAATAAATGGCATGTGTTGCCCCCCTCTCAATAATGAAATATTTATTTTATAAAGGATGCTTCTAATACACCGATTCCGTCAAAGCTGACAGAGAAGTGATCTCCAGGCGAGAATGAAGAAGCTCCAGATAGCGCACCACTTAGAACAATCTCGCCAGGCTTAATGCTCTGACCCCTTTTCACTAATTTCGTAGCCATCCAAGCAATCGCTCTTGCAGGATGACCCATTACAGAGGCCCCTGTACTTGTGGCCAAAATTTCTCCATTCTTTTTAAACACCATACCCATTAAGCGTAAATCTACATCATCGACCCTATAAAGCTTTTCCCCTACTATATAACGTGAGGAGGAAGAGTTATCGGCAATAACATCAGAAAGAGTAAAATTAAAATTACGATATCGACTATCAATGATCTCCATTGCTGGGGCTATATAGGCAGTTGCTGCCAAGATATCTGCTACGGAAACAATGGGCCCTTTCACTTCTTTATCGAAAATAAAGGCAATTTCAGGCTCAATTTTCGCATGGATAAAGGGTTTCATAGAGATAGGCTCTCCTTCAGGCAATTGCATGTTCTCGAGCAGCACACCATATGTCGGCTCATGGACCCCCATCATTTCCTGCTTCGCACGACTTGTTAATCCTAGTTTTCGCCCAGCTATTTTCGTTTTTTCTTCCGTACACTTTCTTTCTATTAATTTATCTTGAATTTCATACGCTAATTCAGCATCAAGCTCTGGAAACTGGTTGACGAATTTTTCAACCTCATAGCCATCCCGCTCTGCTTTATATAGCTCATAGGAAATATGGTCAATAACATCGGTTTTAATCATGTTCTATCACCTTTTCTATGATTACTTTCTTGCAATCTCTCTGGCAACTTCATAAATAAGATCTTCCTGACCTCCGACAGCTTGCATTCTTCCTAGCTCTACTAAAATATCACGCTCATCGACATTGAACTTTTTCGCCGCTTCTTGTGTGAATAATAAAAAGCTAGAATACACACCTGAATATCCCATAATTAAACTAGATCCTGTTATTTCCTGCGGCCTTGGCATAAATTTCGCAACAATTTGATTGGCTACGTCCATAATCGGATACAGTTTCACATCGGTTTTGTAGCCTAAACGATCAAAAACAGCTGCCATAACTTCTGTTTGTGTATTTCCGCTTCCTGCCCCAAGGCAACGTAAGCTTCCATCTATATAGGTAGCCCCTGCTTCGACAGCAGCTATTGTATTTGCCATAGCCAGTGATAGATTGTTATGTCCATGGAAACCTATCTCGCACGATAAAGTATCCTTAAGCGCCTGTACTCTTTCTTTTACCTCATGAGGCAATAAAGCACCAGCCGAATCGGTCACATATACGATTTCAGCTCCATAGCTTTCAAATTGTTTTGCCTGTTCTACTAACTTCTCGATTGGCGCCATATGAGCCATCATAAGAAAGCCAACCGTTTTCATTCCGAGATTTCTCCCGAGTTCAATATGTTGTTTGGCAACATCTGCTTCTGTAACATGTGTAGCTACACGAACCATTTTCGCTCCTGCTTTTACTGCAGCTTCCAAATCTTCTTTTATTCCAATACCCGGCAGTAGAAGCACAGATATTTGGGCTTGGGTGCATTCCTCTGCTGCAGCTTCTATTAGTTTTAATTCATTTACTTTGGAAAAGCCATATTGCAAGGAAGAACCGCCAAGTCCATCACCATGGGACACCTCAAAATATTTAATTCCTGCCCGGTCTAATCCTTTTGCTACCTGACGAACTTGTTCTTCCGTAAATGCGTGCTTCATCGCATGACTTCCATCTCGTAACGTTACATCAACAATTTGAATGTCTGATGTCATCGGCCTACTCCTAACTTAATCATTTTTTTCGCTATTTCATTTCCCACTTTTGCTGCTGCAGCTGTCATAATGTCTAAATTTCCTGAGTAAGGTGGAAAGAAATCACCAGCCCCTTCAACTTCAATAAAGACAGATACCTTTTTTCCGTCAAATACTGGTTCTCCCCTCATCCGGTACCCAGGAACATACTCTTGAACAGAATGAATCATTTTTTCAATAGAAGCAGTTATTTCTTCTTCTTTTCCTTCTTCTATAAGCACATGAATCGTATCTCTCATAATAATCGGCGGTTCTGCCGGATTTAAAATAATAATTGCTTTCCCTTTTTTCGCACCGCCAATTTTCTCAATAGCACGAGCAGTTGTTCTCGTGAATTCATCAATATTTGCTCTTGTTCCAGGTCCTGCACTTTTGCTTGCAACGGTAGCCACAATTTCTGCATACTCAACCGGACAAACTCGATTGATAGCATAAACGATTGGAATGGTTGCCTGTCCTCCGCACGTTACCATATTTACGTTTGGTGCATCCAAATGCTCCTCTAAATTGGCTGAAGGAACAACGAACGGACCAATAGCTGCTGGCGTCAGATCAATTACTTTTTTCCCGAGTGCTGTAAGTAATTTACTATGGTCCTCATGCGCTTTTGCTGTTGTAGCATCAAAAACAATATCGACAAGCTCCTGCTGCTCTAATAAGCCGTAGATTCCGTTATAGATAACATGATAGCCTCGTTCCTTGGCACGCTTCATACCTTCTGAGGTCGGGTCGATACCAACCATGACACTCATTTCCAAACATTCACTTCTCTCGATTTTATACATTAAGTCTGTTCCAATATTTCCAGAACCAATAATTCCAACTTTACATTTACTCATTGCTTATTCCCCCTTTTTATTGAATGAAGCAGAAACCGTTCCGATATGGGCGAATTCAGCTGTAAATGTATCACCATGTTCAATCGGTACTGCTGCTGATAGTGCTCCTGATAATACCATTTCACCTGCGTGCAGTGAAATATCATATTTTCCAAGTGCATTCGCTAACCACGCGACGGCACGAATTGGGTTTCCCATAACAGCGGCTCCTGTTGCCGAATCTAAATATTTCCCGTTTTTATACACCACCATGCCAATATGTTGTAAATCAACATCTTCTAGTCGTGTTGGCTTACCGCCGATAATAACCTTGGCTGATGAACCATTATCTGCAACGGTGTCTTCAAAACGAATCTTCCAATCTTTGATTCTACTGTCGATTACTTCGAAAGCAGGTGCAATATAATCTGTAGCCTCTACAACATCGAGAATGGTAACACCTGGTCCTGTTAGCTCCTTTTTCAGCACAAAGGCAATCTCAAACTCCAGCTTCGGCTGAACAAGCTCATCTAGTGAAAGTGTGTCTCCGTCAAGGTGTACCATATCGTCTAGAATATGTCCGTAATCCGGTTCATTTACTTGAAACATATTCTGCATCACTTTACTCGTTAATCCAATCTTCTTCCCAACAATTACAGCACCATTTGTTACTTTCTCCCGTATTTGCTGTTGTTGAATATAGTATGCTTCATCTACAGATATATCTGGAAATATGTCTGTTAACGGATCTATTGGCTGTTTATTCTTCTCTGCTTCTAATAAACGCTCTGCGACCTCTTGAATGTTCACCCTGTAAACCTCCCTATCTAGATCCTTTTCTATTTATTTTCCAAACATGTATACTAGTTTTTGTTGAAGAGAAACGGGCATGAATGCGCTTGCAATCATGCCGTTTTCTCCTTTAAAACAGGAGATCATTTATTTCGCGTTTACCTTTGCGATATCAGGAGTCCCGTATAAGAAATACTCCTCTGGAAGCTGGGAACCGTACCAAATAATACCCTTCTCAAGCTCATCTTCTCTCCATGTAATTGGTTTCCAATCTGGATCAAAAATGAGGTAACCGCTATCTCCGAACAACTCGACACGGTTTCCACCTGGTTCAAATACGTACATAAAGTATGCTTGGCTAACGCCATGTTTTCCTGGTCCAGCTTCAATCACAATATCATTTTCAACTAGTAAATCAGCGATATCCATTAAATGCTGCGGGTATCCATACCAGTAAGCGATGTGATGGAAACGTCCTTTCCCTCCGCTTCTGTCCGCCATCAGTGCTACTTCATGTACGAGCGGGCTAATACTCATCCATGCACCGATTTCTGTTTCATCGTTTAACACAATATTTTCACGAAGTTTAAATCCTAATTGATCTGCCATAAAGTTCTTATTTTTCGTAACGTCGCTGCACATTAAATTAACATGATCCAGTCGTCTTGCAGGTACTCCTATATTTGGACGTTTTTGAGGACGGCTTTTTAGCTTTGTCTTTTGATCTTCTGGAGCTTGAAAATAATCAACATTCCAAAGAATCTCCATATTATGGCCATCAGGTGATTGGAATTGGTAAGCTTGTCCATGACCGAGATCACCCTCGATCCACCCCTTTCCATACCCGCTCTTTTCAATAGATTGCGCTCTTCGATAGAGAGCTTCTTCTGAACTTGCTCTCCAAGCAGTATGTGCCATACCTGCTTCCTTTGCTTCCGTAATCTTTAAAGTATGATGATAGAAGTCTTCGTACGCTCGAAGATATACAGATTGTCCTTCCGTAGCTGTCACCTGTAATCCTAGAATTTGCGTAAAAAATTTAAGCGTTTCTTCTGGCTTTGGTGAATACAATTCCACATGAGCTAATTGGGCAACATCAAAATTTGTCATAATAAAACCTCCTAGTTTTTTATTGTTAGTAATCTATTTCTTTTTAAAAGATAGATTGTTAGATGATTAGGATACGATCTCAGAATGTACCTTCCGAGATGAATACTCCAAAGGAATAACCACTTCAGGCTGTAATCGTTTTATCCATCCAATACGAATCGTTTGTCTGACTACTAAAGAACTGTTTTCGGATAGATGTAACCTACATGTACCTTGTTCATGTATGACGAAAGCCTCTTGCTTCCATGTCTTCTTCCTATTCGAAATTGTTACCTCATACATACCTGGGGCAGGGAGGAGATAACCTGGCTTCACTTGAACCATAGCTGCACCGTTACTTGCAAACACCTTACCTTCAATTTGATAATGGTTTCCTAAATAACGGTGGAGTTCCTCTACTCTTCCTGAACAAATCACTTTTCTTATTAAAGTTGAACTAATTTTTTCACCTTCAAGCTCAACCTTCTTTACCTTTATAACTTCTAGCATATTGTCAGCGTCATCCTTCATTCGATCCATATGCCCTTCCCCGCGGCAGCCATACGTAAAATCAAAGCCTGCGACAACATGGGTCACCCCAAAATCAAGAAGATACTTGTGTACAAATTGCTTTGGAGATAAGGACGCAAATTTAGGATCAAATTGAACAATATAAAATTTCGTAACACCTAGTTTTCGTAACACTCTTTGTTTATCTGCCATCGGCATTAAATATTGCACTGTTTTCCTACCTTTTGTGAGAACTTCTTTCGGATGCGGGTAAAAACTCATACACACGAGCGGCAGCTGTTTTTCATCGGCTACTCTCTTAGCAGTGTTTATTACTTGTTGGTGCCCCAAATGCACTCCATCAAAAAATCCTAAAGCCATTACACAAGGTTCACCTATAGAGAGATGGGAATTGCGGTCATGGTTGTTGACATGAATAACTTCCAAGTAAGCCCTCTCCTTTACGAAACAATCTCATCTGCAAGCAAGGAACGATATTTTCCGTTAAAGAATAGTAATGGTTCATGATCTTCAAGGTGAATATCTGTTACTTTACCGATAAAGAGGGTATGATCTCCTTCTACATGTTCACCTATGACGTCACATGTTACTTGAGCGAGAGCTCCTTTTAGCACAGACTGTCCGTTTAATGTATCAAAAAGAACTTCTCTCTCTTCTTTTATTTGTCCAGCAAAAATCATGGATAACTCCTGCTGCTGGGCTGACAAAATATTTACTGCGTATTTTTTGCTCTTTTTTATTTTTTCAAGCATATGTGCCTTCTCGCCAATTGAAACAACAACTAACTTTGGATGAAGGGAGACAGACATAAAAGCGTTCGCAGTCATCCCATGTACATTTCCATCCACTTCTGTTGTAATGACTGTTACTCCTGTAGCAAATTTCCCCATTGCACTTCTAAACGTACGATCATCCATAGTGGATTCTCCTTTTATTGTTTAATGGTTTCTTTTTCGGATGCATTCATCCAAGTGTCATTTGTCCAGCCGCTTAAGTCGTAGTCACTTAATGCAGAATCAACAAATGATTTAAATAAGGCTGCTGCTCCTGTACCTTCTGCATGCTTCAATGCCTCTAAGCGTATATTTTCGGAATTTCCTGCATAGTTAACTTCGTAAAGCTCATGACGTCCTCCAAACTCTGAACCAATTGCATCCCAGATCATCTTCATTAATTTCACTCGTTCCTCGGCATCAATGCCAGTTCCGCGATAGTATTTATCAAGATAAGGTCTGAGCTCTGGATTTAAGAAATCCTTCGCACTAGAAGGTAATTGGATTAATCCTCCAGCAATAACCTGTTCAAAAATATTCTTGACTCTAACCCAAGTCATAGGAGCTAGCACACGGTAAGCATTGCTGTAGAATCCGTTAGGAATCGCTACTCCGTTTCTTCCAAACTCCGGCTCTGTAGCCATTGCTGTTGTTAATCCCCAAAACATGTTGCGAAGGGCGAGCACTTCTCCAATATTTGCTTGAACTCCTCTAAATTTATTTGTGCCTGATCCCTCGGTAGCTTTCAGCAAGAGTCCTGCCATAAAATCAAGCTTTACTGCAAAACGTGTACAGCCATGGAAGGTAAAACGATTAAAGAAACCCGTTTCAACAAAGAATTTATTCGTTACATTCACATTTTTATAAGTCAGAACATTTTCCCATGGAATCAATACGTTATCTAATACAATAACCGCGTCATTTTCATCAAAACGGCTTGAGAGCGGATAGTCATATGGTGAACCCGTCATTGCTGCCTGTAATTCATAGGACTGACGGCTAATCATTTTCACTCCCGGTGCATTCATCGGTACGAAGAAAATAAGTGCGTGGCTTTGATCACCATCTCCTAAATCCATCGGCCCATAGTTAGATACAAAATTATAATGAGTAAGGGCAGCTGCTGTACCAACCATTTTGGCACCGCTTACAATTATTCCGTCATCACGTTCAGCAACGGCACGAACGAATACATCTTTATTTTCATGGAGAGGCTTCGAGCGATCTACTTGTGGATTTATTATCGTATGATTGATAAATGGAACATCTTTTGATGCTTTTCTATACCAAGCCCTTGCATTGTCCTCAAATCCTTCGTAATAGTCTGCGTAGGCATTCAAATGTGCAGTAAATGAGGCCTTATAATCAGGGGTTCGTCCCATAAAACCGTAGTTTAATTTCGCCCACCCTGCGATTGCATCTCTTGATTCAACAAGGTCTTGTGCAGTTTTCGGCGTTTTAAAGAATTTGTGTGTTTTATCTCCATATTCTGTTTCGGTTATCAAAGTTTTGCTAAATTCCTCATCATGAAGAGCATCATACATTCTGGCATACGAGCGAGCAGAGTTTCGGTAAGCTGGGTGAGTTGTTACGTCCTTGATCTTCTCTCCATTTAAATACACTTCTCTTCCATCTTGTAAACTTTCCAAATACTCTTTTCCGTTTAACATTCTTCTCCCCCTAATCTCATCCCATTTTTTAGAAAGTTTGAAAAGTATTGCTTGATTCCATGTTACGAATTTATCGAATTTCAAACAACAACACGAATTGTTTGAAATATAAGAATTTTCTATCATTTTCTGTTAGTATTTCTTGAGGGAAAAATAAAAAGGCCTCAATGATGAGGTCCTAAAAGGGAAATTCCATACAATGCAAGTGGTTTTCATCTATATATTATCAAGCACTAATGCACCTGTAAGAATTAAAGACTGGATTGATAATAATAACTGATGGTTATAAAAGGGATTTCTGAGATCCTTGCCAAGTAAGCTTTCAATTCTAGAAAGGCGATATCGTAAGCCGCTAAGTGACAAAGTGATATCAGCAGCTGTTTGTTCCAAATTTCCTCCGTTTAAAAGAAAGACGTAAAGAGTTTTTAGTAAATCTAAGCTTTTACTATCAAACTTCTCTATCAGTGGTTCCAGTATATGCCTAGCAATTCGTTGTATCTCATTTTTATTATTTTGATTAATTAACGGACCGATAACACCTAGCATGTCAAACGACATAACCTTGTTAGTACCTGTTGTCATTCGTAAAGCTGTAAGTGCTTCATTATAAGTGTCCGCAGCCTTTCCAATTTGATCCGCCTCTTTACTAATACCTGCACGAAAATGAGTGGAAAGAAAAGTATCGGAAAGAAAACGCAAATATTGATTACAGAAGCTTTCAATTCCTTCCTGATAGATGTAGCTTTTCATAACGAGCAAAACAACACTGCTAGCACGGTGGCCTATTATTATATTTTTGTTTGTAAAATATCTAGAAGTTGCTTCAAGCACCTCTTCATGAAAGGCCAGCTCTTTTTTTAAATTATTTTCCTGATTTTGATAGGTAACTGTGATAATCCAATAAGGCTCAGTGAGATCGAGATGAATAAAACTGCCGCGTCTTATGATTTCATCTTCCGTTTGTTCCCCCCTCAAAATTTCATCAAGAAAATGCCCCTTCATTCGCTGCGCTGCTATGAACTTTGTTTTCTCATTCAAAAGAAAAAGGGAACAAACAGAAGATATACGTTCTATTATCATTTGATGAGTATTCAAATCAATGGTTTGATGATCTATATAAATAAAAGAGCAATACCCAATAATTTTTCCTTGCAAGAATATAGGGGTAATCAGCCGACTGTGATGGTCTAATTTTATGAGCTTTGTTTGATAATAAACTTGTCTATTTTGTTCCGTCATCAGCTTCTGATTATCAAATTCTTCATTTATATCCTTTAATTTCGAAGAGGAAAGGCCTGCATTCGCTAGCAGTTTATGTTTCATATCCTCAACTAATACAGGTATAGATATGGCATCGTAAACGACATTTGCAATAGATTCCAGATCGTTTCCTTTTAAAATCTCCTCTGTTAATTTTGTGTGGATGGTATTCGTTTTCGTGAGATTATTCCGTTCCTCCAGAAGTTTTTCATAAGTCTCTTCCAATTCTTTTACGATTGGTGACTCCTTATAAAATTGAAGTTCATGATCGACTTCTCCATTCCAATAATCAAGTGATTTTCCCACCCAATTGCATTCATTGCTACCCGCTGCATGGCAGGATAATTCTTTAAAAATAACCGTCTGCTTGCAAATATAAGAAAGATATCCACTCGCATATCCGATTAACGTATAGCAAACGGGTGTTTCCGAAAGACCAAACTGCCTAAGATGCTCTTTCGCCTCATAGGAATTCTTCCAGGTTCCCTCCATATGTATCGATATTTTCTCATTTTCTGATTTCACTTCAAGTTTTGTAGACTTTGCTATTACATGTCCTTTCATCGTATGTAGAATGGGACCATATTCAATCACTTCTCTGATTGAATTCAAATTCTGCTTTTGGATTCTTTTTGCATCTTGCTGACCAAGCTCCCAGCCATAGCGGATTAAAAAGCCTTTCATCCTCTCATTCCCAATGTTTTTAATTAAATCTCTTCTAAGTGTCCCAAATGCGGAAATGGAAATTAAAATCGAGCGGTCGTCATCTATGTAAATGGTGCCATCCTCATGTACGTGCAAGTTTTCTACCAAATTACTTTTGATTATCATACCTCCACCACACTTTTTCATAATTTTAAAATACTTGATGTGATCATTTAGAATGAGCAGGCAATCATTGTTTCACACTTGAATGCGTTTTCATTTTTTCGCTAAGGGTTAAACCATTTATGATACCATTTGTTATATTTCCGCAGTATTCATTATTTTTCCTTCTCTCTTACACAACAAAAAAACGTTCATCATTTATTCCTAACATTCGTAATAGAATGATGGTAGACGATCTGTAAATGAAAAGATTGAAATCACGTAATGGCTGCTACAATAACGTATTCGCCATGAAGTGGGAGGAAGATGGATGCACCAAAGCGGCCGGAGAAAAAATTGGAACAGCTTTTCTAGCACGACTTCACATTCTCTATTAGATGTAAAAAATGAATTAAAGAAAAAAGGGAGAAATAAACAAACTTCTGTAGAAATGTGGGAGTTAACGGATGAAGAGAGAATGCTCATTCATACAATTAAAGAACAAACAAGACAACACAACAAAAATAATGTGACGCGAACGCAAGCTTATTATCAGTTTTATATCCGCCATCCAGAAATACATTGGGCACTACTAGGACATATGGTATCGCGTAATGGCGGTTGGAATATGACAGATTTAAAAGGTGAGTTATATACTAAACTCTTGTCCGAACAAGATCAACTTACCTTCTTTTCGTTTTTAGAACGAGGAAATTGGTTAATCTTCCAGGATGTGTTTCCACAATTTTTATTATATGAACAAAGTATCAAACGATCCAAAAAACTGTTTCATCTTCTACCTATACTCAATGTATCCACGTTTATGGAAACGATGTGGAACCATTTTTGGAGAACAGGCGACCCCTATACATTAGCTATTGCAACTGTTATTAATGAACAAAGCTATTTAGAAAAAAGGATCGTTCAAAATGCCCATTTTAAAAAGACCGTACTAAATAGTATGGGATTTAAACTTTATGATTTTTTTCGTTTTAATCATATTCTTTTTCCATTCTATAAAGATAAAACCGAACAAGAGACGATGCTAGTCGGTGATACGATGACGCATTTCACCTCCCTTCATGAACGGATTTTGCTCGGCAAGCGACTATACTCGCTGCTGTTTCGCCGTAAGAACATCTTAACAGGAGTAGTCGATTGGGCACAGGATCATCCACATACCGGTTCGCGAAAAGACTACTGGCAGCATTTGTTTAATGATGTAAACGAATCCTTCTCCCGCGCATTTTATAAACGACGGATAAAAAAATGCCAGTTAAGAAAAGGCGCAGATCGTTTATATAGTCCGCAATTACTATACGCGTGGAAAGATCTGAATCATGAAGAGGCGGAAAGCGTAGACTGGTTCGAAGATTGGCGCATCATTGACTACTTAATCGATAAGGGAGATCATACAGATGGGGAGATTTATGATGAATACTGCAAAACGCTTGAAAAAATTGAACTTGCCATTCTCGCAAAAAAAAATATCCTACTCCGAGAAGAAGCAGACGACGAGTAAGGCCTTTGTAGCTACTATTATTTTCTCTTGTTTCATCGGAACGTATTTAGACTTATTGTTTGTCGGGAGGCACTTGTATGCCTTTCCAGTAAGACCATTCCCAAATATATTTACCATTAATGTTGCTTTTACATTATTGATATTGCCTATTTTTACTACGCTCTTTTTATGGATTGCAAACATATTGGATACATTTTCAAGAATCCTATTTATCGTTTTGATTGGACTTTGTATAAGTATTTCCGAACAAATTACGGAGAATGTAGGATGGTTTACCCATAGCGATGCATGGCATCATTCTTATTCCTTTTTCGGATACATAATTTTCATGCTTCTATTATGGAAACTTTATCGATGGTTTCAATAACGTACGATGAATTTATTCATTCATTTTCTGTTTATAATGAGCTAATGCCAATAACGGCCAAATATACTCGTAACTATGATAATGGATATAGAACGCTCCTGCTACTCCCCTTCCTTTTGGATAGTTAGTCGTCCAATCTTCCTGCTTTTTGTCTACTAAAAACTTTACACCCCGTTCGATTTCAGGTGAAATTTTCATTGAGGCAGCAAGTAAGGCATCTAGCGCCCATGCAGTATGCGTACGTGTACTCACTCCTAATGGTACATACTTTTTTTCTAAATCACTTTTACAGGATTCTCCCCATCCACCATCCGCATTCTGGATTTCGTATAGCCATTTCACCGCCTTTTGCATGGCGGGACGATCCGATGACATTCCAATAGCGGACATGCCTGTTACGGCTGCCCAAGTCCCATAAAGATAACATATTCCCCATCGTCCATGCCAAGAACCGTCTTCTTTTTGATTGTGCAGAAGCCAGTCTACTCCACGTTTGATCATTTGATGATGCAAGTTCAATCGTGTGCTGCTTCCTAAAAAATGCAATGTCCTTCCCGTTAAATCAGCTGTCGAAGGATCAATTAGTAGGTCTTCCCCGCCCTCAATAGGCAACGATGTAAGAAATTGTTTGTCAACGTTTTTTTCAAATGCAGGCCATCCACCGTCTCTGTTTTGCATGGAAATAACCCATTTGATTCCAAGGTCCCATGATTTTTGATAAAGAGTCTGTTCTGTTGCAAATGTTCGAATCGCTCTTAGTGCAGCAGTTGAGTCGTCCACGTCAGGGTTAATCGTGTTAATGTTTGAAAATCCCCAACCACCTGGCTGTATATTTGGATTATGAATCGCCCAGTCACCGTATTTATTATGTTGGCGAGAAAGTAAATATTGATTCGATTTTTGAATGACCTTTGATGAAGAAGGAACGCCTGCTTCTTGCAAGACATAACTGATTAAAGCTGTGTTCCAAATGGTTGCTGTCGTATACTGGATATGAAGGTTCCCGTCAATTCGAGAAACCATCGACTTTAATCCCTGCACTGCACGGGTAATAACCGGATGACTTTTCAAATAGCCCCGAGCTAGTAAGGCAAATATCATTAGAAAAGTTGAGCTAAAATAACTGTATAACGTTCCGTCTGGCTCAATTCGCTCTACCATATATTGTTCTGCTCGTCTTTCAGCGTTTTCATGAAGCTCTTCGGGAATACCTTGAAGTGTTTGAATCCCTTGCATAATCATTGTTATAAATGAATGCCATCTGGCCTCTTCATTCAAATCTAAATCTTTAATAATGGTCATCTTCCTCTCCTGTAACAGGTCAGATAAATCCGGAGAATGTATTGTTTTCATGCTAAATCGATGGTTGGCAAGAATCAAAATCGGAGCAAGGTTCGATCTTGTGTACACAGACAAATCAAAAAAGTTGACCGGAAATGAACGCGGAAGGAGCATTACTTCAATGGGGATAAAGAAATCACTTGGCCAGGCGTATTGCCCTGTTATAGCTAATATCATTTTTGTTAACATTTGAGCCTTCGTAATTCCGCCCTTAGATAGGATAAATTGTCTTGCCATTTGCATTTCCTTTTCATGCTTATTTCGATATCCTGAATAAAGAAGAGCATAATATGCATCAATCGTAGCAGATACATTTCCCTCCTCCTCATCACGAAATAGCTTCCATGATCCGCTGCGCTCCTGTCTACTGCTAATTCTTTCTACTAAGGACTTGATTAATTCTTCATCATTAATTTCCAATGTTCGCAATAAGATGATCATATAACTGTCTGTAGAAATACCGGTCTCAAACGGATAGCGCCATGATCCATCCGGAGATTGATCATTACTTAATACATTCACAATTCGCTCGATTTCAGACTCCACCTTCATGCGCTACGATCCTCCCCTTATCAAAATATACCTTCCTATACATATTCTTTAACCCCCATGAAAATACATTGGAGATAGCATAGAAATTATTTATGTACTCAGATTTGTTGGTAAAAACGGCGTTTTCAAACAGGAGAATCTCTGGAGTTATTAGTGGTAAAAATACAATTATTTACCGTATGTATTTCCCCTCCTACTGGACAAATTATTTGTGTGGAGGTGATAATAATGAACCAAAATCAAATGAACAAAACATCTGCTGGTACTGATATACAACAAGTACGCAAGCAAAATGCTCAATCTGCACAAGGAACATATGCAACTGAATTTGCATCAGAGACAAATGTGCAAGAAGTAAAACAACAGAATGCTCAATCTGCACAAGCAAAAAGTGGATCTCAATCCTATCTTACAGAGTTTGCTCCTGAAACAGCAACAAATGTACAAGAAGTAAAACAACAAAATGCACAAGCAGAATCACGTAAAAGTCAAAACGTGAAACCTTAATAATCCTCTAAAAGAGAAGAGCTCTCCAAAGTATTTCAATACTTTGAAGAGCTCCCTTATTGTTTACAAATGAAAAAAAGACTCTACATATCTAAAAAACAGATTCCAAACTACGCTTTCAAACCATTCATAATAAATCCAACCATGTACTCGATTTCAACATCATCTTCAGCGATATAATCATCAGGAAGAAAGATAAATCGTGATGTGAAATATCCTCCTATAAAAGTTCCGAGCATTCTCATAATGGTTAATGTAGGAAGTTTTTTCAACTCTCCTTGTTCCTTGAATGTATCAACTACATTCCCTATGAACAGAAAGATATCCTTATTTACAAAGGATAGAAATTCCTTACGTAGATCATCACGATACAACAGTTCTTTTACTAATATTTTGAAAATTTCTCTGTTTTCTTTTATAAATTTCATTCGATTTTTTAATAATTCTCTAAGAAACATTTCAAAACTATCAAATTTCTTTGGTGAAAATTCATCTATTACTTCTTGCATTAATGCTGGCATTAACTCTTTTATAAAGGGAAGTAATACGGAAAGTAATAGATTATCTTTCGTTCCGTAATGACGAAAGATGGTCCCCTCTGCAACTCCTGATGCTTTTGCAATTTCACTCGTTGATGTGTTAGCATAGCCCTTTTCTGCAAACATCTTAATAGCTGTTTCTTCTATTTTCTTTTGCTTATCCGTCGTTTTCTTTGATAATTTTGTCTGCGAAATGATTTTATCTAAAATATTTTCCGACATTTCGTTCACCACCTTCGTATAAAGGTTTGACCTTGATCATTGTTTTCGATATTTTTTCATGACAAATACATTTAAGGTGATAAATACAACCACGAATAGGAGAAGTGTCATTATATCCCTACTTATATCACCTAATCCTTCACCTTTGTACATGACTCCTTTTATAGCATCAGCAGCATAGTACAGTGGCATCACTTTTCCTAACGAAACCAACCAAGCGGCCATTCCATTTAGCGGAAAAATTCCTGCAAAAAATACTTGTGGGATGACAACTAGTGGTATAAATTGTATCATTTGAAATTCAGAAGATGCAAAGGTAGATAAGAGTATACCTAATGATAACGCTACAAAAGCTACAATCAGGTTTACTAAAATTACATTCCATACAGAACCTACCAATGTAATATCAAGAACCTTTACTGCATATAGAACAACGATAATCGTTTGAATAACAGCAAATATTCCGTACCCGATTAAATAGCCAAATATAATTTCCATTCTGCGAATTGGCGTAGCCATTAAACGCTCTAACGTACCTGTCGTACGTTCACGTAACAAACCAATTCCTGATATAAGAAACACAAAGAAAAATACAAAGAATGCAATGAGTGCAGGACCTAATACATCGAAGAATGTAGTATCTTTACTTCCATACACATAGTGTGTGTCAATGCTTGGTTGTTTTATATTTGCTTGAACCATATTCACATTTTGGGCAGCTTGTGCTTGAGAAGCTATAGCTTGTGTAATCTTCATCTGCAATGCTTTGGCAGTGGAGGGATCATCATTTTTCAATGTCAATTTGAACTTGCCATCTTCCATTTGCAGGATTCCATCCAGGCCTTCTTTTTTAACAGTATCAGCGGTTACGGTACTTTCTTGCTTTACATCAATGTTGGCATTTTGCAACGTTTGGACAAGATGATTATCAATATTTGATACACCTAATGTTGGATTCGCGGTGGTACTGTTAAAAATAAAGTACATAAGTGATAAAACTAACAAAGGGGCAAAAAACAATAAAGCCAATGTACGTTTATCCCTTACCATTTCTAAAATGATTCGTTTGATTAAGGCTACTGTTCTCATTGATTTACACCTCCAGCCTGCATGAATACTTCCTCTAAACTGTTTACCTTATATAAAGCCTTTAATTCCTCTGGTGATCCACTTGTAATAATACGCCCTTCACGAACCATGGCTAGATTGTCGCACTTGTCAGCCTCATCCATAACATGCGTTGTAATAATAATCGTTTTTCCTTTTTCTTCTTTCAAACGTTTCAGCTCTTCCCAAATTGCTTTTCTTAATTCTGGATCAATTCCAACTGTAGGCTCATCTAAAATAAGAATAGCAGGATCCTGAATCAATGCAATCGCGAGAGATAAACGGCGTTTCATTCCCCCAGAATATGCAGATACTTTTTTTGATAATTCATTCGTAAGATTTACAACACCTGATGCATAGGCAATCCGAGATTTCTGTTCTTGTTTATTTAGTTTAAAAAGCGAAGCGAAAAACTTCAAATTTTCTTCAGCTGTTAAAGTTGCATACAAAGCATCCGATTGCGCCATATATCCGATTTCCTGTAAAACTTTAAGGTTAGGCATTTTGTTACCCATTACATAAATCTCACCAGCATTTGCCTTGTCCATTCCTACAATTAGTTTTACTATTGTAGTTTTTCCTGCTCCTGAAGGTCCGATTAATCCATAAATTTGTCCTCTCTCGATTTCCATATCAATATTTTCTAAAATGATCTTTTTTCCAAAATGTCTGCTAACATGATCAATCTTAATTGAAGAATCCATTTCTATTCGCTCCCCTCAAAATTGTGAGTGAGTACTCACATAAATTATATAATTCACTGAATTTTGCGTCAAGATACAATAGTATTTATCGAAAAGTAAAACCGAATCCAATCATAAATAATATGCGAAAAAAAGAAAAAGAGAGCTCGAAATGAGCCCTTTGATAGTTCGTCAGTTCTATTTAAAAAACTAGTCATTTAATACTTAACCTCATAAGGATTCCCACTCATTCTCCTTCTTATTTCATCCGTAATCTCGAATGATTTTGTTACGGTAATTTCATTATTTGTACTAAAGTCAATCTTAATACTTCCATCAAAATAGATAGGTTTTTGTTCCAACATTTTCACTCCTTTCTTTTTTATTCCCTTGAATCGAATGCATGTTTTAGCATTGTAACAACCTACAAATTATCAACAAAAATACACCACTTATTAGTGGTGTATTTATACATACTATGCATGACTTCCTTCTTCAGACGAAAATTAAACGTATGCAACTATCTAACTTTCCGAATGATCCAAATTGGACTATATAGGAGCAAAAAACTAATCAGTAAGATTCCTTCTACCGACAAAAGATACCATGGCCACGGACCGAGATAATTCAAAATAGAAGAAATCTCAGGTTTTCTCATTAAATACATATAATTTCCATTTACTTCCTTATTAATTAAAAATACACATCCAGCGTACAAATTCACAATAAGCAAGCTTATCCATAGAGAGAGAAATGTCGGTTTGTACTTCTCGACCGCTAGCATAAAAATACAGGCAAGAATAACGCCGCCATGAGAAACGAAAAATTCAAGATAGCGAAAATGCGGAAAGGAATAGATACCTAGGTCTGGCGTTAGAAGTGCTTGTATGGAACTGCCTATCCCGGCAAAATATAAAAATTCAAAAATACGGAAATTTTTTGTTAGTAGCATAATAATCGCAAGGAAAATAGAAATGTCGCTTAGATGAAGAGGTAAAGATAAGCCAAGGGACCAAATATGAAAATAAAACAGCCAAACATGATAACCTATTTCCGCAAGAATTAATAGGAAGGCTAATGAGTAACAAAATAAACGATTCCATTTGCTCCTTTGAAATAAGTTACGTAAAGCGAATACACCTACACAAAGCAAACCAATAACTACTAATGTTACAAGATGTTCTTTTGAAAACATTTGAAAAGGACCATAAGCATAATCCTTTTGGAAGTAGTTCTGCATCATTTCACCCCGTTTTAGAAACCTACCTAATACACTTATTTTGGCTTATATCGCTATTCTTTTATTCAGTTCTATTACGTATTACAAATCATCTGCTTATGTATTGACGCTGTAATACTGACCATATAAAAAAAAGAGTTAATAAAAAAGGGGAATCTCGTAGGCTTCTGTGGCTGTAATCTGCTGAATAATGGATTTAGTTATTATCAAAAAGGTCAACCATTTGTTTGCTTGTCCGAATCTGACCGATCCTAGGGAAGATGTATTTACAAACATAATCATGCTCTTCTTTTGTTGAAGCTGTCATTGCATCTTCTACGAAGATTTGCTTATAGCCATGTTGATATGCTTCTCTAGCTGTAGTATCAACACCAATTCCAGTCGAAATACCACATAGTACAATCGTATCAATTCCACGGCGACGTAACTGTAAGTCAAGGTCAGTACCATAGAATGCTCCCCATTGTCGTTTGGTGATCTCATGAACATTGTTCATATTTTCTAATTCGGGTACGAAATGATCCCAGCCTTTTGGTAATTGTACCGGGTTGATTTTTAAATCTGTATTTGGCTTTAACATATCTTTTCCATCAACAGATGAGACTCTTACAAGAACTACAAATGCGCCCTTCTCCGTGAATGCACTCACTAATCTGCTCGCATTCTGAACAACCTGCGCACCAGTATAAGGGGAATGTTCTCTGTTTACAATTCCATTTTGCAAATCTATCACTACAAGCGCTGTTTTTTCTGCTTTTATTAATTCATTTTCTGGTGATTTTAAATCTTTCATTTTCTTTTCTCCTATTCATTTTACTTTTTGCAATACCATAACCGTATCATAGTTTACCACAAGGCCCAAAAAGTTCACCATAAGATATGGTTGAATGAAACAACTATATTGTTACTCAATAAAAAAAACAGGAATGACTCCAATATAGGTCATTCCCGTTTTTACTACTATCTATTGTTAATATCCCCTATTATTCATAACGCAGCGCCTCGATTGGATTCAATTTAGAAGCTTTTCTTGCAGGATATACTCCAAATACGATTCCAACGAGAATAGACGTTCCAAATGAATATAGAATAGGAGCAAGGGTGATGGACGTTGCGATATTGCCTACCTTCGTAAGTAAATCCGCTACACCGATTCCAAGCCCGATTCCAATAAGTCCACCTAATACACTAAGTGTTACAGCTTCAATTAGAAACTGCTGCAGGATGGCTCCTCTTGTTGCCCCAACTGCTTTTCGGATGCCGATTTCCCGTGTACGTTCCGTTACTGAAACGAGCATGATGTTCATGACTCCAATTCCGCCAACTACAAGGGAAATAGCGGCAATACCAGATAATAATGCTGTCATTACAGATGTAACTCCTTGCGCCGTACTTAAAATTTGCGTTTGTGAACTGATTTGGAAATCATCATCACTTTTTGGAGTTAGATGATGCTGCGAACGCAAGGTTTGCTCGATTTGAAACTGTGCTGTATCCATTTTATCAGCAGAAGTTGCTGATACGAAAATAGAGCGAACTTTCGATTGATCAAATAAGCGATTCATACCAGTTGTTATCGGAACAATAATACGATCATCGTTATTTGTTGATCCTTGGCTTCCTTGGCTCTGCAGAACACCAATTATAGTAACCGGCAAATTATTAATCTCAATCGTTTGTCCAATCGGATTCGCGTTCTCATTGCCAAATAAATTGGCTACGACCTGTGGACCAAGTACGGCTACATTTGCTTCTCCTTGTACTTCATAGCGGGAAAAGAATCGTCCGGAACGAATCGTCAAGTTTCGAATATCCGCATACGAATCTGATCCAGCTTCAATTGTAGTCGAATAACTTTGATTTTTATAGACAACTTGCCCTTGTTTACTTGCAAAAGCTGATACTGCGCTAATGCCATCCTTACCTTCTAATGCCTTCGCATCATCTATGCTCAAGTTTTGCAACGATCCAGCTCCTAATCGAACATTTCCTTGCTGCGCTTGTCCTGATGTAATAATAAGCAAATTGCTTCCTAGACTATTAACCTGCGCAGCAACGTTTGCAGATGCTCCTTCTCCAATCGCAACCATGGATATAACTGCTGAAACACCAATTATAATACCTAGCATCGTTAAAATGGAACGAAGTACATTGGTTCGTAAGCTGTTTAAGGAGATTTTTATGCTTTCGAGAAATTTCATTGTAAAACCTCCGCTTCCCGCTTTCCAATTCGTCGATTCGTTACCGGTTCGTCACGCTCGATTTTCCCATCACGAAATAGTATGATGCGTTTTGCATATTCTGCTACTTCGCGTTCATGAGTAACCATGATAACCGTTTTACCTGCGTCATTTAGCTCTTGGAAGATGCTCATAATTTCAATACTCGTTTTGGAATCAAGAGCACCGGTTGGTTCGTCTGCGAGTAAAATGACAGGATCATTAATTAAAGAGCGGGCGATAGAAACACGTTGCTGCTGACCTCCAGATAGTTCACTCGGCTTATTTAATAAACGATTGCCTAGCCCAACACTTTTAAGTGCCTTTTCAGCTCGATCTCTACGTTCATGTTGAGGAACCGTGGAATAAATCATCGGAAGCTCAACATTTGCAAGAGCACTTTGTCTAGGCAATAGATTGAAGTTTTGAAAGACAAATCCGATTTTTCGGTTACGGATAAATGCTAAGCCATCGTCATCTACGTCTGAAACGGGAAACTCTTGGATGAAATATTCACCTGATGTCGGTTGGTCTAAGCAGCCAATAATATTCATCATCGTTGATTTTCCTGAGCCGGAAGGTCCCATTATGGCGACAAATTCTCCCTCCTGCACAGAGAAATTCACATTATGCAAGGCATGAATCGTTTGTCCACCTAGCTCATACGTTTTTTGAATATTTTTCAGTTCAATGACGGTTTTCATATTAGTTACCTCCTCGGCTGCCGCCACCGCCGGCACCACCGCCGCCGAAGCCACCGCTACCGCCGCTGCTTCTACCACCAGAGCTATTGCCTCCGCCAAATCCAGATAATCCGTTTGTTCCATTGGTTTTATTGGAATTCGCATTCGGATTGCTTAAGATGATGGCTACCTTGTCTCCTTCTTTTAATCCAGACGTAATTTCAACTTTATCCGTACCATAATATCCAACCGTTACAGCTTGGAATCGTAAATTGGATGGAATATTTTGTCCATGGCCGCCGCTTTGTCCGTTACCGGTTTGAGAAGAATCCGAAGATGCCGAACCATCTGTATTTTGAACATACACACCATCTTTGCCATTTTTACTTTTCAAAGCCATAGACGGAACGTACAGAGCATTTGGATGATCCCCAACCTGTATCGTTACATTTGTGGTCATACCAGGTTTGAGTAGATTATCTGTATTATCCACGGAAAGAGTAACATCATAAGTAGTTACACCAGATGTTGTAGTTGCCTCAGGCGCAATGGTAGTAACCTTCGCATTAAATGTTTTACTATCAACAGCACTAGTAGTAACCGTTGCTTTCATATCATTTTGCACCTTACTAATATCACTCTGACTTACTTGTGCCGTAATTTTAAGCTGACTTGTATTTGCGTCGTCCATCACAATTAATGCCTTCCCATTCGTGGAAGTATCGCCTACGGCACCATTTACTTGTACAATGACGCCATCTATCGGTGCTTTAATCGTTAATTTATCTAACGCCGCTTGTTGTGCCTGCAGCGCTGTTGAAGCTTGGTCAACTGCTGCTTTTGCAGTTTGTACATCAGCTGTCTTTGGTGGCTCCTTTAATTGATTCAATTTCGCTACTGCCAAATTATAATCTTGCTGTGCTTGCTGTGCTGCATTATTTGCTTGATTGAGATCACTTTGAGTCATCTTTTTTGCATCAACTTGTGCTTGTGTATCACTTAATTTCTGCTGTGCACCATTCAATGTAATTTGCGCTTTACTCACACTAATTTGCTGCTGATTAATATCATCACTAGTGGCACCTTGATTTACTGTATTTAATTTCGCTTGTGCAACTGTAAGATTTGCTTGGTCGTTTGCCAGCTTACTCTTAGCATCCGTATCGTCCAATGTTGCAAGTACCTGTCCAGCCTTTACTTGATCACCTACTTTTACATTGATAGCAGTCACTTTAGTAGCACTGTCTCCATTTAAGGATACTTGCTGTGCTGCCGCAACGGTTCCAGAAGCCGAAATCGTTTCCGCTACATCTCCCTTTTGAACGGTAACATATTGAACTCGCGCTCCCGTGTTACTTTGTGCACTTGTTTTTGAATATACATAATATGATACCAATCCAATTACAAAAACAGCCACAATGCTAATGATTAAGACTCGTTTTCTTTTTTTAGGCTTTAAAGGTATTTCATTTTGCAATGCTAATTCAGACATGAGAGGCCTCCTATTCACTGCTATGCAGTTAATGAAACTTTTTTGTATCAGGAAATATCACCTAGTAATCTACCGATTACATTCTTCATTTCCACTTGGTTTAACAGTGAACCGGTATCTGGTTCAGCATCCCCTCCTTCAAGTAACCAGTTTGTCATAAAAAAATAATTAAAATTTCAAGTATATATTATCTATAAATTCTTAAGTTTTGCTTAAGAATTACATAGATTGCATCTTGACAAAAACTAATATAATTAGTTAATTTAATAATATAATTAGTTTTAATGTTAAGGATGATCTAGACAGATGTTTTTATTGGAATATCACTATGTATTCTTATAGATTTTGGGACTTCGTAGACTTTACTGCTTTTATTCAGACATTAAAAATAATGCATTTGGAAGGAGGCATGTACGCATGGCATCTACATTTAGATTTGTAGGCGGTTCTATTTCAATTTTATTAGGGGCTCTTTTACTTATCGGTCATATTATAAACCTTGGTGTTGGTACGATATTAGGAGAGACGATGATATTAACATCCCATTTGCTTATGGTTTTTGCATTTTTCGTACTCTATGAGGCACAAAGTGAAGAAAATAGTATTCTTGGAATGTTTGGTATGCTTACGGGGATTATTGGTACCATCCTTGTTACCGCTATTGTTCTAGTAGAAATTGCAGGAATTTCGGGAGCTTCTATAGACGCAGTTTTTGCAGCGAATGTTCCACATGCTATTCATTCATTTGGTCCCTTACTTTTTGTACTTGGAATGATTCTATTCGGTATTTCTGTGGCCCGTGGAACAACTCTTCCTCGAGATGGCGGCTATTTACTCATTATAGGAACGGTTATTTTTGCTGTAGCAAGTCTTGCAGGAAGTGCCGAAGATATCTTCAGCGTAATTGGTGCAATTATTACAGGCGGAGGATTTATTCGATTAGGATTATACCTTATTAAAGCTTCCCCTAAAGAACAGAATTAAAAAACACTCACAAAGCTCCATTTTATATCGAAACTTTGTGAGTGTTTTCGTGTGCTAAGAATTCTTACGTTTAAATCCGCAGCTATTACGGAATTGGATCCCAATTAAGCTTCCTAACATAGCCATGACCATCCATACCCATCCGTGTAAACTAAAGGATGCAACTCCTGAAAAATAGGCACCAATATTACACCCAAAGGCAAGACGAGCGCCGTATCCCATTAAAATGCCGCCAATGAATAGACCAACTAACATCTTAAATGGATACGAACGAAGACTAAAACGGATTGCTTTACCAGAAAGTGCTACTGCTAATAAAGCCCCTAGCATAATACCTATATCGGATACGGTTGTACCGTCATGAAAGACACTCGCATGCAGAGCAGCTGCATTCGGTACACTCTGCCAATATCCCCAAGTTTCAACAGGAACTCCAATAGCTCCAGCTATCTTCGAACCCCATAATGCAAATGCAGATGTGATTCCCCATGGTTTTCCAGCAATAAGAAGAAAGGCAATTCCTCCAATTGCTAGTGCAATCGTTCCTGTCATCCAGGACCATGGACCATGAAGAAGCGTATTAAACGAGAACGGTTCATTGCCAAATACTGTTTCAAGTTTGCCATAACGGCGACGCTCTACGAGAATGGTAATGAGAAAAACAATGGCAATGATCAATAAATTAAGTGCGAGTCCACCTACCGTACCAAACGATTGAATGAAGGAAATAGGCTGAAGATGCGGTAAGTTAGCCCACCATGTAAAATGGGCACTACCAATAACCGACCCGATGATAAAACCAACGAGGGTAATAACCGAACGTGCATCGCCGCCGCCAAGATGATAAAGCGTACCGGAGGCACAGCCGTCTCCCATCTGCATCCCGATTCCAAATAGAAAAGCGCCAAATAGAAGAGACACCCCTACTGGTGATACGGATGCTGCGATAGGATGACCAAACATCGTTCCCTTAAGTAAAAATGGTAAAAATAATAGATTCGTAATAACAAATAGGATCATTTGTGCACGTATCCCTACACCTTTTTTATCGCTTAAAAAGTAGCGAAATGAACTTGTAAAGCCATAATGTGCATGATATAACGCCAATCCTAAAAACCCTCCGAGCACATACAACGCAGACTGTTTACTTGAAAATGCATTACCTAACCAAATAGCTCCAATAACAAATAGAGTAACAGTAATGAAAATAATGGCTTGATTACTTTTTGGAACTATACCACTTGATTTACTTGGAATTGTTTGCGAAGCATTTGCTGAATTTGACATATACATCTCCTCCTTTACTAAAAGAATAGTAGCATTATAGCATATTATTCATTTATATCCAACGTTACCAATAGGTTTTATTTAAATAATTTATTATTTCTTGTGTGCAAACAAAAAAGGGTACTCTTTCGTTTTAGAGATACCCTTTTTTGTTTACTATCTTGGTAGGATGTACTCCAGTAATGATACGTTATGAAATTAATTTTGCAATCACAAACGCAATACCTGCAGCTACTCCACCCACTAAAGTTGTTTGCCAAGCACTTTTAATAGGCTTAGACCCAGTATATCTTCCCTTCACAAATCCAAAGATAAACAGTGCAATGAGTGTCATAATAACAGAAACGATAAGTGCAGACTGCGACTGTTGAATAAACATATAAGGGAGCAAAGGAACAAAGCCACCTACAATGTACGATAAACCAATGGTTAAGGAGCTATTTCGCGCTCGCTTCGGCTCAGGCTTTTCAAGTCCAAGCTCGTATTTCATCATAAAATCTACCCATTTTTCATCATCCTGACTAATGGCATCAACAGCCTCCTTGACTGTCGGTTCAGGAAGATGCCATTCACGTAATATATCTGCTACCTCTTCTCGTTCACGATTAGGTAATTCCACTATTTCTTTTCGTTCACGAGCTAGCTCAGAGGCATAGTGCTCTTCATCGGTACGAGCAGCAAGGTATCCCCCAAGTCCCATTGCTATAGAACCTGCAGCAATTTCTGCTACACCTGCAATCACGACTAAGCTTGGGTTAGAAACACTACCTGATAAACCAGCTGCAAGGGCAAAAGGAACCGTTAGTCCATCCGCCATTCCAATTACCACATCTCGAATAAATTCGGGAGCTAAAAAGTGCTGTTCTTCATGCGTATCCTTGTTCAATTCTTTCTCTGACATAGAAATTCTCCCCTTATATTTCAAATCAACTGCATATTCTAAAGCAGCGATAATGAAAATCCTTATCGTTACCCTTAAAATGCCACATGGTGCTATTACAAATGTAATAGCACCATGCCTGTTTCAAATTATTTGATTATCATTATTATATCACAATTTACAGAAACAGGCACATACGGTAAAAGAATCTTCAATAAAGAAAAATCTTTTTTACTCTAAATGCTCTGTTATAATTAAAACAATAATATTTCCAGTAATTACAACTAAAGGAGGATACACTTATGTCCAAGGATCGAAAAACAGGCATTTTATTTTTATCTCTTTCTACTGTATGCTTTGCAGGTTCTTATGCGTTAAAAACAATCTTCCTCTATGCCCCAACCTTTGGATTTTTATTAGGAACCCTCTCCCTAGTTACTGCAAGCTACTGGATAGGAAAAACCGAGAAATAATGAAAAAAGACAAGCACATCCCTAGTTGTGCCTGTCTTCTACTATTTAGCCTTACATGCTGCTCTCCAATGTCATATTCGGATGCTTTTCCTTAAACATACGAAATACAAAATCATTTTCAAATAGAATGACCGGATTTCCTTCACGATCCTCAACCTGCATAATACGCGAGTCAAACATGTTATCTTGCAATTCCTCTTTCTTCGTCCACATCGCAATACTATGCTTCATAGGAACAAATTCAATATCAACATGATATTCATTCTTCATACGATATTCGAAAACTTGGAATTGTAGTTCCCCAACTGCTCCTAAAATATAATCTCCAAAAAATGGCGTACGATACAGCTGTACAGCCCCTTCTTGTACAAGCTGGGTCATCCCTTTATCGAATTGCTTATGCTTGAGGGCATTTTTAGCTGTTACTTTCATAAATAATTCTGGTGGGAACTTTGGCAGCGCATCATATTGAAATACATCGCCACCATCTAAAATCGTGTCGCCGATTTGGTACGTCCCGGAATCATACAACCCGATAATATCTCCCGGATATGCTTCTTCAACTGTTTCCCGGTCAGAGGCAAGAAATTGCTGAGATTGCCCAAGCTTCAGCTTCTTCCCTGTACGAGCAAGCGTAACCGTCATCCCGCGTTCGAATTTACCCGAGCACACGCGAACAAATGCAATACGATCGCGATGGGCAGGATTCATATTCGCTTGAATTTTAAATACAAACCCTGAAAAATGTGGATAATCCAGATCAATTTTTCCCGCTGAAGAATTTCGCGGCTGCGGTGATGACGTTAGCTCGATAAATGCATCTAAGAACGATTGCACACCAAAGTTTGCGATCGCACTTCCGAAAAATACCGGAGTCAGCGTTCCGTTTTTAACCTTTTCAACCGAAAAATCATTCCCAGCTTCGTCTAACAAAGCAAGCTCTTCAGTTAATGTCTCAAGGTAGGAAGAGTCAATATGTTGTTTTACTTCATCCGTAATATGTTCGCCGTCAAAATCAGTAAAAAACGAATCCTTGCTGCCACGGAACACTTCTATTTGCTTCTCGAAGCGATCATATGTACCTTGGAATCGTTTACCCATGCCAATTGGCCACGTAACTGGGTAGGATTGAATTCCGAGCACTTCTTCAATTTCAGCAAGAAGCTCAAGCGGTTCTTTTCCCTCACGGTCCAATTTGTTTATAAAGGTAAGGATCGGAATCCCACGCATCCGACATACTTTAAAAAGCTTGATTGTTTGTGCTTCAATCCCCTTCGTTCCATCAATAACCATGACTGCACTGTCTACAGCAGTTAACGTTCGGTACGTGTCTTCACTGAAATCTTGGTGACCCGGTGTGTCCAAGATATTAATTCGATGGTCATTATAGAGGATTTGCATCACACTCGATGTAACGGAAATTCCACGTTGCTTTTCAATTTCCATCCAGTCTGATTTCGCATATTTTCCTGTTTTTTTTGCTTTTACTGTTCCTGCTGCACGAATCGTACCGCCTAGAAGCAATAGCTTTTCTGTCAATGTCGTTTTCCCAGCATCCGGGTGGGAAATGATTGCAAACGTCCGACGTGACGCAATTTCCTTGTTCATTTGCTCACTAATCATAACTGCATTCCTTTCCGAAAAATATATATAAAAAACTAACGATGCACAGTAGTGATTATCGTAGTCAATACGAGACTTATACGAGTCTTCTCTTTCTACTCAGCACTTCTTATCATATCAAATCCTGTCCCGTAGTTAAAGTTTAACTTACAATTCCTATGCATTTCCTATCTTAATTTTTGATTTCTTTACGATTTTCTTCCCTGCAACTAGTTCCTTGAGAAAAAACACTTGTACTTTTGCAATATATCTTCTATAATAATCTCGTCTTTTCAATTTAATAATTACAAAATCCTCATCAATCCGATGAGGTAGAGGTTGCGGCTTTTAAGAGTATGACGGACGAGATACAGAGAATATCGCCTGACTCCGTACAGAAAGGAAAAGCTGCCGAAGTTTGTGCTCCACTCTGGAAGCATGAGCTGGGACTGTTTTCGAATAGGAACAGGACTGTCACATTTGCAAAAACCGGCAAATGTGATGTGCTATCTTACGGAAGGCATGATGCGGGTAGTATATAACGTCGTCGAATCCTTTCGACGGCTTTTTTTATTCCCCACTCCTTCCAAACTATAAAAATAGGAGTGTTTAGTTATGGAAAGTACAGCAAGGACCGTTTCATCACATGAAACTACATCAAGTCAAAATGAATTGCATAGAGGTTTGAAATCACGTCATTTAACGATGATTTCACTCGGCGGAACCATTGGAACAGGATTATTCCTTGCCAGTGGGAATTCAATTCATAATGCAGGACCAGGCGGAGCTCTTGTGTCCTATATCGCTGTTGGAATAATGGTATACTTCCTCATGACAAGCCTTGCAGAAATGGCAACCTATATGCCAGTAGCCGGTTCGTTTAGTACGTATGCAACGAGATTTATAGATCCTTCTCTTGGGTTTGCACTCGGCTGGAATTATTGGTATAACTGGGCCATTACGATTGCAGCAGAATTATCAGCTGTAACAATGATTATGAAATATTGGTTTCCTCATACATCGTCCCTATTATGGAGTGCACTTTTCTTAGTTATTATGTTTCTATTAAATTACTTAGCTGTAAGAGGGTTCGGTGAAGCCGAATATTGGTTTTCAATTATTAAAGTCGTAACCGTTATTATCTTTTTAATAGTTGGTACTGCTATGATTTTTGGAATTATTGGCGGCAATGCAGTTGGATTTCAAAACTTTACGATTGGCGATGCTCCGTTCCACGGCGGATTTATGTCAACACTTGGTGTTTTTATGGCTGCTGGTTTCTCCTTCCAAGGAACAGAGCTTCTCGGTGTTGCAGCAGGAGAAACAGAAAATCCAAGAGTGGCCATTCCACGTGCTATCAAAAGTGTGTTTTGGCGAATTCTTCTCTTTTACGTGCTAGCCATTTTTGTTATTAGTTTACTTATTCCGTATACAAACCCGGATTTAGCAAATAGCGACGTTACTGTCAGCCCATTTACGCTTGTGTTTAGTCGCGCAGGGATTGCATTTGCTGCATCTGTTATGAATGCAGTTATATTAACTGCCGTTCTATCAGCTGGAAACTCCGGTATGTATGCTTCCACTCGTATGCTTTGGGATTTAGCTCGTGATGGAAAAGCTCCGAAGTTTTTAGCAAAGCTTGATTCACGCGGCGTTCCTGTGAATGCTCTACTAATAACAGCATCCGTTGGTGCCATAGCATTTCTTGCTTCTTTGTTTGGTGATGGTGTCGTATACACATGGCTATTAAATGCATCTGGTATGTCAGGCTTTATCGCATGGCTTGGTATTGCGATTAGCCACTATCGATTCCGTAAGGCTTATGTTGCTCAAGGACGAGATATAAGCAAACTACCTTACCGTGCAAAATGGTTCCCATTTGGACCTATATTTGCTTTTATCCTTTGTTCCATTGTTATTATCGGTCAAGGCTTCTCAGCTATTTCAGATGGAAAAATCGATTGGAACAGCATGATTGTTTCCTACATCGGCTTACCGCTATTTCTGATTGTTTGGCTTTGGTATAAAGCAGCGAAAAAGACAAAGATCGTTCCACTTCAAGACTGTGAATTCGTTGAAGAATAGGAAGTTAAAAAGGGGTACTCAAAATTTATGAGTACCCCTCTTCTATATTTCCATATAAATATTGCCCTCTCAAAAGTTTGATACTCTTTCCATTCGATATTATAATCTGAATATTACCTCATATCGGATTTCATTGTTTTAGAAAGGAAGGATCAATTTTGAAAGCAAAATATGTGACGACAGAACTAGAACGTAATGATGCGTTTTTCATTCGAAAAACTGTTTTTGTAGAAGAACAAGGTATTCCAATACAAGATGAATTTGATCAATACGAAGACGTTGCAAATCATATTGTCATTTACAATAACGAAGAGCCTGTTGGTGCAGGTAGATTACGCATCGTTGATAACGTAGCGAAGCTTGAGAGAATTTGTGTATTAGCCTCCTATCGTAAGTACGGTGTAGGTAAGCTGATTGTCACAACAATGGAAGATCTCGGAAAAGAAAAAGGAATGACAAAAGCGATGCTGCATGGCCAAACACAAGCAGAACATTTCTACAAAAAACTTGGCTATCATACGATTACAGAACCATTTATGGAAGACGGCATCCCTCACGTAATTATGGTGAAGGAGCTTCTATAATACGAGAAACGATTTTAATCTCTTTTTTAAAAATAAGTAAAAGGTACAAGCTTTCTTACTCGGCTTGCATATACTTATAGTGGACATAGTTCTTTCAACCCCTCTTCAGTCCGAATCTTGAAGCAGCTGTTTTATAAACAGCTGCTCTTTTTATTAATCGGCTGAAAGAAAACGATGCACAATATGAACGAACATACGTACACCGATAGATAGAGATTCTTCATCAATATCAAAGCGAGGATGATGATGAGGATAAGAGGTTTCTGGTGTACTTCCAGAACCAAGTTTGAAGAAGCAGCCTTTTGCCTTTTGCAAATAGGCGGAGAAATCTTCTCCACCCATCGATGGCTGGAGCATAATCACTTTCTCATTGCCTAGCAGCTCACTTGCACATTGTTCGATCAGTCCTGTAATCTCTGGATCATTAATGACAGGTCGATAGCCGTACCGATAGGAATAAGAAAATGTTGCACCATGCGCATCTACTATGCCCTTTGTGATTTGCCGAATTCGAGTATCCGCATCCTTGCGAAGCTCTTCCTTAAACGAACGGACTGTACCCATAATATGTGCGCGTTCTGGTATAATATTGTCAGCTGTACCGGCATGAAATTGCGTTACCGAAAGAACGCGTTGGTCGAAGGCATCGTTTCCCCTTGAAATAATGTGCTGCAAGTTCGTGACAATCTGTGCACCAATAGCAATGGGGTCAATACACACCTTCGGATGAGCTGCATGTCCTCCGCTTCCTTCTATTATAATATCAAACACATCTGGCGCTGCCATCATAGGTCCGTAGGTAATGCCAATCTTCCCGGTTGACAAGCCGGACATCATATGCAGACCAACTACTGCATCTACCTCATCCATAACCCCCTTTTGTACCAATTCTTCAGCCCCGCCTGGGTATTGCTCCTCTGCATGCTGAAATAGAAAACGAACTTCTCCCGCCAAAGAATCTGCTTGCTGCGAAAGTACATCGGCTGCCCCTAACAAGATAGCAGTATGTGCATCGTGGCCGCATGCATGCATAACTCCTGGTATCTTTGAAGCATAACTAACGTCGTTTTCCTCTTGAAGCGGTAGTGCATCCATGTCAGCACGCAGTGCAATCGTTTTCCCCTCTTTCTTCCCTTTTAAAATTGCCATGACACTAGACACCGTTGGACGAACAATCTCTAAGCGAGGAAAGGATTGTAATGTTTCATATACAAATTGCGATGTGTTATGCTCACGAAAAGAGACCTCAGGATACATGTGCAGATGCCTTCTCCAACTTACTGTTTTTTCCTTTATATTATTTCCTTGGAAATCATTCATGATCTTTCCCTTCTCCCTATTATATTTTAGCATTTGCATATACATTTAAAGCAGAATGTACTATACTATTTTCTGATTCTTTTAACGTTTCCCTCCATATCCATATGGTGGAATCGCAAAAATATGAACGTATTCTCTGGTTATTTCATATTGCAAAGGATTTTCTTTTTGTTAGTACAGTGATACTATCAAAAATAGAACATGGTGATAGCAGCAGGATGTTATGTAGGAGGAAGCTCATGAAAGTAATTCAAAAAATATGGGTAAAACCACAGACACAATGGGTATGGAAAACCCTCTATTATTTATTCATTCTTCTAGCCCTTCTCGGGATTTATGGATTTAAAGATACAACTTCGAGTACATTTATTTACAATGAGTTTTAAAGTGGGGTAAGCATATGAATGTGTTAGAACAAATAGAACAATGGACCCTTACAGAGCCGAACCGTAACGCGTTCGTATGGAGGGATCAACAACTAACATACGGAGAATTGAAAGAACAATCTGACGCACTTGCATATTGGATAGCGCAGCAGCAGATAGGTGAAGCACCGATTGCAGTATATGGACATATGCAGCCAGAAATGATTATCATGTTTCTTGCCTGCGTAAAGGCAGGACATGCATACATTCCAGTTGATACCAGCCTACCGGCTGATCGTATTCATCGTATTGTTACGAATTCTTGTGCAAAGCTGTTCCTTTCAGCAGCAGATACTGCGATTCCAAATGTAGCCATTCCTATCGTTCAAAAGGAAGAGCTGCAGCAAATATTTTCTACTTATAAGGGAAGAGCAGCAGATACAACATTGGCGGTAACGGAAAAGGATACTTTCTATATTATTTACACTTCCGGCAGCACAGGAAATCCGAAGGGTGTCCAAATTACGCTTGGCAATTTGCAAAGTTTTGTGAGTTGGATGCAGCAGGATTTTCCCATCACGCCTGGCCAAATATTTTTAAATCAAGCACCATTCTCATTTGATTTGTCTGTTATGGATTTATTTCCTGCCTTAACAACGGGGGGGACATTGTGGGCCATCGACAAGGATATGATTGCCAAACCTAAAGATTTATTTGCGTTCCTTGCAAAGTCCCAACTAGAAGTTTGGACGTCTACACCTTCCTTTGCACAAATGTGTCTTATGGAGCCTTCATTTACGGAAAATATGCTACCAAACTTACGCACCTTTCTGTTTTGCGGAGAAGTTCTTTCAACTGACACAGCTAATAAACTAAAGGAACGGTTTCCAAACGCACGTGTTATAAATACATACGGTCCTACCGAAGCGACAGTAGCCATTACACATGTAGAAGTGACGGAAGATATTCTACATACACATCCTTCTCTTCCTGTCGGCTACTGTAAATCCGACAGTCGAATTCTAATTATCAAAGAAGACGGAACCGTTGCAGCTGAAGGAGAAAAGGGTGAAATCATTATAAATGGTCCAAGCGTAAGCATTGGCTATTTAGGTAGCCCGGATTTAACAAACAAATCCTTTACAATCATCAATGGTCAACGTGCCTATAAGACAGGCGATTCCGGTCATATACAAAATGGACTTCTCTATTTCCATGGCCGCTTGGATTTTCAAATAAAGCTACACGGCTACCGTATGGAGCTAGAGGAAATTGAACATCAGCTCCGAACGAGTTCCTATGTAGAAGCAGCGGTTGTTGTCCCTGTTAAAAGAGGAGAATCATATGATCACCTATTAGCAGTAGTGATTCCGAAAAAACATTCGTTTGAAAAGGAATATCAGCTCACTTCTGCTATAAAAAAAGAAATTGCATCCTTTCTACCGAGCTATATGATTCCGCGAAAATTTAAGTATCGTGAAAGTATACCGATGACAGCAAACGGAAAAGTCGATCGAAAAAAATTGTTGAGTGAGGTTACAGTATGATTCCTTATGCAACGTTTACCTATTTTTTCATTCTAATGATCCTGCTTGCTCCTACGATCATAGCTGGGCTACGAGGAAAATCACTGCGGACATATAACTCCGTTGTCACTGTTATCATACTTGCTATTATTTTCGCTAATCAGCCGGTGCAAGCCGTTTCACTCATCGGCTATACTTTATGGCAAGTCTTACTTGCAAAGGGATATCTCCCTTTGCGTAAGAAAAACAATAAAGCGAGCACATTTTATGTTGCTACCTTTTTGGCTATTCTACCGCTTTTGCTTGTGAAAATCATTCCGATTATACAGCCGTCAAATGCCATTGGCTTTCTTGGCATTTCTTATTTAACATTTAAATCGGTGCAAATTATTATTGAAATAAGAGACGGGCAAATTAAAGAACTGTCACTCTATGACTTCCTTCGTTTCCTACTCTTCTTTCCAACCATTACATCTGGACCAATTGATCGCTATCGTCGCTTTCAAAAGGATATAGAAAAAACACCATCAGCAGAAGAATACAAGGAACTTCTTTACATAGGGATTAATCGGATATTTCAAGGATTTCTGTATAAGTTCATCATCGGCTATTTGATTAATGAGTATATGCTTCATACAGAATTTATCATGCGCAATACGTTTTCTTCTGTGCTCGTTTATATGTATGCCTATAGCTTCTATTTATTTTTTGATTTTGCCGGTTATAGTGCCTTTGCGATTGGGATTAGCTATTTTATGGGCATTAAGACGCCCGAAAACTTTAATAAACCATTTATAAGCCGCAATATTAAGGACTTCTGGAATCGCTGGCACATGAGCCTATCCTTTTGGTTCCGCGACTATATTTATATGCGCTTTGTTTTCCTTATGACCAAAAAGAAGCTTATTAAAGACCGCTACATCGTTTCCTACATGGGATTTTTCTTGAATTTCTTTATCATGGGAATGTGGCATGGACTCCATACGAATTATATCATTTATGGTTTGTACCACGCACTTCTATTTATATTGTTTGATCTATTTGAACGGCAAAACAAAAAGCATAAATTTTGGCCGAAAAATAAACTAACGCATATCATTGCAATTATCATTACATTTCACTTCGTATGTTTCGGATTTCTTATCTTCTCCGGCAAAATCATCTAACGTTGCGTTTTGCCTAGAAGCGAGTACTATAAGGTTATGAAAAAAAAGGAAAAGGAGATTACAATCATGGCTGAATTAACAGAACAAGTATTAGACTTACTAGAAGAAGTGTGTGAAAACGATATAGTGAAAGAAAATCCAGATGTTCTTCTTTTTGAAGAAGGCATTCTTGATTCATTTGGAACCGTTACTTTATTAGTAGAAATTCAAGAACGTTTAGGCATTGAAGTATCCATTTCTGATTTCGACCGCGAAGAATGGGCTACACCAAACTTGATCATTAAAAAATTGGCGGACATGCAATGAAAACTCCCAAGTTTGGACCGATCCTTCTAGCATTCCTAATCTTTTGTATCCTGTTGTTTCTTCCCAATTCGTTTTTGCTTTCTCTTTTGAACGATAAAAAGTTGGAAGATGCAGCTACTTCCTTAAATCCAAACGTATTTCAAGGAATTGATTTACAGAAGAAAATGCTAGAGGATCCGAAATACCTTCCAATGTATGGCTCATCAGAGCTATCTCGGTTAGATGTATACCATCCATCTAACTACTTTCGCGTAAATCCTGACGGGTTTACGCCATTTCTCATTGGTCGAGGCGGTACGCAATCACTAACTCATTTCCTAAGCCTGGCTGCAAACGCAGATCAATTAGAAGGAAAAAAAATCGTCTTTGTTCTTTCTCCGCAATGGTTTGTGGCAGAAGGATTAAACGAGGAGCATTTCGCACCTAATTTTTCATCAATCCAGGCATATGACTTTCTCTTTAATCAAACGATTGATCCCGCACTTAAGAAGCAGGCTGCCGAAAGGCTCCTAACCTTTGATGTAGTGAAAAAGGATAAGCTGCTCACAACAATGCTTGATGGAATTGTATATACAGACTCTGCACACACATGGAAAGCACAGGCTGCTAAACCACTGGCATACATGTACCGAAGCATTCTACAGCGAAAGGATTTTATTCTTTCCCTCGTAACTGTGTACGGACGTAAGCCCAATACAGATCCACATTTGAAAAATCTAACATGGGATCAACTCGAGCATCGCGCTGATCAAACTGGAAAAAACGACTCAAAATCTAATACATACGGTATAGACGATAGTTACTATAACGATAAAATTTCCCAAAAGCTAGCTGCATTAAAGGGCTACCGAGCAAATGAATCGTACGATGTATCACCAGAATACAATGACTTGCAAATGGTACTAGATTTATTAAAGCAAAAACACGCACAAGCACTCTTTATCTCTGTTCCTGTAAACGGGCCGTGGTATGACTATGCAGGGTTCCCACAGGAACGACGGCAATCCTACTACAAAAAAGTAACAAATCAAATCGAACAATCCGGCTTTACCGTGGCTGATTTCTCTGACCATGAATATGATAAATATTTCATGAAAGATACCATTCATGTCGGCTGGAAAGGCTGGATTTACATTGATGAAGCGATAAAACAGTTTTATGATGGAAAGTAAACGGAGGATTCCTTCAGGCCGATGGGCAAAACGTGTCGGATTTTGCGAATAATCGATAAATCAAGGAAATTCGTTGATAAAAGTCTTCTTTTCGTCGATATATTTTAATTTTCGTCGATAAACGATGTTTTTCGTTGATAAATATATTGATTTCGTCGATAAAACCTCCGTGGTCCAACTTCGCAGCTTAGATAAAGTAAGAATGGAGTTCGGCATCGTGGCAATGGCCCACAATCTATTGAAAAATGAAAAAGTGCCAACGAAAAACAATTTGTTTTTCGTTGGCACTTTTATTTTAGGGACTTTTTAGACGGTCCCTTTTTACATAGAAGATTTACTAATCTAGCATTCCTTACAATCTAAATTGATGCAGCTCTGCAACTCGTTTTTTTGCTTGCTCCATCGTTTTCTCAACTAAGTCAGCTGCTGTTAGCTCACGAGCTAACGATGAAGCCTGTCCTGCCCAAAGTGCCATATAATCCGCATTTCCTTGCGTGGCCGCAGCACTACGAAGTGATGACGTAAGAGAATTTTGAATCGGATATGGAGGCAAATCCTGTTCGCTACCTTTCATCTGCTTTATAAATGCGTTCTCAATTCCGCGAGCATAGCGACCTGAAAATACTCTCGTTACGACCGTACTCTGATCATTACTATGTAAGACAGCTTGCTTATGAACAGGATGCGCCCCGCTTTCTTTACAAGTTAAGAAAGCAGTCCCCATTTGAACCCCCTCTGCTCCTAATGCCACTGCTGCAATAAGACCTCTTCCATCCATTATGCCACCAGCAGCGATAATCGGTATGGTAGGAACTGCTGCAATGAGCTGAGGAATCAGTGCCATTGTTCCAATTAGCGAATGAGGCTCAGTTCCAAGAAATGTGCCACGGTGCCCACCAGCTTCACTGCCTTGCCCAACGATGGCATCAACACCAATATTGGCAAGTACCTTCGCTTCTCGCACATTTGTTGCCGTGCCTATTATAATGGTTCCATGCTTCTTTAGCTCTTGTATCTCCTGCACATCCGGTATATCAAAGGCAAAGCTAACGATAGGAACCTTTTCTTCGATTAACACCGCTAGCTTCTCATGATAATCCTCTTCTGGAATGGCTGTTCTATGTTCTTGTAAACCTAATTGTTCTTCCATAGGACGAATCATACGCTTTCCATTTTGAATCATTTGATCATCTATTAATCTTCTTCTTGCAATTAGCAAATTTACAGCAAAAGGCTTTGCAGTCAGTTCACGTATTTTTGCAATCGTAGAACGAATGACTTCAGGTTTCATATATCCAGCACCTAGTGTTCCGAGACCTCCTGCCTCTGAAACGGCTGCTACAAGCTCAGCTGTTGTTACCGACCCAGCCATTCCTGCTTGAATAATCGGATACTTTATACCGAGCATATTCATAAGCTTAGTTTGTTCCATAAATAGTCCTCCTTTTTTCTATCTGTACATAACTTCTATTAGAGAAGGGTAAATCCTTGTTATTTTTGCATATATTTCGAATAGGGGGGAATAAATCCATGAACAAACCACCAGCTCTTAAAAAGGGAGATACTGTACAGATTGTTGCTCCCGCAGGTCCCGTAAATGAGGATGCAGTACATTTGATGAAACAATATCTCATGCATCTTGGTCTTGATGTTCAATTAGGACGTCACATTTTTGGAAAGGATGGATTTTTAGCCGGAAGTGATGCACAGCGGTTAGAAGATTTACAGCAAGCTATCACAAATCCCGATGTCAAGGCAATCTTTTGTGCGAGAGGCGGCTATGGAAGTGCAAGATTGCTTCCATATTTAGATATAACCCCGTTGATTAGTCAGCCAAAAATTTTTTGGGGATATAGTGATATTACTTATTTACATATTATTATGAACCAACATGCAAGGATGATCTCCTTTCACGGACCTATGACTGATGGATATGGAACGATGGACGTTCATCCTCATTCCTTGTCCTCCTTGCAGCAGCTATTTTTTCCTACTCCCATTCTATTCTATGCGAAGCAGGATGAATATCCCTCATTCTCTCACACAGTGCGCGCTCCTATCGTTGGAGGAAATGTAACAGTTCTTGTCAGCACCCTTGGGACTCCTTACGAAATCGATACAACAGGCCGCATACTCATGCTCGAAGATATAGACGAAGCGCCCTATGCCATTGATCGCATGCTCAACCAACTTCGTCTAGCAGGAAAACTGCAAAACTGCGCTGGTATCATTCTAGCGGATTTTCATGACTGTGAGCCGAAAAAAGGTAAGGAGTCTCTTTCTTTAACGCGAATTGTTTATGATCACATTGTTCCTAATCAAGTCCCTATACTTGCCGGCTTTCCCATCGGCCATTGCAGACCAAACTACGCGATTCCAATTGGAGGATATGCCGTGATGAACGGAACAGAACGAACCCTTCTACTAGAACCTGGAATCGTATCGACCTACTGAATTGCCCATTAACAGCATGCATCAAAAAATAGTGGATACTATGATAGGAATCTAAGTATCCACTATTCATTAACCATGCAATCTTTTCATTTACGAATATAAAGAAAATATTTTACCGCTCGCAATATCTTTTACTTCATCAGGTGAAAATGTTTTGCTTACCTCCGTACCAATATTAAGCACAACTGTTGCCTCAAGATCTATAATATTAAAAAGTTCCTTGCCACGAATCGTAATCGCTGACATTTCACTCGGAATAGCCTCTTGCATATATGAAATTCTAGTAAATATCGGAAGAACCCACATATTATCTCCTTGAAAATATCGAAGAGTTATCTTTCCTTCCGCTGCACCTTTTTCCGATTCAAGCTTGCCAAACGTATATAAGTGTGCATCAAGCAAAGCATCATAAAATTCCTTACGTCGTTTTTCATCTGTCTTAGCCAATGCCACTAACGCTTCCACTCTTGTTAATGCAGAATATTCAGTCATACAGGATTCATCCTCGCTTCTCTTTGGTAATGTAAGCATCATTATTCAAATATTTATACGCTTATCCACCATAAATCGTTTTATAACTTCCAATAGGAATAATAACGGAATAATCACCTGTGTTTCATACACAATTCGCTTACAAACATACCATGCTTCACAGACCTGAATCGAATCCTCTAGTTTCTTTTCAAGTGCTAGCATACGTTCCCATAATCGCTGCCATTCCTGCCAAATCTCACAATCCAAGATTATCATGTGCCCCTTCCATAAAGTGAAGCTTCCCTCAGCGGGGGTTAGTTGAACCAATCAGCTTTTTAGGTAGTGTCCCTCACTTGTATCTCGTAAGCCTTAAATTAGAGGTCTTACTGCCCTTAATATCGGGATAAACTCTATCTACTATATTAATACAAATGGGTGAATTTTCCTATCTCTAAAATAGGTAAATTTATTTTTTTGGACAACCCTTCTACAAAAAATAATAGAATCATTGCAAAAAAGAATAAATATGATATATTATGTATAAAAATAAGAATTGGCAACGAAAGGAGTTTCAGTATGAAAATCTGGTTTTACGAACACGAAAATAAAGAAGCTGACTTATTAGGAATCTGGGACAACGTACCTACCATCCCACGAATTGGTGAAAAAGTTGAAATCATCGACCAAATCCGTACCGTTATGGACATCAAATACATCAAAAAAGGCAGCAACTTCAGAGTAGAAATCTTGATTGCATAGCTCTTTTACCCCTTCATATACAAGAAAAAAGCCAATTGCTATTTATTTGAAGGCTTTTTTCTTTTTGATTTCATCTCTCCGTTCCAGCAAAAAAAGAAGCTCTGCATGAGAGCTTCTTCATAAGGTCATGGGATAACCATGGTTAGATTTCGTAATAATTAACTTTTCTCCGTCCATCTCTAATTTTACATAATCCTCTTCTTCAAGATGGAGTTGGTTAACTATTTCATCTGGCAAGTCAACCATCATAGCATCCTCACCTATTCTCACTTGGCGTATCACATCATGTCGTTCTTCTTGAACGGGATGAATCTGTTGCAGGGCAGGCAGACCTTGATCAGTTGAATGGCGCCATGCATTCCGTAGAAAAGGGATAAACCAAATAAGACTAATTAAAACCGCAATGATCGAAAATATTAAATCTGGAGTCGATCGTAAATCAGCCAGTTGTAATGGTGCATGATTTAAGTCAGATGGACTCATGAACTGGGTTATACTAACGGTTAAGTTGTTTAACGAATGAATGACCATCCCAACTAATAAGCTTCTCGTCTTTATATAGATTAGACACATCGTAATACCAAAAAGTGTAGCACCAATCACATCGGAATGTCCTAATCCGAACAAGATGGAAGAAACCAATATTGCCTTTCGAATGCCCCACTTGTAGCTAAGACGATTAAGAAAAAAGCCTCTAAATATAAGTTCCTCCATAATCGGAGCAAATACACAGGCTGATATAATGCTAAATACGGTTGTGAAACCATTGTAATTGTTAATGACCTGATCCGTATTTAACAAGCTAATAATATAATTAGGTGCTATATACGATAATAGGTAAAATTCAATGGTTGAAATTCCGATAGAAAATAGCATCCCCATCGCGGTTGCCAGTATAATTAGTTTCCAATCCCACTTCATTGGGCGATCTAGAAAGCTACGAAACTGTAGGTTTTGACGTTTCATTTTATAAGAAAGCCAGAGCAGTGGAAATGCAAAAAATACGAGTGTATCGGAACAGACTGTACTTATACTATCACCTATCGGACCACTGTCTACAAATACAGATAGCGGTACCATAACAACGAGAGCCCCAAGTAGCATCCATAAGAAAAAGCTTCGAAGTTTAACATTCGCAAACGCTGTAGAAATAAAAAACACCTCCAAACCTTTTTCATTTACTCTAATTTTACAGTATTTCAATCTATTTTTCTTTCTTTTTCAATGGAAAAAAGGAAAATCTGTAAAGGTTTACTCCTTATCAAACGTAAGATTAGCAAGCATCCTGTATAGACTGAAATCAATGAAGAATGGTGTTAGAGCCTCAGATCACTTTAAACTACTTAGAGCATAATAATCTTTTTTCTAAATTTTTATCCCGCTTTATAAAGGAACATGCATAAAATGTAGGGAATATACAATCAGAGGTGGCAAAGGAGGTGCAAATATGAAGTATATATACATGATTGCCTATGAAGATTCGATAAGTCTACCCGAAATAGGAATGCAACGAAGGCAATTGAATAATTTTTTTATCGAAAATGGCATTGAGAAAGTTATATGTGGTTACGATTCTTTTTCCTTCCATCTTCTCGATGAAGCGATTCATCACTATCATACTCTTGTTTCCGTTATTAGTGAGTTTCATTGTGATCACGATTTGGAGACGAATCGGACTATTCCATTATCCTTTGAAAAGGAACTTCTTCTTCCGAATACACCTGTTGTATTTATTTTGAAAAAGCTGCATGCAAAGCACTTGCTTACGTACATCAATCCGTTTTTTAGTGAATTCGATGAAGTTGCTTCGCATGAACTCGGCCTCTTTCGAATTGTATGTGAATCCGACCATATTGGCATTGAAAGGATTTGGATTCCATTCCTGAAACCTACTACAGATTAGTGTATCCTAAGCTTAACACATTGCCTATGCAGTGGTCTCATTCCCGTTACATAGGCAATGTGTTAAGTCGTTCTGTCTATTTTAATATTATTCTTTACCTTTTTTACGGATTACAAAAAATTTTACAATCCCAAATCCTACTAAACCCCAACCTAATATGAAAAAAATCGTTGATGCAATACCGGATGTATGAATTAAATGTGAAAGTGTAATTGCAATAACACCAAGCCCGCATATTAAACCCACTAACTGGTTTTGTTGCATCCTTATCCTCCTTTTTATACGTTGATCATGAAATAAAAATAGGAACTTCAATCGATAAGAAGTTCCCTTTCTTTTTCTAAAACATCTTTATTCTCTAAGATAAAAAAGGATTACTGTATTATTTATTTTACAGAAATATAAATATCAACCTGGCTATTTTGAGGGTCTTTTGCTCTACTATCATACAGTTCAAAGTCTGTTTTGAAAGCTCTTTCTCTATCCTCTGACCAACTCCATATTTCTCGCCATGCTTCAATGACTACTTCAGGGATAGGTCCCTTTCTAGTTGTAAATATTATATATTTTTCATCGGGTATTTTTAGTAAATCCATCTCAATAGGTTTTTCATCACTCTCTGAAACTTCTGTACCTAATGCAAATGTGTAAACCCCAGTTTCATCGGACTCGTAATTTGTATAGAGGGCTATAATATTAGAATTCTTTTTATTAGGTATTGTATCCATTACTTGATTCTCGTAAAATGCGTCCCAAAATCCGGGTATTTCACCTTTTCCATTCATCTCAGCTTTATTCGTTGTTTTTATTGACCTACCTAAGAAAACAAAACCTTTCCTTTCCACCACTTCACTTTTAGTAATTGTATTTGACATGCTTTCTTTCCCCCCTTAGTAATTAAACAAAAATACTATAATATGTAATTTTTTCTTTGTTATATGGTGCTTAATAAGTCTTTCTTTTTTTATAAGGGAACAAATAAATTACAAGTAATGTATATAAAATAATTATTACTATTTTTATAAAAATAGGAGTGTCACGAAAATACATCCTTACAAGTTCTCCAAAATTAGAATCTATAAAACCTCGAATGAAATCAGTTACTAAAAAAAATAACATTAAAACCCAGAATGCTATTGTCTTGAAATTTCCCAATTGCACCCACCACCAATTCTACTTAATTTAGAGCTAGCGTCGAATTTCTGTACAAATTCATCATATACCATCATTCTATCAAAAGGAATATTTTGTTAATTTTTTCATCCTAGTGATGCATAAAATGAAATCAAAAATTCAATCTAAGCGAGGGCAGCCACTCCTTGTGACATAAAAATAGAAAGTAAGAGTTTATTTATAAACAGTTGAGTAGGCATCATTCATTTTAAGAGCATTCTAATGCTTTTCTAATTATTTAATTAAATCCGCATATATATAGTAGAAATAAGCAGGAACTTCAGGAAAACATAAGAAGCCTACATATATATAGAAATATACTTGAAAGAAATCATTAGCTATATAACATTCACAAGGAGGGAATGGAATGAATAAAAAGCAGGAAGTACAGGAGCAATTTGGAACACATGCTGAGCATTATGTAACAAGTGAAACACATGCCAAGGGGAAGGATCTTGCTGCCCTTTTACAAGCTGGAAATGCAAGCCAGGCGGATATCGTACTCGATATTGCAACGGGCGGCGGCCATGTTGCAAACGGCTTTGCTCCCCTTGCTTTTCAAGTAATCGCTCTTGATATTACAAAACGTATGCTCGAAAAAGCCGAGGCATTCATAAGAGGAAATGGTCACAATAATGTTCACTTCGTCCAAGGGGATGCTGAGCAGCTTCCCTTTCCCGATGACAGCTTTACAATTGTAGCCTGCCGAATTGCACCTCATCATTTCCCTTCCGTATCTTCCTTTGTAGCTGAATGTTACCGTGTTCTAAAGGAAAATGGATCCTTTCTTCTACTCGACAACGTTGCGCCCGAAGACGATGAACTGGACTCCTTTTACAATACAGTAGAAAAAACGCGTGATTATAGCCATAATCGCGCCTACAAAAAATCAGAATGGTTAACAATCGTGGAACAATCTGGATTCTCCATACTGAACATGCAAACCTTTTCTAAAACATTTCCGTTTGAAAGCTGGTGTAATCGAATGAGCCTCTCAGATGAAGAAAAAGAACAGCTGCAATCGTATATGATTCGGGCTACTCCAAAAGCAAAACAGCATTTTCATCTCATTACTGAAAAGGATCAGATCGTTAGCTTTCAAGGGCAGTCCATGCTTTTGCACTGCCGAAAATAGGCTATCACGAACAAAGGGGACCAACTCTTGGTTGGTCCCCTTTCCATATGTTATGGAATCAGTAATATTTTTCCCGTACTTTTCCGGCTTTCTAAATAGGTGTGTGCACGTGCCCCGTCCTGCAATGAAAATACAGTTGGCGTCTTTACCGTTATGCTTCCTTCTAGAATCCAGCGAAATAGCTCACTTGAACGAGCTCTTCTCTCTTCATAAGAGGTTAGCACATTCCAAAGATCACCACCGGTCAGGGTTTTGGACGTATCCATTAACATACGCGGATCAATCGGTGCCGGGTCGCCTCCAGCCATACCGTAAAAGACTACGGTTCCGCATGTACGCGTCACTTCAAAGCTATCCATAAGCGTCGAACCAACGGATTCGTAAACAACGTCTACTCCCCTTCCGTTCGTCACTCGCTTCACTTCCTGTTTCCAATCTTCATTGTAGAGAAATGTAACATCAGCGCCTGCTTCTTTCGCAGCCTCTGCCTTTTGCACAGAAGATGTTAAACCAATTACCTTACCTCCATACCGCTTGATTATTTGAACGAGCAACTGACCAACGCCGCCGGCAGCAGCATGAACGAGAGCCACATCGTTTAGACGTACAGCATAACTATCCTTCGTTAAATAATGTGCTGTTAATCCTTGTAATAAAAGCGATGCTGCTGTTTCAAATGAAATCTCGTTTGGAAGCGGGATAAGTTTATCTTTCGGAACAGCAACTAGCTCCGCGTTAGCAAATGGAACGTCTGCAAATGCAACACGATCTCCGATATTGGCTAATCCTATAGCGTTACGTCCAACTGCAGTAACAACGCCGGCCCCTTCGTATCCTAATATATAAGGAGGCTTTCCTGCCAGGTGGTAATTTCCTTTACGCCGATACACATCTGCAAAATTTAAGCCGATTGCTTTCATCGAAACGAGAATCTCATCCTCTTGTAAGATTGGATCAGCTACTTCTCCATATTGCAGTACCTCTGGCCCACCGAATCTTTCAAAAAATAATGCCTTCATGATGGCTACCCCTCTTACTTTTTTTAGCCTAATCCTATCATATTATTCAAACACAAAGTCACTATCTGTTAATTCTTCTACATTGGTTGCCTTTACATATCCGTTTCCTTTCACTGAGAAGAAATCATGATTTTTCGTATCAGTGGAGAGTCCATTTAATACGATTGGATTCACATCTTCCTCCTCAAAGTACGGATCGAGCCCAAGATTCATTAATGCTTTGTTTGCATTATAGCGGACAAAAGCATTTACCTCATCCACAAGTCCAATGGAAGCATATATTTCTTCTGTATATAGCTTTTCATTTTCATACAATGTCAGTAGAAGCTCCATCGTTTCCTGCCCTACTTCAGCTTGTTCCTCTTTAGAGAGATGCTGGAATGTTTCTTGTGCTAGCAGCCCTACAAAAACTCCATGGATGCTTTCATCACGAATAATAAGATTAATAATTTCTCCGCTTGCCGTTAACTTACCTTGTCCAGCTAAATAAAGCGGATAGAAGAAACCGCTATAAAATAAGTAGCTTTCTAGAAATACACTCGCTACCATTGCCATGTAAAGTTCTTTATTCGTGGCATCCGGACGAAATAGGCGATGATAATAGTCCGTAATAATCGTTGCTTTCTTGTTTAAGAGCGGATGATGATCCACCCAATCGAAAATTTCTTCGATTTCCTCTTCACTTGCTAGCGTAGTAAAAATATGACTATAACTCTTTGCGTGTACTTCTTCCATCGCACCCATAAAGCCAAGTACGCTTTTCGCTTGTAAATTTTTAATATGGAGAAGGAGCAATGGCATTCCTTCACCGCCCTGCTTTGTATCAAGAAGCGTAAGTCCGCCTAAAATTCTCTTGTACGCCTCTTTCTCTTCCTTAGAAAGGCGAACCCATGTATTTTTATCCGAGGAGACGGAAATTTCCTCCTCTGTCCAAAATTGCGAAATATTTTGTTTCCAAAAGACGAGACTATACTCATCCTCTTGCTTATTCCAGTTTACTGCACGCATACTATTCCCTCCTTTTTATACTCACACTACGCATGCTACGCATTCTTCTACAGTAAGCTTACGCGTTCTTGTATAATAGAGGCTTTTTAATCCTTTTTTATGAGCGTAAATATAATACCGTGCCAATTCTCGAGTTGAAATGTCGCTGTTTACATAGAGAATTGTGCTAATACCTTGGTCAACATGATCTTGAATTTCTGCAATTAAATCAATTAGCTTAAATTGATTCATTTCATAGGCAGATTTGTAATACCAGAAAGTCTCCCTTGATAAACCTGGCATTGGGTAGTAAGTAGTAGAGTTTGCATAGGTTCTGGATTCAATAATATTTACGATTGGCATCACACTGGAAGTGGCATTTTGAACGTAACTAATGCTTTGCGTTGGTGCGATGGCAAGTCGATATGCATTGTATAGTCCGTAGGTTTGCACCTTCTCTTTTAAAGCACTCCAGTCTTCTTGCGTAGGGATATGCATATCGGCGAATAATTCCTGTACTTTATCAGTAATAGGCATATAACTCGTTTCCTCATATTTACGGAAGTACGTCCCTTTCGCATATTCGGATTGTTCAAAGCCTTTAAATGTTTCAGCCTTTTCCTTTGCAATCATCATGCTTTTTTCAATCGAGTAAAAATTAATCATCATAAAGAAGGTACGAACAAAATCCTTTGCCTCTTCACTTTCAAAAGCAATTTTATGTTTTGCTAAAAAACCGTGTAAATTCATAGCCCCAAGTCCAACCGAATGAAGCTCTTCATTTGCTTTCTTTACAGTTGGTGCATTCGGAATAACGGTCATATCGGATACAGCCGTTAAGGCTTCCATTCCAACATGAACTGCCTCGCGAATTTCTTTGTTATGCATCACGTTTACGATGTTTAAAGAGCCTAAGTTACAGTTAATATCGCGGCGAATCACATCTCCGTGACCGTAATCATTAATTTCAGATGTTTCTTGTAATTGGAAGATTTCTGTACATAAATTCGACATTTTAATGGATCCAATATCCTGTAATGGATGGTGCTTATTGGCATTCGATTTAAACATCAAGTATGGATAGCCGGATTCAAGCTGAATCATCGCAATTTTCACGAGCATTTCTCGGGCGCTAAGATCTAGTTTTTTCTTCTTAATGTTCGGATTATTTACTAGTTCCTCATACATTTCATCGATTTCGATATCGTCTAAATGTTTTCCGTATTCCTTGAATATCGTATATGGTGCAAACGCATATAGAGGTTCATTTTTCTCAGCGAGCTCGAAGAATTTGCTAGGTACGATAATGCCAATCGAAAGGGATTGGATACGCGTCTTTTCATCTGCGTTTATTTTTTTCGAATCGAGAAACTCAATTATATCCCAGTGGAAAATATTTAAGTATACGGCTCCTGCACCTTTACGTTGACCTAATTGGTTTGCGTAGGAGAAAGAATCTTCAAGAAGCTTCATAACAGGCATAACACCACTTGCTGCATTTTCAATTCCCTTAATTTGCTCACCGCGTGCGCGTAGCTTAGACAAATTCAAAGCAACACCGCCGCCGATTTTACTAAGCTGCATCGCTGTATTGATATTAAAGCCAATGGAATTTAAGCTATCATCCATTTCTAATAGGAAACAGCTCACCATTTCACCGCGTCTACTGCGCCCTGCATTTAAAAACGTCGGTGTTGCAGGCTGATAATTTTGTTTAATAATCATTCTTGCAAATTGCTTTGCTCTTGTAAACTCACCGCGTCCTAAATATAGGGATACAATGGCAACGCGATCTGCATAACTTTCTAAATAGTACATTAAATCATTCGTCTTTAACGCATAGTCTTTATAGAATTTAGAAGCAGCCATATACGATTGAAATTGAAAGTTTGCCCCATATGTAATCTCGTATACAGCTTCAATTTCTTCTACTGAATATTGCGCAAGAACATTATAATAATAGTCCTGCTCGATCATGTAAGAAATACGTTCAGAAACATTGCCAAAGTGGACCATCTTCTCGTCTACTTCCTTCATAAATTCTTGCAATGCCTCCTGATCTTTCTCAAGCTGATAGAATCCATCCTTCATCTGTGTAATTTCATTATTTAACTCAATGTGACGCAATCTCCCGCACCCTTTCCTTAAAGTATTCTACATCACGATTCGTACCGGACAATTCAAATTTAGATAAAACGGGGACATGATAACGAACTGCTATCTTATCAGCACTGGCACCATAATTTGTACCCCAATTTCGATTTCCACTTGCCGATACACCCTTTAAGAAGGAATGATTGTTTTGCAAAAATTCCAACACACGATCCGGCACATTTCCGAAGCCTGTTGTATACGTTACAAGAACAAATTCCTCATTCATGACTAAACTATCGCGAATTTGCATAGCTGGCATACCGATCTTATGAATGAAGCGTTTTACATTCCCTGTCATTGAATCATACACAATTCGCATTTTGTAATCCCCTTCTCTACTTGATACTATTGATTCCCGATTCCTCCTATGGCGGTAATACCCCCACCTTTTAGCAAGTGAGGGACTGCCGAACAATTTAACCAGTAATAGTCTGCTTGTCTCTATTTACCTATATATTGTAGTATGATTCATAAAATGACACAAGATATATACATAAAATAAATAAGAGCAAAAAAAATTGTTTTTCGACATAGAAAACCCGATCTAAAAAATAGGTACAAATCATATGAAACAACATTATAAATACTGTGTCAATAATGTCTATTTTAAAAAACTTGTCAATGCATTTGTCTGGCAATATGGAAGATGAAATGTAAAAACATTGTTAATGCAAGACAAAAAGACTCCTAGTAATGGAGTCTTTTTGTCTTATCGTCCGTATAAAGCACTCTAGTTAATTGCTGCTTTAGAGTGATCCTATCTATGTAACAGCATCCTCATGAGTGAGCTTCCCTTATTTTACTCGTCCTGCATTCATAACAGGCTGCGTTCCTTTTTCAGAGACAATGGCTATCATTAGATTGCTAACGATTTGTACTTTCATTTCTTCCGTTAAATGCACAACATTCTTTTCCTCAAGCTGTGAAAGAGCTGCTTCTGCCATGCCAACTGCCCCTTCTACGATTTTCTGACGGGCAGCTACTACTGCATTTGCTTGCTGACGCTGTAACATTGCACTCGCGATTTCAGACGCATAAGCAAGATGCGTAAGACGTGCTTCGATTACCTCTACACCGGACACAGCAAGACGTTCCTGCAATTCCCTTGCGAGCTCGTTTGCGATTTCTTCTGCATTCCCACGAAGCGACCATACCTTTTCTTCATTCGTATCATAAGGATATCGAGTCGCAACATGACGCAGTGCTGTTTCACTTTGAATACGGACAAATTCATTATAACTTTCCACATCAAACAATGCCTTAGCAGTGTCAATGACACGATACACAACTACTGCTGCAATCTCAATCGGATTTCCATCGATGTCATTAACTTTTAATGTATCCGAGTTAAAATTGCATACCCGTAATGAAACTCGTTTACGCAAGGAAGGAACCGTAAGAAAAAAGCCTTCCTCTCTAATCGTTCCTAAATACTTACCGAAAAAAATGATAACACTCGATTCATTAGGTTGAACGATTGTCATACCACTAAGTAGGAACAATGATAGAACGCCAGAACCAATAACATAAGCAGGATTATCTTGAATACTAGTGAGATACAAACCTATCCCCACTAAAATAAGGATCAAAGCAAAGCCCATAAACCCACTAACTTTCCACGAAGCTTTCTCCTTCATAAGTCAACATCCTTTCAGGTAGATATTAGAAATATTTCCCTAATTTATTCTATCATGCACAGAAATGAGATTACAAGTTTCGTATGGATATGCTAATTTTATGGAAATTTAGTATTTTACAAAGTAGATATAAAAAAGCAGCTCTCTCCAGAGCTGCTTTATTCATTATGATGTTCGCCATGCTGTTTTTCAATATGAAGCACATCGTTTATTTGAATGTAATAGTATTTACCGGAGGCATCACGAAGCGTAACTCTATTATTCTCTTCTCGTACATCCCATATACGTGCATCTATATCTAAAAAAGAACCTTTATGCAAAATGGTCATCGATACAAAGTCTTGACTTTTGAATGCTTCAAAAATTCTTTTTTTCATCTCCCATAAGAACCGGCCTTCCCGTTTTCTCGTTCCCGGAAAAAGTACTGTTCCAACAAACCTCTGTCCGCGCTTGTCCTGCCACATATAATCCCAGCGGGAAAGACGCATGTCTCTCTCTTCCACTTTTTGTACCTCCCTAACACTTACTTAGCTTATGATCTTTCCTTTTCCATATACGTGTATACGACAATCGCATTTCGCTGAGCAATACCGCGAAATCGTTTAAAATCTGATTGTTTCACCAAAACTGAGCGAAAGGAATAAAAATCTTCCTTCTCTACTACATATTCAGCAATCTCACCTGTTCGAAGGCTTTGTAGAATTTCTTCTGCTTGCATTACTTCCATATTCGTATTTCACCTCTATAATCATTTATTTTACCTTGGTTTCCATATTTCGACAAGAGTACAAGGGGAAATGGTTGAAAAAAGGGAGGATGTTTCGTAACACTATGGCTTTAGGGTGCCTCTACTGTATGCATTGTATATGCTATGTAACGGTAGGAAAAACAAAGGGAAGAAATGAGACTTCAATTGATTTAAGTTACGTCTCATAAAACGATTGTGCAACGTAAGCAGATAATATGCCTACGTTGCCGTTAAGCCAAAGCCTTGCTTCCTTCCTTCTAACGCCTTAGGAAATTCATAGGTTGCTGTATCCCAGTAATCGTAGGAAACGAGCATGGGTCCGGACCAGCCACGCTTGCGTAATTCCTTCGCAATCATGGTGTTAAAATAATCATGTCCTACTAATGCTACACGATCATAGCAAAGAGCATAGCCAATTAATAAATCGGTAGCTTGCTTAGCCCGATGGGTTGCCTGTGCATAGGATTCAATATGATTCGAAAACCCTGCCATCCATAGAGTACGACTCATCGTAATCCACCCGCTCGGCTTTAGCTTGACCCATTGTGGAACCTTAATTACGAATGGTAAATCTGTTTCATCAAATATAGGATTTTGCACAAAGGAAAGAGAATCCGTTAGCAACGTGGCCGTCTGAATAGCTGATGTAGCTGTACTTGAAAGAACGATTTTAGCCGAACGAATCGCCTCCACCGTATCATTTGGTATATTTTTCTCCGGCAAGATATTCTTCTTATTATACTGTACAAGCCATTTACGGAATTGTCGTGCATTCATAAAATCGGATGTCATTTCTTTGCGACCGTGCTTAATCAACGAGATTTTCATCTCACTCACACTCCGTTTTCATGAAAACTCTCTGCAATCGTTTACTATATATATATCATACCACGTCATAAGAAAGTAGATGCACTTGCCTGCTTTTTTGAAATTCGACTCTTTACCTGAATACTAATAAACGCCACTTTATTCCGATCCGCTCTAATCTAGACGAAAACCATGCACAGTTATACATTCCATTTTCATCCAATTCGATTTGTGTACTCATATTCCTGCGACTTTGTAAAAAAACTTACAAACAAATTGCGTTGGAAACATTTACAAACGGAACTTTTTAGTTCAAAATAGATGAAAGCAGAGGATAGAATGTGGTAAAATATGTAAAATATCTGCTATACTTTACTATGAGGAGAATGCTTATGAAGATTGCTGAGGCAGGAGACATAGTTGAATTTAAAAATGGAATGCAAGGCCGTGTTCAAAAGGTGAATCAAAACTCTGTAATTGTGGACATCACAATTATGAAGAATTATCGAGATTTAGATGTAGAGCCTTTAACGGTGGTCAATCATAAAAATTACCGAGTAATTGAAAATTTTTAATACAATTACTCTAAATAGCGAAAAACAAATACGTAAGAAAAGTGGCACATACTGTGCCACTTTTTATTATCCTAACGATTATCTACTTTCTCTGGATATAAATCATGATTCATAAGACGATACTCTGCCATCTTCTCATACTTCGTTCCAGGGCGACCATAATTACAATATGGATCGATTGAAATACCTCCGCGCGGCGTAAATTTCCCCCATACTTCAATGTAACGAGGATCCATAAGAGCAATCAAATCGTTCATAATAATATTAACGCAATCCTCGTGAAAATCGCCATGATTTCGGAAGCTAAATAAGTAAAGCTTCAGCGATTTACTTTCAACCATTTTCACTTCTGGAATATAGCTAATATAAATAGTAGCAAAATCAGGCTGTCCGGTTTTTGGCGGGCTGCAATTTGCAGGTGGACTATATCATATTCTTCGTACACTGCGCTATGTACGAAGAACCCTCGCGCTTCCATCATCAAGATGTACTCTACTCTCTTCTCACAAATGCTACCTTTCTCGCTTCACATTTGCTTGATTTCGATAGTCTCTGCACCTTCCTATATTATAGGCTTGGCTCAGGATTAGAAATGGTTTCCTTCCCTGAATTCACGAGGTTTAAGCGACCGTGTCACCACGGAAGTGTGCCCGATTGACACAAGCTTGTAAACTCTGGACAATTAAATTTCACAAAATAATCACGGCCGATATGCTGATTTTCGAATGTTTCTAATACCTCAGGTGTATAGTCAAATGCATAGTTTGTATGTTGATTTCCTAACAACGAAATATCTTGTAAATCTTCATGATTACGTCCTGCCATCTGTGTTTCTCCTTTCTTATACTCCGCGCTTATTTCCCCACACGAGCGCATGCAGCTGCGGAAGTACCTTTACATCATTCATATCTGATTCCATAACTTGTGTAACAAGCCATTCATAACGCTTTAATAATGAAAAAACAAGCGCTTCACGATTTTCCGTATGGACATCTTCATTTCCAACCTGTAAGAAAAATGGAACATCTGGGTACTGTTCATGTATCTTTCTAGCATACAAAAAGTCGTTTTTATCGAATACAACAACTTTTAAACTCATGTTCCGATGCTTCAATCGTTCTACTATCATATCTAGACTAGAAAAATCCGTCTCCATTTGCGAGCTTGGCGGTTTTGGCGAAATCGTAATATCGTCAATTTCCAGTAACCAATCCTGCCACTTGCTTCCCTGTGTTTCAATAGCAATGCGAATTTGATGCTGCTTCAGGATCGTAATAAGCTCTCCAATCGCAGGAATTAGTACGGGATTGCCTCCTGATAGAGTAACATGTGAAAAACGATTGCCACCAAGACGGATTAGTTCTGTCCAAATCTCCTCCGCACTCATTTGTTGAATGTGATTCTTGCCCGACCCGTCCCATGTAAAAGCGGAGTCGCACCAACTGCAATGATAATCACAGCCAGCAGTGCGAACAAACATCGTCTTTTGACCGACGACCATTCCTTCTCCTTGTATCGTCGGACCGAAAATCTCGAGAACTGGAATGTTAGTCAATTTCCATCCACTCCCGTCTCATTTCCGCGTAGCTGGTCGGCGTTTCATACAATTTGACAAACTCTACGCGTCCTCCCTTATAGAGCTGGTCACGAAGCTGAAGAGCCGCTTCCATCTTTTCGTAAATCCAAACAACCATATTTTCTGCTGTTGTATTCATCGGCGGCAACGTTTCATTTACATAGCGATGATCCAAATATAATTCGATTTCATTTTTCCATATTTCTTTAATATCTCCAAAATCAACAGCAATCCCTATATCGTTCAGATATGCGCTAATCCCGAAAACAACTTTGTACGTATGACCATGTAAATTTTTACATTTCCCTTCATAAGCATGTAAATGATGCGCTGCATCAAACGTAAATTCTTTGCAAACCATCACACGCTTTGTATGATATCGTAACTGCGTACGCTTTATGTCTTTGTCTAGTTTTTGCAAATTCTCCACAATGCGAAATCCAAAAAAGCCTTGCTCCATTACGCCTTCGCCCCTTTACGTTCGATCAAGTACGTATCAAGTCCAGCTTTTCGAAGCTTGCATGCCGGACATTCTCCGCATCCATCTCCCATCATGCCGTTGTAACAAGTTAACGTCTTTTCACGAACAAAGTCGAAAGCCCCTAACTCATCTGCCATCTTCCACGTTCCGGCTTTGTTTAACCACATAAGCGGTGTATGGATGACAAATTCGTAATCCATAGCTAAATTTAGTGTTACATTCAACGATTTCACAAAAACATCTCTACAATCCGGATACCCACTAAAATCTGTTTCACACACACCGGTAATAATATGACGCGCGCCTACCTGTTTGGCGAGCACTGCAGCAAAGGATAAGAATAATAAATTCCGTCCCTCAACAAACGTAGATGGAAGTTCACCATCCTCCTGTGTAATCGCAATGTCATTTCGTGTTAACGCATTCGGTGTAAGCTGACTTAAGAGACCCATGTCAAGAATCGTATGTTTCACACCAAGCTCCTTAGCAATACTGGCTGCACATTCAATTTCCAAACGATGACGTTGATTATAATTGAACGTAACCGCTTCTACTTCTTTAAACTGCTGGAGAGCCCAAAATAAGCAAGTGGTGCTATCTTGTCCTCCGCTAAATACTACAACTGCTTTTTCTTTCTTCATTCGTACTCATTCTCCTTTTCTTTGTCAGAAAGTTAGAAGACGAGCATTCTTGAACTTCATCAAAAAACAAAACAACTCCTTAGGATGTTGTTTTTCTTAGTTTTTTATAGAGGGAGTTCGCGAACCTCTCCCATGCATATGCATGGGCTTTCTTCCATTTCATTCATTTTCTATGTAGCGGATATCATCCCTACATACCCATGTATTGTAATAGAAAGAACAGGAATGCGCAACAAAACGAAATAATGTGAATGATATAGCTAAAATATTATACTATTTATATTTTTTTCTAGTAATAGTATTATATACCTAGAAATACTTTTCTTATTGAAATGAGGTTATGTCACCATTGAAGATATTTATCGTTTACCAATTCATGAACATGCTCATCATTTTAGTATCCACCTTAACGTATCATTTGTTTTGGGTACAAAAAGGAAAGCACTATCCGAAGCTTAATGCTGCAGTATTTATTATTCTAAGTGTACTTTCTGTCTTTCTTTGTATAACATTCGCTGCCGGGCCATATCATGGATTTCGTTTCGATATGAGACCAATTGTTCTCATTATTAGTACATGGATTGGCGGGCCAATTGTAGGAGCGATCGTTTGGGTCGCAATGAATATTTATCGATTATTTCTCGGCGGTACAGGTGCGTATGCTTCTTTACTTTCTTCAACCATTTTATATTTAGTTCTGGTGTACAAGCGCAAAAACTACCTACAGGCTTCCCAGGCTTCCTTTTATAAAAAAATGGTGCTGGCGATTTGTATTTCAATGGTATTTTCAATCGGTTGGATCCCTTTCTTTATTGCTATTATTCCGAGCCCGCGTGAATATACTAGTTTTATTATTATTTACCAACTATGTGAAACATTCGGAACGATATTAACTCTCTATTTAATAGATATTTTACATTCACAAGTAAAGCTCCAAGAAGAACTTATAAATGTTGAAAAGTTTCATCTTATTGGTGAAATGGCCGCCTCCATTTCACATGAGATACGTAATCCCCTAACTTCTACACGTGGGTTTTTGCAGCTTCTTCAAACAGAGAAATGCTCACGTGATGAACAAAAGGTTTACTTAGATATTGCAATTAATGGGATTGATCAGGCCAATATTGTCCTAACGGATTACCTAACGTTTGCGAAACCAAGCATCGATAAAATGCAAATATTAGACCTACATCAAGAATTATCGAACGTACTTAGTCTTATTACACCGATGGCTAATTTTGCAAATGTCATTATTCAATATACACCTCCTCATCTTCCTTCTTTCATTCTTGGGGAGAAACAAAAGTTACATCAATGTTTGCTTAATATTCTTAAGAATTCCATTGAAGCAATGCCTGCTGGTGGAACCTTAACGATTTCAACAGGAATAAATGAACAAATTATTGAGCTTATTATAGAAGATACTGGTATAGGGATGACAGATGATCAAGTAAAACGACTCGGCTCTCCTTTCTACTCAACGAAAGAAAAAGGAACAGGCCTGGGAATGATGGTCGTATTTAGTGTTATGAAAGCAATGAATGGTACCATTCACATTGAGAGTAAACCCGATTACGGTACAACCTTTACATTATCCTTTCCAAGAATCCTTAATACCAAAAAGGGATTGTCTCAAAAATAAAAACAATGTATTTCACAAAGAGCCTTAAAAGGAAATGGTTTTCTCCCTTTTAAGGCTCCCTTTACTTCTATCGTATTATGACTTTACATCCGTATCTTCATTCTCAGCTAGCTCTGCAAATGATTTCACTTTTCCATGCGGCTGCTGATTTTCTTTACGTGCTTTCCATTGTCGTTTTTCTTCTCTTTTTTTATCACTCATATCAATCAACTCCTTTACATCATCTCTGTTTTAGAATGGCATATACGAATAAAAATATTCTTCATAAGCATTTCTAAAAAACACAAGAAAGCATAGCTGCTAGCAACTGTGCTTTCTTTATCCTGCATTAACGATGTAATGCTCGCTTCGCCTCTTGAATTTCATACAAATATTGTCTTTCGTATCGTTCATAGAACTGCAGCCATTGACCAAGTCCAAGTTCCCCTAACATAGGATGCGAACTCGACTTCCTCCACAATTCCCGTTCATCCTCAATCTCTCCTAACACTTTCAGGAGCCTAGCACGAGATGCTTTCAACAGCTCTATCATCTGATCACGTTTCATAATGGTTTCTGTCGGCATGAATTGATCAGGAATATGGATATGATCAAGTGTTACAGGTATCATCTTTCGGGGTACATCTTGCGGTTCACAGTTTTGCAGTGAATACGTAATATTAGAGGTAACAGATTGTTCGACTAAATGAAGATGATGTAGAATTTGAATCATACTCCACATTTCCCTCTTTGGCTTTGCGTTAAGCTGTGTATCTGGAAGCTTCTCAATTTCACGCAAAATGGCTGCTCTTGTAGTTTTCAACTCATTTAAAATATGTGATAAACTCTCTGTTTTCATACCCTATTCCTCTCCTTTCCATCCTTCATATAACAATAAAAATCCTGTATATCCTTAAATGAAAAGAGCTAGTATTTAGTAGAGAAAATAAGTTAGAAAAAGGGCGTTTCTCAGAAAGAAACACCCTTACCGGTCAAATAATAAAAAGGGAAACTAGTTCTTTCCTCCCTTTCATTATCTCATGAAAGAATATGGAAAAACGCAAAAATAATTGATATTTTTTTACATATTTGTGTCATCAACGGAATCAAGATATGCTTGAATATCACCGATAATCGATTCCACACATCCATCTGCAAACGGTGATTGCAAATGAGCAGCTTCTACAAGACGTAAAAACGACCGACTTCCTCCAAGGCGACATAGATTGACATAGTCCGTCCATGCCACTTCTCGTTCCGCGCGTGAGCGTTTCCAGAATTGGAAGGCGCAAATTTGTGCAAGTGTATAATCAATATAATAGAATGGTGAATTGTAAATATGTCCTTGTCGTTGCCAAAAACCGCCTTTTTCTAAGAATTCATTCTCTTCATAATCACGATGCGGCAAATATTTCTTTTCAATAGCTCGCCATGCTTGTTTCCGTTCTAAAGGCGACGCATCTGGGTGTTCATATACGAAATGTTGGAATTCATCGACACTCACTCCGTATGGCAAAAACAAGAGTGCAGAGCTTAAATGAGAAAAATAATACTTTTCCGTATCTTCCTTGAAGAATAAAGGCATCCATGGCCACGTGAAAAATTCCATACTCATAGAATGAATCTCACATGCTTCATAGGTTGGCCAATTGTACTCTGGTATGGAAACATTGCGGCTTTCATAAACCTGGAATGCATGGCCTGCCTCGTGCGTTAACACATCAATATCACCAGATGTACCATTAAAGTTAGAAAAAATAAATGGGGCTTTGTAGTTTTCGATAAACGTACAATATCCACCTCCTGCTTTTCCCTTCTTCGCTACAAGATCAAGCAGATGATTATTCGTCATGAAAGAGAAAAAGACATCGGTTTCCTTTGAAAGCTGACGATACATCTCTTTTCCTTGCTCCAAAATCCACTGTGAATCTCCCTTTGGCAGAGGGTTTCCAGATTTAAACTCAAATCCTTCATCATAATACTTGAGCTTATCTACACCAATACGCACCTGCTGACGGCTGCGAAGCTTAGTGGCAAGCGGAACAATATGTTCTAACACTTGCTTACGGTAGGCCGCTACCATTTCTGCGTTATAATCCGTGCGATACATTCTTGCATAGCCAAGCTCAACAAAATTGTTAAATCCAAGTTTTTTAGCAATTTTCGTACGAACTGTAACTAGCTCGTCATAGATACGATCAAGCTCGTCTTCATGATCAGCTAAGAAACCATAATACGCTTCGCTTGCCTTCTTACGTAATTCACGGCTTGGCTGCTGCATAAACGGCGCAAGCTGAGATAAATTTCGCTCTTCTCCTTCAAATAGAATTTTCGCAGATGACATTAGCTTCGTATAGGAAGAGGATAGCTTGTTTTCAATCTGTAAATCCTCTACTACCTCATCAGAATACGTTTTCAGTTCGCTCTCTGCTAAAGCAAATAGCTGCGGTCCGTACTTCACTTCAAGTTCATCTCGATATGGAGAAGAAGTCAAAGCTGCATAATACTTGCTTACATGCCCCTGTAAAACCGGTGACGTTTCATCAAAGAAATCTTGTTCGCTTTTATAAAACTCATCATTCGTATCAATCGTATGACGGATATAGCACAAATTTGCCATCGTACTATAATCATTGCGAATAGAATTTACCCGCATCATTGCATCTTCCTGCTCGCTTGCAGATGAAGCCGTCATAAATTGCTGAATGGCTTTAGCCATTTCCGTTGAAATTTCATCCATATTCGGTCTTATGTATTCATATTGTTCAAAACTCATCGTATCACCTCTATTTTTTCGCCATCTCGCACAGAAGCCTGTACCAATATAGCGTTATATGTAAAGTATATTCCATTTCAAATTCAAATTCCCTATTTCTTATAAAAAAATGAAAAAACCGCGGAGTATCCGAATACCCACGCGGTGCCTTCCTAAATTGTATATTAATAAGGTAGATCAATTACCATAAAACGAGAGCCCTCTTTGGTAGTAAAAATTAGTTCTTCCTCATTTTCGATACGCGCAGAATCTCTTCTATTTAACCATTGATCTCCTACCTTTACTTCTCCTTCAATAACGAAAAGAAATGTTTTACGATCACTCTTTTGTGAAAATGTAATGCTATGCTCTGCATCTAGATCACTTAAATAAATGGTTAAATCTTGATTAATGAATGCCACATCTTCTAAATTCGATGCATGATATGACACCACTGGTAATAAAGCATTCTTCATCTTTTCGATAGAAAAAGAACTCTTTTCATAGGATGGATTCGTACCAAGTTCCTTCGGTAAAAACCACATTTGCAAAAAATTCACTTCTACGTCAGCAGGATTCATTTCTGAATGAAAAATACCTGTACCTGCTGACATACGTTGAATTTCGCCGAACGTCGTAGTAGCGGTATTTCCGTTGCTATCTTCGTGCTTTAAAAATCCTTCTAATACGATAGAAACAATTTCCATTTCTTGGTGAGGATGCATACCAAAACCTCGGTGCGGTTCAACGCGATCATCGTTTAGCACTCTCATCGGACCAAATTGTAAATTAGCAGGGTCAAAATATTCAGCAAATGAAAAGCTAAATCTACTGTGTAGCCAACCATGCTCTGCAGAATAACGAGATTCAGCTGGAAATACTTGTATCATAATGTCTCTTCCTCTCTTTTGTCAGTTGGATACTTACCAACTTTTTTTAATAGCAATAACAATTGATCTTTCTCTTCATTACTCAGCACCATAAGCGACTCATGCAACTGCAATTCATGACTTGGAAAAATCTCATCCATCAGCCCTTTTCCGTTATCAGTCAGCTCAGCAAAAATAACGCGGCGGTCTTGCTGACATGGAATTCGCTTAACGAGCTTCTTTTTCTCTAATTTATCAACGACATACGTAATGCTGCCGCTTGTGATAAGAATTTTTTCTCCTATTTGTTGCAGGGCTAGACTTCCTTTATGATAAAGGATCTCGAGCACTGCAAATTCCGTTGGATTTAGGCCATATGATTGTATAGATGTATTTGAAACATCCATTACCTTGTGATGCACACGAGATAATGCAATAAAAATCTTTAATGACTTGTCAATTTCATTTCTTTTCGGATTTTGGTTCATTTATAACCATCCTCTACAAAATCTTGAATTTAAGATAACAAAATAAAATTATCTTGAATTTAAGATATCATAATAAAATAGAAACGTCAATTAAATAGGAGACGCTTTTTTGTATTTACTTTTTATAATGAAACATTTGAAATTGGAATAGAAAAAAAATTGGGCTAAATTGCTCATAATTGATAATGGTGTTGGGATGCCTGTACATGTTCAGGAACGGGTATTTGAACCCTTTTTCACAAACAAAGAAAATGGTACTGGTCTCGTTATTTGTAAACGTATTATGGAACTGTACGGTGGAAGCATTGGCATTTCTTGCAAGGAAGGCATGGGAACCACCGTAGAATTATTCCTTCCTATCACTTCTTTAGAAAAATAGATTTGTGAAACAATTCCTTTATATAACACCAAAATGTCTTACAAGTCTTAGAGCTTTGCTGCTCTTCTTTTAAACGTTGATAAGCAACTATAAGTACATCTAACTCTTGGCTTACTGTAATCGTTTCACAACTATTAAATCCGGTTTTCAGGCCAAGCTCAATCATTATACTTTGTTTTTCTGTGATTTGAAGCAATAGCTTGTCCATCCTACGCTTTCTACTTACCGCAAACATCATTCTCCCCCTCATAAATTTGCAATCTATGGGTATCGTATTTAGATTATTGGATTTGCCAATCTGGAATTCCTATAATTTACATTTATTTTCTCTCACTCTGAAAATTATTACAAATTATTCTAGCTTTGTAAATACTATCGCAAAAAAAGACATAATTTTTATTCAATTTTTTTATTTTTTATAAGTACTACCATAATGCTTCATATTTCAACATAAATTTTGGTTTACAAATGACGGGATTGTGGAAACTAAGTACGTACTTTAACCGAAGAGAGGATTACGATAATGAAAAAATATGTACTAGGTTTTCTTTGCTTTCTATTGATTTTTCCTGCTATGGCTCATGCGGAAGGAGAACGGAAAATTGCCATTGTTATTGATGATTTTGGCAACAATATGAAAGGAACTGAGAAAATGCTTTCCCTGCCCATTCCACTCTCCATTGCCGTGATGCCGTTCTTACCTTCTACAAAACAAGATGCGGAAATGGCACATAAAAAAGGGTATGAGGTACTGGTTCATCTCCCAATGGAGCCGATTCGTGGAAAAAAAAGCTGGCTTGGACCAAATGCAATAACAACGGATCTAAGCGATGAAGAAATTAAAAAAAGAGTAGAAATGGCGATAGCTGATGTCCCTCATGCCATTGGAATGAACAATCATATGGGCTCAAAGGCTACTGCAGATGAGAGGGTAATGCGTATAGTATTATCTGTATGCAAAACACATGGCTTCTTTTATCTAGATAGCAAAACAAATTCCAAAAGCAAGGTACTTCCTATCGCAAAAGAACTAGGGGTTCCGGTTATTGAAAACAATATGTTTTTTGATGATCAATATACCCATACCCATATTGCAAAACAAGCTGCTCTTCTATTGAAAAGAGTAAAAACAGCCAATACGACAGTTATAATTGGTCATGTTGGTCCTCCCGGTGAAATTACATCAAGTGTGATCCGGACAAACATTCCAAATTTAAAACAAGAAGCAACGTTTGTTTTTGTATCCAAACTCGCAGAAAAACAAAAGTAAGATAAAATATCGACCCGTAATTGAACATAGTGAATTCGATTACGGGCAACTTTATCTTTAAACGCCGTGAATAAAGCGCTTACATATTTGTACTTATCGTAAAACACTCACTTAGGTCACTTACGTGTAAGTCACCCTCAGAGTGCAAAAGGATTAAATAACAGAACTTCGGGCTCCTTTAATCATGAGCAACTTAACATGATAATTCATTAAATATTCAATGCCTTCTAACCATCTTCTCGTTTCTTCAGGTGTACTAGCCCACACAATCAAACCATACTCTTCTATTAATAATGCTCCTCTACGACCTGAGAAAAGAGTCGTATCCTTGGATAGTAACTCTTCAAACTCTTGTTTTGTTTCAACAATTGGAATTTTGATACTTTCTACTCCATCCTTTGCAAAAACACGTGCAACATTCTTCGGATCAAAAACAACCGCTTTTTGCTCCCCATAAATTTCAGTAACAAGATGACAATCCACCGTCTGCACTTGCAAAATGCAACCAGCGTTCGTATTTTGATATATGATAGAATGTAATAATGCTTCAGATGCTGGTTTAACATCCATTTCAAAAACAGGTTCGCACGCAGCATTAATAACGATAAAGTCGTCTTCAGCACACAATCCTTTATCTTTTCCCTCTACATTAATGAAAAATGTAAGCGGATCATCTGATGCTTTCATAGACAAACTAATTTTCGTGCCATAAAACCAATCACGCAAGGCAAGCTCCATTTTCACATCACGTAGTTCCTGCCATTTTCGTAAAAAAAATAGCATCCTGTACACCTCCGCATTATTCTATGAAATTCGGGTTCATCTATTTAAACTCAACTCGTTTTAAATTTTTGGATAATTCTTAAAATTTAATTGAATTATCACATGCAGAAATTTGTTTGTCAATCGTTTTTCACTCTATCCATATATCAATTCCCTACATTTACCTTTTATTTTAATGGAAATTTTGTGTAAAAAAAAGCCCTTTTAGAAGGGATTTTAAGATTCATAAGCATAAACTTGCTCTTTTTGATTATAATTGCCTATACTAGAAAAGAACTATAAGCACTATGAAATTGAGGGTAGATAAAATGAATGTTGTGATTAGCACCTTGAACGCAAAATATATTCATACAAACTTAGCGATTCGATACATAAAGGCGTATGCAGCACCAGAATATGATATTACTCTTGCAGAATATACAATCAAAGATCCGGCTATGAACATTATAACGGATCTATTTCGCAAGCAGCCAGACGTGATTGGATTCAGCTGTTACATTTGGAATATTGAAGAAACCATTTCTGTAATAAAAATGCTTAAAAAAATTAATCCAAAACTTATCATATTTGTTGGTGGACCTGAAGTCTCTTACGATGTGAAAGAATGGCTTGAACGTGTCCCTGAAATTGATTTCATCATTGTAGGGGAAGGAGAAGCAAGTGTAAAATCTCTCCTATCTGAAATAGATGGGAATCAGGATTACGAACAATTGGATGGGCTAGCCTACATGAAAACAGACGGTACATTTGTCGTTAAACCGCAACGAGAAAAGCTTAATTTATCGCAGCTGCCATCCCCTTACCGTTTTAAGGAGGACCTGCCTCACCTAGGTAAACGTATTACATATATTGAAACGAGCCGTGGATGTCCGTTCAACTGTCAATTCTGTCTGTCATCGATTGAAGTAGGTGTACGCTATTTTGATCGTGAACGAATTAAAGATGATATTCGATACCTTATGCAAAACGGTGCACGTGTATTTAAATTTGTCGACCGTACCTTCAATATAAGCCGTAGCTATGCAATGGATATGTTCCAATTTCTTATCGACGAGCATCGTCCTGGAACCGTCTTTCAGTTTGAAATTACAGCCGATATTATGCGGCCGGAAGTTATAGAATTTCTAAACAAAGAAGCGCCTCCTGGCTTATTCCGCTTTGAAATAGGAGTTCAATCTACCAATGAACAAACAAATGAGCTTGTAAAGCGAAAACAAAATTTCGAAAAACTAACGAGAACGGTCATGCTGGTGAAAAAAGGAAAAAAAATTGATCAGCACCTGGATTTAATTGCGGGTCTACCAGAGGAAGACTACACTTCCTTTACTAAAACCTTTAATGATGTATTTGCTATGCGTCCTGAGGAGCTGCAGCTTGGTTTTTTAAAAATGCTCCGTGGTACGGGTCTTCGCCTACGAGCGAATGACCATAATTATACGTACATGGATCAAGCACCATACGAAATCCTTGGCAATAACGTTCTTCCGTTTGAGGATATTATTCGGATTAAACAAGTTGAGGATGTGCTTGAAAAATATTGGAATGATCATCGAATGGACTACACAATGGAATATATCGTTTCAGCAGTCTATTCTTCCTCATTTGACTTTTTTCAAGAATTCGGAAGCTATTGGGATGAAAGAGGATGGTCTCGAATCGGCCACCAACTCGAAGATTTATTTACAAGACTATATGCATTTTTAGAAATGAAACAAGTTTCAGACCTAGCTATCGTAAAAGGCTTTATGAAGATAGATTATTTACGAAGTCATAAGTACAAGCCTCGAAAACCTTGGTGGGATGAGCGTATTCCAAAGCAGCATGTAGCTTCGTTATATGAGGAAATGGAAGCTCAGCCTCATCTGTTAGGAGAAACGTTTGCGACACTTTCCTTAAAGGAAAAAGACCTATATAAACATACCATTTTGGAATTCATTCCTTTCGATTTCCATACATTTTTACTAACAAAAACTATTGTTCCAGAGCCATCAATCGTACTTGCATATTACAATCCAAAATCTTTACAATGCGAGCTATTTAGTTCGCCACTAGAAACGTTTAATGCCATATTGAATTAGAATAAAAGGAAGCATACCACTGCTTCCTTTTATGAATTTTGTCTACCCTTCTTCGAATTTCGATTCGCATACTTTGCAACCTCTTCGTTACGATAACTGGCAGGAAACTCGCCTTTCGGTAAACTTTCCTTCGGCGTTGAATTATTTACTAAAGCTGCTTGCCCCGCTACTTTTCGCTTCAAGATAATCACCTCTTTTTTCATTTCCCTGTTAGTATGAAACAAGCTGTAACAAATACAAGTGGCAATTATTAACGTAGAATATTATGAAAAATAAGGGACAAAGCGGGCAAACTATTCGTAATGCATCTATGAATGCAGATCCTTACGTTTGGAGGAGATTGTTCATATGACGGATAAACCCGAAAAGAACTCCCCTATTTTGGATGAAACATTGCCGCATCAAATGAATTTTCCTTCCTTTAAAAACACAGGAATAAAGATGAAACCGCCATTTGTAAATGAACATGGTGTCGTGATTGGAGATAGTTTCTACAACTCCGAAAACAGTCCGCTTCAAAACTGGAGTACCGATGTGGATCCAGCTATTATGGCTGGTGACCAATGGGTTCATCCGACAAATGACATTGGCTGGACTTCAAGAGAAAACCAAGAAATTCTAGAAGAAAAGAAAAGGAAAAACGAAGGTAAGTACGATACCGCTTCTAAGAAAAGCAAACTTGAAACGGATACTTTTATGCATCCGCAAGCTGGTATCAACGACTAGGAGGAGAGTCCCCTTTTACTTCACCTTTGCGTATTCTAGAGGGTAAAAAAAAAAGGACCGTTATGAACGGTCCTTTTGGAATAGGAAATTAAGAGGAATGTTCCTCAAGCCAATCGCCAATTGTCGGATAGGTTTGCTTAATAGCCGTAGGTCCATACACGATGCTCATATGTCCGGTTGGAATACATACATACGTAGCATCTGTGCTTGAAATATGTTGATGAAGTGCTTCTACTTGACATGGCAAGGCAATGTGGTCACGCTTTCCAGATATATTTAACACATTTGCTTTAATATTTTCTAATTTTACTTCCTGACCTCGAATTAGTAATTCCCCTTTTATCAGCTTGTTTTGTTGATAGAAATCCCGAATCCATTGGCGATATGCTTCACCAGGAAATGGAATGCCCTCTCCTACCCATCGTTGCACAAGCTTCCAGCTTTGTACAAATTGCTCGTTATCAGAACGATCCATAAGTGCAACATATGGGCCAGCAAAATTTGTAATCGGCTTTAGCATTTTGTTACCGAAATCAATCATTTCCGGCGGGATATTTCCATACGTATCTACTGCTTTATCTAAATTAAAATAACGCTCATCCAGTAAGGGACCGTATAGTCCAATGTCGGAAAAATCAAATGGACTTGTTAAAAAGATAATATTTCGAATTGGAACTTGAGGATGAAGCGCTGCATAAATGGACGTCAACGTACCACCCATACAATAGCCAAGCAAAGAAATTTCATTAGCACCTGATACCCGAAGAACTTTTTTAACTGCTTTCCCGATATAATCCATAACAAAATCATCAAATTTGAGGTTACGATCCTCAGGTCCAAACGTTCCCCAATCTAATAGATAGACATCGTGGCCACGTTCTACTAAATATTCAACTAAGCTATTACCAGGAGTTAAATCCAGAATAAATGGCTTGTTAATAAGCGCATAAATAAGCAGGATTGGAACCTTCTTCGTTACCTTATTCTTTGAAACATAGCGATACAATTTACTTTTATTTTTCGTCCAAATGATTTCCTTTGGAGAAAGACCAACTTGTGGTTCTGGCTCTCGCCAAAGTACATTCGAAACACGCTTCATACGGTTATAAACATTTCGATATTCCTCAGGAACATTTTCCCACTGCTTTTCCAATTCTTCTTTTACTGATATCACTTTTATTTCCCCCTTTGTTCAAAAGAGTGCACTTTAAGATGTAAGTACATCCTCACATATATAAACCGCCGTTAATATTAAGCTGCTGCCCAGTAATATAGGCTCCATTTTTGCAAAGAAAGACTACCCCTTGAGCAATTTCATTTGGCATACCAAAACGTTTTTTTGGTATTTTCGCTACAATTTGGTCACGAACCGAATCAGGGATTTCTGCTACCATATCCGTATCAATAAATCCTGGGCAAATAGCATTTACCGTAACATTTGTTTTTGCAAGCTCAAGTGCTAATGATTTCGTAAATCCAATTATTCCGGCCTTTGCTGCTGCATAGTTAGTCTGACCGAAACCGCCAGCTTGTCCAATGATGGATGAAATATTAATAATTCTTCCATTTTCTGACTGTGCTATGTAAGGAAGTACAGCACTCGTTGTATTAAAAACACTGCTAAGGTTCACATCAATAACACGATCCCAGTCTTCACGATTCAATTTTTTGAAAGTACGGTCTCTTGTAATACCGGCATTATTAACAAGTATGTCAAGTTGTCCAAACGTTTCCCATGTAGAGGAAATAAGACGATTTGCATCCTCCACCTTTGAAACATCAGCTTGCATTGCAATCGCTTCTTTCCCTTCAGTCACTAGGGATTTTACAAGCTCTTCCGCTTCTTCTTTACTGCTATTATAATTAATAACAACCTTTGCACCTTCATTTGCAAGCGCTCTTGTAATGGCTTCTCCTATTCCTCTTGCTCCACCTGTTATAATCGCTACTTTGCCTTCTAATGTCATAAATCTTCTCCCCTTTCTTTATCTTGTATTGCTATCGTTACCGCTTATTAATTGTTTTGTTCCGACAAGCTTTCATTCTTTTGGTTCTTTTGGTTATTTTGGTTCTTTTGGTTATTTTGGTTCTTTTGGTTATTTTGGTTCTTTTGGTTCTCTAGAAGTTCCATTATTTTATCAAGTTTGGTTTCTAGTGAACGCATATCACTTTTTAACTTTGTCAAATCCCGCTTTGCAGAGGATTGTTCAAAAACTTGAATTTTTTCTTCTAGAAGATCTTCCATGTTATCGACTTTATTTTCTAAATTCACTACAAGTGCAGCTACTCTAGCAATATCATCTTGTGTTGGAAGATTAACCTTCTCTAAGTATCCTTTTGTCATATCATTCGTTACCTTTTGATAAAACAAATTTACATCTAATACACTGCCCATCCATGCGGAATATTCCTCTGTTTTGATCGTTTCATTCAGCGTCTTTCCCCAAAGCTTTTCAGTTTGGTCATACGCTTGCTTCCACGTCTTCAGCGGATCGAAGTTTTGATCAGCCATCGTACCACACTCCTCCTTTTTGGTAATACATTGTTTTCTTTATTTTCCAATATTTTATATGTACTAGCAAGAATTATTTTTATTTTTTTACAAATAAAAACATTTTTGTTGACTTTTTAAACACCTAAGTGTAAATTACACATATAGATACACACATGTTTTTTACGAGGTGATAGTATGCCAAAAGACCAAAGTCAGCCAAAACAACCTGAAGAGCGCTCTACCATACATCTGAATGCAATGCCGAAAAATTTCCTTGTTCCATTCTTACTTCTTTGTTTAAAAGGATGGAGCTTACACGGCTACAAGCTGATCCAGATGTTGATGGACATGGGGTTTTCATCCATTGATCAAGGCAATGTGTATCGAACGTTGCGCAAATTAGAAAAGGAAAATCTCATCTCCTCTACTTGGGATACTAGTGAAGATGGCCCTGCTAAGCGTATTTATTCCTTAACAGAGTATGGGGAAAAATATTTGGAAACGTCCGCTACCTCTTTTTCGCAATATCAGCAAATGTTAGGAACGTTCTTCCAATTATACACAAATGCTTTTTTCCCATTACCTAAAGCGAAAGACTCAGAACCATCTGAAGGTGATTCTGCAGAATAATCTGCATTCACACATAAACTTTTAGGAGGATGAAACACTATGGAAATGAAACCGAATGAAATGGTAGAAGCATTTTGGAATAACTGGACTCAATCCCTATCTTTACTTTCTACAGCTGGAAAACAAGTAGAGCAACTTACGGTAGACAGCTTCAAACAACAACAAGATGCAATTGAAAAGATAAGAGAAAGCATGGATAATGTAGAAAAAGAATGGAAACAAGTCACGTTACAGATGCAAACTCAGTATAGTGATTATGTAAGCGGAATTGCTGGAACATCTTATGCAGAACAAGTTCAACAATGGCAAGAAAAATGGAATGAACTATCTGACCAAGTACAAAGCATGACACTAGCTCCTACTAAAACTTCTCTATCCTTACTTTCACAAGCAAGCAGTCAACTTGAAGAATTTTATACCCAGTGGATTTCGCAGCAACAACAACAACGTGATGCTGCACAGGAGCAAATTGAGTCCTTTTTTAAAGACTTGCAAGCAATGCAACTAGATACTATGAAAAAGTTCGAAGAAAATACAAGCAAGCTAATGCCAACTGTTTAAGTAGAAAAATAAGTTTTACCAGTATACCTCGTCCGATTCGCTCCTTATATCTTTTCTACAAACAGAAAAAGGAGGAAGACATGAATCTTCGCGAGCAGTCTAAACGCGTTCCTGAAGTTCGGTATAATGACATTGCCATAGGTGATCAAGCTATAGTTACAAAAACGATTACCGAAGAAGTGATTGATGCATTTGCAACCCTCACTGGTGATGTAAATCCAATGCATGTGGATGAAACGTATGCAGCTACAACCATGTTTCAAAAAAGAATCGCTCATGGTATGCTCATAGCCAGTTTTATCTCAACAGTATTAGGAACAAAATTACCGGGAAAAAATACGATCTATCTCTCCCAACATGTCGCTTTTAAAGCACCTGTTGCGATTGGAGATACAATTCGAGTAGTTGCAGAAGTGATAAAGAAAAGGGATGACAAAAAAATAATTACGCTGCAAACAAACATCTACAATCAGCAAAATCAAATGGTTGTAGAAGGTACAGCAGCAATTATGAAGATGGAGTAGTTACGACTGCTCTTTTTTTTTACCTAAGAATTGTTATCTTGCCCTATTCCTTCCGAGTATGATACACAAAAAAATACAAAAACTACTCTTAACCAGCAGATTGCTGGAGGAATGAAAGGAGAAAACAAAGATGGCAAATTCAAATAAATTACTCGTACCTGGAGCACAGAATGTTCTAGAACAATTTAAATATGAAATAGCAAGTGAATTCGGGGTTACATTAGGCTCTGATACAACCGCACGTTCGAACGGTTCTGTTGGAGGAGAAATAACAAAACGGTTGGTGTCATTAGCACAAAACCAATTAAAGCGCTAATTAAATACGGATAAAATGGCTATGCGGACAGGACTACTGTCCGCTTTAACTAATAAGAAGGGCGTTTTATAACGTTTATAGATGAGTCAATTTCACCTATTTCTTTTGCAAGCTTTCAAAAAAGGGGCGTCTAAAAACAAAAATAATACGAAGCATGCGAAATAGGCTGTCAAAGAAATCACTGATTTTACTGGATTCTTCTTGACAGCCTATTTCGTGAGCTGACTCAAAAGGGAATGGTTTTCTCCCTTTTGAGTCAGCTCCCATCTCATTTCTTATTTACATTGCTGCGGTTCAACTGGATTGGTACGATTTTTACAAAGTGGTGGCAGCTGTATACTTGGCGCGCTTTGCTCTAAATCCTTCATAGACGGCATATAATAGATTTTTACCTGTAAAATGCAATTGTAGGGTTTCGTCTTCATATTAGGTTCGACAATTTCATCTCTGCCTTGAAACGAAATTCCTTGTACATACGTAATACGTTGCAGCCCTTCCAATTCCTTAATAAACGATTGCAGCTGTTCATACACATTATATTGGACCTCAATATTTAAAGTAATGGGAACAGGAGTACTTGTCGTTTTCTGCGTTGTATTATTTGTATTATTTGTATTACTTTGTGTATTACTTTGAGCAGCTTGATTCCCTCCGCTGTTCCCATTCGCACTGCTCGTATTCGCATTGCTTGTATTCGTATTGTTTCCGGTCGTTTGCGGGGTGTCCTGTAATGTTATATTTCGAAGGACGACGCCAGAAATCCCTTCTGCCTTGATAATTTCTAACATATATTCATCCATTAAAGGCTTAACCGGGAGCTGTTTTTGCACAATATCACTCGTTCCGGTGTTCCCTTTATCAGTTTGTACAGGCTGCTGTGTTTTTGCAAGAAGCAATTGTTCACTTTTTAACTCCTGCTCGGTTTCTGAGAGCTTTAAATCAGCAGGCTTTATCCAAGCAAAGTACACCAAGACATACAAACCAATCATTAAAAGTAGACTGAAAAAGAAAATTGAGAGCTGATTTCTAGAAAAATGAAGATTCATTGGCTCCCCTCCTTATCCAGTTCCTTCACCTTGTCTTGTATAATCGTTACCTCATACTGAGCAATATAACGATTACTTGTTATCTGTTGATTTGGTATATCCTGTGCCTTTACAGAAACAAGTTTTGCTTCTTGTATCCATGGCTCCTTTGTTAAACGGCTTAAATAGTACGCTGCATCTTGATCATTATCAAAGCGTATTTCAGCACTAATGATATTTGGCTCTTTATATGTAAAGGATTGAAATAATCCTCGTTCCGGTAGAAAACTCGTCATTTTTGTTAGAACGGGTAGAAGTTTTACCTGACCGCCCGCTAATTTCTTGGCCTCTTTTTCTAGATCTGCAGCAGATGAAGTGGTTGTTCCTGCTGTTTTTTGCTGCGTTTCAACCTTGACCTTAGCAACCGCCAGCTGTTTACTTACATCTGTTGTTTGCGTGGATATATGCTGCATCTTTACATACATTGTCGCTCCTATTCCAAGGAACAGAATCACTGCAATAAGGATTAGAATACGAGATGGATTGGTGCCTTGTTCCCGCTTTGGAAGCAAGTTTATATTTGCAACCACAGGCTACACCCCTTTCCCAATTAATCCAAGGGCAGGATAGTATTTTAAGCGAAAGGCTTCATCATTGGCAACTGCAGCCGAAGATGCAGACAATAGCTCTGCAGGAAATGATAAGCGATTTCGCATCAACCCATACACTTCCTCAAGAAGCGGATGGTCGCCTGCAAGAAGGAGCTTTTGCATATTACCAGCTCCGCCCATAAACGAATATTTATAAAAATGGAGGATACGATCGATTTCTTCCATAAGCTCATCAATTTCAGTCATCACCAATTGTTTGTCACGAACGGTCATACCGGTGGGTGAAAACTCAATTGCATCTTCATAGGCAAATTTTTGATTTTGCATAAATACAGGAGTTGTTTCATGAAAAATCGTAATATTAGCATCGGATACATCAAGCTTTAGAAGCATCAATTCATCGACGCTTATCTTCTTGTCCTCTTCATAGACCCGCATAAGGGATAGCGATGAAAGATCAGCAGATAGCGGATTCAGCTTTGCTTTCTCAAACATAGACGCATACGATTGAACAACGATATCAGGTGATGCAAATAGCAATATCTCTTGTTTATCCTCCTTCTGCCCGAGAGGAATAAAATCAAATGTTGGACTTTCAAATGGAAGATGGATACTGTGCCCAAGCTCTAAATGAATATAACCGCGGATCTCTTCCTCGGTAATATCAGCAGGAATTTGCTGCTTACGAATGACCACAAATGTATCTGGAACGATAAAATGAATCGATTTCTTTTTCAATCCCCATTTGCTAACACAACTCCGTAACAGCAGTTCAAAGGAATTGGTATCTACAATAACTCCATTTTTTACAATACCCGGTGGAATATACGCCTCGCCATATGAAGAAACGTGTGCAGAAGAAGAACTTCTACCTTCCACATAGCGAATTACATAATCCTTACATTCTATTCCGATTGTTTTTTTTCGAGTTGGAAATAAAAATGTCATAGTTGTCCTCACCACTTAGTAGAAAAGTGAAATATAATATTGAATCATCCTATTGCCGAAAAAGTACGCAACGAGCGTACCCATCATAATATAGGGACCAAACGGCATCGGCTTATTCCGTTTCAAGCGGCCTGTCATCAGACCGAGTAAGCCAAATACCGTTCCAAAAAATGCAGATAAAAGAAAAGCTAAGATAACGAGCTTGCCTCCTAATACAAATCCTAGTACGGCAAAAAGCTTCACATCTCCTCCACCCATTCCACCCTTGCTGATGACAGCAATAAGAAATAAGAGAATAAAGGCGATACATGCACCACTTATGCTATTCCACCAAGGATGTAAAGGAATGAAAAATCGCTCAATTGCAAAAATCCCAAAAAAGAAAAGCAAGATGGAATTGGGAATTAACATATACGTCAAATCTGACACAACAATAATGATAAGCAGGGAAACGAGGGTCCAGCCAACCAAAACCTCCGCTTGAAAATGTAGCAAATAAAACGTACTAACGAACAATAAACCCGTTAACAATTCAAACCAAACATAAATATATGAAATCGGGGTTTTGCAATGCTTGCACTTTCCCTGCTGCCATAGATATGAAAATATAGGCACTAGCTCAGCCGCCCCAAGAGTTTGCTCACATGTTGGACAAGCAGAACGTGGTCTTATAATCGATTTTCCTGCTGGAATACGAAGTCCAACTACGTTATAGAAGGAGCCAAGTACAATACCAACAAGAAATATGTATGCATAGAGAAACCACATCGTTACCAAACTCCTTATCTATCATTCTCTTCTGCTATCTCTACTCAATCTATGTATCTAATACTATATAAAGAAAGGGTATGAGAAAGGGAACGTGAAAGCTCCTTTTCATACCCTTTGTCATATTAAGTATTTTAGCTATTCATTTATTTGATGATAGAACGGGATGCACCATAACCATTATCGGAGTTAATACCATCTATTGTTGCCTTCGTAAATGTGATGGTTACGTTTCCTGTCGTACCGCTTCCAGTAATACTATATACTGTTCCATCACTATTAACAGTAACAGTAAAATCATCAGCTAATTTTACAGTGCTTACGTATTTTGCTAAATCAGTTTTAGATAAAGTTGGTTCAGTAGCCCCACTTGCAACAGCTGGTACTCCATTTGCAGCCACATATGTTTTTGCAGCATTAATTACCGTAATCGCATCAGCTTTAATGCCATCTTCTTTTGATTTCTCAATAATACTACCAATACTAGGAATTGCGATTGCAGCTACGATACCTAAAATAACGATAACGGCTAACAATTCTACAAGTGTAAGACCTTTTTCATTTTTCATAAGCTTCTTTAACAAGCTAATGCACTTCCTCTCAATCTAGTGTATATTTTGATAAATAGTGAATAACGGGATCATAATAGCTAGAACAATAGTACCTACGATTATTGAGAGTAAAACTACCATTGCCGGTTCAATAACCGCCTTAAAGCGATCAGTTGCAGCTTCTACTTCTGCTTCATAGAAATCCGCCACCTTTTCCAGCATGCTGTCGAGAGCTCCTGTTTCTTCTCCAATTGCAATCATGTTAGAGACGAGTGCCGGAAATACCCAATGATTTTTCATAGGATCAGAGAGTGGCTTTCCGTTTTGCAGTGCTTCGCGTGATTTTCGAATGGCACGCGAAATAACCTCGTTATCTACTACATCCTCAACGATGGTTAGCGATTGAAGAATCGGAACGGCTCCAACTACAAGCGAACTTAGTGTACGCGTCATTCGAGCAATTACCGCTTTTTGTGACATTTTTCCTAATAAAGGCAGTTTTAGTATAGCATAATCGACATAATATTTACTACGTTTATTCCTGTTTATTAACATAAAATTCATATATAAGAAGATTACTATGCATAATAATACCCACCAATAATGCTGCATCCAGCCACTGGAAGCCACAACCATCTGTGTGAGCCATGGGAGCTTTGCATTGTTATCTTGAAACATTTTCACGAATGTAGGCACAACCTGAACGAGAAGAAAAATAACCACAGCTATAGCAATGATTCCGACTGTTATCGGATATGCCATTGCCGATTGAATTTTTTGTCTTGTACGAAGCTGCTTTTCGAAATAATTTGCCATGTTTTCGAGGGTTACATCTAGCTGTCCGGTTGATTCACCCGCCTTCACCATGCTAATAAACATGCGAGAAAACATCTTTTTATGAACGGCATAGGCACTCGACAAAGTTCGACCTGCACGTAGATCATCTTCAATCGTTTCTAACGCTCTTTGGAGGGTTTTGCTCTCCGTTTGATTTCTGAGAATACTCGTTGCATCTACAATGGTAACCCCAGCCTTCAATAGGGTTGAGAACTGCCGCAAATACACAACAAAATCACGTAGCTTAAGATGACTTCCAAAGGTAATTTCCTTCGTTAACAGCGTTTCAGGTACTTCCTTTACTTCCAACACACGCATTTCTTTATTACGTAGTTTACTGTAGGCTTCCCGCTTCGAAATTGCCGAAATTTTTCCCGTTTGCTTCCTTCCTTTTTTCGTACGAACCAGATACTGAAATTGCGGCATACTTACACTTCCCTTTCTTGCAAGTAAGGCTGTGCTACTTCATACGAAATGATACCCTTCGCTACGTAGTCCTTCATCGATGCATCTAATGTATGCATACCTAGCTCACGTCCAGTCTGCATGACACTTGGTAGCTGCTCCAGCTTTTCACTGCGAATTAAATTGGCTACCGCTGTATTATTAATAAGAATTTCAGTAGCTGCAATACGGCCTCCGCCGTCCATACGTGGAAATAGGCGCTGCGCAACAGTTGCAACTAGTACGGTTGCTAGCTGCAGACGTATTTTACTTTGCTGATCTCCAGGAAATACATCGACAATCCGTTCAATCGTTGCTGCTGCGCTTGAGGTATGAAGGGTTGCAAGTACAAGATGGCCGGTTTCCGCAGCAGTAATGGCCGTACTAATCGTTTCTAAATCACGCATTTCACCAACAAGAATAACATCTGGATCTTGCCGTAGAGCGGCTCGCAGACCATTTGCAAAGCTTCTTGTATCCTGGCCTACTTCTCGCTGTTGCACGATGCAAGTATGGTGATTGTGAACATATTCAATCGGATCCTCAAGCGTTACAATATGTTTCCATTCGGTTCGATTCAAATAATCAATAATCGAAGCAAGTGTGGTAGTCTTCCCACTCCCCGTCGGACCTGTAACAAGAAACAGGCCTTGTGGTTTTTTCACAAGTTTTTTTAAGACTGGCGGTAAGAATAACTCTTCTAAACTCGGAATTTTATTCGGGATCACCCGAATCGCTAATGCTATATTTCCGCGTTGCTGGAATAGATTGAGACGAAACCGTGATAAACCCTCTATTTCATAGGAGAAGTCCAACTCTCCTTTTTCCTCAAACACTTGCCATTGTTCTTCCGTCGTAATACTTCTTGCGAGATTGTATACTTCTTCTGCCCCAAGAGGGGGCTCCTGCATACGATGAAGGTCTCCATAGATACGAAATGTAGGTGGCATTCCAGTCGTAATATGTAAGTCAGAGGCCTTCATTTTGCATACTTCATAGAGCCATTGATGTAATTTTTGCATGGTCTACCCCTCTCCTCTCTATTGCTCCATTGCTACTTGCAGTACTTCTTCTGTTGTCGTAAAGCCTTGTTTAACCTTTAATAAACCATCATCTAATAGAAAGATCGTTTTATTCTTAACGGCAAGATCCCGAATATGTGCAAAGCTTTCTCCATTCGCAATGGCATTTCGTACTTCTTCATTGACAACAAGCAGCTCATGAATGGCAAGTCGTCCCTTATACCCTGTCATGTCACAAGCTGGACAGCCTTTTCCTCGATATACTTTATCAATCGTTAATCCGCGACTCGCAAAAATTTCTTTCTCACGATCAGTTGCTTCATGCTCTTCCTTACAATCTCGGCAAACTCTTCGAATTAATCGTTGGGACACAATCCCAGATAAAGCAGCGGCAAGAAGAAAGGATTCAACTCCCATATCAAGAAGACGGGAAATGGTCGAAATCGCACTATTCGTATGGATTGTACTTAACACTAAATGCCCCGTTAAAGATGCCCGAATCGCAATCTCTGCCGTTTCGCGGTCGCGAATTTCCCCAACCATAATGATGTCCGGATCCTGACGCAGAATAGAACGAAGACCTGTTGCAAATGTCATTCCTGTGTTTGGATTTACTTGAATTTGATTCACACCTTCGAGCTGGTATTCCACCGGATCTTCAATCGTAATAATATTTACTTCTTCGTTGTTCATTTTATTTAACGCAGCATATAAGGTAGAGGATTTCCCACTTCCAGTAGGACCTGTAATCAAGATAATGCCATGGGGATTTTTAATAAATCCTAAAAAGCGCTGTAAATTTACACTGTTAAAGCCGAGCTTCGTAATATCATTAAGTGAGTTTCCGAGATCAAGTAAACGAAGGACAAGCTTCTCTCCAAAAATCGTTGGCAGAGAGGAAACACGCAAATCAATTTGATAATATTCATATTCAAACCGAATTCGCCCGTCTTGCGGAACACGTTGCTCTGTAATATCCATAGAAGCCATAATCTTGATACGGGCAGTAATCATCCCTTGCATATACTTTGGCAGCACCCGCTCGGTATGCAAGTTTCCATCTACCCGGTAACGAATGACAATGTTTTTTTCCTGCGGATCAATATGAATATCACTCGCCTTTTGTTGAAGCGCATATTGTATGACTTGATTTACGAGCTTAACAGCAGGGGAGTCCTCATCCTGTTCAGTTGGTGCTTCCTCTTGCTGCAGCGGCTCTTGCTCCAATGCCCATTCTTCGAACGATTCCTGGATGTCATAATATCTCGTAATCGTTCTTAAAATATCATCTTTCGAGGAGATCAGCGGTTCAATTTGAAATCCTGTTGAAAGACGAAGATCATTCATAACTACATAGTCCATTGGATCTGCCATCGCTACATAAAGCTTATCTCCTTGTTTCTTAAGTGGAACGACCATGTTTCGCTTCGCCACATCCTTTGGAACAAGATGAAAAAGGGATTCATCGAACGGATAACGAAATAGGCTTACATGCGGGATACCTAGCTGAACCTCTAATACTTCCATAAGCTGCTGCTCCGTAATGTATCCTCGTTGCAGCAACGCATCCCCTATTTTTTGCTGCGGTCCCTTTTCCTTTAATGCTTGCTGCAGCTGTTCTTCCGATATAAGTCCCTCTTGAACAAGCAAGTCTCCTAAACGAATTCGTAAACGCTTCATGTATTTCCCTCCTACCCCTTATTTTCCTTTCGGCTGACTTTGATCCTGCTGCGCCTTATTCGTAGTTGAAGAAGTCTGACCATTTGTTTGGCTTTGCTGCGTTTGATTTGTTTGTGCTGGATCTGTTACAGGTGGATTTTGCACCGTTGGTTGGGGTGCTGCAACTTGCACATTCTTTACCCCATTTACTTGCAAATAAAAATCCTGTGCAATTTTATCCCGCTTCATTAAATTTCCACTTTTATATTGTTCACGATATACGTTTACAGCATAGCCATCGTGTCCCTTCCGTTCTGCTGTAATCGCATCATTTTTCGCTTCGTTCTGAATAATGATTTGCTGAATTTCTTTTGCAGAAATACTTTGTACCTCGTTTCGATTGGCTACATATGTATAAACGAGCGGAAGTCCCTGTAGGGAGAGACTTAAACTATTGTTTTGCAGCGTAAATTGGAATGTATAATCCGAATCATTCGGATTATAAAAGACGAAATCACTTTTCCCTTTTTCAATATAGGCCTCAGATCCTAGCTTCGCATAGGCTGGTAAAGCTATACTCGTATTTCGCTGCCTAATTTGAAAATTCGTAGGTTGGATCGTTTCATTAATAAGTGAAGAAATGACACTAAGAGCATCATCATCGATGCTTAGACCTTTTTTCGTAGCAAGATCCGTTACTGACATTTGACTTTTAGCAGGAATGGTAAGGTTTGCATATTGACTTACCCATTGCTGCAGTTCGGCTTGATACGGAGCAACGGATGTAGCAGTTGCTTGAGAAACCGTTTTCTTCGCCTTTTGTACATCTATGTATTTCATCACTTGTATTGTCGTTTTTGACTCTAATGAACTTGCTGCACGTGCTAAGTCTTGTTCTAGTTTGATTTTATCGATTTGATCTGCAATTTCTGGATTTAATTGATCGGATAATAGCATATCTAAATTATTTGGTACGATATGAACTGTAAGTAAAGAATGCTGGCCGTTCTTAATGTTATGTACGCTATCTGTAATATCAAATGAAAATAAGTCAGCTGGTACGCTAAATTCTGTTTCGCCATATTGAAGCTGCACGTGAGGCGATGCTTTCCACGTGGTGATTTGCTGCTGCAGTTCTACTTGTGCTTGCTCCTTCACTTTCTTCTCCAGCGAAATAGGTCCTACAAAGGTATTAGCTGCATACGCATAGGAGGTATCAAACAGCTTCATAAGCAATGCTTTCGCTCCGACCTGCACAGCAAACACAAAAATACTGCATAATAGAACAATGAAAAAAAGGCGGAAGTTATTCTTCACAGTTTCGTACCTTCCTTCTTCTCATTCTGATTACGCTGAAATAACTCATCGAAATAACTCTTTTCTAATTGTTTTGTTTTTGTTTCAACCGCTAGCTCTTCGTTCTCTTGTTTTTCTTCTTGTACTGTCTCTTCCACTGGTCCTGAATCTGTCTGAGGAGTCTTACCTGTTTGTTTCGGAATCTCTTCTTGCTCTGTCACAAAAAAATACCGATACAATCTTGTTTGCAATGTATAAGTAATAACAAGCGCCAGTAAGAGAACAACAAGTCCATCTTGCCAAAGGGGCACAACACCATTTAATCCAACGACTAGCATAATGAATACGAAGGATAAAAGGGATACAGCTAGAATTCCTAGTTTTGTTAATCCTGTTTGCAAGACATACAAAACTGGAATTAACAAAATGGATGCGAATATTGTTGGAAATAGGTAGTCCATCTTTGCACCTCTTTTGTAGTAAAATAAGAATGTACGTTATATCACTATATTATACTAACTGAGTGAAGGAAAGAAGGATGGAAATGAGAAAAAACGGTGAAAACGGTTTAACACTAGTAGAAGTACTGGCATCTATTACGATTCTATCAATTATTACAGTTGGATTATTTGCTGTTTTTCCAAAATCTTACTCTACAATAAAACAAAGCCAGTCGAAACTAGTTGCTGTTAACATCGCCAATGGTGCTTTGCACTATATGGAAAAACAAGATTACGATCTTCTAAGTAATTATCTTACTAGCTTAGGAGACGGAAAAGTAGCCATCTTCGATACAGCCGATTCCTGCAATACTTCCTATATCAATTCGGCCATTTCCAACACTCAGTTCATGATTTTTCCTGATACGAGCAGTTGTACGAAGATCATGGAACCATCGATAAACAACGTTACCTATTCCAATCACAATGTGCAAATTTATATTGTTCCGCCAAGATATACGGAAGCGCATATCCAAGCCATTCTCACACATATCCAGGCTGTCCATCCAGCTACGAAATTGCAAAGTGTACCAACAAGATTACGATCTATGACGGCATCTGATACAGCAAACCTGCAAAATAGCCCGGCATACAAACCATTACATATTTTTGTCTATGTGGACTCAAATGAAAAAGATACTACAGAAGGGACGCTGCTAGAGGGGAGCATAAACCAATGAGGAGATTCAGTACTATACGAAAAGATGAGCATGGCGTTACATTGGTCGAGCTTCTTGGAACCATTGTGATTACGTCGATTATTATGACTTCACTATATAGTGTATTTACAATGGGTTTAAAAACGTATAACAATATTACAGCTGAAACCCATGTACAAAATGAAGCAGACTACGTTGTATCTATGATTATGAATAAGCTTTACGCTACCTCCTATGATGATGTGAGGTACAACGATACAACGAAAAGTGTAGAGCTTTACAAAAGAAAACAAAGTCCACTATTTTCAAAGGATGACGTAACAGTTAGCTATAATAATAATGCTCAGCCAATCGCTCGTTTATACATACAAAACGGTACTGTCATATATGAAGAAGATGATGGGCAAGGCAATATAGTCAAAACAAATTCCTATCAGCAGGATGCAACGATTGAAATACTTCCTGAATCAACAATTGGTATGACATGTACAAAGCAAAACACCGTATACGCACGTTCTAACGGTACCGTTGATCCCTTTACCATTTGCAGCAACGGCATCATCCAGCTTTCATTATCATTTCATTCCAAAAATTCTAGCATTGCACCACTTACATTAAAGAGCGAAATTGGATTTTAAGAGAGGGATAGCCATGAAAAACGAACAAGGCTCTACGTTAATTACCGTACTCCTCATCAGTCTTGTATTTATAACAATTGGACTTACGATTGCTAGCATGACCATTACAAGTACGAAGCAGGCAGAAATTCGAAGAATCGACGTATCCACAGCAGCGCAATCGACTGATGAAATGGACCGAGTGATTGCAGATTTTACGGATAGCGTAACAAAACTTTCATTAGCTGACATGAGCAAAGGCGATTATGAAACGAAGCTTCAAGCGATTACTTCGGGACTGGAAACAAAATATACAACAACAGGATCTACCCAAACTGTTTTAACGATTACTGACATCACACAAGCTAAGCTTGGCATTTCGAATCCGCAAGATTATTACACACGCTATTACAACTTTCAACTGCAATATGTAAATAACGAAAATAGTGCACAGCCTACTCTTACTAATACGAGTAAACGAACGATGCTCTTATCTCCTACCCCAAGCTTTCTTCAGTACGCAGTAGGTTCTGAGCATACCTTGAATTTAAACGGTGCCTCTGATATTACAGGAAATGTATATGGAAATACCGTAACGCTTGCAAATGCAGCCCGCTATGCAAATCAGCTTATTACGACGAATCAAACGACGCCTTATTTTACATTACATGAAACCCTGTATCCTTCTATCAAAGGTTCTGTTGTCGTTGATAACGAGATGGATGTGTACAACAACACGACAAAGCAAGACGGTTTACCATCAACTGTTATTAACAAGCAGTCGCTTCAGGCAACACCTGCAAACACGGCAGCGAATTATTTTTATGAAAAGAGCACACCGCCTATGCTGCAAAAATCAATGGGAACCTTTACTACCGTTGATTTTCCAAAAACAGTTGCTGATAAATTGAATATGCTTGGAATTGGTTTACAAATAAAGAAAACAGATATTCCGCTTACTACCGGAACGGATGCAGAAAACCAGCAGAAAAGAAGCGCAATTGTTCAAAAAATACTAGCAACAAATTCGCCTTCCTTGTGCGTAGTGGATAACAGCAAAAACCCAAACGATTTGTTTTCTTCACAAGCGCTTCAAGGAAAGAAAGTTGTACTGCTCACAAATACAGCACAAACGAACGGAACGAATACCTATACAATTGCAAACAACCTAACCCTTGCTCAAAATCAATGGCTTGTGGTAGATGGCAATTTAGATTTAAGCAGCAGCCAGTCTCCATTAACCATTCAAGGCAATATTCTCGTCTTAGGTAATATTACGATACACGGCGATCCCGTATCTTTTTCCCATACCCAAGATACGATGGCTTTTGCAACTACGATCTATGCAACGGGAAAAGCGACGATTACCTCAACCAATATCGTTGGTAGCAATAATAAAATGCTCGTACTTCTTACCCAGGATGATCTCTTAATTACTCGTATTAATGAGCTGACCAATGCAACAAACCAGGTTCCAACTATGGATGGATACTTTTACACGGATCATAATGCTGAAATGTATGGGGTTGGCTCGCTCTTTCATATTCATGGCGGGATCTTTGCAAAAAACGAACTAACGATTAATGCCATTCGCCAAAACTCATTTGGTTCCATCACAAGTACCGATACTGTCGTCAATTTACCTTTCGATTCAAGATCCGACCAAATCGGTCAGGCTTCAAGGTTCGTTGTAAACTATGATAAATCCGTTCTTGTAAACAACGTCGATGCATTGCCATTTGCCACAACGTTGAATGTAATCTCCGATGATGCAGGAACACAAACGAAAGGAAATGGTTCATAATTCCTCAATGAACAGAAACACCCACGGTGAAATGATTTTCTCCGTGGGTGTTTCTGTTTGGAAGAAATGCTGTCTTTTAAATCGACAAATAGACAGCCTTATTTTCTCACCACCGATATAAAGGATTGTTTGGATCGTATGCCGCTTTATACGGATCATTCACCGTGATGGTTAGTACAGCATTCAGGTTTCCCTGTGCTTGCGCCGTGATACTTATGGTACCCGCCTTCTTTGCCGTAACGACTCCCTTGCTATCAACCATTGCAATGTCTGGATTGCTACTCGTCCATGAAGTAATCGTTTGATTTGTTGCATTGGCCGGAACAAATTTTAATAACGCTGACGCATCAAGCGTATCTCCAATATTCATGGACACCGATGCAGGAGAAAAATATAAAGCTTGTAAAGGAATTGTCGTAGACTTAACCGTAACTGTAATTTGCTTCGTAAAAATTGTCCCTGTATGACCAATTCCGGTAATAGTTAGCAGCGTTTGCCCTGCGTGATTTCCGGTTATCTGAGAATTTGAAGCAGAAGCGATTTTTGTATCAGCCATCGTCCATGTCATATTTGCAATGGTGCTTGGCAGTAACGTATACGGAAACGTCTTTGTTTCCCCTTCATTCAGAGTAAAGGAACTATCACTGATAAATTGATATAACATAACATGAGCTTGCTTTTGCACCATATCTCCGAAATCATCCTTTACACTTACGGTGACATTCATTTCTCCCGGATTCTTTGGATTGATGATAAGATTTTGATTTTGTATACTTACATCTGCAAAATTTTGATCTTGCGTTACGCCATATTGCAGTTGCAATTGCGAGGCTGCACTGGCTGGCGTTACCGTAATTGGGATCGGTGCAGACGGATCACCAACATTTCGTTCAATCAAACTAGGGATGGATATATCCTGCAAGCCATCCTTCACAGTAATGGTTAAGGAAGGAAAATTTGCTGTTTTCCATGTATTATCCAAATTTAAATACGTAACCGTAGAATTATTTAATGAATAGGAGGTACCTGGCTGCGAAGTATTAGTTGCGATAACGGTTAAAGTAAAATCTACATTTCCCCCATCATAATCCCCATTCATATTTTTCTGAAAAACAATATCAGGCAAAGTTGCCGTTACGGTTTCTCCCGTTTTTGGTGTACCCGTTTTCGTAAAGTGAGAATCCGTTGTTTGAACATCTAACCCAGCTGGAAAGCTTTCTTGAAACTTTAAGTTCGTAACTGAAAAAGAAGTTGGTCCCACCCATCCTTCATACGTTCCTCTAATCAAGGTACCGTTTACAATCTTCAGTTTCATTTTGACAAAGCCAATGAAATTCGGATTATTTTTATCAAAGGTTTGCATCACAGGAATCGTAACAGTTGGATCGTTCGTACTATTAATAAAATCCTGAACTGCTTGTGCAACCTCATCGTATTTAATGCTATTGCCAGGTATTACGATTTTAAACATATTGTCTAGGTCTTTAACAGACACTGCAGGTGCATAGCCGGTACGAACCTCATTCAGTACCTCATCATGTAGACCTTGTTGCTTACCTGTATAGTTCAGTAATCCGCGTGCACCTTGATTAAACATGTCCATTAGTGGTATATCATCACCAATATTCGCCTGCCCTACATCACTCTGTGTGACAACAAACGGCCGAAGATAAGAAATCTTTGTATCATTCATATTCAAATTACTTGCATCAGAGCCGGAAACCGTTCCTGGCTTTACGTGATACGGAATATCAACACGGCTTCCTGTTTTCATAACCACTTCACTGGCGGACTTTGCAATAACATTTGACGTTTGACCGACTGCAAACTCACGAGACAGCTTCGCATCTATGGATACATCAGAACTCTGGCAACCCGATAACAGCAGCAATACTAAACAAGCACTCGCCCATACCCGTTTTCTCATGTAGCACCTCTATATATCAGAATATTATAGTATTATTATAACAAGCTATCATGCTACTAGAAAAGGGGTTCCGGGCTATTTCTGTCCATATTGCGGACATTCTATAAAGCCTTCTTCACACATCTGGAATACAAAAAAACTACTACAAAAGGTTTGTTACTCCCTTTTGTAGTAGTAGTAGTGTTAGTCTACGATAATGTAATAAGCCTTAAGTGGTCCGTGTACGCCAACAACAAGATTCATTTCAATGTCTGCTGAGTTACTTGGTCCAGAGATGAAATTAATAGCTGAAGCAACTGCTTCACCGTTTTCCACTCGTTTGTTCATATCTCGAACAGCTTGTGTAATACGTGGAACGATTGTGCTTCTGCTTATAATAGCAACATAAACTTCTGGTAAGAAATGAAGTGAGCGACCTTGACCTTGATTAGACTGCATAACAACGGTACCTGACTCTGCAAGTGCATAATCGGAAAATACGATGCCAAACGAAGCGCTAGAAGCCTTTTCAAAGTTTGTTTCCCTTTGATTTGCATCCCATTCATATACGTCTACCTGCTCGGCAGGTAGCTCTTCTTGGAATAATTTCGTTAATCCGTATTCTTCAAAACGAGAATCCTTGGAAATGATAACAGGGCCTTTTCCATTTTCCTCAAAGATGTTCTTAATGGATGCAGCAAGATCTTTCGTTTCTATAACAGTCGTATGAATACTGCTGCACTGTTTTCTAAATATTTCTAACAGTTCTTCCGGCGTACAATCCTGCATTACTTCTTCGTTCACCTTATGCTTCCACTCAGGGCGCGTTACGCCGCTTGTTTTCCGCTGGTGTCCGAGCTGATTCGCAATATGATTTAAAAACGAATCACCATTTGTTATCGTTCCTTTCATTCCTTGTCGCCGCCTTTCTTACGATCTTTGTACCAATCACGGAATCGTTCTTTACTTGGAGCTGGGAAATCACGAATGTCCGTCCAATTTTTTAATGGTCCAACACCTTTTGAAATATGATCTCCCGTTTGGAATGGACTCATCGCAGCAGGCGCTACCTTCGAACCAATTTTGTATAGAAGGGATGAAGATGCTCCCATTTCAAACATTTTCATCGCTAGTTTTTCTGCTATTGGAGCACGTCCTTCTTGCTCCACGATTACTTGGCGATGCTTAAGTAATAATTCATGAAGTGGGATCTTAACCGGACATGCATCGGTACAAGCCCCGCAAAGGCTGGACGCATATGGAAGTTCTTTATACTCGTCATATCCTTCTAGAAGCGGTGTTAATACTGCTCCAATTGGACCAGAATAAATCGATCCGTAGGAATGACCCCCTACATGGCGATAGACTGGACAAACGTTCACACAGGCTGCGCAGCGAATACATTGAAGGACAGGACGGAAAGCAGAAGCCAGAATTTCAGAACGTCCATTATCCACGATAACGAGATGGAATTCTTCCGGGCCATCCGCTTCTCCTTCTTGCATTGGACCTGCTACCGTCACATAGCTTGTAAGCTTCTGTCCAACCGCACTGCGGCAAAGAAGACCAACAAGGACGTCTAGTTCTTCCATCGTTGGCACGAGGCGTTCCATTCCCATTACGGCTATTTGTGTTTTCGGAATACTTATGGTAAGATCGGCGTTTCCTTCATTCGTAACAAGGGCAATCGATCCTGTATTAGCAACAGCAAAATTACAGCCCGTTATGCCTACCTCGGCTTCCATAAATTTTTCACGTAGAATTTTCCGAACAAATTTAGCCATTTCATGCGGATCTTCAGATTTTGTATAGCCTAATTTTTCTTTAAATACGTCACGAATCTGTTCCTTATTTTTATGAAGAGCAGGCGTTACAATATGTGATGGCGCATCATTGTCGATTTGTAGAATGTACTCACCTAGATCGCTCTCTACTACTTCACAGCCAATTTCCTCGAGCGCTTGGTTCATACTAATTTCTTCGGTTACCATCGACTTTGATTTCACAATTTTTTTGGCGTTCTTTGCCTTTGCGACATCTTGAATGTACTTAGCTGCTTCTTCCTTCGTTTTTGCGAAAAAAACGTGACCGCCACGCTTTGCAACATTTTCACTAAGCTGCATTAAATAATAGTCAAGGTTTTCGAGTGTATGCTGGCGAATTTGTTCCCCTAGCTCACGCCATTGTTCCCAGTTCCCGAGCTCATCTGCAGCTGCGAGACGTCTAGTATACAAGCTATTTTGCGCAGATGTAACGGCGCCTCGCATAAATGTATTGTGTATTCCTTCATCAATTCGTTCTTTAAATGGCTCATCACCGATTTTAATTGACATGGTGCTTCCTCCTTAACGACTATTTAATACTTCCGCAATGTGCATCACATGTACCGGCTTACCTCTACGATTGATCCGTCCCCCAATATTCATGAGACATCCGCAATCTGCTCCAATCAAGTAGTCAGCTCCTGTTTCCATTACGCTGTTCACCTTTTCATCGACCATTTGCTCAGATATCGGCGTCATTTTCACTGAAAACGTACCGCCAAAGCCGCAACAGTTTTGGGCATTTGGAAGCTTTTCAAGCTCTAGCCCTTTTACATTAGAAAGCAAGGTAAATGGAGCATCTTTAACTCCAAGAAGTCGTGTCATATGACAAGATGTATGATAGGTTGCTTTTCCTTCTAGGCGCGCACCTACATCCGTAATCTTTAGTACATCAACGATAAACTGTGTCAGCTCATACGTTTTATTAGCTAAATCCTTTGCTGGTTGCTCCCACTTAGGATCTCCTTTAAAAACATTTGGGTACTCCTTAAACATGGTGGCACATGAACCGGATGGTGTTACCACATATTCTGCATCTTTAAAGGCTGTAATCATATGTTTCATTGATCCTTTTGCCTTTTCGACATATCCGCTATTATAAGCAGGCTGTCCACAGCAAATCTGTGTTTCCGGAAAGTCAATTTCACAGCCTAAGCGTTCAAGAATCTCGACTGTTGCCTTTCCCACATTCGTTTGAAACATGTCAACTAAACAAGTAGCAAACAATGTAACTTTCATCACTTAATCTCCTCTCAAACTCTAGCAATTTTAATCATACGGTCATCTGATGAGTTAGGGAAAAGAAAACAATTTGTTGCAATCATTTTCTTTTCTATAACTATAAAAATATCATACAAAAATCGGCTAGTAAAAATTTCTGCCTTATTATTGTAACACATTTTACACATTTTCCAAGTTTCTTATACTGGAAAGCATTTTTTCTACACCAATTAAATGCTTATACATTCGTTGTTGTGCTTTTTCACCATCACCGTCGACAATTGCTTCGAAAATTGCCTGGTGTTCCTCAGCTAAAATTTCGGCTGTCGTATGTTCGCCGTACAAGATGAGATGTCTTGTTTCTCCAATACTTTCTGAGACAGTGCTTGCAACGTGATTCATAAGTTCTACGAGAATATTGTTATGAGATGCTGCTGCAATGGCCATATGAAAATAATAATCCGCTTTTTGTCCAACTACTTCATTTCCAAGCGAGTTCTTCATTTCATTAATCCGGTGCTTCATCTCTTTGATATCCTTATCGGTTCGTCTAAGTGCTGCTGCGCGAACCGCACCGAGTTCTAAAATATTACGTACTTCAAATAGGTTTAGGATATCCTGCTTATCCATGAGAATGGTATTGTTTAGCATCGTTGTCAGCGATGATGCATCGAAGCTCTTGACATAGGTTCCTTCCCCTTGACGCATTTCAATAAGTCCCATTGCCCGCAAGGCACTAAGCGCTTCACGAACAGCAGATCGGCCCACTTGAAACTCTTCCGCTAGCTGATGTACAGGCAACAATTGGTCACCTGGCTTTAACGTTCCATCCTTAATCATCGTAAGAATAGCATCTGACACTTCTTCATATATTTTCTTCGGTCGAATTGATTTGTATCCCAAAATCATCACCCTACTTTCTTCAATCCTTGCATAGGAAATCAGCAAGCCAATTCTTTCCTATTACATTATATTGTAAATCCAAATATCTTATCGCTCAATGCTTTATCATACTTAGTCCATAATCGGCAAAGTAATCGTAATGCTTGTTCCCTTTCCTTCTTCACTTTCAATGTCCAGCTTGCCTTCATGGATTTCTGCTATTTGCCTTACAATCGCCAGTCCAAGACCCGTACCGCCATTTTCACGAGATCGTGCTTTATCTACTCGGTAGAATCGTTCACCTAGCTTCTGTAGATGCTCCGCACCAATGCCAATGCCTGTATCTGTAATGGTAAACTCACATTGTTTTCCCTTTTTCAATAGTAGTACAGTTATACTGCCCTTCTTCGTATAACGGATACTATTATCCATTAAGTTATGCAGAACTTGGCGCATCCGATCTTCATCGACGTTCACGATAATGTCAGGATCTAATTTTTTAAAGAGTTGAAGATTTTTCTCTAAGAACTGCGGTTCATAGGTTTGCAGCTCGTCTTCTATTAATTGAGATAACACCGTTGGCTGTTTATGAAGCGGAAACAAATCGCCTTCGAGCTGTGCTAAGTCAAGTAAATCGTGAACGAGCCGCTGCATACGTCCTGCCTCTCGATGAATGAGTGCAATGTATTTAGGCTGCTGCTCCTGTTTGACTACACCATCTAGCATTGCTTCGCTATAGCCCTTCATATAACTAAGAGGTGTACGGAGCTCATGTGAAACATTAGCTAAAAATTCTTTACGCTGTAAATCTTCTTTTTGCAGTGTAAGTGCCATCCGATTAAAAGCGGTGCCAACGCGGCCAATTTCATCGTTAGAAGTAATCGCAATTCGCTCAGAGAAATCGCCTTCGGACATTCGGTTTGACACATGCTCCATTTGCAGTAATGGCTTTGTAATTGCAATGACAATTTTACGTCCAATCCAAGCCGTTGCAATAATTAATAATAGAGAAAGCGGTGCCAAAATTAGACCAAGTTCAAAAATGAAGTCCTTCACACTCTTTAAGGGAATGTAAGAATAAATAATACCAACTAGCTTTTTTTCATCTAATACTGGCGTTACGACCCCCATCACGTTGCTCCCAAAGCGAGGTTCAAATCCAACCTTGGCCACCGTTTCACCGCGGAGCAAGTGCTGACGATCTTCTTCACTTATGATGGGATTGTATTGCACATCAAACGGCAGGCAGGCGCTTAAATCGCGCGGATTGCTTACAAACAAAATATTCGCCTGTGATATACTTGCGTATGCTTCTACTTTTTTGGCAAACGCATCCGTTCCGCTTGCAGGACTATACTGGGAGGATAAACGCTTTCCTTCTCCCTTTAATGTATCCTCTACATTTTGTACATAGAGCTTTTCATACGAATATAACGATACAAAATATAGGCAAAAAACGGTTACAATAGCCGCTGCAATAATGGTTAACCATAGCTTTTTCACCATCGACATTTTTTTCATCTTACACCTCAAACTTATAGCCTATGCCCCATACTGTTTGAATCGTATTAGCATACTGCCCGAACTTAAGCCGAATGGTTTTCACATGTGTATCGACCGTCCGCGTGCTCCCCGCATAGTCATAGCCCCACACTTTTTCAAGGAGTTGATCTCTGCTAAACACTTGTCCCTGATGTTTACACAAAAAGTAGAGCAAATCAAACTCTTTCACAGTTAGAGAGACCTCTTTCCCTTCTATTAGAACACGATGCCCTTTTTCATCAATCGTTACAGGTCCCCAATTCTCCGCCTTTATTCCATCCGTTTTAGAACTTCGGCGCAGAACAGCCTCTAGACGTGCGATTAGCTCTCCCGGGCTAAATGGCTTTACGATATAATCATCTCCGCCCATGCGAAGTCCATTTACACGATTCCATTCCTCCCCTTTCGCCGTTAAAAAAATGATTGGAATATCCGAAGTTTTGCGAACCTCCTTACAAAACGTAAGCCCGTCCATTTCAGGCATCATTAAATCTAAAATAATAAGATCAAAGGAATGTTCCTTCATCTTTTCTAACGCATGAACGCCGTTTTCAGCTTCATCCCATACATAGCCGGAATTATCTAAATACATGCCGACAAGCTGACGCATATCACTTTCATCATCTACAATAAGGATACGATACCTATTCATTTTCCTTCCCCCTTGACCACAGTAAACTGAAACGGTCCTTTGCCTACAGAAATGGTAGCTACTTTCGTCATCGTTTTCGGATCGACCACAATCACCTCATCGCTATCATAGCTTGCCACGAATATACGGTCTGAAGCTAACGTAATCGCAAACGGATTCGAGCCTACCGTAAGTTCTGCCTCCTCTGCAAACGTACTACTATTTATTTTTCTAAGCGTTGCCGAACCATGACTTAATACATAGATGCTTGCTCCATCCGAAGCAAAGCTGACTGGCATTTGCGGAGCCGGTATGCTTCGAACAAGCTCCCCGCTGTGAGCATCATAAATATGGACCGCTTCATTCACTTGATCCCCATTTCCGTGCCCGCCAAGCCAAAGTTCATTTCCTTGCAGCACAGCTCCTGTGGATGACACTGGCACTGTAGCCGTATTACTTACCTTATTCGTTTTCCAATCTATCATAGAAAGCTTACCATCTTTAAAATTCACGACATACAAATACTGCTCATCTTGAACAAGAGTTAACGGACTTTGCCCAACGGGAATCCGTGCCTCTTCATTTCCTGATAAGCTATATATTCGAATGGAATTGGTATTCTGATCAGCAAGGACAAGTTCATTTCCTTGCGTGGATACCATCATATTTACGATTCCAGTTCCACATTCCCATTGTCCTACCTGCTTACCAGTTGATAGAGAGTAGAGTAGAACATGAGACAGCTGTTTCCCATAAAAAGCAATTGTATCTCCATCTGGAAACAGAACACTTCCTAAAATCGCTTTATTTAATTTCCAGGTTGTTAACACCGAATTTGAATGGGCATCAATAAAGCTAACGCTTCCATCCTTTTGATTCGTAGTCACTACGATATCTCCTTTGTGAACAGGAGGATAGGTTTGCTGGCTACAACCGCAAAGCATACCTACCAATACAAACATTACCACCAATCGCCTCATGTACCTACCCCATTTCCCATTCTTTCTAACACGATAGCAAATAATTGTGAGGAAATTGTGAAGCTCTCCTATCTCCTACTATATAATAGAAGAGATTTTTTTTACAACAAAGATTCTATCTAGTAAGAAGCATGTATCTCGCTATGTAAGGGCAGTAAGATCAAGAGAAAAAACCACGAGGGAAGATTCACTTTATTACAATGTAACAACACATCGATACGTCCGTAACAATGTCAACAATACTATTACAAATCTGTTAAAAACTTTCCATATTTCTCCTTCGCTAATGCTGGTTTTTCCTTATTTTTAGGCATTTTCCCTCTTTCAACTTGGTAGTTTTATACAATTTTTTCGTCTTTCAAATCCCTGAAAAAACAATTGCTTTTCGTCTTTTATTGATTGCAACCCTTGCTGCTACACTTATCTCCCTATACATGGAATATTTTTCTATTAATCTACTAAGTTCATGTAAGTGGAACATATAGGAAATATGAATTCACAAGCAATATTTCCCATCTTTCCCTCCTCGTAAACTATGTTACTATGAACGTGTCAGAGAGAAACAAGCTAGCTGTTTCCTAGCAAACTAGAATCTACATTACATCATCGGAGGGATAGCATGAAGAAAACTTTATTATTATCTGTCGCAGCAGCTGCTGCATTCACATTTGGGGCAACCACACACGATGCAAAGGCTGAAGGTCTACAACCTGTAAATACAAATAATGTACCTTATTCTTCACCTTTCCAATTCTCATTTGAGCCAATGAATCAACAAAACTTACAATCTTTTTTAAATACATTCTTTAAAAACCAATCAATTTGGAATTTGATACAATTCCAACCATCCAATTGCAACCAAATGTATGTTCCACAAATTTCGGAACCTAATCCAGCACCACCTGTGACATCACAAACGAATCCGTCGACACCTGCGTCTTCAGGGCCGAATCCGTCGACACCTGCGTCTTCAGGGCCAAAACCGTCGACACCTGCATCTTCACAACCAAAACCGTCGACACCTGCGTCTTCGCAAAAACCGTCAACACCTGCATCTAAACCATCTACACCTGCGTCTTCGCAGCAAGGTCAACTTAGTGCCTATGAGCAAAAGGTTGTTGACTTAACAAACGCACAACGTGCACAATATGGTCTAAGCCCATTAAAAGTAGATCCAACATTAAGCAAAGTAGCCAAGGCAAAAGCTCAAGATATGAATAATCTTAACTACTTTGATCACACAAGTCCAACGTACGGATCACCATTTGATATGATGAAACAATTTGGCGTTACGTACACATCAGCAGGGGAAAACATCGCAATGGGACAACAAACTCCAGAAGAAGTTGTACAAGCTTGGATGGACAGCCCTGGTCACCGTGCAAATATTTTAAACAGCTCATACAACTACATCGGTGTAGGATATGTTTCAGGCAAAGACATTTGGACACAAGAATTTATTTCAAAATAAGACTTTGAATAGAAGGTGCCTCAAGAGATGATCTCTTGGGGCTAACCTTCTTTTTTTCTTATTTTGTCCCAAATTTATTTAAAATAAATATAAAATTTCTATATATACAACGTTTGAAATATCCTCAACAAACCCAAGAACCCACAGCGAAATGATTTCTACCGTAGGTTCCTTCCTGCTAAAGTATTGTAACATTCCTATATCCCGTGAAAATTCTACTCCATTTGCTTATGCTTCAATCGCTCTTCCAAAACATGAATCACGAAAAAGAAATGCTCTGTTTCTCTTGCTCACTCGTCAAAATAAACCCTCCCTATTTATCGCCGGGAGCTGCCTGATCCACTCCCCTGACACGGTGTTTATGTCCACCTTCCTCTGTTGTATAAAAATCATAATAATGAACATGCATTCCATTTCCAAGCGGTATAGCTGGACCAGAGTATGCTTTATAATGATGATTATGGGAATCCTCAAATAAAACATAGCCTTCTGTATAATGAATATGTCCGCCATCCGGTGTGGAAATAGGCGGAGAGGTTACGTCTAAGCATTGATGAACATGCCCATTTACAACGGATGTATAATCGACAGAACCATGGTTATGGTTCGGAACAAATCCAGAAGCAAAGTCATCTTTCCCAACACGATGCATTTTTCGAGTCCCCCTTTATTGAAAAATATTCGTTATTAGACGTATATGCAGCCAAACATGATGAAAGACTACTTAACCTCGAATATGCTTTTCGTATCCTCAGGTAAAACAAAAAAAGTTACCCATCCATGGATGGGTAACTTCCTAATAACATAGTCTTACTTATTTTACACACCTTCGTATGCTAGCCAATATATGTCCGCAAGTTCTCTCACAAGCGGCATTTTTGGATTAGCTGTTGTACATTGGTCTTCAAATGCACGTTCTGCTAGATAGTTTACTTTACTTTCGAATTCTCTGCAGTCTACACCTTGGGCTGCGATACTCATTGGAACATTTAATTCCTTCGCAAGGGAGATGATGGCCTTTACAAGGCTTTCTACTCCTTCTTCTGTCGTTGCAGCTGGTAAGCCGAGCATGCGAGCAATTCGTGCATATCGTTCATCAGCGATGAAGTGCTCATATTTTGGAAACAGTGCATGCTTGGTCGGTTTTTTCGCATTATAGCGAATTACGTGCGGCAAAAGAATGGCATTGGCGCGTCCGTGTGAAATATGAAATTCTGGTCCAAGCTTGTGAGCAAGGCTATGGTTAATACCTAAAAATGCATTGGCAAAAGCCATACCAGCCATTGCAGAAGCGTTATGCATTTTCTCGCGTGCTTGTTCATCGCTTCCGTCCTTATATGCTCTTGGTAAATATTCAAATACAAGCTCGATTGCTTTCATTGCAAGACCATCTGTATAATCATTGGCTAAAATAGATACATATGCTTCAATTGCATGTGTCAACACGTCTAAGCCAGTGTCTGCTGTAATACGCGGCGGCACGGTCATCACAAATTGTGGATCGACAATCGCTACATCTGGTGTTAATTCATAGTCTGCAAGTGGATATTTAATATTATTCTTTTTATCCGTAATAACGGCAAATGGTGTAACTTCTGAGCCTGTTCCAGAGGTTGTTGGAATGGCAACGAACTGCGCTTTTTGTCCCATTTCTGGAAACTTGAATGTACGCTTACGAATATCTAAGAACTTTTGTTTTAGGCCGAAGAATTGAACATCTGGATACTCATAGAATAGCCACATTCCTTTGGCTGCATCCATCGCAGATCCTCCGCCAAGTGCGATAATAACGTCTGGTTGGAAAGAACGCATCATTTCTGCACCTTTAAATACGGTAACATCAGATGGATCTGGTTCTACATCGGAAAAGATCTCGATTTGAACATTGTTTTGGTTCTGTTTCAAATAATGAACAACTGTATCTACATAGTTTAATTTCACCATGCCAGGATCCGTTACGATGAAAGCACGAGAAATATTTGTCATTTTCGCTAAATATTGCGTTGCATTTTTTTCAAAGTAAAGTTTCGGTGGCAGCTTAAACCATTGCATATTATTTTGACGCTCCCCGATTCGTTTTATATTTAATAGATGAATCGCACTTACGTTAGAAGATACAGAGTTTTTACCGTATGAACCGCATCCAAGTGTTAAGGAAGGAATGAAGCCATTGTATACATCTCCAATTCCGCCTTGAGAGGAAGGAGCATTTACAATAATACGGCATGCTTTCATGCGGAGGCCAAATTGTTTTTGTATGTCTTCATTTGTACTGTGAATAACAGCAGAGTGACCAAGGCCGCCAAGGGTTAGCATGTTTTCACATTGTTTGAAACCTTCTTCTGTACCGCTTACACGAATACAAGCAAGAACTGGACTTAATTTTTCACGTGAAAGTGGATAATCTGCTCCTGCGCCTTCAATTTCTGCTACAAGGATTTTTGTTTCTTCAGGAACTTCAAATCCAGCCAGTTTTGCAATCCATGCAGGTGATTTTCCAACGATTTCAGGATTTACTGCGCAAGTATCTTTACGAATGACAAGATTTTCAAGAAGCTTCTTTTCATTATCACTTACAAAGTAGCATTGATTTGCGATCATTTCTTTCTTTACTTCTTCATAAATTTCTGTATCTATAATAACAGCTTGCTCAGAGGCACAAATCATACCGTTATCAAAGGATTTAGATAGAATCAAATCGTTAGCGGCACGTTTGATTTTCGCTGTTTTTTCCATATAACAAGGTACGTTACCCGGTCCAACTCCTAGCGCTGGCTTTCCGGTACTATATGCAGATTTCACCATTCCTGCTCCGCCAGTAGCCAATACAAGGGCAGTACCTGGGTGATTCATTAGAAGCTTTGTTCCTTCAATAGATGGTTTTTCAATCCATTGAATACAATACTCAGGAGCACCTGCTTTAACAGCTGCCTCATAAAGAACAGAAGCTGCTTTTGCAGAACAGCCCTGGGCAGATGGATGGAAAGCAAAAATAATTGGGTTACGAGTTTTAATGGCGATAAGTGCTTTAAACATCGTCGTTGAAGTTGGATTCGTTACCGGTGTTACCCCAGCAATTACTCCTACAGGCTCAGCAATTTCCGTAATTCCTGTGTATGGATCTTCATGAATAATACCGACTGTTTTATCATTTTTAATGCTGTGCCAAATATATTCTGTTGCAAAAATGTTTTTAATAATTTTATCTTCGTAAATTCCTCTACCTGTTTCTTCATTTGCAAGTTTTGCTAAGGGCATATGCTGATCTAATCCAGCTAGCGCCATTTCATACACAATGTGGTCGATTTGTTCTTGGGTAAAGTTTTCAAATTGTGCTAACGCTTTGTTTGCTTTTACTACGAGTTCATCAATCATGGTGGATGTGTCTTGTAACTGTTCTTGCTTCTTCTCTTCTACAGCCATATGAACTTCCTCCTTATGTTAGGGTCCAATGATGCCCCTGATGTCGTAATATGTCCCGATCGTTCGAATCCATACGACGCTCCGATCTAGCAAGAAGCAAGCCCGTAGTTCGACTTTCGAGTATATTTTTTGTGAATTACTTCACAAACCTTACACCAATACTATACGACATATTTATAAGAAATTGCATGTCATTTTTGTGAAATGTTTCACATTATATCTTACCTATAGTAAATTTGTTAGTAAATTCGACCTATTCTTTTCTCAACATGCTTCTCATATGATAAACTATAAGTGGGTTTATATTTCATTAGGAACTCTCGCTGCCAAACTGCAGTTAGGTACTACTTGCGGGTGATCTAACATTCATTTTCATAAGTGAGTGTTTTCTCATTCGTTAGAGCGAGAAAATCTAATAAAGAAAGGACTTTGATACCATGGTTGCTCGAAGGAGCATCTGGAAGCGTCAAGATATGTCATACACTTAGCGTTTTTGCTTGTCACTTTAAGGCAGCTTTAGCAAAAACGAAAGTGGGCGAAATTATGTTGGAGTTCTATTATTCCTTCTGTTATATATAGCGTCGTAGTTAGCCAAAAACTAACTACGCATAGAGGAGACATCTCCTTGCTATTTATGAGTAGTTAGTCTGAAAACTTGTTTTTCAAACAAACTAACTACGAAAGAGGAATAAAAAAATGAAATCGATACGCTGGCGAGAAGTGTTCATGATTATATTGGGTTCTTTCTTACTTGCAACATCCATTTATCACATTCACGTGCAAAATAACTTAGCAGAAGGCGGCTTTATTGGAATTGCGTTGCTTATTAAGAATTTCTTCCATATCTCCCCTTCTATTACAACGCTATTTCTCGATGTTCCCTTAATTATTTTAGGTACCATATTTATCGGAAAGCGTTTAGCTATTAAAGCGATCATTGGGGCTACGTCTTTCTCAGCCTCCTATTCTTTAATGGAGCACTATTCACCGTTTGTTATTAACCTATCACAGCACTTATTTATCGCAGCTGTCGTAGGCGGAGTACTTGTCGGATTCGCACTTGGCTTAATTCTGCGTAACGGTGGTGCTACCGGTGGAGACGATATTTTATCCATACTGCTTAGTAAAGCTTCCCGTCTTTCAATCGGAAAAATTTACATCATATTTGATACTTTCGTCTTAGCTTTATCAACGCTCTATATGAATTGGGTCAGTATTGCATTCACGATTTTATCGGTTGCAATTTGCGGCTTTATGACAGATTTCGTATTGCAATATAATAAGCAAGATTCTGCTCCAAAAGCTATTAAGCAAAGTACTACAACCAAAGCTTATAAGCAAGATTCTGCTTCCAAAGCATATGTATAAATGATTATCAATAACGAGAAAACAGAGTACGATGCTATCCGCGTCGTACTCTGTTTTTTGTTTCTAGCTGTGCTCCCTTACGAAGGACAGCTAGAAAGGTAATAAACGCACCAACAGCTTGAATCCAGCTTCCTTTAAAAATGAGCAACTCCCCCTCTTTCTCACAATCCAACAGTGCGAAAATTTTACCAATGGCCTGCAAGGAATTACCGATTGCTTGTATGCTATTTCCTATGACGTTAAACGACCGAACCAATCCCGTATCGTCCTCAATTGCAGCAGCAATCTCTACCGTTTCTCCTAATGCCTGTAGCCAGTTTCCTGTAATAAAAAGCTTGCCTTCTGTGATTTTCTGAAGATCCAGAACAAAACTGGCAACGACTGAAATATTTCCTAGCGCCGTAACCTGATTGCCAATTTGCCCTAAAGAAAGGGGTTCCTTTGCATCTGCTTGCAGCCCATTCCCTGTTGCTTGCAAGACGTTGCCATATATATTCAAGTTTCGAAGCGTTTCCTTTGTTAGGATGCGGGTCGGTGTACTTCCTATCGCAGCCGTAACCGTTCCCAATACCGTAATGCCAGATCCTATTGTTTCCTTTATTAGATTATTCATACGTAAACCGCCGTTTGTATACTTTCAACCAGTATATGCAAATCATATTGCAAGGAACTTCATTATTTGTACACTTCCTATTTATTTCGTAATTTCTTCATTTGCTCAATACATACATTTGCTTTCTCTTCATAGCTCGCATCTTGAAAGAGTGCAGAAAGACATTTGTAATCATTGTACCGATCAAGTAAATCGTTTACTTGATGTTCTACTTCAACAAGAGGCGGGCGATTTGCTTGCTTCACTTTGGCTGGATACTGATAGCCAAAAACATCGGACATTTTATAGTATTCCTCCTCGACTTGAATGACACGTACGATTTCATCTTCTATTGCATCCAGCATATATCCGTCAAATTCCCGCAATAGCTCGTAAACAATATGCGTCCATTCTCTTTCTGGGTCAAAGCCTTTCTCCAAACGATAGCCAATAATCCGATAGATATGCCCATCATTTTCCTGAAATTGCACCTTATCGTTTAGCTTATACTTGAAATAGCGAAACATCATTCTCTCACCCATTTCTAGAAGTTTCTTTACCACATACTGTGTCAAAAGGATCGGCAAACTATTCATCTAATTTCACTCTCGCAGGAGTTCCCTAAGCGAAAGAAGGTGCGACCTCATCATGAGATCGCACCTTCTTTCATTCAGATTTTTCATTTCAACAGCTTTTTAATAAAGGTTAAACCCTTTTCACTCGGATAATAGCGAAATTTAAAATCGAATTTCGTAGTTTGATACAGGACACTCTTTTGATGAGAAAAAGAATAAAAGCTATGTTCTCCGTGATAACCACCTATTCCGCTTTCTCCCACTCCTCCAAATGGTAAAAACGGATTGGTTAAATGGTAGACGGTATCATTGATACACCCGCCGCCATAAGAAAGTCGTTCCACAATATCATCTTGAAACTTTTTGCTTTCCGAGAAGGCATACAAGGCAAGCGGCTTAGGATGACTTTGAATCACAGTAATTACCTCCTCTAGATCCTCATAGGTGAGAACAGGAAGGATCGGACCAAATATCTCATCCTGCATTACTGCATCCTCCCATGAAATTTGATCTAGAATTGTAGGCGCAATGGCAAGCTGCTCTTTATCCGTCTCTCCACCTGCTACCATGTTTCCATTTGTTAAAAATCCCTCTAACCGCTGGAAATGACGTTCACTCACAATATGCGTATATTGTTCATTGTGAAGCGGCTGCTTTCCATATATGAGTTCTATTTCTTCCTTTATATAAGATAGCAATTCTTCCTTCGCAGCCTGATGAACGTACAGATAATCGGGAGCTACGCACGTTTGTCCGGCATTTAAAAACTTGCCCCATACGATTCGCCGAGCAGCAAGTTTTAAATTCGCATCATAATGAACAATACAAGGACTTTTCCCCCCGAGCTCTAATACAATTGGAATTAATTGCTTGGCGGCCGCTTCCATTATCTTTTTTCCGACCGCTACGCTGCCTGTAAAGAAAATAAAATCAAAGGGTTGCTGCAAAAGCTCTGTACTTTCCTCAATACCGCCTTCTACAACCGCTATGTAAGTTGGTTCAAAAACGTCTTCTATTAGCTTTGCTATAACCGCTGATACAGTAGGAGTTAATTCAGAAGGCTTGATTATGGCAGTATTCCCTGCTGCAATCGCTCCAATCAAGGGGGCAATTGCTAATTGAAACGGATAATTCCACGGTGCAAGAATGAGCGTCACCCCGTACGGCTCTGCTATCATTTTTCCCTTCGAGCCAAAATGAAGAAACGTACCTTTCGCTTTCTTTGGTTTCATCCAATAAGAAAGATGCTTTTTAACAAAGGAAATTTCTTTATATACGTAACCGATTTCAGTCGTGAAAGAATCAAATTCAGATTTATGTAGATCTTTCTGCAGGGCATCTATGATCTCCCTTTCGTACTTCTGAATCCCTTTATATAGCGCATCTAAATGAAGAAGCCGTATAGGAAGAGCGCGTGTTTGACCACTGTAAAAATAGTTCTTTTGTTCTTGTACCAATGATGAAATATCCATACTAATCACACCTTTCGTCCCTATGTTTAAACTTTTAAACGGTTTTTGCTTATTTTTACTATGCCACTATCCATTCTACCTGTCAACTGCATGTAAATGACAGACCACCTCTACAATCTTATGAATAAAATTATATTATTATTGTATAAAACTATTAAATTTTACTTTTTTTCACATAGTTTGTCATTTTGTAACATTGTTAATATAAATTTTACAAATCGAAAATTACTAGATTTTTTTCTTACATTATCAAAAAATAAAACGAAAATAATTGGAAAATAGAAAAAATTCACTAAATATTCGAATTTTGAGAAACAGCAGAATGAAAAGCTTCTTAAAGCCTGCGGAATCAACATCTAAATACTTAAGGGATATTAGATAGAATTATAAAAACAGTCTATATAGTGAATAATTCTTGAGTTCTTTGTAAACCGAACATAATCCTGACAAAGCCGCTCTAACAATCGCAATATAATTATGTTATAATGCAAATGTCAAAGGGATTTCTTTAAGAAAGGTGCGTTTAACTCTATGATCGGCGAACGTATCAAACGATTACGGCTGCAACGTGGTATTTCCTTAACAGAACTATCGGAACGAGCAGGAGTGGCAAAATCATACATAAGTTCTATCGAACGTAATCTTCAGCACAATCCTTCTATTCAATTCTTAGAAAAAATTGCAGGAGTACTTCACGTTCAAGTCGATTCCCTTCTCCACGATAAAACAATAGGGCAATCGGAATTAGACTTTGACTCTGAATGGATGCAACTTGTCAAAGATGCAATGCAATCAGGAGTATCAAAGGAGCAGTTCAAGGAATTTCTAGAGTTTAATAAATGGAGAGCTAGTAACAAGTAAGAAGAGTAGTCAAGTGACTGCTCTTCTTTACGTTGGATTGATTAGTAGGCTTTTAGATCTAGCCAAGTTATAGAACTATATCTCCTTCTACAATCTTTAAAAATCGGTTATGCCAAATGTTTTCATGGTGTTTAATAATCGTTTCTGCTTCTAATACTGTACTCGATATTGTACTATGGGTATTTTTATAAAGAATATTATGTTGATACCCTAAGCTATAGGCAGCTCGAATTGTAGTATCTAAACAAAATTCAGTTTGCGCTCCTGCAAAAATAATTTGCTCAATTTCTTTCTCTTTTAAGTAGTTTAGTAACTCTGTTTGATAGAAAGCATCTAATTTCGTTTTTTGAATCACTTTATCTGAAGAAGTTTTCACTAATCCTTTATGTAATTGCCAATCATCTTTCCCTTCAAACAATTCATTTGTTTCCTCTGTACTTGTATGTTGAATGAAGATAACTGGGATCCTTTTTTCATAAGCTTTCGTAATTAATTCGTTTATATGTTCAACTACATGTACCTTGTTATATAAATAATTTTGCGGTTCAGTAAAAAAAATCTCCTGCATGTCAATGATAACTAAAGCTTGCTTCATTCGCGTTTCACATCCTATTGTTTCTTTTTCATTATATCACCAGGCTATAGTAGAGTAGAAAACTGATTTCAAAGGGATAGCTTACGCTATCTCTTTTACTTTCAGTTTCCCCTCATCAAACCGTACGTGAGGTTTTCCCTCATACGGCTTTCCGACGTTCTTCTTTCTTTGGCTTTACGGAATTTAACTAGCCAATTTCACCAAAATATGTTTAATCTCTTTCCTTACATCCTTTAAATTCCCATGTTTCTTACGATTGTTCCTCTTCTTGTTGAAAAACAAGGTAAGGCGTTCTAGGACATACCAATCAATTCGATTTAGCCATTTCTTCGCCATAGGGGAAATTAGGTAATAGTTCTTGAAACCCTGAAGCTTCCTATTCAGCCCTTTTACCAAATCTCGAATATCCAAATACAGTTTATTCCTTGGCTCCGTGTAAGCTTTTATCTTTGCTCGCATTTTCCTCATTGCGTTCTTTTTCGGTATGTGGGACATGACATATAGGATGTTTCCGCCTTTTCTCCTAATTGGAAACTTTCGATTGTGAAATCCTAGAAAGTCAAATCCGTCTGTGTCGTTCCATAGATTGACTAGTCTTGATTTCTTTCGATTTATGGAAAGGTCAAGTTTTCCCATTATTGTCTGAATGACTCGAATACTTTCTAACGCTTGTTGTTTGGTCTTGCATAGAATGACGAAGTCATTTGCATACCTAATCAGTTCTCCAAGATGTTCAAATCTCTTTTTCCAAAGCTTATCCATTGTATTCAAGTAGATATTCGCTAGGAGTGGAGAGATGACACCTCCTTGCGGAGTTCCTGTAACAGGATTCCTAATGGACGTTTCTTTCCATCATCTTTTGGAATGTAGGTTCTTAGAACTGGACTTGGGTGATAGCGCTTCTCCTTCAATTCTAGGTAGAGTTCGTTCATGAATTTCTTTTCCCCATATTCCAGGACAATCTTTTCAATTGTCTGTCCGTCTACACCTCCACTTCCTCTCTTTCGTTTCACACGTTGCCATGCTTCCCACAGAATATCAGGTCGATAGATTTTGTCATATAATACATGAAATCTACGAGTTGGACTTTCCTTGGCACAAAGATATAACGTCTTCCAGAGTTCTTGAGCTTTTGCTGTTTGGTGTAATTAGCCATTTTCTTGGCATTCACTGACTCTTACCTCCTTCTGACATATGAACGAAGTAGGGTATTGGCTTTTGCCGTCCTTCCCTAGACAATGTTGTGTTGTCATTGTCATCATTGGTACTATGACCCCCTCCGACTCCCTCTCCTCCATCCACCATTTCGTTTGCACTTATAGGTTTCTGCTTTACTTTTCTATAAAGTGACGAGGAGGGTATCCCCAGTTCCGTTATCTACTTTCCTAACATGTCGTTCCCCTTACCCCGAGAGTTCTTTGGTGCTGCTGTTCCAAGTTCTTCACACCTTCCTTGGTCTTCGCCCATAGTCTCAAGGCTCGACTTCTCTTCAGCCACCTACGGTGGGTTCTTTTGACGAGACGGCAGGATTCACTTTATGTTACAACCTGTTAGGTTGCTCGCACTCTTCTAGAGAGTTACTTTGTCACAGGGCTTCAACCTTAGAATTTCTTCACCAGTTGCCTGTCAGCTACTGAGCGTCTTGGCACTTACTCAGATTGGACTTTCACCAATTAGCAGTTAACGGCTTTCTGGGCACGCAAGCTAAAAAAGAGGCTATGTCATCACATAGCCCCTTCAATTATGCAGAAATATTTTGTTTTCGTTTTTTCAACATGACACTAACACTACTTATTAAGAGAATAAATAGAATCCCAAGTCCTATTGGCAGGGTACCATCTTGCAACATAGTTTCGCCTGATGGCCGCTGGAATGTTACACTATCCTTTGCAAATGCAGGAATGGAATCGAGAACTTGTCCATTTTTCACAAGATCCACCTGGCCAATCCTTTGCCCCTTCACAATGCCGTGATCATATAACGTTTCATTATCAATTTGAAGTGGATGAAATACTGCTTGTACTTGTTTACCTTCCCCTTTTTTCAAGGTTAAGTCTGAACCTCTCTCTAGCTCAACCGGAACAGGTTGTCCTAGAAATACAGCATTCTGTGTCCAATCATTTTTATCAAGCACCTGCTGCTTCTCAAGTAACGGAAATGCATAATCAGCCATTGCCTTCACATCCTCATATTCAGCAGGATTATGAGAACTCATTACAACATTAATAATGCGATTCCCATCCTTTTCATTCACCTGTATGAGTGTATTATGCGCCTCATTGGTAAATCCAGTTTTCCCCGCAATCACATTCGGATTATCAAAAAACTTCGCTTTATTAAGAATAGAAATTGTCTGACGTGACGTCGTTATCGTCGTTCTCTTCGTATCCATCGCCTTCATAATTTCTGGATACTTACTAGCCTCGCGCATAATAAGCGCCATATCATAAGGTGTTGTATAATGATTCGGATCATGCAATCCATTTGGCGTCACAAAGTGACTATCCTTCGCACCAAGTTCTTTTGCCTTTTCATTCATTAAGTTAGAGAAGTTCTCCGCACTACCCGAAACATGCTCTGCAATGGCATACGCCATATCATTTGCACTCAGCACCATCATAATTGTAAGCGCTGTATCCCGATCAACCGAATCACCTACATGAAAATCAACCTGATAATTACTCTTTTCTTGATCTAACGCCTTTTGTGAAAACGTAATACGATCACCAGGCTTCGTATTCTCCATCAGCAAAATAGCAGTTAGTACTTTCGTAATACTAGCTGGATACGCACGATGATATGCTTCTTTATCGTACAAAACATCACCCGTTTTAGCATCCATTGAAACAGCAAACTCTCCAACAACATGCGGCTGCTCCTCAGCATAAACAGAAGGCACACTAACAAGCAGCAAAGCCATCAAGACTATTGCAATTCTCCGAATCATCGAATTCTCCCTTATATGTATCTCTCTATCTATTTATTGTAAATTCCCCATAATGAGTCGATTAAATGCTTCCGTAATATTGGAAAATATCGTTTTCTTAAATTCCTTTTCTACTATATCATACTGTGCTTGAATATAACAAACACGATTTTGTTGACAATTTTTTCATCCTTCTGTATAGTATTACTAATATTTCTTCCTGATCCTGTAGCTCAGCTGGGAGAGCGCCACCTTGACAGGGTGGAGGTCGCTGGTTCGAGACCAGTCGGGGTCATACAAATATAAGGCCTTAATCCTTTTGTTTTCAAGGGATTAAGGCCTTTTCCTTTTAGACTTTAATCTAAGTTTTTAATAATAAGCAATTGTGGTCACTTATTGGTCACCTATATTTAAAAACTGCCACATTAAAGTGTACTTGTAAATCCATTTGAAATTCGCCGGATAAGGGTAAAACAATCCCATTAGCAATTTCAAGTCTGTGTATATAAAATATTTATTCAAATACCTAGAACAGGTCAGGGCTGTTAAGTTTCCACTGACGACTGACACAGAAGTACTATCGGCTTAAATAGCAGGAATGACCTTCCGATATGTCGAATTTTGTACTAATAGGAGATGATGATATGAATCAAGATCAAATGGTGCAAAAAATAAATGACTTATCTGATATGATTCAACAAAATAATTCCAATATGCAATTTGACATAACAACTTTATTGACCATTCTTGGTATATTAATAGCTGTCTCTGCTATTGGCGGCCCATTATTAATTAAATTCTGGGTAAATTATACGGTTAATTCGGAGCTAGATAAAAGACTATTAAAATTACTAGAAGCCAATCCGCCTATATTCAGCTTTTCAAGTTCAGCTATTCCAGATGAAAAAAATAGGATTTATCTGAGGGAAGATATTCCTGGAGTTGACCAAATTGATCCAGTAACGGTTTTATCAGTTAGTGTATCCGCTGAACACCCATCTATACAAACTATTATACAACCTATTCAAGATTCAGGATTAATAGGATATCTATACTTGGATGATGAAGATAAAAGGCCATATTTAAGTATACCTAATTATTTTAGTAGCAATGGTAAAGTTAATTACTCGATTCTTTGGCCACGATCTAAATTTGTAAAAAAAGGATAATGAAATGAACTGCACCCCAATTGTTAGACACAACTAACAATTGGAGGTGTAGGTTTTTTATTTTAAAATTTATAATTAATATTTTATCTCATTCATAAAAACTCATCATCTTCTTGCTGATCTAATATATTACTATATTGTTCTAAATCATAAATCTTATCACTCAAGAACATTTTTAGAAAATCAAAAGCCACTTCAACATTTCTCATATCTTGATGATTTGGGTTTATACTATTTAATTTAATTAAATTTCCAACAGAATCTAGCAACATTAAAAAGATTTTAATATCAAGATCATAATCACCCGTGTAATCTCTAGTAGAGCCAATATCCATAGTATTAATTATTTCCTTTATAGCATTAACTTTTGTTTTCCATTCTGTATTGTCTAATTCTTTATCTTGAATAAGAATCCTCATTGTTTCAGTATTCACCATACTCATTCGTTTTTCACCATCAAATAAAAATCCATTAATAAATTCAAAGTCCTTCATTACAATCATTCCTTTACTTTTTATTCAAAAAGCAATTTGTTAATTTTATTTGCTGAATCAGTTTGCATACTTGGTAAAACATGACTATATGTTTCCAATGTAATCTTAATATTTGAATGTCCTAATCTTTCTGCCACTATTTTAGGATTAACACCTTGTTTTAGTAATAACGTTGCATGAGTATGTCTTAGATCATGAAACCTAATACGAGGCAATTCAGCTTTTTTTATTAAAGAGTAAAATGTTCTTAATATATTTCTTGGAAGGCAAGGAGTTCCAATATTAGTGCAAACAACAAGGTTATTATCAATGTATAAAATATCATTCTGCTGTTTTTCTAATAGAACCATATTTTGATGATCTTTTAGTATTTTTAATGTTTCATTGGGTAAAATAATACTTCTTAAACTTGTTTTCGTTTTAGCTTGAGAATTAAATGATTTACCATCATGACTCAATGTTTGAACTATTGACAAGGAATTATTTTCGAAATCAATATCTTTCCATCTTAATCCAAGTATCTCGCCTTGACGCATTCCAGTTGTTAGAGCTAATAGAAACGCAACGTAATATCTACTACCTATAGATATATCTAAAAACTTTTTAACCTCTTCTACACTCCATATTTTCATTTCTTTTCTAAATGACTTAGGTCGGTCTACTAAAGATGCTACATTACGTTGAATCATCCCCCAACGCTCAGCTTTATTTAATGAGTCTTTTATTAAAGAATGAATTTTTTGAATATTATCTCTAGATAGTTGATTATTGTTAATTAAGTTGTTATACATCTTTTGTATATCTATAGGTTTAATTTTTGAGAGTTCCAAATCACCTAAAAATGGAATAATATATTTATAAATAAGCCAACTATAAGTTTTAAAAGTCGATTCCCTTATGATTGTTTTTTTATCCGACAACCAATCAACAAGATACTCCTTATAAAGAGTTTTGGAAGGTTCATAATATATTCCATTTTTTAAAATAGAATGCTCAGCTTCAATTAAGGCCTGTTGTGCTTCCTTTTTAGTTTTAAATCCCCTCTTTTTCTTTTGCTTTCTTTTTCCATTTACCTTTCCAAGTTCTAACACATAGTACCATGTGTTTTTTTCCTTTTTAACCGATCCAGCCAACTAGAAATCACCATCCATTAAATTAATGAAGATTAATTAAGGGTATTCCCTTCTAACCAGCTAATAAAAACCTTTTTAAGAATTTTTATTCTTCTGCCCACACGTACTACATGAAAACTTTCCGAATTTACTAGCTCGTAAGCCTGTCTTCTTCCTATACCTAGAATCTTTTGAATATCTTCTACATTAAGTACTGGTGGGTAATTATCAAAAATGTTTTCCATAATTCTCTCCTTATTATTTAAATACTAAAAATCGCTTAATACGCTGTTCTTTTTCTTTATCAAAAGTTGTATCACGATTAAATAATTTTGCTTCTGTCCATCGCTTAACTAATTCGGTTGTTTCATTAAGATTGGTAAGATTATTTAATGCACCTATCGTTATTAGTAAACCAGTAACTTGATCTAATAATTGAGGAGTATTTCCAAGCCTTACTTTCTCTCTAACAGCTGGAGAAGTAGTTTGATGTATATTTGCATCCTGGATAAGTTGCCACTTTTCACAAATATCCCATCTACTCTGATTTTTATCAGAACTTGGATTTTTTAGAATCAACCATTTTGTAGTTAAATAACGCCATATTCCCGGTTCAATTCTTAAGAAATCCTCAATTGAATTGACTCCAAACTCCTTTAATGCTTTTCTTCTAATCTGGAACTCAGTTCTCCAAACCTCTTCGCTATCATTCCAGGAATTTTCTTTCCACACCTGGTGAAACCATGTCTTTTGAGATGTTTTTATTTCAAGAGTTTTATTATATATACGAGCAAGTATAGGATCGCCACGTCCAATAGTAAGTCCACTAAATTTTCTACCATTATAAAACTCATCATTTACAAAGTGTTTTGATTTCCCTCTTGCCCTCGTAACAATTTTGTTTATATCATCTTCGCAAAAATAATATTCATCAGAATCAACACAAATATCAACCCTAGATATTCTTGAACTCTCTATATTTAAATTAAAATGTTTAAACCATTCATAAAATCTTTCTACTGCACCTTGAAATCCCATTGACCAAAGATAAGAAGCTAGAAAACGTATTTTAATAGGAGGAGTATTTTTAACTTCTTTATCCATAAAGCAAATGAAGAAATCATTACAAGACAACCTAAATGCATAAAATTTGATACCAATTCTATGTACTTTAAAACTTATATTATTTATCTCTAACTCTCTTTCAATGCCTTCTTCATGTGCTTTTTGCTTTAAACTTGAAAAAATCTCTAAATATTCACTAAAAGAGCTAAAATAGTTAGAAACATCAAGACCAAATTCAATTGTGTCTATACCTTTTACTATCAATTATTTCACCTCATCATGAATTTGTAATTTGAACCCAGCATGTTATATGGTTGCTGGGTACCCGAAGTAATGCCTCAGCCTTGACATGGAGCCTCTGCAAGCTCTGCTACTCAGGCTTTGCGGCCAGCACCCCAAAGGGGAGCCTGTCCGGCTAATCACAGCCTGGCATAGCTTGCCCCTCCACATCAAGGCCAAGCCGTCCCTCCGCTACGCTCCGTACCGGTATCGGCTTCGCTTTCACCCAAGCTTCGCCGAAGTGCTGTTATCTGTTTTCGTAATTTTTTTTCATTAACTATTTGAATCGCCCTAGATTTAGCTAATGAGTTTAAATGACTTTCAAATCCATTAATGATTGTGACTACTAATTGATTATCCATAATTTCACCTTCTTTTACTTTTTAGTAAAATATTATTGAATATAAAGTCATCACAATAGAATAATATTTTATATTTACTTTTTTGTCAATAATATTTGAATGAATAGTCAGTAATAAAACCGTTGACTCAATAGTAAACAGGATTATAAGATTGAAAAAAGGAGTGAATTCTTTTGGATTATTATCAAAGGCTAAATAAAATGATTGAAGACAGCAAATTAACATTAAAAGAAATTGCAGACAGATGTGAGGAGTTCGGGGTAAAAATAAATCCTTCTTATATAAGTAAACTTAGAAGTAATAAGCAACCCCCTGCTTCTGATGAAGTTAATAAAGCTATTGCTATGGCTTGTGACTTTAAAGAATTTATAGATGATTTTTTATTTGAATCCTATATGGAGAAAGCACCGGAAGAAATTAAGACTTTTTTTAACGAAATCATATCGCTATCTCGAACAATATTATATAAATTAGGTAAACAGAAGATTCCAGAAGAGATGTTTTTAACAGCTAAAAAGCAAGCTGAAAGTTTATCTGATAGAGCTGCACTTCAGTCTGCAATGCAAGAATTAAAAGCATTGTTTGCAACTGATCGTGATATGGGTATTGATGCAGAAGCTACTGAATTGAATCCAATCAAAATGATTGATAATTCTATGCAACCGGGAATACCTGAAGGAGCAGTACTTGAGTTAGACACAACTGAGTCAATTAAAAATGGAGATATTGTGGTTGTTACAGAAGATAATCAAAATGATTATTTAGTTAGACGATACTTTGAGGTTGATGAAAAAATTATTCTTTTGGGTGATTACCCAAGTCCTTTTATAATTGAATTTAGATGTGATCAAATAAATATTATAGGTAAGGTAAAAAGTTATTCAGTGACCATAGAAAATTAAAAAAGAGGAGATGTTGATCTCCTCTTAATTACTATGTATTTAATTTTATATATTAAAGAAGTATAGAACTAATGAAAATTTTGAATTACTTTAGCTTAATACCGTTGTACCTAAGTCAAAATTCCCTAAATAATAATTTAAATCGTCACCACCTACATCAACTTGCTTTACCTTTTTCTTTTTTATTTTTATTATAAAACCTTTTTCTCTTAATTGAAGAACCATTTTTCTTATTTCTTTATCGTTTAGCTCAATCATTAATTCTTTTATTGCAAGGATCTTTGCTTGCATATTAATATGCATTTCTGCATAACTAATAATTACCTGCGGCAGATCAATAATTGGTAAAACTAACGCCTTCAAAGCTGCTTTCTTATCTTTATCTTTTAAATGATTATAGATACTCAAGTGAATACGGAATATATCAAATGGAAATACCAAAGTTAAATGAACTGCATTCTTCTTCTCCACCCCTAGGTCAAGAAACCGAAGGAAAATTCCTAAGGGGATAACAACTAAACTAAATATTATAATAAATAATAGTAGATTCATTTATTTCTCCCCCATTCAAATATTATTTTTTAGATCAGATAATATTTCTTTTTTAAATTGATTCTTTCTGAACTCCAAAGAGCCTTTAGCTTTTAGTTCCTTATAATTATCTTCTAAGAAGTCTTCAAGGTCCTTTATCATATTATAATAAATTTTTTCCCTTTGGTTAAAGGTAAAAAGATAATCAAAGAATGTATTGGCTATAATATAGTATGATAAAAACTTAAGAAAAGATAATATTGGTAAATGGAAAACCAAAAGTTCTATTACATAAGATTTATTATCATTAATTAATACATCTTTACCCATATAACCAAAAAAAGAAACTAAAACAAATAAAGCACATACACATAATCCTATCCATCTAAACGTATTTGTAAAACCACTATATGTATCCATCCCATATAAATATTCCACAAAAAGTGGAAGAAATAGTAAAAGCATGGTATTAAAAAAGGTTATATTACTGATATTCTCCGTCTTATACAAAGAATCAAGTCCAAAAACAACAAGCAAAAAAATTACTAAAACTCGTATTCCGAGATATTTTTGTCTTTTGGAATGGTTTTCTAAAACTTTGTCTACACTTGTCAACTTATGCCATCTCCTTCTAGTATTTTAATACTTCGCTACAAACTCTTCAAAGTCCTTCCTTTTGAAGAGAATTTTTATAAATTATTTAATAAAGGAATTATAAAATCAGGAAGTCATCTTTTTGTGTTCTATTTTTATTTTCTTCTCTAGCTATTATAAAACTATTAAATAAAACATCCTCTTATTTAAATGATTGTTATTTATATTTTTTCTTCTTTGAAATTTCTAAAAATACCCAATTAATCTTATAAAGAAAATAAGAACTTTCCATTTTCTATCTGCTATAAGGATATATGTATTAGCTATAATTACTTACTGTTTGCTCGGTTGCGTAACTAATATAGAAATGATACCGTAGATTTTATAGACTTTGTTCAAAAAAGTTTGTGGTTGTTTATATCACAATTAAAATTAATGGTCACAAAATTGGTCACAAACTATAGATAATACTAGTAAATTAAGATCGAATTAAGGAAAGTATCAGAATTAACAAACAGCACTATTAATCAGAAATAGTACCTACAGTAAGCAGTAGGTAATCTATTAAAATATCTTGACAGGGTGGAGGTCGCTGGTTCGAGACCAGTCGGGGTCATTAATACAGAGAGATAAAAGCCCTTTTAATTAAAGGGTTTTTATTATGAAACAAGACCATTCATTTCACTAATACAGGTCTATTGATAGTCCATTGGGGCAAATTTGGGGCAAAAATAGGTGATATTTCCTAGTAATTAACCATAAAGAAAAAGAAACGATAAAAAAATAACAGCCCCTTATTCTACATCTGAGCTTAATATCCTTCTTGCACTATATTTACCGTTAGTGAAAAAGCGATTGCCTTTTTTGACAATCGCATCCTATAGTTTATAGTAGAAATCTTCACAATCTCTCCTACACTTTAACATAATCTAATCCCTATAAAATATGTTGTCTAGAATCAAACCTATTATAAAAAGACTTCTTATTAAAGAAAAGCGAGGGAAGTATTTTGAAACTCAAATACTGAATTACTAATAACTTATAAATTTATTTTTAGTTTTGATATAGTAAAGACCACCACTACAAACAAATGGATGGGAATCAAAGCTTACCTGCAAAGAGTCCTAAGGGGCCCACTATTTTAGTCCCATGGGCTTCGTTAATAGTTAATCTATTTACGACAATCTCAAGATTCTTTTCAGTTATTCCACCACCAGGCAAAATAATAATCCTGCCAGCAGCGTAATCTACATACTCCTTTAGCCTATCAAGATTCGATTCTATAGATGTATGACCTGGCCCCCCGTGTGTTAGAATCCGGTGCACCTGATGTTTAATCAACCAATCCATCGCATCGAACTGATTTTCGGGCTTTATTTGATCAAATGCCATATGGAAAGTAATATCGAGCCCTTTTGCCTCTTCAAGTAAGTTGAGCATTGTTTCTTCGTCAATCCAATTAGACTGATTTAGGCAGCCGATGACAACCCCATCCACTCCCAGGCTTTTGAAATGGGCAATATCATCTTGCATAATTCTAATTTCCGTTTCAGTATAAACAAAGTTTCCTCCTCTCGGCCTAATGATAGCCATCACCTTTATGTTATGACCTTTACAGTATTGAATCGTTTGCAAAGCTACTCCGTGACTAACCGTTGTACCTCCCACGGAAAGATTGTCACACAGTTCAATGCGTTCAGCTCCTTTTAAGATAGCCTCAGGAACCACTGTGAAATTTTCAACACATACCTCTTTTAACATCCATAACACCTTCCTGCTTTAAATATAAAAGTGTTGATAATTACAACAAGATTTTACGACGTCTACTCTAAACGAAAAATAGGTCGCTGATATTACATATATTCATACTTTAAAAGACGGTTGGTATTATTTAGCCTCTGTTTTAGACTTGCATTCTAAGAAAATCGTAGGACACTCTTTCTCTCGTTCCATGACCACAGATCAGCAAAATGAAGAATTGAATATGTCATTTCGAATTTTAATCTTCAGGCTTTTTACATTCGTGTCTTCATTAAGTTTGTACCAATCATCATAATCATTTCCAACACGTGATCTTATAAAGCAATTGTACTCTTTCGGAAACTTTGGAGCTTTTAATTCATATTTTTTTCATATTTAACTCTATCAAAGATGCCTTTAAATAGAAATTCCACTTCTTCTGCTGTATTCCATCTACTTAATTGTATATTAAAGCACCAAGTAAATCGGTCATTAAGTTGTTTGTAAAAATTATTTGAATAACGAATATGATACCATCACAAAGATAAAGAAGCTAACAATAAATTGTTAGCTTCTCAGCTTATAGAAAAAATAGTGTCTTTCTCCATCTTCTACTATCTAGATTGTGGATTAACGCCTGTAAGATGAGCATCAAACATATCAATTATTTCAAGAAATCTATCAGCTTCACGGAAAACATGGTCTGCTAATAGGGGATGAATGATACTCTTTATTTTACATTGCTCAATTAAATCACGTGCCGTTTTCTTAAAGTCCCGAAGAGATGCGACTGACACACGATTTTGATTCAGGAATTGATCTAAAAGAGGAACTGTTTGAGATTGTGGTTTCATAGATTCTAAGTCAATTGCTTGATACAACAATTGATCAAAATCATTGCTGAAATTCCGGGCCATATCTACAAGCTTTCTTTCAGATGGATCAAGAAGATGACCAATAAATTTAGCATGGTCTGCCATAATTTTTAAGAAGAAAACATTTTCTTTAATAATGGCATCAGGAAGAGCTTTCAATTTGCCTTCATTTAATTCAATTAATCGTTTTCTAAAATAATTAGCTTCCCTACTTGTATGATCAACTAACAGTGGGAAATTATTTTGCCCTGTCAATTTACATGTGAGAATTAATCCTAGAACTTTTCGTTTAAATTCAAAAATATTAGCTGCAGCTTGTTGTACTTCTGAATTAAATCTTTTTATTTGCTCAGGATCTGTTTGATTTGTATAGGAATGTGCGATTTGTTCGATGCGTTCAAACAATCGGTAAAATTGATTAGCCTCTTGGATTAGTTGAGTATCCTCACATCTAAACCCCAATCGAAGAAATAAAGAATGCTCTTTCATGATTCTAGACCAAAAACGAATTTCATTTAATGATCGCTCAACAAACATTCCAGATGTAACACCGGTATCTGGATGTAATGAGGCTTCATTCCTATTCATTCTCAATCCCTCCCGTAAATACTTCGCTAGTCTATTCTTATGAACAGATATATATATACATACCATCAATAAAATTCAGTGTGGCTATAAAAATAATCTTATTTTTTTATATTCATACAACTTCTTCTCTAAATTTACTTGAAAACTTAGTCAAAATAAAAACCCCCTAAGTTGGTTTTTCTAGTCCAACTTAGGGGGTTCACTTCATCTGAACATCTTTGTTTATTACATGTTATTTGCCTTTTTTAAAGTTGAAGCATCCTGAGAATGCTCCCAACATTCAACGTTTTCAATTCCTTTAATGCTGTCTTTATAAAAAATAGGATCTTTACCAGCTTTTTTCTGTTTCATGTAATCATGTAACGCAGCAAAGGCTATTTTTGATAGTAATGTAATAGCAATCAAGTTTATGATACACATAAAGCCCATAAATAAATCCGCTAAATCCCATACAAGCTGGACCTTTGCAATCGAACCGAATACAATCATGGCTATTACGCTTATTCGATATACAATCAACCATACTTTACTTTTGCTTAAAAATCGAATATTTGTTTCACCATAATAATAGTTACCAATTAACGCACCGAATCCAAATAAGAAAATAAAGATAGCAAGACAGCCTGATGCCCAGGAACCGATATGTTCACTTAATGCTGCTTGTGTAAGTGCGATACCACTTAGACCTGGTTGTTTGTAAGCATCAGAAAGTAAAATAATAAATGCAGTACTTGTACAGATAATTAGTGTATCCGTTAATACGCCTAATGCTTGAATAAGTCCTTGTTTCACCGGATGACTTGTTGTTGCCGTTGCGGCAACGTTTGGCGCACTCCCCATACCGGCTTCATTCGAGAATAAACCACGTTTAACACCATTCATGATCGCAGCACCAATTGTACCGCCTGCTATTTGTTGAAATCCAAACGCGTTTTTAACAATAAGAGAAAGAACTTCCGGCATTTTTGTTATATTCGTAGCTATGATGAATAATGCAACACCAATGTATAAAACTGCTAAAACCATAACCTTGTATTCAGCTATTCTTGCAATCCGGGTCACACCGCCAAAGATAATCACAGCGAAAACAATTGCCATAATAATCCCTAAAGTTAAACGATTTGTACCAAATGAGTTCTCAAAAGCAATTGTAACGGTATTTGATTGTACAGAATTGAATATAAGTCCGAAAGAAACCGTAATTAATATGGAGAATAATACTCCCATCCAACGTTTATTTAATCCTTTTTCCATATAATAGGATGGGCCGCCGTGGAAACCAATTTTATCTTTTACTTTATATACTTGCGCTAACGTACTTTCAATAAAGCTGGACGCTGAACTAATCACAGCAATAACCCACATCCAGAATACCGCTCCGGGACCGCCTAATGCAATCGCAATTGCAATTCCTGTGATATTACCTGTTCCAACACGAGCAGCCATACCAATACAGAACGCTTGAAATGGGGAAATGCTGCCTTTAGAACCAGTTCTCCCTTCCATTAAAACACGGACCATTTCCTTTAACATTCGAAACTGTACAAATTTCGTTTTATATGTAAAATAAATCCCGCAAGAAACAAGCATAATAATTAGTAACTTTGACCAAAGAAAATCATTTGTTGCACCAACCATATTTTGTAGTATTTGTTGCATTTTATCACCTCTTATATAAATTCGTCTTAATTTTCCGACATTCTAACTCGATAAAATTTTTAGTTTATTTTATCCAAATAAAAAAAACCCCACCCCCAAGACTATTTCAATCTTGGGGACGAGATTTTATATCCGTGGTGCCACCCCAGTTTATTAATATGTCTCCATATTAACCTCTTCAGGTACGATTTTAATAAATATCATACCCTAGCTCTATAACAGGAGCACCTGTCACATTATCCCCTACAAAATTAGTTCCAAAGTGAATGCTTAGAGTCTTGGTTCAATAAATAATTCTTACTCCTTTTCAGCGTCCGGAGCTCTCTGTAAAGAATTAGTTTTATTTACTCGTCTCATCATCGCAAGTACAATTTTTGAATTTACATTAAGAATTATAATATCAGGGTGTTAAACTTTTGTAAAGATAATATTAATTTTATTTCAATATAAGACGGAAACCTAATATACACTTAAATACGATGCCATCGTATCATCTCCCCCCTACCGCCTAGCTAAGTCCTTTTCACGCTTGAAGAGGGAGACTTCTTTCGGAAATATGTTAAAAAAGATGAACCTAAATACCTTATCTTAATATAGAAGGGATTTCAGTTTTTCTTATTGCATTAACGGATTCTAGTAGTTCCTTTTACTGGATTTGTTAAGGTAATACGGCTACTTCTACTGGTTCAATACCTACGAGGATATTCATGTCAACAGTATTACTGCTTCCATCAATGACTGATAACTGGCTACTGCTTCTAACAGCCACATAAATTTTGTTGATAAGAGGATTAGCCTCTACACCCCTGACATCTGAACCAGCAGTAATGGGGGCTGAAATCGAGTTAGTATTACCATTTAATACAGATACGGTGTTTCTACCTTCTCCTTCATTTGTGACATAAATAAGGTTTGTAACGGGATTGACACGAACATCAAAAGGGAATAAAAATCCCGAAATTGTAGCCATAACAGTATCACTGCCACCATCAATCACAGATACGGTACTATCATAGAAATTAGCCACGTAGATTTTATTGGTTACAGGATTCACATCTAACCTTATAGGAGTTTTACCAACAGAAATTGAAGTCAGAATCGTATTGTTCCCATTGATCACAGTAACTGTTCCGGTATTAAGTGCGTTTGCCACATAAATTTTATTGGTCAATGGATTAACTGCAACACCAGATGGATTCTCTACTCCAACTATTCTGGTCATAACCGTATTGGTGTTCCCATCAATAACATATACTGTCTCAGGAAATGAAGTAACGTAAATACGGTTAGTAGTCGGATTAACTCCTATATATTCAGGATTATAGATACGAGGAATTGTAGCTACAATCGTATTGGTGTTTGCATCAATGACAGATACTGTATTATCAGAGAAGTTGGCTACATAGACAAGTCTTGTGACTGTGTTTACTTCTATTCCAATTGGTCCTTTACCAACCTGAACTGTAGCAATAACAGCATTGGTATTTCCGTCAATAACCGATACAGTATTACTTTCGAAATTGGTTACGAAAATGCGATTGGACACTTCTGTTGAATTAGACACTTCCGTTAGATTGGACTCTGCCGTTGGTGTGGGGAGTAGTGTAAGGAGATCATGAACTTTATCAAACTGAAAATTGAGTAATGCTTCTTTAATAATCACACTTTCCATAGTTCTATGGATGCTTGAATTCATGTCTAATAAATTTTCTATCGTAATCGTAGTTGGATTAATATTTACCGCTGTAGAAGTAAGTGTACCCAATGCAAACTGCAGCTTCTCAGCTTCTGTATTGATTACATGTGCTGAAGCGAGTTCCTCAAATGCAATTGAATTCAAAATTAGTGGACCAGACTGAGTTAAGGAAAGAGAAATGTTTGGTGTTATATTAGGATGAATCGGAAGAGACAAAATTGTTCACCTCCTTTCAATAGAGAGAATATTATTTATAGTTTATGCAAGAATTGATAGGCTTCTTGGATAAGTTAATTAGTGTTATTGCGGATTTAACCGGTTTAAAAAGCAAAAGCGACGAGATATTATTCTCATCGCTTTTTTATTATTTTTATTAATAAAGATTGTGAAGTAAGCACTTCAACTAATCTGGACCGACACGAACTCCAATGGTCGAAGTACCTCAAGGAGAACTCCTAGGTATAAAGTTTAGTATCAATTGATGAGTGACAATCTAATTTATTTTTCATAAATTGTATAAAAGGCGTTTGCTCAAGCTCAATCTTTCTATAACAGATATAAATATTATGAAATACATTAATTCCTTCAATAAAAACTCTCGCAACTTTGCCAGATAAAATATAATCTTCGACGCTAATTGAAGGGGCTAACATCGTGCCATAACCAGCTTGCACCGCTTTAATAGATTCATGTAAACCTTGTAATTGAATACCTATTGGTGGTTTTGGACAATTATTAGCATAGCAAATGGCGTATAAGAGATCGCGAGTAGAACTTCCTTGCTCCCGTAAAATCATCGGCTCTTTCGTAATCTCCTGTAAAGGAATAGTTTTGTTCGCAAAACGATGATTGGTAGGCACGATAAACCAAAAAGGTAATGTCATTATTTTTTCGTATATTAAGTCTTCATGACCAATATCACTTCTTACAACAATACCGACGTCAGCTTCATAATCCAAAATTTTCCGTTCAACATTTTCAACATTTCCAACTGATACATTGATAAAAATAGAAGGATTTTCAAGTTTATATTGTGCAAGTATTTTAGGAAGAATAAAATTACTTGGTAAGTATGTTGAAGCAATTTTTAATTGTTCATTTTGTTGCTTAAACTCATTAATTTTTCGTTCAATATTTTGCTCTAATTGAAATAATCGCCGTCCCTGTTGGTAAACATATTCTCCAGCAGTCGTTAATTGGATCCCTCTTCCTTTTCCTTCAATTAATTTTAAATTTAATTCTTTTTCTAAATTACGTATTTGAATTGTAACAGCAGGTTGACTAATTAAAAGTTGTTTTGCTGCTTGTGTAATACTTTTATAGTTTGCGACGGCAACAAAAATTTTTAATGCATGCAAATTCATGTTTACCCCTCACTTATAAAATTTATTTATGATAAATACAAATATATATATTTGTTTTATGAATATTATACATTTAATTTTAAAGTGAGGTGAATATTATGAATAATGAATTTATATTATCGTTGTTTTCAATGGAATCCATTATTTTATTAAGTATTGGAATTATTGCATCGATGGTCGGAGCTTTATTTGGAGCGGCCGGACTAGTAACTCTTCCAGCTATGCTGTTAGTGGGAATACCAATTCATACGAGTGTAGCGGTTAATAAGTTTGCAACCGGTTTATCAGCTTTCACAAACGTTATAACATTTTTCATAAAAAAGAAATTATCGTTTAAAAAAACAGTGCTGATTGTATGTATTGCATTTAGTGGAGGTATTGTTGGAGCTTATTTAGCAACATTATTAACGGAAAATGTAATGAATATCGTGGCATGCTTTTTACTAATTGTCGCCTTAATTACAGTATTGACGAGTAGAAAATATATAAATAATTCTCCAAAACAAGAGAAAGAACAACCGATTCAACTATATATTCCATTTTTTATTAGTGTTTATGATGGGGGATTTGGTCCAGGGTCTGCTTCTATGAGTATTACATATTATTTAAAAAAGAAACATAGCTATTATAAAGCAGTTGAGTTTTCGAGAATTGTAATATTTTCCAGTTGTTTCGGTGCATTTTTATGGTATTTTTTCCACGGAATTATTAATTGGGGTGTTGCAATTCCAATTACAATTGGTTCTATTATCGGTTCACATTTAGGAATTAAACTAATACCGAAAATTCCAATGAAATGGGTGCGAGTTGTATTGCCAATTATTTTTATAGCTCTCATTTTCCAAGTGATTTCACATTTATTATTCTAATTTGGAATATAGTCATTTCTTTGTAATTCGATTTCAAGTTCAGTTTTATGTGCTAGTTTTTTGTTTTCTAAAAGAGTTACTAGTTCACTATAAATGTAGTCTAGTTTATGTACATAATCGCTCACTTATGGATATAGAATGAAACATAAGGAAGCTGACTTCCAAAAATCGTTTTTAACGACCTATTAAGTCAGCTTCTTTTATTTTCTATACTATTTTAGTCTACCACGGTCGATCATGGTTAAAGGAACATTAACATCAAACTTTTTTGCAGTGATTTCAGTGATTCCAAAAGAATTCAAGCGAGCTGTGTGTTTAGCTAGATAACGGTCAAGTGCTTCTTCATTTTCGAAGAGATAAATTCCGCCTGCTTCTTCCGCAGCCTTATTCTCAGTCCAAATTTTCCAGATCAAGTCTTTTTCGTTGGCAATATCTTTAGCAAGATTTTCGAAGCTTTTGGACATTTCCTCACCCCATGGGCCTTTCATCTTAAAGTCGATTTGCAATAGTTTCATTTAACCTCTCCTTACTTTTATATCAATTTACTTTCTTTAAGCAAATCATATATTATAGTATCTTTTGTTTTGTGAATTCCAAATTTCCCCAATTGTTTTAATATAAAAGGAGCATCTATGTCTGTTAACTTTTTCCCATCTAACAATCGAGATGTTGAAGCTAATAGAGTACGGATATCATAAGATGAAGCAAACACTTCAGGAACTCCACGATCTATATTTAATAATGTATATACGGATTCCATAGCTGTTCTTACCGAATATTCTGTTGTGAATACTGTATCACGTTCTGTTTCACTGAAATTTCCAATAAAAGCTAAATTAACAGATCCTTTAGGAACAACTAAAGGGCGATCTCCTAATGCTCTTGGCATAAAATAAGATGTTATATAAGGCATATAACACGGAATTGTATTACATGAATTTTGCGCTAATTCTGGTATTTCGCGGGCAGGAACTCCAATATGATACAACCACTCCTGTGCTATTTCAATTCCAGTACAGTCAACAATATTTTTCTTAATAAAATTCCCCGGTTTATTTGACAACAATCCATACATCCAAACTGTCAATTGATCTTTTGGTTGATTCTTAAAATGTGGTTGTCTATTCAACGTATAACTCATCATCCAATTAGAATCTCGTACAGTTACAATACCACCAGTAACTACCTTCCCGGCATACGGATCTCTTTTGCTAATTTTTTCAATGTATGGAGCTACTTTATCATCTAATGTAGTTAATGTTGCTGAAATAAACCAACTTTCTTTCGGAAGATTATCACAAAACTTTTCCGGTTTACCAAATTCTGAACCTTGAGAGGCTATATTTTTCCAAAGAGACCAACTACCGCCCAATTCCGAATTTTTAGAGGCTGGAGTATGATTATCACCATAAGTTGTACTTTCTGTAATACTTCCATTCGTTACAAAAACTAACTCATTTTCTGTTAATGCTACATTTTTCTTCTCTCCATTTTGTTTTAAAACCAAAGTATGAGCTATCTTTTTATCTCCAACTTTATCAATTAAAACATTCTCTACAACAGTGTCATATTGAAAATCAACATGGTTATCTTCTAAATATTTAATCATAGGAAGAACTAAAGATTCATATTGATTATATTTTGTAAATTTCAAAGCCGATAAATCAGGTAGTCCACCAATATGATGAATAAAACGCATAATATAACGACGCATTTCCATTGCAGAATGCCATTTTTCAAAAGCAAACATCGTAGACCAATATAACCAAAAATTTGATTCGAAAAACTCTTCAGAGAAAATATCTGTGATTTTTTTATCATCTAATTTTTCTTCAGGAGTAAAAAATAATTTCACCATTTCTTCAGAAGACTTATCTGATAGTGTAAATCTCCCATCATCTTTAAGCCTTTGTCCTCTATTTTCAATTAATCGACATTTTGAATAATTAGGATCTTCTTTATTTAACCAATAAAATTCATCTAAAACAGAAGCGTTTTCTAATTCTAAAGATGGAATCGAACGAAATAAATCCCACAAACATTCGAAGTGATCTTCCATTTCACGTCCACCTCGAATGATAAAGCCTCTTGTTGGATTTAAAATACCATCAAGACTCCCACCTGAAATATTCAATTCTTCAAGAATGTGAATATTTTCTCCTTTCATTTGACCATCACGAATTAAAAAACATGCAGCTGAAAGTGAAGCAAGACCTGAACCAACCAAATAAGCTGATTTTTTATCAACACCTTCAGGTTTCTTAGGACGTGCAAAAGCTTCATAATTACCATTGCTATAATACATGAATACCCCTCCAAAAAATAGCAAAATTCATTACAAACAAATTATACCAATAATTTATACAGATATAACGGAGAGCGAAATGATTAACAAAAAAGACAATTTTATTCATTTGATATATTACAATTGCTATAGATTTAAGAATACAAAATGGTAAAATGATATTTACATATACACATCTTTAGAAAAGACAAAAGGGTGATTAAATTATGGGATTTTTTGATTTAAAAGTAGTATGTGGCGTCTGCGGTAGAGAGGTTGGATTAAATAGATACAAAGTGAAAAAATCGAACGCTTGGATTTGTCCAGATTGCGTTAAAGAAGTAGGCGGCTTGGCTGCGGCTAACGTCGGTAAAAGTACAATTGAAGAACTTAAAGCTATAATTGATGCAAAGGCAGAAAGACTTGGAGATGATCCAATGTCAACAGCAACAGGTATGTATCAGTATTGCCTCGATAATAAATTCGGCTCTGGTTTTAATGAAAAATGGGGAGTAAAACACTTTGCTGTGCTAGAAAGCAACTTAATGAAAGGCGAAAAAGTCCTAATGACTTTTATTGGTATACATAATTACATATCAAACACAAAACACGATAATAATTATGCCTATGCAATCACAGATAAACGATTGATGTTTGGTCAAAAAACACTAATGGGCACCAAATTTAAAGCAGTTGCTCATGAAAGGATTAATGATATTACGTTTGAAACAGGGATGGTATTTGGTGTTTTATCCATAGACACACCACAAGAAAAGTTTAATGTTGCTTTAAATAAACAATCAGCAACATCAATAAACAACCACATTCACCAAGTACTTGACGAGATAAAAACCGGCACTCATACACAAGTAATAACCAGTAATGTATCTTCTGCCGACGAATTAAAAAAATTCAAAGAATTATTAGATTTAGGTATCATCACACAAGAAGAATTTGATGCAAAAAAGAAACAATTGCTAAGCATATAAAATTTGTTTCTTGTGAAACAAATTAAGCTATAAAAATAAAGGGCGTACATATTAGGCATTTATAATATGTACGTCTATTATTTAGACTTTAATAAACACTATTGCACTCGTTACTGGATAATCTACCATTTTAAAAGAAATATTTTAATGCCTTAGCCTCAACTGCCTGTACAACTTTAGTTGAATTTTAATAGGATATTTTGAAAGAGTTATATGTTGAAGGTGATTTTATGTCAAGTCGTAGTTCATGTCATAGCTCAACAGATCATTTATAGAGATCCTTCCTTGACATTTCTTACGGTGATTTCGTAGTTTGGAAAGAAAAGAGACAGTTGTTAAATAACAAAATAAAGTGTAAAGAAGGTGATAAATAAAATGGTGAACAATGAAGAAACACTTTGTCGTGAGTTTGCTAGAATTATAGGCGGTCAAGCAGGATTTGCGGGTGGAAAGTGTGTAGCTACAATATCACGAGATCAAATAAGTGCAACGACTTTGGGAAAGAGATTTGGGGTGACTTCTTCTTTCTCATTCGAATCAATAAATAATGTAAAAGGCAAAGCTTTATGCTTAGGAAGGGTAGCACTTTTACAAAATGAAGTGGAGCCATTTATCACTGTAATTCGTGCTCAGGAAGTAATAGTTTCATCTATCCACAATGAATGGTTGTTCGATAAGCCACGTTTAATTTATGTCAATATCGAATCTGTTGAAGAACCATTGACTTTTGCAAGAAAAGTCAGGAGAGCATTAAAAGCTACTTGAGAAAACTAGTCGTAATATGTACGCCTAGTTTTTCGACTTTATTAAACAAAAGCAATCATTAGTTAAATAGTATGTAATTATTTTTTGACGATATAATGTAATTCAACAAATTGATTAAAGGTTCTAGTGCCTATTAAAGAAAGGTCTAGTTGATAATCTCCCTCTTTAAATAACGGAATTCCCTCTCCTATGATTGTTGGTGCAATTGTCAAATACAGTTCATCGACTAGTCTTTCTTTCAAAAATGCATGTAATAAATCTCCACCTCCAACCATCCAAATATTTTCCCCTTCTTCTTTCTTTATTTTCGAAGTGAATTTCACAATATCTTCGTTAATGAATGTTACATATTCATTATTTTCTAATGGGTTTCTAGTAAAAACATAGCAGCGTTGTTCTTTGTAAGGAAAATCACCTTTTACCTCTTTCATTATCCAATCGTAGGTTCTTTTCCCCATAAAGATGGTATCTATTGTTGACAAAAACTCTGAATATCCATTATCTCCTTCGCCCTCAACTTTAAATAACCATTCTAAGGAGTCTTCTTTTGTTGCGATATACCCATCCAAGCTTTGAGCTATAAATAATACTAACTTTCGTTGGCTCATTTAAATATGCCTCCTATTAATGTTTTTTCTTACCTATCTTAATAAAACTTCTTTTCCTATTGAACCATTCTGCCTCGTTAGTGAAAAAGCGATTGTCTTTTTTGACAATCACACCATTTCGTTGAATAAGACATATTAAGTTTATAAAATAACTCCAGCAAAGTTTCCTCTCAATACTTGTTTCTCATTCTGATTTGTGCATAAGAAAGATGCCATAATAGCTGTTCTATTATTATCTTGCTTTTCAAACTTCTCAATTGTTACTTCGCAAACTATTGTATCTCCCGTAAAAACAGGTCTTAAAAACTCAAAATTCATACTACGAGCCAGTACGCTATAAGTTCCACCTACTTTTGTTGGTAGAGTTGCCGTTAATAATCCTTGAATTACAAGTCTTCCCTGTTCATCTGGGGTTATATGATGAATCCCTTCATCTCCTGAAATCTCTGTAAATAATTCAACATCCTTTACTGAAAAAGTCCGTTCAAACGAAATTATATCTCCTATTTTTAATGGCATACAAATCTCCTCCCGAATTTTTTACTTTCAGGGTGGGCTTTTCGTTAGATGAGAAAGTCTTGAGGTTTCCACTCTTTCGGCTTTATGTTCCTATTCATCCAATTCTTTTGTGGTGCTTGGTATGGGGTGGTGGCGAGTAAATGATTATTCTGCCAGCTTGCTGCTCCGGAACGAATCATTTCATCGAGCAGGATTTGAATAAACTCTTCTGGATGAAGCTGAAAAGAATAGCGTGCAAAATCTTGGAACCAACCACACTTTAGTAGGTAGTTATCTATTTCTTCTTTTGCCAATCCGTTATTCATCATTAATGTGAATGAAAAAATCCTCTTGCAGGCATGCCATGAAATTTTTTCTGGCATCCTGAGCCACTTTTCAAACCGTTGCCTTGCTGCATCAATGGCAGCAATCGGATTTTCCATTTGAGGTCCATGTCCTGAATATGCCTGCCTGATCCGAAGCATAGACATCCGATCTAAACTTTCCATAGATCGTTGGATCGATGACACGCCCTCTCGAAAAATATTTATCCATCCGATATCATTTTTTTGAAAGAGATCCCCGCAAAATAATATCTCTTCTTCAGGTTCATATAAGGAAATATGCCCTAACGTATGTCCCGGTGTGTGTAAGACTTTTAAGGTTCTACTTCCTGTATGAATCTCATCGTTATCTGTGAGCTTTCTATCGACTCGATATGGTTCTACAGGCTGATCTAACCATTCTGCACAACAAGCTTCAGGGTCACAAGTATTAATTAAATCGGCTTCCCATTTATGAGCAGCAATCGGAACACCATAATTATTTTGAAGATAATAATTGCCTCCTACATGATCACTATGATAGTGCGTGTTCACAATAAGGTGTAATTCTTCTGGTGAAACACCTACTTCTTTAATTAATCGCTCTGTATCTTTCGCATCACTCCCAAAACCAGTATCAATAAGGATCGGGAGCTGATCCTTAATAAGGACCATGTTTGCACTTGGAAATTTTCTTTCAAAGAAAATAATATTGCTTTTTTTCATTAGCTCTTCCTCCTTACATTCAATGACTAAACAATTTTGATCAATTCCATTATCATAGCTAAATTCAACGCTATTTTTAAATATTCCTTCTTGGACTAACCTACCCGTTACTTTAAGGTTAACTCACACCATTACAACGGCTTGCATTATAAATCCACGATTTTCCTATTGCAACTGCCTGTACAACTTTAGTTGAATTTTAATAGGATATTTTGATCGTTCCTTGACATTTCATTACGGTTATTCTTAGTTTGGAAAGATAAGAGGACAGCTGTTAAAAACAAAATAAAGTGTAAAGAAGGTTATAAATAAAATGGTGAACAATGAAGAAACACTTTGTCGTGAGTTTGCAAGAATTATAGGCGGTCAATCAGGATTTGCGGGTGGAAAGTGTGTAGCTACAATATCGCGAGATCAAATAAGTGCAACGATTTTGGGAAAGAGATTTGGGGTGACTTCTTCTTTCTCATTCGAATCAATAAATAATTTAAAAGGCAAAGCTTTATGTTTAGGAAGAGTAGCACTTTTACAAAATGAAGTGGAGCCATTTATTACTGCAATTCGTGCTCAGGAAATAATAGTTTCGTCTATCCACAATGAATGGTTGTTCGATAAGCCACGTTTAATTTATGTCAACATCGAATCTGTTGAAGAACCATTGATTTTTGCAAGAAAAGTCAGGAGAGCATTAAAAGCTATTTGACCATAATCTTTGTACCAATTAAAGGACCTCATTCTCTTTTCGTTTGAGACATATGCACCTATAAAAATGTCTCCGAAAGCTTTTATTTTCTCCTATCCTCAGCTATTTATTTGTCTAAATCTTGTTCCTGGAGCATCAAATATGACCCGGACTGGTCTCTCGAACCAGCGACCTCACCCTGTTAAGATAAGAAACATATATTTTACTTTTCGGGAATATTGAATGAAAAACTAGTCGTAATATGTACGCCCTTTATTTAGACTTTATTAAACAAAAGCAATCGTTAGTTAAATAGTATGTAATTATTTTTTGACGATATAATGTAATTCAACAAATTGATTAAAGGTTCTTGTACCTATTAAAGAAAGGTCTAGTTGATAATCTCCCTCTTTAAATAACGGAATACCCTCTCCCAAGATAGTTGGTGCAATTGTCAAATACAGTTCATCGACTAGTCTTTCTTTCAAAAATGCATGTAATAAATCTCCACCTCCAACCATCCAAATATTTTCCCCTTTTTCTTTCTTTATTTTCGAAGTGAATTTCACGATATCTTCGTTAATGAATGTTACATACTCATTATTTTCTAATGGGTTTCTAGTAAAAACATAGCAGCGTTGTTCTTTGTAAGGAAAATCACCTTTTACCTCTTCCATTATCCAATCGTAGGTTCTTTTCCCCATAAAGATGGTATCTATTCTTGCCAAAAACTCTGAATATCCATTATCTCCTTCGCCCTCAACTTTAAATAACCAATCTAAGGAGTCTTCTTTTGTTGCGATATACCCATCCAAGCTTTGAGCAATAAATAATACTAACTTTCGTTGGCTCATTTAAATACGCCTCCTATTTACATTCCAAACAATAATGTTTCTTAATAAAACTTCTTTATAATAAGACGCCTTCTTTTTAAAGAAAAGCGCCCAATTGTTAAAACCGGTAACTATTATCAGGATTTACAATCAATCTTTATTAATCTCCATACTTCTTTAATTATCTCCCATCAAGTTTAACTTTCTGAAATATATTTTTGATATTTTAATGGTCATTTTTAATTTTTGGGGCTGGCTGGGAATTATAAACCTTTGAATATGGAGGTACAGACTGAGTTAACCATATATTTCCCCCAATCATAGAATCATGTCCAATTTTTGTGTCTCCACCAAGAATAGTTGCTCCTGCATAGATAACCACATTATCTTCAATATCAGGGTGTCGCTTTATTCCTTTTATTGGATTTCCTTGTTCATCAAGTGGAAAACTTTTAGCACCTAAGGTTACTCCTTGATAAATCTTTACATTTTTACCTATCGTACATGTTTCACCAATAACCACTCCAGTTCCGTGGTCGATAAAGAAAGACTCCCCAATTGATGCACCAGGATGAATATCGATTCCTGTTAACTGATGTGCGTATTCGGACATTATTCTTGGAATGATTGGTACACTCAATTTATACAGTTCATGAGCTATTCTATGTATACTTATTGCTTCAATCGAGGGATAACTTAAGAGTATTTCTTCAGTTGATATTGCTGCAGGATCCCCATTATAGGCAGCCTGAATATCTGTTTGGATCTCTTTACGTATTTCTGGAAAGTTATTTATTAGTCGAATTACAATTTCACTTGCTTCAGATTTACAATCGGTATTTATAGTATAGGAACTATCTTTTACACTATTTTTATTTATCAGTACTTTTTCGATCAAGTCTCTTAAATCTAAAGCTGATGTCCTTAATTTATTTCCAATAATAATATTAACTCTTGTTTCATCAATGGGGTATTTATCATAGACACCTGGGAAAAGCGCAGAACGAAAATTATGGAGTATCTTGTATATAGTTTCTTTCCCAGCAAACCCTATTGTCTTCTCAATAAAAAAATATTTTTTATTTATATCTTCAAGTGATTTTGCAATGTTAGGAATTTCATTATTTAACCATTCATTTAATTTCATAATATCCCTTCCCCTCTAAAAAAATCATATCAAATCTTTACATGATCCGCCTTACTTTTCTTCAAGAATCTATTGATAATCCTAAAAAGTAAGGTGTTCTGTGTGAGACTTGGATAGTCTTAACAGCAAACCTCACATTCAGCAGAATTGATTTTTCTTATGATTTTCTTTGATGTAAGCAAATTCGATCCGATTGCGTCCATTTTGCTTTGCTTGATAAAGTGCCTTATCCACTGTAGCAAAAAGTTGAATTACATGCTTTTCTGGATTATCTGGAATATAGTCATGATCAAAATCTTCAATAGCCAAAACTCCGATACTGATAGTGATGGAAAGCGGTGCGATTCCCTTCTCTACTATTATTGGATTTGAATTCACAGATAATCTCAACCGCTCTGCTAATTGTTTTGCTAACTGACCGTTTGTATGCGGGAGGTAGATTATGAATTCCTCTCCGCCATACCTTGCTAGAATATCTGTACTGCGAATGGATTGCTTAATTGTTTGAGCAATCTGATAAAGAACCTCATCTCCTACTACATGTCCGTAACGATCGTTAATCGCTTTAAAGAAATCAACATCCAAGAGAATAAGGGAAAATGACGTTTTATATTGGATATTCATCATCACCTCATGAGTCAACTGTTGGGTCAAATAATGACGATTGTAGCATTTTGTCAAGTTGTCGGTAAGAGCCATTTCCGTTAGCTTTTGATTGGCTTTTGATAATTCATCACGGATGCTGACAAGCGAATCATTTTGCTCTTGCAAGATCTCATTTTGCTGATTTATTTCTTTAACAAGATATCGCATTTGTGTAACATCCTGAAAAGTAATTGTTCGACCAATTTGATTACGGCCAGAAATCACAATCGGAGAGGCTTGTATAATAAAATAATTCGTCATATCCCGCTCGACGACGATTTCAATTTGATGGCAAGTATTTTCTCTATGATTGTAAGTATCCAAAAAACTCTTGCCATTGCCATCTATACGACCAGCCTCAAGAAACTTTTCCATATCAAAATGATCGCCTACACTCAGATTTACAAAAAATTGCATAGCATTGTTGACTTCAATAATCGTTTCGTTTTCATCCAACACCAGTATTCCATATGGAATGGTATTAATCACATCTTCGTGGGCGATGGTAACAAGTTCAAAAACATTGTACCGTTTAATAGCAAACACAAAAAAAAGATCAGAAAGAAAAATTCCAGCAGAAGTCAAACCTGGGATGATAGGCAACCAATTTCTCAAGCCAACATTAAACAGCAAGTCAAGTAGTGCAAAAAATGCTAGAACGAATATACCCCATAGTGTTACTTTTACTCGTCTTTTCATTGTCAATGACGTTTTGGGAGAGTGCAAGGCCTGAAACAAAAAAGTGAGGGAAGTAAAAAAATAGCTTAATAGAATAATGATCATAAACCAGAACCAAGGTCCGTATGTTCTATGTATGTAACCACCTTCCATTGGGTGTATAAAAGAATGAAACGGATTCATGATAATACCAGTTGCAGCAATAATAGCTGGAACAAACAATAGGAGTAACCTTTTTTCCCCTAATTTATCAGCATTTCCAGTGAGAAAGACAGTAAGAAGAAGCCAACCGCCGCCCAACAAGGAAAGTGAAACAAAAGACATTTTCACATAATACAACTGCAACCACCAGTCGTTTGTGATGTCTGTGGCAAATTGACAAAGAGGCCAAAGCATCATAAAGAAATGAAATAAGAAGTAAACTTTATGTAATTTTGTAATCGTCACGGTCGTAAAAACATAAACGAATAAAGTAAACAATAGGATGAACAGAAAGAAATCAAACCAAATATATAAGCTCACAACTCTTCTCCTTTTAATACGATATTTCCGCTTTAGAATTTGGATTTTAGGTTGTACTATTTGTTCAGATTTTTACAAATAAATTAAAATAAATCCTACTTCATAATGGTATTATCACTTCCATCAGTTAATATTCAAATTATTACTAGAATTAGGACTACTTAGTTCTTAATTCCTATAATAATAAAATAATCTATATTTTACATTTTATAAATACACTATGGCCTTTTTTGATAGAAACAAAAAGATAGCCTTTACAAATCCATTACCAACTCCCCCCTTTTCTTCTCAGAAAATGTAAAAAATGATTTACCTTAAAAATATTTTGTTATATAATACAAACTGAATTAATCGTAATTGTTATATAACATCAGTATTGGATCCTGTACATAGTTTAGTGAGCATCCCACCAAGAGTTTACGTATGTTTTCGACAAATCAACTAATAGAAAGGAGAATGTTGTGTGATCAACCTAATAAACGAATTTCAAAATATCCCAACGACCTGTATTTCTGATGCGATGGATGGATTAAATAATTTGAACCCTGAGATTAAACCTCTTAAGGAAGAATACAAGCTTGCCGGAAGAGCTTTAACGGTAAAAGTTCCTGTGGGAGATAATCTTGCTGTTTTAAAAGCAATCAGAGAATCGAAACCAGGTGATATTTTAGTTATCGATGCCAAAGGAGATCAATATCGGGCAATTGCTGGCGATTTTGTCGTGGGGATGGCAAAAACATTAGGCGTTGGCGGAATCGTGGTTGATGGTGTTATTCGTGATATCATTGGGATCAAAGAACTAAATTTTCCTGTCTTCTCTAAAGGAACTGCTGTAGCCTCAAGTGGAAAAACGGGTATAGGAGAGATTAATGTTCCTATTTCATGTGGCGGGGCATCCATAAATCCAGGAGATATCATCGTCGGTGATGCAGACGGAGTTGTTGTGATTCCACAATCAATAGAACAAGAGGTTTTAATCAAGTCCTTAGAAAAAATGAAAAAAGATCAAGTGAGAGAAGATAATATTTCAGGAAATCCTGCAGCAATCATGGAACATTTAGATAAACTATTGTCAAAATCTTTTAATTCATGACTACATATCATTGATGTTTACATAAAAGGAAAGGTAGATAAATAGCAACTAGAAGGGGGTAGATTATTTCTACCCCTTCTAGTTGCCAGAATTGGTTCCGATAACGACAGTAGCGTCTAGTTCATCGTCTCTGGCCACTTTCGTGATTAGCCCAGCATTAGCAAAGATTTCAATAGTCTGAGGCGCCTGCATTTCGCTTGTCTCTACCAAAAGGTGTCCTCCAGATGCTAGCCAGTGAGGGGCTTCTTCTGCTACCCTTCGCTGAATATTAAGTCCATCCTCTCCTCCGTCAAGCGCCATTTTCGATTCATACAGGCGGGCCTCCCTTGGAAGCAACTTGATTGCCTCGGTAGGAACGTAAGGTACATTCGCAACTAGGATGTTCACATTGCCTTTGAGTGCGCGGGGTAAAGCCTTATACAAGTCACCTTCAAAAACGTGACCACCGAAGTCAGTTACGTTGCGATTAGCACATCGTACTGCGACAGGGTCAATGTCAACAGAATATAACAAAACCCGTCCCAAAGCTGTGGCCAGTGCTGCACCCACAGCGCCCGCCCCACAACATAGATCAACGACAATATCACCAGAACATGACAAGGCTTCTGCCTGGCGAACAAGAAACTCGGTACGTTGGCGAGGCACAAAGACTCCCTGATCCACTTCTATCCGTAAACCACAGAATTCTGTATATCCGATGATGTATTCAAGAGGTAAACCATTAGCTCGCAATTCCACCATTTTCTTGAGGTCCTCTAAAGTTCGTGCCTCTAAGATGAGTAACCGGGTCTCATCTTCCGCGAAAACACAACCAGCACTCCGAAGCCTGTTGGCTATACATGTTTCTGTTTTGTTGTCTAAAAAGAAATTAATCCCCCCTATTTGTCTCACCGCTTTTGATACTCTTGTCGTTACTGGTAGCATCCCCGCCATTGATCATGCATTTTTCTTTTTGTGTCGCGTACCTCTACGGGGAGCATACGGTTAAATAATGAACACTAAATAAGGAATCAGGATCCGTCCAAACTTGTTTCGTTTTAAACCCATTTTTCTCAGTCATCGTTTGAAATGAGTTAATATCGTATTTATATGAGTTTTCGGTATGAATGGTTTCCCCTTTTTTAAACACAATTGGTTTCTTATCGATCATAACAACCTGATCAACTAAACTTTTAATATGCATTTCGATCCGTTCTTGTTCATCGTTGTAAAAAGCATCGTGTTTAAATTGATGAAGCTGAAAACTAGCATGTAGTTCACGATTGATTCGATCCAGTACATTCAAATTAAAAGCGGCCGTGACCCCAAGAGAATCGTTATAAGCTCGATGGAGAATCGAAGTGTCTTTCTTCATATCGATTCCAATGAGTAAACCATCCCCTTTTGTTAACATCTTTGAAATCCGTTTTAAAAACGCCTCAGCATGACTCGGCTCAAAATTTCCGAACGTTGAGCCTGGAAAGAACACGATCCTTTTACGTTCTTGATAGATGTCTGGTAAATCAATGGATTGAGTATAATCGGCACACATCGCCGCTACCTTAAGATTTGGGTATTCATTGGCTAAGGCAATGGCCGATTTTTCTAAAAATACCTTTGAAATATCTACAGCGATATAAGCTGCAAGATTAGGTACCTTGTCCAGTAAAATTTTCACCTTTTCACTGCTTCCGCTGCCCAAGTCTATTAAAAGTGCATGCTCTCCAAAATACGAGACTATTTCTTTTGCATATCGTCTTAAAATCAAAAGTTCTGTTCGGGTCAAATAGTATTCCGGCAGTGTTGTGATTTTTTCAAACAAGTTGGAGCCTTTTTCGTCATATAACAATTTTGAATCAAGTTGTTTCTGTTCCTTATTCAAGCCAGCAAAAACTTCATTGTAAAAGTTTTCTGCATTCGGTTCCAAATCAAGTACCTCAACGGATGGTTTCGATATCTTCATATCAGGTCACCTGCCAAACGAAATCCACTGAACTGCCAGCGTTTTTCCAGCGGGAAAAAGTTACGGTAGGTTAACCGGATATGAGATGAGGGGGTTACGCAGGAACCTCCCCGCAGCACCATTTGATTGGCCATAAATTTGGCATTATATTCACCAAGTGCTCCTTCTAATGGTTTGTTGCCTGGATACGGCATATATGGACTCATTGTCCATTCCCACACATCGCCGAACCCTCTAGATAATCCGCCTTTGTCCTTTGTATCACCAGCAGTATGATAATAGTCAGACTCCGCAAAATTCCCCTTGATTTCTTTGTTAACAAAGGCGTTCTCCCATTCCACTTCTGTCGGCAACCGCCAGCCTGCCCAACTTGCATAGGCAGAGGCTTCGTAATAACTGACATGAGTGACCGGTTCATTTTCATTTACTTTACGCATTCCCGATAGTGTAAAGTGATGCCATACCCCATCAGCTTTTTCCCAGTAAAGAGGGGCATTCCACCCTTCCTCTTTAACAGTTAACCATCCGTCTGATAACCAATATTTTACTTCTTCATACCCGCCGTCTTCGATAAAAGCAATAAACTCTCCATTTGTCACCGGACGTGATGCCAATCGATACGGGTCGAGCCAAACCTTGTGGCGCGGACCTTCATTGTCAAAAGAAAACTCGTCTCCATCGTGGCCGATTTCAACGATTCCTCCTTCGAATCTCTCCCAATTCAACGGCTCTTCAACACCAACGGACAGCGATAGTTTTTCACGATAAACCGGACGAAGTGGATTAACATAAAAATTGTATTTAATATCCGTAAACAGGAGCTCCTGATGCTGTTGTTCGTGGTTTATACCGATTTCAATAATTGGACTAAGCTTTGACAACTGTTCATCATCACTTTGTTTCAACAGGTTCAGAACACGTTCTTCTACATAACGACGATAATCCATGACTTCTGTTATTGTCGGTCGAGCAAGCAGTCCCCGGGACGAGCGCGGAAACGACTTTCCTATCGTTTCATAATAGGAATTGAACAGATAGCAAAACCTGGGATGAAACACCTTATATAACGGATCATTTGGGACCAAAACAAAAGCTTCAAAGAACCATGTAGTGTGCGCCAAATGCCATTTTGCAGGACTAACATCAGGTGTTGCCTGGATGATAAAATCCTCTGTTTCAAGGGGGGCTACAATATACTCGGTAAATTTCCTGACCTGGATAAACCTTGATTCCATTGTTTTGGAATGTTGATGAGTCTCCTTAATCATTTGTTATTCATTTCCTCCTCAACCAAAATGATTTCTCTACACACGGCCTTATATTTATCTTTATTTTAATTTCACTTTAGTATGAGTAAATTATAGTCAAAATGTTCTGGTAAATAAGGAAGCTAGATTATATCCAATGTATCAGTTAAAAATCATGATTGCGCCATTCATTTTCTAACTTTAACTTCTAATACCCATGATCTTTTCATTTAATTTAAAGACAAGCTTTAAACAGGGGGGATCGAGGCATGTTTTTACTTTTAATTAGGCAAATCGTTCTTGGTTTATCCATTGCTGCACCAATCGGACCTATTAATATAGAAATTATTAGAAGAGGAATCTATCAAGGGTTGTGGTCTTCTCTGCTTGTTGGAGCAGGCGGCATGACATCTGACCTCATTTTAATGTTCCTGATGTATCAAGGACTTTCTGAATTTCTAACGTTAAACTGGGTACAACTTACATTGTTGATATTTGGTGCACTCGTTTTAACCTATACCGGTGTTCAGAACTTCATTCATAGAACAGTGACAATAGTTGCTTCTCCCGGTAGCAAGGGAGATCATTTAAGCACAGGGTTGATTCGCTCCTATCTTACGGGAGTATCCCTAGCAGCTTTTAGCCCCCTAAATATCCTTTTCTGGTTGGGAATTTATGGATCCGTGTTAAGTGATTCATTTCATGACGACAATATAATAAGAGCATTCTACATAAGCAGTGCAGTTTTTATTGGTATAGGGTTGTGGAATTTGAATTTAGCGTTAACCGTTCACTTTAGTAAAACATTGTTGAAACCGGAAATGATGAAAGTCATCTCATTAACGGCAAGTCTAGTTTTATTAGGATTTGGTTTCCATTTCGCTTATGAGGCGATCGTTAGAATTACAGCATTCCTTTAAGAGTTCCCGCCCAAATTGTGCAAATCCTGACGCTACCCCGTTTAGAGGATAAACAAGATAGGTACAAAAAGAAAAAACCGCGTTTATCAATAGCTCGGCTTTTCGGTGATTCCATGCTCGGCTTTTTCCATCATATACCTCATCACGAGGCACTATCGTTGTGACTCCGAGTTTTTTCAAATATTTGTGTTCAGATTCTTTACCTGTACTTACTTAGACTTGATAACCATAATAGTTAGGTAGACTTAAGTAAGCTCTTTATTTAGTACCTTGACATATCATATAAAAGAGCACGAACCAATCATTTATAGATTTGGAGAACTGAGAGAAAAGGAGATAAAATAAATTATTATGATAATCCCATACTTTAATCACGCACGACAAGCAGGTATCGGTGCCGCTATCACATGGGCTTCTATGCAACCAACATTTCATGGAATTCATCAAATGTTAGCATCGCATTATCATCCCATGCCTGTTATATATCCTCATGCCATACATCCTTATATCACGGATCTTTATGGCATACATCCAATTCATATCTCGACAATTCCGTTTGGCTTAACATACTATGTTTAAGGAAAGTCATCTACTTTTCTGTCTGTTTTTTCCTCAAACAAGCGGTTCTTTTCCGCTTGTTTTTGTTATGTGGTATAGCGAACAGTCCAAATAATGAAAGCGAGCGAATAGATTATCATTCTATTCCACTCACTTAATTTGCTTCACTACAAGCGAAGCGTATGATTCTGCCCCTGTTTTCGATAAATGGACTCCATCTGGTTCAAAATATTCCTGCTTCCCAGCACTTGCTGAATACCAATCGACTAGTGTGACATTTGAGAAATTCTTCGCTGCTTCTTTTAATCTTTCATTCACTAATGATTCCCATGGACGCGGCACTCTTGTATTAATTAATATAACTTTACGGTCATTACCTATTGATTGAATCAATGATGTTATTTGATCAGTAGTAAATGCTCCATTTGTACCTAATCCAATAATAACGTAATCTCCTAAATTACCATCTTTTTTCATTTGATCTACCGTGGCAGTTGCTTCAGACATTTGTCTTCCAATCTTCGCATCAATCGTAATATCAGGAAAATCATTTTTCAAATATGGAGATATATCTATCATAATTGAATCTCCAATGGCTGTAACTGTCGGAGTTTCTTTTGGTTTCTCAGAAGCAGTTCCTTTTTCTTCTTCACTTTGAGCTGGCTTATCAGCCTGTTCTTTTTGGTCCGTTTGTACTGTGTCCTTTTTTTGTTCCGTTTGGACTGCTTCTATACTATCTTTTGTAGAAACCACTTTTGCTTGGCTCCCTGTTACTAAACCAAAACCAGCTGTCACAGAAACCAATAGCGCAAATGCTAAAGCGAGTTTACCACCTAACGCTAAGTTTCTTATTTTTAAATTATGTAAATGAATATTCTTCAATGCACCTTGACGAATTGGATTTTCAATGAATTTCCATGAAAGCTGCGCTATAAACAGAATAAGAAACAACTGAAAAATAGCCCTTGTAAAATGAAATTCTCCCGTATTTACTTGCGGGCTTGTCAATGTGATAATCGGATAATGCCAGAGATATATCCCATAGGATCGGACACCAAGCCATCGCAGTGGTCTAAACCTTAAAAATGCACTAATTCGGCTAGTTGGATGAGCAAGATTCGCTACTAATAATGCCGTAACAACAGAGAAAAGGAACATTCCTCCGCGGTATAGGAATGGATCATATTGATTCGTCTTCCAAAACATAACGAGAATCGCAATAAGAGCAATTCCTCCCATTACATCAAGAGCAAGACGAGCTGACGGGATAATTTTATTGGCAAGCATACTGCTCGGCCAAATGAAAGCGAGTGTTGCACCAATCAGTAAGGAAAATGCTCTTGTATCGGTACCATAATAAACCCTACTTGGATCCGTGCCCGGTACATACATCATTGCCATTGCGACAGCTGAAGCAATCGCTCCGAGAAAAATAGGTAGCGTCATTCGTGACTGCTTTTTTATAAAGGAAAATCCTAAACTAATTATGAGCGGCCAAACTACATAGAACTGTTCCTCAACAGCTAATGACCAAAAATGATTCAGTGGAGACAGTTGGCCAAAACTATCAAAGTATGATAATTTGTGAAATATATACCACCAATTACTAACATAGAATAAAGCTGCTAACGAATCTCCCCACATTTTTACAAGTAAAGAACTATAAAAAATTGTAATCCATGCTATGGTTATAACAAGCATGACAAGCATTCCTGGAAGCAATCTCCTTGCTCTATGTAACCAGAATTTCTTCAAATCAATCCTCTTATTTTCCTTCCATTCAATAACAAGAAGATCCGTAATTAAATAGCCAGAAAGCACAAAAAATACAGTAACACCTAAGAATCCTCCAGGCAGCCACTTAGAATTGAGATGATACAAAATAACACCTAGTATGGCGAGGCCTCTCAGACTTTCTAACCCAACCATATAACGACGATTTTTATTTAATGGTGTAGGCATTCACAATCACCTCCCCATCTTTCTAAAAATTGTGTAATGATTCACTATTAATTAAAATTCTATCTATTACCCTTAACCAGTATAAACCAAATTTCGAAAAATAGTTTTACAAAATTAGTATATTATCATAAAAAACATACTTTTTTGTATAATAATGTTATGTCATCTTGTAAATCCTTATCTATACTTCATCTTTTATTTGTTCAAACACGGGATGAAGAGGCTCAGAATCAAGATTTTTTTGAATGAACTAAGGTTACTATCCAGATTCCGAAGTGTTTATCTGTAACTCCTTTTAAAAATATGGGCACCTTAAGGACCACCTCTTCAAACTTAAGATAAGGTAATTACTTCATATTTTGAGGCTAACTCAATAAATTGGGCCATCCCGCTGATTTTCCCGGCTACAAGCTTATCATTAAGCTCGTAATAGTCTACACATGTTTTACAAGCAAGAACGTCAACACCCTTTTCTTCCAGATCTTTTAATTGGAGAGAAACGAGCGAGCGTTCCGTTAATGTAAACACACCGCGGTTCATGCAAAAAACAGCCACAGGTAGTTCTTCCTTTTGCTTAAGAATGGTAAAGAAGGTTTCTAATATTCCTTCTCCCAATTCTGCTTCTCCTTTACCAAGCTGATCTGATGCAAGTAAAATTACTTTATTTTTCAATTTCTCCACCTCACTGATTTAATAATGCTATGTTAGCATACTTGAAACATATGGATCAGGCACCTGTTTTACACATATATTGAATTTTAACATTGATTCACCCAATTAAAAAATAAAAAAAGAGCCCATTGGCCCTTTTAACAGATTAATCCTTCACTAAACCTGTTCTCAAGTTAGTAACACCAAATTCTAAATACCCCTTTAAACAGGACAACACAAAAACCCATCCTTCTTTATTGTCTAACAATTTATGTATGATCTCATCATCATTTTCTTTGAACCCTTCTTCGTTAACTTCAATAATTGTATTCGAATTATCTAGTTCATTCAGCATAATTGTAACTATATGCTCTTCCTCAGTTGGACCCCATTTGAACATGATCTTCTTATTCAACTTTACTTCTATTACGTTTATATCCAGTAGTGCGTCGTATTCATCATATCTCAATGTAATCGTCTTACCCTGTTCCCATCTTTCAGAACTTGAAGAGAACCAAAAATTCCCGATTTTTAAAGGGTCTACAAAGGCTTCAAAAACTTCATTAGCTGGTTTTAAAATTTTAAATTTCGTAAGGTTGTTCAAACTAAATCAGCTCTCCTTCAGTAATTTTGACACTACTTTACTTTTTATAGCTATTACCCATTCACTTCCGCATACACTTCATTATAGACCAATAAAGTTCCTTGAAAAAACAAAAGGAAGCATAATTTGCCAAAACGGCAATTTATGCTTCCTTTCACATATAGGTTTTTCAATTATTCCTGATTTTCTATTTTTACAGGTTTAACCGTCCCCCTGTATTCAGCTCTCTATGCGAACTGCTTTTTAGGCTCTAAGCCAAGCGTCTCTGCTGTTGAAGTATGAATTTCATTGAAAAGCTCTGGGTTTTCCACTAGTGACACGCCATAAGAAGGAATCATTTCTTTTATTTTCGTTTCCCACTCGTTTAGATGTTGCGGGAAGCATTTTTTTATTACCGTAAGCATGACGGAAACGGCGGTAGAAGCACCTGGAGATGCGCCAAGTAATGCAGCGATCGAGCCATCAGCGCTACTTACAACTTCTGTACCAAATTGAAGAGTTCCTTTGCCGCCAGCTTCAGTGTCTTTAATAACTTGTACACGTTGGCCCGCTACTACAATATCCCAATCTTCGCTTTTAGCTTCTGGAATAAACTCTCGTAACTCTTCAATACGCTGTTCTTTCGATAACATTAGTTGTTGGATCAAGTATTTTGTTAATGGCATGTTTTTTGCACCTGCCGCTAACATAGTGAAGACATTATTTGGTTTCACGGAAGCTATTAAATCCATATTTGAACCCGTTTTTAAGAATTTTGGTGAGAAGCCGGCAAACGGTCCAAATAGCAATGATTTTTTGTTGTCGATATATCGTGTATCAAGATGCGGAACAGACATTGGAGGCGCACCAACCGCAGCTTTTCCGTATACTTTAGCATGATGCTGCTCTACAACCTTTTGATTTTTACATACTAGGAATAGTCCGCTTACTGGGAATCCTCCAATATGTTTACTTTCAGGAATACCAGTTTTTTGTAGTAAAGGCAGGCTTCCGCCACCACTGCCGATAAAGACGAATTTTGAAGTATGGCGTTCAATGATACCGCTCTCGTTCCGTACTTTCAATTCCCACAAGCCGTCGCTAGCACGTTTAATATCATCAACCTTATGGTTGAATTTTATATCGACGTCTTTACTCTTTAAGTGGTCAAACAACATGCGTGTTAAAGCACCAAAGTTGCAATCAGTTCCAGAGTCGATTTTTGTTGCAGCTATAGGTTCATTCGCTGCACGGCCATTCATAATTAGCGGAATCCATTCCATCAGTTTTTCTGGGTCATCGGAAAATTCCATCCCTTGAAACAGAGGACTGTTTGAAAGCGCTTCAAAACGTTTTTTTAGAAACGTTACATTTTTTTCTCCTCGTACAAAACTCATATGAGGCAATGGCATGATAAAGTCCTGCGGATTACGTATCAAATCATTGTTTACAAGATAAGACCAAAACTGTCTTGAAAGCTGAAATTGTTCATTAATTTTTATAGCTTTGTTAATATCTATAGATCCGTCCTGTTTTTCAACGGTATAGTTAAGCTCACATAGTGCAGAGTGCCCCGTTCCCGCATTATTCCATTCGTTAGAGCTTTCTATTCCTGCTTTATCGAGCTTCTCAAACACTTTAATATTCCAGTCCGGCACTAATTCTTTAAGCAGTGACCCTAAAGTCGCGCTCATGATTCCAGCACCAATTAAGATAACGTCTGTTCTAGTTTGTCTGTTACTCATTTTTTCCTCCCCTTATACCCTACTAAGTTTACAGAAAAGATGTAAGCGCTTCTGCTTAAGCGTACAGCAAGCTAGGGCGCAACGTAGTCACACACCTTTTCTAAATCATTTATACCCTTCTCATAGTTTATCACTATTGTTAATAGATTAAAAATATTTTTTACTATTATATGATGGTTATATGTTATTTAAAAGTTAGTAAACTTCGATATACGGATAAGACCAACTATCAAGGGCCCAACACTATTATTAAACTACGTTCGTTGCCGATAAGTCTAAGAACCGGCTTATACGTAAACGGCAACGAACTGATCTGCGTGGCGCTTTTAATGGTGGCTATATATATGGAACGGTTTGCTAATACTAGGGTATGATGAAGTCTGTTAAATTGTGAGCATATGATTCACTATATAGGAAAACGATGGAAAGAGACATACTGGAGCCTTGTAAATTACGGGATTTTTCATATTACTATAGGATTTTATTCAATTAAAGACCCAACTATGCTATGGCTAACCAATTTAATAGAAAATGTTTAACAGTTTGTATCTACGTTTAAGCAATTCATTAGTAATTAAATCCAAAAAATCATTTGCGTTTTGTTGTGAAATTATGCGAATTTGTGTTATTTATAGTATTAGTATTCTAAGTGGTACCTAATAACTAAAGCAGGTGAAAATATTGTTAGCTCATGAGCGTCACGAATATATAATGGAATGCTTACGAAAGAATAAAGTAGTAAAGGTATCTTCGATTACAAAATTGTTTAGCGTATCTACTGAAACAGTCCGCAGGGATTTGGAATATCTCGAGAAAGAAGGCTATTTAAGAAGGGTACGCGGAGGCGCGGTATTAGATAATGTTAACAGCAAAGAAATCAATTTCTCATTACGGGAAACTAAGAATATTGAAGAAAAGATGGAAATAGCAAAAATAGCTGCTCAATATGTTACAGAAGGCCAATCCATTGCCTTAGATGTGAGCACAACAAATACCGAATTTGCGAAAGAATTAAAGAGAAAATTTCAAAGACTAACCGTTTTAACAAATTCCTTAATCATTGCCAAAGAACTTTCAGAAATGCCTTATTACACAATTATGATGCCCGGAGGTGTACTCCGAAATGAAGAATTATGTCTAGTTGGTTCTATGGCAGAAGATTTTTTTAAAGGATTTCACATTGATACATTTTTTATGAGCATCAGTGGTATTTCCTTGACGGAAGGGCTCACGGATTACGGGTTAGGTGAATACCAAGTGAAAAAGAAAATACTTGAGAATTCTCAAAGTTGCATTGTGTTAGCGGATAGCAGCAAATTTGATGTGGCATCATTATTGAAGGTCTGTCATTTTGAAAGGATCGAACGTATTATTTCTGATTCAAAACTCTCTGAAAAAATACTACAGAAATATAATAAAGAAGGTATTGAAATCGTGAATAAATTAATTTTTGAGGAAAAGTGACCGACTACTTTCCTCTTTTTTATTTGTTTTTATATAACATACTTACCTTTCCCCCTTCTCTCCTCAATTTCCATAGCAAAATAGATTATTTAATATTTTGCATCCAATCATTCTGAATGAACTAAAAGAATGTGCACAATTGTGGCATTACGTGCTTTTTTATTATAAAAATAACAACATTTTACACATCATTTACAGATAATCAATATTTAGTGTGTATTATTTTTTTGTGTAAGAGGAAATTTGTGTAAATGTGTTACATATTGTGCTGTTTGGAGGTGTACATCGATTATTATCATTTTTCCCCTATTAATATCGAAATCATAACTGTTCTAACTTGGAGTCTGTACGTTTACTTATATGGAAGTTATATGTCAGGTGTTGGTTCTTATCCTTAGGTCATTCCGAATATTGATTATCTATGTTTATCGAAACGGCAGGTTCATTTGGGAGCAGAATACCCCACTTAGAGGAATGCCGTAATACTACATCATTAAGTAATTTATTTCCTTGAATTGAAATTAACGAATCTATCATTTAAGAGGAGTAATTGTAATGAAAAAAGATAAATTGAACAATGAAGTAGAAGAATCGTTACACGATGATCTTTTTGCTAAGAAAATGGATCGAAGAGCCTTTTTGGAGGGGACAACTAAAGTTGCTGGAGCTGCTTTAGGATTAACTCTATTAGGCTCGTTAACTAGTTTACCTGTTAAAGCAGCATCTAGCTCTTCTGTTATGCATTCAAATGGAAATAATCCAGATCTAGTTTTTCCTGTTATAAGCGATACACATATTCAACGTCAGAGCGATGATTTTTTAAATAAGTTTATTACTACTTTAGATCAGTTAAATACAGTTGCTCCTAAGCAAGATGCTTTTGTGGTTGTTGGAGATTTAACGGATTTGGGACTTGTAGCAGAATATGATAAGTTTATGTCTGCTTATAATGTGAGAAAACAGTCACATGCTGTTTCTATGTTTGCGATTGGAAACCATGACTATTGGAATGGCTTATCGGCAGTAGATGCTCAAAAACGTTTCCTTGAGAAAACGGGGATGGAATCCATCTACTATCATAAGATTGTAAATGGTTATCATTTTATCGTTCTTTATACTGAAGATGGTAATACACCGGGTACCTTCTCAGTAAAACAAATTGAGTGGTTAGGTGAGCAGTTAAAGCTAGCAAATGATGATGATCCGAAAAAACCGATTTTCGTCTTCCACCATCAGCCAATTAAAGGGACCATCTATGGAAGCGAATGGGGCTTCGATCAGAATAGAGATCTTTTTTACAATACATTGGCAGAATATCCGCAAGTTATCTCTTTTTCTGGACATACCCACTATCCGTTAGATGACCCTAAAATCATAATGCAAAAAGATTTTACTGCTATTGGAACTTCAACAGGTGCCTATATGTGGCTTGATAGTGGAAGAATCCAAGGGGAAATACCTGAAGGGGCCAGCAACCTAAATCAAGCTCTGATTGTGGAAGTTTATAATAACAAAGTAATCATTAAACGCCGTGATATTCATAACAATGACTGGACAGGTGAACCATTCGAAATCAGCTATCCTGCTAATAAACATAATTTTAAATACACAGAAGATAGAGACAAAAAGGCACCTTTCTTTACAAATGATGCGATGCTTTCCATTGTGAATGAAAAAACGACTGTTACCGGCTTAACGATCATGTTTACACAAGCGAAAGACAATCTTCTTGTACATGACTATAAAGTGGTAGCAAAAAATGTAGAAACAAATGAAGTAGCTAGAGAATTCCTTGCTTTCTCAGAGTTCTATAAAGATCCTGTACCAAATCCATTAACATTGCAATTTGACGAATTGAAGCCAAACACAATGTATGAGGTTGAAGTGAAAGCAATTGATGCATTCGGAAATGTAAGTAATGACTCTTTAAAAGTATTAGGGAAAACACTGGACGGTGTTGTACCTGATGTATCAATTAGATTATCTAAAAATGTTTTAAATGGGATAACAGATACGGTAGAAGTTACGGTCGAAAATGCTAGAATGCCAAAAAGTGATTGGGTAGGTTTATATGAAATAAATGATACACCGGGACCAATCGCGGCAATATGGTGGATGTACACGTCAGTAACAAATGGTACTTGTAAATTTACTTATGATCCAAAGAATAATAGTTATCCAGGAAGATATAAGGTAGGTTCAACGTATAAAATGATTTATTTCTATGGTGGTGGATATGATGCTGTTGCATCAGCAACATTCACGGTTGGCAGCAGTATTTAAAGCTAGAAATGGATGAGATCCTATAACAATTATAAAAAAGATTCATTTATTAAGGAGGAGACACCATGCTTCAAAATATCGGCGTACCAGGATTAATATTAATTCTTATCATTGCTTTAATCGTATTCGGTCCATCTAAGTTACCTGAAATTGGACGTGCTTTCGGCAACACACTTAGAGAATTTAAACACTCTACTAAGGAATTAGTGTCAGACGAAAAAGAAGAAAAAGAAGAAAAAGAAGAAAAAGAAAAAGAAAAAGCGAAGTAAGTGAAATGGAGATGTAAGTAGTAAGCTTACATCTTCTTATTTTTTAAGAAAGGAGAAACTGTATGCCTATTCAAAAGTTGCCTTTGACAGGTCACCTCGAGGAACTTAGGAAACGGATTATCTATACTTTGATTGCCTTCATCATTTTTTTAGTTGGATCATTCATATATGTGCAGGATATTTACAAATGGCTTATTCGTAATCTTAACCATAAATTGGCTGTATTAGGGCCTAGTGATATTCTTTGGGCATACTTTTCGATTTCAGGTGTAATCGCTATTGCTCTTACCATTCCAATTGCCGCTTATCAAGTATGGAAATTTGTCGAACCAGCGCTTTCTGAAAAAGAACGAAAAACAACGATTTCATACATTCCCGGATTGTTTATTCTTTTTATCGCTGGTTTATCTTTCGGTTATTTCTTTGTGTTTCCATCAGCTCTTACATTTTTAATGTCCTTGTCTGAAGGACAATTTGAAACGTTATTTACATCTGAAAAGTATTTCAAATTCATGATGAATTTAACACTACCGTTTGGGTTTTTATTCGAAATTCCGCTAGTGGTTATGTTTCTAACTTCTATTGGAATTATTAATCCTATGATTCTTTCGAAAGCACGAAAGATATCGTACTTTGTAATTGTCGTTATATCTTGCATAATTACACCACCTGATTTCGTATCAGAAATATTAGTGTCAATACCTCTTATAGTTTTATACGAAATTAGTATTAATTTATCAAAAATTACCTATCGAAAGAAACTAAATAAACAATTGGATAACGAAATGGAAATGAAGAGTGCTTCTTTTACTAATTGAAAGGAGCAAAAATGCGGTTAACTCCTTTAATGAACTATAACCCGAATAAAGGACACCAAATAAGTCGTGGCCCTTATTCGGGTTTTCTAATATCCACAGAATGACAACCCGTTTATAATAAAAAAATTATTATGGACAGTGGCTAATCCCATTCAGGTAGATTGCTAAACAAAAAAACTTATTTACTTATGATACTTCACCTCATCACAGACTAACAATATTGTATTTTATTCAATATCCTCTTTATTCCAATAAATTGTATCTGTATGTTTGCCTGCTTTTCTCAACCCAATGATTACATAACAGATATTTTTAGGGGATTTACGTAATAACGATCCCTCCCATTTATCTTCCTTTGAATCGAAAGTCCAATCCATCAGTCACCTTTTTCAACATTGGATATGAAAGCATAAAGGTCTCTTTACTATATCGAGAATCACATAGATGGTAAATCTTATCTTTAGACACTTGTTTTGGTTAATTAAGCATGTGAACGTATTAAAACAAAATCAGCTATCGGAATATCATTTGTTCCTTGAGTAACCTCATTATTAATTTCCTGTATGTTTCCATTAATTATTCGTAAACCTATCGCATCTAATTCCCCTTGTTGTAACAGTTGCATATATGATTTATTTTTTAAAAATATAATAAACGAATACATCTTTTCAAAAAATTGTATTTACGGTTTGCATGATTCGCTCAATTTCACCTTCATTGGACAATTTCCAATGATTAATAAATGGCTTCCAATTTAATTGGACTAACTGACACTTTTTTACATGACGTAGCCACGATAGCATTAATGATTCTCCTATCTCAATTTTCATATGTAATCTCCTCCTCTTAGCCTATGTAACTTTATTATAATAGATAAATTTGTAGTATTATTTAGCAATTGAATGGATAACAATGTCTGTTTATCATGGAAAGCTAAACATAACATCAGTACATAAAAAATAGGTCGGATACATGGTAATCCCCAACTCCGACCTATATATTGTTTTTGCTAAGAATATGTAATAACAAACTTACCATTAGAAAGAGCTTGAGGGAGTAAGACAAGATTTATTCCTTTAAGGTATTGGCTATATTTTCTCTGAACAATGTCAAAAGTCTTGCATTCAGTCACAAAAAAGTATTTATCATCAGCTACGTTTCGCTGTAACTTCTCAAAATCTTTAATAAAGTTACTTTTTTGATTAGCACCGAGGTCATTTTGTTTATAGGGATAAGTAGTCTTTAATTCACCTATTATCCTTTTTCCATCAATGGTAGTTTCATCAACATCTAACCCTGGGGAACCTTGGGGCTTCAATGCCATATTTAATGCAGAAAAAGAATGTCTTTGATTAAGAAACTCTTTTATTAACAAACAACCTAAAAAGCTCAAATCATTATCGATATTGCCTATGATTCTTCTAAAACTATTCATCGCCTCGTACTGTTCAATTAAATCCCCCTCGAAAATACCTGATGACGTATCTTCTGATAGAAAGGCCTTAACCTTATCCATTTTTTTAGATAAACTTTCGATATAGTTCATTTCTTCATTAGATAAATTGTTCTTGCCTTCTTTATGTATTACTACGTCTTCCTTGTGAATAGGAATTTCATCATTTTCTTTTTGAATGAACTCTACATATTCACCAAATTTTACATTTCCCACTATGTAACCCGCTTCTAGCCAAATAGAAGCGTGAGAATGAGCCTTTTGGCTGTTCACCCACCAAGCTTGATATTTATATGCGGAGTTAGGTAATTGAGTATAGTATTTAGAATTGTTTCAATTTCATTAAAAGACAAAGTAACATGTGATGACGTTAATTTTTTTAAATAATTTTGTAAGGGAATGTATTTTCCTACTACTATCCTATTCATTATTATCCCACCAATCTAAATTCTTCTTTCACTACCCTACCTTCAGTTGAACAATAAAAAGAGCTGCCACAGCAACTTTTTGTTTACTCAAGTACGTTACTTTAAGAAAAAATATCAATTAACTAACGCAATCAACTCACTAAGACTATGTATCACTTTCACATCAGGATAAGTTGTTTTATTTTTTCGATTAATCCATATTCCTTTCATACCGGCATTTATACTTCCAATTGCGTCAGTTTCGAGTCTATCCCCTATATAATAACTTTCTTGAACTTGAACCTTTGCTTGGTTACATGCTTCTAGAAAAATAGCAGCATTTGGTTTAGCCACTCCTGTTTCACTAGATGTAATTATACATTCAAAATAATTGCTTATCCCCATACTCTTTAATTTTTCTAATTGTTGAGCATAGTCACCATTACTAATAATTCCAAGCCGAAATCCTAGTTGTTTTAATTGCTTTAGGCAAGGAACGACATCTTTAAATGCCGACCAATTACTTTTATATATACATAAATAATTATTGAATCTACTATCTGCTTGCTCGTTACTTAAATGATGACCAAACAAGTCTTTAATACGCATTCTCCTCTGTTCTTGAAAAGATAATTCTTTCGCTAAAAACTTTTCAAAATATTTATTTGATAGGTTATACCATAACTGAACGAATTCAGTATCACTCAGTTGTAACTCGTCTGTATATTCTTTAAAAAAATCAATTGCTCCCTTTTTCTCTGCTTGGTCATGGTCAAGTAAGGTTTCATCTATATCAAAAAATATCATGTTTACTTATCCCCCTAGCCAAAAGATTGTATCAATTATTCCAAAAGTTTTGGACCAACATCCGACCTCTATTAACTCTGGACTTTAAACTCAATAATCTGTACGGATAACAGATATTAATAACCTTCAAAATTCGAACATATTATATTGGTAAAACTTTAGTTCTTTGATATAATCTTACAATGCAGTAGCAAAATTTACAGCAAGGAATGATAAAACATGAGTAAAAAGGATAAAAAACCGAGTACAAGAACTCTAGCAAAAGAAGCAATAGAAAATAGGTATAAGAATAATAGCCAATCACCACCCTTAATTGTTTCAGCCAATCTACCCAATAATAAAACTGGTTTTGCAGCGGTTTCTTCTAACTCCATTGAAACATTTCAGTATAATAAAAATAATAATGAATTGACTTTAATCGGAACTTACAATCTTTCAGACTACTCAGAGGTTTATGTTGATCATTTTGCAATGAAATCAGAGTTTAAGTTCCAGGGACCTGAAAGAAATCCCTTTTATTTCATTCCCACAGAAAATGGCAAGGGAGTAGAATCCATAATAAAAAATTACACTTCAATTGTAATACATAATATTGAAAGAAAATGGTATAAGAAAATACTCGGGTTTCGTTCAGGAAAAAAGTGGAAAATGGTTGTTGCAAGCCTTGTATATCTATTTATTCTTTCAGCTGTACTCAATGGCATGACAAATAACAAACCAAGTACTTCCGCATCGGATACTAGTACAAATTCTACAGATAGCGCTACTGATGCGCAGACAACTCAAACTCAAAACACAGTAGAAGCACCAAAGGAAACTCCAGAGCAAGCTCAAGCTAGAATGGAATCTGAAAAGAAAGCAAAACAAGATGAATATGAAAAATCCAAAATTAAATTAAATGGTAGTGGAGATACAGCTACGGATACTATTAAGCTAAAAAAAGGATTTGCAATATTTGATATGAAACATGACGGCGGAGCTAATTTTATCGTTCATTTACAAGGTAACTCAGAAGATTCATTGGTAAACGAAATAGGTCAATATAGTGGTAAAACCATTGCCGTAATACCAACAGATGGCGATTATGCATTAAACGTAAAAGCAGATGGTGATTGGTCAGCATTGATTACACAAGAACCAGACCCTAGCAAAATACCTACTATAGATGGCTCATATACATTAAATGGTCATGGTGATGATGTTGTATTCTTTGATCTTAGTAAAGCTGGCTTACATAAATTAACACTTAAGCATGATGGTGAATCAAACTTTATTGTGCATGATTTATCAAAAGGAACATCGATTGTAAATGAAATAGGAAAATATAGCGGAAGTACAAGAGAACAATTTGAAGATGGATTAAACGGATTTTCTGTTAAAGCAGACGGCGATTGGAGTATAGTAGTTGAATAATATCAGGTAATATCATTTACATATTAAAATTTTGAAAGACAGTCATTCAGACTGTCTTTTACTTCGATATAAAATTTGTTGTATACAACTCAACTAATTTAACTAAAATCTCTACAGCCTGACAAAATGATATTAATAATTAAAACCGATATATTATTATTATTTCTTTTTTTTCATTCTCAGCTTTTGTAAGTATATCTAAGACATCTTCTTCTCTTCATCTAATAACTTTTACAGGCGACTTTTGTTTTTCTATATATCACGTTATTGATTTCTGTTTTCATATCGCTTTTCACCTTGTGCAGATTACCTAGCAGATTTCAAGGTATTTCACAGAAAATTAGAACTTTTCGTCGATACTTGAGTGCCATTCTATGGGAATGTATAATTAAAAAGTCTATTGAAATCAATTATTAATATCAATAAAATTAGATTTCAAATAGGATTTTTCGATATGAAAAAATATTAATAACAGACATTCGGGTCCCTAATAAAGATTTATATCTAATATTTAATTATCTTATTAAATGAATATTTTATATAAGGAGAATGCCACAATGAAGGATGAATTTAAATTCATGGCAGTTGTATCAATTTTCGCCATTTGTTTTTTTGTAATAGCTTATCTAAATAAAGATATGAATTCTAACAATCTATCCCTTAATCACACTAATCCTAATGCCAATATAAATACAGCAAGTACAAAAGGATTTATACAAACAGATAATAATCAACTTCAGACTACTAAGAATGCCCTAGTTAAGCATAAGATCAAAACAGAATCATTAGAATCAAATGGTTCTATTTCAAACTCCTATTTGGTGCAAATCGATATAGATGGGAAGATATACGATGTTGAAATTCCTAAATCTATATATGAAAGTATTCAGGTAGGTTCTTATGTAGAAGGTATTTTACTTAATGACCAATTTGAATTAAATAGCAATTCTTCTTTAAATCCTTAGATAAAAGTTAAATTAAAAACCGAAGTCTTATAAGGATCCTCCCTTGTTTATTTTAGTTGCAGGGAGGAATCCTGTCCTTTTACTTAAACTTCGTATGTTTCGCTTCCATCACCGCCCATTTGCGACCCTCGTCTGTATTTAACCATGATTCCGCTTTACGAAAGCTGTTCGCTTTCTTAATAATTCCTTTTGCTTTTAGATCTTCCACATTAATGAGTTTAAAGCCTACCCAACGTTTTTTACTGTTTAAAAAGCGAACTTCCATAACGTTTAAATTTCCAGTAGCAGTTGCAACTTTGATTTTGCTAACTTCGTCTAATTTCACCTTTACATCCCCTTTACATTTATTTATTGACCAGTATTTCCTAAAATCCATCTACGTACTATTTATTTTTTAAGACGACACACAAAATCATATTAAAAGCATAATCTGCCTATAAAGTTAGCTATTATAAAGAGGTGAAGAATATTTATGGTTTCGTATATGGATTACACATCCCCATCAACTCAATATACTTTTGACGTAAATAAGAGTCCTTTGTTTAGAAAAGATAGTAAAAACTATATTAATGTACTAGGTATAGAACAATTGAATACGTTGGAAAATTCATCTCTTCTAGACATTTTCCTAAGTGCTAATAATGTTATCGAACCGCACTATCATCAAAATGCAGCTGAGCTTGTGTATTGTATTTCTGGTGCAGCTACTGTATCGATGCTGAATCCATTTACAAAACAAATTCTCAGTTACTCGATTACACCTGGACAAGTAACAAACATACCTCAGGGTTGGTGGCACTATGAAGTAGCTACAGTTGATAACACGCATCTTTTGGCAATTTTCGATGCACCAACTCCAGAAGTGATTTTGGGATCTGACATCTTAAAATTTACTCCTGCGAATATTATGGCGCATACGTATTGCATGGATGAAAATCAATGGAAACAAGCAGTTGCACCCATTGAACCTTCAACCTATATAGGTCCGTACAAGCATTGTAATAATAGAAATGAAACTTCACCTGGTCAGTATGTAAATCAATATTATCAACAACCACAATATTTACCGCATTATCAACAAACTCAGTACGCTCCCCAGTATCAATACTATTGGGGCTATTAGATAAAAACGTTTGATCTAGAAAAAGTCCATGTATGTTTATGCCATATCTCTATGCCACTCACTCTTGTCATTCTACATAAAACATGACATCCTCTTGATGCTCTAGCAAAAAAGATCAAGCTTTATTCAAAAGCCATAATTCTTCATCCACTCTTTCTACTCTGCATATTTTCTTACAAATGATGCACATTAACTGATGGTAGGAGGTGAGAAAATGGCACGTATTGGAGTAGAGCAATCGCTAACAGATGTACAACAAGCATTACAAGAAAAAGGATATGATGTTATACCATTACATTCGAAACAAGACATAAAAGGCTGTGATTGTTGCATTGTTACCGGGCAAAATGAAGATGTTATGGGTATTAGCAATACTTCGATTAAAGGTCCTGTAATTGAAGCAAGTGGTTATACAGCTGATGAGATTTGTAAGCAAGTTGATTCTTATCATTTCAGTTAAAAATGGGTTAGAAAAAAGCAATCGTAACTATTACGGTTGCTCTTCTATATTTTTCTGATAGCGTTATTCCTTTCAATATTATCCTTTCTGAATTAGCTTACATAAATTATCTTAGGCACTACATCCCATTTTATATCCAGAACATCAAAAGACTGCTTACCTTCACTTAAAATTGACTCTTCTATAGAAGTTGTACTACATTTTAATGTGTGGAGAAAATGGACATGATCTACCATGCAATTTGTAACTTCGATGCCACATTAGAGATAGGGTTAATTGGCTGACGACTTATTACGTACATATGTCCCTTGCAAGAGGATGCTTTTTTAGAATTAAGGTTACTCCGACACTTCACGAGTTTTATATACATACACGGAGGGATACACATTGAAAAATCCTTTTAAGATATCTTTTGAAAGTCTGGAGGAGTTTGCCGACGTCGTTAGTCAACAGCTGCAATGCCCCATAACGATTGAAGATGCAAGCCATCGGCTCCTTGCCTATAGTACCCATGATGAAAGAACCGATCCAGCCCGTATTGCGACAATAATTGGCCGAAAGGTACCGGAAAAGGTCGTGAATCAGTTATGGAAAGAAGGTACCATTCCGTCGTTATTGAAATCGAAGGTACCAATTCGGGTTAATAATATAAAGGAAATTGGGCTTGGCAACAGAGTGGCAATTTCCATTTGGAGACAAGACGAAGTTATCGGCTATATTTGGGCATTAGAAATTGATAAGTGTTTAAATGAGGAAGAATTAGATTTATTAAAATATGCTTCAGAAGCGGCCAAAAACGAGCTACAGCATCTGCTCGTACGTAAACGGAAAGAAGAAAATCGATTTCAAGAATTCTTTTGGCAGCTATTAACCGGACATGTAACAACGCCAGAAGTCATTCATGAACATTTCCACGCGTTAAAAATCGTACCATCACCCTGTTATGCTGTTATCGTCTTTCAATTTCAACATGATGTAACACGAAAACAAGAGCAGCAGATTTCGAATCTGTTAAAAACGAGTCAACCCTTAAAAATCATGCTCCATACGATGGACTTTAACCAACTTATCATGCTAGTTGCTCTGCCGATGGTGGATGAACCCTACAGTGAACTTGATCATTTTATTACAACATTCACAAGAAAACTGCTAGATCGCTACAACGTAGATGTTAAAGTTGGTGGCAGCAGCATATATGATGATTATCAACAAATTAAGAAGGCTTTTCAAGAATCGTTGACTGTTTTATCGATTAAAGAAAAATTTGCAATGGAAACGCAAAACATCTTTAATTATCAAAAACTAGGAATCTATCAGCTTTTTGATATTATTTTGGAAAAATACAAAAGTGAAAGACATGAAAATCAATCGCTAAAGAAGCTTCATTTATATGATCAAAAAAATCATTCTAATCTAGTCGAAACACTTGAAGTATACCTTGACAAAGACACTAATATTCCTGAAACAGCGAAGGAATTAGTTGTTCATCCAAACACGTTAACCTATCGTCTAAAGCGGATTACGGAAATTGGCGACATTGATTTTAAAGACCCTAACCAAAAAATGATGTTATACATTGATGCAAAGCTCGAAAAATATTTGCGTAAAATATGAACTTTTTGTGAATTTCACCAAATAGAGAGCTTTGCTTTCTCTTTTTAAAACAAAGAAATTATACAATAAACATTTTATACTATAACCACAGTAACAAAAGTAATTCAACATTTAAGGGGGAAAACAAAATGTTTATTGGAGTACCAAAAGAAATCAAAAACAACGAGAATCGAGTAGCCCTTACGCCATCCGGAGTTGTGTCTTTCGTAAATGCTGGACATACAGTATTAGTTGAAAAAGGTGCTGGAATTGGAAGCGGTTTCACTGATGAACAATATGCAAATGTTGGTGCAAAGATAATTGAAAGCGCTTCACAAGTTTGGGCTGACGCTGAAATGATTCTAAAGGTGAAAGAGCCCCTTGAGAGCGAATATAAATATTTCCGTCCTGGTTTGATATTATTTACTTATTTACACCTTGCAGCTGCCCCATCACTTACAGAGGCGCTAAAAGATAACTTCGTTACAGCAATTGGTTATGAAACGGTTGCCGTTAACAGAACGCTTCCATTGCTTACCCCAATGAGTGAAGTAGCCGGAAGAATGTCTGTTCAAGTCGGAGCACAGTTCTTACAAAAAACTTATGGTGGACAAGGCATTTTACTTGCAGGTGTTCCTGGTGTAAGCCGTGGCAAAGTAGCGATTATCGGCGGCGGTATGGTCGGCACAAATGCAGCAAAAATGGCGATTGGTTTAGGTGCAGATGTTACCATTCTTGATTTAAGCGCCGATCGTTTACGTGAATTAGATGATATTTTCGGTCATCAAATCAAAACATTGATGTCCAATCCATCGAATATTGCTGAAGCGGTAGCTGAAGCTGATCTTCTTATCGGTGCCGTGTTAATTCCTGGTGCAAAAGCTCCTAAGCTTGTGACAGAAGAAATGGTGAAATCTATGAAACCAGGTTCAGTCATTGTGGATGTTGCCATCGATCAAGGTGGAATTGTTGAAACTTGCGACCGTGTCTCAACACATGATGATCCTACATTTGTGAAGCATGGAGTGCTTCACTACTCTGTTGCCAATATGCCTGGAGCAGTTCCTAGAACATCAACCATTGCCTTAACAAATGTGACGATTCCATATGCAGTAGCAATTGCCAATAAAGGTGTAACAAAAGCCATTACAGAAAATGAAGCACTAAAACGCGGCGTAAACGTTCTAAATGGCAAAATTACGTTCGAAGCAGTTGCAAAAGATCTTGGCTATGAGTATGTAACAGTTGAAAAAGCTCTTGAAAATGAACTAGCTATTAAATAATCCTGTCTCTTCCTTTCATCACTCATCCCCCCATGAGATGCTTTTTGGGGGGATTTTTAGCAAAGGGGACGATCTTATGGAGGAATGTAGCTACAGGGATACATGGGCAGAGATTTCACTTGACCATATTGCCTACAATTTACAGCAATTCCGGCAGTACATCAATCCGAAAACAAAGATAATGGCTGTCGTCAAAGCTGACGGATACGGGCATGGTGCTGAAAAAGTCGCAAAAACCGCAATTGAAACTGGAGCAGATTACTTGGCAGTTGCTTTTTTAGATGAAGCAATCAAGTTAAGGAAGGTTGGAATATCATCCCCTATTCTTATTCTCGGGTATACTCCTGTCCGTTCGATTCGGGAAGCCATTTTACAAAACATGACGATAACCGTATTTGATCATAAGGTATTAGATGAAATTATCGTTCAATCCTCTCAATTGCAAAAAAGAACGGTCATTCATATTAAGGTAGATACGGGTATGTCGAGGATTGGACTATCTTCCGCTGATCAAACTCTCTCACTTGCGAGAAAGGGTCTAGCAGCACCTTATATTCAGTTAGAAGGAATTTTCACTCATTTTGCTAATTCTGATAGTGAAGATCCAAGTTATACTTACGCCCAATTTCATAAATTCATAGAAATAACCAGCTTTTTAGAAAAAGAAGGCATTCATATCCCTTTCAGGCATTGCTGTAATAGCGCAGCTACCTTGAGATTTCCAGAAATGCATTTGGATATGGTTCGAGTTGGAATTGCGCTTTACGGTTTGAATCCGGATGCTTCCTTAAAAAAGCACTCAATCCATTTAAAACAAGCCATGAGTTTTCATACCCGAATCGTGGCAATCAAAAACGTACCCTCTTCACAGCCTGTTGGCTATGGTTGTACTTGGAGGCTGAACAGAGGAGATAGTATCATTGCTACCTTGTCAATTGGGTACGCCGATGGACTGTCTCGTCTCCTTTCGAACCGTGGAAATGTGTTACTACATGGAAAGAGAGCGCCAATTAGAGGACGGGTCTGCATGGACCAAACGATGATTGAGATTACGGAAATTCCAAATGCCAAAACGGGAGATATGGTGACCATTTTTGGGGAGAACGATACCGCTTTTCAATCCGTCGATACAATCGCAGAATTAATGGGTACGATCCATTATGAAACAGTTTGTTTAATCGGCAAACGAGTTCCAAGAGTTTATTTGAAAGAACAGAAAAAATGCTTTGCAAGATATTTTGAAAGCGCTACCAATTAATTGCAAAATCAATACCCTTTTGAAAGTAGCATCGTTCTTCTTTAAAACAGAGTGGGATGAAAAATCTGTAGTAAAATTTAAGGGGGAGTAAGGATGAGTAATCATAAGCATGGCAAAGAACTTCATCGTAATTTAGAGGAAAGACATATTTCCTTAATGTCTTTAGGGGCTGCTATTGGTGTTGGGTTATTTCTTGGCTCATCTACAGCCATAAAAACAGCAGGGCCAGGTATATTAGTAGTATATGCAATTGCTGGTCTTATCATGTTTTTTATTATGAGAGCGCTTGGGGAAATGGCAATTCAAAAGCCTGTTGCCGGTTCATTTAGTCAATATGCCCATGATTATTTAGGGCCGCTTGCCGGTTTTATTACGGGTTGGAATTATTGGTTTTTATGGGTTGTTACTTGTATGGCGGAAATTACAGCTGTTGGTATTTACATGGAATATTGGTTTCCAACGATTCCACGCTGGATTTGGTCACTAGCCGCACTCGTTATGATGGCTCTCGTTAACTTTCTTACCGTGAAAGCATATGGCGAATTAGAATTTTGGTTTGCTTTAATAAAGGTAGTGACCATTGTTCTCATGATTGTTGTCGGCGCCGGAATTATTTTCTTCGGAATTGGAAATGGCGGAATTGCCACAGGATTTCACAATCTTTGGGATCATGGTGGAATGTTTCCACACGGAATGAAGGGATTATTAATGTCCCTGCAAATGGTTATGTTTGCTTACCTTGGTATTGAAATGATTGGCGTGACTGCTGGAGAGGCGAAAAATCCAGAAAAAAATATTGCCAAAGCGATTAATAATGTGTTCTGGCGGATTCTCATTTTTTATATCGGGGCCCTTACGGTTGTTATGTCAATTTATCCATGGAATGAAATTGGATCAAAGGGAAGTCCGTTTGTACTTACCTTTAACCAAATCGGGATCCCTGGAGCTGCTGGAATTATCAACTTTGTCGTTCTAACTGCAGCGCTCTCATCTTGCAACAGTGGGATCTTCAGTACGGGAAGAATGCTATTTAACCTTGCACAAAATGGCCAAGCACCAAAACCATTTGGAAAAATAACAAAAAAAGGTGTACCCGGTTTAGCTGTTATTGCTTCTGCAGCCGCACTGCTAATTGGCGTAATTTTAAATTATATTGTCCCTGGAAAGGTCTTCACTTGGATCACAAGTATTTCTACATTTGGAGCTGTTTGGACATGGGCAATCATTTTACTTGCACAAATTCGTTATCGAAAAAGTTTAACTACTGCAGAGAGAAGCAAACTCAAATATAAATTACCGCTCTTCCCTTTCACTTCCTATTTATCGTTGGCGTTTTTAGCTCTTGTTCTTGTGGTGATGGCTTTTGATGCGGATACAAGAATTGCTTTATATATCGGACCATTGTTCATTTTCTTATTAGTTGGAGTATATTATCAAAAAAGATTGCATAGAAAAAATGTCGTTAGTCCTTCCGATGCAGTTCAAGGAATAGTAAATGTTGAATAATATTCTTCTTTCTATCAAAATGTAAGGGTTTCAAGTGAATAGTAGAAAGAAAACATTCTAACGGCTTTAGCCCTTCTTAAGAGGATAAAGCCGTTAGTTGTTTTCTCCTTCCTTATTGGTTTGGATAGGTTTCTTTCAAAAACTTTATAGACCGGTTAATTAATTCTTTCAAAATATTGATATCTATATCAACTACTTTATTAATATACACACAAGCTTTTCCTGTCGTATGCTTTCCAAAATCCTTTAACAATTCCTCTCGTTTTCTATCACCCGTCGCAAAGTACAAACTGATTTTTGCTTTTCGTGGTGAAAAGCCGACTAAAAGGGCATCACCTTCGTGACCTGATTTATACTTATAATGATATGTACCAAATCCAATAATACTTGGTCCCCACATCTTAGCTTGATAGCCTGTTGTTTCCGTAAAAATATCTAATAATTTATATGCATCTTCCCGTTTTGTAGGGCTTTCGACATTTTCAATAAACTCAATGACACTGCTGTCGGTTTCTTTTGTTTTTAGCTCATACATGATTAGAAACCCTCCTTATCTCAATCATATGTTAATATTTCAGGCTATGGATACTACATACTATACGTTATTTCCTCGGACATATCCTTCCGTTCGATTCCAATAGAGACTAGAGTTGTACTTGACAATAGATGATGAGTCATTTATTATTCCTTCTAAAGTGACTTGTCCTCTATATTTTTACTATTTATTCGAAACTGAACACATATGAAAGGAATTTTAAATGGAAAGAAACCAATATTTCAAAGCTGAGTCGCTAAGTTATCTCATTCTTGCTACGCAGCGACATGGAAATCGGGTGTTAAATGAGATTTTAAAGAACGTTGGTCTGACAACTTCGAAAGCAGAGGTATTACGAGTTATACATGAAGAAGAAAAGGTCTCACTAAAAGAACTTGGACGGTTATTAATCTGTGAATCTGGAAGTCCGTCACGCCTTGTTGAACGAATGGTCCAAGACGATTTAATCGAGAAAATTGTGGACAAGAAGGATTCTCGGTATGTTGTGCTTCAACTAACGCCAGTTGGAAAAGAAAAAGCTAAGCTTGTAAGAGATATTGAACAGCAACTCTATGACCAAATCATTCAAAATTATTCTGAAGAAGAACTAGAACTTATGTGTAAACTACTGTTCCGTTTCATAAAGGATCATCCTTTCTCAGAAACCTTGATAAAACGAGGCTATACTATGTGAATGCTACTACTAAATAAGTATGTAATCTAATTTCTGCTTGACAAAAGGAGAGTATGCTCGAAATAGGATGCCTGAAAATTCTCCTTCTGTTTTTCTTAGCTACTACTTTCTTTTACAAATATTAAAGCTGCTTCGCTTGTCGATATACATATTCCAACCACTTTTCTCTTTTATCGATACTACTTCCTTTTACTCCTGCAAACATCATTCTCTTCACAGAACGAATACCGCAAAAATTGAGAATAGAAGACTTGATTACTTTCCATTCGACACTTCCGCGAATTAATCTTTCAAACCAAGATGGAGAATCGAGTGAATAGATAACCCATGAAGATTTTCCTACTAACAATCCTTTTGGCATCACCCCTTCATAGACGTAGGCAAAGCCAGATGCAAACACCCGGTCGAAGAAGCCTTTTAGGATTGCAGGCATACCAGACCACCAGATGGGATAAATAAAAATATAGTGATCTGCCTGTTTCAGTTGTGTACGATACCATTCTGTTTCCGGATCATCCTTTAAATTTCTTCTTTTAAAGTTCTCATCAAACTTTAGGACGGGATTAAATTGATCTTCATACAAATCGATAACGGTAAAAGTATGGTTAGCTTCTTGAAGTCCTTGCTTTACTTTTTCTAATACGGCGTGATTAAAACTTTTGGGATTAGGGTGCGCATAAACGATTAGTACATTCATCTTCACTACTCCTTTGGTTTTGCAAAATACATGATGTGTCATCTATTTTGAAATAATTATTTTCAAAACTAACACTTCTATTACATGGCCTTATGAGTGAATAAGGATATATCTCTATTAAAATAGATGACACATTATCTATTTTTATAATAAATGTTGTGTCATCTATTTTCAAGAACAAGTCAATTGTTGTTGATTGTTAAAGATTTGTAAACGTCTGCCAGAATGTAGCGATTGACAATCCTATGAGCAATGCAACCATCGTCCATCCCCATATTCTACCGAACAGCCTGCTTCTGTATTGTCCCATCAATTTTTTATCACTTGTCATTAATACTAAGAAAATAAGCAGCGGTGCCATCAGAATTCCACCGATTACTTGGGTGATGACTGCAATAAGATTCAAAGGTAAATTCGGTAGTAGGATGGAAAGTGCAGCGAGAACGAGACTTCCAATATAGATGGCATAAAATTTCGGTGCTTGATGGATTTTATCATTGAGGCTTTTAGACCAGCCAAATAATTCAGCAATACTCCAAGAGGAAGACAAAGATATAGTTATAGAGGCTAGAAAACCAGTATTGAATAAACCGAGACCAAAGAGGATAGCAGGCCACCGTCCTACCGCACTATCAAGGGAACTAATAATATCAGATGGACCTGCATTCCCTATATCTTGAACCTGACCAAAGAGAGAGGCACCGATGATAATGGCTCCTGCTGCAATTACTACTTGAACGATACAACCAATTGCTGTGTCAATTCGGCCTAGCCGTAAGTATCGTGAAGTAACCCCTTTATCAATCGTGCCACTCCCTTGAAAGAAAATCATCCACGGGGCAATCGCATTTCCGATCGTTGCAATAATGAACCAAATCAGACCGTCTTGTTGATCATGAGGAACATTCCATGTAGCAAATGCGTGGCCAATTTCAGCCATACTAGGCTGTGTCATAGCTGCTATTACGAGAAAAACGATGTTGAGTAAGCCAACAATTAGTGCAATCCGTTCTTTTGTCCAGTATCCGGTAAATAAAACGAAACAAACGATAAGTAATAAACTAATCATGTCGCTAATCCAAAAAGGGATCCCTAACATCATAAGTCCAGCTGTCATTCCAATAAACTCGGTAATCAATGTCAATAGATTCTCGAAGGCAAGAGTACTAATGTGATAATAACCCCAGAATTTCCCATATCGTTTTAAAGCCAGCCGGGAAAAGCCTTCTTGCGTTACTGCGCTAAGGCGCATGCTCATCTCTTGAATAGTAAATGTAAGAGGTGCAAGACAAATGATTAAGGGGATAAACAAACCTATACCAAATTTTGCTCCTGTTACGGTGTAAGAAATGATTCCTCCCGCATCATTATCGGCCATCGCTGCGATAAATCCTGGTCCCATTAGGGCCCACATAATCATTAAATACCGTTTCCATCCTGTTTTCCGACTCGTAACAACAGAATGAAACTTTGGATTTGTATCTGAAACAGTTACTGATTTACTCATAATTGAATACACATCCTTACTAATTATTAAATTCATCAGTAATGTATTCTTAGGTGTTGAAGAATGTGCATGATCATCAACAAATGTTGAAAAGAAAGAAACACTTTAGTTATTGTCCGAGACGATTTAACACGAGTTGAATAGCAATTGCATCATCCAAATACCCAATTGGAAATATATAGTCAGGAATAATATCGACCGATAAGATAAAATATAGCAAAGCACTTCCGATTATGGTACGTTCACTTGTTGAAGTCTTATCATCACAATATTGTATATATAGTTGCTTTAACTGTTCAATTAATGGACCTACGCTACCATTTTGTTCAATTTTTGTTTGAAAGTCCTTACAAATCAATTGATGTCCTTCTTCCGTTTGGGCATATTGTTCGTATTTGGCTAATTCCTGTTCGACACGAGCTATCGTAAACTCAGTATCAACTAATTGAATGGAGGCAAGAATTTTTTGAATATCTACTAAATTAGAAGGATCTGATTGTGGATCTGCTTCTCTACTAATCTCAAAACCAGCAGCTTCAATTAATTTTCCAAGAGGTATGTTTAAGTGAGAAGCAAATTGTTGTAAGTGCTCTAATTTTGCTTGTTGTTTCCCGTTTATGATTCGTGAGATGGTTGCTGTGTCGATTCCCGTGATTGCACTTAGTTTACGCATAGATAACGCATGTTTCTTTAATAATGACTTTAGTAGCATCCCAAGGTCATTCTCTTTATGATTCTCTGACATCCTGTTCATCCTTTCATTTTCTGATTCATCATTTTGTTGAGGTTTTATCAACAGTTTATGTAAAGAACGAGGAAAAGTATTCCAATTAGTAGATAGATGATCTTTGTAAACTGACATAAAAGCTAAACCATCAGTCATTTCTGATGCATTCAAGTGCAATATAGAAAGTGCTTGGACTATCAGACATCTAGTGAGAATAGGATAGTATAAGAAAAGATATACGGAGAGTGAATAAATGGAAATTTATATAATCCCCTTTATGGTAACCGTATTTTCATTTGGAGGATTGTTTTTAGGTGGAACGATAGGAATAGTTACGAAACAAGTGTTAGAAGAAAAAATGTATAGCTTGTATGCATTTTGTGGCGGGGTGTTAGCGGGAATACTATGTTTAGAACTTATACCCGAGACATTTTCAGAACAACCTCCCATTGGTCCTGTGTTAGGAGTAGGAATCGGTTTTTTGTTTATGATGCTAATTCATACTCTCTTTCACGGAAACAAAGTAAGAGACGAAAATCAGCAAGCCTTGCAAGCCTTTGGATTTTTATCACTGGCCATTTGTATTCATAATATACCTACAGGAATAGCAATTGGTTCAGCTCTAACAAGTAATAATGAGGTTTCATCTTCGTTATTGCTCGCTATCATTTTTCACCATATTCCAGAAGGATTAAGTCTTATGGTACCATTTTTATTTACTCAGTCTAAGCTTGCACCATTTCTTGTAATGATTTTTTTATTATCTGTTGTATTAGGAGCAGGAACAATGTTAGGGGGATTCGTGCAAAACGAGGTCAAGCATTTAGAAAGTGTTATTATGGGTAGTGCCATAGGAATGTTGGGATACATAGCTATTAGCGAGATGTTGTGGAAAGCTAAACAAAATATGACCTTGTTTTCCTTCAGTATTTTTGCATCAGCAGGTTTAGTAATTGTGAAGATATTCGAATTTCTCATGCATCACTAAAAAAGAAAATTAAGCTTATTGAACCATCGGCCTAGCCGGTGGTTTTCGTTGTACAAGATACATTAGATCAAAATGAAGTGCTTTCCCATTGACTCTCCTCCAAGGGGAGACTTTATATTGTGTTTTATACGTTTAGTAAGAAAAAGGAGAAACATCATGCAAAGACCAAACATGACATTAGCTATATTATTGATGAACTTGTTTATTGCTTTTTTAGGAATTGGACTTGTTATTCCAGTTACACCTACAATCATGGATGAATTACATTTATCTGGATCGATTGTCGGATATATGGTGGCAACGTTCGCTGTCACACAATTAATTGTCTCCCCTATTGCAGGCCGGTGGGCGGATCGATTCGGACGTAAAAGAATGATCATTATTGGCCTATTATTCTTTAGTTTGTCAGAGTTTTTATTCGGTATCGGAGAAAATGTTGGAGTACTGTTTATTTCGCGAATGCTTGGCGGTGTTAGTGCAGCGTTCATCATGCCAGCTGTAACAGCATTTATCGCAGATACTACAACGATTCAAACACGGTCAAAGGCATTGGGTTATATGTCTGCATCTATTTCGGCAGGTTTCATTGTTGGACCAGGTATTGGGGGTTTTTTAGCAGAGATTGATTCTCGCTTACCATTCTTCTTTGCCGCAGCCTTCGCGTTATTTTCAGCGATTTTATCTGTCATCACGCTTCGTGAACCAGAGCGAAATCCTGAAAATGAAACAGCAGCAGAGCAAAAAACAGGGATGAAACGTATTTTTTCACCGATGTATTTTATTGCGTTTATGATTATTTTAATCTCATCTTTTGGGTTAGCGGCTTTTGAATCGCTATTTGCTTTATTTGTCGATCATAAATTCGGCTTCACACCGAAAGATATTGCTTTTGCCATTACCGGTGGTGCCATTATAGGGGCAATTGTACAAGTTGTCTTATTTGACCGCTTTACGAAATGGTTTGGTGAAATTCGCTTAATTCGTTATAGCTTAATTTTCTCGACGGTACTTGTATTTTTAGTAACAATCGTGCAATCATATTATACGATTTTACTTGTTACAATTATTGTATTTGTTGGATTTGATTTAATACGACCAGCTGTCACAACGTATTTATCTAAAATTGCTGGTGATGAACAAGGATTTGTTGGCGGCATGAACTCGATGTTTACAAGTATCGGTAACGTATTTGGACCTATTATTGGGGGAGCTTTATTCGATATGAATGTAAACTACCCATTCTATTTTGCAACAATTACCTTAGTAGTAGGTGTTGGGTTAGCACTCGCTTGGAAAGTGCCAGCACATATAAAAGCTAGAGCAAATTAAGTAAGCTTAAGTGTATTCTTTGTTTGCTGCAAAGCGTTCTCTTTCTTATTATACTTAGTGTAAGGAAGTGATGAAATGAAGGAAACATTATACACGATCGGGGAAGTATCAAAACTAGCGAATGTCTCAATTAAAGCTCTTCATTATTACGATAAAATCGACTTATTTAAACCTGCTTATATTGATCCAGAAACAAACTATCGCTATTACAATGACTCACAGCTTTACCGACTGGCCCTAATCAAATCACTGAAATATATTGGAACACCTTTAGAAGAAATTAAAAAAGCGCAAGAATTAAAGACAGATGATTTATTCGTTTTTTTAACGGAACAAGAAAAACGAGTAAGGCAGAAACTCGATTATTTATTGGAAATTAAACAAAATATTACGAATATCAAAAAGCAAATGCAAAGGCAGAAAGAATATCCTGTCCTTGGTGAAGTGTTTCTTTTAGATGAAGAAGAAATACGTATTATCCAGACAAAGGCAGATGGATTAACGCCTGAATATATATTTAATGCCTCGTACAGTAAGCTGATGAAAACTGTCGAGTCAACAGATGGCTTTATGAATAGTAGTTATGGTGCTACGTTCTCATTTCAGCATTACAACCATGTTGATGAAATTACGTATCGGCATATATTTACACCTGTTTTAACAAATAAACAAATTGCATCACTCACGCCAGATATGGAAGTCACAACGATTCCTAAAGGTACATACGTATGTATTGCGTATATTTTTTCACCCGAACATTATTTTCCGAACATCCAAAAGCTGATCAAGTATATTACCGACCATCAGTTAACAGTAATTAGTGATGTATACGATTCAGCCGTACCCATTCATTATTCTCCGCATCAAGAAGAAGAATTTATGGTCGAAATAAAAATCCGAGTAGCTGAATCTACAGGCGGAGGAAAGGTGAAGGCTTTAAACCCATGAATTCGTTAGAAAACTGTATATAAGAAAGTAAAAGGAAGGTACATATTTTACCTCTACTAAACCTTCCTTTAACTTTATTCTTGAACGAAACGCTTCCTTTAATATTCTTCAGTAGTAGATTGGCGATCTTCCTACCTACATTAAGGCTTATTTACTTATTTCAGTCTGCAAAATATGAGTTGATTTTTCAAAAAATAGAGTTTTACCTCATTCATTCCATATTACAAAGTCATAGTATAAGAATTGTAATAAACTATTTTCTGAAAAGGAGGTAAAACATGGCACTTCAACTTATGAAAATTCTCGTTGCTGCTTCTACTACAACCGAAGTTGTCCCAACAGATTCAAGATTTTTTTATGTCACTACTACGTCAACTGCTGCTGGAGCAACATTATCTATTGATGCAGCAAGTTTTCTAAATGATACTGGTACCGCAGTAACTACACTTCCTACATTACCAACCAATAATAGTTACTTTAATGTTTATATTAATGGTGTTCTGCAAATGGAGGGTATTTCCACATATACTCCAGGTATAACAGGTGTTGGTTCACTCGCTATTAATGTACCAGCAGGTGGATCTGGCATTCCAGCTAGCACTCCTGTAGTGTTAGAAATCGTAACGTATGCACCATCTTCTACAATAACTGTAACAACCTAAAAAGTACAAAAACGAAAAAAGTTCCTTCTACAGGGACTTTTTCCGTTCATGTATAAATTGTAATAAATTGAAGGATCATAAGTACCCCATCCATTGGAGCATTCTCTGTTAGTAAAGTTAATTTCCCTTTCTCAACCTCATAGTTAACAGTAGGTTGGAGCATTCCATTAATAAAAAAATTAATATAAGATACTTCAGTTGGTGCCAATATATGAGTTGAACCATATTCCGCTAAACCATCCTGATCTGTATACACAATTTTTTGACCGTCTGAATATGTAAAGTATAATACATTACTCGTCTGCATTGGTCTTGGTGGTACTGGTCTTTCTTTAGAAACAATGTTTATTGGAGTAATAATCCATTCCCATTTTTTCCCGTTATAGCGATAGAAAACTCGATTTCTCGTATCTAAATATAGGCTTCCTATTGCAGCTTTATTGGGGCGATTTGATAATAAACCCGCTTGTAAAGACGGAACACCACCTGCATTTGTAACATATATATCCTCAGTTATCTTGAGTCCCTCCCTTTCAAGATAAAGTGAAACTTCCCTCACTTACTTTTCCAATTTCCCTAAACCTTGAAGTGGGGGTCTTATTGCCCTTAAATAGCAGGATAAATCTAAAAAATAATTCAATCTCTCCTATACTTCATATGTTATTGGACTATTAAATATTCGTTTACTGTTGGTATTAGACGGATGGAAGACTACACTCCTACCATAGTCTCACTAACGTAATAACTATTGGTTTTCCTTCCATTATTTCCTAAAATCTATTATAATATAATGTATTACTTTGGTAATCCCACAGAAATACCCTACTACGCTAACTTTAAAGCAGCCATGAAAGGAGTCGCACATTGATTGAATCGTTTCTTTTAAATTTTCTTTTTCTTCTTTTCCCGGTCTTAATTTTTCTTCTATTCTTTGAAAATAGACCTTATTCTTATAACAAGTATATTCTTTCATTTCTTGCATCGATTACAATGACTCTTTGCATGGCATTTCCTATAAAATTATCAATTGGCTTTCTAGTTGATTTACGATACATCCCTTTCTTACTTGCTGCACTTTACGGGGGATACAAATATTCCTTTCCGCTTTATATTACGTTAAATGTCGTTCGTTTTTTTATTGGCGGGGCAGGTATCATTAACTCTCTTATTTTTTCTACCTTTATGTTTATTTTCGCACCATTACTAAATAAGTTGTTTATAAAACAAAACCCTAAGCGACGAACTCTAATAGCAGTAGTCGCATCTATTTTAACGGCAGTTCTCTACCTTACTAGCCTTGTTTTCTTTATACCTGCATTAAACAAGGAATTCTGGACTTTAACTTTCTATACTTTAAGTACCCTCGTTATTGGCACGGTCATTATTATGATTTTAATTGAGAAGATTATTGCAAATATGAAAAGACGTGAATCCTTATTACATGCAGAAAGATTAAATGTAATCAGTGAGCTATCAGCTAGTGTTTCACATGAAATTCGAAACCCTCTTACCGTTACAAGCGGATTTCTTCAGCTATTAAATCAATCAAAGACAATGGCGAAGGAAGATAAGAAGTATATAGAGTTTTCATTACTAGAATTAAAACGAGCGGAACAAATTGTAAGTGATTTTCTAGCTTTCGCTAAGCCTCAATCTGAAAACATGATATATTCAAATTTAAAGGATGAAACAGAGTATGTAAAAAACATCATTACACCTTATGCAAACATGTATCATGTAGACATCCAATATAGCTTTACTAACACTCTTTTTTTTCAATATGATAAAAATCAAATACAGCAGTGTTTACTGAATTTATATAAAAATGCAGTAGAAGCGATGAGAGAACAAGGCGGTATCCTTACCATTGATGTTTCAGAACAAAAGAAAAACATTGTGATTAAAATAAAAGATACGGGGATTGGAATGACGAAAGAGGAAATTTTACGTTTAGGAAAACCCTATTATTCTACGAAAAAAGAAGGAACAGGCCTTGGAATGCTCATGGTGTATAGTACAATAAATAAAGTGAACGGTAAAATTGATGTAGAGAGTGAAAAAGGAAAAGGAACCACTTTTCTTTTAACCATTCCTGTTTAGCAGATTCGTTAATAGGGTTAACTCCTTTGGTGAAGAGTTTTCCCCTGTCTTTTAACATTTTCTAAATAAGAGTTAATCTCTCGTTTACTCTTCAACATAATAACCTTTTTAGATCCTAGCATTTGAAAGAGCTGCATTCGTTCCTCCATTCTTTTCTTACGTGGAGAATATGTCGTATAGATAAACTTTATAAAATCCCTATCTATTTTTTCCTTACACCCTTCCCCCATATCCGGTCGTGTTTTTCCAATATTTGTGATCCACCGTTTAATAACACGGTATAGACATATATAGAGTGGAAGTTCTAAATAAATAATCGTATCAGCATGTTCTACACGAATCTCGAACGTTTTACTGTAATTGCCTTCCATAATCCATTGAAGTTGGTTCACAATTTCCTGCTGTGCTGTTGAAAATTCCACTGTAGAAGCCTCCACCCAGCCTGGCTTCCAATAGAGTGCATCTAAATGATAAACTCTAATATGTAAGGCTTCCCCTAATTTCCTTGCAAATGTCGATTTTCCTACTCCTGCTGAAACCCCTATTACCATAATTCGATTTGCCATATGCCAGCCCCCTATGTCAAAGTCTTTCCTATTATATATCATTTTCTGGAGACTGAAAAAGAATTTCTTCCCATTAAGATTTAACAAGAAATATGACACACCAATACCATTATGTGTTTAAAAAACAGAGATTCGATAAACAGTTTCCCTATTATAATTACGTTAATCTTAATCATTTCAACTGATTTCATACTCGTAATTGTTAAATTTCCATTATGTTCTCGCTGTTTACAGTAAATGTCGTTTAGGTGTAACATGTTTTCAGGGATGGATGCTCTAAAGATTAACAAAGCTTCTTGCATAATCCCAACTTACAAATAGAAAATATGATAGATTTTGCAAATAATTCAATTTGCATATACAGTGAAACTTCCCTCGGTGGGTCCCCCACCGAGGGTTAGTTGAACCAATCAGGCTTTTACGGGCAGTTATCCCCCACTTAGCCTTTTCCGATTTCTCTAAGCCTTGAAGTGGGGATCTTACTGCCCGTTAAAGCGTGGTAAATTGAGTTTCTTTTGTGAAAAAACGTATCGTCAGGAGGAAAGAACTAGGAAATGAATAAGCAATTATCGGTCTCCATGGATCAAACGAATCCTCTTTTATCTAAGGTTCCAGAAATTACGATTTTCTTCTGGATCACCAAGTTGCTGACCACTGGAATGGGTGAGGTATTCTCGGATTATTTATCCCATCAACTAGATCCGGTGATTGCAGTAGCTCTCGCGGGAATTGGTTTAGTAGCTTCATTGGTATTACAGTTTATCGTACGCCGTTATGTCGCATGGATTTACTGGTTAGTTGTCGTGATGGTCAGTATATTTGGCACAATGGCTGCCGATGCTGTGCACGTTGTGTTAGGTGTCCCATACCTTGCATCAACTATATTCTTTGTGGTGGCTCTGACCCTTATCTTCATCATCTGGTATGTGAGTGAGAAGACACTGTCTATACACAGTGTCTTCACCCGTCGACGTGAGTTTTTTTACTGGGCCACTGTACTAGGAACGTTCGCTCTCGGTACCGCTGCAGGAGACATGACTGCGTCAACGATGCACTTGGGTTACTTCACCTCCGGAGTGGTGTTTGCTATCTTGCTTGCTATCCCGGCTATTGGCTCTTGGTTGTTTGGTCTAAATAAGATATTCGCTTTCTGGTTCGCCTACATTATGACACGTCCGGTAGGCGCCTCGTTTTCGGACTGGATCGGGGCTCCTCAAAGCAGCGGTGGTCTTGGTCTAGGAAAAGGTACGGTCAGCCTTGTTTTAACGATTTTTATCATTATCCTTGTCGGCTACCTAACGGTTACTCGCATAGATATTAAGGATGAATCTGCTACGTCTCAAACACGGTAGCATTTATACTTCTCCCCAATTTCAATCTAGAAGTAATGTAGAAAAGAGCGTCCAATGATGGACGCTCTTTTCATTTCATTCGTGAATGACTATTTCAAATACATAATTGGACACAAGAACATAGGTATAAATTTCATCATATCTTAATGTATATCGGTTCAAAGGAGTGTACTCATTATGTACCCTTATTGGCAATCCAATTCTTTCACATATAATATACCTAATGTAATGTGGTATCCACCAGCCCCAACAGTACGGAATGATCACATCAGTAAGGATGCAGTTGATTTAAAAAGTTATATGCGTTTACTATGGGAGCAGCATGTTGCTTGGACAAGGATGGCTATCATTAGCATTATTTTTAATTTACCGGATGTAACAGTTACTATTTCAAGGCTTCTTCAAAACGGTCCGGATATGGGGAATTCACTCAAGCCTTTCTATGGTAAAAATGCAGCGATGAAATATAGTAATTTGATAAAAGATCACTTAGTCATTGCCGCGGATCTTGTCAAAGCCGCAAAGGCAGGCGATCAAAACGCCGCATCCATTGCAGAGAAAAAATGGTACGCCAATGGAGATGAAATTGTTGAATTCTTAAGCAGTATCAATCCGTATATACCTAAAGAAGCATTTAGGAAAATGTTTTATGAGCATCTGGCAATGACTAAATCTGAAGCAGTATCCATCCTGAGTAAAGATTATCAATCCGGTGTGGGGTGGTACGATAAAATTGAGAAAGAAGCTCTACAAATGGCGGATGCCCTTACAGAAGGAATCATAAAGCAATTCCCTCAACTATTTCAATAATAGAAAGAGTTGAGTGGCTCACATTATTTTAATTTTGGGATAGTCCCTTATTTTAGTTAAAAAAACTCCAACTTTTTTCTACAAAGTTGGAGCTTCATTTTATATCGCTGCTATAGCTGTATATAAGAAAATCGGATATTAACATAATAAAGCTATTCTTTCTTCATCCGACTAAAAACAACATCATACATATCATTTCCATAGTGTAACGATCTCTTCACGCGAGAAATAGTAGCGGTACTCGCCCCGATTTCATCTTCAATTTCATTATAGGTATTGTTATTATATAACATTTTAGCTACTTTAAATCTTTGAAAGATTGTATTCATCTCTTTCACTGTACATAAATCATCGAAAAAACGATAACACTCCTCTACTGTTTCTAGTGTTAAAAGCGCTTCAAAAAATTCATCTAAATCTTTACCACGTATTTTATCTATTAGCATATGCCTACCTCTTCTATATTAAATATTCGTAGCAGAATTATGTCGAATTTTATGTATCCTATTGTAAATAAAAAAGCTGGCATTTACCAGCTTTTTTTTATACCCATTTCTATATGTTATTAACCTTTCCTTTTACGAAGGAAAATTATACGTTAACTAACTTTTTTGGCTTCTTGTAATTGATTTTTATCTTTTCCAATAAATCCTAAAACAATATTAATGATAGGAACCGCCAAGCAAAAGATTGCAAACGGCAAATAGTGTAACGTAGAGATACCAAGTGTACCCGTGATAAACACACCACTTACTCCCCATGGAATTAATGGATTCACGGCAGCTCCGGCATTTGCTAATATACTTGAAAGATTTTTCGAATCTAAATGAATAGCTTCATATTGTGATTTAAAGGCTTTACCTGGTAAAATAACGGATAAATACTGCTCTCCTAAAATAATATTGATACCGATAGAGCTTAATCCAGTCATGAGTATTAAGTTTCCTTTCGTACTTACCATGCCTGAAATTTTAGAAATTAGCTTTTCAATAATTTTTACTTCTACTAATAATCCGCCAAGTGCTAAAGCAAGAAGGATAAGGGAAACAGACCACATCATGCTTTGCATTCCACCGCGAGTAAGTAACATATCTACATCCTTCACACCTGTTTTAGAAACAAATCCATCTTGCATATAGCAGCAATTTGAGCTAAGCTAGTATGCGGATTATAAATAAAACAGATAACAATCGTAACGACTATGCTAAGTAATAACGTCGGAATTTCCGGTACTTTTTTCCATGCACATAAGAATAATACCAATACTGGAATTAATGTAAAAACTGAAATGGTAAAAGATGAATGGAGTGTATTCACCAACTCATCAATTTTACTTCCTGATGATACGGATGCTCCATGTCCCACAAATAGAAAAAGATAAGGGTTATAACAAAAGCTGGAATAACTGTCTTCATCATGTTACGAATGTGTTGAAATAAATCTACTTCTGCAATAGCAGATGCTAAGTTAGCTGTATCAGATAACGGAGAAACGTTATTTCCTAGAAAAGCTCCTGATATGATGGCCCCTGCAATCATCGCTGGATTCAAGCCCATCATTTGTCCCATTCCTAAAAATGCAATACCTACAGTTGAAATAGTTGTAAAGGAGCTTCCCACCATGATACCTACAAGTGCACAAATGACAAAAACAGAAGGTAAAAAGAATTGTGCAGATAAAATTTTAAATCCATAAATCATTATAGTCGGAATTGTACCTGCTGCAATCCAAACACTAATTAAAATTCCAATTAACATAAAGATAATGATCGGGATTAAACCTGGTATAATTCCATTTTGAATTCCATTATGAATGTTATCCCATGAAAAACCTTTCATTTTTGCAAATAGCACGACAATTCCTATGGCAACTAAAATAGGTACTTGCGGAGGTAAGCTAAAGCCTATAATACTAGTTCCTATAATTGCTAATAGAACAACTTAAAAGAAAGATACTTTCTTTAAGCGTTACATTTCTTTCCATAATAATGCACTCCTTAGTTGTTATCGGATTCTAACAACGAATCCATTCTATGATTATTTGTGAATGATTGCACGTTTCTTATCTAACCACTATATCTAACAAGAATCAATAAAAAACACTTCTGCTACTTCATACATACATAGAAAGGGCATAAACAATGCTTTGGATGAATATATATAATACTTACAAATCATGCCAATGGATGTTTATGCCCTATTTTTTTTAACTAAAACTATTAAACAGTTACCGCAATTCAGCTTGATTATATGCACCGTGCCATACTGGACCGACAAATTTATTAAATGCAAATCCCGATTTAATTCCTTCTGTCGTAAAGTCCTTCGCCTTAGCAACAGCCTCTTTCACTGAAAGCCCTTTCGCTAGCCCAGCTGTAATCGCTGCTGCAAACGTACACCCAGCACCATGGTTACAGTTCGTTTGAATTTTCTCTACTTCATACAGCACAAAATCTGTTCCATCATAAAGTAAATCGATTGCTTTATGATCCGCTAGAGATTTCCCACCTTTTATTACAACATTTTTAGCACCATAATCGATAATTCTCTTGGCCGCTTCTTTCATGTCATTTACTGTTTGTACCTTCAGTATTCCAGAAAGCTGACCTGCTTCGAATAAGTTTGGTGTTACAATTGTTGCCTTAGGTAAAAGAAGATCACGAATGGCAAGTCCATTTTCAGGCTGTAGTGGTTCATTTTCTCCTTTACAAATCATAACCGGATCAATTACAACATTTTGCATCTTATATGTTTCAATTACATCACTTACAAGCTTGATAATATCGATAGATCCAAGCATTCCGGTTTTCATCGCGTCTAATTTGCCACCGGAAAAAATGGTTTTTAACTGTTCTTGTACAAGTTCCTTATCAATGGGACGAACATGATGATGCCAGTTATCATCGGGATCCATTGTAACAATTGTTGTGATGGCGGTTAGACCAAAAGTACCATACTCTTCAAATGTTTTAAGATCTGCCTGTAATCCTGCTCCACCACTTGAATCAGAACCTGCTACCGTCAAAACTTTTTTTACCACCATGTTTTCACCTCTTATATTCGTTACTCACTTAGATAAATAAGAGCAATTATATATATAGATGAATGCATAACGGATTCTTAGCGTTATGCATTCAATCTATTAAAGTTGTTTGCTACTAAACTTATTTCACTACATTGTAGATTCTTTCAAGTTTACCTTGAATAGCTTGTTCCAACTTAACAGCATATTCTTCAAATACATCTTTATCATGAGCATATGGAGATAACGCACAAGCACGTAATATTGTAACTTTACGTTCACGATCCCATTCTCCTTCGCTAAATCCAAGACTCTTCACAAATGGAAGTGGGCTGTTACCGTAGTCAGGAATAGCAAAGTCAGTATGTGATGTAATAAACTCATTACTATACAATCCGCCTTTAACATAAGAAGCTTGATCGAAGAAATCATGATTTAACTTGTTCATTTTTTCTAAGTCTGTATTGCCTTCTTCGTTAAATACATAGTCAACCATATTGAAATCAGGTTTAGTTAATGGATATACACGAATTGTTTTATCGCCAACCTTAAATTCTTTATTACTTAAGAAGTCATAGAAGCGATAAGCTCCTTCAATGCTTGCACCAATTAGTTTTCCATAACCTGTTACATTTAGTGGCAATACTTTATGAGCTGTCCAAACTGCTGCTGCAGTTGCACCTGCTTTAGAACCTTCTAATATATATGCACCTAACAATGCTGGGATATCTGCACCTTTTTCGAATACATAAGTTGCAAAGTAAGAAATTGCATCGCGCATTCTAATATCTTTAATAACAATACCGCCTGCAGAGTAAGGAATATATCCCATTTTATGTGGATCAATTGTAATCGTTTCTGCTTGGTTCATTGCTTTAAATGAATCATAGATTTCTTTTGTTAACCAGTTGCATTTTTCAGAGAAGATGTTGTGTTTTGCGTACACTTCTTCAATTTGATTCCATTCGATAAATTCATCATTTTCATCTAAGAAGATAGAACGAGCATAACCGCCATAAGCAGCGTCTACGTGAAGGTAGAAATAGATGCCTTCTTTTGCTAATTTTTCACGGAGTTCTACCATTTTATGAATACGATCAACTTGACCTTCTTCTGTTGTACCGATAACCCCAACTACACCAAGAACAGGAATTTGCTGAGCTGCAAGTTCGCGAATTTTTTCTTCTAATTTAGTAATGTCCATACGATAGTGGTCATCAACATCTACTTCCACTACACAATCAAGACCAACACCGATAATATCAGCAGATTTTAACCAAGAATAGTGCTTTGTTTGCGGAATTAGCCATTTACCTAATTTTTGTAGATTTTTACCACTGCGTGCAGAATGAGCTTTAACTTCATCCATTTTTTCAGGAATTTGATCTATAATTTCTAGAACCTCTTCTGCAGACATATTAAGTAATTCCCATTCAGATTTACCTTCAACAAATTCAGGAGCTACTTCTTTAATTGCAAGTGGTAAAGATTTCATGTTACGTGCATACCATAAACCTTCTAGGTTAGCAATCGAGCCATCTGCACAAATATGTCCCCAGCTCTTACCTTTTTTATAGCTCATAAGTGTAGCGAATTCATGGCCAACTTCTTCTTCCATTTGAGAAGTACCTGGTGAAGATTCATATGCTACGTTATTACCATTCCATAACATTGCTGTTGTATAAGCGATGATAGCAGGCATTAAAGTTTCAGAGTTCATATGTCCCCAGAAACGACCTGCTGAATGCCAAGGCAAAGAGTTTGTACGTAATTTAGAAGATAATACATTGAACACGCTGCGCATATGATCTGCAGTTTCTTGGAAACTTTGAGAACTTCTATCTTGTGGCGTGATAACAGGTAAGTCTTGTGGCATATAATTTTGTCTCCAGCCAACATGCTCATCTACCATTTTTAATAGTATTTCTTTAAATAAATCTGTATTTTCACCTTTATCACCAATGAATAATGCTTTTAAATTAAGATCTGGCATCTCATATTTCATTTTTAGTTCCTCCATTATTAAAATATTTTATTTATATATATAGAAGTTAATACCTTTTAATTAGCTTGCTTTAATTTCTTCGTTGTTTTCTTCTTTCTTCCACTCTGGTTTCTTATTCTTGTGAATTAATAAAGCAATTCCGACCATAACCACTGTAGCAACTACTTGGAAAATTACATAACCAGTAGATTGACTTGGTTTTAAAATGGATGGTGGGATTAAACTTACACCAATTGTAAGGACAATACCTGTCATTGAGAAAAGAGACACAAACCACATTAAGCCATTACCTTTACTACCTAATCTAAATGGTCTCTTAACATCAGGCATATTATAGCGTAAGCGAATAGCTGAAATAGCAATTAGAATATATACAATACAATATAAAATTGTTGTTGTAATGGTAATGATTAAGAATGCACTACTAATATCTGGAACTACTACATATAAGAAAGATACTACTGAAATAACGACTGCTTGGACTAGCACAAAAGTGATAGGAATACCTTTATCTGTTCTCTTTTGGAAGAATTTAGGAAGAAGTCCTTCCTCAGCTACTTTAATCATTGATTTACTTGGTCCAAGTACCCATGCACTAAGCTGCACTAAAACACCAATTAAAATCATTAAAGAAACAAGGTTTACAAAGATAGATGGAATTCCTAAATCTTGACACATAATTAAGTATGGTTGTGTAATGTTAGCTAATTCAATTTTTCCTTGTGGAACTGCATTAGCAACAGTTAGACCAGCAACAGTATTAAAGAATACTAACAAAAGAACAGAAGCGATAACAGCAACCGGATAGTTTCGTTTCGGATTTTCAATGTTATTTGCATGTACAGATGAGATCTCTACCCCAGCAAAAATAAAGATAATCCCTGATAAGTACGTTAAGCTACCTAGATCTTTAAAATTAGGTACTAAATCACTTGGTTGAAAATGTCCTAAATAACTGTTTGGTTGAATTCCATTTTTAATCATATAAATAACACCTAGAACAACAAGCATAACAAATGGAATATATACACCAATTACTGCACCCCAGTTACCCGCGATTTTAACCATATCAAACTTAAGGTTTAGTAGAGTTACACCCCAATATGAAATTAAGATAACTGCAAAAATAAAGATGTTGTTTGAAGATAGCTCTGGTTTATTAACAACATATCCAAATAAAACACCGACAGTTGACGCAACCATTACCATCCCGAAAAACATTTGAGCCCATAATAACCATGAGGTAACAAATCCCCATTTTTCACCTAATGCGTTTTTCACCCAAACTTGAGGGCCGCCTTCTTCAGGAAATCCTGTTGAAAGTTCTGCAGACATTAATGCAATTGGTATGGCAAATGCAACCGCTGCAATTGTCATATAAAAAATTTGCGTCCATCCTGTCGCTGCAAGTGTCGGCACACTACGTACCGTACCAAAAAACGCCATCGTAATACCAATTAACCCAAAAAGCGTTAATTTGCTTGACTTAGCCATAACTAAATCCTTCTTTCTCTATTTAATTTTTAAAAGAAACTGCTTTCAAATTACAAATTTTATAAATTAGTTCGAATACAAAATTTGTAGATTGGTAAATCAGTCCTTTCTTTAAACAATGAAATTATTTCGGAATACTCCCATTTCACTTCTTTCTAACACGAAAGAATAATATTCACAAAATAATCATTTGTTTTAATAGAAATACATTCATAATACTAATCTTTTTATTTGTGAATCATTACACAACTTAGCTTACGACGTCAGTTTACTCTCGTATTTTTGTTTTGTCAATAACTCACAAAGCCTTGGTGTTACAACGTTTGTTACAAATATATGAAAACTTATTATTTAACACGTGAAAGGCTTAACGCTTTTATCCATGAAAGCGTTAAGCCTTTCATTTATAAAAATGCAGAAAATCAATATAAGAAATTATGTATACTTATGCATTAATAATTAATGTAAGCCCTTTCATATTCTATGATGGTTAGACAACCTAATCGGGTTCTTATAATTCATTATCCTCCACCTAGCTTCTTAGTTTCCTCAGCATTTGGAATGAAAGTCCTAACCCCCAAAAGTAACGGAATAACTCATTACAGTAAAGATCATAAAAAAAGAAGAGTGAACAATGTTCACTCTTCTTTAAAGTAAAAAGGCATATAATTATTATATTAAAAAAGTGTTTCCCCATCTTCCCTTAAACCTGGATGCCAGTCTAACATATTGACGAACGCTTGGTTCGCAACTGCGTCTTCTATACATAATTTATCCGTATCTAAATGAGATTTATTTTCATTTATCAATTGGTCCATTACATGTTTTAACAATTTACTGTATCCAATTAAACGTCTAGATGTAATCATTTTACTTTTCCGATAAGGGATTTCACTTTCCTGTTCACGAAGTTTTAACAATTTTTCTTGAAAAACTTCACGTCCGTTTTCTTTTCCGTTAACGACTTTCACTTTTACATATACGTCATTCTCAATCCCTAAAGCCCTTTTCCACAAAGAGATCCAATTATCATATTTGATATAGTATCTCCCCTGAAAGTAACTTTTAATCATCGGAAGTAAAATGTGAATTCTCGAATGGAACCTATCACCTTTTTTTGAAATATCCAGCATTCTAAAGTAACCTAGATTTGCTTGTTGGATAGACTTATACTTAAACAACCGATTGAATCCAATTAACATCTTGTCTAACATTTGATTAATCTGTTCCTCAGTTATATTCTCTAAGCCCAAATCTACCAATAACCAATTCACTTGCTGCTGTTTATTAACTTCTGATATCACACGGTGATTAAAATATGCTAAATCCAATGTTCGTTCCCATGATAGAAGCATAATTAATCGCCTCACTTTCACTCCATAAAACTACATCTATTTATAGAGCATTATTCTCCTAATTTCACCAAGCTGTAATTCTTTTTACCTTTACGGATAATGATAAATCTTCCATCGAATGAATTTTCTACTGTAACGTTTGTATCCACATCTGTTACTTTTTCTCCATTCATCAAAATAGCTCCGTTAGTAATATCTTCTCTGGCTTGACGTCTAGAAGGTTCAATTCCTAAATCTACTAACCACTCGACAATATTCTTTGTTTCCTTTGCAGCGTGGAAAGTCGGCATATCTTTAAAGCCTTGTTCAATTTCATCTGCTGTTAGTGCTTTAACGTCCCCACTAAACAATGCTTCTGTAATTTTTTGTGCTTGTACAAGTGCTTCCTCACTATGAACAAATTTCGTCATTTCTTCTGCTAATACTCTTTGTGCTTCACGTTTATGAGGCTCTGTTTGAACCTTAACAGCTAGTTCATCAATTCTATCCTTTGTTAAGAATGTGAAGAATTTTAAGTATCTAACTACATCACGATCATCTGTGTTTACCCAGAACTGGTAAAATTCAAATGGTGTTGTTTTCTTAGGATCTAACCAAATTGCTCCTCCAGCTGTTTTACCAAACTTCGTACCATCTGCTTTTAATAGTAATGGAATTGTTAATCCAAAGGCTTTTGCTTCTGGTCCTTCTTTTTTACGAATTAAATCGATACCGCTTGTAATATTTCCCCATTGATCAGCTCCACCAATTTGCAGTTGAACATCTTCTTTTGTGAATAAATGATGGAAGTCCATTGATTGTAAAATCTGGTATGCGAATTCTGTAAATGAAATACCTGTATCTAAACGACTAGCTACTATATCTTTAGCTAGCATCGTATTTACACTAAAGTGTTTCCCGTAATCACGTAAAAAATCAATAATGTTGACTTGATGTGTCCAGTCGTAGTTATTAACCATTTTCACTTCGCTATTTCCACCAAAGTCAAACAGCTTTTGCATTTGCGCTGTTAATGCGTCAACATTATGCTGTACTTGTTCTAATGTTTGAAGTGTTCTTTCTGTTGTACGTCCACTAGGATCACCGATTGTTCCTGTTGCCCCACCAATTAAGATTACTGGGTGATGTCCAGCTAATTGGAAGCGCTTCATCATCATAAATGGAATTAAATGTCCAATATGCATACTGTCACCAGTCGGATCTACGCCACAGTACAAGGAGATCGCTTTCTCTTCTACTAGTTTGCGTAAACCTTCTGCATCAGTTTGTTGATTAATAGCGTCGCGCCATTCCAATTCGTCAATGATGTTCATGTCTTTCCAGCTCCTTTAATTTGTAAGATTTTTCCCTATTTTGGTAAATTTTATATATAAAAAAAGCCCCTACATCTACATAAGTAGACATAGGGACGATTTTTAACCGTGTTACCACCCAGATTGCATAAATAGTCCGTTGCCTATTCATACCACTCTTAGCAATTGTATCGATTGCTGATCCGCTTAGCATTACCTAAGATACTCCGGAGTGTAATTCACAAGTTTGTTTGTGCTAGGTTCCATCAACCCCTAGCTTTCTCGATAAACAGTGACAAACTGCTACTGGGCTCTTTCAATGTATTTGATATATTAGATTACAGCCAATTATAGAGAATTGAAATTACGTTGTCAATTCAAAAGATAATTATTTTTTAAAGTATTCACATTTTCGATTCTTTTTTATATTAAAATAATAACAAAATGAACCTTCACTAAAGATTATCCTTCCCACCTTTTCTCTTACAAATACACCTTTTTTAATTAATCTCAATATTTCCTACGGAAACAGATATATTTAATTCCTTATTTCCTTGAGAGCCATTCGTAATTTTCTGCCCTGCACCTCGTTTCGTTATTTGTTTGCTTACTAATCCATTATCAGAAATGATCCTTCCATTACTAGTTGAAATATTAAATCCTATATCATTAAGTGCTAATTCACTAGGTAGTGTTATCTTTACATTTCCATTTGACAATGTAATGTTGTTTTTGCCTTTCATATCAGAAAAAGTTAAGCCTTTTAGATTCCCTGTTCGGTTTTTTATGTTTACTTCTCCATCAACTGTTCCTAAATTTATAGAACCATTCTTTGCATCTATATTTAAGGATTCTCCTTTAAAAGAATCCACGTTGATATTACCTACATTTGAACTTAAAAATAATTTGTTTACATCACTTTCATTTTTAACATCTATATTTCCATTTCGAGTATTAATTTCAACCTGTTCTAATAATTTTGGTGGAATATTCAGTACCACTTTTCCTCTTTGTATTATGCCAGGTACTAGATACATCCATTTTTTTGGAATAGCATTTACCTTAATAGTCGCTTGATTTTGGTCATAAACGATTTCTATTTTGGGATTTCCTAAAAATGATTTCTGACTTGCATATCCTACATTCATATTTGAATCCCCCGTAACAAGAAGAATGTTAGAAATGTCAGAATCGACAACAATCTTTTTTACGTCCTTTAGATTACTCTTATACTCAAAATCTTTTTTACTAGTATGAAATGCAGCATAGACTCCAGTTATTGACAAAATCAACACCCCAATCATCAATAATTTTTTCTTCAACTTTTTCTCCTTTTTCCTATTGATCATAATTTTCTTTAACATCATAACTAAATATATATTTTAATTACTAAAATATATATTTACTATAATATATAATCATTAACATTTACTGTCAATTATTTTCAGAAAATAAAAAAAACAGATTTTATATAATCTGTTTTTTAAGACTCTATTTTTTCAAATAACTTATTGATTTCTGCTAAAATGCTAGATATTCTCTCTATCCTTTCCTTAGAAAATTTTGAGAATATAGCCTCGACTCTTTGTTCTCCTTTTTTAGTAAGTGAAACTCTCACAACTCTTCTATCGTCTTTCATTCTTATTCTTTCTACATAATTTAAATCTTCAAGTTTATCGCACATATTCGTTGCTGCACCCGGTGTTAACATAAATGCTTCAGAAATCTCAGTAATTTTCATATATCTGTATAATTTAAGTATCAGTAATAAAAGTATCAAATTTTCTGAGAGGTTTTCATCCTGGGTAAGTAATTTCATAAAATCTCTGGATTTATTTTGAATCTTAATCATTTCCTCCATGAGACCACGAATAACATCATCTGAAGACTTTTCCATTTCATCATCCCTTATTTTATTTTAGTAGTTAAAATATATTTAAATTAAATATTTTAAGACTATACGTGTATTATACTCGTTCAAGTACGATTAATCTAATTTTTAACGGTTATCCAACATGAACGGGGTAAGGCTTTTGTCGAAAAATCGATAAACCAGTCATTTTCGTCGATAAACCTGTGATTTTCGTTGATATGTCTAAATTTTCGTCGATAAACCTGTTTGTTTCGTCGGTAAATTCCAATCTTTCATCGATAAACTGAAAATGGGTACATTCAAAATGTTATAATTTACAGAACGTCGTGATTTAGCATAAGTTAGGGGGAATCTTATGGGAAGAGAAGTACAGTTTGATGATGCTGGGGTAATTCTCAAGTTGAATGGGGTAACCGCCTTTTTTGCATTAAAGCTAGAGGTAAAAATGCCTTATAACACAATCAAAGGTGTATATGTTGACTATTTTGACGCTCCACTTTGGATGCTTCGTATGCCTGGAACATCCATTTCAGCTCTTACTATTTATGAGGGGAGTTTTAAATACAATGATGAATGGTATTTTCTCTCCTATGAAAACAGAGTACCCCTCGTAATGATTAAATTAGAAGGGCATGAAAAATATAAGTATGTCTTTTTTGAGATTGATTCCCCTACTAAAGTAGCAGCAGATATTAGAAAACATATAAGGGATTTGTAAGTAACATTTCCCCCAATACGGTTAATCAAATTTCTTATTTTTTAATACAGTCACTTTCTTGTGCGTTGTTTTTCCTATTTCTTTCGTATGCTCTACTAATCGAATAACGTCTTGATAACATTGTTTTGCACCAAAAACTAACAACGGCACACCAATAAAATCTATCTTTAGCCATCTGGAACATAATCCACCAATCGTCATTGCAAATGGTACCGTAGGTGATGTATTAGAAAAAATAATTTTTTGACGACCTTCATACTTCTCTTGTAATAATAAACTTAAATTTTTTAAAGCTGGAAGCATATGCTTTGAGGCACCTCGTCCAACCGTATAAACTGAATTTCCTTCTTCATCGATCCCATGAAATATAATTTTACCCATATCAGAAGTAGTTAGTTGATTGAAATAAGGCACATTTAATATTTCTTCTTTGGTTAACTCTTGATATATAGATAACTTTTTTAGATGATAAGCTGCAGCTAAAGCAGTAGTATGTGTTCCACCAAAATCATTATATATGTAAATCATAGGTATCATCCTTTTTCATTAAGTTAATGATACCTCTTAGTATTACCAGTAAAGCTTGAATCATGCTAGCACCATTCCAATTCATATATTCAAAATAAAAAGTACCCCTAAAGGCACCAAATTTTTAGAAACTCTTCTGTTTTTCTCAGGTAGTTTTTGGTTTTACATTATTAATAATGACCGTAGTAATGGTGGTGATGATATGGATAAAAGTGATGATGGTGATATGGATAGTGATAATAAGGATAAGGTGGATAAGGTGGATAAGGTGGATAGTAACTTACGTAGTAGGGATACGGATACATTTGCCTCCCTCCTTTTCTCTCAAGGTCTAAATCATGATATGTGTCCATAATTGAAAAGGTAACGCGGGCAAATACCTAATTATTCAAAGAGGCGACGTATGCTACAAGCTGGGTCGCCCCTATGATCACCTTTTTGTTATATACATAAATATACAATGATACGTCGCTTTCACTCCTGCTTCATCTCGGTAATTCACTTCATATTGATTTAAAAATTCACGAAAAAAAGCTGGACGTTGACAATAATTTTCTTTATTACTATTATTTTCTCCTACTTTTTTTACCGAAGTAAAAAAAGCCCGAACAGTAGGAAAATACTCAATCTCTAAAAATTGCGAACCTATTATGTTGTAGGAATTCTGGGAGGCCAATGCTTGTTTGCAAATAACCTTAAGCTCTTCAAACGAACGAAAGGTTTGTCCAGGGGAACTGTTCGTTGTAAGCTGAAGCTTTTGTTTCGCACGTTCATAAGAAGTATGGAGTTCATGAAACGTTTCATTTCCAAACGTTGAAAATAAAAAGATTCCATTTTTATTAAGTAATTCACTTAAGCGTTCAATTGTCTTTGGAAGATGATTCAACCATTGAAAGGTTGCATTTGATACAATCAGGTCATAGCCTCCTCGTAATGACATTTCTTCTATATCCCCACATAGGAATGTAACACGTTTTTCCTTTACCTTTTCTCTTGCACGCTCAATCATTCCAGGTGCTAAATCGATAGATGTAATTCTCGCATTAGGAAATGTTTCGCATAATAGCTGTGTGAAGTAGCCTGTACCGCAGCCGACTTCTAAAATCTCAATATTATGATCACCTTTTTGTTTAGAAAGCAAGTGAATACATTGCCTTGCCATCCTCTTCTGCACATTTGCATATTGATCATACGTTATTGCTTGTTCACTAAATCGTTTTTGCAGCAACTGTTTATTTATCATATCTTCACTTCCTCTTGTATAAATTGTGAAAGCAGTTGAACACATTCACTTGGTTTTGTAAAGAAAGGAATATGTCCGGTTTCTTCCATCATTGAAAGATGTAATTGATTCTTGCATTTTTCTCTTATAAACAATGCAGAATATATAGGGCATATTAGATCGTCTGTTCCGTGAATGACTAAACAAGGAACAGAGATTTCATCTAAATGCAAGCTCATGTCTTTGTGCAATAAATAATCTAATCCAGTGAGTAACGATTCCGTGTCGTCCCCACTCCATTCAGATTGCACGATTTCTGAAAATTGATGATAAAACTCTTTTTCAGTTGCAGAAAACATGGACTCATAGAAAGCAGCTAGTGTACCCTCTTTATCTTTATGTAAACGGCGTTTCATCCGCTGAATTACAATCGGATCCCAGCCGCCAGTATAGTGTTGATTGTTCGTAAAACAGCTAGTCCCTCCCATAATAATGAGCCCCTTCACGTTTCCAGGATGCATACTTGCATATTCAAACGCTACAAGCGACCCTAATGACCAGCCAAGTAATACAATAGGCCCTTCAATCAAATCAACTGTATCAAGAGCCCGTTTACTGAATTCACTTTCTTCATGTATCTTTTTCCATTCGACAACTGTAACGGAAGCCCATCCCGAAAGTGATGTAATGAATGGTTGAAATACTGCTTTCTCCATTCCCCATCCAGGTAATATAACCAGATGCAACTGTTCCATTTTTATTCCCCCATCTATTAACAGCCCCTACAAATTCCGCATTCTTGCTATTTATCATACAATATTAGCTTATAAATGTTAACTATATTTTAAATTAGGTTAACATTTAAAGAAGAAATTAATTTGTAATGAATATTACAAATGCATAAATTAAAGGCACCTAAAGAACAATGAAAGTAGTAAGAATTTTCTAAGAAAACCATCAAATCATATTTACCTAATGGAAAATATATTATATAATTCCTATATAAATAATACGGATTGGAGAGGTTTCACATGTTAAATACTTCTACACTTACGAAAGTATCTGCCTCTGGAAAGTGGGAATCTGGAGTTAAAACGAGTTTAACTGTACGTCATTTTCATCCTTTTCTTATGGATGAACCCATACAATTAGGAGGAACCGATGAGGCACCTAATCCAATGGAATTTGTTTTGGCCGCATTGAACGGTTGTAAAAGTGTAATGATTTCTGTAATTGCTAAAGAAATCGATTTTTCTTTCTCGGCTATTGAATTTGACTCAACAGGGGTTATTGATATTCGTGGATTATCAGGGGTTGAAGGAGTCTCTCCACATTTCCAAAATGTTCGATTTACAGTAAATATTAAAACCGATGAAAGTGACGAAAGAATACAACAGTTAAAAGAAATCGTTGAAAAAAGATGTCCACTCTATAACCTTTTGAACGACGCTGGAATACGAATTGATGCACAATGGAAAAAAGCTTAATAAAACATACATCACCCTACCACAGGATAGACTATGGTAGGGTGAATTTGTTTTCCTTTATTTTATTTATTTGCTGCTATTTCTTGTTGTAATTTCTGATTAGAGCTTTGGATGTGTTGATCTAATTTTTCTAATGCAGAATTGATAGCTGCTTTGTCTTTCTTTTGAACAGCTGTTTGTAACTCCTTATAAATCGAACGATCTCCTAGTTTATCTTTCTCACCATTATTCTGTCCAGATAATGCTTGTAATTGCTGGTGTGCTTGTTGTTTTGTTAGTTTCCCTTCTTTCACTTGTGAATGAATAGAATCAATTTCCTGTTTATGTGCTTGATAAAAAGCCTTTTGCTGCGCCTTCTTTTGCTCTACTTTCTTTTGAAATCCTGGCGTTTGGCGTAATTGCTGTACTAGGCTCTTTTGGGTAGCAAGATCTTTTGTAAGTTGATCCTTTAACTCAGGAGAAGCGTATTGATTGATAATATTGGTTAGTTTTTGCTGCTTATCTCCTTTTTCATGATGCTGCTGCTGGGATGCATTTGTGCTGGTATTCTGATTTACAGTCGCTTCTCCTGCTGCCGGTAATAATATAGACGCTGCTAAAATAGGTACAATCAAGCTTGATCTTACTTTCATTTCCATTCCTCCTAAACTTCATAAGCTAGTAAATTCTGGTACATAACAAGTATGTCCAATTGTTGTGAAACTACTGTGAACTAGCTGTGAATATAGAATGGATTTTTTTGGATTTTCTTATATAAAATGAAAGTTTAATCCTTACTACCATGTAACAAAATCGCTTTTAAACAAAAGGAAATCGGATCATTCTGTTCATCAAAGACTGGATTAAATGTTTCTTTGCATAATGGATCAGCATTCTGTAAAAGGGATACAATTTTCTGCTTCACTTCAGGTGTTGTTCCTGCTCGTTCAATCCAACTAGCAAATTCAATTGGTAAATCCCATTTTAACACTTCCTGATACTGGGAATAATTTTCGGCAAACATATCCTTCCATTCGGAAAGGGAACTTTCACGAACTTGGGATGGATCCCTCATTTTGTTTAATTGGTTGATAAAGCGGTCTAACGATATATCTTCCGGGGCATAGTGATCAATTAATAAAAAGTGCCCGCCAGTCTTTAGTACACGGGATATCTCTTGCACTACTTTTCGAACATTTGCAAAATGATGCGCAGCATAACGGCACGTTACAATATCAAACGTCCCATCTGGAAACGGTAGACTTTCTGCATTTCCTTGACGGAATTCCACATTGGATACACCACGTTCCTTCGCATAATTTGTAGCGACTTCCACCATTTCTTTTGTTACGTCTAAACCAATGCATTCCCTGGTAAAGGAGGAAAATGTAATTGCTGTATGCCCAGCGCCTGTTCCGATATCAAGTACTTTTTCTTTTCCTGTTAAAGGAACTGCTTGAATCATTGCGCGTAAATCATCACCAGCAGAAAATAACTGTTCATCTCGATATTTTTCGGGGTGTTTTGAAAACTGCTTTTGAACCAATGTTTTTTCTTCCTTCATGTTCTTTTCCTCCCTCGTATCTTCCATTAATTGATTGTTATATGTATCATAACGAATCGACAGGTATTCGTCTAAGATATATAATCTATAAAAACGATAGTTACAAACTATGGAGTTGATCATATGGAACTACGATTATTACAATATGCTCTAGAGGTTTATCGACAAAAAAGCTTTTCTAAAGCAGCGAATAGCTTACATATTGCGCAGCCATCACTAAGCCAACAAATCAAAAAACTTGAAAATGAAATTGGTGTTTGTCTATTTTATCGAGGACACGGTCCTGTTGCCCTAACTCCTGAAGGAATTCGCTTTATTGAAAAAGCAGAGCAAATCCTAAGGGCACATGACGATCTGTTACGCGAAATGCATGAGAGCAATGAAGGGATTGGATCCGAAATAACCATTGGGGTTCCTGCTGTCACCGGTGGACACATATTACCACCACTTATTCAGGCTTTCTTAGAGAAATATCCACAAGTAAAGGTACACTTAATTGAAGAGTCAACTGAGGAGCTAGAAAATTTAACAGTAAGAGGATTAGTGGATCTATCCATTTTACCGTTACCTATTGAAAGTAATCGATTGGTCACTCGTTCTATGTTAACTGAACCGCTGTTCCTTGCGATTCCACGAGAAGAAAAAAACTGGATGTCAGAAGAAGTCCGCATACTCGTGAAGTCTGCAGGGAAAAACGTACAAGTCGCAGAACAAGCAATCCCTTTATCTGCTGTAGCGGAATCTCCATTTATATTGTTAAAACAGGGATTTGGATTTCGCCGCATCCTTCTAGATCTTTGTGCAGATAGTGGGTTTCAGCCTCTAGCTGCTTTCATCACTAGTAATATCGAGACAGCCCAATCGCTAGTTGCCTCAGGGTTAGGGATTACCATCGTCCCGAAAATGGTAATGCGACAACATTCAAGCCTTAACCCGTTGTATGTTCCAATTGATACCCACCCGACACGCACATTAGTGTTTACTTACTTAGAAGAACGGTACTTGAGTTTAGCTGCACGATCATTTATGGAGATTTATGATACTGTTTTTGGGTAAGCTTCTTATAAAAAACAAGGGAAATTACAAATCGTTAACTAACCTTAAATAGCAAGATAAAGTCATTCTAATTGACATATTGGGAATATTTTCTAATTTATTATTAGTTCCCCCTTCATTCACATTTGTACATATTTGTATTTTTTATAACCAAATGGTATTTCCAGAAAATAAAGAATGATATAATTTATTTGTCGCACTAATTATGTCTTTTTAATAGGGGGAAATAATGAAATTCATTAACAAATTTATTGGTTTTCGATCTGGAAATTCCAAAAATAAAGTCATTGCTTCACTGGGGTATATTGTGTTTGTTTTAGGATTTCTTGGACAAATATCATCTGGTCCAACTATATGGGATTCATTTGTACATACTTTAGGATGGAGTTTACTTTTTTTGTTTGCTTTGATCCCTTTCACAAACACTTTCTCTATTCGGCGTAAATTATTCTTTTTTAATCGAAAATCAGTTATTGGGAAAGCTTTTGGTATTCTTAGTTATACTGTAATAGTATTTATTTTATCTTCCGTAGTTGGAATTGGAATGGAATCTGCAACCGCAAAACAGTTAGAAGCAAAACATCAAGTTGAAATTCAAGCTCAAGCCAATGCGGTTGCACATGCAAAAGCTGATGCCGATGCAAAAGCGAAGGCCGATGCTGATGCAAAAGCAAAAGCCGATTCAGATGCAAAAGCAAAAGCCGATGCTGACGCAAAAGCAAAAGCTGATGCTGACGCAAAAGCAAAAGCCGATGCTGACGCAAAAGCAAAAGCCGATGCTGACGCAAAAGCAAAAGCCGATGCTGACGCAAAAGCGAAAGCTGATGCTGACGCAAAAGCAAAAGCCGATGCTGACGCAAAAGCAAAAGCTGATGCTGACGCAAAAGCAAATTATGCTCAAACACAACAGATACAATCCAGTACACAACAAGCAAATGTCGAAATTTTTAGTGTATCTAGTCCAGCCCCTCGAAATAGCACAGCTACTCTAAGAGCAAAAGTTACACCAGGCGCTACAGCATCTATCGCTATTCATTATAAAAGTGGGGATAGTCATGCTCAAGGACTTGAACCAAAACAAGCTGATGCAAATGGTAATGTCTCATGGTCATGGCATGTTGGTGGCAATACTACATTAGGAAGTGTTTCTATTACAGTAATGTGTAATGGAGCAAGTAGTGATACTCAATTTACTGTCGTCCATTAAGATACACAAAACATCCCCTGAGAGAACCCAGGGGATGTAAATACTTACAGTTTATTATTTCGACTACCCTCTCCACTTTAATGACCCTCAAAAAACAAGAAACCTAGTAAACTTAAAATGAAAAGTACTACTAACGCACTAAGCCCGAAAACTCCGATACCGCCAACCAAAAATAATCCCTGTGGAAAAATAATTGCTACGATTATACCAATTAATAAAAGCCACAATACGAACTTTATCGTTACTTTGAGAAGCTTCCAGAGAATAAATCCAAATAAAATACCTACAAGAATATGGACGATCAGCATAAGACCACCTTCTACTATCATTTTGTAAGGCTATTATATCAAGAAAGCAAAAAAATACTACTTGAACCCCAAGATAAATACTACTCCTCAAATGAGCTTTCTTGCATTGTTGTAAGATTGTCTTTCGAAAACTAAGAAACTATCTAGGAAATATCTAATCATTTTACCGTTAATTTTATTCTTTCTTTTGCTTTTCCAATAGTTCAATAATTCGATCTAATTTCTTTTCCATTTCTGAGGGACCCTTTGCGTGTATATACACTTTTTTTATAAGGAAGAATATGCCTTGAACCACAAAAATCAATATTACAAAAAACACAATCTGGTAAATGATTGTTCCCCAAGGCATCTTATCACCACCTCTTTTCCTAATTATACCATCAAGTAAAAAAATCTTTTATAGTCATACATAATGAAAACAGTAGTAAAAAATCACATTCCATTTGGATAATTTTACTCCATACTTCACAGAATAAAGATAGCTTTTTTCATACTTTTCCATACAACCTTGGATAAAAGGAAGGCGTTCATCATGTTGTTTCGAAATAAACGCAAACAATTCCATAAGAAAAAAGATTCCCATGCGAAACAACCACAAATAGCTGAGCAACAAATTTCGATTTCTTCCAATTTAGATGACAATCTACAAGTTCTTCACTCTGTGTATAAAGATTGCTTTGATGTATCCTTCCGGCCCTTTTTGATTGATGGACAAACAAGAGCTGTTCTTATATATATAGAAGGTTTATCAAATAGAGAGGAGATTGAAAAGCATGTACTCACTCCACTTACATTAGAGACAGAAGGAATGGATAGTAATCAACAGGAAAAATTAGAGCAAAAGATACCCATTGCAAAGGTGATAGAAATTAAGACAATCGGGGATTGTATAGAAAATCTTTCAATCGGTAACACGGTGCTATTGATCCAACAAGAAATGTCTGGATTCGCACTGGGATTGGCTAAATGGGAAAAACGCTCAGTAGAGGAACCAACGGCAGAGAGTATCGTACGAGGACCACGAGAAGGTTTTACAGAAACCTTGGCAGTCAATACTGCCCTTCTAAGGCGAAAAATCAAAAGCACTCAACTTAAAATGAAACCAATAAAAATCGGACGTTTCACGGATACGAGTATTGTAATTGCTTATATAGAAGAAATTACGGAAAAAAGCCTTATTAAGGAAGTCGAAAATCGTTTGCAACGCATTGATATAGATAGCATATTGGAAAGCGGCTATATCGAAGAATTGATAGAAGACAATTCTTACTCTCCCTTTCCTCAACTCGTAAATACGGAACGGCCTGATATAGCTGCTGCTAATCTCCTAGAAGGTCGCGTGGCGATTTTAGTGGACGGTACTCCTTTTGTCTTAATTGCTCCCATTAGCTTTTTTTCTTTACTTCAATCGCCGGAAGATTATTATCAACGTTTCCTGATTAGTTCAGCCATACGCATATTGCGCTTTGTATTCTTTGTGTTCTCTCTTGTACTACCTTCTCTTTATGTGGCTGTTCTTACTTTTCATCAGGAAATGGTGCCGACATCCTTACTGATTAGTGCAGCCTCTTCTCGGGAAACTGTTCCTTTCCCAGTACTTGTAGAAGCATTAATGATGGAAATTTCGTTTGAAGCATTGCGTGAAGCTGGGGTTCGACTACCAAAACAGGTTGGGGCTGCTGTTAGTATTGTCGGCGCATTGGTCATCGGGCAGGCTGCAGTTCAAGCTGGCCTAGTTTCTGCACCCATGATCATCGTTGTTGCTATCACAGGCATTTCCTCCTTTATGGTTCCACACTATACGCAAGGGATTGCATTTCGAATGCTACGTTTTCCTATGATTCTTCTTGCAGGTTCACTAGGATTAGTGGGTATTATGCTAGGAATCATTACAATCGTCATTCACTTGTGCGCATTGCAATCGTTTGGAGTTCCTTACCTTTCCCCAAATACCCCGATGAAAGGGCGTAAATGGAAAGATGCTCTGATTCGGGTTCCATGGTGGATGATGGATAGGCGAAATCCTAAACAAAAAACGAATCAGAGACAAAGAAATAAATAATAGAATGCAAGCATGAAGGGAAGGCTGTGATAAAGGATGAATCCCTTTCTATCTCAAAATATTATGAAAACATTCATCATTCTTCTCTCTTTTTCCTCTATATTTCTGCTTACTGGCTGCTGGGACAGAAGGGAACTTAATGATACTGCACTAGTATTAGGAGTTGCTATGGATGCCAATGAAGGGAAAAAAATTAAGCTTACCATCCAAGTTTTAATCCCATCGGCTGTAAGCAGCGGGCAAGCGGGACAAGGTCAAGGAGGTCCCCGTGTCATGATGAGGTCAGCGATTGGAGAAGATATGGCTGATGCTGTGTCAAAGCTCCAAACAAAGCTTCCACGTAAAATCTTCTGGGGGCACTGTAAAACGTATATTATTGGGGAAAAACTTGCTAAAGCGGGTGGTCTTCATAAACAAATTGACTATTTACTTCGCCACCCAGAACCACGGGAGCGTGCTTATATGTTTATCAGTACTGGGGAAGCATCTAATTTTCTGGAAGCTAAGCCGCAATTAGAACTATTCGTAGGCGAAGGGCTCCGAAAAATATCTGAGATGCATATAGGTACTAGTACTACCTTGAAAGATTTTGAACAGATGTTAACAAGCGATGCAGGGGTGGCTCTCCTGCCATTGATTCAAACTACAGAAAAACATACTGATTTTCTTATAGGGACAGCTATTTTGAAAAATGATGAAATGGTCACTCAAGTTGATACTACCTTAACAAGGGGACTGTTGTGGTTACGAAATAAAAATGAAGTGACTTCCGTGTCAGTAAGCAATCAAAACGGAGGAATTGTATCAATAGATCCCATTCGTCAAAAGACAAAACTCATCCCTTCTATCACAGACGGAAAATGGAGCATGTTAGTAAAAACAGAATTTGATGGTGTAATTGTACAAAATGGTAGTGATATCGACATTATGGAGCCAACTATTATCAAAAAAATAGAAAGTAACACCGAAAAGGAAATCAAGGGGCTTATAGGCAAGACCCTTACACAAGTGCAGGAAGAAATGAATGTGGACGCATTTGGTTTTGCAGATGCATTTCATCGTAAATATCCGAAAGAGTGGGAGAAAGTCAAAGACGGGTGGGATAAGATTCTTCCGCAGGTTGAAGTGAAAATAGATGTTACCATGCATATACGACGCCCTGGTTTATCGACCAAACTGGCTGGAATGAAGGACTGAGGTTGAAAAAAATGAAATGGATAACGACACTTGGAATAACAATTTTCCTACTTCTCATCATTTTATATGAATGGCCCAAAATAGGGATAAACCATAAAAAAGAAAAAATCTCCCTTGTGACCATAACAGTAATAGGTTGGCTTCTTTCTATCCTCCTTCTTTTCTTTCCGGATATGCCTGGGCCTACGCAAATGATTGAAATGCTTTTCAAGCCGTTGGATAAATTATTAGGTAAGTAGGGATAAATCTTGAAACGATTTTAGGACCTGGACCACTATTTTCATATGTTTTCCGGCAGATTATCCTATATAAGATATGTAAGGAAAAGTAAGAGCAATGGAAATAGAAAAGGAGAATAGAAAATGATGGAAAAAGGGCGAATTACCGCTATACAGATGAGCATAATTATGTATCCGAGTATCCTAGCTACTGCCATTCTTTCCGTTCCTTCTACTACAGCAAAATATGCAAAGCAGGATCTTTGGATATCTCCTATATGGGATTGTGCAATCGGTTTACTGCTCGTGTTTATTCTCCTCCAGCTGCATAAGCTATATCCTGGGGAAAATATCATTCAATATAGCGAGCATATTTTGGGGCGTTTTATCGGGAAGCTCCTTGGAATTTTTTATTTGCTTTTTTTTCTTTACAATAGCGGTATTGTTCTACGGGAGTATGGCGAATTTATTGTTAGCACCGTTCTTCCAAAAACTCCAATCATCGTGATATTGGCTAGTATGACTCTAGTTAGTGCACTTGCTATTTACGGTGGTTTGGAAGTGCTGGCACGTGCAGCACTGGTTTTTCTCCCCGTGTTCGCTCTCCCTCTTCTACTAGGGATGGTGATGCTCCTGCCGGATATGGAACCACAAAATATACTTCCTATCATGGGGAATGGAATTCTACCATCTTTACAAGGAGCTTTTTTTCTTCTGACGTGGTTTAGTGATTTTCTTTACCTCTCCTTTTTGCTGCCTTTTTTGAAAGATAAAGGAAAGGAATGGAAATGGAGTACAATTACGGTTATCGCTGTTACACTAACGATGGCGATTACAAATTTAACTACCGTTTTTGTACTTGGTGATATTACCCAAGATAAATTATATCCAGTTAAAAACATTGCCAAGTATATCAGTCTTGTTCATTTCTTTGAGCATGTGGAAGCGATTAGCATAGCCGTCTGGATTACCGGTGCATTTATCAAGTTTTCGCTCTTGTATTATGCACTTGTGCTAGGGACAACCCAAGTGCTGAATGTGTCGGATTATAAATTGTTTGTACTTCCATTGGGATTTCTGCAAGTATTATTTAGTATATGGGTCGCCCCAAGTTTTCAAGAAATTGCTCATTTTTTTTCTACAGCTGGAGCTTTTTATTTTCCCTTTATCGAAGTTATCATTCCGCTTTTTCTTTTGTTTGTCGGTCTTATACGAAAAAAATACAAATCTACAAGCACTTAGGTTTCTAATTTGATGGACGATCGATGAACCTATTTAAGATATGTAAGTAAAAGTAAGAGCAATGGAAATAGAAAAGGAGAATAGAAATGATTGAAAAAGGGCGAATCACCGCTATACAGATGAGCATAATCATGTATCCGAGTATCCTAGCTACTGCAATTCTTTCCGTTCCGTCTACTACAGCTAAGTATGCAAAGCAGGATCTTTGGATGTCTCCTATATGGGATTGTGCAATCGGCTTACTGCTCGTGTTTGTTCTCATCCAGCTGCATAAGCTTTATCCTGGAGAAAATATCATTCAATATAGCGAGCATATTTTGGGACGTTTTCTCGGGAAACTCCTTGGAATTTTTTATTTGCTGTTTTTTGTTTACAATAGCGGTATTGTTCTACGGGAGTATGGCGAATTTCTCAGTAGTGCCGCTCTGCCAAAAACTCCAATCATCGTGATAATGGCTAGTATGACATTAGTTAGTGCGTTTGCCATTTACGGTGGTTTGGAAGTACTGGCACGCGCAGCACTGGTTTTTCTCCCCGTGTTTGCGCTTCCTCTTCTACTCGTGACGGTGATGCTCCTGCCAGATATGGAACCACAAAATATACTTCCTATCATGGGGGATGGAATTCTACCGTCTTTACAAGGAGCTTTTTTTCTTATGACGTGGTTTGGTGGTCTTCTTTACCTCTCATTTTTGCTTCCTTTTTTGAAAGATAAAGGAAAGGGGTGGAAATGGAGTACAATCTCGGTTATAGCCATTACACTAACGATAGCGGTTACAAATTTAACTACCGTTTTTGTACTTGGCAATATTACACAAGATAAAATATATCCAGTAATCAACATTGTCAGGTATATCAGTCTTGTTCATTTCTTTGAGCACGTTGAAGCAATTAGCATTGCTGTCTGGATTACCGGTGCATTTATCAAGTTTTCGCTCTTGTATTATGCACTTGTGCTAGGGACCGCCCAAGTGCTGAATGTGTCGGATTACAAATTGTTTATACTTCCAATGGGATTTCTCCAAGTATTATTTAGTATATGGGTCGCTCCAAGTTTTGAAGAAATCAGTCACTTTTTTTCTACGGCTGGATCTATTTTTTATCCCTTTATCGAAATTATCATTCCGCTTTTTCTTTTGTTTGTCGGTCTTATACGAAAAAAATATAGATCTACAAGCACTTAGTTTTAACTTCCCTAAAACCTGCTAAGACTTGGACCACTATTTTCGTATGACGGCCGGTAAATTATCCTACATCAAATATTTAAAGAAAAGTGAGCAATAGAAATAAAAAGGAGAATAGAAAATAATGGAAAAAGGGCGAATTACCGCTATACAGATGAGCATAATCATGTATCCAAGTATCCTAGCTACTGCAATTCTTACCGTTCCATCTATTTCAGCAACCTATGCAAAGCAGGATCTTTGGATATCTCCTATATGGGACTGTCCAATCGGCTTACTGCTCGTGTTTATTCTCCTCCAGCTGCATAAGCTTTATCCTGGAGAGAATATCATTCAATATAGCGAGCATATTTTGGGGCGTTTTATCGGGAAATTCCTTGGGATCATTTATCTGCTTTCTTTTCTTTTCAATAGCGGCATTGTTCTACGGGAGTATGGTGAATTCATCGTTAGCACCGTTCTTCCAAAAACTCCAATCATCGTGATAATTGCTAGTATGACTCTAATTAGTGCATTTGCTATTTTCGGTGGCCTAGAAGTACTGGCACGTGCAGCACTGGTTTTTCTCCCCGTGTTTGCGCTTCCTCTTCTACTCGTGACGGTGATGCTCCTGCCGGATATGGAACCACAAAATATTCTTCCTATCATGGGAAATGGAATTCTACCGTCTTTACAAGGAGCTTTTTTTCTTATGTTGTGGTTTAGTGATTTTCTTTACCTCTCCTTTTTGCTGCCTTTTTTGAAAGATAAAGGAAAGGAATGGAAATGGAGTTCAATCTCGGTTATAGCTATTACACTAACGATGGCGATTACAAATTTAACTACCGTTTTTGTACTTGGTGATATTACACAAGATAAATTATATCCAGTTATGAAAGCTGTCAAGTATATCAGTCTTGTTCATTTCTTTGAGCACGTTGAAGCGATTAGCGTTGCCGTCTGGATTACCGGTGTATTTGTTAAGTTTTCGCTCTTGTATTATGCACTTGTGCTAGGGACAGCCCAAGTGCTGAATGTGTCTGATTACAAATTATTTGTACTTCCATTGGGATTTCTCCAAGTATTATTTAGTATATGGATCGCCCCAAGTTATCAAGAAATTGCTCACTTTTTTTCTACCGCAGGATCTTTTTTCGTTCCTTTTCTAGAAATGATCATTCCGCTTTTTCTTTTGTTTGTTGGTTTAATACGAAAAAAATACACATCTTCAAAAACTTAGTCTTCTATCGTCTACTCTCAATTTATGTATAAGTGAAACTTCCCCTACCTAGAAGTTTCACTTCTTTCTTGTCTTCGTAATGATACACCCAAAAAACTAGCTTAAGACTTGATGAAGGCCGACCAAAATTAGAAGAATACCGGAGATTACATTGGCTTTCTTGCCTAGTTTTTCAGTAGCATATTTTGCCCCTAGATAAGCACAAAAACCTACACACATAAAACTGAATGCTCCCGAAATTAACGATGAAATCCAAATATTTAAATGAATAATACCTGCATCAAATCCGCCTGCTAAATTATTGATGGATAGAGCGATTCCCAGTATGATGGATTCCAGAAAGCCTACGGATTTTGAGGCATCTAAATCTGCATCTTCAGGATTTTGTAAAATTTGCAAAAGCAAATTACGATCGGACGATTGCTCTCTTGCTTTTTTCTCAAGTAATGGCTGGATAAGTACCCACGTTCCTACAGAAACGAGTACAACCATACCAATAAAATTACAAACAAATAAAGGCAACCAATGGGAAATCCAATTTCCAAATATTCCTCCCACTAGTGCAAATAAAAATCCGATTAGTGCAATCATGGAGTTTGCCGAAAAAGGAATTTTTATTTGCTTTATTCCATAGGCAACTCCTACTCCTGCATTATCCAAATTCGCTGCAGCACCGATTGCAACCATTTGGAGCAAAAGTCCGAAATTCATCCCTATTCCCCCTTCACAACATCTAAAGTATTGTATTCGAAATGACCAGGGAATGTGCTAATACCTACCATATTAAGTTTTATGCAGTGAAGAACTTACTATCATAACGAAAAAAAATCAGCAGGATTCCCCTGCTGATGGAAAGTTCCGTAATACTCTTGTACGCTTAGCCTACTAACGTTTGATAGATAAGTACGAAATTCAAAAGAATGATGATTCCAGATGCAAGTACAGCAAGAACATTCGTACTTTTTCGATTCACTAAAACTCCCATTAATTTTTTTCGGCTCGTGAAATAAATTAATGCAATAATAGGCTGAGGAAGAACAATGCTTAGTACAACCTGACTAATGATAAGCGTCTTCGTTGGGTCTACTCCTATTAACACAATGATAAACGTTGGAAGCATCGTAATGACCCGTCTAAGCCATAACGGAATTGAAAAGCCAACAAACCCTTGCATAATCACTTGCCCCGCCATCGTACCGACAACAGAGCTTGAAATTCCTGATGCGAGAAGCGAAATTAAAAATACGCTCGCTGCTGCAGATCCTAATAGCGGCGTTAAAGTCATATATGCAGTGCTTATATCGGCAATTTGATCATTACCTGATCCATTAAACACAGATGCTGCCATGTACATCATAGCAAGATTAATAAATCCTGCAAACGACATTGCAATCAAGATTTCTTTCGTACTAAAGCGGTTGATTTTCACCGCCTCTTGCTCATTTCTCGGTATGATACGACTTTGCGTTAGGCTAGAGTGAAGATAAATAGCATGCGGCATAACCGTTGCCCCAATGACACCAACAGCAAGCAATAAACTCTCCTTATTCCCAAGCCAAGGAACAACGCTATGGTAAGCAATTTGTGAGAAACTTGGCTTCGAAAAAAATGTCTCGACGATATAACATAAACCAATCAGTATAGCAAAAGCAGCAATAAACTTTTCTAATGGACGAAATCCAAACTTTTCAAGGGTTAAAATTAAATAAGTAGCAATTCCTGTTAGGACAGTCGCATAAATCATCGGCATCCCAAATAATAAATGCAAACCTATCGTGGCACCAAGAAATTCAGCAATATCGGTTGCCATCGCTGCGATTTCCGAGCATACCCACAAGGTATACGATAACCATTTAGGAAATGTATCCCGACATAGTTCAGGAAGATTTCTTCCTGTTGCAATCCCAAGCTTTGCAGACAAATTCTGAAATAACATTGCCATAACGTTGGCTAATACTACTACCCATAACATCTTATATCCAAATTGCGATCCGCTCTGAATATTCGTTGCAAAATTACCTGGATCTATATATGCAATCGAGGCGACAAATGCAGGTCCAATAAACGGTAAAATCGCTCGAATCCCTTTACGTTCTCCTAAAATCGCGGCCCTACAGGCAATAACTGTTTTATCGTTTTTCATAACACTCTTCGTCTGATTCCCTAATCTTAACTCTGTCACTTTATTTGCTCTCCTTTCTTGGTCTATCTCTACTTTTTTGCCCCAGGTCAAATTTGAAACCAAAAAAAATAAATCTTCTCTTCTTTTATGTTAGTTATCTATTTTTCACAATCAGCATAGTAATAATATCTTCAAACAACATTTTACCTCGGGAAACTTTTTAAGTCTAGTATAAAAAAATTAAACTTATATAAATTTTATGTATAGATAAAAAATAAGTTATCTTGGGCTGACAAAAAAATTCTGATCACCAGGAATAGTTTTTCCTTTTTTCTAGTGATCAGAAACATAGTACTAGCTTTTTAGATTTTTATTCATCTTTCATCCGGAGCGCTTTGACGAAAGTAATAATAGCACAAATCAATGGGAAAATTGCTAGTATATTTTTTTCAATTGCTTGTAAAACTGCGATCACAGCTAGAATAATAGCAAAGACATATGAAAACAGCTTGTTCTTGAATACATTCATTTTGCCATTCCCCTTCATTTAACAGTTATGTTAAAAGTCTTTTTTCTCAAAAACAGAGACAGATATAAAATAGGAAACCAGTACAAAAATAAATGTAATAACAACAAGAGACACTGTTGGCCGTTCTAGGAGTCCCGAAACAATCGTTGTATCTTTATTTAATGATAATAGCTTTCCTAGTCCGCTCGATATAGCAAAAAACATCGCAATCCCAAGGAAGGTACCTACTCTATAACCAAATCGAAAATGAATCGGATAAAAAACACCCGTTAAGATATACGTGAAACATAAGGAAAACATCACAATTCGAATATTGAGAATTTGGATCCCTTCAATATGAAACACAACTCGTAAGATGATTAATAGTAAGAAAGAGGAAAGAAAGCTAAGCAGCCACCACACACTGACCATGATATATTTCGCATGAATGACCGTTTTTCTCTTGATGGGCAAGCTTAGTATCAGCCGACTTTGCACGTTTTCGCCTTCGTTTGTATTAAAATTAGAATACAGCGCCATAAAGTAAGCGATAAAAGCAATAGCTAAGCTATAGATTATGCTTGCGTAAATCCCAGTACTAGGAATATTTTTGCCCATTGTTAAAAAATAGGGTAATAAGAAAATGGGGGCTACATAAGCAATTTTTCTTTGTGTGTACATATCTTTTATTATTAAATGAAGCATGGAGGAAGACTCCTTTCCCAACTAGTATGATTTCTTAACATTTGTACGACTTTACCATGTAATACATAATTTCCTCTAACGTTGGTCTATCAAAGCGAATGTTCGAATTTGATAGGTTTCTCGTATTCTCTTTTTTCAAAAACGCTTCGAACCCTACTGATGTTTCCTTAAAACCAATGGGAATGCATGCCTGTATCTCTTCTTTCAAACTTACCGGTCCTTTGACAAGGGTATATGCATCCATCAATTCCTCTGTCTCTTGGCACAATACGATCTGTCCATCTAATATAAACGTTATATAATCTGCCACTTGCTCCAAATCAGTAGTGATATGTGTAGAGAAAAAGATTGCTTTGTTTTCGTCCTGAATTACATCCTGTAAAACATCAAGTAATTCTTTTCGAAAAACCGGATCCAGCCCCGATGTAGGTTCATCCATAATAATCAAATCAGCGTGGTGAGAAAGTGCAACAGCCAAAGCTAATTTCATCTTCGTTCCCTTTGATAAGGTTTTTACGGGCTTCTTAAGAGGTATTTCAAACTCTTTTACATACCGATAAAAGACCTCATTGTCCCATTGATCGTAAAATGAAGCGACAATTCGTTTGTTTGCCTCGACTGTCAAATCCTCAAAAAATACGTCTTGATCATAAACAAACCCAATTCGCTGTTTTAAAGCAGTTACATGATCATGATAATTTTGACCAAATAATTTAATATTGCCGCTATCGATATGAATCAAATCCATAATACAGCGAATAATCGTACTCTTACCTGCACCATTTGGGCCAATAAAGCCCATAATATATCCTTTTTTTAGAGAAAAACTCACATCCTGCAAGGCAAAGTCCTTAAACTTCTTATGCACATGTTCTAGTTCCAAAATGGTTTCCATTGTTATTCCTCCTCATAGCATTGCTTAATACATTCAATCATCTGTTCTAGCGTCATTTCATATTTTTTCGCATCACGAACAATTTGTTTGAATTGAACTTGGATGCTTTGCAGTTGTTTCTGTTTTAAGATTTCCTTATTATGGAAGGAAACAAACGATCCTTTCCCCGGAACAGTATCAATGTATCCTTCCTTTTCCAACTCCTCATAGGCTCGTTTTGTTGTAATCACACTAATTTTCAGCTCTTTCGCAAGCATGCGTATCGACGGGAGTTGTTCTCCCTCAGGCAAATCTCCCGTCAATATCTGTTCAATTATTTGATCTTTAATTTGCTGATAAATAGGATGATCTGCTGAATTCAAAAGTATAATATCCATTTCCAACCCCTAATTGTTTATACTGTATATACTCAATATATACAGTAAGATGATAATAGTCAACAGTCTTGATTAGTACTGTTTATCCAAATGTTATAATTAGATTAGGTTACTCCTATACGTAACAGATTATCTTTGTTTCACTAAAATAAAAAAAGAGGATGATACCCGTGTTTGATGAACAAACCGTTCAGGTTATTCGAAATGAGATTGATAGAATGGAAAAGCTCGGCACATTGACTCCTGAAGTTCTTGAGATCATCTATGAACAACGTTTATTTAAATTGTTTATTCCAAATGAATTACATGGAAACATGACGCCGTTTCCAAAAGCAATTAAGATGTTTGAGGAAGCTGCTTGGATTGATGGGAGTTTTGGTTGGCTTGTACAAATTGGTTCGGGTGCAGGTTTTTTTGTTACAACCATGTTGCCAGATGTTGCTACTGATATTTTTTCTAAGCGTGATGTTTTTATCGCCGGAAGCGACCGGCCAACAGGAATTGCGAAAAAAATTGATGGGGGCTATCTTGTAACTGGAAACTGGAGCTATTGCAGCGGTTCAGTACATGCTTCTGTGTTTACAGCAAATTGCCGCCTTGAAACAGACGATGAAAAGAATGGATCCATTCGAGCTTTTATTTTTACACCAGAACAGGTAGAAATTGAAAAAGACTGGCATGCCTTTGGATTGAAAGCAACAGGTAGCCATACCATTCATGTTACGAGCGCGTTTGTTCCGGAAGAAAGAACATTTGATGTGGCAAAGCCGCATTACTACTATGATCATCCTGTGTTCCATTATCCGTTCATTCCATTTGCAGAAGCCAATATTGCCTCTACTACAATTGGAATTGCAAGACACTTTTTTGACGAAGCAAAAGCACATTCCTTTCGAAAAAGAGATACATGGGATTCTAACCGTTTTCAGTTTGTAATAGACAAAATAGAAGAAATGGAAGCACCTTTCACGCAAGCAGTACGCGACTTTTTCCTTGCGATTGAAGCATCATGGCAAACGCATGTAAGTGGGGCCGAATCAACAGATGATGAATTATGCGAGATTAACTTACAATGTAAAAAGGTTGCGCATCACGCCGTGCAAGGCGCCCAAGTACTATTCCGATACCTTGGAATGGATGCAATTATGGAACATACGAACCTCAATCGAATCTACCGTGATTTACATACGGCATCGCAGCATAAGTTACTCATTTCATATGAATAAGATAACGGGTCTAGGCACCCGTTATCTATGTTTTTTCTATTAGCTTTTTGTAATGCCCAATTCTACCTTAACATTCTTCGCCAATCCATATACCTTTTCTATAATCCGTTCTTCTATATCCTCTGTATGTGGAATCGATTCATTTGCATACACGGCAAGTGATTCATGATGTCCTATCATTACCGTATGTTTCGCGTGCTGAAACATCGTGATGTCATTCGCATCATTTCCGAACGCAATATATTCTTGTTCTGGAATTCCTAATTCGCGTAACGCACTCCATTTATGTATCCCTTGCGGACTAATATCAAGAACATTCTCATTTTTATGTTTATGAATAACGACTTGATGAGTTTGCAATTCTTGATCAAGAGAAGAAAAGTCGGAAGCAGATAGAAGTAACACTTTTATGATTTTTTCTAAGCTTTGTACTTCCACTTGTTCAGCTAAATGATACGGATCTACATGTTGTAAAATAGGATGATTCCGACTTCCAGTGTACGCATAATTCCATTCTCCATCGATTAAATAGGTTGCACTATACTTATGTATAAGTCGTTTTATATCTTCAATTTGTTCGTTCGGAAAACAAACCGAGTGTAACAGTTTCCCATTTTTATAGAGTAAAGAACCATTCCCGCCAATCATCGGATACGAATGAAATCGTGTAGGCAAAATAGGTAATAAATCTCTAATTGGCCGTGCAGATGCGAATATAACTTGGTGTCCTTCTCGATTGATGTTTTCTAAACATTTCAAAATAGGCTCTGATACAGGCCGCCCTTGAAAACAAATGGTTCCATCTAAATCAAAAACAAAGTTCATCGTTCCATCTCCTGAAGTATATTTCATACTTGATCGTATTGATTTTCATTGTATTCAAAGTAAAGATGATAGTGCTTTCTACACCCTTCATTAAACGTTGAACCGCAATGCAAGCAATGATTGGCATGCATATATTGTTGAATCGTATGTTCTGTTTTGCAAACGCCGCAAAGAATAGCAAGCTTATCGAATTCTTCTTTCTTCCATACGACGATGGGATGATCTTCGCATTCCTCATGACATTTGTAGCATGGATAATATGTATTACAGCATTTGAATTTGATAGCAATAATGTCTTTCTCGGTTGCATAATGCTTACACCTTGTCTGATTATCTACTGTAAATCCGTAAACGTTTACCAAGCTTTACTCCCCTCCCCTAGTACATACATTTATTTCTTATTATATCAAATATATATCGATGGATTTTCTCTCACTTTCTATGAGTATATAATTTGTAATTTCTGTAAAATGACGTTATTCTAAATTACACAGCTAATTTTTTGTTAGCTAGCGAAAATAGATTAGAAGGAATGGGAGGAATACATAATGACGCATACGATGATTAGTAAGCTTATTGCTCCTGTGAAAATCGAGGCTTGGAATTTACGTTCTCGAACAGCGATGGCACCAATGACGCGCTGTTTTGCTGATAATCAAACAGGAGTAGTCGGGGAAGATGTTGTGGAATATTATCGCCGCCGTGCTGCAGATGGAATTGGTCTTATTATTACTGAAGGCGTTGTTATTAGCCCGCGTGCAAAAGGAAATCCTGGAGTTCCTGGCATTTATACAAAGGAGCAAATAAATGCATGGAAGAAGGTAACGGAAGCCGTTCACCAAGAAGGCGGAACGATCATCGCACAAATTTGGCATGTAGGAAGAGCAAGCCATCATGAACTTGCCGGAAACTTACCTCCGCAAGCTCCTTCTGCCATTCGCGCTGAAGGAAAAGTATCTCGGTTTGGAAAATCATTTGATATACCAGAAGAAATGAGCATCGAAGATATTAAAGAGGTTATCCAACAATATGCACAAGCTGCTAAAAATGCCATCGATGCAGGCTTTGATGGTGTGGAAATACACGGTGCACACGGCTATTTAATTGACCAATTCAACTCCGATATTTCCAATCATCGAACGGATCGATATGGCGGCGATCTTTCAAACCGTCTCACTTTCATGAAAGAAGTATTAACAAGCGTCATCGAGGCAATAGGCGCTGATCGTACGCTCATTCGTTTTTCTGCTCTTAAAATTGATCAACCTGATTATATGTGGGACGATCCAGAAAAGGCCATCCAAACCTTTATCGAAGCCTTCAAGGAAACTGGCGTAAAGATGATTCATCCTTCAACGATGGAATTTACAAAACCAATTGCTGATGGATTAACCCTGCATCAGCTTGTACGAAAATATTGGGATGGTATTAGTATCGGGGTTGGAAATATAACTCCTGAAACTGCTGAGACCGCAATTGCCGAAGGAACAATTGACGTTGCTGCCTTTGGACGTCCACTCATCGCTAATCCTGATTTTCTACACCGCCTGAAAAATGGAGAAGAATTGATTCCTTATCATGCAAAAAGCCATTTGAAAGAATTAAATTAGTCTAATCCCATATATTTATATACAAAAAGGGTGCTCTCCTAGAATGAGCACCCTTTTTGTAGGCAACCATTTATTTATACAAAATATCATCACGTAAAGAAGCAACTGTGGTAAGGGCTTGGTCAATGTCTGATTCTAGAACACCAAAATGAGCCAGTGCATCGTGCAAATGTGTAGCAATGGCATTAAAGTGTTCCGGTTGTAAATTCATTCCTTCATGTGCCTTAGCCATAGACATTCCTGAATATTGATTCGGACCACCTAAAGCAAAACTAATAAATTTTGTTTGATGACGAATTTGCTTCTGCATATCGGTATTATTAAAAAATGAATTAACAGTATCATCTGCTAGCACAAGTTCATAGAAATACTCCACTACTTTCCCAATTGTTTCTTCGCCGCCATATTTTTCATAAAGAGTTACTGTACTCATCTTGTCGTACCTCCCAAAGTTATTATCATTAGTTATCATCATTTACACTATGATTATACGTAATCCTATTTAGAAGAGGTGTGATTAAAATCACAATTGGAAAACTTATATATGAACAATTTGTTACTATACTCCCTCTATTTTTCATTATTATTCGTAACTCATTCTACATTTGAGGTATAATATTCAGGTGGATATCATCTTCAATTATTTAATCGTAATATTGAAGAGATCGTATAGCAGGTTTATTATATAGATTTAAACTGGAAAGAGAGTGTTCATTATGGGTCGTAAGTGGAATAATATTAAAGAAAAAAAAGCATCAAAAGATTCAAATACAAGTCGGATTTATGCTAAGTTCGGTCGCGAAATTTATGTAGCTGCTAAGCAGGGTGAACCAGATCCTGAAGGAAATCAAGCTTTGAGATTTGTACTAGAACGTGCAAAAACATACAGTGTACCAAAAACGATTATTGATCGTGCGATTGAAAAAGCAAAAGGCGGATCAGATGAAAATTACGATAGACTTCGCTATGAAGGCTTCGGTCCAAACGGCTCAATGGTTATTGTAGATGCCCTAACAAATAACGTAAACCGTACTGCATCAGATGTACGTGCTGCCTTTGGGAAAAACGGCGGTAACATGGGAGTCAGCGGATCAGTTGCCTATATGTTTGACGCAACAGCTGTTATCGGAATTGAAGGAAAAACAGCAGATGACGTATTAGAGCTATTAATGGAAGCGGACGTAGATGCCCGTGACATTATCGAGGAAGAAGATTCCGTGATCGTATATGCTGAACCAGATCAATTCAATGCTTTACAAGAAGCGTTTAAGAATGCTGGAATTACAGAATTTGTTGTGTCTGAGCTAACCATGCTAGCGCAAAATTATGTAACCCTAGATGAAGAAGCACAAGCAAAATTTGAAAAAATGATTGATGCTATAGAAGATTTAGAAGATGTTCAACAAGTGTATCACAACGTAGAACTAGGGGAATAATCGAATCTATTCTAAAAGAGATGAAGCAGCTGAAAATTTATATCCTTTTCAGCTGCTTTTTTTTGATAAATGCTCTCCTTCCTATTTACCAAACATACATATATTTAAAATTTGTATAGATTTCATATCTCCTACTAATAAAAACAACTGTTCCTTTTCATGAAAAGAGACCACTGAAACATCGTACGGTTTCAGTGGTCTCTATGATTCTTTTATTAAGCTAAGAAGTGAAACTATTTTAGTCCATCTAACGAAGTGGTCACATTCATATCCACAGTTCCTACTCCATTAACAGTCCCACTGTCTGTGTATTGCCAAGAATTCCAGCCGTTCCAATCACTTAATGTAGAAGGAATGGTTGAACTATACTTAGAAATCCAAAGGGGAACATCGCCAAGTCCAGTTAGGTTAAAGCCATTTACATACCAGCGACCTGTATAGAGCATAACGCGTTTCCCAGTTTGCTGTTGTACGTAATTAATAAAGGTACGTGCCCAGTTTGAAACATAAGAACCTGTTAATGTACTCGTTGGGCCAGATGGTGATTCAAGATCGAGTACAGGCATTAAATCGGTATGAGCTTGGTTTAGTACATCAACAAAATGCTTTGCTTCTGATATCGCATCATCTTGTTCTGGATGTGCAAAATGATAAGCACCGACTAAAAGACCTGCAGAAGAAGCATCCTTCACATATTGGAAGTAATTAGGATCTGTATACGTTACACCTTCTGTTGCTTTCATATAAGAAGCATTAATACCAGATTGCTTTACTTGATTCCAATCTATACTATTTCCTTCCCAGTGTGAAACATCGATGAAAGTATAGGCAGGTTTCAGTGTTGTCGTAACTTTACTAGATCCTGTACCTTGCATGTATTCTACTTCAATTCTGTGCACATCAGCTAAACCATTCGCTGCATTTGGGTTATCGTAAATATTGATTCTTGACGCTTGTTCATCGTAAGTATTATATCCCCATGTATCTGCAACCTTTTGTCCATCTACATATACACGAACACCATCATCTGCTCCCGTGTATAGAAGATACTGGCCAGCTTTCAGATGCTCGGCTGTGACATAACGTGCTGAGAAGTGAGTTCCTGGTACTCCTTGCGCTGGAGAACCTTCATAGCCGTTATCATCTTGAAGACCGCCATTTGCTGCCTGTGAAAGAGTTTTTGCTGCAACTGGATATCCAGAAAGTGTTTCATTTGGATAATAATAAGCGAGCCAGTTACCAAATGGTACGACATCTGAGAAAAGAGCTGCGCCCCCACCATTTTGATAATATTGCGTATGAATGGTGTGTGTGCCTGCTGCTACATTTTGTAAATAAGCATAATCGGTTTGACCAGCAGCTGCTGTCCAGCGATCAATAACTGAATTATTATCAACGGAAACTTTTACACCGTCATCCGCAAACGTCTGAACGAAATAATCTCCTCCAGACAGTTGTTTCGTCTGCAAGAAGTCTCCTTGGAACTGATCAGAAGGAAAACCAGCAGGACCTCCAGAGACCCAATTATAATGTACCTCTCCATTTGGATCTAGCTGTGTAAATGCATTTTGCGTAGAAAATACATTTGCATCGACCCAGCCTAAAATGCGATCGCCTTGCTTAATTTTGTTCCAAGTGGTTGTTCCTTTTGTTGCACTTTGTACAATTTGCACCATTTGAAAGCTATAATTATTTGTAGGCGCTACATAGCTTGCACCATATTCCCCATATGGTAAGGTCCATATTGCATCACCTTTTGTAGATGGAGCAATTACCGCAGAGCGATTCTCATCTTTCACATTTGTTAAATCTGTCAGTGCCGTCCCATTATCGATCCAGCCTAACAGTTTACCGTCTTTTTCTACTTGATCCCATGTAACATTTCCTATTGTAGCAGTCTTCACAACTTGAAGTGTTTGATAGGTATAATCACTTGTACTTGCTACATACTGAGCGCCAGTAATGCCGTACGGTACGGTCCATATTCCGTTAGGCGTGCTTCCGATTGTAACAGAAAAGTTTGCTGGTTTTACTGCCCCATTGTCTAATGCATTGCTGCTAATCCAGCCAATCACTTTACCATCTAAACTAAACTTATACCATTGTACATTTCCATATGTAGCGCTCTCGAGTAATTGCAGATCTCGAAAAGCATATTGATCTGTCTGGCCTAAATAATTTGCACCTGATAGACCATATGGCATGGACCATATACCATTGACCTTTGTCGCGCCCATCACAGCCGTCTGATAAATAGTCTGCAAATTGGTCAGACCACTTAACGCGCGACTATCGAGCCAGCCAACGACTTGATCATTTACGCTAAATTGATACCATACTACATTTCCTATCGTTAATTTCTGAACCAGCTTTATGTCTTTTCCAACATAATCATTCGTAGAGCCGATATAGCTCGCACCATTTAAACCGTACGGAATGGACCATACTGCATTTCCTGATGTAGTAACGATTAGCTGATTCTGGCTCACATTCGTTGCAGCATTTAGAACCTTGCCGTCAAGCCAGCCTCCGTCTTTCCCATTCACCTGGACATGATACCATAGCACATTGTTAACCTGGGCACTTCCTATAACATGAACTAACGTACCACTGTACATCGTAACGTCTCCTACGTAACTTGCCCCTTGCAAACCGTATGGCACGGACCATACGCCATTGCCGCTCATGTTATCACCAATCATACCATCCAAATTTACTGCTTGCTCATTTGCGACCGTACTAGCTGCCAAAACGGAGCTTGTCATGTTCACAAATGAAATAGGTACTGTCTGGGCACCGTAAACCGTAGCAACGGTACATGCAGTTAGCCAAAACTTCCTCACTCCTGCACATCCTCTCCTTGAATATAGTAATCTTGTAGTTAGAAGAGGTCTAACTTTGTGCATCCTTTATGATCCGTTCTAATGAAAAGGATACGTAACAAATGTCCCTCTTCACTACTTTTTTATATTACTATTTTCATAGAAATTTTTATATAGTATTTCTGACAAATATTTTGAAATAAAGATTCATAATGCAAGAACCTGATTAAGCTTTACAGAAAAATAGCTAATAATAGGAGCTAACTACAATGATGCAGTCTAATTTGTTGTTTTCGTAAAGTTTTCAACATTTTACTTAAAGTATCTTAACATAACATTATTTTCCATTTTTTGAAGTTTATCTCGTCATTTTGAAAAACGAGGCGGGGTCCGGGGATCAAGCAGACAAATTTAAAAAGGTGCCATTTTGTATGACACCTTTCCATCTTTCTTATATAGCCTGTAATGGACCTGTAAGAGTAGAGAATTTCGTATCGGAATGTTGTTCTATAAAGTCATATGCTTCACGCAACAATGTATTTTTCTTGCTGTATAAGCTTGGACATGTGGATGTATTTCTTGTATGGCAACAAGGGCACCACAATCCCTTATGTGATACATTGTTTGCCTTGATTGTATGTTCATCCGGATTTACTTCACAGAAAAGAAGTACGGTTCCTCCCTTTTCCATATCTAAATAGAGAATCACTCTATTATTTTTAAATTGGATTTCACCGTTTTGATCCTTATCGAATGTAACACTCTTAATCTTCACTATTACTCACTCCTAGACAGTTATAAAGTAATGATGTACTTTACATTTTTAATCGTAGATTCATTATATCATTATCTATTACGTTATAGACTACAATAATTTCTAATATACTATGGATGCAGCTTGTCTTCAAGCAAAACTGATTTGATTTTTACATCTTGCATTTTCGTTTCCTTTGACAAAATGATACAAAACAAGCTCGCTGAAGGTTATGATTCCTCTTGTAATGTCTTCTCAATGTAGTTTACAATTTCCGCCAAGCATTTATCAAACACACCACCGCCAGCATTTCTCCAATACTCAATCGCTTCAAAATCCTTGACCTCTGTTTCTCCTTCATAGGTACGTATACTTGCTCTTACTCTATTTTCAAATACTGGTACATGCCCTACCTCCGTAAGAATCTCTCCATCTAAACCTTCCATTTGGATCCCTACTATTTGAACATGAACGACAGTTGAATCTTGAAATGGTTCTACACCAAGTATGATTATTTGCGCCTCTGGTTCGTGTTCTCTTGCTACAATCCACCATACCTGACCTACTTGAAATGATTTCACTATAGTAGTTCCTCCCATTCTTTACCGATTATGTGTTAAAGCATGTATGCAGCAAAAAATAATGTAACGGTAACAAAACACGAAGCACAGCACCATATAATCTGTATCGCCTCTTTTTTCTGGACGGTTAAATAAGACGCTCCACCCTCCGAGAATGATACAAAAAAAACAGATAAGTCCTGCAGTGGTATGTTCGTTGTATACTCGTTCATACTAGATTCTCTTTCATCTTCTCTCTCACCTTGTTATTTACAAAATAAAATAGCCTTAGATTGTAAACCAATCTAAGGCTGATAAACATGATGAATCATCATGGTGTTTTATATTATTTTAGAATAATTTAAACCGCTGGTGCTATATTTGTATCATTAAAGTAGATAACTTGTGAAAGATATTTGACACCCTTAATTTTTTCAAATACTTCTTTCGCTTCTTTTAATGTGTCAAACTCAAACATTGTTGTTTGGTCTTCTGAATGAACAGTGATTACCCACATGTGAAAGCCTCCATTTTATAGGTTTTTTCTCCTATTTCTTTTACCAGAACTGATTATAACACCGCAATTCAGGAAAAAATGTTACAGCTTTTAAACATTTTTCCTATATAACATTTATACTTTATCCACGTTACAAACCTACAAAAATACAAATTGATAAATTTGTATTTTTTGTTTATTATTGTAGACTTATAGATATAATTGAATTGGTAGGAGGAGGAAAATGAAGAAAATATACCTAATGATTATCGGCTTATTTATTCTATTAGTAGGTTGTGGACAAGAATCAACACCTGAGCAAACGCTTCAAGCATATACAAAGGCATGGAATGAACAAAAATTTGATGTGATGTACGATCAGCTTTCGAGCGCATCTCAGGCAGCCATTTCTAAAGATGATTTTGTTAAGCGCTATCAAAAAATATACAAGGATATGGAAGTTACACAAATTGCAACAGGTAGTGTTGATTCAAAAACAAAAAATCAAGAACAAAACGGAAAAATCACACTTCCTTTCTCCGCAAAACTAAATACAGTAGCTGGAGAAATTTCGTTTAATCATAATCTTCCACTCGTCAAAGAAGTACAAAATAAGAAAAATGTATGGAAAGTAGAATGGAATCCCTCACTCATTTTCCCTTCGATGAAGGAAGGAGATAAAATTGGGATTCAAACCTATAAAGCAAAACGCGGGGAAATTCTCGATCGTAACGGTCAGGGACTTGCTGTAAATGGGAATGCTACTCAGGTTGGAATCGTACCAGGAAAGCTCGGCGATAATGGGGAGCAAACGAAGCAAGAATTAGCTACAAAGCTAGGAATTTCCGTTAATACAATTAACAATAAGCTAAAAGAAAAATGGGTACAGCCTTCCCTTTTTGTTCCACTAGCATATCTTCCTGATTCGGCAAATATTACAGATTACGTTAGCTTAGCTGGTGTGGCTACAAAGTCTGTACCAGTGCGGACATATCCATTAAAAGAGGCAGCTGCCCATTTAACTGGCTACATTGGGGAAGTAAATACCGATGATTTAAAGATATTACATGGGTACCAAACAGGTGATGTAGTGGGTAAGGCTGGATTGGAGCAGGTATACGAAGCTAAGCTAAAGGGTGAAAATGGCGGACGTATCTACATTACAGATGCGTCAGGCAAGGAAAAAGAAACGCTGGCAGAGAAAAAACAAAAAGATGGTCAATCTATTACCGTAAATATCGATAGTCATCTGCAGCAATCCATCTATAATCAAATGAGTCAAGATGCAGGTACTGCTGCAGCAGTTGAGCCAAAAACAGGAGAAGTACTTGCACTAGTAAGCAGCCCATCCTATGATCCAAATGGGTTTGTAAGAGGATTAAAGAATGCCGATTGGCAAGCATTAAACAATGACCCGAAAAAACCGATGATGAATCGCTTTTCAAAAGCCTATACGCCTGGTTCTATATTTAAACCGATCACCGCTACAATTGGCTTACAGACAAAAACACTGCAGCCTGCCGAAGCAGTCAATATTTCAGGATTACAGTGGGCGAAAGATGCGTCTTGGGGAAATTACTACGTCACGCGAGTGCATGATGTAAACCCGGTCAACTTAGATACTGCCATGATCAACTCGGATAATATTTATTTTGCCCAAGCTGGGTTAAAAATTGGCAAAGACAAATTTGTTGAAGGGGCAAAAAACTTTGGACTTGGTGAAAAGCTTCCGCTCGAATATCCATTTCAGGATTCAAAATTAGGTGACATCAAAAATGATATTCAGCTAGCCGACACTTCATATGGTCAAGGAGAAGTTGTCCTCACATCACTGCAGGCTGCGCTTTCCTATGCACCGTTTGTAAACGGCGGAAATATTCCATACCCATCCTTGTTACAAGGTGAAAATGCAAATAAAGTATGGAAAACAGGTGTCATATCAAAAGAAAACGCTGACTTGATAAATAAAGAGTTAATCGCTGTTGTCAACAATCCTGAAGGAACTGGAAAAAATGCTAAAATGGACGGAATGACGCTAGCAGGAAAAACGGGAACAGCAGAATTAAAACAAGCAAAGGACGAAACAGGAACAGAGAACGGCTGGTTTATCGGCTATAACGCAGATTCTCCGAATATGATCGTTGCAATGATGATTGAAGATGTACAAAATCGTGGTGGCAGCGGCTATGTGGCAAGTAAAGTGAAAAATGTATTTCAAGAAATGAAATAAGGAGGATTTCCATGACGGGTAACAAACTAAAAAAGATTCAAACATTTTTCCTTACCCTATTACCACGTCACAATAAGCTATGGAATAAACAAATAAACTCCTATTTTTTGATATACATAGGCATCCCTTTTGTTCTTCTTCTAGGATCCTGCTCTGCTGTATACAACACCAATCAAAATGCTAGTTCGGATCAGCACCCGCAAGCGGAGACAACAAACGAAGCAAAAAAAGAAGTACTGACCTATGAAATCGCTGGATATTCCATTGTTAAGCCTGTCGTAACACCAGTAGATGTAACAGAAGTTTTGAATGGCGATACGATCAAAGTAAAAATAGATGGAAAAGACGAAATTGTTCACATGCTTCTCATTGATACACCGCAAATAGAGGATCAAAATAAGACTGCACAGCCATGGGGGCTTGAAGCAAGTAACTTTACAAAACAAGAATTGACTGGAAAGCAAATCGGATTAGAATTTGATGCGCAAAATCGAGATCAAGATGGACAACTCATTGCTTATGTATGGCTAGATAAGCAATTATTTAATGGAACACTGTTAGATAAAGGCTTTGCTCGCACTGCTTCGAATCCGTCAAATACGAAATATTTAGATCTTTTCCGTGCGATTCAAGAACATACCCAATCTACAAAAGCTGGCATATGGAGTATTGAAAACTATGTAATAGATACTGGATTTAATGAGGAAGCTGCTATGCCAAAAGAAGTAGCGAAACCAGAACCAGAAGAAGTAATGGAACCAGAACCAAAACCCGTAAGCAAGCCCGTGCTTGCACCTAAAGAAAAAACAGAAGTTGAACCAAAAGCACAACCGAAGTCGCAGCCAATCCCACCTAAACCACCTAGAACACCTCCAACAGATGGCGGCTGGCATGTAATAAAAACAGAATAATTGAACAAGCCTATACTTGACCAGCAGGTTTGGTATTTATCATGGATCAGAAAAACTAAGTGAATAATCCTTCCTCCTCTTTTACATACTAAGTACATTCGTACAAATAGGCAGGAATCGTACACTGTACCGAGGAGGATATAAAATGAAAAAAGAGAATGACACGCAAGGCTATGAAGGAATTGAATGTAGAGATACAGATACATTACATGAAGGGAAAGACAAAGCCTTTCTAGATGTTGATCGAATGATTAATGAAGGTCTTGCGGGTGGTTCTGTTCATATGAAAGGTAGTAAAACAAATATCGAAGAATCGCGGGAGTTAGAGCAAGAGGAAAAGCCTTATACAATTGAATAAGGTGGAACTTCCCCAAGTAAAAATCCCCCACCAAGGTGAAGTGGGGGATTTTTACTTATCTTCTTATTCTTGTGGCTTTTTTGCTAATAAGTTTGCTACAGATGATACTTCAAACGGGAATAAGATAGTACTGTTCTTTTCTGCTGCAATTTCTGTCATGGTTTGCAGCATACGAAGCTGAATAGCCGCTGGCTGTTTACTGATTACTTCTGCAGCTTCTGCAAGTTTTTCAGCTGCTTCGAATTCCCCTTTAGCTGCAATAACTTTAGCTACACGTTCTCGTTCCGCCTCGGCCTCTTTTGCCATTGCACGGCGCAAGCCTTCCGGTAAGTCCATAGATCGTATTTCAACGCCTGTAATTTTAATACCCCATGGCTCAGTAGCTTGATCCAATTCTTTTCTAAGTATATCATCTAACTTCTTTTGCTCCGTAAGCATTTCCTGCATTGTATGGGCACCTAAGTTAGAACGAAGAATCGTTTGTGCTACAGTAGAAGTTGCTTTTCTGTAGTTTTCTACATCAAGAAGCGCTTTATGTGCATCCACAACTTGATAGTAAACAACCGCATTAAGTGTAACTGGTACACTATCCTTCGTAATAATATCTTGATTTTCTACATTTTCAACTCGAATCCGCATATCTACCGTTTTCACAGCATCAACAATCGGAATGATAAACTGAATACCAGGCTCCAATGAACGATTGTAACGCCCTAATCGAAGAACTACACCTTGTTGATACTGTTGTATGATTCGAATCGAGCTAAAGAAAACTAAAAGAACAAGAACAATAAAAATAACGAAAAATAATGGCATAGCTATTCAACTCCTCTTGAAGTAAAATTCACTTAATCTTCTATCATTTTTATTTTACTCGATTTTCTATATTGCAACTATAAAATAATACCATATTTCAATATTTGTTTACATTTTTTCATTTTTTAAAACAATTGATACATATATAACAAAATTATGCACCTGATTATTAAATAAATACAAGAATAACAAAAAAAGCACCTTAGAACCTAAAGATGCTTTAGGACTATTTCAAAATTAAAATAATGCAGGCTATGAGAAATAGGTTGATTCAAAAGGGAATTCTCCCTTTTGAATCAGCTCCTAATTATTGAATGATGCTGAGTTTCGTGGATGCACTTGCTCCATTACACGTTACCTTTACCGATTCGGTTCCAATCGTCTCTTTTTCGGCAATATGCCATGACCAGGATACGGTGCCATTTGCATCTGCTTTGCGTGCTTCTAAGCCAGAGATATGGTTTGTATCCTTTCCATCATTTACGGTTATTTGTGCTGTTGCATGCGGCGTAACTTTTGCTGTAACAGTTACCATACTATTTCTCGGCGCCGGCGTTGATACATTCACAATTTTAACGGAATCGGTTGTTTTTGAATCGGTAGAATTAGAGGAAGTCGATGTAGAATTTGATGATTTCGTTGAATCTTGCTTGGAATCTGTAGAATTCGTTGCTTGATCGGTTGTTTTTGAATCGGTGGAATTGGTAGATTTCGCTGCATCTTGACTAGATTGATTTGTAGATACTGGCTTAGTTTGATCTGTAGCGGCAGGCTTTGTAGTAGCATCATTCTTCGTATCAGGTGGGTTAGAGCAACCCATTAGTGACAACGACAGCACAATAAGAAACAGAATTTTCTTCATTTGTAACCCCCTTGTTTTTGTATCAAAACTTATGATTGTATGTATTATCCAATTATTTGAAAATCCCTTTCTTTTTTTCCTCTTTTCTATGAATCTTTTTGAAAAAATGTTTAAATACCATTTATACTTTTTTCTGTGAGATTAGGACTAAAAAAACAAATCAAAGCAATCATGTTTGTTCGCCTATTTTCTAAACAGATAAGCTCTCTTCCTTTCTTTCGGCATAGTCTGTAAAGAATCAGAAGTATTTTAGGAAGCAGGTGAAAATATGACATTCAATTCTCAACGTATTATCGGCTTTCCTGGTATGGGTATGGGTCCTGGTATGGGTATGGGTCCTGGCATGGGTATGGGTCCTGGCATGGGTATGGGTCCTGGTATGGGCATGGCTCCTGGTATGGGTGGATTCCCTGGCATGGGCATGACTCCTGGTATGGGCGGATTCCCTGGTATGGGCATGACTCCCGGTATGGGCGGATTCCCTGGCATGGGTATGGCTCCTGGTATGGGCGGATTCCCTGGCATGGGCATGACTCCTGGTATGGGTATGATGCCTGGCATGGGTATGACTCCCGGCATGGGTATGACTCCCGGTATGGGTATGACTCCCGGTATGGGTATGACTCCCGGTATGGGCATGATGCCTGGTATGGGTATGACTCCTGGTATGGGCATGATGCCTGGCATGGGTATGTTTTAACTGTAAAATCTACCATATAATCTATTTTTATATGATCTAGCCTGTAAAGTAAGTTTCCAGAAAAAATGCAAATGAAAAGCGTGGAAAAATCCGTGAAACAAAAAACTATTTCGTGAGATGGCTCTTTAGTCATCTCTTTCTATATGACAAAAAGACCTTTAGATAGCCCCTTGAAACTACGTTAACAAGAAATAATCATAAGTTGTCATCATATACTTATACAGGGAAAAAGTCTTCCCTATAATTACTGAACCGGAGGTGCTTGCTTGCAGAACGCGTATATTCGACCTGCTCGTAAACAAAGTCATATCAAGGTTATTAAACATATGGTAGTATTTCTGGCGATTCTATTATCCATCGTTATTTTCATACCTGCTCTAATTGTGAATATATCAGAAATTCCGTTACGATTTACCTATCCGTCTGTTACTCCCATTACTCATCAAGCGAGCGCTTCAAAAAACGTAAATCCGATTCCGCCGGAACAACCACTCTCAAACTCTGGAATTCAGTTGGGATGGACGGGAAATCAGATAAATACGAATACATTAGCTCGTTACAAAGGGCTGAACATAATATCGCCTCCAGCTGGTTCGATAGACAAACAATTTCATCTACATGTCAGTTCAAATCCTCTAACAAATGAAACGCTGCATAACCAAAATCAACACGTCTGGGCACGAATCACGATGGGACAAGATGTAAAGCAAACCATACATGAGCTTCTCGCAAGCCCTTCCAAATCCGATTCTCTTATTAAAAGTATGAATCAAGCAGCTCAACAAAACCATTGGGATGGTATTAACTTAGATATTGAAAATGTTAGTAATCAAGATAGGAATGCTTTTTCACAATTTATTAAAAACATATCATCTACTTTACATCAATCCCATATTATCCTTTCCATTGATATTCCGGTGGATGTAAAAGCAGGAAATGATTCCTCTCCCTTCGATCATCAAGTTCTTGGGCAATATTGTGACTATATAGCCTTAATGGGATACGATGAACACTGGTCTACAGATCCCAATCCTGGACCGATAACATCCTTACCTTGGTTAACCAACGGACTAACAGAGCTTATGCAAACAGGGATTCCTGCTAATAAAATTATCTTAGGGCTTCCAGCCTACACAAGAATTTGGAAACAAAACCAAACAGCAATGCTAGCGGATCCTGCTTATCCATTTCATTACGTTGAGCAGCAATTACTACAAAATCATCGGACACTAAACTGGGACCCTCAATTGGGTGAATATTATTCATCCTACCGCGACAACAATCATAATGAATATAAAATCTGGCTTGCAAATGAAAAATCTCTACAAATCTATCTTACCCTTATTTCAAAGTACCATTTAGCTGGTTCTGCGATTTGGAATCTGGATATGATAGATACGACGACTTGGAATAAACTATATTAATTGAGAGTACTAGCATAAGTTATTAAAAAAATTACTATCATAAAAAAAATAAATATCATTGCAATAAGGAAAAATAGTTCGTTCAATATATTGTTATACCTTTAAACAGTATATGGTGTTTTCTCCCTTATAATAGGAAATGTTTATCCTTATGGGAAGTAAGCACCCACTGATGGAGGTTTCACTTTATACTTTGACGAAATGAGGAAAGCTATATGACCAGATTAGAAACGGCAGAACATTCTATGAAGAAACACCCCTTTATGAACGTACATACAGGTCCTCGTTTAATTTTCTGGGAGCTTACTCAAGGTTGCAACTTAAAATGCATTCATTGCCGAGCAACTGCACAACCAGAACGCGCACCGGACGAATTAACGGAGAAACAAGCCTATCAGGTGATTGATGAAATTGCAAAATTTGAAAGAAAACCCATCTTAATTTTAACAGGAGGAGAGCCGCTCTACCGTCCTGATTTTTTTGAAATTGCCAGCTATGCAACCAAACAAGGAATTTCTGTAGCAATGGCTTCTAACGGGACTTTAATTACTGCTGAGATTGCCGAGCGTGTGAAACAAGCCGGCATCAAACGTGTTGCGATTAGCATGGATGGACCTACAGCTGAGATTCATGACGGATTTCGTAGTATACCCGGTGCATTTGAAGCAGCTTTAAAAGGTGCCCGTCACATAAAATCACAAGGGATTGAATTGCAGTTTAATACAACCATCACAACGCATAACGTTGCTTATTTGGAAAACATGTTTGAATTAGCAAAAGAGATGGAAGTACATGCACTCCATATATTTATGCTCGTTCCAGTCGGATGCGGAATGCAAATTGTCGAAAGTAATATGCTTAGCAGCACAAAATACGAACAAGTATTGCAATGGTTTTATAATCGTTCTCGAAATGCTTCTTTTGAAGTTCGAGCTACATGTGCTCCGCATTACTACCGTATTATGAGACAAGAAGCAAAGAAAAATGGAGAACGGATAACGTTTCAAACGCACGGAATGTCTGCTGTCACAAAAGGATGTCTTGGCGGAACAGGTGTATGCTTCATTTCTCATAAAGGAGATGTAAGGCCGTGTGGGTATCTCCCTGTAAAAGCAGGCAATGTGTTAGAGCAATCCTTGCAATCGATTTGGAAGGATTCTGAAGTATTTCAAAACCTGCGTGATCCGTCTTTACTAGAAGGGAAATGCGGAACATGTGAATTCACAAACGTCTGCTCCGGATGCCGGGCACGCGCTTACTATGCAGAAGGAAATTATCTTGCGGAAGAACCGTATTGCATATATAAAGCGTAAAGTTCAATTAAAGTACGAGTATAGCCAATCTCATATTTCAAGAGATTGGCTATTTGATTTATCCCGCTTTAACGGGCAGTAAGACCCCCACTTCAAGGCTTAGAGAAATCGGAGAAGGCTAAGTGGGGGACAACTGCCCGTAAAAGTCCGATTCGTTCAACTAACCCTCGGTGAAAACCCCCACCGAGGGAAGTTTCACTTTATTAAAATTCATATTTTTGTAAAAGAATGACTTCGAATGTGATTGACTCTTACTTTTATATTCATTAATATACCTAAGTAGGTATGGTATATAACGATGTTCTTTTTACCTATTTAACATACTTCTAGAGATAAAACACAAAAAAAGGAGTGTTACAAATGACAACAGGAAAGAAAATCGTCATTGTCGGGGGAGTCGCAGGAGGTGCAACAGCAGCTGCTCGCTTGCGCCGTTTAGATGAACAATTTGAAATCGTATTGTTTGAACGTGGAGAATACATTTCGTTTGCAAACTGCGGTTTACCATATTATATTGGCGGCAGCATTGATTCTCGGGATAAATTACTGCTCCAAACCGTAGAAAGCATGTCTTTACGTTATCATATAGATATTCGTAACTTTAGTGAAGTGACAAACATTATCCGTGATAAAAAAACAGTTACAGTCAAACATGTACAGACAGGAGAAGTATATGAGGAGAGCTACGATGTGTTACTTTTATCTCCTGGTGCACAGCCAATAAAGCCTAAAATTCCTGGTATTGATGACGCAACCAATCTGTTTACACTGCGTAATATTCCAGATACCGATAAAATCAAACAGTATGTCGAATCGCATCATATTGAAAAAGCTGTTGTTATTGGTGGGGGATTCATTGGAATTGAAATGGCAGAAAACCTATGGGAACTTGGAATTCACGTTTCTCTTGTAGAAATGGGGAATCAAGTAATGGCTCCTGTTGATTATGAAATGGCAGCTATGCTCCATGAGCATATACAACAAAAAGGTGTTCAGCTTATTTTAGAAAATGGTGTGAAAGCTTTTGAAGAGAATGGAAGAAAAGTAATATTAAACGATGGCGACGTATTAGATGCAGATATGATTATTTTCTCCATTGGAGTAGCGCCTGAGAATACATTAGCAAAGGAAGCTGGATTACCTTTAGGGGTACGAAACACCATTAAAGTCGGGCCAACTCTTCAAACAGAAGATCCTTCTATTTATGCAATTGGAGATGCTATTGAAGTTACAGATTATATTAATGGAACGCAAGCAATGATTCCGCTTGCTTGGCCTGCAAACCGCCAAGGGCGTTTAGTTGCCGACCATATTGCTGGGAAAGATGTGAAGTACAGCGGCACAATGGGAACATCCATTGCAAAGGTTTTTGATTTAACGGTTGCATCAACTGGCAATAATGAAAAAACGTTAAAGCGCTTAGGATTACCATATCAATCCATCCACATTCATCCTAATTCTCATGCAGGCTATTATCCTGGCGCAACACCTATTTCCTTAAAATTATTGTTCCACCCAACGGAAGGAACCATTTACGGAGCACAAGCAGTCGGTACAGATGGGATAGATAAACGGATTGATGTAATCGCGACAGCTATCAAAGGGAAATTAACCGTTCAAGATCTGCCAGATTTAGAGCTCGCATATGCTCCTCCCTATTCATCTGCAAAAGATCCTGTAAATATGGCCGGCTATGTAGCATCGAATATTATGGAAGGTATGGTTGAAATTGTTCAGTGGCATGAGATCGATGAGATTGTCCAAGCTGGTGGACTACTTATCGATGTTCGCGAACCTATCGAACGAGAAATGGGCTGCATTCCAGGCTCTGTTAATATTCCGCTTGATTCACTACGCGAGAAATTAAGTGAATTACCAAAAGATAGAACCATCTATGTCTCTTGCCAAGTTGGGCTACGAGGCTACTTAGCAGTACGTATCTTACAACAATATGGATGTAAAGCAATCAATCTAGATGGCGGTTATAAAACATATAAAACTGTATTCGGAAACAAACAAGATAATCAACCAAAACAGAAAGCCGGCCTTATGCCTGTTTTGCAGGAGGAAATACCTATGAATACAGCAAAAACAATAACCATTAATGCCTGTGGTCTTCAATGTCCCGGTCCTATTATTCAAGTAACAAAACAGATGGAAAAATTACAGCTAGGTGATTTACTTGAGGTATCTGCTTCTGATCCAGGGTTTTCCAGCGACATTGCAGCTTGGTGCAAACGTACCGATAATACACTCCTTTCTTCTTCCTTCGAAAACAAAGTTGTAAAGGCTGTAATTCAAAAAGGTACGGTAAACTGTCCTACCGAGCAATCTGCTCCTCAAACAAAAGACGGAGCTACAATCGTAGTATTTAGCGGAGATCTGGATAAAGCATTGGCTTCCTTTATTATTGCTAATGGAGCAGCTGCAATGGGTAAAAAAGTAACGATGTTCTTTACATTCTGGGGATTAAACATTTTAAGAAAAGAGGCTGCCCCTCGTGTAGAAAAGGATTCTGTAGAAAAAATGTTTGGTATGATGATGCCAAAAGGTCCAGATGAATTACCGCTTTCAAAAATGAATATGGGCGGTATGGGCACGAAAATGATGAAGCATGTCATGAATAAGAAAAATGTCGCTAGTCTCCCATCATTAATTCAAACCGCTCAGCAAGCTGGTGTAAAGCTTATTGCATGCACCATGAGTATGGATGTAATGGGAATTAAAAAAGAAGAATTACTCGATGACATTGAATATGCAGGAGTGGCAACTTATTTAAGCGACACAGAAGATGCTGGTCTTAACTTATTTATATAAATTGAACTTCCCTCGGTGGGGGCAGTTATCCCCCACTTAGCCCTTTTCAATTTTTCTTACGAACACAAACAATCGATAAAAAATTGACGCTTATTTCTAGCAATGTTAAAATTATTTAGGAATTATAATAGGTCTCTGTTAGGTGAGGCTCCTGCATAGAGAAATGCTACTGCCCAAAAATGTCGAGAGACGCCAATGGGTCAACAGGAAAGATCGGAGAGAAGGTCTTTTTTAATGTAGCTGGTTATTCATATCCTACGCTATGCAGTGCTAAAGCTCGACGAGGGAGAGGCGCGGTTAACATCGGTTTCTAATGAGAATGCTTATTAGTACGTGATTACTTGCTTTGTTTAGCCTTTACTCGTCCATGAGTAAAGGCTTTTTGTTGCTACTGCCCTTCTTATTCAATCAACCTATGGATATACAATCATTTTTTTGGAGGTGGGAATATGGACTCGGACCATGCCAGGTTAAGTCATACATTATATAAAGGTACAAAACGAGGTAGGCTGAAGTCCTATTCCTCTCTTAGACAGGAATGAAACTTCCACCATCTCTATTAACATGAGGTGAATCATTATGATAAAAACATATTTTTATAATGACAAAGAACAACGAGTATACAATGATATAGAGCTTGGCAGTATTCAATCTTGTTTATCCGAACCAGGAAATTTATTATGGATTGATTTATATGACATTAAAGCAGATGAAATGTATGATATTGCTGATATTTTTGGATTTCATCCATTAGCTATCGAGGATTGCCTTCATGATAGCCCAAGAGCCAAAGTAGATGATTATGAACAATATAAGTTTTTTGTCTTTCACGCTCTCCGCTATAATGAAGAAAGCGATGATAATGAAATTTCTACTTTAGAATTAAATGTGTTTTTAGGTCCAAATTACGTAGTAAGTATTCATAAAAGCAAGCTTCTCTGGCTGCGAAAAATGGATGCAGTTTGTTCCGTAAGCTCTAAATATATGAGAAAAGGACCCGACTTTCTCCTCTATACTTTAATTGATGGAATAACGGATGAATATTTCCCTGTCTTAGACCGTATTAGTGTTCGGATTGACGAACTGGAAGATGAGATGTATGAAGAAGGAGCAAAGGAAGTCACTGAGGAGTTCCTCGCTCTCAAACGTACGATTATTTTAATTCGTCGTGTCATTTTACCGCAGCGGAGAATCTTTTTAGCAATCAATGGTCGGTGGAAATTTGATATTCACGAGGACAATATTCCATTCTATACAGACTTAATTGACCATGTTGAGCGTATCGTGGATTCAACTGAAACGTATAGAGATTTAGTAAATAGTGCCTTAGAAACGTACTATTCTATTATTAATGCAAAATCCAGTGAAAAATTAAATGTCCTTACGATCATCTCGACAATCATGCTTCCTCTTACATTCGTTACAGGATTTTTCGGTATGAATGTCCCATTACCTTTCCAAGGTTCACCTATTTTCACGGTTGTTATTTTTCTCAGTCTGATTGGACTCACCTTAGGTATGTGGAGATATTTCAAAAAGAATCAGCTTTTGTAATAAGAAGAGAATAGAGGTCCTCTTCACTCTTTTTGTCTATCCTTCAGAAGGAGAAGGAAGAGAATTCCTAAAAATAAAATATGGACTATCCGCTATGGTCACGTTGTATAATACTAATAGCGATTTATCGATTATTTTGTATCATTACTAATTCTAGGGAGAGTTTTTAACGAAATGAGTTCACACATAATTCAAGTTATTGTTCCGATTGTGCTTTATATTACAGTAACCTTATTTTTCCGAGCTAAGCTCAAAACAAAATGGTTTTGGTCGATGCTTATTGGGGCCTGTGCTTCTTTTTTACTAACCTTTATTATATTTAAATCTGCAGGTACACCAACCAATACCGATGTGCCTCAACCTCAGCAAGCACAAAGCCAAAGCACATCGCAGCAGGACACAACAAAGCAAGCAGCATCCAATCAGTCAACTGCTGCAAGTACAGCTGCCATCGGTACGAGATTCCAATATAATGCTACCCTAAAAGAAGTTGAGCAGGCACTTGGAAAACCAGTTAAAACGATAGATGATTACTGGGCGGGATATCGTCTTGTTAAATTTGATGGCGAATCATATCTCTTTAACAAACAGGACAAAGTAGTTGGAATGTATATTACCTCTCCTACTATTTCTATTTTCGGTGCCAATATTGGGATGACTCAATCTGAAATTGCTAATTCTCTTGGTAAGGCTGTAGATACAAGATTGGAAGGTACGACCTACTACACAAAATATAAGCACGATGGAAGTAGCATCTCTTTTGCCTCAAAGACGAAAAATGGAAAAATCGAGTATGCCATTGTTGTAAAAGAATAAAACGAAACAAAGGAGTAGCACGTAGGTTGTGCTACTCCTTTGTTAATGTTTGAAAAACAGATAGTAAATGAGCAATCTGCTCGTCTGTATGCGTAGCCATCAAGGCAAGTCGCAAGCGGCTGCTGCCTATTGGAACGGTTGGTGGGCGTATAGCTGGAATATATATATCTTCTTCTAGTAAGGACTTTGAAAAGGATACAGCCTCTTCAGCGTCTCCTATCATAATTGGAATAATAGGCGTGATACCAGCTGGGACTTTATACCCCATTCCTTGCAATTCCTTTCTAACGCGAATGGAAATCTCCTGCAATCTGTGAACCCGTTTCTCACTTTGCTGCAAGAGATGGATACTTTCCTTCGCTGCCGCAACTATTCCTGAAGATAGCGAGGTTTGAAAAATAAAGGTTCGTGCCTTCTGTCTTAAGAAACGAATCAAAACATCACTTCCGCAAACAAAGCCCCCTTCACTTCCCAATGCCTTACTCATCGTACCGATCGTTATATCGACCTTTACTCCAAAATAATCTGCACTGCCGCGACCATGTGATCCGATTACACCAGTGGCATGAGCATCATCCACAATCACAAGTGCATTGTATGAACGTGCAAGAAAAGCAATATCCGGCAGCGGTGCAATATCTCCGTCCATACTAAACACGCCATCTGTTACAATGTATTTTCGCTGTACATCACGGTACTTATATAATTTTGACTCTAGATCCCTTATGTCAGCATGACGATATACGACTGTTTTCCCTTTGCTTAGACGACAGCCATCAATGAGGCTCGCATGGTTCAGTTCATCGCTAAAAATCACGCTTCCTTCCGTTGCCAAGGCTGTAATCGTTCCAACATTGGCAAGAAATCCACTTGAGAAAATGAGCGCTGCCTCCGTCCCTTTAAATGCTGCAATGGCTTTTTCAAGCTGTTCATGCTCATTCATATTGCCGGTAGTCAATCTTGCTCCGCCGCTTCCGACCCCATTCTTTTCTATTGCTCGGATGGCCGCTGCTTTCACTTTCGGATCAGTGGCAAAGCCTAAATAGTTATTCGATGCACCCATCATAACCGTTTTTCCGTCAATGGTTGTGCTAGCTTCACTCGGTCCTGCCATATGCAAGGTGCGAAGCAATCCTTTTTCTTCATCTATAAGAAGTTCACTTTTCATCCACTCTTCATAGTTCAATTCACTTATCACCTCGTATCATCACTGGAACGAGTTCCAAAAAATGAATATATTGCTCTAAGTCAATAGGCTGACGTACATAAAATACCCTGCCTCCACTATCCTCTCCCAGGCGCTTAAGCTGCGGAATACGGCAATAGGATTTACCACCTACATAGCCGGTTACATATTCGGGATCATCAGACCAGCAAAGCTCGGCTACACTCCCTGCCAGCTGAACTTTCGTTGCAAGGGCAATCGCTTCACGAATGCGAGAGGATCCTCCCTCTCGCTTTTGCCACTTCTTCCAATCCTCTTCCTCCCAATCTAAATGAGATACACGGACACCTCGCGTTCCTCTATCATCTAAGCGCTCTCCACTGTCGGCATCCATAATAATTGCTCCGCGTGTTTTTGTGTCATATGTAATAAACTCAACGCCTTTACGAGCTGCTTTATCGCTTACTCCTTCTTCCATAAGCTGCTTTATCGCAAATTGACGAGCTTCAGTCACGGTTTTGCATTCTATGCTTTCAACCGAAAGCGGAGATGAATAATGAATCGAACTAGCTGGGATACGATCAATTGTAATATTAATAAAATCGGCTTCTCCCCTGCTATGATGAAGGGCTCGATCAATCAGCTGCTGCGCATACTGCTTAAGTTCCCTTTCTTGCACCAGCCGCTCTCCTCCGGAAATATGGCGTCCTCCCTCTTCATGAGGACCGCCATTAGCTGCGCGCATACGGATACTAAAAAGTGCCATAACGAGTTCTCCCTTTTCTTATAAATATGGAATGAACGCATCAAGATTGAGATGCTTTTGAAATAATGATAGAGTATGCTCACGGTCCATCTTTCTATCTGTCCATGGAATACTTCCTAGCAGCGGTACATCGGTCATTTTTTGCAAAAGGATCGGATTCGTCTGCTCTGCCAGACCATTTTCTCGTAACCCATTAAAAATAACTCCTGCTACATGTAAGCCATGCGTCTTTGCATAATGAATCGTTAATAAGATATGATTGATCGTACCTAAATTAGGACGGGCCACAATTAAAAGAGGCAATCGAACTTCCTGTGCCAAATCAATAACCGTAAAATTTGGGCCATACGGAACGGTAATACCGCCCGCACCCTCAATAAGCATACTATCATGCTTCGGTGATAGGTTGTACCATGCCTCCAGCACATCGTCAAGATCGTAGTTCGTTCCTGCTCGTTCCTGTGCTAAGGCTGGTGCGAGTGGTTCATCCAATTGAAATGGATTGATGTCCTCTAACGAATCGTCTACCCCTGACATCATCTTTAAGAGATACGCATCGCTTGTTTCACTCTCACGCCGCTCCCCGCTCATAAGCGGCTTAAAGACGCCTACATCATGTCCCGCTTGTCGAAGAACACCGGCTAATCCGCCTGTAAAAAACGTTTTTCCAATTTCGGTATCGGTACCTGTAATGAAAAATCCCTTATTCATTTCATAATCGCATCCTTCGTAACCTGATATATTCCTTCTTTGATGCGTTTCACCATTTCCTTAATGTCTTCTTTTGTTGATGCTAAAGGCGGCATAAAGACAATCACATCACCAAGAGGTCTTGTCATTAAGCCTAATTTTCGCATTTCAAGGGTAGCCTTCCAGCCTACCCGGTCTTGCCATGGATACAGCTCTTTCGTACCTTTATCCTTTACGAGCTCAATTCCAGACATAAAGCCAACTTGGCGAATGTCACCCACATGATCCAGTTCATAGAGGCTATCAAGCTGCTCTTTCATATAAGGTGTTTTGTTTGCCACTCCTTCTACTGTACGTTCACGTTCATAGATACGCAGGTTTTCTAAGGCAACCGCACACCCGAGCTGATTTCCTGTATAAGAATGTCCATGGAATAAAGTTTTCATTGTTTCATAGTCATCATAGAATGCTTGGTAAATGGCTTCGCTTACCATCGTAATAGCCACTGGTAAATAGCCGCCGGTTAACATTTTTCCAGCCGTCATAATATCAGGAACAACGGATTCGTGCATACAAGCAAACAATTTCCCCGTACGTCCAAAACCGACAGCCACTTCATCTGCAATCATAAGTACGTTATACTCCGTACAAAGCTTACGTACCTCTTTTAAAAATCCTGCAGGCATATTGATCATGCCTCCAGCACCTTGCATCATCGGCTCTAAAATAACGGCACATACCTCATCATGATGTTCTTCCAACTGCTGTTTCAACTTCGCAAGGCAATCTGCTTTTGTTTCCTCAGGATCACCAGATGGATGGCGATATGCATACGGATACGGTGCCACGTAGCTGGAAAACATAAGCGGATTATATATTTTATGATAAATATCAATATCTCCTACACTAATTGAACCAATCGTATCACCGTGATAGCCGTTATGCATGGTGATAAACTTTGTCCGAGTCGTAACACCAATATTCAGCCAATATTGAAATGCCATCTTTAAAGCGATTTCAACCGCTGTAGCCCCACTATCTGAGTAAAATACACGATCTAGTCCTTTTGGTGTTAATTCAACTAGCTTCATCGCTAACTCAACTGCTGGAACGTTCGCCATCCCAAGCATCGTAGAATGGGCAATTTTACCTAACTGTTCCATCAATGCATCATTTAGCTCCTGTTTACGGTGGCCATGAGGGTTTAACCATACAGATGAGTTTGCATCATAGTATTCATTTCCCTCCGTATCCCGTATTTTTACTCCTTGACCACTTTCAATTACAAGTGGATCGTGATCGTATTCCTTCATTTGTGTAAATGGAAGCCATAACACTTCTTTGCTTTTTTGTACATAATCAATCGTCATAGTTATTCTCCTTATGTAAACTTTATTTTGATTTAGGTTAACATATAAGTCATACGAAATGCCTTTTCTAAGCCATAGTAACCAATTTGTGAAAACGCTGTACTATTATCATACAATAATTAGCATTTAATGTTAACTATTATTTTTGATTGGTTAACATTAAATATAACATTTTTTTAGTTAGATTATGCTATTGACATCTAGTAGACTTATTTTTTTTAATAATATTGTATAGTTGATATTTATACCATGCAAAAGGAGAAGAGCACCAAGATTGCTTACCTATTCCATAATAAAAAAAGACCCACTCCTACCTGCTGAACTTGAAGGATATGCGTACCACGATTCTTGGCATCAAGTAAAGGCATTACTTTTAAAGCCTGCTGCTTTTTTTCGGTGGAAGTTTCTCGAAAAGCAGGATTTCTTTGCCTCTTTTCTAGAATTTAAAAAACCAAATAGTAATACCGCGACCAGCTGTATTCGAAAATTCGAAATGAAGTAGAGTCATATGGATTTCAAGTACTTGATTACTCAGATAAAGAATATGACAAATATTCCATGAGAGATCACAATCATTTAGGCTATAAGGGCTGGGTACAAATCGATCAGGATTTATCACACTTTGAAAATGTAAAATAATGAGAGGAATATATAGGAGGAAACTGCTATGAAACGACGCATTTTAGCATTGTGGAATCTGTATGCGGTACGATGGACCGTTTTGTTTTTATTTTACTTCAGTATAATTATGATTCTTTCGTATATGTATGGCTTCGTTAATCTTAATCCAAGCTCGAAATTTATTTATAATGGCTTCTAAGAACAAAAAAACGAGAAGGAAATTTCCTTCTCGTTTTTTCCTGTATTAACAGGATGTAAACTCTCCCTACATTAGAGAGGGATCACAATTATTTCTTCATTACGTTAGAAGCTTGTGGTCCACGGTTACCTTGTTCAACGTCAAATGTAACTTCTTGGCCTTCTTCTAAAGTTTTGAAGCCTTCTCCTTGAATAGCTGAGAAGTGAACGAATACATCGTCTCCGCCTTCAACTTCGATGAAACCGAAACCTTTGTCTGCATTAAACCATTTTACTTTACCGTTTTGCATGAAAAAAATCCTCCTAAGATGTACCTTATGTACACAAATTTCCACCATTTCACAAATAATAAGGGGATGTAAAAAAGCTGTAACAACTGCGAAGATTTAACGTTGCTATCCCCCAGAAGTTACAGCTTATTTAAATCTCTATGATATTAAAGTAAAATGGTTTAAACTAACAATAACATGTAACTTCAAAGAAAGCAAACAAATTCAGTAAAATTTTATTATGACTGGGATTCAATTGGGAATATTCAGGTGACAATAGCATACACCAGTGCTTTCAAAAAGCTAGGAAATCCTGCTCACACATTAGAAACAAAAAATATAACTCTACAAAATCTTAAGGATAAATTAAGTTAAATAGAGGATACTCCTAATAGAAACATGATTATTCTCATTTTAGGAGGAAATAAAATGAAACTTCGATCTAGTTTGATTATTCCTGTGTTAACAGCTTCTATATTCCTACCAACCGTAGCAAGTTTAGCTGCAAGCAATGGAGGCGATTCATCAAAGGATGGAACGGTTACACAACAAACTGTCCAAAAAGATGGCAAGCACCAAAAAGGAAACCATGGGCGAGGAAATGATCAACAGCAACTAACAAAAATTATCAATGAATATGCTTCTGCTCCCCTTAAGGATCAGCTAACAAAGGATATGGAAACACATAATAATTTGATGAAACAGCTACATCAATCGGCTTCTTTCAAAAACAATAAGAACCAAGAAAAAGCAGAGCGTGATGCCTTTTACCAAGCAAATAAACAACAAATTGATTCGATCAAACAACAAGAGAAGGATGGAAAAATAACGAAACAGCAAGCTCATCAGCAAATGAATGCACTGCCAGGCAATCCGCAAGAACCTGCAAAGGCTGACAAACAAACTACTCGTTCGGTTCACACTGAATTGAAAACAGCTATTCAAAGTAAAGACAAAGCAGCTATTACAGCAGCACTTGAAAAATTAGATCAACAGCTGCAAAGCGAAAACCAACAATTACAACAGAAAATTGAAAAATAAGCAAGCAGATTATTTAACTAGAAAGGGTTTTAGATAAAAAACACCCTTTCTTTTATTTTTGAATCTATTTATTGGAGATAAAAAGAAAACGTAAAAGAAGAGGATTTTACGACAATATCCTCTTCTTACTATCATTTATTAAGTTCTTTTAGAATATTTGGGACGTTCCTTTTTGATGACAAACTTAAAAGATTGATTATCTTTTAGTGTACTCCAATCAGTACACCATTTACCTCTTGTACTCTCTCTTAATAATTCACAGTAATACTCATTTTTATTTCTCCATTCAAATCAATTCATACATTCTAAGAAAACGAATGGTTTCATTTATTGAAAATAAACCACTTTCCCTGGCTGAAAATAGCGTAATAGAATAAGAAAAAAATTCATAGTAAAAAAATCATTATTTCTAAAGAATTTTGTGTATAATAGTATTACCATTCATACTTATTTCTAGAAATCTTTCAATCATTTCCCTATTATATAAAAAGTTAAGCTAATAAAGGAGATTTTATGAGAAATCCGATTTATAGTCCATTACTTGTAGCAGGTTTCATTTATATAGTGTTTTTGCTACTTCCTGTCTCGTATTTTCCCAGCACGGTTTCTGACAATAGCATAAAAAATATGAGTCCTTCGCCCGACGTTCTTCGATTTAAAAATGTATATATACAACAACAGGTTCTAAAAGATAACAAATATATACCATTGGTTGGTTCCTCCACGATTGGAATTTTCAGCAGTTACCATCCTTCACTTTATTTTTCAAACGAAACGGTTACTCCCTATTTACAAGGTCAGCCTGGAAGTACAGGATTACTCCATGCCATGAATCTTGCATCCTTATCCCATTCCCTTCATAATAAAAAACTTGTATATTTTCTAGACCCGTCTGATTTCATGAATAAAGAGGGAATCTCAGACAACGGCTTTACGAAATATTACTCTCGTTATCTTGTATATAATCTTCTATTTACCAATGAAATAAGTAATGAGTCAAAGGCAAAAATCGCTCCTAGACTAGTAAAATATTCAATCATTAAAAAGGACCGCTTGCTAACCACTATGCTTGAAGGCTATATATATAAGGATCCTTGGCACCAAATTAAAGCACTCGCTTTAAAACCCGTCGCCTTTTACCGATTAAAACTTAGTGAAAAACAAGATTTCTTTGAAAGCTTTCTTGCTGCGAAGAATGTTAAACCAGTGAAACTGCAGCCTCCTCCAAAAGAATCATGGGAACAGCTCACAATGGACGCAGAACAAGAAGGAAAAGTCCAAACAAATAGCAATCCATTTGGTATTGTAAATGAAACGTATAAAAAGAACGAAGATAAATATTCAAAAAGTCAGAATTCTTGGAATCCTTCGTCGTTCTTAGAATCAAGTGAGTATGATGATTTACAAATAGTGTTAGACATCCTGCGAAAGGAACAGGCAACTCCTCTTTTTGTACTTTTACCACGTAAAGGTAGTTATAGTGATTACATAGGTTTTACAAAGCCTTATCGTGAACAGCTCTATGCCAAAATCCGCAATCAAGTAGAAGCAGCCGGATTTCAAGTTGTTGATTATTCAGGGGAAGAATATGATAACTATTTTATGAATGATCCGAATCATATTGGATGGAAGGGCTGGGTTCGTGTGGATCAAGATCTTTCACAATTTTTACATGTAGGACAAGGAAATTGGGCTGTTAAATAGGGTGAAGATTCCATAAATAGAAAAAAGATAATCTTCTACTAAATAGTTGATGATCTTCTTTTGTTCTCCATATTGATAGAATTTCTAAGTTAGAACCGGAAAATTAAATATCTACTTATAAGAAACTATCAATTCTGCATTTCCATTTATAGAGAACTTTCCTAATCCATAGGGTAAAATAAAGTGATCTCCTTTCGTGAACGAATAGGATTCATTGTTTACAAAAATTTCTCCTATTCCTTTAATAACACTTATCAATAGAAAGTCTTTTGTCTGTTTGAGGTAACTAGGTCCAGAAATTTCCCATTTTTGAACAGAGAAGAAGTGGTTCTCAAGAAAAGTTGTGATTGTAATCCCTTCAAAACTTGTTACTTTTGGTTGGTAATACCTATCGTTGTGTGGAATGTTTGTAACATCTAGCGCTTTTTGCAAATGAAGTTCCCTTTTATTCCCTTGATCGTCTTTTCGGTCGTAATCATAAACTCGATAGGTTGAATCAGAATTTTGCTGTGTTTCAAGAACGAGTGTACCGGCCCCTAAAGCGTGAATTGTTCCACTTGGGACATAGAAAAAGTCTCCTGGATGAATAGGAATTTTTCTCAACAATCGGTCCCATTCCCCCTGCTCCATTCGTTTTTGAAATTCTTCTTTCGTGGTGGCAGTATGTCCGTAAATAAGTTCGGCACCTTTTTTGCAGTCAATAATGTACCAACATTCTGTTTTACCTAATGAATCCTTTTCATATTTTTGGGCATACTCATCATCCGGATGAACTTGTACAGAAAGATCGGAATTCGCATCCAATATTTTAGTTAAAAGAGGAAAATAATCACCTTTTTGACCACCAAATAGCTCTCTGTGATCTGTCCATATCTCACTAAGCGTTAACCCTGCATATTCTCCATTTTTAACAATACTTTTACCTTGAGGAAGTGCAGAAATTCCCCAACATTCCCCTGTTAAATTGGATGGGATGTTATAGTTAAAGGTGTCTCTTAAGGCTGTTCCTCCCCAAATCCGTTCTTTAAAAACTGGTTTCAAAAAAATAGGGTATACTTTCATATCTGCTCCCCCTCAGTTCGATGTTAATAAAGTAAAACTTCCCTCAGAAGAGGGTTTTAAATCCTCACTGAGGGAAAGACTGCTAACCTTTATTTTTATACGGATGGTAATCCCCACTTTTTGTCTTTTCCGATTTCTCTTAAGACTTGAAGCAGGGGTCTTACTGCCCTTAAATAGCGGGATACACGAATTATTAATAAAATTCAGTTCTTAAAAGAATCCTACTAATACACCTACAACAGAAATTACAACAAGGAGTAATAAAACCTTTGTCGTACTCATTTTTCTCTTGGAAATAAGATACCAGCTTAACAAAACAGCTAATAAAGATAATAATCCTGGGAAAAAGCCATCTAATGTTTTTTGAAGATCTAGTACTGCGCTACCATTCGGAATCTTAATAACGGTTGATACGTGTACAAATGATGCAGCAAGAGCTCCGATAACCATAATTCCAAGTGTATTAAAAGCATCTCGTAACCTCTGTGATCCCTCTCCAATAATCGCATCGATAGAATTGATTCCTAATTTGTACCCACTCATATACATGAAGTACGATAGAGATAACATAATGACTAAATACCCAGAAATATATAGTAATACACCTAGAGGACTTCCTTGATTCGAAATCGCCATAGCAATCGTTAAAAGTATAGGAATTAGAATACCTTGAATCGTGGAGTCGCCAATCCCTGATAGAGGTCCCATGATACTTGTTTTAACACTGTGAATCATATCATCATCAATTGGTTTACCATTTGCTCGTTCCTCTTCCATAGAGGTTACAATTCCATTTACTAGACTTCCGACTTGAGGTTCAACATTATAAAAAACAGAATGTCTCTTTAAAGCTTCTTGATATTCATCCGGCTTGTCCTTATATAACTTTTTAAGAACAGGTATCATCGAATGTGCAAATCCATGTGCTTCTAATTTTTCGAAACTCATTGAAGAAAGATGGTACATAGCCCAAGAGCGCCAACCTCTGCGTAAATCTTTTTTTTCTAATTTCGCCATTTTAAATCACCTCATCTTCTTGTTCTATGGGATTTTCTCCTGCATTTTGTTTCGTTAAATACACAATATATGCAATTAAAGAAGCAATAACTGTAACCGCTATCATGTTTTTCGAAATAAAACCAATAAATACAAACCCAGTTAAGAAGAATATGAAATGTGCTTTTTCTCTGATTAATAGATTCATTAACAAGGCGATTCCTAAAGCAGGAAGTAGTCCGCCAAGTACACTCATCATCTGTGTAACTTGTACAGGAATAATAGCTAACGTGTGTGTTACAAAACCTTGTCCTAAATATATTGCTAGCGTAACTGGAATAACTCGTAATAGAAATGCAACTATTTGTGGATAAACTGCATTGTTTAAAATAATTCCGCGATCATTTCCATCATTAGCTGCTCGTTCAGCTCCTCGATTCCAGTATGAGTTGGTTACCATCATAAGATTAAAAAGAACAAGACCAAGTGCGCCAATCCCAACAGAAAGAGTTACGGTAACTCCTGGTGTAGCATGTGCTAGCATTCCAAGTGCAATCCCACCATATGAAGCATAGGTAATCTCCATATTTTGCGTTCCTCCAGTTGAAATTGTAGCAATAAATGCGGCCTGTACAGCTACACCTAAAATAATACCTGTTGTCACATCACCTAAAATGATTCCGATAATGAGCCCGGCAACAAGCGGTCTTCCTACCACATAATATCCACCTGTAACCCCCATAAGCCATGGGGAGGAAACAGATCCCAAGTAACAGAAGATACCAATTAATAATGCCTGAATAAACAATGTAACATCCATCTATTTCTCCTCCCCTTTATACAGCGTTTTCAATTTTCCCCACTTAACAGGTGTTTCTTCTGGAACTAATTGAAAAATGATGTTAATTCCTTTATTTTGAAGATAATCGAAGGCTTCTTTTTCTTCTTCCGTAATCGAAACATTTTTTCCAATCGTTTGCGTAGTCCCTCTTGCACTCATTGGCCCTACATTCAATTCAGTACCAAAATCACCGCCAAGTTCGATTAATTTTTTAAGTGTAACGGGTGATTTAACAATGACAAAGTAGCTGTTTTTCGCTTGTTTTGCTTTATTAACTTTTTCAACACCTTCTTCTGCTGTATAAACCCCTACCTTTATGTTACTAGGAGCTGCATGTTTAAAAATTTCCTTTTGTAATGGATCAAGTGCAATCTTATCATCAATAACCAATATTCCATTACATGGTTTCAATTTTGACCATCTTGCTACAATTTGTCCGTGAATTACTCGATCATCAATTCTTACAAAAGATATTGGCATACAATTTCCTCCTCAAATTCTCAGTAGTAGTTAAGCATTAGTTTGATATTGATAGTTGACCTGTTTCAATCACAAGCTTACGTAATTCCTCTAGACACAATGACTGCAGCTGCATATATACTTCTACAAACATCGGCAAATTGACACCAGCTACGATTTTTACCACATCTTGATTCATAAGAAAATGCTTCATTGATTCATTGTAAGGTGTCCCCCCTTTCAAATCGCACAGTATTAATATTTCATCATAATCATCTTTTAAGTCACTTATGAGCTTGTCCATGGATTCAGAAAACTTCGTTATCCCTTCTCCATCTAAAGATAGGCTAAATGTATTCTCTAACTTTCCAACAAGCATTTCTGCTGTTTCCAATAAACCTTTACATAAAGCTCCATGACTCGTTACGATAAGCGCTTTCATTTCTATTCACACTCCTAGAAGATTCTAAACTCTCACATATGCTTGTATAACTGCAATCGTATTCCCTTCTGCTTTCCCATATGGACGAATGGTATATTCTTTTACATTTTCAGGGATAAAGAAAGTTTCTGCATAATGAACAATAAATGGTTCAAAATTATCAGTTGGGCTTTCAATAATAGCTTCTTCACCTTCTACAAGATTCAATACGTGCACACTTCCATTTGTTTGATGGTATGTTTTTTTCGAAAACCAATGTCTTCTTGTTTCAATAAACTCTCGTTCGTGAAGACCCGTTTTTTCTTCCATCCATCCTTCTTCTTCTTTCATTGTTTCCATTCGATTGATCAAGTTTTCTTCTACCCATTTTGTGTCTCTGTCCCACTGAATGACTTTCTCGCCATGCTCTAAGTGAATCGGTCTTGGTAAACCGTCTAATCCTACTCGATCCCAGTCCCATAACTTAAAGGTGAAAATGTAAGGGGTTGCACTAATCTCTAAAACCATACAATTTTTCCCGGAACAATGAATGGTTCCTGCCGGAATTAAAAAGTGATCATGTTTTTTAGCAGGGAATTCATTCACGTACTTTTCAGCTCTAAAAGACATGAGCCCTTGGTTTGCTTTTCTTAAATCTTCAAGCATCTCTTCTTTCTTAACATTTTCTTTTACACCTAGATATACGGTCGCATCTTCTTTTGCATCTAAAATATAATAGCTTTCATCTTGTGTATAATGCATACCGAAATTTTCTTGGATATATTCTGTTAAAGGATGAACCTGTAAACTTAAATTTTGCCCATCCACTGTATCTAGGAAGTCAAATCGAATAGGAAATTCAGTTCCGAAACGAGCGTGCACCTTATCTCCAAGAAGTTCAATCGGATGCCTATACACGAGATTAATCGAAGGCACTTCAATTTTCACATCATTACAACGTAGATAAAGGCTATTTTCTTCTGGAACACCGTCGAAGCTCCATGCAAAATTTTCTTGACTTCGATCTAGGTTACAAACCTCTTTCATCCATTGTCCGCCCCATACACCTGGATCAAAGTAAGGTACGACACGGAATGGTTGTGAAACGATTTGTTGAAGCCCATTTAAATAAGCTTGTCCACTGATCATTTTCGGATCATTTTTTTCATTTGTATCTAATAGGTAGTCGATTTCAGTAAATAACTGTTTTTTATGGCGGTCAGCAATACGCCATTCTACAAAAAATCCACGCTTATATTTTCGTAAAGTGTCTTCATCAAAATTCTTCATTTTCCAGTTACCTAATTCTTTTGAACGATAACGTTGTTGAATCTCCCATCTCGCTAAATCCGCATAGATCAGAACATCCGGACTGCAAATAAGACGAGCACCAACTCCATAAACAACGATTAAACCGCTTTCATTTTTAGCAATGCTGTCTCTTGCTTTCTCAACGAGAGCTGAATCATAAAACTCGCTTAATTGATGACTGCTTAACACACCAAAAACCCGGTCATCTGTTAAGTTGCGGTGAATCATCTCGGTTATTTTTTCTCCTGAAAAAGCAAGATCATCTGAATGAATAATGAGATCGGGCCGAAGTGGTAAAATAAGACCTTCTAAGATTTCTTGATATCGTACTCCCGGATAACAATCAACCATAAGCACTACTTTCCCGTTTTGGATACCATTTATTGCTTTAGAAATCTCATTTTGTATGTTCTTATATCCTTGCCATGCACTATTTTCTTCCCCTATAATCCTAACCTCCGGAAATTTATCATAGTTCGACATGTTGATTCACCTACTCATTTAAAATAAAGTCATAATGTTATAACAATAAATTTTATAATAAGTATTATCATAATGTTATAACATTTAACTTCTGAGTTCATATTATCATATTGTTATGACAATAGCAATTGCTTTTTAATTTAAGATTAAATCAATATAATAACGATAACTTTCACCAATATAATAACATTCTGTATATTCTACAAAATCGCCTTTTTGATTTTTAGCATTTCTTACTCTTTTTAAAATAGGTGTATCTTCAGACGCATTTAACCATTTTTGCACTTCCTCATTAGGTTTAACTGCTTCTAAATATTCCTTTACTTTTGCTAAAATAATGCCGTTTTCTTTTAATAATTCATATAAAGAACCATAATATTTATTTGATTGAAGAGAAAAATTAGGTTTATATGCGAAATATGTTTTAAAGAAAACTGGTGTTTTATTTGTCAATCCTCTTACACGTTTTAGTTCAAGCACTTCATCATCTGGTTTAATATTTAATTGTTTTGCTAAAAATTGATCTGCTTTTATTTTTTGCACTTCCGCATGAAAAGTCGTGACTTTTTTTCCGGACTCATTCATTTCATAAGTGAAGCTTTTCACATAAGTATAGTAATCTTTATCGGATCCTTTTTGCTGATAATCAAGAACGAATGTTCCTTTTGGACGCTGTCTAATAAGATAATCCTCCCAGACTAACTCATTAATTGCCTCTCTCACAGTAATTCGACTAACATTATATAATTCACAAAGTTCCAGTTCAGATGGTATTTTATCTCCGGGATTCCAATCACCTTCTTCAATTTTCCGTTTTAATTCTGATTTAATTTGAAGATAAAGTGGAGCTGCATCTCTATCTGTATTAAGTTTTTTTACCATTATTCTCCCCCTTTATTTACTTGAATTATTCACTGTTTTTCTAAGAATCATCTATCTGATAATATGTTACATAAATCATTAAGCATTACATAAATGGGAAAAATCCACTTACAATAATAGTATATCATAGGAACATATGTTTTTTACAGCGATTCATCCCACTTATTTTTAGCGTCACCTATTCAGATGGAGTGAAATCAGCTTACTCCATCTTTTTCTTTCCACCCAATCAAGGCAGACAAGGCCATAATACAAATCATTAGCCAAGCCCCTCCTGCTGCAAAGCCAGCTAGCACATCACTTGGATAATGTACTCCGAGATAAATACGACTAATCCCAATAAGTAAAATAAGAAGACCCATAGACACGATGCTACATACCTTCTGAACCCTTCCTTTACTATGGCGATAGAGAAGGTAGGCAATCATGCCATAGAAAACAAAGGAACCCATGGAATGCCCACTCGGAAAACTATATCCTGTTTCATGGATGATAGGATGAATGGTAGGACGCTGTCTTTGAAAGATCCATTTTAGCAATACATTAAAGCCGAGTCCCCCTGCAGCAGCTAAAAATAGAAATACGGATTCCCATATCTTTTTCTTCCAAATCAAGAAAATAAGGATCAAAGTAAGGATCGTGCCAATCGTTACCCCAGATCCCATAAAGGTAAAGCCTTTCATAATGATTGTAATGCGCGGAGAAATAAAAGATTGGATCCAGCCAATAATGGTAAGATCGAAAGTATACAGATCTTTTTCAACTAATTCGGAGGCAAATTGTGCAAATATATATGTAAATACAAGTAATACAATAGTTGAATATAAGAAAAATTTTTTATCGGATGCTAATCGTTTCATGTAATCTGTCTCCCTAATGTATGTATAAGATATGTATATATAGTAAATCTCTCTATACAAAAAGGCAAACCCGTGGGAGTTTGCCTTTCTTTTATATAAATTGTGGATTCGTGACGTTGGGATTTGTTTTCTTTCAAAAAGGACAGTTTTTTTATTTAGACGCTTTTAACTTTTCAAGTTCTTTTTGTACTTCTTCTGCCAACTCATTATCGACTGCTGGCATCTTAGATTGTGTATAGGTTTGTTGGAAGTATTGGCTTGCCGCAGCCTCTGCTTCTAACTTTTGAATGTATTCCTCCATTCTAGCAAAGCCTTTTAATGTATGTTCGGTTTGAAAGGATGCAAGTGTATTTTGTCCTGCCTTTAACACCTTGGCTGCATTTGCTCTAGAAATCAATACAAGCTTTTTATATTGTAATTCCTTATATGTTTCTTGCATTTTTGCAATTTGCTCATAAAGAAGCTCTGTTTGCTTTTTCGTTGCTTCTAATTGCTGTTTATACATTGTCAGTTTTTTCTCTTGCGTAATCTTTTCTTGTAATGCTAATTGTGCAATTTGATCCTCATTTCGATCTACTGCTAATTGAGCTTGACGAACTCGCTTTGCAACCATTACTTCTGCTTCTTCTACAAGCGTTTCATATTTCTTTTCCGTAAATAATTGATCTGCTAACGCATGCTGTGCTTTTCCAATTTGATCTTCTACCTCACGCATATATTGCTTTAACATCACTACCGGATTTTCTAATTTATCAATAACATCATGAGCATCTGCAGTAACAAGATCTTTCACTCTTCTAAATAGTCCCATTTTTATTTTTCCTCCTCATTAATCTTTCGTTCCCATTCGTCTAAGAAATCTGTATGCTTCACAGTTTGAACAGGAGTATATTCACCTTTTACAAAATCGTTATCATCATGTTTAACTTTCTTAAGGATCCAGTAAATAGCTGCTGCAATAAGAAGGATTGGAAAAGTAGACAATGCACCTAGACCCATTAAGGTTAAGCCAATCCACTTTCTAGGACCTTGCTTAGCGCCTCTCCATAACAACCAACCAGTAAGAATAGCTCCTAATGCTAGGAAGAACTCAAGGATAGAGAGACCAACAAATTCTCGTTCATGATGACCATAACCTCTATGCTCCATCATGCCATTTTGGTACATCATACCATTATGGTAATTACCATTGCCTTCAATAATGACAAGCTGATTGCCACCTTGGAATGGAGATTGTTGATATAGGCCTTGGCCTTGGCTACTCATCATGGAATGCATATTATAATTTGCATATCGATGACCTACTATATGTTCCGCAACTTGAAACCCTGTGAATAGCATGATAGCCATGATTGGTACAAGTATGAGCCATTTAAATCTTTTCTTCTTTTTCATGCTCTCACCTCCTCTTACTTAGGTTGTCTTGCTTACGAGACCTATTGTAGATAAGAAAAAAGAAAATATGGTGAAAAAATAGAATCATAAGAAAAAGTTTTATAAAAATTTTTTAGAAGAAAACGAATAGAGCGAAAGCTTTGTTCACGGTTAATAACTCGTCCTATACATAAGAAAGACCGAGCAATCGCTCGGTCTTTCCCTTTTTCGTTACTGTATTTTGTCTAGAATTTGTTAGAGTTGAAGCATTTCCTTCATATCCTCTTGGGCGGTACCAATTAATTTCAAATCAAAAGTGTCTTGGAGAACCTTCAAAACGCCCTCAGAAATAAATTCAGGCGGCTTTGGTCCGATTCGAATATCTTGAATGCCGAGACTGAATAGACCTAAAAGAATAGCAACCGCTTTTTGTTCGAACCATGAAAGAACAATGCTGACTGGAAGTTCATTTATTTCACATTCAAAAGCATCTGCAAGCGCTTTGGCAATTTTAACAGTTGAGCCAGAGTTATTGCATTGACCTAAATCGATATAACGTGGAATATTCGTTCCAGGTACAGTACCATAATCAACATCATTAAAACGGAATTTTCCGCAGGATGTTGTTAGTATGACAGTCTCCGGTGGAAGGGATGTTGCAAGCTCTCGGTAGTAGTCTCCACCTTTACCAGGTGCATCACATCCGGCAATGACGAAAAACCTTTTTATTTTCCCTTCTTTTACTGCAGCAATGACTTCCGGTGCTAAACCAAGTACTGTTTCATGGTGAAATCCGGTTAACAGGGTTTCATCCGAATCCATATTGGCCTCGGGAAGTTCTAATGCTCTTTCGATTAATGGTGAAAAATCATCATTCATAATTTTTTGGACATTTTCCAAACCAGCTACCTCATAGCTGAACATACGATCAGCATAGGTACCTTTTATTGGCATTACACAGTTGGTAGTCGCTAAAATGGCCCCAGGGAAGTTTTCAAAAAGGCGGCGTTGATCATACCAAGCCTTTCCAATATTTCCTTTCAAGTGTGGATATTTTTTCAACGCCGGATAGCCATGTGCTGGAAGCATTTCGGAATGGGTATAGATATTAATACCTTTTCCTTCCGTTTGCTTTAATAATTCTTCTAAAGCAAAAAGATTGTGACCCGTTACGACAATGCATTTGCCTTCAATTTTATTTTGGCTTACGCGAATCGGCTGAGGGATTCCTAGACGCTTCGTGTGAGCTTCATCAAGCAATTCCATAACACGCACCGCTGATTGCCCCACCTTCATCGCCATATCGATGTGTTCTTGTAGGTTAAAGTTTGAATTTGTAAGTGTCATATACAGTGCTTCATGAGTCGTGGTATCCACGAATGAATCTGTGTACCCCAGCTGGTTTGCGTGAGTACGATAGGCTGCAATCCCTTTTAAAGCAAAAATAATCGTGTCTTGTAAACTTGCAATTGTTTCATCTTTCCCACAAACACCAATTACATGACAACCGCCGGATGGAGTTTGCTCACATTGATAACAGAACATTTTATCCTCACCTTTCTGCTTTGTTTGTTTTTAGGATACAGAACCTTTCCGTGATTCAGTGTGATGCTGGTCACACTATTTCAGGTTGTAAAAATTTGCACACAAAGTTATGGCAAAAATATGAATATTTAAGAAAAGAAGAGGATATATATCCAATATTGGACATAGTATCCTCTTCTGATCATAGTATGTTTAACCATTTCTCTATGTATATAGTTGACTATATCTTAAGTTTCTCCAAATTTTCCTGATTACTTACCGACTGTTTTAATGGTAATGTAATCATAACCCCAACAAGGAAAAGAATCGCTGCTACTGAGTAGATTGCTACAAGTGAGAATGATTCCTTCAACACTCCAGCTACACTCATCGTAATAACCACTGCCCCCATAAAGATTGGGGTTAAAATCCCGTTGACGCGTCCAATAAATTCTGCCTCCGTATTTTGCATAATCATTGTGTTTATTCCTATTTGAATACAAGGCATAGCAAGTCCAGACAAAAATTCTGCTGCAAGCGTAAGCCATAACTCCGTAGATAACCCCATCAATAAAAAGCCAGCGCTACTAACAACCATCCCAATCATGAGTAGATGCTGCGGGGCATATTTCTTTGCTGTTGTCATAACAATTCCTCCACCAACAATCATGGCAGCTCCATTCGCCGCCATCAACCATTGTAGATGTTCCTTTGCTAAACCAAGTCGTTCTGTAACAAGAAATACGGTGAGTGGCTGTGTTAACCCCAATGCTAATCCCGCCGCAGCAAAGCCACCCCCAAGCAGGGTCAAGGACCTATTTTTAAGAACATACCCAAATCCATCCTTCATTTCCTGCCAAAGCGTAGTTTTTTCTTCTTGTACACTGTCGTAGTCTGGAGGTAACATCAGAAGCACAGCAGCTGATATTAAAAAAGCAACACCCATAATACCAATAGCAGCATCGATTCCATATTGCTGATACACAAATGTCCCTATAATAGGTCCTAATATCATAAATAAGGCAAAGATCGTCTGATACATAGACATTCCTATTGGAATAAGCTCTTCTGATACATGTAACTTAAATAATTTCATGCCAGATGGCTGAGAAAATTGTGACAATACGGATGAAACAAGGGTCGCAAAGAAAATGGCTTTCCAACTGCCGAATACAAGAGTAAGTAAAACAACAAAAATAGAAATAGCGCTAAGAAAGTCACACCAAACCATTGTGCGTTTCGGACGCCATCGATCAGCAAACGTCCCTCCAATAAACGAAAATAAAAAGATAGGTGCAAATTCAGCCAATGAAATAAGAGAAACTGCTACCGGATTTCCATTTGTCCTCTCCATTACATACAATAATATAGAATAATTACGCACCCAAATACCTATTTGCAGAAAAATAGCGGATAGTAATATTGTACGTGCTACTTTGTTACGAATTAATTCCCCTATCGAACTATTTGAAGTTGACTCACTCTTCATCCTTACATCCCCCCTATTAAATTGTTCCGTTCGCTTACAATATTTCACCTGACTTTACTATATACATGATTTTCATGAATACAGTACATCCATTTGTATCCATTATTATATAATAATTTCCAACACCCTTTTCATTATTACATATTAAGAGTGTAAGTAAAGAACAATTTATTAATAATGAGAAAAAGAAAGAGGATGCTCCACATGGAACATCCTCCTACACATTAGGTATTCGTACGGTAAATGTACTTCCTGTTTCTTCACTTGCTACTTGAATCGTACCGTGATGGGCGTCTACAATCCATTTGGCGATGGATAGACCAAGACCGTAGCCGCCGACTTCCTTCGATCTAGATTTATCAGTTCGGTAGAACCTTTCAAAGATACGGCTGTAATCCTCCTGTTTTATGCCAATTCCTGTATCCTGCACGGTCATACAGAGACTGTGCTTCTTATCATTTTCAATTTGTAACGTAACCGTAATCGATCCTTGATCCGGAGTGTATTTTATCGCATTGTCTACTAATATATAGATAAGCTGTGTGAGCCGATCTTCGTTCCCATACACCTGTAAGGAGTCATCCGCATGGAAAGATACCTTAATTTGCTTCGAAGCAGCCATCGGTTCGAATGTTTCCAGCACCTTTGCTGCAGACGAATGAAAATCAAATCGTGTTTTTACTATCTCCTGTTCATTCGAGTCAGAGCGAGCAAGCGTTAGTAAGTCACTGACGAGCTTTGTCATCCGCTTTACTTCCTCTTTCATATTCCGCTGAACCTTCCTTGCAAAATCACTCGTATGTTCATCTTGTTCCATTTCCAATGTATCAAGAGAAGATAGCAAGATGCTTAGCGGTGTGCGCAATTCATGTGAGGCATTCCCTACAAACTCACGCTGTCTTATATATGATTCGCGAATCGGAATCAGTGCGCGCTTGGACATATAACGACTAAAGTATAAAGCTACACCAAAAAACACGACCGCAAGTCCAATTAAAATGATAAGCAGTATTTTAAATATCCGGTATACGGAAGAGATATTTTCTCCTACATACAGAGTCCCAATCTGATCTTTTCCATTCATAACAGGCTGTGCAAGTATGAGAACATTTACTTGCTGTCCATCCTCACCATGCATCATATGGTGGGAACGTACTTCCATTGACACATTTCGAAGTTTGCTTTGCTGTGGATTCCAGCCCTGTAACGTTTTCAAAAAATCATCATGCAGCGAATGAATCGTTTCGTCACCTAATATGAGCTTTCCTTGCTGGTCCACTACATAGTAAAAATATTGATTTTGTCCAAACGTTATCATAGACGAAGAATCTTGTGCTGGATTCATAAGAACATCTTGAATCACACTTGCTTGCTGGTTTGCTAGGGATTGGATCTCTTGCTTTTGATTGTACATCATTATAACGTAAAGAAGTCCATAGACAATACAAATAAATAGTACGAGAAACATCATAAGTAAAAGGCTGTATGAAAGCGTTAATCTCGTTTGGGTTCGCTTAAACACATCCTTTACAAAGCGTTTTGGTCTTTGTACACGATGATTATGATTCAAGTTTGTAGCCTACCCCCCTTATGCTTTGAATCCATCCTTGATTTCGCGGTATGTTTAGCTTCTTTCGCAGCAGCTTCACCGTCGCATCGATCGTTTTTACCGATACATCTGCATCATAGCCCCATATTCGATCAAGTATAATCTCTCTTGGCAGCACTTGTCCCTGATTTTGAACTAACAGATCCAATAATTGAAATTCTCGCGGCGTAAGCAGTACCTCTTCATTCCCTTGAAATACCGTATGGCTCGTTCGATTTAATGTTAAATCATGAATTCGGACGATTTCTTCCTGAATCGGAGCATAATTTCGCCGTGATAACGCGCGTAGCCGTGCAAGTAATTCGTCTATTTCAAAGGGCTTCACTAAATAATCATCTGCACCCGAATCTAGCCCCTGTATACGGTCCTGCAAAGCATCCTTAGCAGTTAATATTAAAATGGCACCTTTAAGCCCCTCTTTACGCAAATGACGGCATAGATTCACTCCATCTTCGCCGGGCATCATCCAATCTAGAATCAGCACATCATAGTGCGAGGCAATCGCATAATCGTAGGCATCGTCACCCCTTGTTACCCAATCTACATGATAACCGCCCTTTTTCTTCAGCATATGGGCAACTAGTTCACCGAGTTGTAGATCATCTTCTGCTAGCAATATATTCATAGAGTCAATTCTCCTCTCCCGTGCATACTACTTTCACTATATCGCATAAAAACGAAAAACAAGTGAAATCCATTTGTACAATCTACGAACTACAAAGAAAAGAAAAGGTATGCACGGTTTATCCCGCTTTAACGGGCAGTAAGCCCCCACTTCAAGGCTTAGAGAAAACTGAAAAGGCTAAGTGGTGGACAACTGCCCGTAAAAGTCCGTATTGGGCGGGCTAACCCTCGGTGGGGGATGAGAAAAAACCCCCACCGAGGGAAGTTTCACTTTATTTTATCACTTTAGACGTGAAGACTCCTACTTCTAAAGGAAAAGGAAAAGAACCCTCACCATGGAGGGTTCTTAACTATGAATACATACACCATTAAGCCTGATTCTGCGTCTTCGTGTATTCTTTTTCACGTTTAAGAAATTTCTGTTTTACTTCCATCCAATCTTGATTCGTGATCGAATATAGCACCGCGTTGCGAATATACCCATTAATATGGATTCTTTCGTTACGGATAATTCCTTCCTTAACCGCGCCTAATCGTTCAATGGCTTTTTGCGAGCGAATATTCCATTCATCTGTTTTAAATTGTACTCGTATGTATTCTAGTTGCTCAAAACAATATTGTAGTAATAAGTATTTGCAGTCAGAATTAACGTACGTTCTTTGATAAGGCATAGCATACCATGTATACCCAATTTCACAGGATTTCATTTTGTTACTCATATCATAGACTCGCGTCGTCCCAATCACCTGTTTTGATTCCTTTAACATTACCACAAATGGCAGTGAGGTCTTCGCTTGACGCCCTCGCAATGCGTTCGCAACCCACTTTTCCATATCCTCTTCCTTTTCGATATTGCCAAGCATATGTGTCCATAGATCATGGTTACAAATTTTATAAAGTAAAGGTGCATGTTCTTGCTGCATAGGAACAAGCTTAACTCTATTATTCTCAAGAGTAGGTGGTTGTTGGAATATTAATGCATTCAATGAATATCTCTCCTTTTTACGGGTTACCTTTATATTAATTCGAAAATTGAAAAAATTAAAGGGGATTCTAGTAAATTGTAATTTATCTACCTTTAATATAGGAGGGGATTTTTGGTAATAACTAGTAAAAAAGATCAGCTCGTCTTAAAAGCTGATCTTCCTTCCACCTATGCATAAAGCTATTATTGTTGTGGAATCTCAAGGTTTTGTCGCAATTTATTCGTAATTTCTTTTTTTGTATCGTCCTTCACACGATAATGCCACATCGTACCCGTGAAGAAGCCCTCACCACCAAGCATTTGCAGCTCTTCATTGTTGTTTCGGCAATCTTTATAGTTTTGAATCATCGAAATCATATCATCTTGGCTAAGATTTGTTTTTACATCTTTTCCAACAGCTGTTAGGATCGGTTCTAGGTTAGGAAGTGTCTGAATGTCTGCTCCCTTTTTGATGGTAGCATTCACTACGCTCCGAACTCTTTCTTGCCGGCCGAAGTCGCCATTCGGATCATTTTCACGATCTCGAAGGTACGCTTCTGCTGTCTCTCCCGTTAAATGAACTACTCCCTCCGGAAAATGAGTTCCGTCAACCGAAAAGTCATGGTTGTTATTTACATCAATCCCACCAAGAATATTGACAATATCCTTCACTGAACTTGTATCTACCGTGACATAGTAATCAATCGGTACATTTATATACTTTTCAATTGTGTTCACAGCCATATTAATATTCCCAAATGCATAAGCACGGTTAATATTATCGTTCTCATTCTTTCCGACAATTTCTCCGTACGTATCACGTGGAATACTAAGTGTCTTCATCGATTTTGTATTTGGATTTAATGTCAAAAGCATAATCGTATCAGAACGACCATACGTTTCCGTTTTAGTGCCCAATTCATCTACTCCAACCGGATCAATACCGAGTAAAAGAATCGAGATTGGTTTTTTGGCCTTTGCACTCACATCCTGAGTACGCTCAGGTGAATGCTCTCGATCAAGTGATTGATGAATTTGATTCATTGTTTTCGATACCTTTTGATACACAGTGAATGCAAAAACTCCCCCACCAATTAGGAGAATCAAAGCAATACTCACTACCCACTTAAAAACTTTCGATTTCATGATAAACATCCTCATTTCTTTACTACCCTATTAAACTATTACATTATGATAGTCACTATAAGTAACGATAAAAACATTAAGCTCTATTCCATTATAGCGTATGGATTAACGTATTTGTGTAACAAATTTCCATAAAGTATTATGAATAGAAAAAAGTGAAGGAAAATCCTTCACTTCAAAAAGTCATATTCTTCCTACTGAAAGAGAACTCTTACTTAACAGTTTGTAACGAGGAAAGTAATTGTGAATGTAATCGGAGCAGTGTAGTAATTTCTTCCTCAGAAAGAGACTGCAAGGCAATCTTCATCGCTCGAAATGAAGAGGCATTCTGAATAGAAGCTTTTGCTGCCTCCTCTCCCTTTGCTGTTACTGTTACATGGATTTCTCGTCGGTCCTCTGCAGATTGTGCTCGTTCTACTAAACCGAGATTTACAAGTCCATCTACATTTACGCTCACTGTACTCTTTGGAAGTGCAAGTTTTTCTGTAATTGCCTTTAATGTAATCGAAGGTCCTATATAAATCGTATTTAAGATCCCCATTTGCGGTACAGTTAACCCCAGGCTGCTAGCATTTTGCTGCGTAAATGTCAAAAGCGTTCGATTTACGGATGTAAAAGATTGAATAACTTCACTTGTACGGTTTGTACTTGTATCTTGAGGCAAGAATCTCACCTTCTTCTATTGTAATAGTTCAGATCTGAACAGTTTAATTATAAACTATTTTTTCTTACTAGACTATGTATAAGCTGCGAAATTTACGTTCCATGATTACATATCCACTACATCCGGTTGAACCACTTTGGTTTTACTCGTTTTTTTACTCGTTAAGTAAACCCCAAAGAACACAAGCAATCCGCCTAGGATTTGAATCATAGTAATTGGTTGTCCTAGAAAAGCGCTAATAATAGCTGTAAATACGGTAATCAAGTTCAAATATATGCTTGCTCTACTTGCACCGATTTGGCTTACTGCTGTATTCCAGAATACAAACGATCCAACAGATGGAAAAAGACCAATATACAAAATTCCCACTATTGCTCGTTCACTATGCGGCAAGTGAATCCCAGTAGCAATCACAAATGGAAGAACAAGAAGAAGACCAAGAAAGGCAGAAACCGCGGTGGCGGAAATAGGCGGAATTCCCTTTTGCCTTCTTCCTAAAATGGAATACACAGTCCAAATAAAAATGACAAACAGCATTAACAGATCGCCTTCATTATAATGAATCGTAAAAATCTGCTGGAGCTGCCCCTTAGTTAAAATTAATAGCACGCCAAACAGCGATACAAACAAGCCTACAATATTTTTAGGAGCAAGCTTTTCCCCTAAAAATAAAAAAGAAAACAACACAATTAACGCTGGGTTTAATGAGTTAATTAGCGCTGCATTCAAGGATGTAGTATATTGAAGTGCGATGTACAAGAAGAAGTTATAACCGATAATCCCTAGTGCTCCCATCGGCAACAGAAGCTTCCACTTCCTCCATACCTGCTTCCAGTCTGGATGCTCAATAAAATGGGCGATAGGAAACAGTAATATCACTGCCAGCATCCAGCGGGAAAAAGTAATTTGTAACGGTGACATTTCAGCTACAACATATTTTCCAAATACATAATTGCCTGCCCAAAACAGATTTGCCAATACAAGAAATAAAAACACAACAGACTTTCTCAAGATGAACCGTCCCCTTTTGTATGAACATTGCATGAAATGTAAAATAGCTTTATTAATTAGTTGTCTCTATTATTTTAAATATGTATGAATATTCAAAATATATATTTATTATAGTATCACTTCTTAATAGTAAAATAAATGAAAGGATAGCACAAAATCCAAATGTCCATTTGCGGTTTTCTTTTATAAGGTTTTCATCAAAATTCCTCCTAAATAGAAATAGCCCTAATTCCTGAATGGAATTAAGGCTGGTGATGGAATATCAGTATAATAATAGAAACATAATGACCTTCTTAATTTAATTTTAGTTTTAATTGAGAGATGATGGTGTTTCTTCAAAATTTATTCGCGTAATCTGTTTTAACCCTGCATTAATAAAGACAAAGATAAAGAGCCATGCTGTTATAATTAAAACGATAAATCCAAGATTATCCATTATTTGAAAGGGCATATCCCATAGTGCATGTAAAATAACAGGAACTGAAAATATTTTGATAAATTTATTACTGAAAAAGTGATCTCTTTTCAATGGTTGGCTTCCTTTGGCGTAGACCAATGCAGCACCCGAAATAGCAGCCCATACAGTGTGTGTCCCCATCGATTCCCAAGCCCGACTAAAAATTATAGAAAGCATAGAATGATTTCCATAGAGAGTACCTAAATTGTAAGCATAGCCTGCTGATTCGAATGATGCAAATCCTGCACCGATTGCTGCACCTATTAGAAGACCATTTAAGATGTACTTTGGATTTATTTTATAGATAAAGTAAGCAATAATCACAAGTTTCCCTAACTCTTCTACTATACCAATAATTACAGCCCCAGTAACATCTATTTCATTGACTGAAATAAAAGAATATAAAAACAGCGTTATAACAAGAGAAGATGTACCACCAATAAAAAACATTTTTGAAATCTCATAAACACTTATATTTCGTGGTGCATTTGTTTCCCAGAAAAAAATAAGTAACGAAAAAGGGACAGTAAACGATCCAATCATAATTAGACCAGGAATGGTATTAGTGCTTTCAAAGAAATATGTACAAATATACAAACAGATATAGGTAATGGCAAGTACAAAAAAGACTCTAGAGAATAACCAAGGCTTTGGCCAAGATGTAGAAATATCCCGTTCACTAGGTGTTGTCAGTTTTGTACCTGATGTAAGCAAGATTTCTCCTTCCTCTTTCGAATGCCTCTGCAAAACTGCTGAAAAAACATCCCGTAAATTCAGGTCTATATTCCCTTCCTCCCCAACCATTGAATTTATTTTTTGAGTGGCTTGTGAAAAAGTCCCTCTAACTTGATCGGAAAGACCTTTCACATACTCTTCTTTTCGGGACGAGGTTCGAGAATAAGTATCCTGACTATTATTTATATTTGTTTCATAGTTTTTATCTTGTTCAAGTTTTTCACCACAGGATGAACAGAATTTATTGTTTATTTCAATAGGTGCACCACACTTCGTACAAAACAAAATCATCAACCCCCTACAAAATTATGTACAGATAACAGTTTAATTTATTATACTATAACACTAACACCATTTAATATATGCTGATATATTAATATAAAAGGATGACTACAGCATTAGGCAATATATAGGTATCTATAATGAAATTTTGTAAAGTTCGGCCACTATGTTTTTCGGATAATAGGAGCCGCGACCACTACCTACTGTCAATAAAACAGTCGAAAAATAAAATATGCCAACGAAAAACATTTGTTTTTCATTGGCACTTTTTAGACAGCCCCATCTTTTTATATAAGTTGCGAGATTCGCTCCACATGTTCCAATCACTATTTATAACGTATGCTTATACTCGCGTAAAAAGTAGAGAGAAGACAACCCAATTAAAATTAACAGTGCCATAAAATAAGGAATCACTGCTGCAGGATTGTCATTTAGAAAATAGATGAGCATGACACATCCTACACTCGGTATACGACCTACACTTAACGCGAGTTCTCTCGATACTACCATTTCAATTCTTAACTTCCCATTCTCATCAAATTTAGAAATTGAATTTAATGACAAAGTATTAAAGGGAATCTGAAACAACGGAGTACAGACAGCAGAGGTTAATCCGTAAACAAGTAAAGTAATATAATTTATATGGAAAACAAGTAAAAAAATAGAGAGACTTAGTAATAAGCTTGCCCAGACGATAAAATTCCATTTCCGTTCTTGCCTTCCAAAACGTCCGATTATATAAAAAGTAATCACAGAGAAAGCTGTAGTAATAAAAGCGTAGTTTCCCAGTAATCCCTCACTTTTCGTAACCATGTAGACCCAAATCCAAATAATAAAAGACAAGACTCCATCGCGAAATGCTAAGCTACTGAAAACATACGCCATATATCTCCATTCTTTGTTTCCATACATACGAAACATAGATTTATAATCAAAAACATTCTTTTCTTTTGTGTTTGGCAAAAAGAAAGTTAAAAGCATAGATGCAAGAAAGAACAAAAAAGATAAAGTAAAAATTGTTTTATACCCCATAAATCCTGGGAACATTACCACAATCCACCCTGCAGCCAAAGGACCGATCATTTGTGAAATGGAGTGAAAAATTCCATTTAAAGCATTAAACCAATCTCTATTGTTATTATTTGTATAATCTACTGTAAGTACATTAACCGATAGCCAATAAAACCCGGATCCAACTCCAAAAATTATGCCAAGCGGAATTACCATATCAACAGAGGCTTTTCCGAACAGAATGATACAGAGATAAAACACCAATTGCAATATACTTCCAATAACAATACTTATCTTTCGATTTATTTTTTTACTTAAGATACCTGCATATAAAAACGTTGGCATCCATACAACATAAGATACGAAGTTAAATAGCGCTACCTCATATAAGTTTTGAGAAACTTTATATAAGAAAATGTTTACAAATATATTCGATAAACTATTAGCAATACCGTTTAAACAAAGGATGATTAAAAAGATTTTTGTAGAGTTTGAAAGCAAAGAAGGACTTTCTGTTTTGTTCTTAACTAGTAGCAATTCATTTACTCCTTATTCTGAATATAAATTGGACTACATAATGATTCTATCCGATATCTCTCTACCTCTGAAATTTTTTTAGTGAAATAGCCATAAAAGCCTCCTAAAGTTATTTAGTTTCCTTGTTGGCTCTTTTACAAGAACCGCGTTCTACAAATTCAGAAGGTATAATGATTCGTTTAACTATGGAGTTTTTTTCCTCCAGTCTTTCTAAAAGTAATTTAGCTGCTTCCCTTCCAAGTATTTCTGCATTTAGATCAACGCATGTTAAGGGAGGCTTTAACACATCGGCGTATGTCGAGTCATTACTAAACGAAATAACGGATAAATCATCAGGAATACAATATCCAAGCTCTTCCGCCGCGCGATATACACCGATAGCCATCTTATATGAATCGGTTATAATTGCTGTAATATTTGAACCCGTATTTAATATAGCTTTTGTTTGCTCGTATCCAAACTCTGCGGATGTTTTACTCTCCTCCAAAAATGACGCCAAATCTGCATCATTTGGTAAGCCTGCCGAAGTCAAGGCATGCTTATATCCTTGATAACGATCGATGCTCACTGTGCGGTATTTAGGAGCATTTAGAAAAAGTATCCTTTTATGACCAAGAGATAATAAATATTGCGTTACTTGTGAACCGACGGCGAAATTATCATTGTCAACGTAGGGAATGGAGGTTTCAAGAATCTTAGGGGGCTTTCCTACGACAACAAAGGGTACACCTTGATTCATTCTGTCTTCCATTCTCTTGTCCTTATCATCCGCTGGATCCAGAATAATCTCTCCATCTACTGGATCAGAAGCAATAAACTCGACTTTTTCCTTAAAAGTATCCGCCAATGAATTGATAAGCAGTCGATACCCCTTCTCATAACATTCGCTCAATACTCCGTTTAATAGAGACAGATGAAATTGACTGAATTTCGCCCTTTCTCGCGGCATGTTAATACCAATAATTCTCGTTTGCTTAATGGCTAAACTTCTTGCTAAATAATTTGGTTTATATTTCAATTCTTTTGCAGCCTGCAGAACTCGTTCGGTCACCTCCTTGCTAATAGGTCTTTTTTGACTGAAAACATTTGATACTGTGCTTTTCGAAACATTGGCCAGTTTGGCAACTTCATTAATTGAAGACATTTACCTTACCTCCGTAAATAATATTAAACCGGTTTTATTAATGATTTGTTTTGATAAAGTAAAAAGATAATTAAAGAATGCATAAATAACGTAAATAACCCCTAAAATCCCTTTAAAACAACATCTTTAATTACTGTTTTATTTGTTCAAATACTCATAAATTATAAAACCGGTTTTATTGTTAATTAACCCAATTCATAATAACCATGTTTATCATATATTACATTTGTTATTAACCCAAATGATGAATTAACTCATATATATAGTGTTTAAACAGGCCAAGCAGAGTTTCTTTAATGAATACAAAAAAAGAACTGTACGAATACAGTTCTTTTTTCTATCATTATTTATAATTTTAGAATAACTTACTGATCAATACGAGAATACCAACAGTCCAGCAATAGTATGCGAACGGACGCATCGCATTAATTTCTTTCTTTTTAAACCAATTCATTAAAATCCATACACTGATTAATGCAAAGATTCCTGATGCAAAGCCGCCTATTAGAGACATTTGCATAAGATTTCCTGTACCTGATTTTATAAGTTTTGGAACTTCAACAATTCCAGCTCCTAAAATAACGGGAGTAGCTAGAATCATAGAAAAACGAGCGGCGGCTTCATGCTTTAAGCCCATCCAAAATCCAGCTGTCATACTTGATCCAGAACGAGAAAATCCAGGGATGAGAGCTAGAGATTGGAACAACCCGATAATGAAAGCTTCTTTTCCATTTAAATCTTCAATTTCTTTCGTCCCTCTATTGCGTGCCTTTTCACCAAAGAAAAGAAAGAAACCATTAATAATAAGAAAAATAGCGGCGCTTGTTACATTGCTGAAAATATGACGAAGTGGTTTTTCCAAAACAACTCCAATTACGCCAGCAGGTATCGTTGCAACAATAACTAGTAAAAGTAATTTTTTACTTCCTGTAAAAATAGATTTAATAATTCCAAACCAATCTTTCCAGAAATAAAGAAATAACGCGACTGCTGTACCAAGATGAAGCATTACAACATAAGGAAGGAAATTTTCCTTTAAGAACTCCGGATCTAAATTCCAGTGGAATACATATGGTGTTAATACACCATGAGCAACACTACTAATCGGGAATAACTCAGATATACCTTGAATAATAGCAAAAACTAATGTTTGCAAAAGTGTCATGTACTTGTCCAGCCTTTCAATTCCTTTTTGTAATGATTATTGAATTGGTTAATATTATATCATATCTTGTGCAACCGTTTTTTTAAGATAATGTTAATTTTCACAATACTAAAACATACTTATTTTATCACTTTCATTACCTTTATGAAATTCTCTGCTTCCTTCGACATTCGTTCTTTTTCATAAGCGATGGCCATTTTCACAGTGTTTGTTATATCTTCAATATTATGATATACAACCTCTTTTAATGCAAAGTTTTGCAGTGCGGCTGGTACGATAGCAATGCCTACCCCAGCAGCTACCAAGCCAATGACGGTATGATACTCTGTTGCTTCTTGTTTAATATTTGGACTATAGCCCGCCCGGTGGCACATAAACACAATATCATCGTAAAATCCTTGCCATACGTTTCTTGAAACGAGAATAAATGGATCATTCTGTAATTGTGCTAGAGTAATATGCTCCTCTTGTGCTAACGGATGATGAATCGATAAAGCTAGTATGCAAGGCGTTTCATGAACAACTTCTGTTGTTAGAATGTCACTTTCGATAGGAGGTCTTAGAAATCCAATATCTAATTTTCTATGATATAATTCCTCGAGTTGCAGCGGTGTTGCAAGTTCCCGTAGCTTTACTTCTACATTTGGATATTGATTGCGATACGTTCGAATGAGCGGTGGAAGGAGATCGTACGTTGCTGACCCAACGAATCCAATCGTGAGTGTTCCAATTTCTCCCCGCGCTGCCCGTCTCGCTGATTCAATCGCTTCATCTAATTGTTCCAATGAACTATTAACACCTTCTAAAAAGAACTTCCCGGCATCTGTAAGTTCTACTACTCGCTTTGTACGACGAAATAATATAATACCTAATTCTTCCTCCAACTGCTGAATTTGCTGGCTAAGCGGTGGTTGTGTCATGTTTAAGCGCTTTGCGGCACGGCCAAAATGAAGCTCCTCTGCTACTGTTATAAAATATTGTAATTGTCGTAATTCCATCCGCTTACGCTCCCTATTAATATGTTTTGCATATTAATAATACACAATATATATATTGGACACAATCTACGCTTTCCTTTTACAGTATAGATATAGTGCTTTTGGTAAAAACAAAAAAAGGAAGAGATTACACATTGAAATATTTAGTTATTGGCTTACAAATCTTATTTTTATATGTATTTGCAATGATAGGAGATATGATCTCATCTTTCTTTCATCTTCCGATACCCGGAAGCATAATTGGAATGCTTCTTCTCCTTCTTGCAATCCATTATCATATCATTCCCCTGGCATGGATTGCACGCGGATCGGACTTACTGTTAAAGGAATTGCTATTATTTTTCATTCCTTCTGCTGTTGCAATCATTCAGTACCGTGACATTCTCAAAGCCGACGGAATAGAGATTATAACTATCCTCTTTATTAGTACGGTTATGGTTATCCTGTTCACAGGAATTGTCGCAGAAAAAATGGAAGGAAGAGAGCAAAGATGATTTATGTTTTACAATTTATATGTTTAGCTATTACTATACTAATCTATTCGTTAACAAAAAAGATTTACAAAACCTATAAATGGACTGTTCTATCCCCCTTAATACTTTGTCCATTATTACTCATCCTATTTTTACAGCTATTTCATATTTCCTACGATCACTATGCACAAGGAGCGAATCGATTATCCAAATTATTGGATCCTGCTGTTGTAGCCTTTGCTTATCCTTTGTATCAATACCGTGAAACGTTAAAAAAACACGCTGTTCAAATCGTTCTAAACGTATTTGCTGGCTCTCTAATTTCCATTATCATTTCAACCTTGTTATCTAAACTATTTCATATGAATATTACGATGTCTGATAGTTTAGCGCCTCATATTGTGACGACGCCAATTGCGATGGATATTAGTTCGATGACGGGAGGTACGGGGGAATTAACTGCGTTGTTTGTTATTATGACAGCATTAATCGGAATCCTTACTGGTCCTTTCTTAATACGAATTCTTCGTATTCGGACGGCGGTTGCCAAAGGAATTATGCTTGGTACAAGTGCAAATGGTACGGGAACTTCGAAAGCCTATGAATTGGGACCACTTGAAGGCACGATTGCTACGATTTCTATGCTCTTAACAGGAGCCTTTAATGTCCTTCTTGTACCGTTTTTCTTAGAGGTTATTTATTAACCTCTAAGACTTTTATTTTTTCTTCTTTTCTTGCTTATATTGCTCCTTAAGCCGAAAGCATTCTTCCATATCAATATTATGGGAGTTAGCAATCGCAAGCACATAATAGAGTACATCATACAATTCTTCTTCAATGGTACCTTTAATAATACCTGTATCCTCTAATCGTTTATCTTTCCGCAATACCACAGCAAGCTCGCCTACTTCTTCAATCAATTTTTGAAAATAGACGTTCTTACGTTTTGGATTATTATCCTTGATTTTAATAAATTGCTGCAAATTATGAAGCGTAATGTTTTGCTGAATTAACGTCTGTTTCATCCTATTCTCCTTCAAGCATTTTATTATCCCTATGTATGGTACCTGTTTTTGCGATAAATGAAAAGAAAAACATAATGTATGTTTCGTATTTCTTCATTTTGAATAATATGTAAATATACCTAAAATGGTATTTGAATATTTGCATCCTTTTCTTCCCTATTATTTCATGGTACTATATTGTAAATTCTGTGATGGAGATGATTATTCTGCTAAGTGTGTTGATACATCTCGTTTTAACGAGTATCTTTCAGCTTTGTTTGTTTGTCGGAATGATATTAGTAGTTGGCTTTGTACTCGGTTATTTACAGGATTTATCTCGTTCTTACTGGTCTGCTGCATTTGGACGAACTGGATTTTTACTTACGGCATGGATTGGCACACCGATTCATGAGCTTGGACATGCCATTATGTGTATTGTGTTCGGACATAGAATTGTCAGGATACAATGGTTTCCGACCCGTACTGAAAATGGACAGCTTGGCTATGTAAGCCACACATACAATCCTAAAAGCAGTTATCAAAAAATAGGAAATTTTTTCATTGGAGTTGCACCTGTGTTTAGCGGAATTGCTGCCCTTGTCGTTCTCATGTATTACTTCGTTCCACAGTCTTACCAATTATTCATGAAGGATGTAGCAGCAATTAAAATAGCAGGACCCGCAAATGAGATAGGAGTACACTTTTTCTCATCTATGTTGGCACTTTGGAAAAGTCTATTTTCCGGAAGCAATTTCAGCCATCCTTCCTTTTTGTTATTTTTATTTTTGGCGATATGTATTTCCACTCACATTGCCCTAAGTCATTCTGATATTAATGGTGCATTAAACGGTGTCGTTACCATTTTCATCTTGCTACTTATTCTGAACATAGCTACTAGCTTTCTTCATATTTCATTATCCGGTCTCACACAAATGCTCGGTACATTTCAAGTCTATTTCCTAGTTTTCGCAAGTGTAGCACTCATTTTTTCTTGTATGAGTGTACTGATTAGCTTTCTGTTTTACACAATAAAAACAATCATGCCATGAAAAAAAGCATTCTTAACAGAAAGCTTTTTTTCATGGCTATGTTTTTACATACATACATTTTATTGGAACTTATGATATAAATGGTATAGTTCACACTTATATTTTAATAGGAATAACTTGGGGGTGATAGGATGAAAAATCAAAAGGTATTGTTAGTATCAGTAATTGTTATTAGTGTCATTGCTTTTTGTTTAGCGATCTTATCTTTTTTTAATTATGTAAATATCGATATTATGAGGATATTTGTGGGACTTGCATTATTATTTAGTGGTATAAGTCAAATGAATGTGGCACGGCAACTAAATAGTAAACGTAATAAAATTGCTGGGATCATTTCTATTATTATAGGTATTACCACTATTATTCTTTCTATTACTAAAATGATAACAAGGTAATGTATTTTTTACATATGAATGAAGGGAAGTAAAAGTACTTCCCTTATCAACACTATTAGCCTTTTCATTAGAATAGGATTGACATTCCGTATATCAAACCATACCAAATGATAGGGAACAAACTCCAAAGGAAGGAATTTCGTAACATTGCTTTTGCATAGGATCTCCAAGCCATCCATGCACTTACGAAAACGAATATTGGATAGCTTCCGATAAGTATCCATAAAGGGATAGCTAGTTCGGCAACGGCCAGAATAAATCCTAAAATCCAAAAAACAAGTGAAAATGCCAGTAGTACCTCGCTAGTAATTAACCAGATCAAAATGAGTCTTTTCTTCGTTGACATTTCTAGCCCCACCAATTCTCCACCCTTCTACATCTTTATAAGGTCTACACTTTAAACTGAAGTTATACCTTACTATTCTAGTTCCGCATCGTCACATACGTTCCTGCTACATAATCATGAATTCCTCGCTTTTCTTTACTAAAGGCAATTAAACATATACTTATCAAAATTGTAATACCAAACGTAATAACACCAAGTAGCCAGAAACCGACGAGTTCTCGAAGCAGCATCGTTACGTAATCGATTCTTTTTCCATTTCGCTTTACAATCATAATATGCGTCGTATACTTTCCTATTGTTCTACCATTCCACAAAATAGGAAGAATCGCAAAATAAAGAACAAATACGAGCTGAATTCTCCAATCACCAGACGCTTTTTGCAGGATAGGAAAACCAGTAATTAGGCTTATGATAAATGCTACGATACTTATTATACTCATGTCAATTACAGCAGCAAATGCACGTGCGACTAGCGATGCAGGATGATGGATCATTGTACTCCCCCTCTTTCTATAAGACTACGGACAACTATTCCTACTATACGCACGGAATAAGCCCAGTAGAATCTTACCTAAAAAAAGTTCGTTACAAGCCTGACTCATAAATTGAAAAAGGACGTCCTTTCCTGTAGGACACCCTTTCTCACATTACGCCTGTCTCGTTTGTTTACTTCGTCGTATTCGTTTTGCCTTTTGATTAGAGCGTTGCATTTTCATTTTACTGTTCCAATATTGGGGTTTGAATAAGGCTAATCCAGATTCGACTAGTTTGTTATCTGTAAATTCCATTTCTTTCGCTGTATCTACCCAAAAGGCTGATATACCATTTTCCTGGCATTCATTTCCTTTCACCACACCATTGACGGAATCGGAAATACGAATTCCATAGCGCTTGTTCTGAAGGATGTTATTTTCCTCAATTTCTACATTCGCCTTATCCTTTAAGTATACGCCATTTGCGTTGCTATCTATTTCATTTTGTACCATGATAAGACGAGACGAACCTTCGCATAATATCCCTGCAAATCCGTGATTTGCCATCGTATTGTTGACGATCCAAACCTCCGCGTTCATGCTGATTATAATACCATTTTCTGCATTATCATCAAATTGATTGTTTTCAATTTTCCCAGTTGCTGCACCACCTATATAAATACCGTTTTTCTGATTATGCAGAAAGGTATTTTCCATACAGGTAGGAATATTTGCCCGGTCTATAAGCGTTAATCCATTTTTTTCATTGGACTCAAGTTTGTTTTTCAAAAGTTCAAGCTCGCTATCTTCTCGCATGGTAATTCCGCTCTCATTTTCAATCATTGTATTGCCTGTAAGTTTAGAAGCCGCAAATTTATCAAGGATTACACAAGCTTTATTCTTACGATACGTATTTTCTGAGATTATAGGCTTAGCCTTATCCGTCATAAATATGGCACATACCTTCGATCCCTCTAATTTGTTCTTTTCAATTGTTGCCTTAGATGCATCGCGGCAAATGATACTGTATTGAGCAGAATTTGAGAAATGATTATTTGTTATACATCCCATTGATTCTTCTTTGCAATGAATGGAAGTATACTCACTTCCTTCAAAGAAGTTTCCCATCACTGTTGCCTGTGTTGATGCGAGTAAGGATATTGCTGTCCCATGATTCATAAACGCCGAGGTTGAAATGTGAAATTTTCTACTTGATGCAATTGTGACCTGACCACCATTAAAGAGACAATCATGAATACTACCTTCCGTTGCACCTTTCACGTCCATCACTACTTGTGCCGGCGAATTTGCATAGATACTGCAATTTTCTGCGATAAACGAATAGCCATCAATAGCAAAAGCGACATCTTCTGAATGGTCGATTTCGATCGTAATATCTTCAAAGAAGAACGAATCATGAGTATTGGAATTGGCAAGCGGACGTTTTACAATCAGTTTCGTCTTTTCCTTCCCTTTCCCAACGAAGGCTGCTGATTTATAGAACGTTTCTGCTGTTAAAATAAATTCACCTTCATCTAAGAAAAACGTCGTTCCTGAAGTTGCATGATCTAACCGAGTTGTAAGATTTTCACCATTGGCAACATTCATTCGTTCCGTTGCTGTTATAAGCTTAGAGCGATTGTCAATACGATGCTGCAATTCAGTAATAAGAGACATTTCATCTTGCATTTCACCAAGCTCTGCATCGATTTGCTTCAGCTCTTCTTTCAGCTGCATTATCACTTGCTCAATGGCCTGCAAAGAATGATCGATTTCATTTCTTGCACTTAGGCACACTCGTTTCGGATAATTCTCATATTTCTCTAGCATATACTCTTCGAAATACATTTCCGAAAATTGTTCTATTTTTCCATTTAAATCTTGCTCAGCAAAATGTACTGCCTCTTCTATACTATATTTATAGTTTGTTACATATTTGGTTTTATGAAAAACGAGAAGAACCTTATCCTTATAAGGCGTTTTATACGATTCAATGTTGATTTTATTATCATACATTTTCATATTCCGAACGATAGCTCGTTTCCCCATTATTTCCATTTGATGCGGGTCTACTTGCTTTGGATCTGAAAGAAAGTCTATTGTTTTTGGATAATGCAGCCCATATTCATAAATAGCTTGATTCAACCGTGCTAATTCCTTACGTGCTACATCATAGATAAGCCCAAAGTAGCTCTTAGAGGAGTCTTGTAAGCCTAAGTTATAAAAGGCACTTACCTTTTCCGGAATATCCTCTATTTCTTTCTTCATCCAAAGCGCTAGCAATTTACGTGCCTCATCTAAAGCCTCTTCTTTCCCTTCAAAGCCTTCGTTCACTGTATGGTACACATAAGCAGGCATTTGAAACGAAAAGGGGCGCATCGTCTCATCCTTTTTAAGGAGTGAAGCAGCCTGCGATGTTTGTTCCTTTAAACGCTCAGCAATGGTATGGTGTTCTGCCATTAACGAGGTAAGCTGATTCATATGTTCTTCTATTTCTTGCTTCACCAGCTGCTTTTGCTGTGCATACCAAGAAAGCTTTTGTACGTTTTTTCCAAAGTCTTTGCTCATTTGTCCAACGTACCGCATAACCCCTTTTTGCATTGCATATCTTGCAGCCTCTCTTAGATGGATAAAGGCAGGAGCTAGAATATCTTCCTCAATCATTGGTATACCGCTTTTCTTAAGAAGCGATTGAAATAGTTCACTTTCATCAGTTGCTTGTTGAAGTTCTTGTTCAGGTATGTATGATGCGAGTTCTTGCCAATAAAATTCAGAATGCTGCATCCCTTTTTGAATCATTCGGGTAAAGAGAGCCGTTTTCGCACTAGCGGGAATCAATTTCGGATTGTGCACACCGTATGATTGGAGCAGCTGCCATATGTCTTGTACAGATGCTTCCTCATCAAAATGTGAAGTGGCGCGATAATCCATCTTATTTACGATAAAAATAGCGTCCTCTAACAAATCGGGACGAATATCGGCTAATGCACGTAAGGTAGTCTCATCTTGCGGATTACTTACGTCAAACACATACAATAATAAATCCGTTTGCTGCACGACCTCTTCGAATGCTGCCAACGTATGATCATCACTTGTTTCTAGGTCTACACTCGGTGTATCCATCACAATAAAATCAATTAGTTCATGGGGGTCATGCTCTCTGAGTGCATGAAATTTATGACGAACTACATATTGCAGTGCACCCTCTGTCGCAGCTTCCTCTTTCACATCCTGATGAAAAGCATAGGTTAACGGTTGTCCCTTGATGACTCTTTCTCCATCTTTGGATTGCACGAGTACCTGATCATCATGATCAGAAAAGATAATTTTTGTAACAAAACTAGAACGCAACGTTTCCCCATTTGGAATAAAATCTTCCCCTAGCAGGGCATTAATAAACGATGATTTTCCAACTTTCGCTGCCCCCACTACGGAAATAACAAATTGTGGATGAAGCATTTTATCTTGAAGCCGTTGTGAATGTAAAAGATGATAATTGGCAAGAGACGGAATAGAATTAGAATACTTTTCGATTTCCCTCTTTACACTTCGCAAGTGAGATTGAAATAATTCAAACACGTAAATGCCCTCCTCAAAACCGTTATTGCCTTCCTATGTATACAAGCGATATCCTGTTATGACTCTATAGAACCTTAACAGAGAAGCTAACTCCTCTGATTTCTCATATACGAACTAGTATTATTGTATAATACCATTAAAAAAATGAATATATGTTCTATATGTTTTTGCGAAAAAAATATAGAAATATTTGAAAAATATTCATGATTACGCTTTATTATACTGCTATTTATTGTTTAACGTACGAAAATTAAAAAACATTAATAAAAACTGTTAGTTTTTTCTAAATGTTATTCTCTGATTTTGATAACAATTCTATCAGGTGAATCCTTTCTCCACAAAAAAATCGCCGTTCCATTGAACAGAGCGATTTAATCGTCTTAGTCCCCTCCTCCTCCGCAGCTGGAGCAGCTCGAATGATCGGCAGAGGAATGAGAATCACTAGATGAGCATGATGAGCAGGAGGAGTCGTAAGAGGTATGATGAGAGTTAAAATGATCATAATTCGTAAAGGATTCATATAAAAAAAGAAGCATAATGGGATCTACGCCAGCCTCTATGTTCGATTGTTTTTTCATTACATCCGCCTTGCTAGCATTGTGTAATTGCAATGCTTGCTGTTTCATGACTTGTATTAAGTGTCCGACTGCTTCTTGAGAAAACGGATAAGAAGTAAAATAACGCTTCTTCAGCTCTTCATCCGAATCTAGCTGAAATTCTATAATAATATCTGGATGAACCGGATAGCGATAAAACTTTCCATACAGCTTTTCACTTTCTTTATAGATGGGAAACAAGATTCCGTATACCCAGTCAAAAAAGCCGCGTGAATCTGGATTTCTCCTCTTTGTTATATTGGGCTCATGATGGAGAAACTGTTCATAATAAGTAGAAGTAAAGTCTTCATATTTATGTGTAAACATAATCATTTCATGCCATACATCATCCACTTCCTCGCTAAACATGGGTACCTTCTTTAAAAGACTGCACATAATAAAATAGCGCTTGAGCTCTAAATAACGCCAATCCCATTCATTCGGTAGCAGCAACGTTTGCTCTGCAACCCGCTCACGTACGCTTTCCATGTAGTCCGGATCGAGAGATTCTTCTAATTTATCCGAAAGTTCTTCCACTTCTTCGATTAAATGAAGTTCAAACTTACTGGGTGGTGTTTGAAATAAATATTTTCGGCGCGTTTTTCGCATGCTGTAAAATGCTGCAACACCTGCGGCAATAACAATAATCCAAATCACAATATTCATCCGATTCTCTGCTACTAAAAATATAAACAAATGTATATTCTTAGAGTTTTCCTGCTTCTGTGTGTCCTGCCTCGCCAATTGCTCACTACTACAGTTTGATATGACACTCCACAGGCGTAAATTCCGATGTAGCCCACCGTACATATACACCGACTATTTAGGTTAGAACGGTATATTCTTTTGCTTGTAAAAGATTAATAGAAGCATTTACATCTCTATCTATCACATTTCCACATTCACATTTATACACTCGGTCAGATAGTTTTAAATCTACTTTCTTTTGACCACAACATGAGCATACTTTTGATGATGGATAGAATCTGTCCACTTGGCGTAGTTCTATTCCGTACTCCCTACATTTAGCCAATAACCATGTTTTAAATGTGTAAAAACATTGTTGTGCAGTTGCTTTAGATAAATGCTTATTCTTCATCATGCCTTTTACATTCAAGTCTTCTATTGTAATATATATTGGTTTGCTTTTCACCAATTGGTTCACAACAGACTTTACATACTCTAACCGAATATTCGTTAACCTGGCATGTAGCTTTTGTACGCTAAGAATATTTTTGTTTATATTTGCTCTTTTAGTAACAGGTTGTTCACCTCTCTTTTTTAGATTTTCATATTTTCGTGACAATGAGCGTTGTTCACGTTTTAGTTTCTTTTCTAATTTTCTCACATCTATTGTCTTGTTGATGTTTTTATGAACTTTGCCATCACTACAAACAGCAAACTCTTTTATACCTAAATCAATTCCTAAGCCAATATTATTTACCCTAACCGCATGTTTCATTATGTCTACTTCACAAAGAACAGATACAAAATACTTTCCTGCTCGTTGGGAAACAGTTCCACTTTTTACAGTTGCATCTTTAGGTATATAGCCATACTCTTTTATTCTCACCCAACCAATTGTGGGGATTTTTACTTTGTGTCTTTCTACTGTCCAATCTGTTTTGTTGTTTTTAGGAAAATAACATTTGACATCTTGATTCTTCTTTTTCTTGTATCTAGGAGTGTTAAAATCTGTATAGTATCTTCTTCCTTTTAGGTTTCGGAAAGCTGTTAATACACCTTCGTTATCCCATCTTTGTAGTGTTTTGACAGACACATGAATTATTTCTGCAAATTCTTTTGGTTTATACTGTTTCATAATTACATTTCATCACTTGCCACATTTGTCTATATTTTTGATTGTTGTTTCAAACCTCCTTTGATTTCCAACTTACCTAACTAGTACATTATATTCTAGCAGCTTCATATCCTTCCATTTTCAAAACGAATATTTGCAGAAAATTCAAATTTACTATAAATTGGTATATATATTTTTGTTTTTAAGTAGGAGGGACGGTATTGAAATTTAGAGACTTTCACCCCAGCATTAAAATTCGGATTCTTCAAATTTTTACGATTCGCTTTGTTAGCGGTATGATTTTCCCTTTCATGGCCATTTATTTAGCACATTATATGGGAGTGAAGGTAACAGGTATTTTACTTTTTCTAAATATCATAATTGGTATCATTGCTGGCTTTTACGGCGGACATTATGCTGACAGACGAGGAAGAAAGCAAATCATGGTATTTGCAGAAATAATGATGCTGCTCGCCTTTATTATTATGGCATTTGCCAATAGTCCATGGTACCATTCAGCCTGGTTAACTTTTGCGATGATGACAATCAATAGTATTTGCTGGGGACTATCTGCACCAGCAGGTGACGCCATGCTTATTGATGTAAGTACACCTGAGCAACGGAAGCTTATGTACAGCATAACCTATTGGTCTTCGAATCTATCTGTTGCCATAGGGGGCATTTTAGGAGCGCTTTTATTTAATACTCATTTATTCGAGCTATTAATCGCCTTAGTCATAGTTTCCCTTTTTTCTGTCTTATTAATTGTCTTTTACATTTCAGAAAGCTATGTTCCTTCTAAGGAAAAAATGCAGGAACGGTTTTCGTTTTCGCACATCTTCCAAAGCTATAAAAACGTGTGGTCAGATCGCTTATTTATTCTATTCGTACTCGCAGGCAGCCTAGAATGGTCAATGGAGCAGCAGTTGACAAACTATATTGGCATCCATATGAGTCAAACGATTCATGATGAATCATTTTTATTTTGGAAGATCAACGGTATTGAAATGCTCGGGATCCTGCGTACGGAAAACACCCTGCTTGTTGTCATGACCAGTTTCATTGCAGTTAAATTGATTCAGCGCTTTCGCGATCGTACCGTAATGCTTACAGGTGTCTTTCTATATATAGGAGGTTATGCAATCCTTTCCTTCTCCCAAAATCTATGGAGTATGGTAATCATTATGTTCATTTTAACAGTAGGAGAAGTCTCGCGCGTACCGATTGAGCAATCATTCCGAGCGAGTCTGCCGCCAAAGCATGCAAGAAGCTCCTACCTTGCATTTAGCAGTATGCAATTTCAATTTGCATCCATTATCGCCTCATTGACAGTAACCTTAAGTGCCTTTGTTTCATCCTCCGTCGTTGCTATCTTCATTACAGCAATCGGCCTTACTAGCTGGCTTATTCTTTATCGTATTATGCCAGAGCTGGAGAAGAGAAAAAGGGTAAGAGAATCGGAGGAAATGGCAGGGTAAGAGAGGGTAGCCCCTCTCTTATTTATTTTTCAATGGGAAAGAATAAATCATGTTTCACACGATTATGTTGTTCTTGTGCTTCTGTTATCATTCCTTCAATCAGTTCGGAAACACTCGGTATCGATTGAATAAGTCCGGCTACCTGCCCGCTATTCACAAATCCTTCTTCTAAGTTTCCTTTCACGGCCCCTAGCACATGCTTATCCTCTGAAGTTAGTTCGATATATTCTTCAAGACTCATTCCTGATCGCTCTATTTGAAGTAGCTTCGTTGTATAGGGTGCATGTAACACTCGTCTTACCTTTTTCAGAGATCGTCCAATAATGACTGTTTCCGTTTCAGAAGCATGCAACAGTCTTTGTTTATATTCGTCATGAAAGGGAGCTTCCTTCGTTGCAATAAATCGTGTTCCCATTTGGACACCATCTGCTCCTAAGGAAAAGGCAGCTAATAATCCCCTTCCGTCACCAACACCTCCCGCTGCTATGATTGGAATATTCACATGATCAGCAATTTGCGGAATAAGCGTAAAGGTAGTCACTTCATCGTTCGAGTTAATACCGGCAGCTTCATATCCTTCAGCAATTACAATATCTACCTTGGCATCCTCTGCTTTCTTCGCATGCTTTACGGAAGCAACCACTGCCATTACTTTCATACCTTTTTTTTTAAATAGCGAAACATACGGAGCAGGGTTTCCAGCTGAAAGTGACACAACGGGTACGTTATGCTTTACGATAATATCAATAATTTCTTGTAAAAATGGAGTAACTGAAATCGCAATGTTTACCGCAAAGGGCTTATTCGTTCTTTGTCCTACGTCGATAATCATTGCTTCAATTTCTTCTGGTTTCATCGTTCCTGTACCTAATGTACCTAAGCCGCCAGCCTCTGAAACTGCTGCTGTTAGGATTGCATTGCTTACATTTCCCATACCACCTTGAATAATAGGATATTTAATTCCTAAAATTTCACAAATATTATTCATTTTCCCTCTCTCCTTTTTTGTAAAAATGATATAATATGTAAAATAATTACTTTAATAGAAAGGATGATTCTATTTGCTAATTCCATTTCATGATTTTAATCCAATTGTACATGAATCAGTCTTTATAGCTCCTGGTGCGTACATAATCGGGGATGTTCAAGTCGGAAAAAATTCAACCATCTGGTTCAATGCCGTTTTACGTGGTGATGAGGATTCTATTATTATTGGTGAAAGATGTAGTATTCAAGATAATACGACTATCCATTTATATGAAAATTCTCCTGTTGTCATTGAAGATGAAGTGACCGTAGGGCATAATGTCATTTTACATGGATGTACCATTAAGAAACGTTGCATTATTGGCATGGGCTCTACGATTCTAGATGGTGCTGTCATAGGAGAAGAATGCATTATTGGCGCAAATACTCTCATTCCTTCTGGAAAGAAAATTCCGCCTCGTTCTCTTGTAATAGGATCTCCCGGTGAAATTGTGCGCCCGATTGGGCCGAAAGATTTGGAACTGATTCAACTCTCGATTGATACATATGTCCAAAAGGGATACGATTACAATCTAGTTTTCAGTAAATAACAGATTCTATGAATCTGTTATTTACTTTTCAAATCTTTCCTCAAAAAAGCGGTTTGCAGGTTCAGCTAATCGTTTATAATATTGATCAAATACGACCGCTGCGTGGATACCACTCCAATTTTCAGGTAATAAATCGATTGGCAATCCCGGATCGATGAAAAGAAATTTACGATATTCATGTACTAAATTTTCTCGAACAACAAAGCATTCTGCGTCTGTCATCTGTCCTTTTTCCAGCTTATCTTGATCAATCATATAATTTCTACTGTATTGCGATATAAAGGATTCGTATTTATTTGTAATGTCCTCTAAATTCCAGCTTTTTTCTATTAATCTCTTATTCGTATCAGGACCTTTATATTCTGATATGAAAAAATCAACATAATCATGAATCTCATATTTGTCTATGAGAATATTTACTTCTTTTTCTAAATCATTTGGAGATATCCAGCACCCATTCGAAAAGCTGCCAAATCCACTCCACATGAGTTCTTTTCTAAATTCATCACGGATTTGCCTCTTTTCTTCAGGAATCGAGTATACTAACATTCTCCATTTCCCATCCCATTTCGTTGGGTTGAGTTTAAAGATTCTTTTTGCTGCTTCGTCAATCCGATTTACCCCTCGTTCAGTTAAAAAATAATAGCTCTTGTTCCCTTTTTTTTCTGACTGAACCCAGCCTTGCTTTAACATGCGTGATATACTTACACGCACCGCCTGCTCATTATGGCCAAACTCTTTTAAAATTTGGATTAGGCTTCCAATCCAAATCTTGTTATCATAATGGCGAATATAATCACCATAAATCGTAAAAATCATAGACTGCGTATTTACACTCATACATTCACACTCTCTTCTAGTCGCTCTTTTGCTAAATTCTGGTTCACCTCCGTAATTATTTCCATCTTATATAATAAATAAATCGGAATGCAACTACTTCCCAATAAAATTAGGCGTTCTGCGTTCTTCAAATGAGAGAAGTGCTTCCACACGGTCTTGTGTAGGAATCGTGATTTCATAAGCTTTCGCTTCAATCGCTAATCCGGTATGAAGATCAACACCTGCTCCATGGTTGATAGCATATTTTGCCTGCTGAATCGCAACTGGTGCATTTTTAAGGATCTCCTTTGCAAGCTTTTCACATGATGATAATAATTCCTCTTTTTTTACACATTGATTCAATAGCCCCATTTGATATGCATCTTGCGCAGTAATTTTTCTTCCTGTTAGAATAAGCTCCTTTGCCCTTGCTTCTCCAATTAAGCGAGGAAGTCTTTGGGTACCTCCGGCGCCAGGAATAATCGCCCATTTCACTTCCGTTAGTCCCATACTTGCCTCTTCCACAGCAATCCGAAAATCGCATGCTAGCATTAATTCAAATCCACCGCCATACGTATAGCCATTTATAGCTGCGATAGTAGGCTGAGGCAATTCTGCAATATCAGTAAATACGTCTCTAATCTTTTTCACGTTTCTTCGAACTTCGTTTTCATTTAAACTCTTTCTCTCTTTTAAATCTGCACCTGCACAAAATGCCGTTTCCCCTGCTCCAGTAAATATAACAATTCTTACATCTGGGCTGTGACGTAATCGGACTACAATTTCATGTAATTGTTGAAGTGTCTCATAGTTTAAACAGTTTAATACTTCTGGACGAGAAATGGTTACATAAGCGATATGTGAATGAACATCCCATGTTACAAGAGTCATTTCTAAGTTTCCCCCTTTTTATATGCCCCATATTTGGTTAGCCAAATATGGGGTGCTATCATCCTTCAATATTTTCAATAATTACGGATATACCTTGCCCAACTCCAACACACATGGTAGCAAGTCCATACCCGACTTGACGTTTTTTCATTTCATAAATAAGTGTCGTTAAAATCCTTGCTCCACTCGCACCAAGTGGATGACCGAAAGCAATTGCGCCCCCATTTACATTTACTATGTTCTCATCTAGCTCTAACTGGCGGATACATTCGATAGATTGAGAGGCAAATGCTTCGTTCAGCTCTACTAATCCAATATCTTGTATACCGAGTTGTGCACGCTGCAAAGCTTTTCTAGTTGAAAAGATTGGACCTAATCCCATAATGTCAGGCTCCAGTCCAGCAGTCGCACCTACGACATATTTCACAAGAGGTTTTAGTCCAAGCTCTTTCGCTTTATCAGCACTCATAAGCAATAGCACGGAGGCTCCATCATTTACACCTGAAGCATTTCCAGCTGTTACCGTACCATCTGGAAAAATCGGCTTTAGTTTTGCCAGCTTTTCTAGACTCGTATCAGGCCGAGGATGTTCATCTTTATCAATGATATATTCCTTCCCTTTCCGGTCCTTATACATAACTGGTACTATTTCGTCTTTAAATCGATTCGTTTCTATCGCTATTTTCGCTTTTTGCTGACTTTCATAAGCAAATCGATCTTGATCGATTCGAGAAACTGCAAACCGTTTTGCAACATTTTCTGCTGTTTCAGGCATCGAATCTGTTCCATACATCTTCTGTAATTTATCATTAATAAAGCGCCAGCCAATGGTTGTATCATGCAGTTCCATATTTCCACGAGGAAATTCTGCACTTGGTTTCGCCATTACAAATGGAGCACGTGTCATACTTTCTGTACCACCAGCTATATATATGTCTCCCTCTCCTACTGCGATCGCGCGAGCAGCATACATAACTGCATCTAGCCCTGACCCACATAGTCGGTTAATGGATGTTCCAGCTACTGATATAGGAAGTCCAGCTAGTAATGCTGACATTCTTGCTACATTTCGATTGTCTTCTCCAGCTTGATTTGCATTTCCAAGAATCACTTCTTCAATCTCTTCATGTAAAACATTCGGATTACGATCTAAAATAGCTTTAATAACCATTGCGCCTAAATCATCCGGTCGTACGTCTTTTAACGCTCCTTTATAACGCCCAATCGGTGTGCGGACAGCATCTACAATGACTACCTCTCTCATTTTTGTATAACCTCATTTGCTTTATTTGTGTAATCGTAAATCCCTTTTCCTGTCTTACGCCCTAATCTTCCAGCACTTACATACTTCTCTAATAGCGGGGCAGGACGATACTTCTCTCCTAGCTTTTCATGCAAATATTTTAAATTATTTAAGCGAACATCAAGACCTACTAAGTCAACTAATTCAAATGGACCCATCGGGAAATTCAAGCCAAGCTTTATCGCTTTATCAATTTCTTCCGGCGTCCCGAGTCCTTCTTGCAGCATGCAAAACGCTTCATTGCCAACGAGGGCACTAATTCTGCTTGTTACAAAACCAGGAAATTCATTGATCACGACCGTTTCTTTCCCTAACTGCTCAGCTACCTCTTTTACAACCGATACCGTTCGATCATCCGTTTCCAACCCTCGTATTATTTCTACAAGAGGCATTTTATGAACCGGATTAAAGAAGTGCATGGCAATTGTCTTTTCTGGGCGCTTCGTGTATGCGCCAATTTCAGTGGGGCTCATCGTAGAAGTGTTCGTTGCAAAATAGCAGTGTGCTGGTGTATATTCTTCTAACTCCTCAAAAACCTTCCTTTTTATTTCTGCGATTTCTGGAACGGCTTCAATGACAAGATCAGCATCCTTACAAGCCTCTTTTAAAATATTGGTATACTTCAATCTTTGTTTTGCTGCTTGAACTTGCAAGGTAGAAAGTTTTCCATATTCGATTCCTTTTTGAAAAATCTTTTCAATTTCGTTCTCTGCATGCTCTAAGGAGTTTACATTTACATCGACTAAAGATACGTCATACCCGCTGCACGCTGCCGTGTATGCAATACCTCGTCCCATGACACCTGCGCCAATCACAATCAAGCGTTGGATCATCTACAAAACTCCTTTCAAATTGGAATAATTTGAGCAGTAAACCCCCACTAGTAGTAATAAAAAACTAAAAGTATGGGGGTGTTCTGCCCTTACATAGCGCGATTTATATTACAAACCCATAGGATTTAAAGGACGGCTTCCGTAATAGGAAAGAATACTTTTCGTTTCTGTATATAAATCTAGCGTTTCAATACATAGCTCTCGGCCAAATCCTGATTGTTTGTATCCGCCAAATGGTGTTCCTGGAAAGGCAGAGAACGGACAATTTAGCATAACAATCCCTGCTTGTATTTGATTTGCAATACGAGTAGCCTTAGCACCATCTTTCGTCCAAACAGCAGATCCTAATCCATATATACTGTCGTTGGCGTAGCGAACAGCTTCTTTCTCATCCTTAAACTTCATAATGACGACAACTGGGCCAAATATTTCTTCCTGTACAACCTGCATATCATGAGTAACGTTTACGATAACGGTAGGCTCATACCAGAATCCATTCTCAAATCCCTCTACATGCGCTACCTTTCCTCCTACAAGAATATCTGCTCCATCCTTACGTGCGGATTGGACAAAGCTATCAATCACATCCACCTGATGCTGGTCAATAATGGCACCTACATGCGTTTCCTTATCAAATGGATTGCCGAGTTTCAATTTTTTCGTTTTTTCAACGAATTTACTTACAAATTCATCATAAATATTCTCATGAACATATAATCTGGAACGCGCTTCGCAGGATTGTCCTGTATTGTAGAAAATTCCAAACAATGATCCATCTACTGCTGCATCTATATCAGCATCCTCAAAGACAAGATTCGGAGATTTTCCTCCTAATTCTAATGTCACTCGTTTTAACGTTTGTGCTGCACGAGCCATTATCGTCTTACCGATTGAAGTGGATCCTGTAAATGCGATCTTATCAACTTTTTCATGTTCTACTAGATAATTTCCAACCTCTGAACCAGATCCCGGCACAATATTTACAACACCAGCAGGTACGCCCGCTTCCAAACAAATCTCTCCTAAAATAATTGCTGTAATCGGTGTTAACGTTGCCGGTTTTACAATAACCGAACAGCCAACCGCAATGGCAGGTGCAATTTTCCACGCAGCCATCATCAGTGGATAATTCCAAGGGATAATTTGTCCGCATACGCCTACCGGTTCTTTTTCCGTGTAATTATGGAATTGCCCTGGTACATTATTGACGGTTCCTCTATGCCCTACTATCGCGCTAGCATAAAATTCAAAATCCTCAATTGCTTGCATCACTTGCCCTTGGGCAGCACTTAAAGATTTTCCACTATTTAAAATTTCTAACTCTACTAGTTCATTGAATCTAGCGCGCATAATGGAAGCAATCTTATTCATAATTTGAGAACGACGATTAATTGGGTATTTCTTCCATTTTCCGTGATCAAAAGCATTTCGTGCAGCAACGATTGCCTGTTCTACGTCCGTTTGCGTTGCTTTTGCTACCTCAGCAATCACTTCTCCTGTAGCAGGGTTAAAGGTTTTAAATGTTTCTCCTGAACTGCTTTCCACTCTTTCACCATTAATAAGCAAATGATAGAATTCTCTTTTTAAAGGTAATGTTTCGAAACTTCTCTCCTGAATTGTTGCCATTGTTAATCTCCTCCTATTTCCCGGAAAATACCGGTTTTCTTTTTTCTAAAAAGGCCGATACACCTTCTTTAAAATCATTAGATAAACTAGCAATACTTTGACCCTCTGCTTCCTGTTCCATAAAGTCATGAAAAGGTAACTGATATCCAAGCTTCAATTGTCGCTTAATAAGGCCAATTGCTGTCGTTGGCATATTGGCTAAACGAAGAGCAAATTGTTCCACTTCTTTCTCCCAATCCTCTGACGGTACTATCTCTGTCACGATTCCTAATTCTGAAGCTTCCTTTGCGGATAGTTTTCCGCCTAATATAGAGAATTCCAGTGCCTTGGCGTATCCAATTATTTTAGGTAAAAAGTAAAGATTGCCAGCATCCGGTATCAATCCGATCTGAACAAAGGCATTTACGAATTTCGTATTTTCCGATGCTAGGCGAAAATCGCATGCTAATGCTAGACTAAGTCCTGCACCTGCTACTGCACCATTAATCGCAGCTACAATTGGTTTTTCACATTGTACGATTTGGTTTATCATAGGCGTATAACTACTTCGAATGACGTCACCAAGATCCGTATCCTCTTTTACTTCAGATAGATCTTGCCCCGAGCAGAAGGAACGACCTGCACCCGTTATGACAATGCAGCGAATATTGTCATCATGAGAAGCTGTTTTAACAGCTTCTTTCAATTCCATATTCATCTTCGCTATAAATGCATTCAATTTTTCAGGACGATTTAATACAATCCAAGCAACGTTATCTTTCACATCATACTGAATAGTTTCAAACATTTATCATCTATCTCCCTTCGAATTGCGGCTTTCGTTTCTCCTTGAAAGCCTGCATACCTTCCTTTTGATCCTGCGTAGAAAACAATAAATAGAAGTTTTTACGTTCATATTGCATTCCTTCATATAATGAATAGTCGACAGCCTTGTTCACCGAATCTTTGATTAGTCTTACTGACATAGCGGGCTGCTTAGCAATTTTTTGGGCAAACTTTATTGCCTCTTCATCTAATAATTCGGGTGCTACGATTCTATTTACAATTCCATAATGTAACGCATCTTCTACATGGATACGTTCTCCTGCCCACAGCCATTCTAAAGCTTTCGCACGGCCAACGAGCTTGGTCAATCGTTGTGTGCCGCCTGCTCCTGGCATAACGCCAAGTGTTACTTCTGGAAAGGAAAACTCTGTATTGGATGCTGCAAACAGTACATCACAGCATAGAGCCAATTCAAACCCTCCGCCAAGCACAAATCCTTTTACGGCGCCAATAATAGGTTTCTTTATTAACGCCAATCGATCCCATTCTGCAAATTGATTTAATAATTCCAATGTAGTTGAATCATCGTTCATCATTTCCTCAATATCAGCACCTGCAGAGAAAGATTTTCCTTTCCCTGTAATCAAAATGGCTTGAATCGAATCCTTTCGATCGAACATTTCCATTGCTTCCACAATCTCTCGAACCATTGTCCGATTTAAAGCGTTATATTGATTGGGACGATTCAATACAATCATCCCAATCCTATCTAACTCGGAAACGATGATAAATTCGTAAAGGCTCATTGTACTTCTTCACCAATCATTAACGTGACGAGCTTACCGGCAAACCCCATTAAGTCTTTTCCAGAAGCTTTTCCTTCTGCAGATCGCATACCTGCTTGCAAGGCCTCATGATTGTCATAATACATTTCACACTGTAAGTAATATTTCCCCTCTCCTCCCATCGGAGAACCTACTATTCTTGTTACTTCCATCTTACGAAGACCGGGAATTTTAGACGTAATCGGTCCATGTACATTGAAATAATGATCATCGAACGCTTCTTTATTTTCAGGATGTTCATATAATGCGATTAACTTAATCATTGTTTCACCTCATTGTTTAGATTTATAATCGGCTTCATAGCCTCAAAAGGATTTTTGCAATTCTTGCAATATAAAATGCTTCTGCAAGAAGTTGGACCGAACATATTCTCCATCCTTACATGTTTGGAGCCGCAGTACGGACATTCCACAACCCACCCACCATTTTCTTCTAATTTTTCGGGCGGCGGAGCAATTCCAAATACTTTAAGACCTGCTCTCCCTTTCTCCGTAACACGGTCCGATGTCCATGCTGGCGAAAAAGAGAATTCTACTTGAATCTCAGGATAATCAAGTGTACGTTGTAAGCTTTGCATTACATTGTTTTTAATAATGTCAAGAGCAGGACAACCAGAAAAGGTAGGAAGAAGTGTAATTACTATACCTGTGTCATGGATCTTTACATCCTCCACCATACCTAAATCTACAATGCTAACTGTATCAATCTCAGGATCTTTCACAGTATTTAAAATTTCCCAAACTTTCATAAGGGCTTGAGACATCATGTAAGTCACCTCCCTATATAACTGTTACCAGCATGCTTCAGGATTAGCGTTATATACTTCTGCTAAAATACGTATAGCATCCTCTAAATCTTGTGTATGAACTCCGTTACGTCCATTCCTGTTCAACTCTGCAAAATTCGTTGGAAATACGATTTGCACGAAATCGAAGATCGGTTTTACCTCTGCTATAAAGCGTTCCTTTAATATAGTCTCGCTTTCAATGAAACCGAACGCTTCGATATCCTCTTGATTTGGTCCTAACAAGAACATATCTCCGAAATTTGCCCATACCTTTTCGATTGCTTGTAGCATCCTTATTCTTGCTTCCTCAGTTGAGTTTAATAGTTGTGTAAACCATGTTTTCCAATGGATCAGATGATAATAAAGTTCCGTGTTGATTTTTATAGCTGCTTCGGATAGAGGAGGATAGGAACTCGTTTGTAAAGAGTTTATTTTTATCTTTTTCGCAGTTGTATAGAAGTAATTTCTTACTACAGTAAAAGCCCAATCGTAGTCGGGATCTTTCATATAATGGCCTGAGCCATTTGCTAGTTCAACTAGAATACTATTTTTTCTTTCACTTGCCGCGCGCCCATGAGCTAATGCATCCATTTCACCGACACCTAACTCTTCTAATAGACGATAATACAGAGATGCATGCCCCATCGTGTCTTGATTAATGGAAGAAAACGCTACATCCTCTTCAATATGGGGTGCAAGTCCAAGCCATTCTGAGCCTCGATATGCAAAGATAAAATCATCATCTGCGAGCTGAAACAATAGGTCAACGAGCGCTGCTTTGTAGACTGGATCTTGAATTTGCGTAGTATTTATCATTCTTCTCCCCTCCTAGCCCAAGAAAGTATTTCGTTTTCATCTAGCATGACCTGCTCGTAATGTCTCCACTTCTTTTTCAAATAGCCATAACCTTTCGTAGTCCGATAATCTTTGTTGTCTAAACGTTTTACCATATTTCGTTCTTCCGGTAATAATTTCCGAATGTCTTCACTTTTCACAACCCAAATATCAGCAACTGGCTCTCGCCGCATGAAATTCTCCTGCGCCAAGATGAGGGCCATCTCCTTATTTGGAGCTAGTAAGCTAAACTGATGTGTAAAGGAAGCATTCTGGGTACGCTTACTAAATACTTCAAACTCTTGATAGAATTCTTGTTCCACCTTATCCATCACGTCTACCTCCCTTCTAACTACTTCTTACACTTAATGCTTCTCGCACCCATGTATTCGTTTTGTAGGAAAGGGAGCGAAGTTGAAGTCGTTCCTTCGAGCACGGTCCGTTGTTCGTTAGAATCTTTTTAAATTCATTCCAGTCCGGCTGCTGATAAATCCACACTTGTTTGCTCTCATCAAAGCAAAGGGTGTCATCTGGAATTTTTAATCCTAGAGATAAAATACGAGGAATATATTTGGTTAAGAAATCCTGTCTTAGTTGTTCATTCGTTTTCGTTCGAATTTTATATTTGACTGTAATATCTTGCTTTGAAGTTCCAACTGTATCCTTACTTGGCGGGCCAAAAAACATTAGTAGCGCCTCCCACCAACGGTTTAAAGCATCTTGAACCATCGCCTTTTGTTCGTTCGTTCCTTCCGCTAATGCCATGATAATGGATTCTCCGTGCTGTGCATGAAACACTTCCTCAGCACAAATCCGCTGAAGAGCTCTTGAATAGGGGCCATACGATGCATGCAGCATATTCGTTTGCGTAATAATGGCAGCTCCATCTACTAACCAGCCAATAAGTCCTGCATCTGCCCAGGTTTGTGTTCGCATATGAAAGACGTTATGAAACTTCAAATCTCCATTAAACAAATCTTCCATTATATTTCCTCTTGTTTTTCCGTAGGGCTTTAGTAAATCCTCCGCTACACGAAGCAGCAATTGACCATGCCCCATCTCATCCTGTACTTTAGCCATAATGCCAAGCTTACGCCGAAGACTCGGAGCTTTTGGAACCCATTCCTTTTCCGGTAATGCCCCCATAATTTCACTGATGCCATGCATAGAAATAAGCTTGATTAGCGTTGTTCTATACTCTTCAGGCATCCAATCATCTACCTCGATTTTTTCCCCGGCATCAATCTTTCTTAAAAATTGCTCGTAGTTCTTGCTTTCCTCATTTGTCTCTACTTGAGTCGTCATTCTTTATCACCTCTTTATAACTATTATTTAACGGCTGACAGAAAATCGTTATATTATTAAACAAAAAAATATCTAGGTTTAAGGTGTCAATGTTTTTAGACGATTATCAACAATGTGGATGGCTTTGCCTTCTGATCGAGGGATGGTTCTTGGTGCCAGTACTTTTACATTCATAGTGACTAAGCAGTTATTCTTCATAGAATGTTGTATTTTCTTTATAATCGATTGAACCCATATATGATTTAAGTCAAAATTAATTTCCTTGTAAATGTCTTCTTTCACTTCAACATGTAGTTCAATGGAATCTAGTGATCCATGTTGATTTAGATGGACTTGATAATGCGGTCCTATTTCTTCAAGCTGAACAAGGTAATGCTCGATTTCCGACGGGAACACATTAACTCCTCGGACAATCAGCATATCATCGATACGCCCTTTCACGCGGGACATTCTTGTTGTCGTTCTACCACAGCTGCACTTTTCTTTCGTAATGGAAGCTATATCCCCAGTACGGTAACGAATAATTGGAAACGCTTCCTTTGTTAAGCTCGTAAATACTAATTCTCCCTCCTGACCGTCAGGAACAGGTTCAAGTGTTTCGGGATTAATTACTTCGATAATAAAATGATCTTCTGCTATGTGCAGTCCATCTTGAGCCTCATGACACTCCATTCCAATCCCAGGTCCCATCACTTCGCTAAGTCCGTATATATCACAGGCCTTAATATTTAGCTTCTTTTCTAGGATACATCTCATTTCTTCTGACCAAGGTTCAGCACCAAAAATACCAAATTGTAAAGAAGTATCACTTGGATCTTTCCCCATATCCTCCATATCTTCAATAAGCTTTAAAATATACGAAGGAGTACCTGCTATAACGGTAGGCTTAAAGTCTTCTATAATCGTTATTTGCCGAGTAGAATTTCCGCCAGATATCGGTACAGTAGCCATTCCCAATCTCTCAGCGCCATAATGCAGTCCTAATCCACCAGTGAATAGGCCGTATCCATAAGCGTTTTGGAACACGTCTCCTGGCTTTCCACCTGCAATAGCTATTGCCCTTGCTACAATATCCGACCAATTAATAATATCTTGTTTTGTATACCCAACTACCGTTGGTTTTCCACTCGTACCAGAAGATGCATGGATACGAATTACATCCTTCAAATCAGTAGCAAACATCTGAAACGGGTAATGATCTCGTAAATCCTTCTTACATGTAAACGGTAATTTTCTAACGTCATCTAAAGACTGTATGTCTGACGGTTTCATATTTAATTCATCAAACTTCTTCCTATAAACTTTACTATGGGCGTATACTTGGTGTACTGTTTTTTTAAGATGCTCTAGTTGTAATTCTTCAATTTCATATCTGGAATACGTTTCTATATCATGAAGAATCAAGCTATTTGCCCCCCTATACAAATACACAGAATATAAAACGCTTACATTTTATATAACGATTATGAAACGATAATAAATAATCTGTTATATAAGCAAAAGATACCATATAAAGGAAAATGTGTAAATATATAATATACAAAAAATGTAAAAAATTTATTCTAAAAAAAGAAGGGAAATGCTATGGTAATGATAGATACAAAACAAGGAGTGATAAACAATGAGATGGGAAGAGGTTCGTAATTTATACCCAGATCAATATGTAAAACTTAATATCCTTGATTTTTACTTAGAAGATGATAGAAAAATTGTAACGGACGTCGCATTAATCAATGTCATTGAAGATTCAAAATTAGCTACAAAAGAGTTGCTAAAATCAAAAGGTGATACTATTGTTTATCATACTGGTTCCGAAAAAATTGTAATTGAAATGAGAAACCCAACAGGCTTAAGAGGTATCAGATTATGAAGTTAGAATTAGTTAATCGTTTACTTGAAGTAGAAATGGTGATTTCTTATAAAGGAAAAACGAAGATAATAGATAAGCTTGTTATTGATACTGGTGCAGCTCATTCTCTTATCTCATCTGATATTGTTGAGGACATAGGTATTTACTTTGAAAATGGAGATCCTTTAGTCAGTGCTTACGGAATTGGCGGTGAAGAATATTCTTTCCGAAAACCAGTTGATTTTATTCTGTTAGGTATGCATGAAATAACAGAAATGAAGCTGGATTTTGGAAATTTAGATGATTGGGGTATCAATGGTCTCATAGGGCTTGATATCCTAATGAATGGAAAATTTATCATTAATTTAGAGAAATTAGAGTTAGTTCAAAAACATTAATCAAAATATGAATTTCTTAGCAATTTAGTTATAGCGTATCTCTTAAATAAGGAACACGCTTATTTTGGTTCAGATCCAGATTGTGGAATGAATTATTATTGGCTTTACATTAAGCAAGGTGAGCCGAAGCATAAGTAAATGAGGTTTTTAAGTGGGTTGAGTCATTGATACATAGTGGAGAGTGGCAATAGCGTGATTATGTAAAACAGAAAGCTGAAATATTTAAGAAAAAAGTTAATACTTCAGCTTTCATAATGGTTTATATTCAATTTAGTATTAGGGCATCTTCAGTGGTCTTAACTAATTCTTTAAAATAACTAATCAGTTCATCTCTAAGGTCCTCATGTTGAAGGGCAAATTCAATTGTTGTTTTCACAAAGCCAATCTTTTCTCCAACATCATATCTTTTTCCTTCAAAATGATAGGCAAAAATACGTTGGATTTGGTTTAATTTTTCAATGGCATCTGTTAATTGAATTTCTCCTCCAGTTCCAACCTCTTGCTGATCCAAAAACATGAAGACATCAGTTGTAAGAATATATCGACCCATTATGGCAAGAATAGGTTTTACTCAAGCTCGGGGGCATGTCGAAATGGTCTTCGATGGATCGTTTCACCTTGCCGTTAACAATAATAATTTCTTCAATTCCCGAGGTGATACCTTCTTCCACAATATATTGGATGGTTGACTTATCTACAATAGACAGCATTTCTTTTGGTTGGGCCTTTGTAGCTGGCAATAATCTTGTACCAAATCCGGCCGCGGGAATAATCGCTTTCTTTATTTTCGTAGATACTTCTTTTTAAAAAATAATTTATTTAGAAATTCTTTAAGCGGAATGTCTGCCTCGTAACGTCCAAATTTGATAGAGCATAGCAATTGATGTATAAACGGTTAAATAGGTTAATATATTCCAGCCTGTTTTTAAATAAGGTTTTACCGCTAATTGTACAGTTTCACTTGTTAAAAAGGCTCTATGATCTATACACAGATAAGTGCCTATCGCTACTAAAGCGACTATGACAAGGATACCCTCAACCAATTTACTTCTTGTTTGACCCCGCTCAGCGCTATACTGTATTGCCCAGCCATCTTTTTTGTTTGCAGATAATTTTCCTAACCATACATTTGCAAAGGTGATTAGATTGACCCATAAATAAATTTCAGGACTAATCAGTAGTGTAGCCAAAATAACATCTATTGATCTATGCATAGGAGTCTTTAGTGCAAGTATAGTATTAAGAATCGACGCTAAGGCTATAGGTGTAAGCCATATCCAGGACCAATAAAACTGGTTTGTAGCGAGGGCTGTGACTAATAATAAAATGAATAATAAGCGTATAGTAAGGTCACTAAATGATTTTATTTGCGAACGCCATATCCTTCCCCTGTGTCTTGATTTAACCCCAATGTTACTATTTGTTAGTAACTCAACTGTTCCCGATTGCCATTTATTTCGTTGCTGCCGAAAGGTATGATAGGACCTCATGGCGTCTACAAAACAACGAGCCGTAGGACTGATAAGTGTCTTCCATTTTTTTTGGATTTGCCAAGTTAGAAGCATGTCCTCTACGTCACTTTCATCTTGCCATGGACCATCCAATTTGTTTTCATCGATTACATTTTGTAGTGCTTCGGGTCGAAACAAAGTTGCTTGTCCCCCTAATACATACGTACTTCCACCACTGTATTGAAGACTTAACAACCAGCTTGCCATATCTTGTTTTTGTTGATGTGTCCACCAACGTGTAATGGGTCCTCCATACTCACCGCTTGCAATCTTTGCTTCGTAATGAGTGTCATCTTTTGAAATAAGACTTTTCTTCTTTGGCATTCTCATAGTGTACTTTGCCATTACTCCGCCAATATTTCGGGAACTCATGAGACCTTCCCATAATTCAAATAATGCGTCTGGCGCAAGCCGGCTATCTGCATCCATGCCAAGTATAGCCTTGACTGAGTTTTTATAATATTCCTGAAAGATTGTTAGCTTTTTATCATATAAGTCTAAAGGATCTCCATAAATACTTTTCCATGCCGCGTTTAATGCTCCTACCTTTCTGTGTTTATTATTTTTTGTGGTGAGAACTTTCAGTCTCAGATTAAATTCCTCTCCAGCTTCTAACGCAACTTCCTCTGTTCGATCGGTACAGTTATCAGCTATCACAATAACATCTAGTTCAACATCTTTTGGCAGGGATTGATCTCCTAAGCCAGCTAAACAGTCGCGGATCGATTTTTCTTCATTATGCGCCGGAATAAAAGCAACAATTCTTGGTTTCATATACGTATTTCTTACACCTGAAATACTGGAAGCAGTTGAATCATTATAAATGTTCGGTATACCGACCACGTTCTCCATTCTTCATCCTCCAAGTTAAATGAAATTCGGTCCTAAACTGGATATTATTACCTGTAATAATGTATGCGATGGAATAATTTTAGAGAACTAGATTAGGGAATAAGCAGTAACAGATATAAAGTAATTTCCTATCTCTTCGTTCGAATAACTTCTAAGGAGGAGGGTTTAAAAAATGACGCTTAAATATCCAGAAAAGGTCCTTGCTAGGATGATAAGAATTAAATATAAGGAAGAAATATTTTTATTAGGATATGTGTCAATATTTCATTTTCCTCAAATATTTGCTGGTCTAATATATCCAGGTAATAGAAATAGAAGTTCTTATTATACACACTTGTATTTTGGTTTCGTTTAATATACTACAATGTTACATAAGAGAAAAATCATCATCGCTTATCTGCACTTCAATTACTCATGGATTATTTAATGTTCTAATTTTCACACAGGCAACAGATGTAATATCAAGAGGTAATCCGATAATAGAAATTGAATGTTCAGGTTAGTTAATGAATTGCTTGTTTTGACAAAAAACTTACTTTAGAGTGGTAATATAGCTGTTTTCTAGTTGTAATTTTTGGTTTCATTTTAAAAAAATGAAGGAGCTAACGATATGCAATTGGTGAAAAATATAATGAACAAAGAAGTAGAGTTTATTTGCGATGATATACAAACAAAGTACATACACCCTCATTGGATGGATATTAAGGATGATTACAATGAGAATATTGGTATTATTACAGGGTATCAAACGAACATTCCTCTTATTATTAGTGATATGTTCTCCGAAAGAAACTCTTTAAGAGAACTGGATGCTGTTTCTCAACTGTGTTCTGATTTATGGTGGTTTTTATTTGAACATAAGGATGAATTAAAAGATGTGTCCGGAGAACTTTATTTTCTAAATAATTTCCGCTTAGACGAAGACAATTTGGATAGAGAAAAATCAGTGTTGAATCTACTAAAGGATAAGTATAACGTAATCATCTATTCTTTTGGCAACACCGAGATATTTGATGAATATGCTATATGTTTGTCAGAAAAATGGAAACTCAGACATATTCAAATGCTTTTGCAAACAGGTTGGTCTAAAGAAAACAAAATGGAATATTATATCTATGCGAATCCCAAAGTGATATTTAAAAATCCTTTTTCATAATCATCAACTTAATTACTTTGATAAGTTTATTTGCTGATATAACAACTGTTCCATTAATGAGGTATTTAAATTCCATTTAAAGCTGTTGTTCCGTAATCAGGCGCTTTAATTGAGCAAGGATCACAAAAATAAAAACGTGTTTTGATCATTCTTTTTTCAAAACACGCTTTTTCTATTTGCTCTTTTATCAAGGTTTATTAAGTTAATTTAATCAAACTTTATTCCAAGGCTACTCCCTCATAAATCTGTACCCATTTTCTTGTCACAACAATCAGTTCGTTCCCCCTACATACGCCCTGATTTTATAATCGAAATAATCATGAAGATGAACATAAGGGTTGCAACAACAGAACCAATCTCGATAGCAGGTATTTTCCACAATAACGTTGTTTGACCAGCAATCGCAGAACCAACAATGAGTCCAACCATTAGGATACTAAAGGATAGTAATATAATGCTGAAGGAAAGTCGGTTTACAATCGTGTCTAGTTTTTGTAACAAAACTTGCTGTTCGGTTACATGGATATCAAGGCGCAGCTTTCCTTTTTTAATCGTCGTTGTAATTTCCTTTAAATCTTTCGGCAAGCCCGATAGCATTTCCGCTTGTTCAATCAATTGATCCCATGATTTTTTTGCAATGGTTTTCGGATGATAGCGATTTTGAAGTAAGATTTGGCCAAACGGCTGCGCTGCAGTCATAATACTAAATTCAGGGTCTAGATTTTCCACAATACCTTCGACCGTGAGAAGCGCCTTTCCGAGAATGGTAAAGCTTACAGGAATTTGAATTTGGTGATAAAAACAGACAGAAAATAAATCATTAATCGCTCCGCCAAGACTCATCTTGCTTAACGGAATATCATAATATTTCATTTGTAAATCCTCAATATCTTGGTACAGGGCATTCATATCCGTATCATCCGGCAAAATACCCATAGATGAAAATGTATGTATAAGACCTCTCGTATTGCTACGCTGCAAATAAATGACGAGCGAAGCAAGATTGTATTTCATTTCCTCCGTTAGCTTGCCAACCATACCAAAATCGATGAAGCTGATGACGTGATTCGGTAAAATATGTATATTACCTGGATGAGGATCGCCATGAAAGAATCCTTCTATTAATATCTGATGGAGCATGGCATTCGTAATTCGCTCAGCTAGTAGCTTACGGTCATAGCCTTGTCTATCCAGCTCCTCTAAATGATTCACTTTAATTCCTTGCACATATTCCATCGTGAGTACTTTTTTCGTTGAATATTCCCAATATACCTTTGGGATACGGATTTCCGGTTGGTCAAGAAATTGCTTGGCAACCCGATCGCCATTTCTTCCTTCCAACGTGTAATCAAGCTCTGCGAGTAAGGATTTAGAAAATTCCTCTAGCATTTTACGAATTGGATAGTTTTTTGCAAAGGACAGTTTTGCTTCCATAAGCTGCGCTAGATCATCTAAAATTTCTAAATCCGTTTTCACTATGTTTGTAATGTCAGGCCGTTGAATTTTTATCGCAACCGCTTCGCCTGTAGGCAAATGAGCCATGTGCACCTGACCAATTGACGCTGTGGCAAGAGGTTCCCTGTTAAAGTCTTGAAACAAAGTCTCTAGCGTACCTCCCAGCTCTTCTTCGATGATGGCTCGTACTTGTTCAAAAGAGAAGGAAGAAACTTGATCCTGAAGCTGTTCTAATTCATTTGTAATTTCTTCCGGAATAAGATCACGGCGCGTGCTTGCAATTTGTCCAAGTTTAATAAAGGTTGGACCTAATTCTTGCAGGGTCGTGCGCAGCTTTACACCGATCGTGCGCAAATTCATATTTTCTTCTTCCTCAAGCTTCTTCTTTGATATAGATTTATCGGTTAAGCCTAAGCGGTAGATGATATAGCTAAAGCCATTTCGGATACAAGCATTGCTAATTTCCTGGTATCGCTTCGCATGTTTGATTCGTTTGCCAATCATATTATTTCCTCCAGTAAGCAGACTCCAATTTAGGAAAATTGTTTCATCCTTGTCCTTCTATCATACTGCATAATCTGCTGATCAAGAGCAGCTAAAGAAAAAAACACCTCCGTGCTTTGATATGCTCCCCATTAGGTAGACAGATAAATAAATAGAATCTGTTTATTTAATGCAACCTAGTATTTTTGGGATTAAAATAACTAAAATATGAATATGCAAAAATATAAGTGTGGGGGTGTCAAATGGGAGGAATACTTTTTTTAGGGATCGTATTCTTCATAACTTATTGGTTGTTAAGAGACAAGAAAAGAATGGATTCAGCTAAAAGAAAGTTGTGCTTTATAAGTCTGATTTTCGCTATTGTTTTTGTCTTTATTCCTACAACAGGACTAAACAATGGGAATAATGGGGAATTTCTTTATTTGGGGATACCTGCAGAAAATTTCTTCTATGCTGGTGGATGGATGTTGAGATTTAATCCATTAGGGTTTATCTTTAACTTTTTTGTGTTTTATTGGTTTTTTAAGATAATACTAAAGATTTATCATAACGATTGAATGTCTTTCGACTTATGTAAAAGAGTAGCTGTTTACACGTCTAATTTTCCCCATAGAAAAATCCCCCTCCATAGTAGGCAGATAAAAGTGCTTTCTTTTTTCTGTCTACTATAAGGGGATCATATCAGCTAGGGAGGCGCTAGCTTAACAAATACGCGGGAACATAGTGCCCGATAATCGAGTCAGCATTCGTTTGGAGCCAATTGGAGTTTCCAAAAGCAGCTGCCCTTTTTCTTTGCTGATGATACTGCCAATGATGGTAGCATCTTTTCCTTCGGGGCAGGATTTTAATAGATCGATGACTTTTTCTTTCTGACTGTCTGCCACGATAAAAATGGCTTTCCCTTCATTTGCAAGATAAAGCGGATCGAAGCCTAGAATGTCACAAGCACCGTGTACCTCTTGTTTAATCGGCAGCAACCGTTCGTTAATTTTCATCGTAACTTGAAAATCTTCGGCAATTTCTACAAGGGTTGTAGCAAGACCGCCTCTCGTTGGGTCACGCATAATGCGAACGCCATCGCACTCTGTAAGTACGCTATCAATCATTCCATTCAGGGAAGCACAATCGCTTTGCGTAGGAGCAGTTATTCCTAAGTCTCCTCTTGCTGTTAAGACGGCAATACCGTGATCACCAATCGTTCCTGAGATAATAATTGCATCGCCTTCTTCAAAGGCTAGGCTGCAGCCTTTATTCGGTTCATACACGCCAATCCCAGTTGTGTTAATAAACACACCGTCGGCACTTCCCTTTTCCACTACCTTCGTGTCACCAGCAACAATCGTAACACCCGTCTTTTTCGCTTCATTCGCCATATCGATTACGATTTTCTTTAAATCGGCAATTGGAAAGCCTTCTTCAATGACAAAACCGCATGTAAGATAAAGCGGCTTTGCACCGCTCACAGCTAAATCGTTGATTGTACCAGCAACGGCTAATTTTCCGATTGAACCACCTGGGAAGAAAATCGGTTTAATAACGAAGGAATCAGTTGTAACAGCTATGTTTCCGGTTGGAATATGCAAGGATGCTGCATCAAATAATGCCGCATCCTTCTCGCCAAATGCAGCTACAAATACATCGCGAATGAGACGATGCGTTAATTCCCCGCCATCTCCGTGCGCTAAGTTGATGAACGTCTCCATTACAAACTCTCCCTCATATATTGATAATAGGCAGCACAGCTACCTTCTGCAGATACCATACATGGACCAATTGGATTTAACGGCTGACATGCTTTTCCAAACAAAGGACATTCACTAGGTGAAATCAAACCTCGGATCACTTCCCCGCAACGGCATTTCGTTTTCCGCGGTTCTCCTACTTCCACCTTAAATCGCTTTTTGGCATTATACAAATCGTATTCTGGCTTTAGGTCCAATCCGCTATGTTGAATAACGCCGATGCCGCGCCATGCTTCATCACAGGTTGTTAAATACGTTTCCATCCATTGCTGGGTAACTTTATTTCCGTTTTTGCTTACAACCGATGAATAATTATTTTCAATCGCAGTCTTTTCTTGTAATGCGAGATCAATAAGTTTATAGATGCTAGAAAGCAATTCAGCTGTTTCAAATCCTGTGATTACACCGGATATATGATACTCTTCCACTAAATAGTTATAGGATGATTCCCCTAGTACAATCGATACATGGCCTGGAAGGATAAAACCATCTAGCTTTACATCTCCTGCTTCTAATAAATAGCGAAGAACGGGCTCCACCAATTTCGTTGTCATCCAAATAGAGAAATTCGTAATTCCTCTCTTCTTTGCTTCTCCAACCATTAGCGTCAGAATCGGAATAGTCGTTTCAAATCCTATACCTAAAAAGATAACTTCTTTATCCGGATTTTCTTCAGCGATTGTAACCGTATCAAGCGGAGAATAGACAATCCGAATATCACTTCCTGCGATTTTTTTATCTAGTAGCGTTTTGTTTGACCCCGGAACGCGCATCATATCACCAAACGTGCAAATAATGCGGTTATCCCCTTCGCTAAGCGCAATCATGGCATCAATTGACTTTTGATCCGTTACGCAAACCGGACATCCTGGACCAGATATTAAATTCACATCATTCTTTAAACATTGCTTTACGCCTGTTCTAGCAAGGGCCATCGTATGAGATCCGCATACTTCCATGAAAGCTGGCTTTCGTCCAAATTTCTTTTGAAATTCCTTTGCTTTTTCAAGAACGGCTTCTACAAGCGGCATACATAGGTCTGGATCATTCGACTGTTTCAGAATTTCGAGCATCGACCAACTTCCTCCATTCCAAAACGCTATTATTTGCATATTGTTCATCGACGATACTCATCGCTTGTCCTGCATGAACAATAACAAAGTCCCCTTCTTCTACCTCTGGAACGAAAATAATACCAACGGTCGTTTGTGATCCCATCACATCAACTACCGCCGTATATTCCATTTTCTTCACTACCTTTGCTGGTACACCTACACACATGATTTAGCCCTCCTTTTCGCTGCTGCCACGGCCAATTGACCGTATGATAAGCCTCCATCATTACACGGCACTTGTTCCGGTACATATACGTTAAACTTTCGTTTCGTTAACTCTTCTCGTAATCGTTTACGTAAATAACGATTGTGTAAGCTGCCACCGCCTAATACGACGGTTCTGCTTTGCTCAGGCTGCATATCGGCTACTCTTTCTATTGCGGTAAGAATAGACTGTACAACCGTTTCATGAAAGCGTCCGCTAATATTTGCTGCTTCTTCGCCTGCTAACACGTCGCGTGCAATTTCCTTAATCATTGCTTTCATTTGAATCGTTACAAGCTCACCCTCTATGCATTCATACGAATAAGGCTCGTACACGTTCGTTTCATCCACTAATTCCGAGAGCAAAATGGCTGCCTCTCCGTCATAGCTCGCAATTTTCGTAATCCCGCATAATGCGCTAACCGCATCAAACAAGCGGCCACAAGTACCCGCCTGAACAATATTAATATGATTTTCTATCATTTTTTTCAAAATATGAATCTCTTTTTCTTTATCTGGAAATAGAGAACGTGCTAAGCTTTCTCCTTCTTCTTCAAGTAAGTCTAGCAGCATAGCGACTGCATTTCGCCATGGCTCGCGAATGCAAGCTTCTCCGCCGGGAAGAGGTGTATATTGCAAATGAGCAAGTCTTTGTGCACTGCTGGCATCTCCGTAAAACACTTCGAATCCCCAAACGTTTCCGTCAAGTCCGTATCCGGTTCCATCGAGGATGATTCCATAGGCTTTTCCTGTAAGATGATGTTCCTCCATACAGGCAGCCATATGAGCATGATGGTGCTGTACTTCCAGTACCGTATGAAATTCTTCCACAAGCTGTCTCGTTGCATAACCTGGATGTATATCGATCACTGCGATGTCCTGCTTAATATCCATCCATTTCATTAAATGGTCGTACTCCTGCCGGTAATGATGAATCGTTTCCATATTCTCCAAATCACCGATGTGCGGTCCAAGAAAAACTTGCTCGTTTCTACCAATCGTAAACGTTGTTTTTTGTTGGCCCCCAAAGGCAACCATTCCAGATACATCGTTACTTGCCACGAAAGGATCAGGAACATAGCCCCTCGCTCTTCGGAAGAAATCTAAACGACCATCACTTACTTGTACAACCGAATCATCAACAGGATGAATGATCTCCCGATTATGAACAAGATAATAATCAGCGATTCCATCTAAGTAGGTGAGTGCTTCGTTATCTTTATAGAGAAGCGGCATCCCGGAAGGATTGGCACTCGTCATGACAAAACAACCATTCTCATTATCCTTAAACAGCAAATGATGGAGCGGTGTGTACGGAAGCATTACGCCAACCGTTGTCATCTTCGGTGCTACACTTCTTGCCAGCTTCCCTTCTTTTCTCTTTACAATGACAATAGGTGCCTCAGGACTCTTCAGCAGCTTCTTCTCTGCCTCATTCACAAAGGCGAAAGCATTAATAGCAGAAAGAGATGCGGCCATAACCGCAAGCGGCCGTGCTGGACGGTTTTTACGTTTTCGCAGCAGTGTGACAGCCTGTTCATTCGCTGCATCACAGCAAAGATGATAACCGCCTAGTCCTTTGATCGCCACTATATGACCTGCTTGTATCAACTGCATAGCTTGCTTTATCGGTTGCTGCGTTTCAAGCTTATGTCCATGCTGATCCAAAAGTGTAACGGATGGACCACATGTAGGACAAGCGATAGGCTGTGCATGATGACGCCGATTGGTCGGATCCTCATATTCTCTTTGACAATCTGGGCACATAGCAAAGCTCTTCATCACTGTGTACGGCCGGTCATAAGGAAGCTCTTCAATAATCGTATACCTTGGCCCGCACTGCGTACAATTGATAAACGGATATTCATAGCGAAAATTAGTCTCATCATTCATCTCTTCTAAGCAATCGTCGCATACTGCAGAATCGATTGGAATGACAAGAGACGAGGTTCCGGTGCGCTCACTTTCGATAATGGTAAAATCGGTTGCATTGGTTGGTACTGTATCTACTACAATTATATTACTAATATGCGAGAGACGAGGCGCTTTACTTTGCAGTTCATGCAAAAACTGCTGTACATCCGCCTTCGCTCCTTCGGCTGTAATTTTTACACCGTCCATATTATTTTGTACCGTTCCCGCTAGATGATGAGCATGGGCGAGCTGGTATACAAACGGCCGAAATCCTACCCCTTGTACCCGCCCGCAGATGCTGACATTTACTGCATACATTTTTTATACGCCTCTTGAATCCATGCATACCATTCTTCTAGTCCTGTTCCTGTTCTTGCTGAAAGAGGAATCAGCTCTGAATTTGGATTAATATCTAGTAAATCCTTCTTCGCTTCCTCTACATTAAAATCAAGATAAGGAAGTAAATCAATTTTGTTAAGAAGAACAAGCTCGGTACGCATAAACATTTGCGGATATTTCGGAATCTTATCATTTCCTTCAGGAACACTAAGAACGGCAACTTTATGGTTCTGTCCCAAATCATATCCAGATGGACAGACAAGGTTCCCTACATTCTCAATAAATAATAAATCGATTTCATCTAAATCCAATTCACCAAGGCTTGCTGCAACCATTCTTGCATCCAAATGGCAGCCGCCATAGGTGTTAATTTGGACAGCCTTTGCCCCCATTGCACGTATACGATCAGCATCTCGCTCCGTCGCTAAGTCGCCTTCAATAACAGCAATACGATAGGATCCAGATAACGCCTTTACCGTTTCCTCTAACAATGTCGTTTTACCGGCTCCGGGAGAGCTCATTAAATTAATCACAAGTGTATTCGTTTTTTCAAAAAGATCGCGGTTAAAATCAGCCGCCTTATTATTGTTCGTTAATACATCTGTTCGTAACGTTATATTCATGATTCATCGCTCCCCTCATAAGATAACACTTGAAATGTTTCCCCTGCTAATACTTTACCAGATGGAATGTTACAGTTCGGACAGAGTGCAATCTTCTGGGTCGGATGATACGTCAGACCACAAATGACACACTCTGCCTTCGCTTCCTCGGTATGAATCATTAATTGTGCTGTTTCCTTAAAAAGATACGGGTTTTGATCACGAAAAATTTCGAAGGCCATCTCCAATGCGTCTGGCATCGCATTGCTTATTTCTCCTACAATTAATTCGATTTTCTTTATTTGAACGATACCCCTTTTTGCTGCATCCTCTTGAACGAGCTGCAAAATATCTCCCATCAATGACATTTCATGCATCACGATCACCTTTTACCGTTGTCTGTAAGGCCAACAACATACATTTGGTCCTTCCTTTTTATCTGTAAGCTTTGGACAGATAATTCTCCGTCCATTGTTTTCAAATTGTATTCCTTGTCACAACTCATACATGTTGCTACATGATCATACGTCCGAACTTGAATAAGATTGGAGCAAGCCGGACAAATTCCGCTAATCGCATGAAGCTTTTCTTCATGTGAGAAAATGATAACCGGTTTGCCAGAAGCATAACGAACTTCCGGCCGGTTACCCATTTCATCATGCTTCATCACAGGTACCCATGTAATTCCAAGAGCACGATCTGCTGCTTCTTCCACTTTTTCTATATCATCCTTTAAAAAAGGCTCATACACATATTTCACAGTTTGAAATATGCTTCCCGCCACTTCTTTTAAGAAATCGAGACGATTCATGATACATGTCTCCAGCATTTTACTTGATTCATAACCGCTTCAGCTAATTCACCTAGGTTTGCTTGATTCGTTTCGGTTAGGTCTACACCTAGTTCTAATGAAGTAGGCTGCATACCAAACATAATAATTCGTTTCGGATAGCGCTCTCTAAATTTCGCTGCAAATAGCACTTCCTGAAAACCCATCTGATGAACGGACATCTTAATACCAAAATAAGCAGGAATTTCGTCTCCTTCTAATGAAAGAATGGTTCCGCCTTCTACACCTGCATTAATCGCATCAATGATAATAAGATTTTCCGCTTCCTCAACCGGACCGAGAAGCTTCATCCCATCCGTTAATCCCTCTATAATCTCAATTTGTTCGTCATCCTTATACGCTTCTTCAAGGAGCGGCAACAAATGAATACCAACACCCTCATCTGTGAAGAGGGTGTTGCCAATTCCAAGTATTGTGATTTTATCTTTATTTCGATTCATCATTCTTATCACCAACTAATTTTTTCGGTTCAGTCTTGTAGCCTGTAAACATCGAAGAAATGGTACCATTTCGTTCGAGATAATCATCGCGAACTGCCATATAGACGTGAATAACTGTAAATAACATAAATGCCCATGCTACTAAGTGGTGCCAAGAACGAACCGAATAGCTATCTCCGCCAAACAGAGTCGGAACCCAAACGAATAGCTTACCCCAGAATGATTCTGGCTGTGGCTCAAAATACATATAATAGCCTGTTAGCATCATTACCCAAGAACCAAGACCGATAAAGATCCAGTAACTAAGCTGTGCAAGTGGGTTATGGCCAATGTAATGCGGTTTCTTATTTTTTAAGAATAGATAAAATTTAATTGTTTCGAATACTTCTTTCCAAAACACCAAGCGAAATGGATTCGATGTGGCAAATTTATTTCCTATAAACGCCCAGTACAATCGATAAAGAAGATTGATTGTGAAAAGGAACGCTGCAAAAAAGTGTATATATCTCGCCCAGCCCATGACATAGGAATAATATGCTTCCTCTGGTACAGTTGAACCAACAAATGGTTTTCCGATATAAATCCCCGTTATCATAAGCATGATAATTGCCGCTACATTGATCCAATGAAAAATTCGAACTGGTAATTCCCACACATAAACTTTAACGACATCTTGTTTTATTGTCTTATATTTAATGGGACGTTCCGGATGAAACGTCGCTTCACTATCCTTGCCAGGAACATGAGTATTGGTATTATGTGCTGTTGGCATGAGGTCTGACATAGCTTGTCTCCTCCTAACCTAATCGAATTTCAGTCGTTTTGTTAGATTCTAAATCTGTTAAATGTACTGCACAAGCAAGACAAGGATCAAAGGAATGAATAATACGCAAAATTTCTAATGGCTGTTCCTTATTTAGCATCGGAGTTCCCTTCAAAGCTGCTTCATAGGCTCCAATATTATTATTCTGATCACGCGGCGATGCATTCCAAGTAGATGGAACAACGGCTTGATAGTTCTTCGTTTTTCCATTTTCAATGTCAATCCAGTGACCGAGTGCTCCGCGTGGTGCTTCTACCCAGCCCACTCCTTGTGCTTTCTTCGGCCAAGTTTCTGGCTCCCATTTCGTACGGTCAAATGTAACCTGATTTCCGTTCTTAATATTGGTAAGCAGCTCATCCATGTCGTGACGAAGCCAATTCGAAAGAAGAATTGTTTCTAGCGAGCGTGCCACCGTACGACCAAGCGCTGATTTCATTGCGGTAATTGGAAGACCTAGTTTTTTCAACGTATCGTCCATCAAGCTTACAATCTCTTGATTTCCTGATGCATAACCGACCATCATCCGAGCAAGCGGGCCCGTTTCCATCGGTTGATTCTTCCAACGCGGTGTTTTCAGCCAGCTATATTGCTTATTCGTATCCAGATTCTTATATGGTGCTTGCGGTCCTGTATAATGAAGAGCAGTTTCTCCTTCGAACGGATGCTTACCAACTCCGCCGCCTTCCTTACCATCATATGTATACCAAGAATGATCAATAAACTCCTTCACTTGTTCAGGATCCTTAAGATCAACATCATGTACTTCATTCATATTTCCATTTAATATAATTCCTCGTGGAAAACGGTATAATTTCGTATCATATATGCTGCCTGTTGAGAAATCACCATAGCATAAATAGTTATCTAAACCGCCGCCATACGTCCAATCTTTATAATAAGAACCGATGGCAATCACGTCAGGCACATACACTTGGCTTACGAATTCACGAGCTTGGTCAATGATTTGTGATACATGCATTAATCGCTCTGCGTTAATACCATTATCACTATTAATATCTAGAGGAGTTGCCATACCTCCTACTACATAGTGAGGATGCGGATTTTTACCACCAAAAATCGTTTGTACCTTAACAACTTCCTTTTGCCAATCCAATGCTTCTAAATAGTGAGCAACCGCTAATAAGTTCACTTCTGGTGGAAGCTTATATGCATTATGTCCCCAGTATCCATTTGCAAAAATGCCAAGTTGTCCGCTATCAACTAGCTTCTTCACTTTGTTTTGTACATCTGCAAAATAGCCAGGAGAAGATTTTGGCCAGCTTGAAATCGACTGCGCAATTCGTGATGTTTCAGCAGGATTTGCCTTTAAGGCACTGATTACATCGACCCAGTCTAACGCATGCAAATGATAGAAGTGAACGACATGGTCATGAAAGAAGATAACCATATTCATAATGTCACGTATCAAATGGGCATTTCTTGGGATTGTAATTCCTAGTGCATCTTCAACAGACCGAAGTGACGCAAGAGCATGAGTCGATGTACAAACGCCGCAAATACGTTGAATGTACGCCCACACGTCACGAGGATCACGGTTTCGTACGATTAACTCTAGTCCTCGAACCGCTGTCCCAGAACTAAATGCATCCTTAATCATACCCGTTTCATCGATATCAACCTCAACGCGAAGATGGCCTTCAATTCTCGTAATTGGATCTACTACTATGCGCTCGCTCATTCGTCTTCCCCTCGTTTGTCATCGATTTTTTTCTTAATTACAGTTCCTGCTGCATGAACAGCAATACCAGCTGTCGTAACACCAACTGCTGCTAATCCAACCGTATCCGGACTAATCGTCGTTTGCGAACCAGGAACTTTCGCTCTTCTTGTGTAAAGAGGACCGTTATCCCAGAAGCCTTTTTCTGAACAGCCAATACATGGATTTCCCGATTGAATCGGATAGCTAACCCCTCCATTCCAGCGCATTTCAGCACAGGAATTATAAGTTGTTGGTCCCTTGCAGCCTACTTTATATAAGCAATACCCTTGCTTTGCTCCTTCATCATCAAAGGACTCCACAAACAAGCCTGCATCAAAATATGCACGGCGGTTACATTTATCATGGATACGATGGCGATAGAAGGCCTTCGGACGTCCGAGATGATCCAATTCTGGCAATTTTCCGAATGTTATAATATGAGCAATCACACCAGTCATTACCTCTGCAATCGGCGGGCACCCTGGAACGAGAATAGTAGGTGTGCTCGTTTGAAAACTCGTAATTGGTTTTGCTCCTGTTGGATTCGGATAAGCAGCAGGAATACCGCCCCATGCGGAACAAGATCCATAGGCAATGACAGCTTGCGCATTCGAAGCCATTTCAATGAAGGTATCCTTTCCTGATTTTCCCCCAATATTTAAGAAGCCATCTTGAGGAATACTTCCTTCAACCGCAAGAACATACTTTCCTTTATAGTTTTTCAACACCTGTTCCATCGCTGCTTCAATTTGAAATCCGGATGCAGCCGAAAGAACTTCAGTGTATTCGAGTGATATCATATCAAATAGAACGCTTTCAACTTTAGGCTGAGAAGAACGGATAAACGACTCTGAACAGCCTGTACAATCTTGGAATTGCAACCATACGACAGGTACTCTTGTACTCGTTTCCATTGCTTTTACGACTTGATCTGTTTGGGAAAAGTCAAGACCAACCGCCGCAGCCAATACGGTACACATCTTCAAAAAATCTCTTCGGGTAACCCCATTATCCATTGCAGTTTCATAGATTGTTTTCTGCTTCTTCATTTGCTAGATCCCTCCATTTTCCATGGAATAACTATGTAGATACTAAAAATTCAGGGTAAATGTAACATACCAATAGGGTTTTCGTCCTAGTATGTTAGAATTGTTCACAAAAACTTCTTAATCACTATTTGTATAGTGAAAACGTCATAACGATTAGGTAGCATCCTCTTGCTTGAAATCCTCCTCTTCTTCCCGCTGACGCTTCAGTTTCTTTCGAAAAACAAACTTAGAAATAAGAATACTGATTTCATAGAGCACTAATAAAGGAATCGTTACGAGTATATCGGACACAAATTCTGGCGGTGTAATAACAACAGCAATTACTACCAAAACAAAATAGGCATACTTACGAATGGTTGATAATACATAAGGATTTATAATACCAAGCGAAGTTAAAAACATAACGACGACCGGAAGCTCGAATAACACCCCAAACGGCAACGTCACATTCAACATAAATTGAAAATATTTCTGTGCCGTAAACTGGGCCGCAAACATATCCTGGCCCAAATGAAGCAAAAACGAAAGAATCATAGGAAACACTACAAAATAACCAAACGCAAGCCCGATGATAAATAAGAAAAAGAGTGCCGGCACATACGTAAGCGTAACCTTTCTCTCCTTCGGTCGCAGAGCCGGACGCACAAACAACCAAATCTGCACGGCAATAACAGGAATCGTCCCTACAACCGCGATCACCATCCCAAGCATAAAATACACCCATACTATATCACTTGGTCCGAGTACCGATAGTTTCATATCAATACTCTTTGCAAACCATTTATAAATGTCGACGGAAAACACAATCCCAACGATAAAAAACACAACAAACCCTACCGCTGAAATAATAATCCGTTTCCGCAATTCCTCTAAATGGTCTACAATCTGCAATTCTTTATCTATCATCCTCTTCCCCTGCCCATTCATAAGGTTTACGGCTACCGCTTCACAAAAAAACGACTCGCATTAATACATACGAAATCGTTTTCATGCCGAAGAGCAAAACCACTACACCTTATTTCGCTTCAACCTTTTGCTCTTCCTTCTTCTCTTCCTTCACTTCACTTACTACATCATTCGTTAATTCAGCTGTAGATTTCTTAAATTCCTTTAACGTTTGACCAAACGCACGACCAATTTCGGGGAGCTTCTTAGGTCCAAATAGAATAAGTGCAAGAGTTAAAATTAAAATTAAGCCAGGAACACCAATATTAGAAAACATGCTAATCCACCCCTTTATAGCTGATATGTATTTCTATATTGATTATAGTATTATCCTAATAAATATAGTCTTAATTATCGGAAAGTTCATAAGAAGTTCACATTTGAACAAAATGTGACTGTTTTTTACTGTTTCATCATTAGTTTTTGCTGATACAAGACCAAAAGTGTCATTACACACTTCTTTTTCTGCTGTTCCACTATTGTTATTTGCCAATAATTTATTCACGGGTTCTCGTTCTTTCTCTAATCTGGTGGGTTTTGCTGTTACAAGATGGGTTTTCGCTGTTAGCGCTCCTGTTTCTGCCGTTAAACTTTTGTTGTTCGCCGTTAACTTATTCGAGGGTTCGCTTTTCTTCCTCTGATCTGGTGGGTTTGCCGTTACACAGCGGTTTTTCGCCGTTAACCTTCCTTTTTTCGCCGTTAAACCTTTCTTTTTCGCCGTTAAACTTTTCTTTTTCGCCGTTAACTTATTGTTTGGCCCCCTTTTCTTCCTCTGAACAGGTCCTTTTGCCGTTACACGACGCTTTTTCGCCGTTAACCTTTCTATTTTTGCCGTTAAACCTTTCTTTTTCGCCGTTAAACCTTTCTTTTTCGCCGTTAACTTATTTCTGGGCTCCCTTTTCTTCCTCTGAACAGGTCCTTTTGCCGTTACAAGACATTTTTTCGCCGTTAACCTATTGAGTTTCGCCGTTAAACCTCTGCCTTTCGCCGTTAACTTGTTTCTGGGCTCCTTTTTCTTCCTCTGATCTGGTCCTTTTGCCGTTACACGACGCTTTTTCGCCGTTAACCTTTCTATTTTCGCCGTTAAACCTTTGTTTTTCACCGTTAACTTATTCGAGGGTTCGCTTTTCTTCCTCTGATCTGGTGGGTTTGCCGTTACACAGCGGTTTTTCGCCGTTAACCTTCCTTTTTTCGCCGTTAAACCTTTGTTTTCTGCCGTTAACACTTCTTGCACACAAAAAACCTTTCGGAACTTATTCCGAAAGGCTGTTATCCTCTATCAATCTCCGACAAATTTTTGGGCGACACATGCACCAAACTTTTCCTCTTCCATACTCCGGAACTCCATCGATAAAGCATGAGTGCAGAGCGAATGCCCTCGTCTGCGATCAATCCTAACCAAATGCCTTTTAAACCTAATGATGTGTGGAGACCAAAAAAATAAGTTAACGGAATGGAAATGAACCACATGACGACAATAGCAACATATACAGGAAAGCGTACATCGAGCGCGGCATTAAGGGACCCAATTATGATAATGTTAATGGTTCGAACGATCTCTAGGATAATCGTCAAAAGAAAAATGCTCTTTGACAACGTAATGATAGACTGATTTTCTGTAAACAATCTCATCAATGGATCACTTAGTAAGAATAATAGTGTACTGCTGACAGCTGTGAAGACAAGGCCGATTCGAAGGTTTTTGAACGCCCGTTTGTACGCAGCTGTCTGGTCCCCAGCTCCAATGAGAAAGCCAATCAAAATTTGTGTTGCCCCACCAATAGAAATACTAAAAAGTGTTACAAACTGGGTTATATTTTGTACATAGATTTTTGTTGTCAGTTCCGTCTCTCCAAGAAACGTCACCATTACTGTAACTAATAGCATGGATGCGTTGTATGAGAACGTTTCTCCCGAGGATGGGATACCGATATTTAGGATGTTCTTCATTTCCTGTTTTTTTCCGAACAGTAGTTCCTTACATCGCAAACGATAACCAAGCAACTGTTTTAGTAAGATGATAGCAAGTACGAACCCAATTACATTACTGACTGTTGTCGATATTACGACACCAGTAACGCCAAGCTTAGGAAATCCAAGATTCCCATAAATTAAGAGATAGTTTCCAAATAGATTCAAGAGATTAATTATAATTGGAACCAATACCGCGTATTTTACATATCCATAGCTTCGTAGAATGGCTACAATCGTTGATTGAAGACAAACAAATAAAGTAATGGATCCGACACCGACTAAAAAGGTTTGAGCATAATCAAGGAAAGTTCCCGAACTTCCTAGCAGGGATAACATCCATTTAGAGGCAAATAAAAACACAAGACTTAGTACGAGTCCAAACCAGGTTGCCAAACATAGCGCTGCAGAAATCACGTCCTGAATTCTTTTCATGTTTTTGGCTCCGACGAGTTGTGCAATCATGATCTGCGAACCAATCCCAATGCATCCATATATAAATGTCGTGACAAGGATGATCTGAGAGCTGACACCGACCGCAGCAACAGCCTGGTCTGAATACCCGCTAAGCATGAGCGTATCTACATTTACCAACACGACTTTTAGAAATTGATCTAAAAAAATCGGCCATGCTAACATCAAAAGTCCGAAGCGATTTTGCAAAGTGACATGGAGACTATTTTCTTTTACAGATTTATCATTCGAAGTAAATCGCATTTGTGAACGCCACTAGTAACTCTTGTCCATCGATTAAACCCCAAAGCTCTGCTCTCGCCCACTTCAGACCGCTTCCTTCAACAGAAAAACGCTCATTCCGCATAGCTTTGCTGTACAATGTCCCTAGATTGCTCTCAAGTTGGAGTCTTAGAGATTCAGTGTCAATAGCTGAATGCCAAAGAGAAGGATCTGGAAAACTAACTTCAAATGTAACTGCTTCTTCTTCTACTTTCACGCAATCTCCAATTTGCACTTGTAATCCTCGAACGTTGGCAGTAAGAATGAAAGGTCCTCCGTACGAGATTGATAATCTTCCTTGCTTTATTGCATCAAGCATCTCCTGTTCAAAAGCTTCTTGCGTACTTTCTTCTTTAACGAGTATATGAGTTGTTGCAACTAAAGGGTTATCACCTATGTTATGATGCCAATCACGTCCAGATACCGCTGGAAGATGATAGCCTTTATTCAGTAAATTCGTCCAGAGCTGGAATGCACGCTGATTGTAACGTTTTAATGATGGAGAATCCGAATTCCATACTTCAATATAATCAAAATCTTGTAAATTGGTAATCATATACTCAAAATAACAGCCAGTGCAGAAGGGATTCCCCTTTCGAAATGGATGGGCAATGCCAACAAGTGCTCCTAGCGCCTTAATTTCTCTAATTCCGCGATGAATGTCTGTTGGTCCAACTTTTCGCCATTCACTATATTGCGGTGATTTATATCCAAGCGTCAGTACATGCCCAAAAAACGTTGTCCACTCAAGACCATTGATGATCCGAATACCCGTTTCTTGTTCCACCTGTTCTTTTTCCTGCAAAGGACTCGTCGTGTTATGATCTGTAACTGCGACCACTTCAAGTCCTCTTTGTTTTGCAATTGATGCTAGCTCTTCTAGCGATTGGATCCCATCACTATGGTTCGTGTGACTATGAAGTTCTGCTGCTACCCAACGCGTTGGGGCGTTTCCCATATATTGCGGTTGATATTCGATGTCGTTTGCCTTAATATTCTCTAATCCATCATAATTTCGCCAAATTCGGTCACGATCAAAGTTATCGGCAAATTGACCCGTTCCTTCAATAATAAGTTCATAGGTACACATTTCTGTTAAAATGGCATGAGCACTTACGGTAACAGACCATAAACCTGCTTGGATAGACCCTTTCCAAAATCCGGCTGTTGCCTCTTTTTCCCCTATGACAATATTCTGCAAACCGGCTGAGCGATGAGCAGCACCTCGAAATCCATCCGGATCATCGATAGAAATGGTTAATAAATTACGAAGGATTACATCCTTCACTTCTGCCGGGTCGAGTTCTTTATCATACTTAAGCGCCTCTTCAATTAAGATACTTTGTCGTTCTTGATCATCAACTAGAACTGGCGAATAGTTAAAGGTAATCTGTATTTCCGTTGTTTCTTGCGGTACAAAGAAACGGTGTTCTGTATGTGTTTGCGTACTTGTATGGTTTAAAGTACTCTTCGTTTGAAATAAGCAAAGTTTCTTTTCAGTCATCTTCATAATAATCGATTCCTACCCATCCCAAATTCTACACAAAGAACACCTCCGGTACACTTCATCCTTTTCATCTTAGTTCCTTCGTTCGACCAGGCTGAAGAGGAATACCACTTGTCACCGAAGGCGTTTTTGTGTTTGTTTTTCTACGTTACTTTAACTATTAAAAACTGCCCTTTCTACTCGTCTTTAAATTGTTACGAATGTAGAAGGAGCCAACAATGGCACACATAACAAAGAGGAACACTGCAATGGCACTTGCCTGACCCACTTCATTAAATTGTGAAAAATGTTGTTGCATACTCACACCTAGCATTTGCGGTGCATTTTTTCCAATCAAAAATGGCGCCGTGAAACTTCCGATAATCCCCATAAAAACGAACGTAATACCTACTAGCAACGTTCTATATGATAAGGGCAGAAGGAACTTAGTGAAAATTTGCCATTTCTTCACCCCAACATCCCTTGCACTCTCAATCATTGAATCAGGAATCGCACTAAGAGCTGATACGAGCAGCATCGTCGTAAACGGAATATTAAACCAAATGTTTATCATAATAAGCCCAGGCTCATTATAGATGATGGAAGGCATATTTTGTTGTCCGATAAAACGAGCAACCCATCCATTGTCTCTATAAAAGTTAATAAACCCATAGACAGCAATAACACCTGGAATAAAGATAGGAATTAAGTAAAGCCGATTAATCAGATTGGCCATCCATCCTTTTGAAAAGCGCAAATAACATGCAAGGCCATAGGCAAGCCCAAGTACAAGTATCGTTGAAATTACTGTAATCATTAATGTAAACTTAATATTGCTAACCATTGAGGGATCGGTAAATAGATATACATAATTCTCAAAAGAAAATGCATTGTTCGCCCCAGTAAAACTCTCTTTAATAGAAAGAAAAACCGGATAGATAACAAGAAAGAGAAGGATAAGGAAGGATGGCATAACCATCGCCATCCCTACCATGTTTACTGGCTTCCTCATTTCGTGGCAACCTCTTTCTGCCAACGTTTATGAAGCTCATTCGATAAGTCTGATCCTCCATTAAATGAACGATATCCGCCGCTTACAGATTCAAAGTTCTTCTGCATTTCTTGTGGTAAGTAGCTCCATTTAATTCCAGGATATCCGTACATATCATTCACAACGGCAACTTGTGCATCTGTTGATAACACATAATTTAGAAATGTATCTGCTGCTTTTTGTTTATTTTTATCTCCATTATCAACGACCATTAAATCAGATGGACCACCTGTAAACTGAGGAGTTAGCTGTTTCAATTTCGTTGATTTCGGTAATAAACCTTTATTTATTTGTTCAAGTGCCATATCAGACCAAGCTGGAATCATGTCAACTTCTCCACTTGTAAGCAAGTCTAATGTACCTTGGTTTTTCTTAGGATATACCCCTTGTTTGTACATATAAGGATTTAAATCTTTAAGTAATTGGAAGCCTTTATCCCATTGGTTCATGATACTCTTGTCTGTATTATTCATTGCGTCTGCTGGAAGAGAATTGTAAATCGAAGTGATTACAAATGAATCCCCTGCACCACCCGTGCTTGGATCATTATAAGCAAATCGTCCAGGATTCGCTTTTATCCATTGATACAATTCATCAGGTGTACTTGGTGCATTCTTTACCTTATCTGAATTGTAAGCAAGAACAACAGAAGAAGCTCGGTACGGCAAACCAAAGTTATTCGTTCCTTTCAAATTTTCAGGATCAACTCGCTCTAAATTTGGTACATCCTTTTGATTAAGTGGAACGAAAATATTACCTTCTTTTTGACCTTTAGCAATATCGGAGTTACTACCTTCAAGAATATCAATTCCTGAATCTTTTCCTGTTTTCTTAGCTGCAATAATCCGGTCTAGAGATGTCTGACCGCTCGTTCCTGAGTCAACAAAGACTAATTTAACGTCTATCTCAGGGTGCTGTTTTTCAAACATCGGAATAACCTTATTCCAATAATCCTTCACATTAAGCGATCCGCTAGAATATAATGAGATGGTTGTTTTTTGATTTTTGTCTTGAGTAGATGCCGCTTTATCGTTTCCACACGCAGAAAGACCTACCAATGTTGTGACGCCTACCATTGTAACGAGCATTTTCTTCCACATTTTATTCTTGTTCATCAGATTATTGCCTCCTGTATTTTTTCTTCTATTTGTTCAGAAAAAATTTGAAAACGTGAAAATGTAATCAAAATACTTTGTCCAATATGATAATCTGTGATATTATTACGGTCTACGAACATTTTTAATGATCCTACCAGGGTATGGAGTGTAATTTCTGCATAGTGACCTAGCATCATAACCTTAGTCACAGTTGCACCCATTCCTTGGTTCTTTTCTTTTACTAAAACAACATCTTCCGGACGAACCCCAATCGTAACATTCCCACTGTATGAATGTTGTGTAGGGAGCCTTAGCGGACCTACCTCAAGAAACGATTTCGAATTAACAGCTGAAATAAAGTTCATTTTCCCGATAAACTGTGCTACGAATAAAGAAGCTGGCTTCGTATAGATTTCCTGAGGAGTTGCAATTTGTTCAATTTTTCCTTTATTCATGACAACAATTTTGTCAGAAATCGAGAGTGCTTCTTCTTGGTCGTGCGTCACGAAGAGCATTGTCAGCTTTTCCCGTGCTTGGATTTCACGAAGCTCTGCCCGCAGTTCGTGTCTAAGCTTCGCATCAAGAGCTGAGAATGGTTCATCAAGCAGTAATACCTTTGGATTCATAATGAGTGTACGAGCGACAGCAATTCGCTGCTGTTGTCCTCCAGAAAGCTCACTTGGGTACTTTTTCTCGGCGCCCGGTAGCTGCACCAGTTCTAATGCCCACTCGACCTTTTTCTTTATCTCTGCCTTAGGAACTTTCTTTAGTTTTAAACTAAAACCTAAATTGTCGAACACTGTCATATGCGGCCATAAGTTGTAGCTTTGAAAGACCATTGCTGTCGGTCTTTTCTCTGGTGGCAAGGATAATACACTCTCACCTGTGATTTTTATATCTCCACTATCTGGCTTGATAAATCCCCCCACAGAACGCAGCACCGTTGTCTTTCCACATCCTGAAGGTCCAAGTAACGAAACCATCTCTCCATGCTGAATATCAATATTAATATTTTTTACACCTTCTCCAGTAGGATAGAGCTTCGTTAAGTTTTCAATTGCGAGTTGTACAGATGCCAATCCCTTTCACCTCTACTATCTTTATTTCATCTTCATTCCTTGTGCAAATGCTTCTCCGCCGACAAATTTTCTTGCCAGTAACAATAATAAAATGGAAGGCAATGTCAAAATTATAGAGAAGACTGCTCCTGCCGTACTCGGATAATCTGAAATAATTGAGTACATAATCACTGGCATGGTTTTAAAATCGGGAATCCCGACAAGAAATGTTCCTTGCGCTTCATCCAATGAAGAAAGAAACGTAAAAACGGAAGCAACAATAATTCCTGGCTTAGCCATAGGAAGTGTAACATGCCAAAAGATTTTGAAAGGAGACGCTCCAGCATCTCGCGCAGCTTCCTCTTGCGAACGATGCACGTTTTCAAAGGCAGCAGAAGGAATCCATGTCATATACATTAACGTATTAATAATATGAATGAGTACAACTCCTGTTAAAGTGTTCATTAATCCAACTTGATAAAACATAACAGCAATTGCAACGTACAGTCCCATTTTTGGAAAGGCATTTGTCATTAAATAAGAAAAGAGAAAAAAACGTCTAAATGGAAATTGTAGTCTGGCAAACGCATATGCTGCAGGAATACATAGAATGATAGATGCAATTGTCACAATCGTTGCTATCGAAAAAGATAGCACCATTGATTTAATGATTTGCGGATCTTGCAGGGTAAATTTCCACCATTCTAATGACCAGCTTTCCGGAAGTTTGTCCGGATAATGCCACTGTCCCGAAAATGCAAGTAATAGCAAATTAAGTAATGGTCCGAAGAAGAAAAGTATAAACACTGATAGAAAGATAAACTCAATTAATTTCTTTGAGCCCACTTTTTTTAAGTACCACATTTCTACACTCACCTATTCTAGTTTCTTTTACATAATTCGTACATTTCTTGTACCTTAGATGGTTGGTACTTGCTTTCTCATCTTATGTTATCTAAACATAGACCCATCTACTTTCTAGGTTCCCACATCATCATCTTTCTTTATTGCTTTTGTATAATGAAATCGGATAAACCAGATTGTGGGAACGTTCCCACACCTCCTTATGTAAAAACTTCTCTTTTCATTTTTAACTATATAAGATAATTATAAATTCACTTTTAATATAGTTTTAAGATGTTGTAAATTTGTATTTGTCTTTTCAAGTTGCTTTATTTACATAGAAATGGCGCAGAACCTCTTATTATTTTATTTTTCGAAAAAAACATCTTATGAATTGACGTGGCCTCTACTTACTTCTTAATAAAGATAGAGTAGTTTTAAAAGCCTTTATTTCTTTAAAGGTTGGTTTCCATAAACAAGCATGCGTTTATTTATCTTGTAAAAAATAGCTTACCTTAAAGAACGGAAGAAACGGTCAGGCCACTCCATTTTGGCATGAAAATTATAAAGCAGGGCATGCGTAAATATGACGGCATTTACCCATCTGGTTTTAAAACAGAGAGGCTTTTTCTGTAGCATTTCCAATGGATCCAGGTGCAATGAAAAATCAGTATACTCTTCAAAAGTTCCTTGAAATCCTTTAGGCCAAAATTTCTTTAACGGGTGGGAAGGTACTCGGCCTCCTGTTTTCACATGTTCATAGCTTTCCCTTAGCCATTGAGTTAATGGTACCCCAGTTAATGGTTCTTGCATGTTTTCCCAACCATAAAGCATCGATCCATGCTTGCCCCATTCAATCCTGATTAACGGCCGCTGCTGATTGCTATGGGCCTCTTCAACGGCTGCTTGGGATTCCAGTACGCGGGCATGGAACCAACACATAACATTTGTTACTTCTTCTTTTTCTGGATTGTATTCCACCCAAACCTCTTCATGATCACATGGTTCATAATCATCTGGGAAATCATAATCATCTTCCCAAAATAAATGATAGCCAATCAAAGGCTTTAATGGATGATGGACAGCAACAATATCCTTAAGCGGGAAACATTCTTCCTTGGTTAGTAGAAGAATAGGGCAAAACTTTTGAATTAACCGTTCTTCCTCTGTCGTAAGCGGGATGAGCGGATCCAGTTCAAATACTTTACGGTACTGATCGCCAGCTCTACGCAAATTGCCGTCTAAATGATAGAATTCCGCTTGTTGTGATACATAGGATGCATTCGTTGGGTCCACTTTTTTTAAAAGCTCAAGCTGCATGATTCCCAACTGATAGAAATCAATGAGGGAAATTTTATTTTCACTTGTAAAACTAATGATTTCTTCGTTTTTCTTCTTAAATTCATACAAAAATGTATCAATCAAGGTAATTTCCTCCAATAGATTATCAATTTTTACTTTCTCTTAGTTCCTTCAATTTTTTGACTTCATGGGTAGTAATAGAGTGAACGCCCATGTCTATAAATTTTCTCATGTCATTTACATCATCAACAGTCCAGACTAAAACAGGCAGGCAGCGCAATCTAGCAAAATCCAGCAATTCCTCTCGACATAGGTTCCGGTCAATATTAATTCCACAACATGAGGCAGAAATCGCATCTTGGCACGTTTCTTTAATAAAAGCTTCATAATCCATTCCGATAGACTGATTTGTATTTAGCAGAACTTGATAGGAACGGTAATTATTCTTTAAATACGTTGCTCTTTCTTTTCCACATCCGCTAATAATAACGGAATCTCTCATCTTGTATTGTTCGATTACTTGAATCATCGGATGAATCGCACTGTCCTCTTTCACATCGAGATTGATCATTCGATTAGATTCTTTAATAAGAGGTAAAACATCCTCAAGTTTGATAATCTCTTCTTTTTTCATATGATTCTTTAATTCTTCAAAGGTCAAATCCTGTACTAAGGTATTACCAAAAGGTGTAGGGACATAATCATCATGTCGAAGGACAACAACCTGATCTTTCGTAGCCATGACATCTACCTCAATTATTTCTGCTCCTGCCTTCACACCTTCCAATACGGATGGAATGGAATTTTCAGGGGTATTCATACAGCCACTATGAGCAGTAATCAACGGTAATCTCATATTAACTTCCTCCTTTTCCTATACAATAGTTAAGAAATGGGAACGGTATGGGAACGTTCCCACATCTTCAAAAGTTAAGAATTCTATGTTCGCCTTTATATACCCATAGATTCTCTTCCCTTTTCATTTATCACTATAAAATATAAATATTTAGGAACTTTTAATAAAGTTTTAAGATGATGTAAATTCGTAACGTCCTAAAAACCTTCATACTAACTTTGTAGATTTCCGTATAATCAATTTAGGATCATATTCGATTCTCTTTTGCGTCACTTGCCTATTACTTATTAAGTCATCAAGTAGTCGTACGGCATCTTCCCCCATTCTCATCTTATCAACTTGCACCGTTGTAAGAGACGGATAAAACATACCTGCATAATCAATGTTATCAAATCCCGCGATAGCAACATCTTCCGGTATACGTATGCCCTTTTCCAAAAGTGCCCTCATCGCTCCTAATGCTAACATATCGTTTGTAGCGAAAATGGCTGTCGGCTTATGAATACAGAAATGTTCCCAGATGTTATACCCATCTTCAAACGTAGAAGTAGGAGAATAAAATATATCTTCTTGGCTAACCTGGCACCCTAACTCATGCATACCTTCTAAAAATCCCTGTAGTCGCAAATGATGGCTGCGGTGGTCTTGCGGGCCAGCAATAACAGAAATATGTCTATGACCTAGTTCGTATAAATGATTCGCAACCATCTTCCCACCTTTTTTATCGTTGTTAAATATCTGAATCACATCATTCTTTTCCATTGTGCCATTTACCATAAGATAAGGAATGTTAAATTTATCAATATAGCCAATGACTTCTTCGCTAAGCCTGCTGATTAAAATTAACCCGTCTACCCTTTTTTCAAGCATATCGTTAGCAGATATTAATGACATTTCCTTATCTGTTGTCACAAACACCGAGTAGTTCAGGCGTGCTGCACTCATAAGAATCGCGTCTAGAATTTTTCCGTAAAAAGGATGGGAAGCAATTGGATGATGCTGGCGATATATAATGACGCCTATATTGTACGTTCGGTTTGAAACCATAGCCCTAGCGACAGCGTTTGGTTTATATTGCAACTCCTTAATTGCTTTCAACACTTTCTCGCGAGATTCCGGACTTGTATACCCATTTCCAGATATCACCCGTGAAACAGTAGACTTTGATACTCCTGATAATGCTGCTATATCTTTAATTGTGGTAGTCAATGGATCACCTTCTCATCTATAAGTTTCTTATACGTAATAAAAGAATCTAATCTCCGTAAATATATAATCTCTTCATTATAATCATATTAAGGATGAGTAAATAAAACATTAATTTTTTCTCTCAGAATATAAACGACCTTGCAATCACTTTTAATTTGATTACAAGGTCGCTAGATTTGCTTTAAATATGTAGAACCCTTAATGATTTTGATAGTTTTCGTCAACAAGATTAACCTTTTTTAGCAAGTCAATTTCTAGAAGCAAGCTGTCTGTTGGTAAGTCTGCTGCAACGCCATGATTTTCATCAAACAATATAGCTCTTTTAGAAAGCTCACGTACTAAATCAAGATTATGGGTTGATGTAATTAATGTCTTTCCTGATTTATTCAATGAATCCAGGAAATGAACCAGCCATCTTTGCGTTCTGGGATCTAATCCGTTCATTGGCTCATCGAGCACGAGAACTTCAGGATTAAGTGCCAAAACACATGCAATTGCAACTTTGCGTTTCTCACCACCTGATAAGTGATAAGGTTGCCGGTGTTTAAAATTTTGAATGTTCAATAAGTCAAGGCAGTCATTTACTCTTTTCGCAACATCATCTTCATTCATCCCCATTTGTCTAGGTCCGAATGCAATCTCATCATATACATCTGCGCAAAAAAGCTGTGTATCAGAATTTTGAAACACAAAGCCTATTTTTTGGTGAAACATCTTGGAAAATTTTTGATTCTTAAGTTTTTTTGGTGTTATCTCTTCATTATTAAATTTGTAAACACCTTGATTAGGGAACAAAAGTCCATTAATCAATTTCAGTAGAGTAGATTTACCACTGCCGTTTGCCCCCATTAAAGCCACAGCTTCACCCTTATGAATGTGTAGATTTATATTTTTCAAAGCAGTAGTACCTTCATAAGAATAGGAAACATCTTTTAGTTCTATCATGTATTAAATCCTTCCCCAAAATATAAATGCAAGAATTACTGTGATGATAATAAAAATAGTAATATAGTCTCCAAAGGATAATTTCCATTTACTTTGAACGGTATACTCTCCAGTGAATCCTCTGCATTCCATGGCAGCATACATCTCTTCAGCCATTTCCTTTGATTTAATAAACATCGTACCTGTGATTCCTGCAATCGTTGCATATTTGTTTTTATTTCTGCCTACAGATCTCAACTTTAATGAATACAGCATATTCAATGAAAAATCCCCAAGCATGGAAATATATTTTAACGTGATATCCAATACAAGAATAAAAATATTAGGAACGTAAAACCTTCTTAATGCTGCAGTAATCGAATTCCATCTTGTTGAATGAGACACTATATTTACAGCTGTTATCGTTGAAAATACTTTTAAAGTGATCATCATGCCGGTATACGTATTTCCTAAAAGGACACTAGGTAAAAGGATAATATATGTAAAAACTGACATAGCCAAGCTCACACTAAGAATTTTTACAATTTCTTTTCCTTCCATAAAGCTCAGAATGACAAGTAAGTATACATCTATTACAAAAATAAATGCATAACTTGTTGATAAAGAAAGGAGGACAACAAGTATAAACGTAAATGCAACCTTCAAGGCAGCATTTACATGAAATGTATCCATTTTATATCCACTTTGAGCCTTTATCTTAGACAGGATGCTCAATATAGATAGGATACTTTTGCTAATAAATTGATCCTTATCGGATGGAGGAATGTAATTTTCCTCTTTTAATAGCCAGTCAGGCATGATTCAGGATTCTCCTTACCATTCATTAAGAATGTCTCTATATTTCGTTTTTCTTAAAGCTGCTAAAGATTTTAAAGATAATAATCATAATGGCCACGCCTGCAACTGCTGATAATATATATCCTGCCATTTCAGGTAAGCCGTTAATCCTGTAATCGGGCATGAGTGCATGAAAACTGAATCCATTTTTCATGCCATCGGGAACATAGCCTAATTGCTTGCCACCGTGTACCACGTTTTGGATTTCGTCAGCTCCCCATTCCCCCCAAGCTGTTCCTGTAGCAAGAAGACCAAGTGGAGTTAAACAAATTAGGGCAACAAGTAAGCCATAGATTGGATGAATTTTTTGTTTTGTCCCTTCAAATATGCTTCCTGGAGATACTTTTTTTATGAAAGCGTAGATGGCAGTTGTAAAAAGTACTTCTATAACGCCTACAATTAAAAGGTGAGGAATCACCATTGCCGGAATGGATACTGAAAGTGGATAAGGACAGTATAAGGGCTGACCCTGTGCATTCGTAAAGAGGAGTGGTTGAAGACCAAACTCTATTGCTGCTACTAATGCCGCCATATTAATACCAACATATGAACCTGCTGCTATTCCTAAATATTCACCTGTTTTCGTTGTAGTTCGTTCTTTAATAAACTTATAAATAAAATAGCCAAGGAATGGAAGAATAAAGGCCATATTAAAACAATTTGCCCCAAATGCCAGTATACCGCCGTCTCCGAATAGTAATGCCTGAATGAATAGAGCAACTGTAATAGCAATACAGGCGGCGTAAGGTCCTAAGAGAATAGCTAATAACGTGCCTCCAACAGCATGTCCAGTTGTCCCACCAGGAAGCGGTACATTAAACATCATCATAAGAAATGAAAATGCCGCACCAATGCCAATCATCGGCATTTTCGCACTCGTTACTTCGTTTTTCACCTTTTTCACTGCAACAGTCCATACAGGAATCATTGCTGCGCCCATCACCACACAAGTAGTTGGACTTAAATAATTGTCTGGAATATGCATACATCATTTTCCCCCTTAAAAATTTGAACAAGCGACAACCTAAACTTTACTTGCTGTTCAATATATGAAGTGGTCGTTTTACATTATAACAAGTAACACGAATTTGTTAATACGTAACACGAAGGAGAAAATTACAATATATTGAACATTAGTGCATATCTCTTATAGGGGCCACAGTGAATTTACCGTATTTTACTCCTTTCATCGAAACCAACTGATCGCTTAGTAATTGCATTCTACCAGCTTTTCCTTTCACAATAATTAATTCTAAACAATTGTGCTCATCCAAATGGAAATGCGTAGTTGCTAATATTTCGTGATGAAAACTATGTTGAATAGCTGTCATCTGTTCTAATAATCCTTTTTGATTATGGTCATAAAACAATAAGATAGAACCTGCTACATACTGCTCAGGATCCTTCCAATCTTCAAGCAATAGCGCTTCTCTAACTAAATCCCTAACAGCTTCTGAACGATTGGAATACCCTTTATTTGCAATTAACTTGTCAAACTCTGTTAATAATTTTTCATCCATAGATACCCCAAAACGAGAGAGGGTAGAATCCTTCATTTTCTTCAGCTCCTTAACATACAAAAATAATACCTTGAATCCTAATAAAATTAGAAAGCTCTCTTTCTAGAAATATAAGACAAAATACAGGCTGAAACAAATAGAAATTATTTTGTTGTCATATCTTGTCATTTATTTCGTTACCCCTACGACATGATACTTGATATTATAAACTTATGGCTACTTTTTCAATAACTGTCCATACTTTGGAATTTTAAATAGGCACAAATTATCGAGGGAAGGGACATCATATCATATGAAAACCTATATTGCATTATTGCGAGGAATTAATGTCTCCGGCCAGAAGAAAATTAAAATGTTGGATTTGAAACAGGTGTTTCTTGACCTAGGTTATACACATGTAACTACCTATTTGCAAAGCGGGAATGTTGTGTTTCAAACCGATGAGAACACTAACGAACAAGCTTTGGAGCGGCAAATCGAGAAGCAATTACAGGATGTATTTGGGTATGATATTCCGGTTATCGTTCTCTCTCATGATGAACTAAAGCAAGCAGCTAATTTTAACCCTCATCTTTCGCAAACAGATGTAACCATAGACATGCTCTATATTGCCTTTTTATCCGAGAAGCCAACATTAGAACATGCTGATCTGTTACGAAGCTATGAAAAGGAAGAGGAACAAATTTTTATTGGTGAAAAGGTTGTGTATATGCTGTATCGGAACAGCTACGGCCGTGCGAAAATCACCAATAATTTTATCGAAAAAAAGCTTTGCGTTCATGCGACCACACGCAACTGGAAAACAGTGAACAAGCTAATTGAGCTTTCTTCAAGTATGGAGGAATAATTTGAAAAGCCGTATTCCCATTACAGAATAAATTTGTTTAACAGGCAAATACTAGTTCTAAAATGGGAAAGTGAGCGGTCGAATATGCAAACAATTTGGAAAGGTACCATTAGCTTTGGATTAGTATCGATCCCTGTTAAGCTTTATGCGGCAACCGAAGACAAGGACATTAAACTTACGAATTTGCATAATAAATGCAAGAATCCGATTAAACAAAAACGAATGTGCCCGATTTGTAATGAAGAAGTAGCCTATGAGGATCTGGTCAAAGCGTATGAGTACGCAGATGGAAAATATATTGTCCTCGATAAAGAGGAACTCGAAAAAGTAAAACAAGATGAAGAACAAGATAAAGCAGTAAAGATACTCGACTTCGTGAAATTAGAGGAAATTGACCCGCTTTATTTTGATAAAGGCTATTATCTGCAAGCTGATGCAAACGGCAATAAAGCATACGCTCTTCTTCGTGAATCACTACAAACAACCGGAAAAATTGGACTTGCCAAAATCACAATCCGTTCTAAAGAACGGCTGGCTGCGATTCGCGTATTCGAGGATTATTTGGTACTTGAAACCCTTCACTATCCAGATGAAGTTCGCAGCGTTGCTGATATTCCAAAAACACCGCAAATTACATTAATTGAGAAGGAAAAAGACATCGCGATTCTCTTAATTAATCAGCTTACTACTCCCTTTGAGCCTGCAAAATACACGGATACGTATCGCATTAATCTACAGCAGCTCATTGATGAAAAAATAGCGAAGGAAAAAGGCGTGCAGCCCGCTCCAACGACAAATGTCATCAATTTAATGGAAGCATTGGAAGCAAGTTTAGAGGCGACCAAACCGAAGAAACCGCGTGCCAGAGCTAGTAAGACGACGAAGAAGGCGTAGGAAAGTAGGATTACATGAATATCAAACCGATTATTCCCTTTGAGCCTACTATCTCTAGCCATATACCAGATTCTGCAGAATGGATTTCGCAAATCAAATGGGACGGGGTACGCATTCTCACCTACTACAATCGTAATGAGCTTCGATTATTTAATCGAAAATGCCGTGAACGGACGCAGCATTTTCCTGAACTGCATGCACTTCAAACCTCTGCCTCTTCTCTCATCTTGGATGGGGAGGTCATTGCGTTAGATGAAAAGGAACGACCATCATTTCATGAAGTAATGCGGCGAGATGCAATTCGACGGATGGACCGAATTCCGCAAATGACGCATACTGTTCCTGTCTACTATATGGTGTTTGATATTTTGTTCGTCAATGAAAAGTGGGTCCATGCCCTGCCCTATAAAGAAAGAATGGACCTGTTACGTAAATATATCGAGCCAACTCCAACGATTCAATTGGTCCCTTCTTATAACAATGGGCATGCTTTATTTGATGTGGTTAAGCAGCACGGCATGGAAGGAATTGTCTCGAAAAACGTAAATAGTCCGTATGTCATCAACGGTAAAAATGACAATTGGCGCAAAATCAAAAATTATAAGGACATTATTGCTGTTATTGGCGGTGTAATCTACCGTTCAGGTATTGTGAATTCTGTATTGGTAGGAATGTATGATGAGAAGAGCGACCTTGTGTATATCGGACATGTTGGAGCCGGAAAACTGACGAACAAAGATTGGCATACTTTAACCCGTCTTATTGAACCACTTATTACATCGACAAGTCCATTTCCACACGGTGCAGAAATAAGGAAGGATACGGTTTGGGTTGTACCAAAGCTCACGGTAAAAATCCAATATCTCGAATGGAAGAATTCCCTACGACAACCTAGTATCCAAGCATTTATAGACGTACCGCCAAAAAGCTGTATACTCCCACATAAAGAGGATCGATAATATGATTCATAAGGAAGTAAAAATTACACATCCCGATAAGCCCATTTGGGAGCATATAAACAAATCAGCCTATTTATCGTATTTAGTAGACCTATCCCCTTATTTGCTGCCATTTTTACGAGACAGATTTCTAACGGTTATTCGCTTTCCAAGTGGAATAAAGGGAGAAGCATTTTATCAAAAACATGTACCACCTTATGCCCCGTCGTTTATTCAAACCTATCAGCACAAGGGAAATTCCTATATTCTTTGCAATGATCTATCTACTCTGCTATGGCTTGGGAACCAGCTTGCCTTAGAATTCCACATTTCCTTTCGAACCGTACATGAGGAAGATCCCCTCGAAATTGTCTTTGATTTAGATCCGCCGAGCCGCGAAAACTTCCCGCTCGCCATCCAAGCAGCTATGGAAATGAAGCGCATCTTTGACCAATTTCAAATCAAAAGCTACCCAAAACTTTCCGGCAACAAAGGATTGCACATTCACATTCCCATTGCAGGATCCGGCCTATCCTTCGATGATACACGTCTCTTTACTTCATTTATTGCAAAGTATATCGTGGAAAAAAATCCAAATACATTTACGACAGAGCGATTTAAGAAAAATCGCGGCAATAAATTATACGTAGATTATGTACAGCACGCAGACGGAAAGACCATTATTTGTCCATATTCTGCAAGAGGTAAGGAAGGAGCTACCGTGGCAGCTCCGTTATACTGGGACGAAGTAACAGACACTTTGCATATAGAGGATTTTCATCTTTCTTCGATGCGCAAACGAATTTCAGAGGTAGGGTGTCCGTTTTTCGATTATTTTCAGCAAAAAAATGAACAAGTCACAGCAATCATCACTGCGTTAAAAAACCATGATTTTCAGTAGATTCTATTCTTTTTTCCGGATACGCCGCTGGAAATAGAGAAAGATTGGCAATGGAATGATAATCCAACCAAGACTTTTTATCATGCCGTTTCGTGCATTATTTTGGATTCGTGTTTTATCTGCCGTGACCATTTCTTCATATATTTTTTTCTGCTCCTCTGGTGATGGTTGCACCGAAGGATTTGTATCTTTTGCAGCGTAATCAGTAAACGGCTGCACAAATGATTGTGGAAATAAATAATCTGCTACTGACATGAACACGCCAATACTTCCGCCAATCACCATCATCAACGTCACAAACAGAACGAGATAATAATAGAATACTTTAACCAAATCCTCCACCTCTCCTTCCTGTAATGGTGCACCTTGTTTTTTCATCATATAAAAAGCACTCGCAACTATGATGATTACAATAAGTAATGGTACAGCAATCATAACCAAGCTATCCCCCCTTTCACATCATGTATTTTGATGTACATTAATCCTTATGCATGAAAACCTTCGTATAAAATACTTAATCGCTCCGTCTTAGAGCGTAGTATACTTTCATTTTAGTAAAATATTACATATATAGGCAACATCCACAAATCATAATTTTCAAAAAAATAGGATTTCTGTCACTAGCTATGTAATATATATATTGCATAACGGAATATATATGTTACAATTTTATTGGAAGGAGGATTTGGAATTCATTGAAAAATTTTGTAAAAGCAGCTCGTGTGCAGGTAAATTTAACCCAACAACAACTAGCAGATCAAATTGGCGTTACGCGGCAAACCATTAGTCTTATTGAAAAAGGAAAGTATAATCCTACTCTGAAATTATGCTTAGATATTTGTTACGCAGTAAATAAAACACTAGATGAACTCTTTTGGGTTGAAGAAGGGGGAATTCAAGATGAGAAAGATCACGGATGAACGTTTAATTCTAAAAAACTTAAAAAATATTCGGATTGCATTCTTATTTCAAACATTATGTATAATAGGAATATTAATTTATGATGGCCTTACCAAAGGTTTTATACATGTAACCGACAATCCGCTCTGGCTTGTCTTCATGGGTACGGGTATAATATTAAGCTATTTACAAATGGGTATTTCTATTGATTCCGAAGAAGGACAACGAAAGGCAAAGCAACCACACTATTATCAAGTTGTCTTACAATCCTTAGCAATTGGCGTTATTGTTGGCCTTATCGTCCTCTTGGGTCCAGAAGGTACAGGAAAAAATGCTATTATCCTTGGTGCGGTTATGTTTTTTTCATTCTTATGTGCATTCTCCTATTCTTACTACCTGCGAAAAAAACGCTCCCAAGATGAAGATGACGATGATAGATAGTTTTTGCTAGGTAATATTGCTGCAAAAAGTGAGGATGTCCTTCAGGCCGATGAATGCTTCTTTACCTCAACCGGTATTGAAGTCATGCCAATGATTCAGCTAGATGGCAATCAAGTTGGGGCAGACTTCCCAGGATCCATCACAAAACAGCTGCAAGCTGCGTTTGAAGCGAGTATTTAGGAATAAGTAGAGGGCGTGCATGAAACGGGTGGCGCGCGAGGCGAAACGCGTCGGATTTTGCGAATAATCGATAAATCGAGGAAATTCGTTGATAAAAGTCTTCTTTTCGTCGATATATTTTAATTTTCGTCGATAAACGATGCTTTTTCGTTGATAAATATATCGATTTCGTCGATAAAACCTCCGCGGCCCATTTAGAACCTCTTATATATCGAAAAAAGACGACCTAGAGCCGTCTTTTTCAGTACCAATTTATATGAACATACCTTAATTTGACTTTTACGGGGGCCCCGTGTAATACACATTCTTTTACGTCAAATAAGATTTCCCCATTTTAATTCTTTTCCGATAAATTCCGTTCCATTAATCCGGCTATTTCTTGTGAGTCATATTGAGTCATACTGGTTATTCGTTTTCAAACCGTTAATAAGATTTTGTTGTCTCGTATCAGAATGATTCTGACTCAACTTCCATTGGCCCTCCATTTTACTTATTACTAATTCAATTCCTACAACGCCATTCATTAAACCATCTATAAATACATCATCAAAATTAGGATTCCATGGATTAGGCATGGATGATTCATAAAAGTTAACCGTTTTCTCTATCATCTTTTTTAAGTCTTCTTTATTCTCCACTATTTTCATTTTCCCATAAACATGAACAGCAACATAATTCCATGTAGGAACAGTATGTAACTCGTTGTACCAAGATGCAGAAATATAAGCATGTGAACCAGGAAAAACAACCAGTACCTCTTTATCATGTAAGTCTTGCCAGTGAGGATTAGATTTTGCCATATGACTCATCAACACACCGTTATCGCCTGCATTTTCATCCATTAAAAATGGTAAATGGGTCGCGAATGGACCTCCACTTTCCTGTGAAAATAATATCCCAAAGCTATTCTTTTTTATAAAATCAACTAATTTGCTTTTATCTTTCACCTCAAAAGCACTTGGTATATACACTTTTACATCTCCTAACATATAAGAAATTGATGTTATTTTTCTTTATCCTCGTACAATGAGATTGTATTCGTCGAACTAACATTCATCCAATCTCCATCATTGAATGAGACTATATATTCATTTCCTAATGTATTGCGTTCAATTGAAGAGATTTTATGACCAAATATAATTTCTCCAACTTCAAAAACATAATCTCCCTTGCCACCATCTAATACAATCAATTTTGTTATGGTTGTCATTTTCATTCTCCTTTCGTTACAACTTTTGTTTCAACATTTCTTTAAATGTTTCAGAATCATCTACGCGAATTGCTACTTGTTCATATTTTTTCTTCATCCCCATCAACAGTGTTGCTTCAACTGGGTATCTTAATTTTAAGATTACATTTGGATAGACTTTTTCAAAATCACGCGCTACAAAATCAATCGTTTTCCTTGAAAGCTTTTGTTCTAATATTTTGCGATCCTCGATTACTTCCTCAATGTCTTCCCAGCGTATTTCCATGCGCTTCATCAATCCAAGAGAAACATACATACGATCATGCTCTATCTGTAGAGGATTAAAACGCACTGCTTGAATATCGCCTAAAAAGAAAATGACTGAATAAATGTTTATTACTAGTAAAATAAGCGATAAAATAAATGATTTTTCGTGCAACCACCAATGAATACCGAGTGTTTCAATCACAATTGCATGAATTATCATCACTTGAAAAGCGATTAAGCTCGAATTTTTGTACAGTGTAAACGTATTTGCTTTCTGCTGCGGCTTCTTCTTCCAAATACCAAATGCATAATAAAACATGAGTATATCTGAACAAATTATTTGTATCATTTGATGTATCCTTACCTTCTCTTCCACTGCATAAGGAAATGAAAACAAAAGCGGTAGAGAACTTTTTTTCACTGTTTGAATGATTTTAGGTATATATGTAAACAATGTCACTACTAATAAGATTTCGAGTAATACGAATGCACCTTCTATTATAAATCCTACCCAAGTAAGTGCCTTAAATGGAGCTAAATACTCCAGTGGAATAATAAAACGCACGACAATGAGCCCTACCGGCATCAACATAAGGAAATTCTTCCAGCTCAGGTTACGTCTCCATGCTAAAAATAAAATTGGAACCATAATTGTAAAATCGAAAATGGAACCTAGTACAACACCATTTATATCTGTAGGCAACAAATTAACCATTAGTGAAGAACGATATATAGAAAAGTTTGTAGCTAACACAACTGATAATAAAAATAGCCATACAATATGTCTTGAACTCTTTTTGCCTATCACCATGTTATCCAACTCCTAGTTTTAGCTCTTTTTTCCATTTTTATATTATTAGGTTAACACGAGAATAGTTCTCCTTCAATTTATTTCCTTTGAAAACACTGGTTAGCCTGAATGAAAAGTCCAGTAGCATAACCGATTGAATACATAAAAAAGCCTAATTTCTGTCTTGAAATACAAGAAAAAATTAGGCTCCCCTTTTAATAAATATCAATAAAATTACTTACTTTTATATACTCTGTATAGATGATGAAGCATTACCAAAAGAATAGATTAAAAATTTATTGTTCCGACTCTTTTCAATACTGGTTTTCTAAAAGCCAATTGTCATGCAGCCATTTTTCTGTTACTCGTCCACCTTCCCATTTGATTCCTTGTTCAAATGTAATAATCTTTTCATCTGGACCAACAATTACCCAAGCCCACGTATCTTCATCTGGTAAATAGCATTTGTATTTCATGCCGGTAACGGTTATTTTTTCACCACCATTAACGCTAATGATTTCATCATGCGGACGGATCCAATGATTCTCTAGACGGTCAAATAATCCAACTTGAATACTGTTAAGAAATGATTTTACTAGCTCTTCTGTCCGTTTTTCAGAGGGAAGTTGTTGACCTGAAGTAAATCGCTGATCCATCCATGTAATTCCTAAGATAGTATGACTATCTTTGTCAACAGTAAAGGAATAATGTTCACCACCTAGTCCATTATTTTTCTGATTGGCCTTTTCAAAACGGAAAATCCAAACATCTGCGTCATTCTGCTTTCCACTGTGAACTTTTTTGAATTCATATCCTATAGGGACTGAGATGGTCTCAAGGACTTCATTTAGTGCATTTTGATAGGTTTTATCTTTATTGTTTTGTTGAATCTGACTCATGAATTCCACCTCATTTTTAGCTGATTTTTGGTAATCCTGCTTATCAGGTTTAATAGCAAACGATACAAATAATCCTATTCCAAGGAGTATTGCTAGAACTTCAAATGTCAAAAGATAACTACCCGTTTTCAAAATTGAAACGGCAATGATTGGCCCTATAGTTGCACCGATGAATAAAATAAAAGTGTAAAGGGTGACTGCAATTCCCCGCGCTTGCCCACCTAGTTGGCTAACAAGCGATATCAGTGTTGGAACGATTATGGAAATTCCAGCAACAAAAACCACACTCATCATAATAAGAAATAGTAAGTTAGAGCTAAATCCAAGAATGGTGAGACCAATGACCGCAAGTGTTAATCCCCCACGCAAAACATTATAAATACCGAATTTTGCTACTAAACGACCCGCAAATGGAGAAAGAAACATTCCAATAATCCCTACAGATCGAATGTACAGGATTTGCTGGTTCCCTAAATTAAACTTTAAACTTAAATAGTTTCCTAACGTTGCATACATACCAACAAATGAAAGCAACAAGGTAACCGTAATGAGATAACAAAATAGTAGAGATTTGTTAGTAAGAACGGCTCCCATTTGTTTATAGGTAACTAGCAGACTACCATCCTTATTTTGAATACCCCCTTTAGGAATAAACAAAGTAACGAGAATAGCTGTTATGAAATAAATACCACCAAGACAGTAAAATACGCTATTCCAGCCTAACTGTTGACTAATAAAGCTACTAAACACCTGTCCAACTATTCCAGCCATTAAAAAACCTGTACTAACAAACCCAATCGCTGTTACTCTTTTTTCTTCTGGGAATATTTCTACTACATAAGCTAGTGCAGATGGTGCAAATGTTGCTGCTGCAACCCCTTGTAAAGCTCGAAATACAACCAGAGTTGGCAGACTATCTAGAAATCCCAATATTGGGGAAACAATCGTTAAAATAATTAAACCGAATAAGATAATTTGTTTACGGCCATAACGATCTGAAAGTGGCCCAAAGAATAAAAAACCTAATGCATAGAAAAAAGAAAAGGCACTACTGGTCCAGGTTGCTTGAGCAGCAGTCACTTTAAAGATATATGCAAAGATTGATACTAAAGGTATCGTTAAATAAAGACTAGAGACAACTACTAAACCACACCAAAACAGTATGGCCGTTATCCAAGAGTAACTTCGCTCTTTAACAGCGTTTTCAATTCTAACAAGCTCTTCCAAGTACAAAAACCTCCTTATTTGTTTAGTTCATCCATCATCTCCGGAAGGACCGAAAGAAAATTACAAAGTCCTCCAGCAGGGATAGCCAACATCATCGCTTCCTTAATTTCATCCGGTGTTGCCCCTGCCTCTAAGGCTTTTGCAATATGGACACGAATAGCCGGACCATATCGATTTGCGGTTAGTACACCGAGATACACCAATTGTTTGGTTTTTTCATCTAATGCTTTTGAACTCACACTTTGATATAAATTACTAAAAATTTTTGCAGGCTCAGGAAATTCTTCTTTGAATCGTTCAAAATCTGGGTTTTTTGACAAACCAATCCCCTCCTAAATTAACTCACATAAGATACATCCCCTAATTAGGAATATTTTGTAATGTATTTTATTTTCATTTATTGTAACTTAATTACAAACTAAGTCAATAGATTACACAAATAATTTGTAAGTTTTCTACTTTCATTGTAAAATATTTACGTAAAGTATCGGAGGGAAACGAATGAGTGATAAACATGAGATAGAGCCACTACTTGATTTTGACTTATTAAAAAAACTAGTTGTTGGTATAGGAGAAGTGTCCGATATAACAGGGGTACCTACCAGAAAAATTCGCTATTGGGAAGAAAAAGGCATCATTGAGTCTGAAAACGCGGGTGAAGGGACTACTCGTAGGTATAACTACTTAAACATAAAAAAGATCCTTCTAATCCAAGAACTAATGGATGATGGATTCACTCTCGATGCGGCAGCTAAAAAAGTTGAAGACCGAATGAAAAATATAAATGAAGTATTTCTTAAATTAGCAAACCCTTCTTCAAACAATAATAGTCTTGAATAGTTGCTTAATTCATACACTCCTTTTGGAATAAAATATTGCTATTTAAGGAACTTTATTGTAGTATGTAAAATAATCTAAAATAACTATTTAAATTTTAATAAGCAATGATAAGGACACGAATTATTTTTACGGTTTTCAGAGAGGGAAGGATAGCTGCGATCTTCCTAGCTTAGGGAAATAATTTACCGCCTTTAAGCTATATCAGGGAACTTTAGTATCTGATATCGTCTATGCTACGTTACAGCACCAGAGCCGTAAGTTATCTTTTTAACTTATGGGAATTTGGGTGGAACCACGGGTTATAACACACTCGTCCCTTTTTTAGGGATGCGTGTGTTTTTTGTTTTACAAGAAAATAATAATTGCGATGAAAAGGACATGAATTATTTTTACGGTTTTCAGAGAGGGAAGGATAGCTGCGATCTTCCTAGCTTAGGAAAGTAATTTACCGCCTTTGAGCTGTATTGGGGAAACTAGTATCCAATACCGTCCATGCTACGTTACAAGCACCAGAGTCATAAGTTTTTCTTTTTTAGCTTATGGGAATTTGGGTGGAACCACGGGTTAAACACACTCGTCCCTTCTTTAGGGATGCGTGTGTTTTTTTATTTTACTTTAAAGGAGTGTTAAAGCTATGAGTGAAGAATTGATTAAAATTCAATTTCCTGATGGAAGAATAAAGGAATTTTCAAAAGGCATTACAGTGGCAAATGTAGCTGAGTCCATTAGCTCAAGTCTAAGAAAACAAGCAGTAGCAGGGAAAGTTGATGAACAACTGGTCGATATAAGCTACAAGCTCGAACAGGATGCGAAACTCTCTGTTTTAACTCTAGATTCAGAAGAAGGATTGCATATTTTAAGACATTCAGCGGCACATGTCTTGGCACAAGCCGTGAAGCGACTTTATGGGAATGTGAAATTGGGGATAGGACCAGTTATTGAAGATGGATTTTACTATGATGTAAAACTCGAACATAGTTTGACTTCCGATGACTTACACGCTATTGAAAAAGAGATGGAAAACATCATCAATGAGAATTTAGAAATCAAACGAATGGATGTTTCGTATGAAGATGCTGAAATGTTATTCGAAGTGAAAGGTGAGCCATTCAAATTAGAAATATTAAAGGACATTCCAAAGGATGAAAAAATAACGCTTTATCAACAAGGCGAGTTTATTGATCTTTGTCGTGGTTCTCACCTTCCCTCTACTGGCTTTATAAAGGCATTTCAATTGACTCACGTATCTGGTGCGTATTGGCGAGGTGATAGTGAAAACGAAGTTCTTCAACGAATTTATGGAGTGGCATTTACAAAGAAAAAGGACTTACAAGAGTATCTAAAGTTTTTAAAAGAAGCTGCAGTGCGAGATCACCGTAAGTTAGGAAAACAATTGGAGTTATTTATGTTTTCCGAGGAAGCACCGGGAATGCCATTTTATTTACCAAATGGGCAAATTATTAGAAATGAGTTAGAAAACTTTTCTCGTGAACTGCAAAGTAGTGCCAATTATGATGAGGTTCGTACGCCATTTATGATGAACCAACGGTTATGGGAGCAATCGGGTCACTGGGATCATTACCATGAAAATATGTACTTTTCCGAAGTCGATCATACAAAATTTGCGCTGAAACCAATGAATTGTCCAGGTCATATGCTTATCTTTAAAAACAATCTGTACTCTTATCGAGATTTACCGATTCGTTTAGCTGAGTTCGGTCAAGTTCACCGTCATGAATATAGCGGTGCTTTAAATGGAATGCTGCGTGTTCGGACTTTTTGTCAGGATGATGCTCATATCTTTGTTCGAGAGGATCAAATTGAAAGTGAAATAAAACAGGTATTTTCTCTCATTGACCAAGTATATCGCACTTTTGGTTTCGAATATTCGGTAGAGCTTTCGACTCGTCCAGAGGATTCATTGGGTGAGGATAACCTTTGGGATATTTCTGAAGGAGCATTACAGAATGTACTTGAAAAATTAGAAATCAGCTATCGCATAAACGAAGGTGACGGGGCATTTTATGGACCGAAAATTGATTTCCATATTAAAGATGCCTTAAAACGGAGTCATCAATGTGGAACAATCCAACTTGATTTTCAGATGCCAGAAAAATTTGATTTGACTTATATTAATGAAAAGAATGAAAAAGTACGCCCTGTTGTGATTCATCGGGCTATTTTTGGATCGATTGATCGTTTCTTTGGTATATTAATCGAACATTATGCTGGCGCTTTCCCTGTTTGGCTTGCACCGATACAAGTAGAAATTATCCCTGTTTCACAAGTTCACTTGGACTACTGTTTAAAGATTCAGTCGGAGCTGAAGTCATTAGGTGTAAGAGTGAAAATGGACAACAGGGATGAAAAGCTAGGGTACAAAATAAGAGAAGCACAGATGCAAAAAATCCCCTATATGCTAGTGTTAGGAGATAATGAAGTAAAAGAAAATACGGTCAATATTAGAAAGTACGGGGATCAACAATCAGAAAGTGTTCCATTTGAGGATTTTAAAAAGAACATAGTACAACAAATAAAAAAACGTAGTAAGTAACAGAGGAATACTAGCTATAATTCTAAAAGTAGTGCTGTCAGAATTATAGCTTTTCCTTTCTGTTGAATTAAACATCTATCCTTTCTTCATACAATTCTCTTGGAATTTGCTGAATTAAAGGTGAACATGTCCCGGAATAAAAAATCCGTAAGTCATGGAGCGCGCGGGTACATCCGACATATAGCAACTTGGCATCTTGTTTTGATTGTTTGTAGTGAGCCTCATCTACATCGATAAGTAGGACTGCGTCGAATTCTAATCCTTTTGCTAAATAAACAGGAACGACTGAAATACCGCCTTCATATTTACTTAGCTTTGCTTCTATTATATTTGTAGAAATACCAGCTTCTGTGAGTTTGTCGTATATTTCACGGCACTCTTCCTCCGTTCGCCCGACAATGGCAATCGTTTTTACCTGTTGTTCTTGCATGGTTTTTACAGTAGATAAGACAGATTGAAATTGATCATTTGTTGAGGTAATTTTTACACTTTCGCCGCTGCGAAAAACAGGATTAGCAAGCCCTACAGGAATATTGGCATTTTGAATCACTTCATTTGCAAAAGATATAATCTCTTTTGTTGAGCGATAGCTTCTCGTTAATTCAAAATACTGCGCCTGGTGATCAAATACATCTTGAAACTGCTGCCAATCGTCAATTCCTTGATACTCATGAATGGCTTGTGATAAATCACCTAAAATCGTAAAAGAATTTCCTAATGTTATTTCTTTTAAAATGGAAAGTTGAAATGGTGAGAAATCTTGCGCTTCATCAATCACAACATGATGAAATTTTTGCCCAAGTGTGATTCCCTCTAGATAGTGATGAATATAAATAAGTGGTGCTAAATCTTCTAGTGCAACTTCTTTTTTTCTACAGTTTTTGGCTGTTTCTTTTACAAGTTCAGCTGGCAACACACGTAAAATATCTTCTTGTTTCATTACCATACCGTAAAAAGATAATGCATTCACCTTAGGCCAAGATTTTAAATAAGCATTAAGTCTTTGCGTTGCTTGTTTTTTTAGTAACTTCTTTTTATTCGGGTCTGCAATCATCTTAAGTTTCAGCTCAATCCAACGCTTCATACGAGCAACAATTCGCTCTCTTCGCTTTCCAACTGGATAGTGTTTATATTCTGTTTCAAACCACTGGCGGATTATCGTTCCTTGCAATACCGAATGATCCCAAGGCTCAAAATCTTTCGTTGGCACTACGCTTTTCTCGTAGCCCGACAGACTTTGCTTGATAAAGATTTGAAACTCGATTGATCCTTTTAATTTTCCAGCCATTATCTCATCTTTAGCTTTATGAATAGAGAATGCTTGTTGTAGTTGTTTATCCGTGTTTTGTACAGAAACAATATTTTCTAAAGTCTGCAGTGCCCAGTCTTGAAATGTAGTTTGATGAATATCCCCAACACCAAGTTCTGGTAATACGCTAGAAATATAATCAAGAAAGATACTATTAGGTGCAAACACAATCATTTTCTCCGCGCTCAGCTGCTCATGAAATTGATAAATTAAAAAAGCAAGCCGATGCAAGGCAATCGTTGTTTTTCCACTACCTGCAACCCCTTGAATAATAAGAGGAACATTTTTTTCAGCACGAATAATATCATTTTGTTCTGCTTGAATCGTTGAAACAATGTCTTTTAATTTGTTATCTTTATTTTCCCCTAAACGATAGAGAAGAAAATCATCTGATAAGGATAGATCTTCACTTCCCCTTACATATGTATCAACAACACGTTCTAATATTTGCTTTCGAATCGCAATGTTACGTTTTAAGTAAACAATTCCTTCCACTCTTCCTTCTGAAGAATCATAAAAAGCTGCGTCCTCTCCTCCAGTAAAGGAATAAAACATACTTGCAACGGGCGCTCGCCAATCTATAACGATTGGTTGCTGCGTTTCTTCATTAGAAGCACCAACTTTACCAATGTAAATCGGAGTTGGCTGTACATGTCCTTCTTCTTGAAAATCTAAACGTCCAAAATAGGGTTCCTGATTGGCGATTCGAAGTCTTTGCCGACTCGATTCTCGCATCGTTTCAAGTACTTGTTCTGTAAAACCTGATCCGTGGTAAACTGGAATACTCTCTAGCTTATGCAATTGGTAATTAATTTGCGAAAGCGTATGATTTAATTTCTCTAGTTCTTGCTCGAATATTTCGTTCATTTCTGTAATTCCCTCCTATTCGTTGAAATTTACAGTTGAAAATTAATTTTATTAAAAATGAAGCATATAAGTCAAGGGTTTAGAGGGAATTTCTAGAAAACTATATTAACGAATCTACCTAGGTTTTTTTAATATCACAAAGAGTACACTTTAAACTAGGCAATCGTGCCTGTATGTAAATAAATATATATGATGGGAGATGTTGAAGTATGGATATTATTAAAAAACAGATAACTCTAGATGAAATAGAAATAATAAGAAAACCACTAGATAAATTACACGAATACCATAATAGTAAATCAACATATTTTGCTGGTGATTATCCAAGAATCACCTTCGAAGAACGTATTGAGAAGTATCGAGAAAATTCAATATCTGGAGAATACAGGATTGAACTACTGATTGATTCAGAAACAAATAACATAATAGGGTTTTGCATAGCATATAGCAAAAAAGAAAACGGGAAGATTGAAGTTCTATTTGTTGATGAAAAATATCGAAGAAATGGATTAGGTGTCACATTAATGAGTAGTGCAATGGAATGGTTTAAGGAAAAACATATAAGTGACATTGAACTAACAGTCGTATACGGGAATGAAGCAGTTTTATTTTATCAGAAATTGGGATTTTACCCACGCTCTATTATTATGACAACTAAATCATAGCTTCATTAATAAAAAGAAAAAAACATGAACAAAACTAACGTAATTTTTTTGAATTTATTTCCATCTCCTTCGATCAGTAGTTATAATAACGTTGTAAGCAATCTGTGTAAATGAACATGGAATGAAGTTGTACCTGCATTTTCAATTAAAGTTATGAAAAGGGAGCAAGGTATGAATCTAAACCATGAAACACCTCAATTAGATTTGTTTTCTGCTGAATTTAAAAAAACAGCCTATTCCTTTTACGCAAAACTAAGGGAGGTTGATCCCGTTTATCGTTTCACCCTTCCTAACGGTCAAACTTCTTGGCTTATTACTCGATACGATGATTCTTTGCAAGTATTAAGAGATAATCGGTTTATTAAAAATCCTCATACTCTTTTAAGTCCTGAACAACTGAACAAAATGATTCCAATTCTAGAAAGAGATGTACTCCTAAATCATATGCTAAATTCTGATCCTCCTGATCATGACCGTTTACGTAACTTAGTTCATAAGGCTTTCACTCCAAAAATGATTGAGGGGTTACGCATTCGAATTCAAGAGATTGCTGATTCTTTACTCGATGGATTCCAAAACAAAGGAAATATAAATCTAATTGAAGAGTTTGCATTCCCCTTACCTATTATTGTAATTTGTGAAATGTTAGGAATTCGTGAAACTGATCGTGATAGATTTCGAGAATGGTCTAACACTTTAGTTGATACCGTTAACCTCCCAGAGAAAATCCAGCAAGCCCTTCCAGCGCTACAGTCCTTTGTTCAATACATTAGAAATTTAATTGAAGAGCGCCGGAATGAATCAGGGGAAGATCTTATTAGCGCTTTGGTTCATGCCGAGGCTGAAGGTGAAAAACTTACGGAAAAAGAATTGTATTCTATGATCTTTTTGTTGATTATTGCCGGACACGAAACAACAGTTAACTTGATTGGAAACGGTGTATTGGCATTGCTACAGCATCCTAAACAACTGGAGAAACTTAAGCAAAATCCAGACCTTATTTCATCCGCTATTGAAGAAATACTACGTTTCTATGGACCTGTTGAGTTAGCGACAAATCGATGGGCTAACGAAGATATTCAAATACGCGAAAAGTTAATACAAAAAGGAGATGCTGTAGTAGTAGCTTTAGCATCTGCCAACCGCGATGAGATGCAATTTGAAAATCCGGATATTTTTGATATCACTAGAAATAACAATCGTCATCTTGCCTTCGGAATGGGAATTCACTATTGTCTAGGTGCCCCATTGGCCCGACTTGAAGGTCAAATTGCCATTCAAACCCTGATTCAAAGAATGCCGAATCTACATCTAAATACAGATCCAGAAACACTACATTGGCGTCCAACTTATTTAATGAGGGGATTAACAGAATTGCCTATTGCGTTTTAATTGGCATCAATTTTATAAAATAAAGGAGAGCACATAGTAGTCATATATACTATGTGCTCTCCTTTTATATATTACGAATAATCTAACATTCTTACACAATGGAGAAAAGCGTATAGCAACCAATCACCACGAACACCGCCAGCGTCTTAATAATAGTAATTCCGAAAATTTCTTTATACGCTTCTCTATGTGTCAAGCCTGTAACAGCAAGTAATGTAATAACAGCTCCATTATGCGGCAGCGTATCCATACCTCCGGCTGCCATAGCAATAACACGATGCAAAACGTCTAATGGAATATGAAAATGGGCTGCGGATTCGATATACTTTTCTGCCATAAGTCCAAGTGTAATGCTCATGCCGCCGGATCCTGATCCCGTTAATCCACATAAGATATTGGTCATGACTGCTCCACTAATAATAGGATTTGAAAAGGTTCCCGTTAAATATTGTTGAATCATCACAAAGCCAGGAAGTGCTGCAATGACGGCACCGAAGCCATATTCAGCTGCCGTATTCATCGCTGCAAGAATCGAACCGCTTACCCCAACATTTGTAATCGTTTGAAAGTGTTCTCGAACTGCTTGAAAATTTAGTATGACAGCAGACAATATGCCAAACAGAAGCGCCAGCTCTACGGACCATATTCCTAACACTTGCGACATATCGATTTTACCAAGATCCTTAAGCCCAATTTCTGCAAAATCAAATCCTTTTGCATACCATACTGGAATGAACAAGGTAAATACTTTATTCATAACCCCAACTAAAATAAGGGGAAGAAATGCAATCCAGTGTTCAATTGTAATCGCTTCTCTAGCAGCAGCTCTTGTTTGGGGTAGCTGTTCTACGCTAACTGTTGCTGCCATTTCCGCCTCTGCTTCAGACGAATTTCTATAATAGCCTTCTCCCCTTGCAGCAGCCTTCTTTCGGCATCGTTCTAAATACAGCATTCCTACGGTAAAGATGAAGAGTGCTCCAATCATCCCAAGTGTTGGCGCAGCATAAATCGTCGTTTTGAAAAATGTAGTTGGTATTACATTTTGAATCTGAGGAGAACCGGGCAGTGAATCCATTGAAAATGTAAAAGCACTAAAAGCAATGGTAGCTGGAATCAATCGTTTTGGGATATTTGCTTCGCGAAAAAGCTGTGCCGCAAACGGATAAATCGCAAATACGGCTACAAACAAGCTTACCCCGCTATAAGTTAAAATTGCTCCCATTAATACAATAGAAAGAATGGCTCGTTTCGCTCCTATGAAACGGACAATGACCTTTGCAATTTTTTCGGCTATCCCTGTTACTTCTACTATTTTTCCGAATATAGCTCCAAGTAAAAACACAGGAAAATATTGTTTAATAAATCCAACCATCTTTACCATAAACACATTCGAAAAAAACGGAAGTACTTGCTCCGGATTGGTTAGACATACAGCGAGCAGGGCACATAACGGAGCAAATAAAATAACTGAAAACCCTCGGTATGCTAAAAATATTAGTAAACCGAGTGCAAGCAATACAATCAATAAATTCATCATATCTTTCTCCCCCTATCCTAGCGCTTAGTAATTTCATACCCTGCCTTTTCACGATCCCACGCATCTCCAATTCCTTCTTCTTTCAGCTTAAACTTCTGAATTCGTTCTGTTGCTGTTTTAGGAAAGGATTCGCTAAACTCAACATAGCGAGGTACCATGAAATACGCCATTCGTTCTTGACACCAATCCAAAACCTCTTCATAGGTCATCATTTCGTCCTTCTTCAAAATGACATATAGTTTCACATCTTCTTCCCCTACTTCAGATGGAACACCAATCGCCGCGGATTCAAGCACCTTTGGATGGTGATTCATAACCGTTTCAATTTCCCAGGAGGAAATATTTTCTCCTCTTCGGCGAATACACTGTTTAATCCGATCACAAAAATATAAAAATCCATTTTCATCTTGATAACCGCGATCCCCTGTATGAAACCAGCCTTCTTTAATAGACTCTTCTGTCTTATCCGGCATTTTATAATAGCCTTCCATAAAGGTATGTGAGGCAGATGAACGAATCACAATTTCCCCTATTTGACCAATCGGAACTTCTTCCCCTTGTTCATTCACAATTTTTGTATCTACGTAAGAATACGGTTTTCCAATGGATGATAGAGTAGGAATTGGATTCGAATTTGCTACACAAAAACCAGTTGTCTCCGTTAATCCATATCCCTCGACAATACGTACAGCAAATCTCTCCTCAAATACTTTCCAAAACTCTTTCGGTGTAGCAGCGCAGGCTGTTATTCTTGCTGGATTGATAGAATCATTTTCTGTTTCAGGCTGTTTACAGAGTATAGGAATCATAGATCCTAGTGAATTAAAGATGGTAGCACCATGATAGCGAATTTCGTCCCAAAACTTTGAAGCACTAAATCGTTTTCCAAGGGCAATCGTAGCATTAGCATGAATAGAACCAAGCACAGTATGGGCCTCGGCATTTATATGAAAGAGAGGTAGAGCAGTATATAAAATATCATCTGCACGTGCACCTACCATCAGGTCTGCAAAAGACTGCGCAGAATGAACATATGCATGATGACTTAGCATTACCCCTTTTGGCAGCCCGGTTGTTCCAGATGTATATAAGATGCTATTAATCGAAGAAGAATCAATCGTTTCATTTGGAAAAAAGCTATGATTTATTTGCAGTATACGATTCAGCTGGATTATGTTTTTATCATTTGTGTCAGCGTTTTCATTGTTATCGTGAACAATAATTGTAATATCCCTTTCTATGAAAGCTAGACTCGCCTGAATTTTGGATACAAATTCTTTATCCGTAACAATCAATTTACAATCTGAGTGAGACAAAATATATTGCAGTCCTTCGCCCTTTAAATGAACGTTTAAGGGAACAATAACTGCACCCATAAACGATAAGGAAAACCAAATATCTACGTAATTTGGGTCATTATTCATCATCATACAAACCTTGTCACCCTTTTGAATCCCTAATTCACGAAAGCCCGCTATTCCTTTTCCAATTCGATGATGCAGTTCTTGATACGTAATCCTTTCGTCTTCAAATTGCATATAAACTTTATCAGGGCTTTTTTCAATACTCCGTAGCAGAAAATACGGTAGATTCTCCATCATGATCATCCTATCCCCTTTCCTAGACTCATAGATTTCTATCATGAGATTGGTTCTGTTCTTTCTTGATGCAAGAAATGTGCCAACCTCCCAAAACCTAGGAACGAATAGAATCATCATGTATTATGATTTTAGCGCTGTCGTAAATATGCAACAAATCGTTTCTAACGTGTTGCAATGTTAAGACAAGTCGCAATCACGCAACAAAAAGTTATTAAATAAATAAAAAGTACAGAGTTCACTGTACTTTTTTAGATAAGATATAAAAGAATATTAAGGTGAACTACCCACCACTTAAACTCTTACGATTTTTGAAGTGGGGGCTTCTCGACTTATCATTGCTTTTAGTAGCCAACGAAAACTGACTGAGCTAACCCTCTTGTTCCAAGAGTTTTCTAATTATGATAACACTACTAGGCGTAATCCTTCCCTTTTGATATTGATAGCAGCATTCCAGTCCCTGTCTGCCACAAAACCACATTCACAGTGGAATATACGCTCAGAAAGAGATAGAGACTCCTTTACTTGACCACAACAGGAACAAGTTTTGGATGATGGGAACCACTTATCTATTTTGATAAGCTTTTTTCCTTGATCCTCTAACTTGTATTGGAGGAATTTTGTGAACCTACCCCAAGCAGTATCTGTGACACTTTTTCCAAAGTGAAGCGCTTGTGACAAAGCTTTCATGTTGAGGTCTTCTACAACCACACAATCATATATTTGTGATAAGCGATACGATTCTTTGTGAAGAAAATCTCTTCGTTGATTTGCAATTCTTTCATGAAGTTTTGCTACCTTCAAGCGTTGTTTATGCCAACGCTTACTATTTTTTGTTCTACGTGACAATATGCGTTGTTCTGTTGCTAACTTTTTTAAGGCTTGTCGATAAAAATTGGGGTAATTGGCTTTCTTACCTGTTTCACTCTCGACAAATAAGCCGTTCATGGCAAAGTCCAATCCAACAGCGTTTTGTATCTCTTTTGCTCTATGAAGATGCTCGTATTCTGTGAGAATTGAAATATAATATTTATTCGTCTTCGTTCGGGAAATGGTACAGGATTTGATGATATGATGACGTGGAATTTTTCGATGCTGTTTCAATTTGACAGGTTCTTTTATCTTAGGCAATTTAATAGAGCCATCCCATAGCACAATATTTCCGTTTACCACATTTGTTGTGTACGATTGTCTTGCTTTACGAGTCTTGAATTTGGGGAATGCCGTATTTCCATCGAAAAAGCTCTTGTATGCTTTTTGGAGATGAAGCTGTGCGTTTGCCAAGGCTAAAGAATCCACCTCTTTAGGGCCATGGAAACTCATCTTTGTACTTAGCGGGAGTCGGAAACATTTGTTGTTTGAGCCTATCTTGATCGTCTTTGTATGTCTCGTAGGTTTCTTTTCGCTCTGCCAGCATTTTATTATAGACAAAACGAATACAACCAAATGTCTTTGCAAAAAAGACGCATTGTTCCTCTGTCGGGTATAAGCGAAATTTATATGCTTTGTTTGCCATGCCCCTCACCTCATTTAGATACCGAATATATGTTCTATTATAACATAGAGGAGAGAGTGTTGGCTATCGCCAACCGAAATTCATCTCCCCCTTACCGCCTGGCTACGCCCTTTACACGCTTGAAGAGGGAGACTTCTTTCGGAAATATGTTAAAGGATTATGATTATAATAGGTTTATTTATTATTTTCATTACGTTCCATTAAAAAATACATCAGTTGTCCAAAAATGCTACCAAAAACAACAATGAACATCCATATGGTCCTGTTGAAATAGTTGAAATAAATTTGAGTAGAAATTTTTCTTAAACACGTAATCATAATTACTATGTCAACAATAAGGGCGATAAAAGGAAAAACACTTGATATGATTTGCATGATTCAAGACCTCCTAAACTAATATTAATACGTAATGTTGACCATTCAAACTAATTAAGTAAGGTTATTTTTGTAAAAAGGGCATTAAAAAATAAAAATAGCTCGGCGAATGCTTTGCTATTTTCTAAAATCAACATATTTGTTTTTCTTTATACCAATAAGACCTTCACAAGATTATTCTAACAAGCCAAGTTGAATATACTCTTTATTTGAAATCGTACCGTTCACTTTAAAATGGTGCTCTTTTTGAAACTTTTTTACTGCTACTTCTGTTTGTATATCAAAAATTCCGTTGCATGGACCTTTATAATATCCTGCTGCTTTTAGTCTTTGTTGAACGATTTGTACTAAATTTCCTCGTGAATTTCTTGATAAGTTTTTCAATTCGTATTTTCCCATACCCGTAATCGGTCCATCAATTTGAACAATGGTCCCGACTGGTACCTTATCAAACAGCCTTTCGACATCCTTATTACGCATACGGATACATCCACTGCTTACTCTTTCTCCAATTAACCACGATTTGTTTGTACCATGTATACCATATTTTCCCCAAGGAACATTAAGCCCAAGCCAGCGTGAGCCAAATCCGCCTCCCCATCCCCTTGATTTATGTACAATACGAAATTGACCAACCGGGGTAGGAGACTCATTTTTTCCTGGAGAAATACTGTATTCTTCTATTACCTTATTTTGTTGAAGCAAATACAGTTTATTCTTCCATAAATTAATGTAAATTATGCTGTCACTTTCTTTCGCACAGACATGATATCCTGATAAAAAAATAAAAGTATCACAATTAGAATGTTACAGTACCATTTCTTCATTTCTCTTTCACCTAATAATTAAAATTTCGCCGTTTACTATGTAATCCATTATTTAATATGTGAAGTTTAAAGAGAAATAATCCTTTATTTTTCATAATTGGATGGAAAAATGGGAGAACCACTTTCTCTACAAAGTTCATACTTTTCTATTTTTCGATATAGGCTTGCCCGATGAATACCTAAGAGCTCGGCTGCTTCTTTTCTATTTCCAAATGTTTGCTTTAATGCCCTTTGAATCACCCGTTTTTCGGCTGCTTCTATTTCTTCTTGTAAAGAATAATTCCTCTCTAGCTTATCTTCCAAAATCGATTCTTCTCGACCCAAATTCATGGAAATATCTTGCTTTTGTAGAGATAAAGGCAGATGCTGGACTTGAATACAATCGTATTCTGCCATATTCATCGCTCTTTCTAATATATTTTCAAGTTCCCTAATATTTCCCGGCCAATTATAGGATGCGAATAGTTGATGTACTCTTTCATCAACCGAATGAAAGAATGTTCCAAGCTCTGTATTTAATTTACCAATCAAATAAGCTGTTAACTGCTTTATATCTTCTTTTCGTTCTCGTAACGATGGGATATCGATGGTACAAACGTGTAATCGATAATACAAATCTTCTCGAAATACACCCTCTTGTACCATCTTAAATAAGTTTTGATGTGTTGCCGCAATAAAACGGACATCAATTTTCCTTGTTTTTGTTCCGCCGATTCTTTCTATCTCTTTTTCCTGAAGAACCCGTAACAATTTTGCTTGCATATCCAATGGCATATCCCCAATTTCATCTAGGAAAAGCGTTCCCTTATCCGCTAACTCGATCTTCCCAGGCTTCCCGCCTTTTTTCGCACCCGTAAATGCCCCTTCCTCATATCCAAATAACTCCGCCTCCAACAGATCTCGAGGAATCGCCGCACAGTTTAATCGAATAAATGAACCTGTAGCACGCGGGCTCGCATTGTGAATTGCATGAGCAAATAGCTCTTTCCCTGTACCGCTCTCTCCCTGAATTAAAACAGTAGAACGACTTTTGGCAAGCTTCATCGCCTCATTCTTCACCTTTAGCATCTTCTCGCTCTCCCCGATTATGCTTTGAAAGGAGTACCTCGCCTCTTGCAGCCGTTTTAATTCTGTTTGATAGTAAGAAAGCTTCGATTCCATTGTGCTAATTTGGTCCGCTAATACTTTCACCTGTTCTACATCGTGAAACATGATTTTTCCAATTGCCCCAATGATTTTCCCATTTTCAATTACAGGCATGCGGGTGGCGATAATATTTTGGTTATTTACACGCTGAATCTGTCCTACTTCGGCTTGTCCCGTCTTCACAACAATGTGCATTCTCGTATTTTCCACTACTTCCGTACAATGCTTCCCAATCGCATCCTTTGGATCATCTATCCCTAAAAACTGAGCATAAGAAGAACTTAGAAAATTGACGATTCCTTGTTCATCCACTCCTAATATGCATTCCGATAAAATATGTAATGCATTTTCAAATTGAACAATTCTTTTTTGTAATAATTGTATGTCGGTTGCATTCTGTTGTTTGCTTTCAAATACAATAAATAATCCGTTCTCCTGTTCATTCAAATAAATAGGAATTTCATTTATAATAAAATCATTTTCAAGTTCTAATAGAAAAGGTGTTATATGTCTGCCGAATAATTCATTTTCTTTCTTTTTTAATATCGTACATAAGGATGAATTACAAAATGTTATGATTCTTTCATGATTTAAGATTGCTATCCCATTATTCATGCATTGAAAAGTATGGTTTAGTACTGACAAAACTGACTTCTGATCAAGTTTCATTTCCTTCCCCCTATTTTTCATGATATCTAAAATAATACATTTATAACACCTTGATAAAGCTCCTTTAAGTCCTGCTCTTGGAAAATCCTTCTTCTATCAAAAAACACAGAAAATCACTTATATATTTACTTATATTGGAATAATACATAGCAATAATATTCAATTATTCCTTTATTTTACTTTTATTGTGTTATAATAACATAAAAAAGGGGGAGTTATGATGGAGAAAGTGTTAAATGCCATTCAAGATGATTATGCAGATGATTATGCATGGTGCTATGGGTGTGGTCGGTTAAATAAAGAGGGGCATCATTTTCAAACGGTTTGGCAAGGGGACAATACGGTGACGATATACAATCCTTTACCAGAGCATACGGCGATACCAGGTTTTGTTTATGGAGGATTGATTGCGTCGTTAATTGATTGTCATGGGACAGGTTCAGCATCATTAACATTGCACCGTAAAAATGGACATGAAATCGGAGATGGAATCGAACCTCCAAGATTTGTGACGGCTTCCTTAAAAGTGGATTTTTTAAAACCGACTCCACATGGCGTTCCATTAAAAGCAATCGGGACTGTTCAAGAGATCCATCCGAAAAAGTGGAAGGTAGATACAGAGGTCTATGCGAATGACTTACTTTGTGCTCGCGGAGAGGTTGTGGCTGTGGTAATGCCCAGTACTTTTACAACAAAAGGGTAGTACGTATATTAATTATGTCATATACAAATAGCATGTAACACCGTTCAATATGAACGGTGTTATTATTTATAATTCACGAAATTACTTGACTAAATAATCCTTTTTGCAAAACAAACACTATTGTCACAACCAATATACTCGCCATATGGAGGAATCTCGTTATACCCATTTTTCTTATAAAGACTTATTGCTTCTGGTTGTTCATTTCCAGTTTCTAAAACTAAATTATGGTAGTTAAAATTTTTTGCCTTTGTCTCAAGGAACTTTAATAATTGTGATGCAATGCCTCTATTTCTATAATTACTATCGACATAAAATCTTTTTAACTCGATCGTTTCAATATCCAATGGTCGTATTGCCCCGCAACCCACAGGAGTATCACCTATATAAGCAACTACGAATGTAGTATCGTTAACTTTAGGATCATTTAAATTCAAGCCAAAGATTCCTTCACTTGGATATAGTTTAGATAGATGTTGATCAAGTTTAGAAATTAGGAATTTCAAATGTTCATTGTCTGCTTTTACAATTTTCAAGTATAGTTCTTTTCTTTTCAATGTATATTTCCCCTTTTAAATTTGAAAATCTCATCAACAGCTTGCTGATACCCACCTGATTTTTGAAAGGATTCCCTAATATTTGCGACAGCATTATGAAAAGATGGATGTCCTAACACATGATCTACGGCTTCACTTAGCCTACTTGCAGTCAAGTCTTGCATTTGTAATGGAACGCCGGCTCCAAGATTGGCAACTCGCCCGGCAATTACTGGCTGATCTGCGCTTTGTGGGATCACAATTAGTGGAATTCCGTAATAGAGACCTTCATTGGTACTGTTCATTCCACCATGTGTGATAAATAATTTCGTGTATGTAAGCACCTCAGTTTGTGGAACATAATTTTTCACAATGAAGTTTTTAGGAATCTCCCCTAAATCAGATATTTGCGTTTTTCCCCCAATAGACATAATAATGGTATGATCCGTGTCCTTAAATGCCTTAAAACAAGTCTTATAGAAATCAATTGCTTGGTTAAAGACAGTACCTAGTGAAATGTAAATTGGGCTTTTTCCTTTGATTGCAGTAAAGTCGAAGTCTTCTTGTGTTAATCGTGTAGAGATGGATGGTCCTACAAATTGGTATGTTTGGTCAAATGTTTCTCCAAAAGGTTGAAACTCCCTAGTTGTATAAACAATTGTAAGTGGTGCAGGATTACAAAAAACTTCATAAGGAGAAGTGATTTCAACACCATATTTTTCATTAATTTTTGTTGTTAGGTTTTGAAAATCATTATTTATCCTTTTCGCAATTTCTGTTGGGATATTTTGCGAAAGATGTTCTAGCATTCTTTCAAATGATATTTCAGTTTGAGCAAAAGATGTACAAGAATTAATTGCCGGAAGTTTAAGTATTTGTGCAAGTAAACGTCCACAACCAAACATGGAATCGTGAATGATATAATCAAAATGTTCTCCTTCGATTTGCTCTAGAACACTAGGTATCATGATATCAGCCGTATGTAAAAGACCGTTGATTCTTTCGGGTAAATAATTTCTTCCACCTGAGATAAAAGCTTTTATAAATTTATCACCGTCGAATGTTCGTACAGTAGCTCCCGTCTTCTCAATACGTTCTCGAAAAGCTTCTATTGTAAAATACACTACTTCTTCTCCACGCGAAATAAGCTCTTGGACAACTCCAATTGTTGGGTTGATATGTCCTTCTGATCCACCATTTATAAATAAAACACGTGCCATGATAACCACTCCTTAAGTCAGATGTTCTCTAGATTGTATATAAGAGTAAGGGGTACTGCCCCATACTCTTTCTTAACTAAAATGATTAAATATAACTCCTTTATTTTCTATTCTACCAAATATAGTGAACCCAATAGAATCAAAGAACCGCTAAACCTTGCGATCCGAAATAAGGAAAGTCAGTCCAAGCAGCAACCTGCAATCTAACAAGACTACCATCATCTTGGATATTAAATACTGAGATTGTACCCTGATTCCCGTTCAGTGTATAAAAATGGCGGCCATCTTTACTCACTCCACCATCTATCGGCAGACCTGTAGATGTACCTGCTGGTGTACTGGTAGTATGCCCGAGAACCGATAGTGCTCCACTTGAATCTATACGATATGTGGTGATTGTGCCACTTAAGGTGTTGGTGGTAAAAGCATATTTTTCATTCTTCGTTGTTACAACCCAGCAAGTGGTCTTCTGGCCGTTCAGTACAGAGCCGCTGATAACAGTAAGAACCCCGTTATCGCTCATTGAATAGGATGACAGCGTACTAGAAGAGGCTTCCGTAACTAAAAATATTCCTGAGGATAGAAAACAAGAGCCGAACGGTCCCTTACCACTTGAATCGTTTATAATTGGTCCTTTAACCGTTCCATTTTTATTCACATGAAATACACTGAGATGGTCTGAAGTAAGCTCGGATACAACGATTTTACTGCCATCTGGAGTGAAGAGAACCTGCGCCGGCTGAGCATTGATTGTACTTAAAGAATGGGTTGATCCAGGAATAGGAGTAAGGCGTCCGTTATCATCTATACGAAAACCAGTGATATTGATGCAAAATTGTTAGCGGCATTACCTACATTGGAAACATAGAGAAGATTACCAAACACATCTACGCTATTGGGCTGAGCACCTCCTGATGACTTCACATCCACGAAAACGTGTACTCCGCTGTCGTTTATTATGAAACTACTGATACTATCGCTGCCTGCGTTAACTGCAAGTAGGAACCGGCCATCACGGGACAAAGTTAGGGAGCCTTGTGACGCAAGAGGATCAATACCATCGTTTGCAGTTGCAGTTGAGACTTCCCTTGTACCAGTACCCCTGCCATAAGTTGAGTAGGAACCCGCAAAGGTGAGCATTCCATTCATATCCCTGTAAAAAGCAATGATTTAATTCATTACTTCATTATTGCTCATAATATAAACCATACCCGCAGCACGAAAATAGTTGTTCATTATCTGCATTTTATGCCTCTCCTCCTTTCATAACTTTATATGGTGCTTTTGTCATTTCAATTCCGCAAATCGATGTAAATTGGTTTAAAAAAGAAGTGGATTATCATCTCCCACTAACCTGTCTGTTTAATAAGAAAAAAAAGACCGCCGCAGCGATCACATCTTTAACTTGTGCTTCCGTTAGTACAGCAAAACGGAGGCTTACCTATTATAAAGGGATTCTATTATTTCTTTATAATTGCTTTCATCTGATAAAATTCCGTTGTCATTATTCCTGTAACAACGGCTGGATCTTCCGCGATAAGTTTTGGGACTTGTTCCTCATTCTCGACTTCAATAATTGCTAGTCCATGTGGGGCTGAAGGATCAAGAACCGGTCCGAAAACCAAAGCAATCCCTTGATTCTGCTTATCCATCCAATAGGAAATATGTTGTTGCATAATGCTCCGCTCTTCTTCTGTCATGTCCTGGTGAAACGTTATTCTCGGCGGAGTGGATTTTAACATAAAGTGTATTTTTTCTGTATTATTACTTGAGTTGTTATGCGACATTTAGAATCTCCTCCATTAGTTTGGTATTGTAATTATACATACGTTGTGGGTTTTCGTCGCTGGAACAGGAGAATGTATGTTTATTATCCCCTTCCAAAAGGATACCAATCCTAGAAAAAGTTGTCCTTATGCCTTTCTACGTAAGGTGTTGTTCATTTGAGAAGAAGTTCAAACTTCAAGATATACCTTACTTCTGTACAACTGCTTCCAAAAATCTAGAATGTATCCGTTTCTTCAGTTAAACTGTACCGTTAGCCAATAAAAAATTGAATCGCCTCAGCAATCCCATCTTTCACATAAGCACCCGTTACTAGAAAGTTCAGTTTACACGGCGGCTTTTTTATGTAAAAAATTAATGATCAAATCGTTTACCTTTTTGGCATCCTCTATAAATAAACAGTGACTTGTATTTGGCAACATCATGGTTTCTATATGGGGAATGCTAGCTTTTGCTTGCATTAGAGCCCGTTTAGGATTGTAGATGACCTCTTTTTCGCCCATCAATAAAAAGGTTGGAACTTGTATGGTCTTCAGTTTTTCTTTTGGAATCACTTTAGGGATGACTGGTTTCACCTTCCATTTGTAATGCAAGACCCCGTAAATGAATTGATCAAAGACTTCGTCATCGATTGTATTCCCTTTTGCGATGAACCAATGACAGAAAAGTTGTCGGATGAATCCTTTGCGCCTTATGGCATTTATAAAAGCAAGACGAAGGAAAAATTGTTGATGAAACGGGACAAATGAAGCAGCAGGGGCTAAGAGGACCATCTTGTTTATTCTACTTTGTATGTATGTTGCTATATTCAATGTTATATATCCACCAGCCGAATGCCCGATAAAATCTGTTTTTTCAATACCAAGATGATCCAAAATCTCAGCCATCCATTTCCCCATGTCCTCAGGATTGCTGATGGAACGAAGAGGCTCACTTTTATTTATATCCCCGATTGCATCAACTGCATAGACGCGTCGAATCTTGCTCAATGCATCAATATTCGCATACCAAATAGTTGATCCCATTCCTGCCCCATGCAGCATGATAACTGGCGGAAGTTCCTTTTCCCCAGTTACTATGACATACGTACTCCCGTATGTTGTCGGTATATTCAGAGTCTCATATGTAACATTCCAACGATTTAAATTATTGCTATAGGCTCGGTGAAAAAGTTCCTCGCCTTCTGGTGTTTTGAATGCCATCTTATCCTCTCCTTTAATTTTATTTTTACTATTCTGAACTTTCTTCTAATTTTATCATATAAAAGTATCGGAACACTCTATTAAAGAATATGGTCTAGACAAGCGAATTTCGAGTATGTTCCTGAATTCTTGAAGCTATCAACTCCCTATGTCATATCTAAACTAAACCATTTGAAAACCTATATCGAAAAAAGAATTCAGTAAGAAAAAAAGAGTTGCCGCTACAACGCCATTGTTTTTCTCTTGCCCCCGTACTTTAAGTACATTTCCCCACAATCTTGCTAATGAAATATAAAAAATGCGACCTTCATCTTGAAGAATCGCAAACAGTAAATTAAACATCTTTAAGGAGTTTCTGATTTGTTCCCACTATCAGCTTTGTTTTCCTCTAAGCCCTTATAATAGTGGATTTTACCTTCAATCTTATCAAGATTATCTTTTAATTCTTTTATTTGCTCCAGGACATTTTTTTGATGATTTTCTAATAACTCACGCCGCAAGCTTATTGTAGAATCGCCTTGACTTCGCAGGTCAGAAAACTGTTTCATTTCAGACACTGGCATACCCGTTACTCGTAAACGAATTAAAAAATTAATCCAAGAAATATCCGACTCAGTATATTGTCGATAGCCATTTACATCTCGGTCTACTCTGTTAAGTAGTCCAATTTTTTCGTAATAACGTAATGTATGCACGGATAGTCCTGTGATATTTGAGATTTGTTGAATTGTAAAAACTTCCTTTTCCATAAATTTAATTATAGCATATGAAAAAAAGTATTGCTTTAGAGTGCACTCTAAAGTGTAGATTTATTTCATGAACTACTTATTCAAATAAATTTAATGCTAAGGAGGAAAATCAGATGTCAAATGAACGTTATCAGAGAGGTTGGGAACGGCTTATGGAAATTGACGGAGAAGGAGGAGAACGAGTTATAGAATCATTAAAAGACGTTGCTCCTGACCTTGGTAAATATGTTGTCGAATTTGCCTTTGGGGATATTTATTCCCGTAAGGAATTAGACTTAAGACAACGTCAACTCGTAACAATTGCCTCTCTTACTACTCAGGGAGGATGTGAGCCACAACTAAATGTCCATATCAATGCTGCTCTTAACGTAGGACTAACACCCAATGAAGTGATTGAGGCGATTACTCACTGTGTTCCGTACACAGGTTTTCCCAGAGTTCTAAACGCCATTTTTGTAGCTAAACAAATTTTTGAGGAGCGTAATTTGAAGATAACTAACTAAAATAAATGTAGGGTGACGTACCGTTACCCTTTTTGTTTTTATTAATCCTCAAATATTCTTATATACATAATTTCACAATTAACAAATCCTAATTTTTGTTAACCCCTTCACAACCCTTGTTACACATAAGGTTAAGATTCCTTGTAACTGTACAGATTATGCTTATTTTCTTGGGTTATATTTGTCATCATATTCTTCTTTTGCCTTTTTTGTATATTTCAAAATAAAATCTGATTTAGCATCTGTATATCCATCACGGTCATGCTCATATTTTTCTATCAGTCTTAATTTAAGTTTGCCATATTCGTTAGCAACTTCTTCATGTTCCATAAGATAGTCTCTAAAATACAATTCATTCCAGTTGCCATAGTATCGAACATGTAAGTGATATACTTTTTCTGCAAATCCATCTTTTGTATATCCTTTATTAAATACCATATTAAAAAATGGCTGCTTTTGAGATGACATCAAGAGCCATCCATTATGTAGTAGGATATCTGTTAACTTTTCAATATTACTTTCGTTATCTATTTCCAATAAGATATCGACTGTTGGCTTAGCAATTAATCCTTCAACAGCACTACTGCCAATATGATTAATGCGTATGATCATTTTTTTATCAATAAAATTTAAAAGTCTTTGTTTTTCAGTTTCATACCAATTTTTATAATCTGTATTATGTTCTTTTAAGATGATGGGAAATAACTCCCACAATTCCTCCAGCGTCATTTCTGACAAATCTTTTCCCATATATACCTCCATTTAGAAAATATAATTAATCTATACTCACTTACTTGTAGAAATGCAGGTAAGAAAATCAGTATTTTTTCGCTAATAAATATATCAATCTTTGTTTTACTGACTCCCATTCACTTTCAATAATACTGTAAAATATATTGTCGTGAATGGTACCGTCTGCCTTTACCCTATGTTTACGAAACGTTCCCTCTTTTGTTGCCCCTATTCGTTCAACTGCTCTTTGAGATTGTATGTTTTGTCCACTAACTGAAAATTGGACACGAATGACCTTCAATTCTTCAAAACAATACGTAAGTAACAAAAATTTACATTCGGTATTTACCTTTGTTTTCCAAACTTCTGGTGAAGGCCAAGTCCAACCTATTTCCACATTACGATTTGCTTTATCAATATCGCCAATTCGAGTTGTCCCTATTACTTGACCTGTCAGATTATCCTTAACAATAAAAGGTATTTGTTTACCATCCTTTTTATTATTAACAGCTATCATTAATATTTGTTCCAAATCCTCCGCTGTGTTAACTTCCCGCCAAGTATATTTCCATACGTTAGGGCTTTTTAAAGCTTCAAATAATAATTCCTTATACTTCATGTCGAGAGGAATAAGTGAAATTGTATTTCCTTCTAGAGATATATCAGTTTCAATTATCATAGTAACTCTCTCCCTTTTTACATATTATCAAATGTTCTATTTATGTTCATACTGGGCGATCCATTTTCCAAATCTAGACATAGCTTTATGAAGGATATACAGATTCATTACCATAATGATTAAGGACAAAATAGAATACAAAACGATAGTATGGAGCGGAGATATCTGTATTACTTGCATAATCATATACATACAAATAGGCAAACAAATAACGCTTGTAACAATAACAGGGATATATCTTCTTACTATTAATGCTTGCAAACAATGTATGATCAAGTGCAAAGTAAATGCAATAAATGATCCTATCCATAAATCGTACCAATTCGTCAGATAGGAAACAATTGTAATAATGCTAATTAAGAGGAATTCCTCCGCTACCCCTAAAGCAAAAGATGATGTTGTAATCGTATCAAAATGAGGGAGTATCTTTTTTGATAAGGTAGGAAATCTTTCAGATAGAAAACTTTTATTTGTACTTATCCATGCTTTCATGAAAATAATTTCTTCAAAGTCATGAAAAATAAAAAGGATAGGAAACAGCCATATCATAACTTGTATATTATTCATTTCACATCACCTCACGAAAATATTGTGATTCCGTAAAAGGACAATTCAATGTATCATATAACTAAAGGACACAGATAGGAGTGAAAGCATGGAAGAAATGCTGAAGCAAATTCTATTAGAGATTCAAAGCATGAAAGCCGAAATGAAAGATTTTAAAACAGAAATGAACGAGTTTAAACAAGAAGTAAGTAAACGATTCGACAAAGTGGATGCTAGGTTTGACAGCTTAGATGAAATAGTAGATCATGTATGCTTAGAACTACGTAGCGAAATAAAACAAATATCAAATGAAGTAGCAAAACAGGGAGACGTTATTAGGTTACTCTCTCAGCGTTCTAAAGAACATGAAGCAAAGCTGAAACGAAACATGTAATCATAGATTAGCTGAGAGAGTAACTAAATTTTTAAAAGTATATAGTCTATTGCAAATTTGCAAAGCGATGTAAATCTTCTTTTTTACCAATCATAACAAGCACATCTTCTTCTTGAATGACTTCATTAGGTGAAGGAGAAATACTGATATTCCCTTCGTTTTTAATTGCAATTACGTTTAATCTATATTTCGCTCGAATGTTTAACTTGGTTAAAGTTTTCCCTGCCATCCCAGCAGGTACTTTAATTTCTTCAATGTTGTAGTCTTTCGCAAGTTCGATAAAATTCAGAACATTCGGCTGCATAAGCTGATGAGCTACCCGTTCTCCCATATCCCATTCAGGAAATATGACCCAATCTGCTCCTATTTTAGACAACACTTCTCCATGGCGTTTACTAAGTGCCTTTGCTACTACTTTCTTAACTCCTAACTCCTTAAGTACCAATACTGTTAAAATACTAGCTTGAATATCATTTCCAATCGCTACAATAACCGTATCGAAATTACGAATACCAATTTCTTTTAATGCTTCTTCATCCATCGAATCCGCAATAATTGCTTGTGTGACAATGCCTTCTACCTCATTGACCCGTTTTTCATCAATATCGATAGCCAGTACTTCATTCCCTGCTTCTGTTAGCGTATTTACAATACTTAAACCAAATCTGCCTAGCCCAATTACTGCGTATTCTTGTTTCATATGTATTTACTCTCCTCTATGAATATCAATATGTTACCATAATTGTATCATGTCCATTACTATTTTGGGTAAATCTGGAGTACTCATAGTTACATATCTTAATATATGTTGTAAAATATTACTAGCTTTGAAAAAATAATATGCTATATACATAAGATTGGAGTTGCTATTGTGACTGGTATTCTTCACAAGCCCAAAAAACATATCATTCAATTAAATCCAGCACATATCCTTGTATTGGGGTTTCTATGTTTCATTTTGACTGGTACTCTTTTACTCATGTTGCCTATATCAACTCAAGCAGGACATCAATTAGGCTTTATTGACGCCTTGTTTGAAGCTACATCTGCTGTGTGTGTAACAGGGCTGTCAGTAGTGGATACGGGAAGCACATTTACTGTGTTCGGACAAATTGTATTACTAACCCTTATTCAATTTGGCGGTTGGGGGTTTATGACAAGCGGAGTGTTGATGTTTCTCATACTCGGCAAGAAAATTGGCTATAAAGAAAGACTGGTACTAAAGGAGTCTATTAACTCCTTATCTTTACACGGAATTATCAAAATGGTTCAACAAATTATTTTGATTACTCTGGTCACTGAGGCTATAGGAGCAATCGTTTTAGCAATTCGTTGGTCCTATGAAATGCCGCTGCCGAAAGCTATCTATTACGGTATCTTTCATTCGATTTCAGCATTTAATAATTCTGGATTTGGATTAGAACCAAATAACCTAAGCAAATGGGTAGGAGATCCGGTCGTCAATTTCATGATTACGACGTTAATTATAACCGGAGGTCTTGGATTTACCGTGATTATAGATATTTATAAGAAAAGAAGCCTCCGAAAACTATCTGTACATAGCAAGATTGCTTTAATCGGCACTCTTTTTCTGAATGTGCTTAGCTTGTTCGTCATTTTAGGGTTAGAATATCATAATCCAAATACACTCGGTCCCTTGCCATTAGGAGATAAGCTATGGGCATCTTATTTTCAAGGAGTTACAACCCGAACAGCTGGATTTAATACCATTGACTTAAGCCAATTATCATTAAGTTCTCAGTTTTTTATGATCGGTTTAATGTTTATTGGGGCATCTTCGGGTGGAACTGGCGGTGGAATTAAGATTACGACCGCTTTCCTTCTCCTACTTTCTATATGGGCGATTATAAAAAATAAAGATAATATTCATGTTTTTAAGAGAAGCATTCCAAGAAATCTAGTTAATCGAGCGATCGCGATTGTCATAACCTCTATTTTGTTTATTTTTATTATTGTCTTTTTATTAACGATAACGGAACAAGGGGCAGAATTCTCAAAAATCCTGTTTGAAACCGTTTCTGCCTTTGGTACGGTAGGATTGACTGCTGGATTAACGCCAGACCTTACTCCTATCGGACGTATCTTGATCACGATTATGATGTTTATTGGTAGATTAGGTCCACTCACTATGGCATTTACCCTTGGTATGGTCGGCGCGAATCATAGTAAGATTCGCTATGCAGAAGAGAAAATATTGATTGGGTGATGGGGTTCACTTTTGCTGAGAATATTTTCGTTTCCCCCTACTTTGAGGAAGGTTCACTTTATCTTGTTTGAAAGAGTAGGGGGTTAGAAATAAATTGAGTTATGTTAAATATATTTTAATAGCTATCGCAATGATGATTGGATATGTTGCATTATAAGGTCTTTCAGTTGTGATGTTTTTCTTTCTTATAGGGGTTCTTATGCTTCCTGTTGTTATCATTGCCTTTCCAATCGTGATGAAACCAGTTGAAAATAAAATAGGTAAGATTCTGTTGCTACTCATCACCTACCTAACATATGTGTATCTTACCTATCGTTTGGATACTTATATAAGCTGGTCTAAAGAAGGAAATTTAAAGACGTATCTATCGTTATTCGGTTTCTAATGCTAATAAAAACTATGTAATGAAATGCACCCTTAAAATGGGACACATATCAAAACACCTAGACTACTTGTTTTCTATATCTATAGTGGACAGGTAGTCTACTTTTCTTAAATTCGTGCGCACGCGCAATTGAAAGCATTCTATCACAATACGGTAAAATAGGAATTACATTCAGAAGACTTAAGGGTGATTGTATGAATAATGCATATAAAATAGCTGTAATTGGTGGTACTGGTAAAGTAGGACGTTATATAGCTTCAGAAGCATTAAAAAATGACTACCAGGTTCGTATGCTTGTTCGAAATCCTGAAAAATTAAAATATAGGGACGGTAGAATTGAGGTTGTGACAGGTGCTGTAGAGAATATTGATACAATAGAACTACTACTCAGAGATTGTCAAATCGTTATAAATTGCTTTGGTCAACCTATGAGAGATACACCTATGTATAGTAGAGTTACAAGATATACTAATAATAAAAGGGGGCATTTAATGTATATGAGTATTATTACTTTAGCATCCATACTTTTATGGTGTTCAGTAATCTATGAACTAAATAAACCTTCAAAAAAGAAAAACAACCGAAAAATTATATTTTTAGCCTCTTTAGCCTCTTTATCAACTTTAGTTATTACTCTTTCGGTTTTTCAAAAACTCCTGTTTTAAAATTTGTTCCGCTGACTGGGGCGTTAGATCAACAAGAATGGAGGAAGCCCTACTTATGAGGGTTTCCTTTAAATTTTTCGCATTTATCAACATTAAAATTTAACAGAGCCATTGTTAAAAAGACCTTTATTCTTCTTGGTAAAGATATGTAAGTATTTCAGGGAAGCGTTCGCGCCAAGCGGTTTCATTATGTTCAGCACCTTCCACAATTTCAAAACGATAAGTAAGACCCTTTTTATCGATAACATTCTTGAAGGAAATGTTAGAACTAAGATAAGCATCTGGTCCAAATGTTACAGTTTGTTCCTTCGTTCCTACATCAAAATAAAACCTTTTTACATTCGTTAAGTCACATTTTTCAGCTAGGTTCTCGATTTCATTTTGACTAAACCAATAAGCGTTTGATAGTGCAGCGACTCTTCTAAATATAGAAGGATATCTACACATAGCATATGTAGATATTAGTCCCCCGCACGAACTTCCAGCCATCGCAGTATCATCTTTTAGTGTTCTGTATTTATTATCAATCCAAGGCTTTAATTCGTTTACGATAAAATCTATGTACTGTTCCCCTTCTCCACCTAAATCTATTGATTTATCTATAGACAAACCTTTATTAATTCTTTTATCACAAATCCAAGGTCCAAATTCGTCAAAACGTTTTGTTCCTTCACCGTTACAATCGATACCAACAACAATAAGTTCTAATCCACTCTTTTTTATACAATCTAGTATTCTCCAACTTGCACCATAGAAAGCGTCTTCATCTTGAAATAAATTTTGCGCATCGTGCATATATAAAGCTGGATATTTCTTATCGTTATTTTCGTAGTCATTCGGAAGAAAAATACGTATTTTTCTACTTCTATTTAAAGATGTAATATTGACTGTTAATTCTTCAAACATTATTTTAGTTCCCCCTTGTTTGCTGAATAAACACTTGTAATTATTATATCTTAAAAAGTAAATGATTCCTTGTAATATTAAAAGCAATAATCATTTGTAGTACAAAAAAAGGATAGAACAGGCAGTATCTCTCTCTGCTTGTATCTATCCTCTTTACCTATATTTAATGTGTAACAAGTTTGTGTAAATCAGTTCCGTACCTTTTTATAATTAAAACTTCCACAACTTCGAAAATGATACTAAACTAAGTGGATTTATGTTGTTTGCTTTCCCTTTTTCCTTTACCCTAGCCAAAAATGTGCTTAAAAACTCTTCCCAAATGACAACTATAATTTTTTTGGATGCTGGCGCTTCCTTTAACGTATCGATTGAAATGTTAGCTGCAAGTTCTAAATGGGTAAGAGCTTGCTTTAACTGATTGATAATCTCTTCATCTCGATTGCCCAAAATATTTCTCCTTTCATTTTCATTCCCGTATTACTGAAATATCCGTTGCTTCGTATTTGGTACGATTTCTACATCACATACATCGCATTCAATAACATTTTGTTGATCTAATCGTTTTTTCATTCTTTCAAATTTAACTTCTGCAACAATGTCCTCGACCCCTTCCTTTGCAGAAACGATCCAATACTTTGTCTGCTTTGATAAATCTCTTACAATGGGCCGTAATGTTTTTTTGGCAATAGGAATAACAGCAGTAGCTGCTAGTAATAACGCAGAACCCACAATCACTCGGTGTACATATTTCTCTACCATAACAAACCTCCAATCGAATGGGAGCACCCTTCAGTTGAGGAGGATGAACCTCCTCCTTTTTTAAAAGGGAATGTCTATAAAATAATTTGGTATTATTAAGCAACTTTACAATTAAGCAGCAGCCAAGCCGATAGGATTCTCTAAACCTTTTTGATTACTCCATATTTTTGTTAATGGTTTAACGATCAGTGCTGATCCACCCGCAACAGCGAGGATTGGCACCCAAGCAGCTAAAGGTAATGCTGTTGTTTGGAATACACCTGCAAACATAGGGACATAAATTGCAGCTAACATAGCCGCCCATGATACACCTAAAGCTCCAAGTAAAAATTTATCCTTTGACCAATCCTTGATCGATTCAGCAGAATTTTCTTGGCGCCATGAGAAGGTTTGTACTAATTGTCCTGCAACAAGTGCAGCAAATGCCGTTGTTTGTGCTACTCCGAGCGGTAATCCAGCAGCTAAGCTTGCAACAAACAATCCGACAGAACCAGCCCCTAATAAAATACCTCTCGTGATCACTTGCGAATAAAGTTCCTTATCAGCTATTCCTTGGCGCTTCGTTTGCAATGCCTTATTTCCTGGATTTATAGCTAACACCATCGCAGGCAATGCATCCGTTAACAAGTTCATTAACAAGATTTGTACCGGTATGATTGGAAGAGGCAAGCCGGCGATAACTGCTGTACTCGTAACAACGATTTCAGCTAAATTTCCGCTTAATAAACAACCAAGTGCTTTTCTAATGTTGCCGATGATTGTTCTTCCTTCCTTTACCCCTTCGATAATGGAACTGAATCCATCATTTTGCAAAATCATATCTGCTGATTCTTTTGTTACTTGTGTACCGGATACTCCCATTGCAATCCCGACATCAGCACGTTTAATAGCCGGTGAATCGTTTACGCCATCTCCTGTCATCGCAACAATATGTCCGGCCTGTTGCAACGTGGTAATAATTTTTAATTTATGCTCGGGTGTTACCCTTGCAAAAATGGCAATATTGTTAATTTCCTTTCGTAACTCTTCTTCAGATAGTTCATCTAATTCATTACCCGTTACTATTTTCTGTGATTCATTCCAAATACCAATGTTTTTCGCAATTGCTAAGGCTGTTTTAGGATGATCGCCAGTAATCATAATCGGTTTGATTCCAAGTGCAATCGATTCTTCTACACTTTTTTGAACGTCATCTTTCGGTGGGTCCATCATACCAACCATTCCAACATAAATAAGATCTTGATCGATATCATCCAAACAGCCATCTTTTGGTCTTTCCATTAGTGGTCGATAGGCAAAAGCTAAGACACGTAAGGCCTGATCAGCAAACTCGTCATTTTGTTTTAAAATCTCATTTTTAATTTCTTCTGTTAATAGATAGGCTTTTCCGTTTTGTTGATAAGTTGTACATTTTTCCAATATTTTCTCAATAGACCCTTTTGTCATCAAATAGCAATCTTCTTTATTATTTTTATCCTCTGTACAAACAACACTCATTTTTCTATCTTTTGAATCGAATGGCACTTCATAAATGCGCTTCCATCGCGTATGATCTTGGACCCATTTTGCTCGTTTTCCTGCTAACGTTAAAATAGCACCTTCCGTTGGATCCCCGACCATTTCCCATCCATCTTCTTGCTTATCCAATTTAGAATTATTGCAAAGCATACCTATCATCAAAAGTTGATTTAATTCTTCACACTCTACATCTTCACCATTACAATCACATATTTTTCCTTCTGGTATATAACCATTACCTGACACATCATAGATAGAACGTACGGTAGCTATCTTTTTCACTGTCATTTCATTCTTTGTTAACGTTCCTGTTTTATCGGAGCATACTACAGTAACTCTTCCTAACGTCTCCAAAGAAGATAATTTACGAATCACTGTGTTTTTCTTCGCCATTCGTAGTATTCCAGCAGTTAACGCGATCGTTATTGTTACAGGTAAGCCCTCTGGAATTGCAGATGAAACAAGTGCAACCGACGTGATGCCTAATTGTCCTAGCGGCATCCCTCTTAATAATCCTGCAAGAAACACGAAACTTCCGGCAACTAATGCAACTTTCATAAAGGTTTTACTAATAGCTGTAACTTGCTTTTGTAATGGTGTATCTTCTATTTCTTCTTCAGATAACATCGTCAGCAAATGTCCCATCTCAGTCCGACTACCCGTTTCAACTACAATCCCTTTTAATTTTCCACGCGTTATATGTGTGCCTAGGTAAAGTAGGTTACGCCGATCAGCCAGCCCTGTATGCTCCTCAACCTTTTCCGCTTCTTTCTTTACAGGGAGGGATTCTCCTGTTAACGCTGATTCATTTACTTCTACGTTCCAATTTTCTAACAATCGGATATCGGCTGGTACTCGATCCCCAGCTTCAAGTAAAATGATATCACCAGGCAAAAGGTCAGAAGCTGGAATTTGTTGTTCTTTCCCATCACGGATCACATGACAATCTGGTGGGACAAATTTCGTTAGTGTTTCTACTGCTTGCTCTGCTTTTCTTTCTTGTATAGTGCCAACTCCAGCATTAAAAAGAAGAATCGTTCCCATTATGATTCCATCAATTAAATGTCCACTAAGTATACTTAACAACGCGGTTGAACCTAAAATAATGGTAGTAAATTCTTTAAATTGTGAGAGGTAACCGTATATCCAATGCGGTCGTGGTTTACTAATGAGTTCATTTTTCCCATACTTTTGAAAAGCAGTATCAATTGCATGACTAGATAAACCATGAACTATGTCACTTTGGAATAAGGATACGACCTGATCACCCTCCATTGTATGCCATGCACTTCTTTCGCTTTTTTCTTCTGTAGCGATTTGTTTGGAAGATTGTTTTTCCCGCCGCATCTTTTTATCAATCCAGCGGTTTGAACGTGACATAAATACTAAGTTTAACGCATCTCCGACTAATGGAATAAGCGGTGCATTCCTTGCAAGTGATGCAGCCATTACTGCCCCTACAGTATTCCATATTTTTGTAACTCGAAAGTTTCTTTGCACTTTTTTATTTAATGCTTTTGCAAGGGAAAGGTTCTTACATATAGAAGCAAACTGAGAGCTAGGAATGGAAGGATAATAGGAAATAATATTATCTGATCGATTCAGAGCTTGATCGAATACAAATAGCACATCTTCTCTTTGTTTTGGAAAAGCTCTCGTAACATCTACCATAGGAAGATTATAGTCTTTGTGTAATCGTTCTTGCAGTTTCTCAAGATTGATTTGTTTTTTGTTATGTAACACGGAAATTTGCATTTCTTCGTTACGTAATTGTTCGAAACACACTGCATATTCCGAACGTATTCTTCCATTTTCTATTAACATATCTGCATCATCAAAGACGATTGTCTTAACATGTGATAGTTGATGAAAAGATCCATTCAATGGAACATCTAGTTTCTCCTCTCTAGCTATATACTCAGCCTGCTTCCACGTGTACTCTGTTGATAAAGTAATGGGACGAGGATTGGCAGCGAGTAATACAGAGAAAGCTGTAATCGGATTAAGTGAGAGTGCCAAGCTAACAGCTGCAGCTCCAACTCCTGCTACACTCATTGTTTGGCTATATTGTTGCATTTCTGTTGAAATATAATTCGGTTCTAAAATATCTTCTTCCTTTTTCTGCCGTTTCCAATTTAAATACTGTAACATGCTTAAACCAGCTAATACGACTAAGTTTTCCCTTACTAATGCCAAAGATAAAGCCCCAGCACCTAAAATGAAATCAATGTTTATCCCCTTTTTTTTCTGTATATTCGCTAGACCTCGTTTGATAAACGGATAACCTGTACTTATAGCAAGAAGTCCGCTTAGATAAAAAGGAACAGGGTGTCTAGCCAAGCTTGATCTTCCAAACAATAATTGTTTTATCCCTAGAATTCCTAATCCACCAACAGATAAAACAAGAGGGAAAGGGACTTTTTCGTCTTCCGATGACATGCTATTTCCATTTGGCGTTTGAGTAGGCATGTAAAGGAGATTTTTAATTTTAGAAAAGCTTGGTTCATTACCCAATGGTACAGTAGGTGTGCCATCATCTCTTGTTCCAGCAGCAATCTCCGAAATAGCTACATGTTCTTTTTCAAATTTTCGAAAAAGAACCTCTTCAAACTTGTGAAGGAAAAGATTTAGGATATCGACTGAAATTTGAGATTCATCATAAATAAGTAAGATATTTCCTGTAATTGTACTCGCCGTAGCGAGTATGACTCCTTCAATGGAAGAAAAAATAGTCTCAAATTTTTCCTTCACATATGAATGATCCCTTAAACCGTATATCTCAGTTCTTATTCTTCCAGGTAGCTGAGAATACGGTTTATGCAATATGTCTTGCATAAATCATGCCCCTTCTCTCTTGTATTCCTTGCTTTCTTGTTACAGGTTACTTTTTTTACATACATGGTATTATGAGCAATTTGTTTTTTCACTATACAAGAAATAAAAAATAATGTAAGCAGTATTAATAAAAACAATATTGGAAACGATTAAAGTTAAATATAAGTTAAGGAGGACCCACCATGTATAAAAGATTAATCAATAATCCTGTTGGACTTATTCTGACATCAGCTACTTTGTTGCTTGTACTTTCTCCCCGAGCAAGGCAAGGTACAAGAAGACTTCTTGTAAAAGGAGCAGGAACGGTTCTCGCACTTGGAAACCAAGTAAGGGATGCAACTACATGTGCTGTAAAACAATTAGGCTCTATTATAGATGAAGCAAATCCAGAGAAAGAACATATGAATCTGCCACAGTCCATTCAAGAAACGGGGCATGCAATGAAAGAAGGACTTGAAAGTATAGTTCAAAAGACAAAAGCTGCATTCAATGATATAGGAACGAATTCCGAACAAACAAATCAAACACCAGAAAATAATAATGATTCTAATACATGTAATGTAATGGATAATAATAAAATTAAAGAAAAGTTAAATGAGATTGAAAACCAACTTCACTAAAAAAAAGAAGCGCATCATTGCTACAAGCACTGATACGCTTCTTTTTCATTTCGTAAAGATCTAGAATACAATGGTATTCTCCTGCGTTCTTTCATTCATACCAAACAGCAACTCGCCTGTTTGCATACCTAAATAAGAACCTAAACCATCGCCAACCATTCCTCCTACAATTGAGCCGATTATCGTGCCCACACCTGGTAAAATGGAAGTACCTACCAATGCTCCATATTCAATTCCAGCAGCAATACCAACAGATCCAACGACATTCTTAGATGTATGGACTGCATACCTTTTTTTAGATAGTAACCCATCTGACATAGCTTTCGTATCTTTCATTTGAGAAATTCCACCGGCAATGATTCCAGACCAAAGTGAAGCACTTTTCAACATGAATCCCATCCTCCTATGTATTCAATTACTAATAAGGTAAACCAAACATCGAATGGGTATACGTGATTTTTTATGATTATTTATAGCTTGTTATGATTAAATAGTTGTTCGTTTCTTTCTCCTTTACATAACTCAATACTCCTAAAAGTAGTAGGATAGAAATGAATAAAAATATATTGAGTTATATAAAATATATTTTTATAGCTATAGCAATAATGATTGGAAACGTTATATTATAAGGTGTTTCAATTGTAATGTTTTTCTTTCTTATAGGGGTTATTATGCCTTCCTTTTGTTATCATTTCCTTTCCAATCATGATATATAAAGTATGGGTAAGAGTGATAAACCTATTGAAAAGAAAACAAGGTAAGATTCTGCTGCTAATCATCACCTCATAACATTTTGTATTTTACATATCATTTGGATTCTTATATAAGCTAGTCTAAAAAAGGAAATTTAAGACTTATCTATCGTTATTCGAGTTCTAATACTAAAAAACTATGCAATTAAAGTGCACCCTTAAAATGTGCCACATTTCAAAACACCTAGACTACCTGTTCTCTATGTTCTATAGGGAACAGGTAGTTAAATTTTTCTTATTTCAGTACACTGACTTAACTTACCCAAATGTTACTAATTTTTTTGAAAATCTGTTTCATTTAGTACTTATTGATTTTGTAAAACAGTATCATAGTTTTTGTTAATAGAAATAAATTGAACTTTTAAGCTAAATTCACTGTGCATATTTATTGAAATTCCTTCATTTATTTCAACATTACAATATATGAATACCATAGATATAATATAAAATCTTACAAAATATTATTGAAAAATATTATTGTAATATGTATTATTATATTATTATAATATGCATTATTATGTTATTAATTTACATTGCATAGAAAAGAGTGAATATCGTGAGGTTTTTTACAATTTTATCCTTAATATTATGTATTATCTTTGGAATAATGCTTGCATTTTCTATAAAAAACAGCAACGGAAAAATAAAACGAAATATTATTGTATTTTCAGTATCAGTATTCCTTTTTTTTATCGGTTTTTGCATGACTATTGCTAATGACAATACATACAACTCAGAAAATAATTCATCCCTCTCACCTTCACAAGAAGATACTACACAAAATGTATCAGATAATACCAATACCTCAAACGATACAAGTACTCAAAAGTCTTCAAATTTAGAAAATGAGAAACAAGCTATGAATGACATTTACTTAGCATCCAAGCAACAAATAAACGGACATGGGGATACTGCTACTGATCCTATTAAACTAAAAAAAGGATTTGCTATATTTGAATTCACACACAACGGTGATTCAAACTTTATGGTTGACATGAGTGGTAGTGGTAATCAGGGTTTAGTAAATGAGATAGGAAATTATAAAGGAAAAGTAATAACTAATATTCCTAGTGATGGAGATTACTATTTAAATATTAAAGCGGATGGCGATTGGAATGCAATTATAACGCAAGGTCCCAATCCAGACACGATTCAAAATGCTCCGACCACTTTAAATGGACATGGGGATGATGTAGTTTTCTTTAATATTACAAGTGGTTCACATAAATTAACATTACGACATTCTGGTGACTCTAACTTCATTGTCGATTCCCTGGAAAATGGAAAAGGAATTGTTAATGAAATTGGAAGCTACAGTGGAAGTACAAGAGAAGATTTTTCAGATGGATTAAATGGCTTTTCCATAAAGGCAGATGGAGACTGGAGCATTGTTATTGAATAGCCACATCTAAATACGATGTTTAATTGAATTAGGAGGCACATATGTTATACAAAAAAATTATATTTTCGTCATTTATTTTGTTATGTATCATAGGAATTACAGGTTGCAGTTCACAATATACAAGTAATGATACAAATGGAAAAGTAGCTAAAGATGAAATTATCTCTGAATTAAAAAAAGATACAGATGAAATAAATGATATAACTAAAAAAAATGGTTACTTAAAGTCAGACGAATTTCAGCAATATGAACATAAAATAAATATTATTGCAGAATCCATCAATAGTTCTACTAAAATTAAAATGAATGATACTGAATATATGAAGAAATCCATTACTGATTTAGAAAAAAATACTGAATCATTATCAAATGAAGAAGCATTACAAGCTAAAAAACGTATGAATTCCAGCAAAACAATCTATAAAGAAGTATTTATGAATGACTTGCATTTAATAATGGATTCAACCGACCTTCAAAGCAGTAACAATAAATTACATATGTATGTAGACATTAACAGTGATAATTCTAAAACCACAGAGGAAAAAATTAAAAATGCTAAAGATGATATAAGTCTTATTAATAGTTTTACATATAAGCCTTTAAATCAACTTCAATCTGAAATAAATAATTACAGTAAAGTTCTTAATAATGATGAAGAGTCTTCACTACATTTGGCATTACAATATTTACAATCTTCTCTCGATAAGCAAGTTGCAATACTTCAACAATTTGGTGGTAATAGTACAGATACTAATCAGACACTAACGGAACAAGTGGATATTGCCGACACAGACTTTAAAAACGCTAAACAAATTATCGACAAATTAGAAAATAAATTTGATGTTACATATGTAGAACCGTCTCAGAAGTAAATAGAGAAAAGAGGATTATCCTCTTAAATGTTTTCTATTAAATAATCAAACATTAGAAACAAAAAATCAACTAAAAAATTTACGGTAGCCATAGAATCTGGCTACCGTATTTAAAAACATATTATTAAAAATAAATCATTTATGTCTGTTTTTTACATAACTCTACACTCTTAAAAACTTCTCTTGCTCAGCCTTTTTAATAATTCCCCAACTCAGAGTCAGGGCTCTGAATAATCGCTGGATTTTTAGCTGGGTCTAGCCACTTTAAGATGGAAATAACATCTTGTTGATCCGTGGCGGTACAACCATTCGTATACATATCGGAAACATGGAAGAATATTGCACTTCCGGCACCCGGAGTTCGGTTCATATTATAGTTAATAACAAATCCATAATTATAAGCAGATATATCCATATTTTCAGCACTGCTCCATTGTCCTTGCGTCGCACTGCGAGACTGCCATGTGTTATAAAGAGAACTATTCGAATCATCGACCCATACGTCATCTGGCGTAATTTGACGGAACGGTAATTTTGTACCTGGGTTGCCATAGCGACCAAATGCGGTACCGATGGAGTACTTCCCTCTTGGCGACTGCACGACATATTCACTCATTTGCGATGCAAAGCCATCACGGCCAATATGCCCGTTAATGTCTAATAGCTGTTTCCAAACACCATTTACACGTTCAAACGTCCGAATACGTGCTAGGTTTGTTCCGTAGCCAGTCGCTGAAACGACGATTAATTGATTATTGTCGCCAACTGTATGAAAGCTATCTGCAAGGGTGATTCCGCCTAAGCTAACCGCTCGGCTATCGAGCCAACCAGTACGGCCATTTTGCTGAATTTGGTACCACGTTACCCCGTTATAGGTTGCAGATTGTAACAAACTTAAGTTTTGATTGGCAAAATCTGAAGCGCCAACATATGCAGCATGCTGCATTCCGTAAGGTTTCGTCCAGACAGCATTACCAGCTGCATTGGACACGTGCCCAACTTGATTTAAGGTCTGAATGTTCGTTGCACTGGAAATCGCCCGTGAATCAATCCAGCCTTCATCATGACCATCTACTTTAAAGTAATACCAATGCACCCCATCCTTGTCTAAACTGCGGGTAATCTGAAGCGGACGATTATCATAATTACTTGCAGAACCAACGTAGGATGCACCATTTTCCCCATAAGGCGCACTCCATACCGCATGACCATCTGTATCGCCAATAAGTACAGTTTGATTTTCATTTTTTATATTCGATACTGTATTTGTGAAAACTCTCGCATCCACCCAGCCTAATACTTGGTTTCCTGCCATAATTTTATTCCACGTAACCGATCCTTGCATGGCACTTTGTACAACTTGTACGTTTTGATAGCTATAATTATTGGTAGAATCTACCCAGCTTGCACCATATTCACCGTAAGGAACACTCCAAATCCCGTCTCCCTTAACGGAAAGGCCCATCACAGCAGATTGGTTTTCATCTTTTACATTCGTTAAATCGGTTAAGGCCTTCTGTCCATCGATCCAGCCTAATAGCTTTCCATCTTTAGAAATTTGATACCAGGTTACATTTCCTCTTGTTACCGTCTTTCCTACTTGAACCGTTTGATAAGCATATGCATTGGTGCTTCCTGCATACTGCGCTCCGATAATCCCATAAGGGGTCGTCCATATTCCATTATTCGGCGTACTTCCAATCGTCACGGAGAAATTAGCAGGCTTTGCTTCTCCGGCATTATCTAACGCCTTGCTGTCCATCCAGCCGATTATCTTGCCATCTACGCTACATTTGTACCACTGCACGCCGCCTGATGTAGCACTTTCAACCAACTGAATATCACGGTAAGCATAAAGATCCGTTGAACCTACATAATTCGCACCCGACACACCGTACGGCATCGACCATACTCCATTAACTGTCGTTGCCCCCATCACAGCAGCCTGATTGATTGTTTGGATATTTGTCAAAGCACTTAACGCTCGGCTATCAAGCCAACCGATTACTTGACCATTTATACTAAATTGATACCATAATACATTATTCAAAGTCATTTTCTGAACAAGCTGAATATCTTGACCCGCATAATCATTCGTAGATCCTACATAACTAGCACCGGTTAATCCATAAGGAAGCGTCCAAATCGAATTTCCATTTGTCCATGCCACCATTTGATTCTCTTGTACACTAGTTGTAGGAGGATTATCTGCAGCTTGAACGGGAAGTGCCAAAAGCAGTACAACTCCTCCTGCTAGCACAAATTTACGATACAATGTTGAATACGGCTTCTTATTTTGCAACCTCTACTCCCCCTGATGTCTTCTTATATGTAGTTTTTCTTCTATTCTATCATTATCATTGTAAAGGGAGAAAGAGGGATATTCAGAGATAATAAAGTTGTTTGATTCTAACTCTTATAACTAAAAGGATTTATTACGATATCTTATGTCAATAAATTGTTTGCTATAATGTGAACTATTAGGATAAAAATATAAGGAGATATTTAAATGGTTAAAACAATTGATATTCATTCCCACTTTTTAACAGATAAATATATAACAGCATTAAAGAAACATAATGTTGAACATGTTGATGGTTTTCCCCATCCATCCTGGAATATTGACGAACATTTAAAGTTTATGGAAGAATCAAATATTGATATGTGTTTATTATCATTATCTACACCTCATCAACACTTTGGAAATTTAGAAGAAGCTAAGGAATTAACAAGATATTTAAACGAATATATTTCAAAAATCAAAAAACAATATCCAGATAAATTTTTATTTGGCGCGTGTGTTCCTTTACCAGATGTTGATTCATCTATTGAAGAAGTAAAATATTCATATGACATTTTAGATGCTGATGCTATAAAAGTACCTTCTCAAGCTAATGGTGTATATTTAGGCGATAAATTATTAAGCCCTTTCTTTGAAGAATTAAATAATAGAAATGCAGTAGTAATTATTCATCCTTCTAAACCTGAGGAAGTACCTAAAAACTGCTTTACAAGTGAACTAGCACCACTTTTCGAATATATTGCTGATACAACAAGAGCTGTTATTAATATGATTGCAAATGGTACATTAGAAAAGTACCCGAATATTAAAGTTGTAGTGCCTCATTGTGGTTCATTTTTACCTAATGTTATTGATCGTTTAGAAGGTATAACTAAAGCGTTATCCTCTATGGGAATCGGTAAAGAAATTGATGTATCGAAGAGTCTAAAAAATCTTTATTTTGATGTGGCTGGTGACGCGTTACCTAGAGGTACAGAAATATTAATGACTTTAACTGATGAAGATCATATTCTTTTCGGTGGCGATTATCCTTACACACCAAAGGAAATAGTCAAAAAAAGAAGGGATGATTTAGAATCATACGCTATAAAAAAAGGATTTGCTGACAAACTAATGTATAAGAATGCCGTAAATCTATTTAATCTCTAAAGAAACTTTTGGTTAATTACACAATAAGAAGCTATAGAAATAAAGGTGAACAAGTAATCAGTGAAACCAGCTAATAATAGCTACATTCTATTCCATTAAAAGGTGCGATTGTTTAACAACTTTATTGTCACTCTACAGATATTATGAATCTTTGACATGTAAGAAGGGTGTTCCTAAAATAAGGAACACCCTTCTTTTCTATTAATACCCCAGCTTCTCATCTGCCTCGTATAGTACATCCCCGATATTCTGATCATGAATAACAAGGTCGGCAATTGGATCAAGAGGAGTTGATTCTCGATTAACAATAACAAGTGAAGCACCGTTTCGTTTTGCAATTTGCGGAAAGAGGTTTGCAGGCGTTACTTGCAAGGATGTGCCAAGTACGAGAAACAAATCGGCTTTTTGGCTTTCCCTTTCTGCAAAGTGAAGCGGCTCCTCAGAAAGACTTTCCCCAAATAAGACAACAGAAGGACGAATAAACCCACCGCAGCTACATTGCAGATCGTCGGATTCTAAAAAAACTTCACTCGGATACTTTTTCCCGCAAGTATGACAATGACATGTCCGAAGAGTACCATGTAATTCTGCAACGTTATGTACACCAGAGATAGAATGAAGGCCATCCACGTTTTGCGTAATAATCGCCTTCACCTTTCCTCTTTGCACCCAATTTGCAAGAATGTCATAACCCTTATGCGGAATGATCTCACGTAAAGCGTTCATACGGCTGCGGTAAAAGGAAATGAAGTTCGACCTATTATGCTGCATTGCATGTACCGAGGCAAGTTCTAAAGGATCTCGGTTTTTCCAAAGCCCATTTTGACTGGAACGAAAATCGGGTAGTCCTGATTCAGTGCTCATACCTGCACCTGTTAGGACGACTGGGTACTTAGCATGTTCTAATATAGAAGCGAGCATATCCTTCTCCCCCTCTTTAGCTTTGTAAGTATGTAATTCCACGAAGTCGGTATGATACCCTGCTAAAGGGAGTAAGGTATTTCGCTATTTTAGAAAAGTAAAAAAATTCCTATTATTTTACCGGTATCCAAATCTCAGAATAATAATCTGGGTGAGAAACATCACCATCTGGATATACTTCTAATTCAGGTGCATCCGCATGCTCATACCCGCTAGTCGGAAACCATTCTGAGAAAATTTTCTTCCAAGCTGCTTGAATAGCATCTGGCATAGGACCGTGAACTTCAAATACAACCCACTTCGATGCCGGTATGATAAGACTTTCCATTCCTTCCGGCAGCTTGCCATCATGATCTACCGCCACCCAATAGTCTATCGCTTGCTTATTACTGCCAGCAGCACATACACCTAACGCACCTTTGATTGTGCCGTTGTTCAGCTTACATATCTTCTCACATGTTCCATCTTGATTTACTTCGTCCCAAAACTTTGGAATACCGATAAGATTTTCTCCATTAACTACTGAAAACTCTCTCTTTACCCCTGCCACTTGAAACGTATCTCTTTCCACAACATTATACTTCATTGGCTCAGCTCCTTTCAGGATTACCTGTATAATTAGGCGTTCATAAAGCTTAAGCTTTCCAATATACTTTCTAGCTTCACTTGGTGTTATCCCATGCTGCCTCCGAAATGCCTTTGAGAAAGCCTCAGGAGTGTCATAACCATACTTATAGGCTAAATCGATTATTTTACAGTTTGTACTAGCTAATTCCTGCGCAGCTAATGTAAGCCGGCGACGCCTCACATATTCACCAACTGGTATATCTGTCAATATCGCAAACGTACGTTGAAAATGGAAAACCGACGCATTTGCTTGCTCTGCAATATATTCAATTGTTATCTCTTCAAGCAAGTGATCTTCTATATAGTTTATTGATTTCTGTATCGATTCAACCCATGCCATATGATTCACTCCTTATTGAAATACTACCAAGTATCTATCATAAAATCCTGTCTATTTCTGCTTCGTTTTGGCTATTTTTCTAAAAGAAAAAGCACCTGTATGAGGTACTTATGAAAAGGAGTTCTTGCATCCCGTTACTTTTCTGGAGCCGGATATTTAATCGCATTTTTTTCAAGCTTTTTATAGACTTCCTCTTCTAAATCAATTCCTAGTTTATCTACAAGTTGGATGAGATAGATAAAAATATCAGAGATTTCTTCTTTCATATTTTGCTTGGTCTCTGCTACTGCTTGTTCACTTGTTTTCCATTGAAAGTTTTCAAGAAGTTCACTTGCTTCTAATGCAATGGATATCGCTAAATCTTTTTCCGTATGGTATTGTTTCCAATCGCGGTCATCGCGGAATTTTAGAATTTTTTCGGTAACTTGTTTCAATCGTCTCGCTCTCCCTAGTTTGTTGTATAGTAGATGACATATGGATATTGTAGCACTTTGGAGAGATTGAAAAACGATAAAATGAGTATTCGGACAAAAGGAAACAACCTGTCCCCTACGATTAGAGGACAGGTCGTGTAAGTCTACAGATTATTTCTCTTCCATGTAAGAAATGACAACCTTTTCAGGTTTAAATTCTTCTTCACCGAACTCCTTCACACGTTCACAAGAAGGGAGCTTGCAAGAGAAATCTTCAACAGCTGAAGAAATAATTTGCTTATTTTGAAGTTCCGCAAATAATTTTTCACATGCATCGTCAATATCGAGTGGCTCATTTGTTTTTACATCTACAAACCCTTCCACACATGTGTTGACGATATTATCTTGAATATATTCTTCCATAAACTTCATTTTTGCACCTAACATTTCTTCTACTTCTTTATTATCTAATTCAATTATTGTCGTAATATTCATAGAACCATCCACCTCTCGTTTGATACTTAAATTATACCAGTATTAGGAATTATTTATGTAAACGTTTTCTAAACATTGTTTGACAATAATATGAAATTTTCAATTTTGTTGTAGTAAGAATTAAAATATATGGTACGGTTTAAGAGAAAGTAATCTTTGGAAGTTTTAGAAGTTATTACTTTTTTGTATATACTTCAAAATTATAAGTAATAGTGAAAGGAATGAAATGTACAATGACAAAGAAAAATGGTGTTGTTATGATGACTTGGATTTCTGCCATACTCTTCTGCTCCTTGGTGGTTGTGTGCTCATTTTCTCCACTTGCTGATTCAGGACCTAAAGCAAATAAATTTGGCAGTTTAGGTATGTGGGAAGCAATAGGCGTTGTTCTTGCATTTTATATCCTTCCTTTAATTTTTTATGCCGTCGGAGCAGATGCGATGAGATATGTCATGGCCGTTCTTTGTGGTTTTGGCTTACTAATAAGTCTTTCCATCCTATTCATTACATTGGGTCTATATGCATTTAAACTCCCTGATTTAATATGGGTCATAAGTCTTTGTATTGCAACATTACTTGTCAATATTGGTTGGTTTTTTGTAGCTTTTCGTTCGTCGTCAACTTCGCATAAAGCTGAGCTTTGAAACGAAATAAGGATAAAATTTTGTATGCGATTCACCCGTTAGAGGTGATCGCATACAAATAAAAAACGTAATCCGTTGAAACACCAGGGTGGCCCATTTGTCGTAACATGGCCGTGATATTTCCCCGGTGATATGTTCCATGATTAACAACATGCTGTACCAATTCGAAAAGATGGGTTTCTAACCTCCCAAATTGGGGATGTTCACAAGAAATAGCTTTATCCAAATCCTCTTGACGGTCGAAAAACGCTTGGTAACGTTTGGATAGGTCCAAAAACATCGTTTCCATTTCTTCTAAACTTTTTGCTTTCGTTTCCTCCGATAGTTGGCCAACTACAGTCATTGTTTCATCAAAGCTGTCACCAGACATAACGCTTAACCAAATCGTATCGGCTTTGTAAATATGAACTAACATCTCTGAAATAGAAAGAAAAACACTTTGAAGCTCCTTAAGGTAAATGTCCCGTGGCAGTTCTTTTAAATGTTCAAAAACTCTTTTGTTTGCCCATACGTTATATTCATACAATTGTAATGCGTGATGTTTCACTGTCATCCCTCCTCATTCATACAATTCGATAGGAGTTAATTTTCCCCTCTAACTAATCTAGAAAGGCATCCTTATAGCATCTTTACCAAGCCATATACGAATACTCAATTGTTCCATTTGGAAGAATTTTATAATTGATATTGTATTTGTTGAATAAATTGATAACAGCCTGTCTTTCCTGTGTCGGGAGTGTGTTGACTTCACTTACGATAGAGCTGTATTGTTCACTCACATTTTTTGTATAGGTACCATTATAATGATTGAGCGCAAACTGTAATGCTTGCTCGGATAAAGCTAACTCTCGTTCAATAACGTCTTGGATGGGCTGAAGGTAGGATTCGCTTGTTAGCATATCCTTCATGACATTATCTATTTCTGTTATTTTTCGCTGCAGTTCTTCAGGTGTACTCGGATTTTGATGAGTAAGTGCAGCTGAGGCCATGGTAAAGGAATCTGTTTTTATTTTGTCTGCATCTTTTGTCTTTACTAAATAATTATGAATGACTCGTGTTGTAGGATTGATTGGGTTTAATTTCAGTGGGTTGGTATAGGAGAAAATAATAATGCCAACAAATAAGAGAATAGCGATCCAGCCAAATGATCGTTTCTTTTTCCAATGCGTCCTCGGATGTGAGGAATAAATAGATTCTCCATATCCTTTGTTCTTTATCCCCTTCATTTGTTTTCTGAAATTTTTCTGTGTTTGGTTTAGCATCGTTTCACCCCTTCATAATAGAATTTCTATACACATTTATCTTATAATATTGTATTAAATAAATATAACATTTAGCAATATCTATTATGATTGTAAAGTAAGAAATACCTTTCTACAAAAAAGAAAAATGCAGGAGTATCTCCTGCAAAAACATAGTTTGATTCAATTATTTTACATATTTGATAAAGACGAAATACTAATAAGAACCCCATAGGCATCCTAAGTAAACTATGTTTCCTTGTGGTTGATTTTATCAGCTAAAGTATAGTATAACTCCATTGGAATTGTCAGTAGAATACATTTTAATAGTATATAGGGGGGGAAATTAATGAGAGAAATAAATATTGCCCAAGTTATTACAGCAAAAAGAAAAGAAAAAGGCATCACACAGGATACACTTGCTGAGTATATCGGTGTATCAAAGGCTTCCGTGTCCAAATGGGAAACGGCTCAGAGCTATCCGGATATAACATTACTTCCGCAATTAGCATCCTATTTTAATATTAGTATTGATGAACTTATTGGTTATATCCCGCAAATGACGAAGGAAGATATAAATAAAACGTATCACCATCTAGCCACAGAATTTAGTTGCAAGCCTTTTGATGAAGTTCTTGATGAATGCCGTTCAGTTATTAAAAAGTATTACGCCTGTTTCCCCCTTTTACTACGAATGGCAATTTTATTGTTAAATCACTACATGCTTGAAAAGGAAAAAGAAAAACAGGAAGCACTATTACAGGAAATTGCCGATTTGTGTGCTCGGATTACGAAGGAAAGCGCTGATGTTTGGATCGTTAAACAAGCAAACTCCTTAGAAGCTTTATGTCGTATATCAATGAATCAACCGTTGGAAGCTTTGGAACTGCTTGATGAATCAATGAAACCACCTATAAGTGATAACTTTTTGCTTGCTCAGGCTTATCAAATGACCGGAAATATAGAGAAAGCAAAATCAGCTTTACAAGTAAGTCTATATCAGCACCTGCGTGGTCTTCTTGGACCAGCACAGTCCTATTTACTATTAATTGCCGATCAACCTGAAAAGTTTGAGCAAGCCTTTGAACGTTTTATCCAAGTTTCTAAAATCTTTGAAGTAGAAAAATTAGACCCTAATTTGATGTGCCTGCTGTATTTAACGGCTGCACAAGGATATACAATGCAAAACAATTTGGATAATGCACTTAAAATGTTGGAAAATTACTCGTATATTTGCACGACATCCCTTTTACCTTACAAATTGAAAGGTGATACTTTTTTTGACAGCATTGAGAACTGGCTTAAGGATTATGATATTGAAGCTCCAAGAGACGAAAAGACAATAAAAGAAAGCATAGTACAAAGTGTTGCAGAAAATCCTGTTTTTTTACCTTTGCAGGGTGAACCGAAATTCAAACGTATCGTTGATAAACTTAAGGAAAATTTAGGAGGGAATACTAATGGCTGATGAAAAAATTGTTATAGGTGCTGAAACAAAATATCCTCTTAATGGAATATTAACCATTCCTGATGAAGCTAATATTTTGTTTCCTGTGGTTGTATTGGTTCAAGGCTCTGGCCCAAGTAACATGGATGAAAAAGTCGGAAATAATACCCCTTTTAAAGACCTTGCCGAAGGTTTGTCAGAACAAGGAATTGCAGTGCTGCGATATGACAAGAGAACATTCGTATATGGCAATGAAATGATCAACGATACTGGAATATCAGTTAAAGAAGAAACCATTGAAGATACCATCCTTGCAGCTGATTTCTTACGAAAAGATGCACGTATTGATTCAAACAAAATATTTATTATCGGCCATAGTTTAGGAGGGATGTTAGCTCCACGAATTGATGCAGAAGGTGGAAATTTTGCTGGAATCATTATTATGGGCGGTTCTCCACGTAAATTAGAGGAAATTATGATGGAACAGTTTTCGAAAATGGTTGATAAGGAACAAGTAGCAGCACTATCATCAAAATTTGACAACATCTATAATCTAAGCGATAAAGAAGCAAAATCAACCGCAGTTTTAGGAGAACATGTTAGAGCCTACTACTTTAAAGAAATGGGCGAACATCCATCTACAAATTATCTAAAGATATTGAAAAAGCCAGTATTCATTTTACAAGGAGATAAAGACTTCCATGTATCAGTAGAAAAAGATTTTAATGGTTACAAACATTTATTGAGTGATATGCGAAATGTAACATGTAAACTTTATCCGAACTTGAATCATTTGTTTATGCCTTCTGTTTATGGTGATATATTAAAAGTGAAAGAAGAGTATGATGTTTCGCAACATGTAGATAAACAAGTTATAAATGACATTGCCGACTGGATTCTATCGGTTTAAGAAATCCAAACACCAAATTTAAATAAAAAGCCCAATTTCTCTTCATTAGTTGAGAAATTGGGTATTTTTGTTACTCCATAAAATGACCCTTAACATAAAGAAAGAGCACCATTCTTGCTGCAGAATTGCGCCTGATTGTTGAAAATCTTTATATAAAAAAAGCAATACTTCACCACAATTACGATAGAGAATGGAGACTAGTGTTTTCTAAAGTTTCTTTATAAAATAAACCTTTCTATTTCTAAAGCTACTCCATCATTTTCCACTGTATCTGTAATTTTTTTAGCAAAACTTTTTACATAATCATCCGCATTACCCATTGCTATTCCACAACCTACTGTTGATAACATCTCAATATCGTTTTTTCCATCACCAAATGCATAACTATTTTCTAATGGAATATTCAAATAATCCAGCACTTTTATTATTCCTGAAGCTTTTGAGTTTGTTTTTGAATATAATTCAAAAACACCGTTCTCTTCATCATGCATATAAGTATATTCGCCATTTCCTAATGAAAGACAATAATCTATTCCTTTTAGATCACAACATAACATTTCAATTTTATATATGTCTATTTCTTCATGATTAAAATTACCTTCTAAATATGTTTTAGGTATATTATATGAATCGTAATATGAATGCAATTTTTTGTTTTCATCTTTTATATATGAATAAGTTTCTCCCTGTAATATATACTGAATATTGCGCTGTTCAAAATTATATACCAAATCTTTTACATAATCTTTCTTCATAGACTCCTTATATATGCATTTTTCTTTGACTTTTACATATGATCCATTAGTAAGTACAAGACCATCAAACCCAAAATTACGTATAGCCTCATTTAAAAAAGCGTATGGTCTGCCTGATGCAATAAAAACATAATCACCATTCGCTTGCAACGCATGTATAGCCTTTTTTACTCTTGATGTAATATCTATGATTCCATTTAAACAATCTAATAAAGTTCCATCAATATCAAAAAATATTGCCTTTTTCATAATTCCATCGTCCTCCACTATTAAACGTTCCTGCTTTGTTGCGTTTCATCCTATTTAATCACATTTTATATCATTCATTCCCATTTAATCAACAATTTAATTGTATTTTTATATTATTGTTATTAAAATAGAATTAAATGAGAATCAATTGGAGGAAACTATGTTTATCGAAGAAAGGCACAAGCATATATTAGAGCAATTAGAAAGAGAAGGAAAAGTATTAGTAAAAGATTTAAGTAAACAATTTAAAGTAAGTGAAAGTATGATCAGAAAAGATCTTCGTGTTTTAGAGAATAACAACTTATTACAACGTACTTATGGCGGTGCTATTAATATAAATCGTACTATTACAAATGCAGAGAGTTTCTTTAAAAGAGTTGAAAATATTACAGATTTAAAAGAAATCATAGCTAAAAAAGCATATGAGCTAATTAAAGATACTGATACAATCTTTTTAGATTCATCAAGTATTTCCTATTTCCTTACAAAACTGCTTATACAAAATCCTAAGAATATTACTCTAATAACAAATATGGTTGAAATATCATCACTACTTCACTTAGATTTAAAGATGCAAGTAATTTTTATTGGAGGAGATTTTAATCCTTTTGTAGGTGGAAATATAGGTTCAGTTGCTATTGAACAAATTAATCTTTATCGTTGCAATAAAGCATTTTTAGGTTGTAGTGGAATAGATCTTAGTGACGGAAGCGTTAGTTCTGGCGTCTCCGAGGATTCAGGTACTAAAAAGGCAATTATGAGTATATCTAAAGAATTATACCTAATGGCGCCAAATGAGAGATTCAATCTATATGGAATCTTTAATTTTTCAAATATAGCAGATTTCCATGGTATTATTACAGAGACTGCACCCAAAGATGCTATAATGACTTTGCTGAAACAATACGATGTGAATTTAATTTAAAACTGTGTAATACTACAATCTTTAACAACATTATGACCAATATCCCAAAACAAAAAAATATTCTAAGGAATACTTAGTGTTACCAACACAAAGCATTCCTTAGAACATACTACAATTTTGATGTATAAGAACCCTGTAACTATAGTATTATCAATACCTTAAGAACAAAGTCTACTTTAATTATGATATGGTTCCACACTATTAATGATAAACTATATCCTCAAATTCCGGTACCTGGTATACTTTCAGTTGTTTGTCGTCTTCCACTAGAATGCACACTATACCGCAGCCCTTTCCCTCCGACACTCATACCAACACCGCTTTTGCTAACACTCATACGAATACCTGGTGCGACTTTAAAACTCTTTCGAAATCTAAGCCCCATGTTAATCAACACCTCTATTATTTATGTATTTTAAGGCTTTCCTTTCTCAAACTGTATTCATTATTTTATGTTTTCGAAAATCCTAATTATGAATCATAATTTACGAGATAGTAAGTATACTAAAAATCCTGAAAATAGAAAAATACCATCTCAAATTTCTATGAGATGGCGTTTATAACTCTTCTCCCCATATGTAAAGTAACGTAAAATAATTTTCATCTCTCAGTAGATTGTAAGGATCTTACCACCATTGTGTGTTTTTTCTTTTATACAAGTAATAATCATAGTTTCCAATGATACCAGTAAGTATCCAAATTACAAACGGAAATTGAATGCTAAAGGCAAGAAAAGCAAGAAGAAATAAATAGAGAATACCTTTTCCAACCATTCCTTTATACAAATACCATATCCATCCGAAAAAGAAAGCTGCCCAATTCCAAGTCACTTTGAAAGCACCATTGTTCTCATCAAATTTACGGAATTGCTCTTGATAATATAGTTTTTCTTCTCTATCCGTAACATGTTCTGATGAATCGTTCCATGCAGACTCATTCGTTATTTCTCTCTCTTGCGAAGCTGCTGCTGTTTCCTGTAAATCAGTAGTTCTAATATTTTGTAATGGAGCTCCACATGAAGAACAAAATTTAGCCCCATTCCTCTCTACTCTTTCACCGCAATTATGACAAAACATATAGATCCCTACCCTCATTTATTTATTAATAACCGAAATATTCGATTAATACATTATATTTTTCGCTAATTATATTCTTTTTAAATCTGTTTTTCCTCCTTCACAAAGTTTAAAAATTTCATATCTACAGGTTCTAAAAACTCTTAGAAATTTCCTGCTTTCATTATATTACTATATAATTAGGTATTTTTAATAGCTTTTTCCAGAATTAAATTTGTCTATAATTTAACAACTAGCCTCACTACAAAAAAATGCAGGAGTATCATCTCCTGCAAAAACATAATTTGCTGCAATTAATTTTAATATTTAATAGGGACAAAATACTTATCTATCCCGCTTGTTGTTGTCTTTTGGCATCAGATAATTTTTCTTTACTCATGAAAAGAATAAAGACAAAAGAAATGACGAGTGGAACAAACGTCCATAAAAATGTCGTTGTGATAGAGTTCGTTAACACTTCTGTAATATGGTTTAAAATGTCTGGCGGAATATGCGAACGTAACTGAGGAGATAGTAAGGCTCTACTATCTTTGCCAAGCCCACCTTGTTTCAAGCTTTCTGGTAATCCTGCAGAGAAACTATTTTTTTGAATGACACCAAAGATCGTGATTCCAAGGGTCATTCCTAATGAACGTAAGAAGTTACTTGTTGAACTTGCAATTCCTCGTTGTTGTGGCAATGCTTTCTGCAAAGAAGCCATACTAAGTACAGAAAATGAAGGCCCTACTCCAATTCCAACAATGAACATATAAATGGTTAACATCCATCTTGGTGTATTAGGTTCTAATGTGGTAAGGAAATACGTTCCTATCCCCATCACAATTCCAGACATAATCATAATGCGTTTATAACTGATCTTATTTGCAAGTGCTCCGCCAATTGGGGCACCGATACTTGTACCAACCATCATCGGTAATAATAATAAACCTGAGTTTGTCGCCGTTCCACCAGTTACCCCTTGGATATATAGCGGGATATACACGGTAGACACCATAAAGGCAGCTCCGTAAAACATTCCGATTAAAGCACTGCTTGTATACAAACGTTCTTTAAATAATGCAAAAGGTAAGATCGGATCTTTTACCGTTTTCTCTACCCACATAAAAATGACAAAGCAAGATACAGCTAAGACAAATAACGAAATGATTTGCCATGAATCCCAAGCGTATGTACCCCCGCCTAATTCAAGTCCAAACATAAGTGATACGGAGAAGCCAACAAGAAGAATGGCTCCAAGCCAGTCAATATTCTGATGTGTGTGTCTTTTTGATTCATTGTAAAAGGTAAGAATTAAGAATAATGCAATTAAACCAATTGGAATGTTAATGTAGAAAATCCAACGCCAGTGAAAATTATCGGTAATAAACGAACCTAATAAAGGACCAACGATACTCGATAAACCGAAGATCGCACCGAATACGCCACTCAGTTTGCCGCGTTTTTCCATAGGAACGACATCCCAAATAATCGTGAATGCAATTGGCATCAGCGCACTTCCACCAATTCCTTGAATCGCACGAAAAACACATAACTGCACGATCGTTTGTGCAGTTCCACATAACATGGATCCAGCTAAAAACAGCAAAATCCCAATCATATAAAACCTTTTTCGACCATACATATCTGATAACTTCCCGAAGATTGGCATACCAGCCATCTCTGAGACTAAATATGCAGATGTTACCCATACATATTTATCTAGACCACCTAGGTCGCCAATAATCGATCCCATACTCGTCGCAACAATTGTATTATCTAATGATGCCACGAAAATACCTAAAATAAGTGCAGCCATAACTGGAACAAGTTTGGTTTCTTTCTGCATGTATTGTCTCCTCTCTTATTTAGCAATGTTAATAGGCAATTTGAAGTGTAACATTGATAAAAATATAAGTAAATTATTTTATCAAAATGAAGGAATTGGTTAGTAAGAGGTTTCAGCAAGTACAGAAGACAAGGAAGGGTAGATATAAGAGGAAGGCAGAAATTTAATAAAATAATAGATCCGACAGAAAACTATTTTTCTGCCGGATTGATTCTATCAAGAAGAACGTTTTGAGGTTTGTTCATTGTATATTTCTACTTCTTTCTTAATTTGATCCTCTTTTATCCATTTAACTAGTGATATTGCTGCCATTGCCATTATTAATATAAGTGGAACAGATGTAATAACTACTACGGATTGAAGTGCATGTAGACCTCCTCCAAACATCATTGAAAATGCCACAAGTTCAATCACGAAAGCCCAAAATATTTTGTGCCAACGAGCTGGTTCCCCGTCCAATGATAATGTTTTAGAAGCTGCACTTGCTAACGTGTAAGAAGAAGAATCTAGTGTAGCAGATAGAAATATAAGGGTAATGATAACGATGACTAACAATGCAATATTACCGCCAGGAAGCCCTTGATATATTGCAGCAATGGCGGCTTCTCCACCTTTTTTCTCTAAAATGTCGATTACAGGTACAAGTTTGTGAAGTTCAAAGTAAAGTCCTGTATTGCCAAAAATGGAAAAGGCTGTCCAGCATCCGATTGTTCCCCCAATACATTCGGCAAAAATAACTTGTCTGATCGTTCTTCCTTTTGAAATTTTCGCTACGAAGATTCCCATATACGGAGCACAAGTGATCCACCATGCCCAGTAAAATACAGTCCAAGCCTCTGGAAAGCCAGAATGAGCGATAGAATCAGTATAGAAACTCATACGGAAGAAGTTCTGTAGTAAAATACCAACGCTATCTGTAAATCTTGAAATAATAAACAATGTTGGGCCAGCTAAAAGAACGAAGGCAGATAGTGCTAAGAAGAGATACGTATTGATATTAGCTAATCGTTTCAAGCCCTTTTTTAGTCCAAAATACGTGCTAACACAGAATATTAATGTCAATATTACGATGAGGGTTATATCTAGCGTAGAAGTTCGGGTTATATGAAATAAATTAGAAATACCTTCTGAAATCAATGGAAGTCCTAGTCCTAAAGCTGCTCCTATGCCTCCAACAAGACCTACCATAAAGAAAACGTCAATAGACTTTCCTATCCAACCATTTTCTCCCTTTTTGAGAACTCCCCCGCAAGCTGCACTTAATTTTACACTCGAGTTTTTCCTCACGTATAAGTTGTAGGCAATCGGCAATGCAGGTAGACAATACAATACCCAAGCACTAAAGCCCCAATGAAATAATCCATACGTAGCCGCCCAATCCGCTGCTTGGATCGTTTTAGGCTGAGCCCCAAAAGGAGGTTCTGTGTAATAATAAGCCCATTCAATGGCACTCCAGTACGTAATACTTGCACCAATACCAGCTGTAAATAACATGGCTAACCAGCTAAATGTTGAGAATTCCGGTTTCGTATCTGGTTCACCAAATTTTATCTTTCCATATTTACTAAAGGCTAGCCACATCAAGAAGCCTAACGCAACTACGACAGACCATAAATATATGGAACTCAAACTTTTTGCAATCAAATGATGAAGATCTCCAAGAACGGCGGTTCCTTGTTTCGGATTAAACAAAACGGGTATCACTAAAGCAGCAACTATAGCTAGAGCCGACCAAAAGATACCTTTCTCTACATTTGATTGTTTCATATCGTAGATCCTCCCCTTCCTTCTTATCTGATATTTGCGTAACCCTCTCCATAAAGCGCTTTCATAAATATCCACCTGCTAATGCAGGTGGATAGGTGAATCGATTGAATCATTCCATAGCTTGTTTCCACAATTGATGGAAATGATGTAGAGCATGCTCGGTCGGTGAATAGATTCCCTTTCCAAACGCTTGAGAATGTAATCCACTTTGCAAAAGCTCAACTATTTCAAAATCTTCTTCTCGCACCTGATCAACAAATTTAATTAAAGCTTCATCTTCTTTCGTTAAGTTTTCATTCACAAAATAATAACGATAGATTGCTAATGTACTTTTTTCATCAACCGGGATAATTTGCGTCGTTGAAATATTCTCGCTCCCCGGATAGATACTGATCATTGTGTTTGGCCATATCCAATAAAAACGAGCACCTGATTCCTCTTCACCATTGCTTCCAACCGTACATTGATAGGAAAAATTATCATAAGGAATAATGCTATAATTTTCCAAATCAAATGTTTTTGTAAAAGCTGGATGTGCAATTCTACAATGATCACATTCTAAGTAATTATCAATAACAGACTTCCAGTTTGCGTGAATCACACGGCGATTTTCTCTAACTAGCTTCAATGAAGGAAGAAAAGTATATTCGTCGATCTGATCTAAAAATGTTCGATACATCGTTTGAAGATCAGGTGCGTCCGGATCGAGATTGACAAAAATCATCCCTTGATATACTTCTAAACGAATAGAAGTCATACACTTATGATCTTGCAGTTCGTTTTCCTTGAAATTTGGAGTTTTATTCACTGTTCCGTCTAAATGAAAGGTCCATCCATGATAGATACACTGGAAAACTTTTTTATTTCCGTATTCCGCACGTTCCACAATTGCACCACGGTGTGGACAAATATTATAAGAGGCATGAAGCTCTTCATTCTCCCCCCGTGTTACGATAATTGGCTCTCCCGCTAAATCGAATGTGAAAAAGTCTCCAACTTTCTCCACTTGGCTTGTATGCCCCACCATAATCCAATTTTTATAAAAGATATTTTTTCTTTCTTCCTCTAAGACCTTCGGATCAACATATTGATGGTAAGGTAATGTATACTCTACTTTTTCTACGTTTTCCTTTGTATTCATGTAGCAAGTTCCCCCTTTCCCTTTTAAAATTGCTTTCATTACTTTTAATGCAAGATTGATGCCAACTTTAAAATTATCTCTAATTCAGTATTTTTACTTTTTTTACCATATAAATATAGTTTATAATAGACTCAATTTATACACTTTAGACTCATTTAAGTCTGTTTAGACTCATCCTATATCGTAAGGAGGCCAAGATCATGCTAATGAATAATGAAGACAAAATCGAAATGAGTGCTGAAATATTGAAAAAAATTTTAGATCATTCGCCTAACGAAATTTATGTTGTAAACAAAGATGCTTACATTATTTACGCAAATAAAGCATGTGAAAGGCATTATGGAACACTACTAAGTGAAATCGTAGGAAAGCATAATGATGAACTATTCTCCAAAGGATATTGGAAACCTAGTATTCTTCCATTCGTGTTAAAAGAAAAGAAGCCCGTTACAATAAAGCAAATGTCTCATGTTGGGAAGGAGCTCATTACAACTGCCATACCTTTGCTAAATGATAATCAGGAAATTGAAATGATCATTACGACGGCTCAAGAAGCAAACTATAAAGAGCTGTTTATCCCAGTTGAGCAAGAAGTAGAAGTAACGATTGAAAATAATTCGTTCAAAGAAAACATCATTACAAACAATGAAAAGATGAACAATGTATTAAAGGTTTGCGATAAAATCTCTTCAGTTGACACTACCATCTTAATTCAAGGGGAGTCTGGTACAGGAAAAGGGGTGTTGGCCAAAACCATCCATAATAGGAGCCATCGAAAAAACTCACCTTTCTTGTCTATTAACTGCGCTGCTATTCCAGAACATTTAATAGAATCAGAGCTTTTCGGATACACAGAAGGAGCTTTTACCGGTGCAGCCAAAAACGGTAAAAAAGGATTACTTGAAATAGCAAATAGCGGCACAGTTTTTTTAGATGAAATTGGGGAAATTCCTTTGCATATTCAAGCAAAGCTTCTACAGGTCATTCAAGATAATGAATTTCTCCCTGTTGGAAGCAGACAAGTGAAGAAAGTCGATATTCGTATTATTTCTGCTACAAATCGTGATTTATATGAAATGGTACAGAAAAAACAATTTAGAGAAGATTTATATTATCGACTGAATGTAGTGAACATACAAATACCACCACTAAGAGAAAGGAAAGAAGATATCATTCCACTCACTTACTATTTTCTTTCCGAATTCAATAAAAAGTATCAAGTCAATCGCATTATATCGCCAGAAGTCCTTAATATTTTTTATAACTTTTCTTGGCCCGGTAATATACGTCAATTAGAAAATACAGTGGAAAGCCTTGTTGTAACAAGCGACAACAGTATTCAAGTTGCTGATTTACCATTTCTATTTCTGCAAAAAAATGAACTAGAACCCCTAAGTAAAGAAGCACACAACCAAAATAGAAAGGTCCAAGATAACCAAATGCAAAAACTCCAAAATTCCACATTACACGCAGCATTAGAAGAACTCGAAAAAGACCTCATTGTCCATTCTTATAAGAAATTCAGAAGCACAAGGAAAGTAGCCGATCACTTATCCATCAGCCAATCAAAAGCATCACGATTGGTCCGAAAGTACTGCCATGATTTAGATTTTTAAAAGGGATTTAATATAATACTAAAAAAAAGCTGCACCTATGTATCAAGGTGCAGCTTTTCTCTTCTTTAATGATCCGTCGCTGGTACCGCGACCTCTTCTACCTTCTTTTTTCTTCCCTCTGGTTTTTGCCGTTTATTCAATTTTATTTTCTGTAAGAATAGGGTGCATACACCCCCAACAATGATAAATACCAGTCCTGTGAAGAATACGCTGTGGAGCGTATCCATTAAAGATGTTTTTAAGATTGGGACGATTTTATCCGTTAAGGCTGCTGGTAGCTGCTTTAATACATCGGGATTAAAGAGCATTTGGTACAGACTTTCCGGATTGGTTGCGATGGTGTCCTTCATCTTTGCAGCAATAGGCGCTGCTTGTGGAGGCAGTGTATTTAAATACGGAACCAGATTGTCGGTGAGCAGTGTTCCGGATTTACTGTTCATAACAGCTCCTAATACGGTAATACCAAACGTCCCCCCAATGGAGCGGAAAAATTGGCTCGATGAAGTAACTACGCCAAGTTCTTTTGGTGGAAAGGTTTCCTGCAACGCAAGCGTTAGTGTTGGCATAACAAATCCCATCCCTAACCCAATAATAGCCATATAAGAAGTCGCAACGAGCTGGGTCGTTTGCATATTTAACGTAGTTAAGAGACCGAAGCCGCTAGCCATAATGATCATGCCTAGAATAATTTGCGTTTTCATCCCTATTTTATATACAATTTGCCCACCGATAATACTCGCCACAATAAGCGAAAGCATCATCGGGGTCATAATCGTACCTGATTGTGTCGCACTTACCCCAACAATCCCTTGCATAAAGAACGGAACAAACGTAATAGCACCAAACATCCCGATGCTCATGAAAAATCCAATCATACTAAGAGGGGTAAAGACTCTGCTTTTAAACAAATGCATGGGCAAAATTGGTTCTTTCGCTTTCGTTTCTACGATTACAAAGCTTACTAACCCAATCGCAGCTAGTACAAACATGCCAATCTCTTGCCAGGAATTCCAAGCATAATCTTTTCCGCCAAAGCTAAGACCAAGAAGTAAGCTAACGATACCGACAATCATCGTAATCATACCTGCAATATCGAATTCAATCGGTCCAGTATGCTTCTTCGCTTTAATCCCCATTGCGATAAAAATCGTCGCAATGATTCCAACAGGCAGGTTAATATAAAATACCCAGTGCCAATTTAAGTGATCAACAATCCAGCCGCCTATTTGCGGCCCAATCACAGAGGCAAGACCGTATATCCCGCCGAAGACTCCTTGAAATCTTGCACGTTGTGCTCCTGTAAAAATATCGCCAATTACGATCATCGCCATTGGCATTAAGACGCCGCCACCGATTCCCTGCAAAGCCCGGTATAAAACGAGCTGCGTCATCGTAGTAGCCGTTCCGCATAGAGCAGAAGCAACCATAAATATAATGAGCCCTGTCACATAAACTGACCGGCGTCCGAGTAAATCTGATAACTTCCCAGCAATCGGGACAACCGTTGTTGACGTAAGCAAATAAGCCGTTGTCATCCATGTCATCATACTAAGACCGCCAAGATCTCCTACAATGCGCGGCATGGCCGTTCCTACAATCGTACCATCAAGCGCAGCAAAGAACATTGCAATAATCAGTCCGATTAACAATAATGTTCGATTATAATGATGTGTTTCCAATGATGATCTCTCCTTATTCTTTTCTTTCTTCTAAAGCAGATGCTTCGGCAAGTTTTTCAGCAATCTCTGCAAACTGCGTAAGATCAGCTTCTGATAAATGAGAAAGATACCGTTTGACAATTGCTTTTCGTTCCACTAATATGGTTTGAAATTTCTCTTCACCTATTTCAGTAAGGCGAATATTTACTACACGTCGATCCTTTTTATCGTGCTCTCGCATAATAAAATTATGCTGCTCCAAACGGTCCATCATAAATGTCACCGCACTCGGCTTCACATCCATATGTTCAGCAAGCTCTGATACTTTACAGCTTCCTTGCTTTTGAATCAGTGATAGCACGATAAATTGTGACAAGGTAATTCCTTGGGCATTCATATCTTTCAACATTTCTGCCTGCATTTTTCGAATCACTTCTTGAAGCGCCGTCTGAACTCGATCAATAAGCGGATCCCTTTTCTCCATCTTGAATCCCCCTTTATCTTACAACCTAATCCAATAATATAATTAATATTTAATGCTTATTAAATATATAGGAGATTGAAATAAATTACAAGTTAAAAAATGCTTTATCACTAGATGCTTTAATCTACGCTGTAATAAAAAAACGCACGCTTTAGAACTCGCGTGCGTTTTCCTTCTATAATATTAAGTAAGCGCAATAGAAATAAATTTGGTTTCAAGGTATTCTTCTATTCCATGATGTCCACCTTCACGGCCTAAGCCGCTTTGTTTATAGCCGCCAAATGGAGCTTGGGCGACAGACGGAACTCCATCGTTTAAACCGACGATTCCATATTCCAATTGCTCGGAGACTTGAATTGCTTTATTTATGTTTTGCGTAAATACATAGGCAGCTAGTCCGTATGGCGTATCATTTGCCTTTTGAATCACTTCTTCTGTACTTTTGAAGGTGGCAATCGGAGCAAGCGGTCCAAATGTTTCTTCATTCATACAAAGCATATCATCGTTGGCATCCAGTAAAACGGTCGGTTCAAAGAAGTAGCCACCACTTAAGAAAAATTGGTTTCCTCCTGCTTTTATCTTTCCGCCCTTTTGTACCGCATCGGAAATATGCTCTTCCATCTTATGAATGGCTCTTGCATCAATAAGCGGTCCAATTTCCGTTTCTGCTTTCAACCCATTTCCAATTTTCAATTCTTTTACTGCTGCACTAAATTTCTCTGAAAAAGCATCCACAATGGATTCTTCAACATAGAATCTATTGGCACATACACAAGTTTGTCCTGCATTTCTGAATTTAGAAGCAATTGCTCCCGAAACAGCTTGATCTAAATCAGCATCTTCAAAGACGATAAACGGTGCATGACCGCCTAGTTCAAGTGAGATTTTTTTCACTGTATCGGCAGCGCCGCGCATTAAGAGTTTCCCAACCTCTGTTGAACCAGTGAAAGTGATTTTCCTAACCCGTTCGTCCTGCAGCCATGTTTCGCCGATTGCCTTGGCATCGCCAGTAACCACATGGAATACGTCTTTTGGAATACCTGCTTTGTGGGCTAACTCTGCCAGTTTCAGAGCAGTTAACGGGGTTTGTTCTGCTGGTTTCACGACTACCGTGCATCCAGCTGCCAATGCCGGTGCTACTTTTCTTGTAATCATAGCAGCAGGAAAATTCCAAGGTGTAATCGCTGCGACAACACCAACCGGTTGTTTTAAGACAATAATCCGTTTCTTTTCATGTGAGGCAGGAATTGTTTCCCCATATATTCTTTTCCCTTCTTCTGCATACCATGAGACAAAACTGTTTCCATACACGACTTCGCCGATTGCTTCTTTTAATGGCTTTCCTTGTTCTAGGGTCATGATTTCCCCAATTTCTTCTTTTTCCTCATCAATTAGCTTGTACCACTCCAGTAAACGTTCTCCCCGTTCGGCTGCCGTTTTTTTCGACCAACCGGATAATGCCTCATAAGCTTCATCCACTGCCTGTTTTGCTTCCGCTGCACCACCATTTGGAACAGTCGAAATTACTTCACCATTCGCTGGATTTATCACAGGAATAACTGATACATCCATATCTTCGATTATTTCTCCATTTCCTCGTTTGATCACCATTTTATCCTCTCCTAACGGTTATATTGAAATTGGTCAAAAAGTAAGGGGCGATTTATGTATACTGTATTTTTTACAAAATACATTTGCCAATGATTCTAATAATTCTATTTAAAAACGCTTCATTCCTTTTTACAAAATTGGAATGGCCCTTGCAAAATTAACAGTTTTGTTCTTTTTTTAAGTGCATTTGAATTAATGATTTTCAAAAATACCTCACCTCTAAACATAAAAAGTGTCCCAAACTTTTGGGACACCCTCACTTCTTCTTTTAAACTATTTTTCTACGAGCGAGCCTGCCATTATGTAAGCTAATTTTGTAATGTGGCTTGGATTTGTTCATGAATCCTGCCATTACTTGCTATAACCTCTCCGCTTTCAAGTAAAAAGGGCTGATTGATTCCCGTAACCTTGCCTCCGGCTTCCTCGACCAAGAGAACGCCTGCAGCAATATCCCAGGGTGACAATCCACTTTGCCAATAGCCCTCTAATCGTCCCGCTGCAACATAAGCCAAATCTAACGCAGCTGAGCCGGAAACTTTCAAATAACGGCATTTCCCAAAAAATAGCGGAAATTCTTTATTTTTATCGCCTCCCTCAATCCAATCCATTGCACAATACCCCGTGTGCAGTAAGCTATTTTTGATTTCCTTTGTCTCTGAAACAGTCATTTTTTTACCATTTAAAAAAGCCCCCATGCCTATTGCTGCTGAGTAAAGCTCCTTATGATTAGGCTCATAAACAACCCCCACAATAGGACGCCCATGCTTCACTATAGCAATGGAAACAGCAAAATGCGGGACATCGTGTACAAAGTTCATCGTTCCATCTAAAGGGTCAATAATCCACCCGATTTCGTCTTTATTCTCAATAATATGAAAGTCTCTGCTCAATCCGGACATTTCTTCAGATAAAATCCAATGATTTGGATATTTTCTTGTAATCAGCTCGATTAGGAAAGACTCACTGTCTTTATCAATCTCTGTCACTAAATCCACATGATTACGTTTACACTGCAAATCTGTGAATTTTCCGCGATGACTGACAATCCATTCACCTGACTCCCGGGCAATTGCTTCTGCAAATTTTAGATATTCTTCTATCATATACACTCATACTCCTTTATTTTGAACCAATAAATACCTCAATAGGGCCTTCCAGCTTACGGTAAGATCCTTTGTCATAATTTCCAGTCAGGTCCAGTTCAATATCAACAGCTTCCATTAATGTTTTCCAAATTTTTAGCTGACGGCCGGATCGCGCTGTACAAACTGGTATGATAACATGTGCAGGATGAAGATTCCGCAACGTTTCGATGGTGCACGCATCATCTAACCCATGGTGCGGAGCCTTCCATACTTTTGCTTTTAAATGTGGGTTCCTGCAAAGGATTTCCCACTCCTCCTTCATTAGATCTCCTCCGAATAGGACACCTTTATCTTTTTCTTGTTCGTCCACTAAAAGAAAAACAGAACTATCGTGGTTGGACAGGTGAAAAAAATGGGTAAGCTGCTGTTCGACTTCTTTAAGTGTTTGCTGTTCCTTCAGATTTTCCAACAAATATTCCAAGGCTTGATGTGCAGGAAGCGGGTCATGAATCGATGGATAAAGGTGGTTAAGAGTGACCCCTTTCTCGTCCCATACGATTTGACCTGTTTTCTTAAATTCCCGTCGCCAAATAATAGTTACATGATGTTCATTTAATAGATTAATAAACTCGATATATCTTTTAAGCAAAAGGTAAGCTTGCAAGGCAACAGCATTATTCTGGGTGGCTTCCGTTGCTAATTCCGGCAAAGTAAAAGGTTCGTAAGGCAAAACCGCCCGTAAAACGTTCTTATGCCTAACAACATCTAATAATCCGTTCATATGATCATCGTGGAGATGCGTTAAAATCATGTAGTCCAAAGTATCAAACCCATGACGGTCCATCCAGCTAAGAGGATAATCTTCCTGTTGACTGGGGTCTGCATCCCCGCCATCGATTAGTGTCAATCTGCCGGACGGGTGTACAATAAAATGGGCGTCCCCCCATCCTACATTGAGAAAATAAACTTGTGTTTTTTTCATTAAGATACCCCCAAGGAATGGGCCTGCTTCACGTCGTTGAACCAAAACGCCCTCTCTTTTGGCAAAGTCACAAGGATAGGACCATGCCGCCAGGGCTGATTGTCATCAACAAAAACAATTTGACCGCCAATATCGATAACATGTCGATATCTTGATCCTACAAAGAGCTGTTCCTTCACATAGCCCTGCAGGATCAAAACTGAATCGTTTTCCGTGATTTGCAAACTTGAAGGTGTAGAAACCATTGCTTCGTTTTTGGAGAGCCTAGCATCCTCTGCCCGAATCACCAGCAGCATCGGTTTACCATGATAATCAATCTGTATGGTTGTACTTTCACCAAGAAATTGCGCTGTGAAATAGGATGAAGGATTGCGGTACACTTCCTCCGGTTTTCCGGCCTGCTCCACTTTCCCCTCATTCATAACCACAACATAATCGGCCATGGATAATGCTTCCTCTTGATCGTGCGTTACATATACAGTAGTAATGCCAAATGTTTGCTGGATTTCCCGAATTTCCACTCTCAGCCGTTGACGTACTTTGGCATCAAGATTTGACAGTGGTTCATCTAAAAGCAATACTTTGGGCTGAATCACCAGTGAGCGAGCCAGGGCAATTCGCTGCTGCTGGCCTCCTGAATATTCGGATGGCCGCCTTTTTTTGATATCTTCCGCACTGATTTCAACGCTTTCCAAGATCTTATAAACTCTATGTTCCCTTTCCATGCGAGGAACCTTAAGAATTTTTAAGCCGTATGCAATATTATCAAATACACTCATATGCGGCCAAAGTGCATAATTTTGAAAAACCATTGCCGCACCCCGTTCTTGAGGAGAAAGAAGGGTTACATCTTTGTCTCCAAAAAAAATATTACCTTTATCAATTTGCAAAAAGCCTGCTAAAGACCGGAGCAGTGTCGTCTTACCGCAGCCGCTTGGCCCGACAATTGCTGTAAGACCGCCTCCCGGCAATTCAAGTTCAACATTTTCAATCCCGCGTTTCTTTGCATAATTTTTTGTCACGCGCTGTATATAAATCCCACTTTTAAGCAAATCCATGTTAAACCCTCCCGAAAGCTGCAAGATATTCTGACTTCATAAACCGTTCAAGTAAAATAAGTAATAAAATACCGGGAATCATTAATATTAAAGCTGTAACAGAAGCAATCTGCATTTCATAACCCATTGCGGAGTTGTACATATAAATAGGCATGGTTGTGATAAATGGCGCCCCAATTAACAAGCTTCCAGTAAATTCATCTAATGAGTACAAAAAGACAAGCAGAGCTGCTGCTAGAATTCCGGGAAATGCCAATGGTAAGGCAATCGTAAAAAACGATCTCAATTTCGAAGCACCAAGCATCATCGCAGCTTCTTCATAAGCCGGAGTAATCGATTGGAACACGGAAATTAATGTCCATACCGAAAAAACTAACGCACCGACAAGATGAATGAGCACAACACCAGACAGAGTCCCTACTAAGTCCCAGCGGTACATTAATGTCATTGTATTTGTAAATACAGGCAGCTGCGGAAACGCCTGAGGCAGTAAAAAGATGAGCAGTACAATAGATTTTGCCGGGATTTTATATCTTGCCAGTAAATAAGAAAGGGGCACGGTAAAAATAATCCCAACAACGGTTACCATGATGGCGATTCCAAAACTCAATTCTAACGAATGGATCATTTTTCCCGACATTAATTCTCTCCAATATTGAAAGCCCCATTGTGTCGGTATGGGATGGGGCCAATACCATTTCTCAGCAAATGACCAAATAAGCAAACTTGTTAAAGGCCCTAGAATAATAAAAATAGAGACTGCATATACCAATAATCTTAATGTTAATCGTTTGAACGATATCGTTCTTCCTTGGGAAACAGGGTAACTCGAACGTTGATTAACCGCTAAATTAGTCATGATGAGCCACCGCCTTTAAATAGTAAATTGCCGCTCCAATTGAAACAAGATAAGATAATACGCCAATCGCATTTGCCGCTCCAGCATTATGCTGATAATCAATTTCATAATACAAATCCATCATTAATACTTGATGTCCGCCGCCGTTTCCCATCATAGCTGGAATCGAAAAACATCCCATCATGGAAGTGAAAATCAATACCGCTACGACACCAATCGCTTTGCGTGACATTGGAACAAGGATATCCCAGATTTGTCTGAATGCACCTGCGGAAAAATTACTTGCCGCCTCAAGATAGCTATTGTTCACCCCTCGAAAAGCTCCTATAACAAGCAGGAGGGCAAGTCCAATATTTTTCCATAATAAAGCAAAAATCAGTCCGGTTGTCGTAAATGCCAGCGACGGGAAAGAATCGGGATTATACAAGCCGCTTGTAAGAAAAACTAAGGCCGAGTTCAACGTTCCGTGCGGCGCCAAAAAAACGCGGACGGCATGCCCCACGACGACAAAAGGGACAAAAAGGGGAACTTTAAATAAAAACTCGATAAAACGATTTTGATAAATTCTTAAATAGCCTGCGAGCATAATCGTAAGAAAAAGCAGAAAGACGAGACTTACGAAACAAATCCAAACCGTATAGAAAAAGTCCTGTGAATAGAGATGCCACACTTCTATGTAGTTATCGAATGTCCATTGATTCTCCTTATTTTGAAAACTGACCAACATAGAATGAAAAAATGGATAAATAAATAGCACACCCACAATGGCAACAGCAGGAGTGAATATCAATACTCCTGCTAGCCAATTGAGGGAGGTCCTGATGATATTTAATCCTTTACGCTGCTGGATAAGCTGCATATTTCTTCTCCCCCTAAAATAATCATTTCATTTTACTCGAAGGCTTTGTTAAGGTCTGTGAAATATTCTGTGATTGGGAAAGATTGACCACGCTTCGTTAAATCTTCCGATGTAACATCCTTAAATAATTTATCTTTACCTTGTTGAGATACTTTAGGAAGAACGGCATTCGCCTCAATTCCAGGATACCAGTTGCTAAATTCAACAATGACTTTGGCTTGCGTTTCAGGTGATGCTAAGTTATCTGCATATTTAATGGCCATATCCTTGTTTTTAGCATTTTTAGGAATAACAATATACATTGGCTGTCCTGGCAGTCCAGGATCTGTGACTTTCAAGTGCAGGTTTGGATTCATACGGCCTTGATCTTTCCAAAGGTTGAACATGTCTACCCATACAGGTCCCATATCGATTTCGCCGCGGTTCAACATATCTAACGTACCATTATTCCCGTTTGTATAAGTTACTGGAAGGGATTTCAATTCTTTCACGACAGCAGGCCATTTATCTTCCAGCTTTTTGTCGTAAGGGCCTTCAGTTAATTGCTTATAATCACCCGTTTTCCAGTAAAGAAACGCTGTAGAAAACGCAACACCGCTCATACCATTTTTAATTCCGTTGTAACCAAACTGTTTAGGATGTTCCTTAATCCATTTCTCAAGCTCGTCAAAGTTTTGTGGAACCTGTTTGACTTTTTCCGGATTGTAGGCAATCGCAACCTGGCTGTGGAACAATGGAATGACATAACCATCAACATTTGTACCTAAACTGTTTTTGCTGTCTGGAGATGTTACATATTGCTTGTTATCTGACATTGGAACCCACTTTTCAACAAGATCGTCTTTAATCATTTGCTGCATAATGCTTTGATGTACGATTGCAACATCAATATCCCAATCTGTTTTTCCTGCATCTTTTTGAGCTTTTAATTTATCATAGATTTTACTGGAACCAGCGTCTCCAGGACCGGTACCGATGACATTAACCTCTACATTGCTATGTGCTTTAGTGAAATCAGGTGCAACTTGTTTCGTTTGTAAATCCGCCATATTGGTATCCCCTGCGGTTGCTACGTTTAAAGTAATATGTGCTGAACTGTTATTATTCGAAGATCCTTTGCTGTCCTTACTTGCACTTGCACTCGTTGAATCATTTGATCCACAACCGGCAAGCATCAACACCAAAATAGATAACATTAAGACCATACTCGTTACTTTTTTCATCGCTACCATCCTTTTTGAAATTGATGTCTAGAAACCTCATGACAGGCTTTTAATAGATTCACATTCCCGCTGTGAAAATTTAGTTATTTTGCTTCCACATATGCAGATACTTTTGCTTGGCCATTACTTGTAACGACATTATTCCATGTTACTGAGTTTCCAGGGGCTACGACAGCCGATACATAACCCATATCGTCGTCGCCGGAGGTTCCGTCTGAATCATATACATGAATTTCAACATTCGTGTTAGAAGGTTTTGCTACAAAGATAGTGTTGTAATTTTCTGAGAAGTTAGGGCCGAATTCTGCGTCATTCGCACCAAAGGAGATATTATAATTCTGATACAAAGGAGCATCGTTTTTCTTCCAAAACCTGGCGTCTGTCTGGCCTTGACCGTTAACGTATGCCTTGAGGTAAATGTCGCTGCTGCCGCCGAATGGGTCACGGTTCGCCATACTCTGGGTGTTGACGAGCACAATTTTATGGGAGTAATACGGGTTGTAAACATAACTATGTGAAAAAGTGCCAAGTCCGCCTAGATGTACATCCACCTGGTGAGCCGGGTCTGACCAGTTAAACCCTTGGAAGGTAGGGCCGTCATCTTTGTCATCCCAACCCCACGGTGCATTTGCAGAATTTGGGGTATTATTATCACCTGCAAACGTGCCCCAGGAAGAGAAAATATTCGGGTCATTTCTTCTGTTCCAGAGATCTCCCCATTCAACCAATGCGTAGCCGTAATGGTTCATGTAACTCCCTGACGTATTAGTCGGAAATTGGGCTGTACCCGTATAATCGTATACAATACCGTCACCGCCGGGGGCAGAAGAACCGTCGTAAGCATGTACACCATGACCGCCGCTCGGACTCTGGCCGTTCGCCTGGCAGAATACTTGAGGATGGCTTCCGTTGAACAGAACACCTCCGTCAACGTTGTCTGAACCTGATGTAATGTTCGGATCATTCGTATAATCATACCACTGGTTGTGCGCCATCGTTTCCATCAACTGAAACTGTCCATAGGTCGAGCCATCCTTCCTAATAACAAGGATTAAGCCTTCGAAATCATTTTCATGCGCATCAAGAGGCGCAGTATAAGCATCATCTCTTGCATGAAACAAGTCGTATTCGATGAAGTAATGCGTATTTGTTTCAGATACTTTGTAATAGACATAACCATTTTCATTGTAGTTGTCGAGATTGTCCCAGTTGTTAAGCGCTAAATAATCGCCATCATAATTGAAGTTCGTGATAAAATCTGCTCTTACGTTAAGATCAGCATTGACATCCTGAAAAATCTGCGGAGCCCAATGTGCAGCTAAGTCTGAATAGTTTACGGCGGCATGAGTAGTAGCCGGACTAACAACCAAAGAACCAGCAAGTATCAGTACAGACATCAAACTTGCAATGATCTTCCTCAAAAATATTTTCCCCCTTTTTATTTGTATTTTTATAGCTGTCTGACATCTTCATTTTAGACAAGCCCCCTATCAAGTTCAATCCATAAAATGTTAAATTTATGTATTCCTTTTTTAGTAAATTGTAAATATACAGTCAATTTTATATACTTAGAATGCTAGACATGGCAAAATGATATCTATTGCGAATGTACCGAAAGGAATAAAACAGAGATGAAGGAAAAACCGCGTTATCTTAAAATCAAAGAAGAAATTGAAAGCAGGATCAGACAAGGAGAATTTAAACCAGGAGAAAGGCTTCCTTCCGAACCAGAATTGGCGAAAAAATTTGATGTTAGCCGTCCCACACTCCGTGAAGCGCTTAAGATGCTGCAGTGGGAAAAAATCCTCATCAGTAAGAACGGAGTCGGCACATATGTAAACGACAACTCTGATTTTATCCTTAATCCGCTAAGCAGGCTCCAAAGCCTTGGCCAAATGATGAATAACGAAGGATATAAGGTGAGTGAATCGGATATCAATATTTATACGCGCCATCCTGAGGAAGAATGGAAAAAACAATTGTTGATTGATGAACCTGTTGTTGTATTGGAACGTTCCAGAACGGCAGACGGGAAAAAGGTAGCCTTTTATTATAATATTTTTCCGCAGACACTCGCCTCTAACCACTTTGACGAAGGATTTTCCGGATCAATCTTTGATTTTCTCAAACATAGAATGGGAATTAGCATTGCTTATGCAATAACAGAAATTTGTGCGCTAAGCAACTCCAGCGACATGGACCGAAATGCCGCGGACAAACTTGGTGACGAGGTCATACTGTTAAAACAGCTTCATTTTGACTTTAATGACAATCCTGTCTTCTATTCACTAGATTATCTCAAAACGAATATCTTCAAGCTCTATATTAAGCGGGATTAACTCGAACACTGCAAATGCAAAGAAAAAACGAAAAGAGTAAAATAAAATAGAAAAAAGAATGAAAGGACGGAAACGAATTATGGAAAAAATCATGTTTATTGAAACAGGAATGGGAATCGATGTTCATGGTCAAAATATTACGACTGCAGCAACTCGTGCTATAAAAAATGCGATTCACTATAATTCTATGCCTGGTATTCGGTCTGTACTTCCTGATAACAATCGTGATAATATGAGAGTAAATGTTAAATTGGCAGTTCCTTGTGATAAGGAGAAACTCGATATTGATGCTGTTAAAAAAGTTTTACCATTTGGAATCGTAACAGTGGAAATTATGGATGGCGGAATGATGACAACGAGCGGGATTCTCCTAGAGGAAAAGGGAGATAAAAATGATATGATGTACATCGTTATCGCATCGGTCGAAGTTGGTTATTAAGGTGTGATTAACATATCAAGACCTAAATCGTGCTCTAAATTATTATGTTCAATATTTCACGAAAGCCAGTTGTTAGTACAACAAGAAAGAAGGATCATCGCATCGACCTAAATGTTTAACTCTTGCACCCTTTGTTAAACAAAAAATTTTCAAGCCTAATTTTTGTGAATAAAGCCTTTAAACTAATTGATAATTTTGGTCTGATTCATTCAACAAAACAATAATTTGATTTTCTACTGTATATATAAATGGTAATTATAAATTTTTTTGATGTATTTTGGTTAGGAGTTATTATTAACACCCAGAATGAGAAAGTATAGAATACTTTTTCTGGTACAACACGATGACATAGAACGAAGGAATAAATGATGTATAAAATATTTAGTGCAAATGGTAAATTAAATCCCAAGTTTTTACCTTCAAACTCCATTTATTTTGGAATGTTATTAACAATGATAGGTGGTTTTTTGGACGTATATGCTTTTGTAACGAGAGGCGGAGTATTTGCTAATGTCCAAACTGGAAATTTCGTTTTATTTGGAATTAATTTGATTCAGGGAAATCTATATCAAGCTTTACTTCACATTCTCCCTATCATAGCCTTTATGATAGGAGTTGTGGTTGCAGAAATATTGAAACGCCAGAAGAAACTAAGGCTGTGTGGGATATCAGGAAAAACCATTATTTTATTGGAAATGTTGTTCTTTACAATCATTGGCTTGTTACCTTCCACATTTCCGAATATTGCGGTAACATTCATGCTTTCTTTTGCTGCATCCCTTCAATATTCTTATTTTCGAAAAATCTCTGACTTGGCTTATAGCAATACAATGATAACAGGTAATTTATTGACCGCAACGAAATCCATTTATTCCGCTATCACCACAGGAGACAAGGAAGCAGCAATTCAGTTTTTCAAATTGATGATTATTATCGCTTGCTTTGTAATTGGTGTTTTAAGCGGGGCATTTTTAATTCAAGTTATTGGTAATAAAGCCATTTGGTTCGTCTCTATACTTCTTCTAATAATAGGAATTCTATATAGATCGAGTTTACAGGCTTCTTAAACAATATTGTTCTGAATTCTCTTATCTACCACTAAAACCATTCTTAAGTTGAATGGTTTTTTTCTTTATTTTGCTAACCTGAAACGGTGTTTCTAAAACCTCACCAAGTGCAACCTAAAACCTGCTTTGTGTTTCAATAATTTTTGATACGGCGTACCGCCAAAATCTGATTCATTAATTATTTCCACTTTTTGCCTCCTTCTTGTAGGTTGCTAGCACTCTTCTAGAGAGTTATCACGGAGCTTCAACCTTAGAATTTCTTCACCAGTTGCCTGTCAGCTACTGAGCGTCTTGGCACTTACTCAGATTGGACTTTCACCAATTAGCAATTAACGGCTTGCCGGGCACGCAAAGATAAAAGACTGTAGACAAGCTCGAATTTCTTCGAGTTTGTCTACAGTCTGAAACAACCTTTTTAGGTTGTTTTATGGCCAACTATGGAAAGATGGGATCCTTAACTTCTTGTTGCTTGTCCAGTTTCTAAATTCAAGCATGCACATTCAGGGAGCAACGACGATATTCGCTGTCAATCTAAAAAGAATCTTTAAGCTTCTGAATGAAAAAGAGTAATAAATAGACAAAAAAATTGATTTATAAATAACGCAAGCTTTTCAGTGGCTTCGTACAGTACAGGACTCTTACCACCGTTTTATGTGTTACTTTTTCGTAAGGAAGATCCCTTCTGGGTCGACCACGCGATAGAGGATATCCAACTCTTCATAGGTTGGAGGTTTGGTTTCTCCTTGGCAACGGGAGAAGTCAAGGGTAAACCCGGTATTTTCCTGCAGCATTTCTTTTGTAATCCCTGGATGAATGGTATCTACATACATGAGTCCAGTTTCTTCATGAAAGCGGTACACTGCCATGTTCGAAATAACAGCGGTAGGACCACCAATAAATTTTTTGCCGTAAGCTTGACGACGGTGCACCCATTCACCAGATGGCCATTGACGGACACGCCATCCAGGTGAGGTAAGATAGTCTACTTGTTCTTTAAAACGTCGTTTTTCTTGGGCCATCATGAAGACTGTTCGTTTCGACAGAGAATTAATATCGGAATTTCCTCCGCTGCCAGGGAAACGTACAATCGGATTTAAGTAATCTCCTGCAACAGTCGTATTCACATTCCCATACTGATCGATTTCTGCTCCGCCTAAGAATGCTAAATCAACTTTTCCTCTTTGTAACTGATTGAAAACATCCATTAACCCGGAGGCAACCGAACAGCCCGTAGCGCAGCGAGGATCACCAACGGACGAAGGGAGAGAGGAACCCTTAGAATCGATTGTTCCAGCCTCGTAAATGACCTTACAGTCCGCCGCATTGGTCTGAGCTGCTAGCATGATTGCGAGCATCGGAAGTCCGGTGCCGGCAAAAACAACCTCATGATCGTTCACTTCTCGGGCAGCAGCCACGGCAAGCAAATCGGCAGACGTATACTCACCAAGGGATGCATAAGAGTTATTTTGAATCTTTACTGTTTCCATTACTTACTCCCCCTTTTTGCTCGCGTACTGTATTTATAATAGTTGTTAGCCCTCAAGTCCAGAAGACGAGAGACATTCAGCTTATCCAAATATTCCTCATGGCTGTCGACTCCATATACCCACTCATCGAGCCATGCTGCCAGGGTGGACTCATTTTTAGAAGCGGTTGCAAACTCATGAATAAAGGCACCGTCCACATCATAACAGCCGTAAATACCGGTTGGATGGGCACCCCAAGGAACTTCTACAATGGCATCAACCAAATAACTAGGGAGCAAGTTGCTGTCTGGGTTCTCCCTTAGATAGGACTCAGGAACAATTTCTTCAGCAAGAACAATGACTTTATCGGCTGCCTTAGCGGCTTGTTCATCGGAAAAGGTCTGCCCCTTCACCCGGACGGTTCCCTCTTCCCCTACCTGTTGCACATGAAGGATACATACATCTGGTTTGGCAGCAGGAACAAGAACGATTTCTCCTTCATCATAAAAAGGGTCTTGTGCAAACGCAAACTTTTGACGAGGAATGTGCGGGTTCAGTCCATCCCGTAAGCCTGCTTTTCCGAGCATGTCATAATCGGGGTTTAAAATGTCCGTTCCCCGTGAGGCCCATGTAGGAAGGTAAGGAACTCCTGTTGCTCCGGCCTGCATTCGGTAAAGAATGTGTTGATGGCTGTAATCTTCCGCAATAACCTCTCCTGATTTAATACTCCTACCTAAACAATAAGGAACTTTTCCGTACAGTTCATGGCCGCTCCAACACGATTCCCAGATTGATACAGCACCAGCACCAATCAGCATCTCAGAATGCGTTCCGGAATTGACCTCGATAAGATGAAGATTTTTTTTACCTTGGCGAATCATTTCATAGATGGCAGCCATCGGACGACGCCAAATGGTAAATCCGCTGAAAGTTATCATGCTGCCATCTGGTATGCTTTGCACTGCCTCTTTTAAAGAACACTGCTTATCCTTCATACTTCTTTCGCTCCTATCTGTAGGCAAATGTATTTTTCGCTCATTATGTCTGTACAAAGGGGCTAAATTTGTGTTGCATTTTACACTGGAGTAGTTTGCTTTTTCGTAGAAATGTCTCTCGTTGCATTCTTTTTATCTTCTAAAATATATTTTGAAATGACTACTCTTTGAATTTCATTGGTTCCTTCATAGATTTGTGTTATTTTTGCGTCACGGAATAACCGTTCAACCGGATAGTCCTTTGTATAGCCATAGCCTCCGTAAATTTGGATTGCCTCTGTAGTTGTCTTCATGGCTGTATCCGTAGCATATCGCTTGGCCATAGAAGCTTCTTTTCCACATGCAATGCCGCGGCTGCGAAGCTTAGCCGCCTGATACACGAGAAGCTTAGCTGCTTCTACCTCTGTAGCCATGTCGGCGATTTTAAAGGAAATCCCTTGGTTTGCCGCGATTGGCTTTCCAAACTGAATCCGTTCCTGCGCATATTGAATGGAGTAATCCAAGGCTGCTTCAGCGATTCCTAGGCCTTGTGCAGCGATACCAATCCGACCTGCATCTAGGTTAGCCATGGCGATTTTAAATCCTTCTCCTTCTTGACCTAACAGATTTTCTGCGGGAATTTCCGCATTTTCAAAAATTAATTCCGTTGTATTGGAACCGTGTAACCCCATTTTCTTTTCTTTTTTTCCTACAGAGAAGCCCACGGTATCTTTATCAACAATGAATGCAGAAATGCCTCGAGTCCCTGCATCAGGATTGGTTACGGCAAACGTTATATACGTATCAGCAGCCCCGCCATTCGTAATAAAGATTTTGGAGCCATTTAGAATATATCTATCGCCTTTTTTCACTGCGGTAGTGCGTATTTTTCCTGCATCCGAACCTGCACTCGGCTCTGTTAATGCGAAAGCTCCAATATACTGGCCAGATGCCAGTTTCGGTATATATTTTTGCTTTTGTTCTTCCGTTCCAAAATAAAGAATCGGATTCGTCCCAACAGAGGTGTGAACCGATAAAATTACCCCGACAGTGGCGCTAACCTTGGCAATCTCATTAATCGTTAGGATATAGGAGGTGAAGTCTGCGCCTACTCCACCATATTCTTGTGGAATTGGGATACCCATCAGGCCGTATTCACCCATCTTGCGGATAATCTGCAATGGATATTCGTCCGTCTCTTCCATTGTTTCGATAAAGGGGGCAATTTCATTCTCTGCAAAATCCCGAACCATTTTTCGCATCATCTCTTGCTCTTCTGTAAACTCCAAACACATATTTTCCACTACCTTTCTAGGTCTACTTTTTCTTCTACTTCTTTTTCATTTATTTATATTGGTAGAATCCAAGACTTGATTTTTCCAACCAGCTAGCTTTGACATATTTACGGGCGGTATTATCAATCTCTTATTTCTTGATTATCTATCGTACTTCCACAAGAATTGCGTCCCCCTGTGCAGCTCCTGAGCAGATTGCTGCAATGCCGAGACCACCACCGCGACGGCGCAGTTCATAAATTAATGTCATGATAATACGCGCTCCGCTGGCGCCAATCGGATGACCGAATGCTATTGCTCCTCCATTAACATTTACTTTTTCAAGATCGTATCTAGCAATTTTTTCACTTGTAAGCGTAACAGCAGCAAATGCTTCATTGACTTCAAACAAATCTATCTGATCAATCGTATATCCTGTTTTCTTTAAAAGCTTATTTATAGCAAGGCCCGGGGTTGTAGCGATATATGGCGCTTCTTGTCCTACAGCAGCATGGCCAATTATTGTGGCAAGTGGCTTTTTGCCCAGTTGTGCTGCTTTCTCCTCTGACATCAAAACCATCGCACCGGCACCGTCATTTACTCCAGGAGCATTACCAGCAGTAATCGATCCATCTTTTGTGAAAACAGGTGGCAATTTTTGTAGTTGCTCGATGGATGTTTCACGCGGTGATTCATCTGTATCAATTAGAATCGGTTCACCCTTACGCTGCGGTACTGGTACAGCTACGATCTCTTCGTTAAACTTACCTGTTTCTATAGCCTTAAGCGCAAGCTGCTGACTGCGCAGTGCCCAGTTATCCTGCGCTTCACGTGAAATCTCATATTCGGCGGCAACATTGCTGCCGTGAACTGCCATATGTAGTCCATCGTAGGCATCGGTTAGCCCATCATTTAGCATTAAATCTATCGCTTTTCCATCACCCATACGCATACCAAAGCGTACATTAGGCAGAATATAAGGCGCATTGCTCATGCTCTCCATTCCACCAGCAACAATGACGTCAGCATCTCCAGCTCGTATAATCTGATCTGCTAATGTGACACTGCGAAGACCAGAAGCACATACTTTATTAATCGTTTCAGTCTGAACTTCCCAAGGCAAATCCGCTTTTCTAGCTGCTTGTCGCGAAGGAATTTGTTTCGCACCACCTTGCAGAACCATCCCCATGATCACTTCGTCTACCTGATCCCCTTGAATCCCGGCACGAACCAATGCTTCCTTAATCGTGATCCCACCTAGATCTACAGCTTGTATTTCCTTGAAAACTCCTCCAAATTTTCCAAAAGGCGTTCTTGCCGCACTAACAATTACTGTTTTTCCCATTGTTTCATTTCCTCCTAAAGATCAGAAATATCACCTAACACATCTGTCATTTCAACTAGTAGACTTATAAACTAGCTAGCCATTTTGAAGAAGAAAATTATTCTATTAGCAGACCACAGTCCGAGACCTTAGTCTGTATTTAAAGTTTAATTTAAGCGCTTACAATTGTCAATATATTCTATATAACAATAATTTTTCCAACAATACTTTTCCCTTCCTACTGTATAAGTTTAAAAAGTTCTATTGATAAACCAACAACAAGCTTTCACATAGCCAATTGTAAAAATTTTCTTTCTTGATTCGCATCATTTGATTCATTTATGTTAAAATTACATACTAATAGACTACTAACCCAAATCATTACAGTTAGATTAAGGAGATTTATAGCATGTCAGGTTTAACTCCCAGAAAAGTAAAAGCAAGACAAACAAAAAATAAGATATTAGAAGCGGCTTTAGATCTTTTTAGCAAGAAGTCCTTTGATGATATTACTGTCGATGAAATCGTTAAGCTAAGCGGTACATCAAAAGGTGCATTTTATACGCACTTTAGCTCAAAATATGAAATTTTCTATGAAAGATTTAAGGAAATCGATGAGTTTTATTCAGAAATCGCTAAGTCACTCCCTAAAGATGCAAGTGCTAGTGAAAAATTGTTAAATTTTTCTGAATCCCAAATGCTTTTTATAAGGGATCATTGGGGGAGTGGCTTGTTTCGAACCCTATATACAAACGCTTCGCCAACTCATAATTATTTTTTAGATCAAAATAGAGCCCTTTTTAAGATTGTTCATACGTTTATAAATGAAGGACAAAAAGCTGGAGAATTCAAAGAGGATCTTTCAGCAAACGAGATTACCAAGGCAATTACACGGTGTATACGTGCAACCCTTTTCGATTGGTGCATTACCGATATTGATTTTGACCTTGTATTGGAAAATCAAAAAATAATGCGTATCATACTTGAGGGCTTAAAGAGATAATTATCTTCTTCCCTTGTGAAGGAACTCATGAGAACTGGGATTATGTGTCCCCTAGTTGATGTGATTGTTTTACTTATCAATGTGATGATTAAAAGCCAAACAAGACAAAAAAGTATGAATACCTAAAAAAGCCTATTATTTATAGGCTTTTTTTAGGTCATTTACATGTTTTGTGGTCAAATGAAGCCCTTGAGTGAAAGCTCATTTGTTTACAACGCATTAAAGATTTTCATTTTGTTGACCGATTTCATTCTGAGCGATGATGGCATTAGCCTCCTCCAAACTCCTATGCTCATCAACCGAATTGCCTGGAATATTTTTCATGTCCGGGAATGTATTTTCAGTATTTATCATAACTTGCTGTTTTTTGGGGGCAGTTGTAAGATAGTCTTCTTCTTTGTCTCTAGCCATCCCACTCATCTCCTTTTTAAGTTTTTAAGGATTACCTTTTCCTTGGTGTTTCTTTTTCCAAAAAAAAAATAGGCATCGTCTCCACCTTATTATTATGGCTAAAACTTTTCCATTTAATTACCTAGTAATAATTCCCTTCATTTTCCTCATTAGTACTGAAGCACAAATTAATATAGCTTTTATTAGATAATATTTGATCTAGACTCTCTACGAGTGAATAGCCAGCTAGAAATCCCGTCAACGCTCCATTTTATGAATTGCTCAATTACTTCATAGTAGTAATCGGATTCTTTGTCTTACTATGTTTACTTTTGTATACTTTTAACCATATAGCTTTATTTCGAAGTATTTTATATATCCAAGCAATTTATCAGTTTACGCAACTACCAAAAACCAAGGAGTGATTATGTGATAGATGATGTTAAAAAGAAATTGGAAGTTGCTCTTGAAGATTGGGAAATGATGAAGAAAGCCTCCGAAGATGAAAGTGAAGATAGTGCCGAACGATTTGAGATGCATTTTTATGAGTTTATTGATGCATTAAAGGCATGGTATCAGCATTTAGAACAACCTCCCGCTACAATCGAAGAGGCAGAAAATCTTATTGAAATCAAAGAAATTACGGAACGCTTACCTGCACCGCTTGAACTTAACTTCTTGACAGAACTTGAGTTAATCATTGAAGGTAAAGATCGTATACGTTATGATGATTAATCCTTTTGGGAATTCGACATTACAAATGCAAAGAAAAAACGATAAGAGTAAAATAAAATTGAAAAAAGAATGAAAGGAAAGGAAACTATTATGGAAAAAATCATGTTTATTGAAACAGGGATGGGAATCGATGTTCATGGTCAAAATGTTACAACTGCAGCCATTCGAGCTATAAAAAATGCGATTCACTATAATTCTATGCCTGGGATTCGGTCTGTACTGCCAGGAAACAACAGAGATAATATGAGAGTAAATGTAAAATTGGCAGTTCCTTGTGATAAAGAGAAACTTGATATTGAAGCTGTTAAAAAAACATTACCATTTGGAATCGTAACGGTGGAAGTTATGGACGGCGGAATGATGACAACGAGCGGGATTCTCCTAGAGGAAAAGGGAGATAAAAATGATATGATGTACATCGTTATCGCATCGGTTGAAGTTGGTTATTAAGATGTGATTATGATGTTTCTCGGTGGTAAGAGTTCTGTATAGTACAGGACTCTTACTACCGAGTTTTTATTTGAAACGGTAATTGTTTGAAGTAATACATTCTCTTCTTTATTTGGAATGTTTCGTACTACTTGGAAACAAATCTATTTTTATAGGTTTAGGTACTCTTCTATTAAATGTGTAAATATACTGGAAACCTGCCTCTTTAGCCATATCTAAAGCTATTTCTAAATGTGACCCTACTGTAGCGGCTTTATGAGAATCTGAACCAATCGTCAAAATTTCTCCGCCTAACTCCTTATATAGTTTTAATACTTTCATAGAAGGTAGTGTCTCATTTAAAGCCTTTTTAGATAATCCGGAGGTATTAATCTCGATACCAATGTTTCTGTTAATTGCTTTTCTTAGAATTTCGATTAATATTTCTTTAAATAGATTAAAATCATACTTACCTAAATAATCCAAGTCAACAGCGTATCGTTTCATCAAATCAAAATGAGCAATTACATCAATATTCGCATATGAAGCTAATTGATAAACTTCTTCAAAATATCTTTGATAAAGCGGTACTGGTTCTTTATTTATCATTAAAGATCTAATATCCTGATTTTCAATATTGTGTACAGAACCAAGGATAAAATCTAGTGAAAGCCCTTCTAATTGTTCTTTATATTTTTCTTGTAATAAATGTGGCTCGCATAATTCAAGTCCTGCTTTAATCTTCAAACGATCTTCGAAAACATGTTGACATTCTTCAATTTGTGAAAAATATCGTGTAAAGTCCATATGACCATAGGTTACCGCCATAGGATTGACAGAGAAATGCTCGGTGAAGCAGATTTCAGTAATACCTTTCTTTATCGCTGCTTCACATACCGATTTCATAGATGCTTGAGAGTCAAATGAATTATCAGTGTGATGGTGATAGTCTGTTAGATACATTGTAGATTCTCCTTAAAATCAAATAATTATTTTCCATAATGTTCAGCAGTATGTCTTTTATTTTCTTCATGAGTCAGAGCCCAAATAATCTTCTCTTGAGGATTTACAGGAATAGGATGTGAAAAGATTTCTTGGTTACGAAGTGAAAAATAATTGTAAGAATTTCGGCTTGTATAATTCACCATATCTTTTGAATTATGAACACCAAATGCAAGACTTTCAATTGAAAATTGCGGTATTTTCCCGATTTGATTAATGCCTGCGTAATGGAGATGTCCACTATGAATACTAATAATGTCACTGTTCTTAAGAATATCAAATAATCGATCAGATACTTCTGTTGTTTTATCACCATTCCAGACTAATGGATGGTGCATAAATAATAGTGTTCCAGCTTCTGATTTTTCTTTTAAGATTTCCTCTAACCAGTCTAATTGTGTGTCGGTTATAACTCCCTCATGATAATCGTCAACGGAAGTATCTAAGAAAATAAGTCGATATCCATTAACCTCTTCCATATAATCTAATGAATCGGATTTATTTTGGATATTAAAAAAGCCTTGATAGTAGTTTTGTTTATCATCATGATTTCCTAAACAATAAAATACCGGAAAACCAAACGGAATATTGTCTTCCACTAGCCCTTTTAAGTATTTATAGTCTTCCGAGCTCCCATCATGGACAAGATCTCCCGTAATAGCAATAAAATCTATTTCTTTAAAATCAATATTTCTAAGTATAGCAACAAGATTTTCTGCTGGATTTATAACTCCTTTAAAAACTTCTTCCAGCGGATCATTAAGATAGTTATTTCTAAAGTGTGTATCGGATAACTGAATAAATGATAATTGATTCATGTCTGTCCCCCCTATTTGATAACTGCAATTTTTTCAGTTTGATAATTTTCAAGAACATCACTTTCTATTCCACTTGCCGCTTTCTTTTTCAAAATGATACTTTCCGGATAACCAATATTTTTTTCTGTTTCTTTGTCGAAGAAATGGATTTGATCCATCGTAATATTGACGAATACTTCTTCACCATCTTTAAAAACATTAAACTCCTCGATTGCAATTACATTTTACCTTCTACATCTAAATGAATGGCAAAATTACTTCCTTGGTTTTCTGAATGTTTTACTTTTGCACGAATACTTCCTTCAATAGGTGTTTTTGCTAATTGAATATGTTCAGGACGGATGCCTAAAACGAATGTATTGGAAGCACTTTTTTCAAGATACTGCTTCCAATCCTCACTTAGCTTAATGGACTGCTTTCCAATATGTAGAATTCCATTTGAATATTGTACATTTTCTAAAATATTTGCAGGTGGATTTCCAATAAATTTTGCAGTAAAAATATTTGCTGGACGATGATAAACATTTTCTGGAGTATCAAGCATTTGTAATACTCCTTTATTTAACAAGGCAATTCTAGTGCCAAACGTCATTGCCTCAATTTGATCATGCGTAACATAAACCATGGTTTGTTTAAATTGATTATGAATATCCATAAGTGCTGTACGAGCTGAGATTCTCAATTGAGCATCTAAGTTAGAAAGTGGTTCATCCAATAAAAAATAATCACTATTCTTAACGACAGATCTTGCCAATGCTACCCTTTGTCTTTGACCACCGGAAAGTTCACTCGGCTTTCTGTCATAATACTGTTTTAATTGAAGAAATTCAGCTGCTGCATCCAGTCTTTTTTCAATTTCATTTTTGGGCTGCTTCTTTACTTTAAGAGCATACGTTATATTTTCTTTAACAGTCATATGCGGATATAATGCGTAATTTTGAAAAACCATTCCAACATTACGCTTACCTGGCGGAATATCATTTACCCGCTCATTTCTCATGTAAAGATCGCCTTCAGTAACATCTTCCAGACCAGCAATCATTCTTAAAATGGTTGATTTTCCACAACCTGAAGGACCTAACAACACGAGACGTTCACCTGAATGAATTTCAAAATTCAAGTGGTCAATAACCACATTATCTCCGTATGATTTTCTCACATTTTCAAACCTAATATTTGCCATTCTTTATTCCTCCTATTTAATTCCCGATGATGTAAATGTTCCAATAATATATTTTTGGAAAATCAGATAAAGTAATAGTGGAATTGACATGGTAATCACTGACACAGCCATGGCTACCGCAAAATTCGTACCGCCTTCAGAGCTAATAAACATCTGTAGTGCTAGCGGCAAAGTATAACTTTCTTTTGATTTTAAAATCAATGACGACCAGACAAATTCATTCCAAGAATTCACGAAAAACCAAATTCCTACTGATGTAATTTGTGGTCTTATGAGTGGTGAAACAATATCTTTCATAATTCTAAAATGGCCAATCTCATCAAGCATTGCAGATTCGATTAACGAATACGGAATCGATCTCATTACTTGAGTGAATAAAAATATCCCCGCTGCATCCGCAATTTGAGGTAAAATAACACCTAAGAGATGATCCGTTAACCCAACTTTTGAGAGCATGATATAGTTAGGAACCATCGTTACAGTAAATGGAATAAAAATCGTTGCAATTAATAAAAAGTACAAAGATTTCTTTCCTATAAAATTAAAGTAAACAAAGGCATAGGCTGCTAAAAATGAGGTTACTAATTTTAAAATCGTTACAGTTGACGCAATCGTAAAGTTATTCAAGATAATTTGGAACAACGGTAATTGCTGAAATAATTGACTGTAGTTTTCAAAGGTTGGTGAAGCAGGAAATATAGCAAGTACATTATTATATACATCCTGTAAGGTTCGAAACGAAGTTCCCAATGCAAATAAAATTGGGATCAGCCAAATCATAACAACCACTATAAATACCCCTGTCCAAATAACGGAAGGTAATCTACTCTCAATTTTCATAGTGGACCCCTCTCTCTACAAACCAAAACTCTAAAAACAGCAGCAACACAAACAAACATAATGTCAGCATAGAAAATGCTGCAGAAGTCCCAGTGCTATATATTTCAAATGCCTGATGATACGACTGATAAATCAAGTTTGAACTTCCGGAATCAGGTCCCCCTTGAGTCATTACTTTTACTGGCGAATAAACATACTGCAAACCTGTCACGATCGTCATAATGAGGATATAAACACCTGTTGAACCACTCATCGGCATGACAATATCTTTTAAGATTCTCCAACTTGGAATATTATCAATCTTTGCTGCTTCGATTACTTCATTGGAAATACCTGAAATCGCTGCATATAAGGTTATGAAATTATATCCAAATACTTTCCAAGTCACAACGAAGCTAATTACGACAATAACTAAACCTTGCGTTTGGCTCCAATTTGGTATTGATAAACCGATAGATTGAGCAATTCGTGCTACTGGTCCGGAAATAGGATTGAGTATCCAAGTTGCCAAAATCGATCCAACCACTAATGATATAAAAGATGGAAGGAAAAATGCTGACTTAAAGAAATTTTTAAAGTTTCGTATTAATAAATGAAGTACGAAAGCAAAAATGTAAGGCACAACAAAATTTAAAATTAATAGAATAACAATATACCAAAACGTATTCACCAATATTTTATAGGTAATAGGGTCCGTTAAAACAGAAGTATAATTGGCTAACCCAACAAAGCTCTTCGTAGGTGCTATCATATTCCAATCAAAGAAACTTAAGTACAGTGTATACAGAGTTGGCCAAAGTACAAATAGGCTAAGAATCACGATTGCAGGTGTTAAAAGCAAGATTGTTTTCCATTGTATCTTTTTAAAATTAACTAACATATTGTCCTCCAACATTATGCTTAACATTTTAAAATAGGAAAATAGATTAGCTGTATGTAACCTATTTTCCTATTAACATTCAAGAACCTATTTGATTAATCCATTAATAGCATCTTGAGTTTTCTTCAGTTCCGTACTTACATCTCCGCCGCCTAAAATACGATCTCTCGTATCAATAAGCATTTGCTCTGCTTGAAGACCTGAGTTTCCAGGGAACGGTGCCCAAGGAATAAGATTGTTTAAGGTTGAATATGCTGCGCCAAACATATTATCGTCTTTAATTAAAGATGCAAGTTCTTTATTATTTGTAGCATCTGTTGTTTCAGGAAGATATCCTGTACCTTGCGTCCAGGCAGCTACACTATCTGATTCATATAAGAATTTTTCAAATTCCCATGCTGCTTTTTGCTCTTCTTCTTTATCAGTAGTAATTGCCAAGAAAGAACCCCCTGCTGGAACCTTTAATGTCTTTCCTTCAAATGTTGGAGATGGAACTGCAATTGCTTTAAATTTTGCATTTTGGGTAACATTTTTTCTTTGTGCAATCGTTAAATGAGCCATACCTACATCTCCAGAAATAAATGCCTGTTGACCTTGGTCAACACCAATGTGTAATGCGCTGCCGCCTTTAACTAAATCTTGATAAAATTTGTATGTAGCGATTCCCTCATTACTATCAAATGACGCTTTACCGTTAGTAAGAGTTTTCGCACCATTACTTTCCATCATTTGTTGAACGTTCCAAGTATCTGCTGCCTCAGCAATGTATAGCCCTTTTTTCCCAGTAACTTGAGTTATTTTTTCTGAAGCTTTTGCAACAGCTTCCCATGTTTTCAAATCATCCGGATTGATACCTGCTTTATTTAAAATATCCATGTTTAAATAAAGAACGGGAACACTTAGTGAATAGGGTAGCCCTACTTGAGCTCCTTTGTTGTTAACTGCTAAATTTAAAATATTACTTGCGTATTTTTCTTTTAAAAAGTTTTTATCATTTGGATAATATTTATTGATGATTGTTTGAGGCTCTACATATTTAAAATTATTAGAAAAATATTCTCTATACGACCAACCAATTTGTACTAAAGCTGGAGACTTACCTGCAGCCGCTGCAGATTGTAAGTTTTTCATTAGACCTTGGTACATACCTGGGTTATATACGCCCTTAACAACAATTTTATCTTGCGATGTGTTAAACTTGTTAATCAATTCAGTAACTGTTTTTCCGCCTTGTGTTTCTGCGTTTGGATACCAATACTCAATAACGGTTGGACTCTTCTTAGAAGAGTTGCTAGCGTTAGAAGATTTGCTAGTTTGAGATGAATTGCATGCAGCCAAAACTACTGTTAGAGCAACTAATCCTAGTACTAATTTAAAATACTTTTTTAACATGATTACACTCCTATAAAATGATTATTTTGGAATTATTACGTTGTGACACTCAAAGCGAATAATAACGTTTACTCAGTAACTGATGTCTTTATGCATCGTTGGATGTTTAACGTTGTCGCGTTTCCACAACCCGCAAATTTTGCTGCAATCATGCTGTTAAAACTACTTTTCTCCGTTTAACCATTTTGGACCATACCGTCTTGTTTTTTAAACTTGTTTCATTTTTACTTTGAATATTTTGTCTCCCTAATACTTGTCTTCTCTTTGAATATCACCACCTTTAATAGAATAATAGGTTCTCAAACCGTATAGATTGTGATGCCGATGTCACGAAAAGGCTGGAGGTCGTATTCTGACGCTTCCTTTCCAGTAATCAGCGTGTGGATGGCATTGTTTGGGGCCACCGTATGTAAAGAAAGCTTACCGATTTTGCTGTCGTCAGCAACCACAATAATTTCCCCAGCTGCATAGATCATTTCTTGCTTAGCCGGTACCACCTGTGCATCCGGATGCATTAAACCGTATTGGGGATGTAAAGCAGTAGTTCCCATAAACGACTTTTCGACATGCAGCGATCTCAGAGCGTGATCCGTGAACATGCCGTTCAGAAAATAACTGGATGGATACAGTTCGCCACCGGTCAAAATCACTTTAATTCGAGGGGCATCCCGCAGTTCTGCAGCAACATTCATATCGTTCGTCACTACCGTAATATCAGTGCGGTGAATTAGGTTTTTGGCGATATGCAAAGTAGTCGTCCCAGAGTCGATAATAATGCTTTCCCCATCCTCCACCAGACTGGCCGCCATTTTGCCGATTCGCATTTTTTGATCTAAGTTTAGTGTGGTTCTTTCCATAAAAGGGGGCTCATCATAGGTCCACTTCTCCATAATCACACCACCGTGCGTTCTTTTCAGAATGCCATTCTGTTCTATTTCCGCCAGATCCCGTCTGATCGTCGCTTCGTGTACATTAAATTTCTTTGCAAGTGCGGAGATTGTCGCCGTTCGATTCTGTCTTACATATTCAATAATCCGCATTTTTCTCTCAATTGCTAACAACATCTTTCTCCTTTCGCGCAAACATTGCTCATTTTTGCAAATTTCTATTCTTATTTGCTTTTTTTTGTTCACTTTGATTGTAAACACGAATTTTTAATCTGGTGTAAATTATATGTTTTTCCAAAATTAAGAATAGGTAAAGATAATGCAAAGAGGAGACCAAAACGATATGCAGTAAGCCAGCCGCCAAAAATTGTTCGCGCGTTTGAATCATTACTATTCTGATTAGAAATATGAACGGGGTCTTGTTCCATAACCAAACTGTTAATTTAGGCCATTTAGCAGTATATTGGTAAGTCTTTATAAATATGCGATATTCCTGTAGTACACACTGACTTAGAGGAATACTCTCAGAAAATAGCTTCTACCCAACAGGAACAACAAAAAGAATGTCTAAAAATCTATGGAGGTACCCTATTGTATAAAAAATGGCCAGAAATCGAATTAAGATTTCTGACCATTTTTTTATACATTATAAATTCAAACTTTCTCTGAAGTAGTAGCAGTCTAGACACCTTTAAAATATCTTTCAACCAGAAAGATTAGCAGATAACGTGCTCTTAAAAGTAGTCCCTAGTTTTGCGTATAGTTCTTCTCATAATCTTTAATCCAAGTTTCAGTTAATGGTTGAGAAGATTCCCCCAAACCTCTTCAAACTGATTCTTGACTAGCGGAATCCTCCTAGAGGAAAAGGGAGATAAAAATGATATGATGTACATAGTAATCGTATCAGTTGAAGTTGGTTATTAAGGTGTGATTATGCTGTTTTCTCGGCGGTAAGAGACTGAATTAATTATTCGAGAAAGTACGATATAAATAAAAACCAAGTTGAGAATATCTCTTAACTTGGTTTTTATACTTTTTACCTTGATAATTTCTTAACGTAAATTAGAATAGCTATTTTTCATAAACTAACTTTACACCTTTTTCCTCAAGGTAATTTCTTAGCGGTAACGGCCAGTCCGTTTGAATCACATCAAATCCCATCTCAACTAATTTACCCCAGCCTAAATCAGGATTCTCTAATAATGAAACATCATCATCAAATCCGCCGCAAAGCGATTGAAAACCGCCCCCTAGAACAATGGAATTTATCATCGTGTGATAGCCCATTTGTCTCAATTGCTCCAGTTTTTCTTTTGAAACATAATCAGCATTTGGATCATCAAAAATCATTTCAAACCCAACAATATTAATTTTTTCTTTATATTCCATAATTTTATTAAAGTCATCTTGATTCCAAACTTTAGGTAACGTCATATATTTCACATCATGTGCTGCCAATGCTTCTAAACATTCCGTTACAGCAACATCCGTTTTTATTATGATGGATTGTCTTTGCTCTTCATATTGGTCTAACTCTTCCAATAATTCTTTTCCCCATTTTTGCACATGATCAAAATGCAGCAATACATTTGGGTGTTTTTTCATCTTTTCCATGAAGTCTTTTAATGTAGGTGGAGCCTCTACTGCTTGCATGTTCATATTCAATAATGATTGCTCCTTCATTTCCTTAGCAGTAAATGTTCGAAACTTCTCGCTTCGATTAAAACGAATCGGTTCTTCACATTCATGGAAAACGTGGAATATACCATCACTTGTTTTACTAATATCAAATTCTACGATATGAGCACCTTGATGAATCGCATTTACCATTGAGCGATATGTATTATAAGTAATGTTGCCACCTGCTGATCCTTGGTGACATGCAATAAGCACTTCATTTTCTTTTAATAGTTTCTCTAAAACGTTTGTATATTTCATAATCATGTTCCTTTCTTACTTTTGATAAATTGATATATATTTTTAAGATTATCTAGTACATTAACAATCCCAATCTTTTATAATCGTTACAAGATCTTGATAAGTCCCCGCATTAGCAAATACCCAATCACCATAATCTAAATAATGTAATTCACTACCATCAAAACGAGAAGCTTTCAATCCTAATTCCTTTGCAAACACGAGTTGTGCTGCTAAATCCCAAGGCCCGGATTTTGTCGTAGCAAAAGCGGCAAATTTTCCCGTCATGACATGAATACAATCGATGCCGCCACAACCAAAATAACGGATATCAAAAGATTCCTCAGCTAGCCTTCTAAATGCTTCTTTCCCATACCAATGCCGCACATCTATTGAAATAAGACCTTCCTGTAATGATATTTCTTCAGGTGCTGGCAGCTTTTCCCCGTTTACATAGGCCCCTTTATTTTCAATTGCGTAATATAAATTGTCATTCATTACATCAAACATATATCCTAATTTTCCAATATCATTTTCATAGTAAGCAATTAAAATACAAAAATGGTCTTGCTGTTTCACAAAGTTAGTCGTACCATCAATAGGATCAATCACCCATACATGCTCTCTATTTTCACTAATTGATATTTCAGGAGATTCTTCCCCAACAATGGTATGTGTTGGATAGTCATTCGTAATTTTTTGAATAAGAAAATCTTGTACTTTTTTATCTATGTTCGTCACAAGGTCTCTTCGATTTAATTTTGTTTCAATGGTAAGATTCTTTGATAAATCACTTTTAATCATTGGAACAATTTCATTTAGCCAGTTTACTATTTTTTTATGAACGGCTTGTAAGTCTTCCATTCTCTTATCCCCTTTTCACATTGAACCCTCTATAAAATATTCTTCTTATTATTTCCTCTACCATAAACGAAGTAGACGACAATGGCGGATATCACCATTAAAATGACCGAGTAGACAAAATTCATTGCCGTCGCATCAACGGAAGCCGTTGGGTCAGTATTATTTCGAATCACGATACCAAGCGGTTGATACAAGGGATGATATAAAAATACCGTTAAATCATAATCAGCTAATAGACTATTAAAGTTTAACGCGAGTATCGCTAGAGCTGATGGTAAAATAATCGGTAAAATGATCCGAATAAATGTATAAATGGTGCCGGCTCCTAAATTTTTCGCTGCATCCTCAAGTGAGCTATCAAATGAGTAATAAGCCGCCTTCAAAATCCGCAACGTAAACGGGATTTTTTCAATCACATAAGCAATTAACAATATGCTTAATGTACCTGTCAACACCATATTACCCATAATGGGCATTGGTTTATCATACGTGATGATTAAACCGATAGCCATTAAAGTACCGGGTATTAGCCAAGGAATATGCAGTAAATATTCTAAAGCAGTTGTTAATTTATTATTGTATTTGTGAATGAACCTGGCGATACATAACATAGCCGTTACAACAATGATGGCAGCTAATCCTGAATACATCATACTGATCACAAATGGTTGATAGGCTGATACGTCTGTTAAGATTTTCGCATAATTTTCTAATGTGAAATGAGCCCATGAAAGGGTTCCATTACTGATACTGTACGTATCGGTAAATGAAAAGAGAATGACAGCTACGATTGGCAACACATAGATGGCAAATAGGACATATGCAAAAAAGTGAACGATAAAGTTGCCAATCTTATTTTCAATTTTTTGCTTCACAATTTTCGTCTTTACCTTTGAGATGGACATATAAAATCCCTTTTTTTCAGATCTCGTAATCACATACAGTAACATAATCTGTGTGATTCCTAAAAATAAGGCTAATAAGGCTGCAAGATCTCTTGAGCTTACACTATTAGCAAATGTTAGAATCATTGGGCTAATCGTTTGAAAGTCTTTTCCACCTACAATCAACGGTGCAGACAACGCACCGATACCTGTAGCAAATGTCAATACTGACAAAGTTGTTAATACAGGCTTTAATACAGGAAAAACAATTTTGGAAAGAATGTTCCAAGGAGAAGCTCCCATATTTTTTGCCGCTTCAATGGTTTGAAAATCAATGCTTTTAATCGCATTCGAAAGAAAGAGGATATGATTGGTTGTACAAGCAAAGGTCATGACAAAAACGACTGCAGGATATCCGATAAACCAATCTGGATTCATGTTAGGAAAGATTTTCACGAATAAAGTCGTTAAAAATCCAGAATTCCCGTAAATAAATTGATAGCCAGACACTAAGATGAGTCCCCCATAAATCACCGTTGTAAAATAACCAAGTTTTAATAGTTTAGCTCCTCTGATAGCAAAATACTCTGTCACTAAGACTAAGAAAATCCCGATGATGTTGACAGTGAAAACTAAGGTAACACCTAAGATAAAGCTGTTTAATAAACTTTTCATCGCTCTTTCAGATGATAGTAATTTGTGAAAAGGCTCAAGTGAAAAGGAACCATCCGCAAAAAATGTCGTATATAGGATATTTACATTTGGAAGAATAAGAAAGGCTGCAATGAACCAAGTGAATATAATTCCGACTATCCAAAGGTATATTTTATTATGAATATGAGTGTTTAAATATTTATTCATGATCGTTCTCCTAATATTGCAGAATGTCTTTTGGATCAATAAATAATGTTACCTCGTCACCTTCAGAATATTGAATATTACCATCCTCTTTTTCAATGTTCATCATAGTAGATTCCAATATTTCATATTTATATTGGGAATATGTCCCATAATATTCTTTTGATCTAACTTTTGCTTTTAATGCAACAGAATGAATATCTTTATTCAGCACTTTTGTTTTAATTTTTTCTGTCCGAATATAATATTTTTTCGCGGGGTCTACTTTCATATCCGTTTTTTTCGCTATTTCTTCGATTATGTTTTGGCTCATTACATTTGCATCACCAATAAAATTACATACAAATTCCGTTTTCGAATGATTGTAGATTTCCTCCGGGGTGCCTACTTGCTCAACAACTCCATTATTAAAAACGGCTATGCGATCTGACATGGTTAAGGCTTCTTCTTGGTCATGTGTCACATAAACGGTAGTAATCCCTTGTTCAAGCTGCAATTTTTTTAGTTCTTTTCTTAATTGCTTGCGTAACTTTGCATCTAAGTTTGACAATGGTTCATCTAATACGATGATTTTGGGAGCAAGTGCCAATGCACGAGCAATGGCAACTCGTTGTTGTTGTCCACCTGATAGTTCCGATACATTTTTCATTAACTGCTCATCTGATAAATCGACAACCCTCGCTAATTCCTCAACGCGTTTTTTAATATCTTCTTTTTTCTGCTTTTGTACCTTTAATCCAAAGGAGATATTTTCAAAAACGGTCATGGTCGGGAATAAGGCATAGCTTTGAAAGACCATTCCAATTTGCCTTTTTTCAATCGGAGTATTTGTAACATCCTCACCATCCACGATGATTTTTCCATTAGCTGGTGTTATAAATCCTACTAATGTTCTTAAAGTCGTGGTCTTCCCACAGCCGGATGGCCCTAGAAACGTAAAAAATTCGCCTTCTTTTATATCTAGATTTAAATTTTTAATGGCAACAAAATCACCAAATTTTACTTGTATATCTTGAAAATGAATCAAATGACTTCCTCCTTATTTTATAAACCGTCAAATCCACTATGGATTGACGGTTTATAAAGGTATTCATTAGGGGTAAGTTAATAAGCTTTGCTTATTCCTTATTTCAGGATATTTAATTGAATTTTTTCTACCCACTTGTCAATATGTTGTGCAACGAAATTGTCATCCATTTTTTGGACTTTTGTATTTTGAGAGATCGATTTAATTTGGTCAGACGCTTGATTTACTGCTTTCTCATTTACAGGTAACGTACCAAATTGTTTCGCCCATTCACCTTGCACCTCGGCACTGCCAAACCAATCAACAAATTGTTTCGCAACGGTTGTATCTTGATCTTTTCCTTTATTGATAATTCCTACTTGTTCAACTAATGATGGTACGCCGATTTCAGGAGAAACAATTCCTGCCTTGAAACCATATTGTTTTTCATATCCTGCTAATCCGCTTGAATATGTGAATGAAATAGGGACTTTGCCTGATGCTAAGTTTTTAAAGGCATCTTCCCCTTTAGGTGCTTTATATCCATTATCAAAGAAAGACTTAATCTCTGCCCATCCTTTATCAGATACACCTAAATCACCTTTAGGGTCTAAATTTCTCATTAGAATTCCATCAATAACAGCGCGGTTTGTCGCACTGCCTAAATCTGTTGGAACATTATATTTGCCTGCAAATTGTTTATTTTCAATTAAATCTGTCCAGTCTTTAGGTGCAGTTTCCGGGGTATAAACATCTTTGTTATAAATCATAATAATTCTTTGTTCAACAAGCGGGTTATAGAAATTACCTGGCTGTCTGTATGATGCTGGTATTTCATTGATCCATTTTGGTTGATAGGGGACGAGTAAATTATTTGTTTTTAATGTTTCGAAGTTCGTTTGATTAAGACCATAAACTACATCTGCTACTGGTTTGTTTTTTTCAGCGATCAACCGGTTTAGTAAATCACCGCCGCCAGCTTGTACTACTTGAATCTTAAAACCTGCTTCAGCGGCTTTTTTTGTTAACCAATCACCACGACCGTCAGAAGCAGAGTTTGAATAGATAACTAAAGTTTTATCTTTTGCAGCTTTGTCTCCTGCAGGTTTATTTCCAGAATCAGCCTTACCGCATGCCACTAATGAAATACTTAACATGAGTCCAACCATGATTAACATCAACTTCTTCATTTAGTTCTTCTCCCTTTTAACAAGTATTTTTGTCTAATTTCCTGCTAATTCGATCCATTCATCGTCCCAGTCAATTACCTGGAGCCTGATCTTTATACTTACATGTGAGTATTAGAATGATTACCGTTGGCACAAACGTAACAATATTCGTTAAAAGTACAGCTATATCTTTAATCATCAATCCATAAACTATCCATAAAATACTCCTAATGTACATAAACAATACATTGGAATCGAAATATCATGCGTTCTTTTCGTTTTAATTACTTTGTACGCTTGCGGGATAAAAGAGCAGCTCGTTAGTATGCCTGCAACCACTCCCAATAATGTTATCGACATAAAATTTCCCCTACGTAATCCAATTCAACGACTTGAAATCTTTCAGTGATTTTTCATTTTTTCTCCATTGAATCTCTCCTCGTTTGTTCGTTAGTAAAACTTTTACTGTTTCAAGTGATTTTATCACTTAATTTATACGTTAAATATAAAAGATTTTTATTAATTCAATATGAAAATGGTGTAAATGTAATGTAAGCATTCAATTAAAATTGATTAAACCAAAGATTTTCTACTTCAAATAATATAATTTCCAAGTTTTTCTTGCCAATTCTTTTAGTAAAACTTTTACTAACAATTTAAATATAGTATAATAATCGTAATCAATTTGTAGAAGGGTGTTACTATGGCCACAATTAAAGAAATAGCAAAATTAGCGAATGTCTCTAGCACAACCGTCTCAAGAGTATTAAATAGTGACGATTCATTTTCAGTTTCAGAAGAAACTCGGAATAAGATCTTATCCATTGCAAAGGATGTCGGCTACAAAACAATCGTTGAAAGACATAATCATAAAAAGAAAATCGTATATAAAATTGGAATTATTTATAAGCAAGTCATTTTTAAGGATTATCTTGATAGTGATTTTTACTTTTCTATTAGAAAGGGAATTGAACGGAATTGCTTAGAATACAATATTGAATTAGTTTTTCAGCTTGTAACGGATTATGAAAAGATCACTCAATTACATGGAGTCATTATTTTGGGGAATTATGCAAAACATGAAATTGAACATTTTCTAGAAAATATTGAATGTGAACATGTTGTCATTATAGGAATTTGTCCAAACGATCTTAAATATGATTCAATTTCGTTTCAAGCAAGAATAGCTGTTACACAATGTTTGGACTATCTTCAAAAGTTAGGACATCAAACCATTGGATATATGGGGGCAATTCAACATATAGAAACTCCTGAAGATGAACGCCGTGATGTTATATATAAACGATATATGAAAAGAGCCGGTGTATATGATTCTTCGATTGTTTTTATCGGAGAACCAGGAGAAAAAAGTGGTTATGATCTCATGCTAAAAGCCATTCAATCCAAAAATATCCCATCAGCCTTCTTTATCGCAAACGACCCCATTGCCATTGGAGCTTTAAGAGCTCTTAATGAAGCAAAGATACAGGTTCCTGAGGATATTAGCATTGTGAGTTTTGACGGACATCCAATCACAGCTTTTACGAATCCACCGATAACAACGGTCCAAATCCCTACAGAATTTATGGGTGAAACAGCAATCGAACTTCTTTTAGAGAGAATTGAGAAACAGAGGAAAATAGCAAAAAAAGTCATTGTTCCTACCCAACTCGTTGAGAGGGATAGTTGTAGAGATGTATCAAAATAATTACTTTGGTATTCACTTTGTTGGCTAAAATACTCACTTTCCTTTCTTATCTATTAGAAAACTGGAAGTGAGTATTTAGTGCAACCAATTACTGTCTACCTGTATAGCAGGTGGATTTATGTTTCGCCTTCCTCTGATCGCTTAATTCTGCAAGTTGTCAGTAGACGCAACGCAAAGGTACCAAAACCAAGGAGTGATTATGTGATACATGATGTGAAAAAGAAATTAGAAGTTGCTCTTGAGGATTGGGAAATGATGGCGAAAGCCTCAGAAGATGAAAGTGAAGATAGTGCCGAACGATTTGAGATGCATTTTTATGAGTTCATCGATGAATTAAAGGCTTGGTATCATCATTTAGAACAACCGCCCACTACAATCGAAGAAGCCGAAAATCTTATTGAAATTAGAGAAATTACTGAACGCTTGCCTGCACCGCTTGAACTTAACTTTTTAACAGAACTTGAGTTTATTGTTGAAGGAATAGATCAAGTGAGCTTTGATTAAAGGTGAGATTGTCTTATCAAGACCTATATATTAAAAATCAGCCGTGATAATGGACTAGGTTAGTACATCCACCCAAATTTACAAGATAGATAGAAGCTATATTCAAGGCTTGAGTTCAGTGCAACACCGAACTCGAACCTTAGAAGCTGTCTATCTTTTTTCTAATTTTAGATTTCTCTATTCAACTTTTCATCATATTTATTACATTTTCCGTAAAAGCCTGAAATGAATCCCCTTTTTTTCCGTAATACATAAGATGGCGACAAGCAAAAATGTATCCTTTTTTCCCATTTTTATATGTAAATTCTAATAAAGGCGCTTTTGATTCCAATTCTTTTATATTCGTTTTCTGAATCATTCCAGGTTCTACCTGTAATAGCTCCTGTTCCGACATGATTTCAAGTGCGACCTTCAACGCTTCCTTACTGTGAAAAATCAATATTTTCGGTTGGATTAAACTTAAAAGTTGATAAAATATATCTTTTCCATAGTTAATCACTTCCTGTGGTTCTTTTTTCAATTCTTTTACAGATTTAGTTGGATAGGAAATCACATTTGTCTCTGCAATGGAAACGTTCGTGTGCTGTTTTAATAAATTGATCATGGCATTCATCCCGATACGAGTCCTGGACATCTCCGTTTTTCCTTGAAGTAACCGAAATTTAGCGTATTGTTCCAGAAATTTATCGTTATGTAAGAGAAGTTCAACGTACTCATGGAGATCAATATCATTCGGATAAATAGGTGTAGCTGGATTAATGCCCACTAAAAAAATGTCAATTTCATCAATTTTTCCATTACATACGAAAGGTCGAAAGTATGCTTTCCCTTCTTTTGAAAATGATATCATCTCAAAAAGTTTTTCTCTCCAAAATGCTTCATCATGGACAGAACCTTTTTCTCCTGTACGAAGACGTTGATATAATTCTCGTAACAGCTGGTTAACAAACATTTTTCCACTCTCGTCTATACCCCCATTATTCCAACGCCATCCACGTTGCTTTAAAAATAAAAGGGAACGAAAATCATCGAAAGATAAGTCTTTCGGTAACATATCAAATTGAGAATAATGATCAAAAACTTTTCCTGAGAATTCATGACATTGATCCCCTAAGTATTCGTATCCATTAAAAGTTAAAGCAAATTTCCATATCTGATTCCATACAGTGAAAGCACTTTCATTATGCGTACTTCCGTCCATTTGTAACGCATGCGGGCATTGCGGTATATCCAATGGAGTTAATTCACTGGAAGGAATAGGTTTTTGACTCCAATTTTCATTCGATTTATCTTCAAGGCTGCGTATTAGCTTATTAAGAAGTGTTTCCGCCATATTGTAACCACGTAGACTCTTTCTCCATCTTTCTGGAATATTAGCAAAACCATATAATATACCAGCAAGTCCTCCTACGACAGCAGCATTTGTATCCGTATCACCCCCATACGAGATGGCAACTTTAACAGCGTTTTCGTAGCTTTTCTCCTTCAACGCTAATCGAGCACAGTTAAAAGTAGATACGACGTAACCACTGCCGTCAGTAACTGGATCGTCATTAGGTCGCAATACTGTCTCTAATTCCTCCCTGTAGTTCGAATTCCCATATATAGTACGTAACGTCTGTACGGCAGCTTGATAAGCTTCTTCCTGATCGTGCCCCAACAGTAATCCGCGAGCCCACAAGCAATACAATGCGCAACACACCTGGTTGGTGATGTGACCATGCGTAACTAGGGATTGAGTATGCGCGCTTTCGACCAATTGTTTTGTATTTCCTGTATGCCACAATGCAAGAGGTAAAACGCGCATCAATGATCCGTTCCCCTTACCATCACGACGCACAAAACCAGCACGTTCAGGCGGCGTGCCACCTAGAATTGCTTCAAGTGCTTCAGAAGTCTGCTTTCCAACATCAAACACAAAATGATCCAAGGCCCAGTTTCCATTTTTATACCAAGAGATAAGTTTCCGTGCAAAATGATTTAAGTTTAGGCTATTTTCTTCCAAAAGTGAATCCAATAAGCACAGAGCTTGTGCTCCATCATCAGACCATGTTCCTTCTGGTACACCGTTGTAAGTCCTTTTAAAACCATTCGGTACCTTCATTTCAATTTGATTCAATGGGGGAATGCTGTTCGAACTATGAAACTCATATGGTACACCCAGAGCATCACCAATTAAAAGTCCCCAAAATCCCCCAGAAATACGGTCAAATAAATCTATCATTCTTTTTCCTCCTTATCAAAATCTATCATTATATTAAAATTGAATTTCATTTACATTCGATTACAGTTCCTTATATTGAATGGTGTACTCCTGTTCAAAAACATAGATTTTAGACCCATCTTCCTTCATGATGACATGAATATAGATAGGATTTTGATCATCTAAAGGAAAGGAAATTGGCAAATGCGGATTCTCTTTTTGGTAAAATCCAATATTCCCACAATAATCCTCGATATAATCAGCCACCATGATGTGACCATTTGAAATGATCAAGTCTTCTTCAATGTTAAAATCGATTCTCGGTACACTCGCAACTTTTTCCCCATTGAAAAATAAAGGAACTTTACTCGGTTCCTCTGGGAAAACTTCGACAGCATTACTTGCAGTTGTAATTAGATGATAGCTATCGTAAACCTGGCTCACTTCAACACAACCATCCATATCAAATGAAAGATTTTTATTTCCCTTTTCATACAAAACGATGGAATGACCTTTAAAGAGAACTTTATTAATCAATTGAAAGCCATTCGAAATGACTCCACTTGCAGATTTTTCCTCTGAAACATAGACGGCTTTATCATACAACCATGAATAAACAGTAGATAAATGAAATTCCGTTTTGGGAAACTGAATCGATACGAACTTAAGTTGTCCTTGGTTTTCAAGGAGACGAACAAAAACATCAGCAAGTTGAATTGCATGAATTTGAAATTCAGAATATTTGTTTTCATATTCTTGGATTACACAGTATTCATAGTAATCTGGATATTCACGCAGACAATCCTTCACCTTTTTGGCAATAAAATCTTGTTTCAGCTTGTCAAATTCAATCATCATCAGGCTCTTCATCCTCCATTTCCCTTCAAATTAAAGAGACACATGTTCCATTTCAATTTCCCTGAATACACAATCTCTACCTTGCTACTAATCACTAAAAGCGATGAAGTAATTTCCAACGAATAAAGATCTCCAACTACTTACAACTGTAATAAATAAACCAAAATTGAGAATTGAATTTCCTAATTGTCTACCCTCCTCAACCCAATTTGAGTTTCATCTTTTTGGTAACTCAAATATATTACCTTAATAAGCAATTGTCAATGTGTAATATTCATATTGAATATATCACTTTAATTGTTTCATTTCGATTGCTAATTGTACAATGATTTGTTACAGTAAATTTATAAAAGTTTAGATGTAAGGATGTTGAATGTGGAGAGAGAAGTACATTTTAGTAATGATGGATTCCCCCTTTTGCTCGGATTACCAGTGGATATATGTATTTTTACCGTAACAACGGAAAAACGGGAAGTCGATGAAAATGAAACCATCGATAAACGCTCCCTCCGTTCCCTTCCCAAACGGTTTCTGGAAATCCTACTGGTGAAGCGTTTGAATGAACCTTATCATCAACGATGGGCATTACCTGGAGGCTATACCAAAATCCAAAATGAATCACTTGAAGAGGCCGCGATACGAGAATTAAAAGAGGAGACAAATTTGGATGCCGTAGTTTCGGGTGGATTGGATCAAACAATTTCTGGGGTTTATATCGAACAAATGAAGGCTTATTATTCACCAACTAGGGATCCTCGTGGATACACACCTACGGTTGCTTATGTTGCTTTAGTTAACGAGAAATATTTGCAAATGCTTCGAGCCGGTGGTGATGCGGAAGAAGTAAAGCTGTTTCGTTTGCAACTTACGGAAGATAATATCCTTAGATTCGAATCTGAGGACGAAACGGTTACAATCAATAAAACGGAGCTTGCCTTCGATCATGCCCATATTATTCAAGATGCAGTGAAACACATACAAAACATGATATTGACGACGACCATTGCAAAAACGTTACTGCCGGAGGAGTTTACAATCGCAGAATTACACCAAGTAATTTCAACAATCGCTCCTAATTTTGTGGTGTCTACTTCAAATTTCACCCGAGACATCGTAAAAACAAAAACAAGGGACCGCATGTTGGAAGAAGTTAAGGATTCTGATGGAACACCAAAAAAGTCTAACCAATATTCAGCTAGACCTGCGCAATTGTATCGATTTAGTAAGTCATATGAACCAAAGTTATCAATATACCCTAGGCTATAATAGTTCCACGTTGTCAGAGTTGGGATTAGATGCTCGTGAAGGATCAAGAACACTATTTAATCAGCCATAACAAAGAAAATAAAAGTATTCCTCTCTTTATTTTTAATATTAGATTTTTACAATAACGGTCAAATCTTTTAAGGAAGCTATTATACTGAACAGAATCCAAAAATAAATGGTTGATTATCATAGAGAAGTTAATATTTCGTACTTACGGGAAGCTAGAACAAGTTACTAGCCTCCCCTTTTTCTTTGAATACTATTTCCGGCAGATTATCAACAATAAACACCGTCAATTTATTGTCATTAAAGAACGTCAGTAACAATATCCCTACCGCGCAAGCAAACGGAGTTCCCATCAAAGAAGCCTGTCTTTGTTTAAAACTATAATAAAAGGAGTGAATGGTTAGCTATCTCGAGTACAAACTGTACGATAATCAAACAAAAAATAATTAGGATTAATGTTATAAAATGATTAATTTAAGTCTTTTTTAAGACAACGAAATCTTTATTAAAACTCCCAAAAATGTTTCAATGTCATTCTTATGTGTGCTTAGTCATACAACCATTGTATTGGAACGATACATTGTGTGATCTAGCAAAGCCGATGTAGCACGAATAAGAACATTAGGTGGTATATTTTATGAACTTTGTGATGAAAAAAGTGACGTTGAATGGACTCTTTCCCCTCAACAATTAATGGAGATTCTGGAAGAAACCCTTAAGGAGTAACAAAAAAATTCAAAAGTTAATCAATAGCTAACTACAACAATGGATCGCACTTACCTTACTAGATCGATAATTATTTACCGATTCTACTCTGCGAAAGTTGAGTTATTAATATTTAAATAGGAAGGTATATATTGTAAAATAATAAAAGTAGCTTATAACTCTATGGGGGCAATTATTATGAACATTAACACTGAACAATTAAATGGTAAGATGCAACAGGAGTACGATAGATATAAAAAAGAAATTGACAAACCAAATGTTCTCATTATCGGAGGCACAGGTGTAGGAAAAAGCTCTTTAATTAATGTCATTTTCGGAAAAGATTTAGCTGAAGTTGGTGAAGGAAAGCCAGTAACTAAATCTATGAAACTTTATAAATCGGAAGAAGTACCAATCGTTCTTTATGATACAGTTGGTTATGAAATTGGGAGTGAAAACCAAGCAAGTTTTTTAAATGATGTGGTTAAGTATGTAACCGAGAATAAAGCAAAGAAAGTTGAAGAAAAAATACATATAGTGTGGTATTGTATTGATGCATCAAGCCACCGCTTCCATGATATTGATAAATCGGTTATTAAACAATTAAATGATACAGGTATTCCCGTAGCGCTTGCTCTTACTAAAAGTGATTTAGTTTCAGAAGAAGATAGTCAACTTATGGAGCAAGCATGTCTAGATGCGGGACTTAAAAATAAAATATTCGAAATAACAAATGAAGAGTTACCTGATTTAGGACTAATGGATATAAATAAACTAATACACTGGACTATTGAAAACCTCCCTCAAGGCTTAAAATCCGCATTTATTAGTGCACAAAAACTAGATTTGGGAGTAAAACGTGAAGAAGCCAATAAGGTTATACTTCAACATATAAGCGGAGCAGCTATTGTTGGTGCAAGTCCAATTCCTTTTTCTGATGCTCCAATTCTACTTGCAAACCAAGCTGGAATGTTTGCAAGAATTGCTTTTATTTATAATATGGAAGAGTCACTATCGAATATTACTGGTTTAGTAGGAACTTTAGGCGTTGGAACCCTTATTTCTAGTAGTGGTGTGTGGATAGTGGGACAACTAATGAAGCTAATTCCAGGTGTTGGATCAGTAGGAGGAGCAATTATTACAGGAAGTGTAGCTAGTAGTATTACCGCCGCTCTAGGCTATGGTGTTTCAGAAGTGTGTTTCAGAATAAATGAGTATGCTTTAAATGGGGATAAAGGTGGATTGAATGAATTTTTAAACAACATTGAAACCGTTTTTAAAGATGTTGTCATAAATGCTTTTAAGAATAATAAAAAATAAGCAGAAGGGGAGTGTCTCACTCCCCTTCTTAATTGATAGCTAATAAATCCATTATTATTTATGTATAGAAGGAGATATTAATATGCAATACAATGTTGCAATTATAGGTCAATCAGGTGTTGGTAAAAGTTCTCTTATTAACTATCTGTTTGGTGAAGATATTAGAAAGACAGGAACTGGTAGTGCTGTTACCGAAAGAGGATTCCATCCAATTTCATTCAAATTAGAAGAACTATCTGTAAGAGTCTTTGATTCTTGGGGGCTTGAACCTGATAAAGCTTCTGAATGGATGCAAGACTTAGAAGATACTTTAAGTAATAGAGGGACAGATCAGCCAGCTTATAAATGGATTCATTCTATCTTCTTTTGTATTGCTGCACCTAAGTTTAGGGTCCAAGACTTTGAATTAAAAATTATTAAAAAGCTAATAAAAGAAAAATGTCCTGTAACAGTTTTATTTACAAAAGCTGATAATGTTTCGGAAGAAAAAATTGAAAAAATGAGAGCGGAAATATACAGAGAATTCGGAAGTTCTGTAAATACAATTAAAATTTGCAGTGTTAAAAAAGCAACTAGAAGGGGAACCACGGAACCTTTTGGAAAAGACAATATAAAACAAGAAATCTCACAGCATTTTAAAACAACATTAATTAACCGTGTTCCTTATCGTTGTTTGTATCTATTAAAAGCATATGTTAATAAATGGGAAGAAAATGAAAAATTATATTTCAAAAATAATATAGGTTTATTTAATAGAGAAAAAATATATAGCAAACTGCTAGATGACAAATACAACTTTATTAAAGAATTAAATTCTGGACAGATTGAAAATATTATTTATAACGAAATTCTTACCATCATTAAAATTTTTGATACTATTTCAATTAATCTTAATCTAGATTCTGCCCTTCCTACAACTAATTTATCACAATATCATATTAATAATTCGTTAGACAAAGGAGATTTTGTCATACTGGCAGCAATTAGTATTTTTCCATTAACAAAAATATATATGTATACCTTTAATTATGAGAAATTATGTAATATGTTACATGTATATACTGAAAGTATAAAGAAAGATTTACAAAATCTAGTACCGAAAATTAGGGAATTTATTGGTATCATATTGGATAAATCGTAAGTGGCAAATTAATACCATATGTTCAAACATTTAAATATATATGATAATCTCCTCAACTATATTAATAGAGGAGATTTTTTTATAATACGTAAGGAATTACATAAAAAATGGGAACGTCAAGTTGCAGATTTTAAAGCAAGTGGAATGCCCCAATCTAAATGGTATGAAACTTAACAAGAACAATATCCATAATATGCGGTAATAGCTAAAGAGAAGCAGTAACCCCTATAAAGTTCAAGAAACGACAACTACTAGGATTCCATATCTGGTAAATACCTTGCATTAAAAATACTTGTTAAACTTTTAATTTTATCAATTAGATTTTGTGATTGTTTATCTGTAATAAACCGTACTGAAAGAACTGCATCAATTAGCAGTCTTAATTCAAAAAGTTCAAACTTCCTATTTTTTATATAACTTCTTGCCATACTTTCCATCAGTCTAAAATACTTCAAATTCTTTAGAGTTCAAGTCGTCAAGATCACGTTTTATAGCCTTTTGCTCAACTTTAATGATCACCAAAATGCACCCTTAATTTTTCAATGAATTTCTCTTCATGTACTTCATATTTCTCTTTCTAGGATTTCTTTTACCTTTAAAAACCTAAGTTTGTTGCGATACATCACTAATCAGATCATCTCTTTTTGATCTTCTAAGTATCCGTTTTACCACACTTTTGTTTACATATATTTACTTATAAGACATTATAATAAAAAACAAGACAGCTAGATATAGCCGTCTTATTTGAAAAAACAAATTGTAAATAATCCATTTTCATATTGTAAGAGACAAGCGTCCTACCGGCTGCCTTCCTCCCTCACAAAAAACAATTCACTGCTCTCCACGGTTTCCCCCGTCATTTCTTCCCATGCCTGCTTGTAAAAGTCGATTTGATCCTGATAAAACGTGCGCAGCGTTTCAAATTGCCCTGCGTCAGTCGGTTGGTCGGTTTTATAATCAACGATATGCCAAGCTCCGCCCTGCTTATAAATCAAATCGATTACACCATTTACGTGATAGGACGGGCATACGCCTTCGGATGTATCAACTTTCGCATAAAGCGGGTGATCTTTCGTTACATTAAGCAAAATTGGTACTTCCGTTAAGACGAGTTCGGCTGTATGTAGCTTCTGCCAAAGATTCGATCCTGTTAAAATGGTGATTGCTTCTCGTACATCAGCTTCCCTCTCGGCTGGAAGACCGTAGTGTTTTAGCAACTGCGGGATATTGGTTACATCCGCCCCTTTTACAATTTTCTCATAAACGTGGTGAATGAGCGTTCCCCACGCCAAGCCGCCTCCTTCTTCCCGCTCTATTAACGCAGCTTTTGCATAATCTTTATTTTTGGTCGGTGACCATTGTTCAAAGGATTTCTCTTTCCGATTTTGCAACCATGAGAGGAGATTGCTCGTGCTATTCGTGTACTCGTGAGCTGAGATGATTTCCGTTTCATAACTTGCTGCAACTTCATCCATGCCTGGTACATATTCTTCTATATCAAGAAGGTCAAGTAGCTTTTGCCAAGGATTTTTCTTCTTATCGCTCCCTTCGCTAATGAACAAAACCTTTTCTGCGCGGGTAGCCGCAACATACAAGATGCGCAATTCCTCTGCTTCTACATAATGTCCTTCTTCCTCTTGATAAGCCGGCCAATTTAGTGGAAAACTGATTTCATTCCTGATATGTGGTCCTTTGTTTTTAGTAAATGAAATATATCCTTTCGAGATGTCGTCTTCCCGCTTTATGTGTCTAAACGGCTTATGATCAACGACCTTTGCCGGATGCGCGAGAAACACAATCCGTGCCTCGAGTCCTTTCGCTTTATGAATGTTCATAACGCGGACAGCGTCAGCATCTTCTTCAATATTAAGGACAGTCGTTTTTTCGTTTATTAGCTTTTGTATTAGCTCAAATGCTTCCTTAAACGTGGCGCTCCCTTCCATTTCTTGTTTGCGCAGCATTTCTAAAATTTGAAGTAAACTGTGATACTCCTGCTTGCCTCTTCCATTCTTCATTAGCAGTGCATAAAATCCAGCGTCTTCTATAATCAATTCAATCGCATTGACCGGAGAGAGCGTTCTCGCCCATTTTTCATAGGTTTTTAACGTATCGATCGTCAGCTCCCATTTCACCTTCATCGCTTCAGATAACGTTTTGGGACATTCCTGATAGATGGAAAAGAAGCCGCCACTTCGTTTCCATGCATAGAGCTCCTCATCGCTCATACCAAAGAAGGTGCCGCGAAGCGTAGCTAGTAAAGCGACTTGGTCCGTAGGGTCAACGAACGTTTTTAGGAGAGTGAGAAACTCATAAAATTCCTGAATTTCTCCGAGTATGACTTCTCCGCTTATATTAACCGGGATTCCTCTTGATTCGATGCTCTTTGCATACATCGGCAAACCATCCGTATATCGCGTTAGCACCATAAAATCGCTCGGTTTATACCCTTGTTGAATGAGTTCCTGAATGACTGTCGCAATTTTCTCTGCATCCTCACTAATAACCTCATCCTTCTTCTTTGCACCTACGGTAAGCTTTCTAATTCCTGAAAGTTCCTTATGCGTATCCTCCTGAAAGGAATCAAGCGGATGATAGGTAGCCTGATACATCGTTTCCTCATCAGGTAGATACTGAGAAAATATCCTATTTAACTCCCTCGTTACCGTATCCACCGTCCGAAAGTTCATCGTAAGCTGCAGTACCTTGCCTCCGTGCTTCATCAAGAGCTCCTTTACGCGGTTGTACGTATCCATATCTGCACGACGGAATCGGTATATCGCTTGTTTCGGATCTCCCACGACAAAAAGTGAACCGGCTTTTGGTTTGCATTTCGTCCAAACCTTCTCTGTTACATTACTACTAGTCAAATAAAACATAATTTCCGCCTGAATCGGATCTGTATCTTGAAACTCATCAACGAGTATGGTTCGGTACTTCTCTTGAAAATATTGTCGGACCTCCGCATGGTCACGCAAAAGGCGAGCAGCGTGGAGCAGCAAATCTTGAAAGTTTAAAAGAGAGCGTTCCCGCTTCATATGTACATACGTTTCCAAAGCACCCGTTAAAAACGAAAGAATAGTCGGGTAACAATACTCCTTCCACTGTTGCAGAAGGGGCTTTATCGTTGTTTCCACAAAATCGCTTATTTTTCCGGCATAAAATTTAGCATCCTCTTTTGAATTCCAGCGGTTCTGTGTTATTTTTAAATTTTTATTAAACTCTTCAAAGACATCAATTAGCGCCGCATCGTGTTCAAGATTTAGATAACGTTCTTTTTTGCAAGCATTAATAATCGCATTTTGCAGCGTATCGTATCCTTTATCTGGTTGTTTTTCTGGAATTGAACCCTTCGCTTCCCTTGCAAGCTGCATGAGGTTCTGAAAAGCAGGTAAAAGTTCCGGATTTGCGACTTCTTCCCTCACCCACATTACATCCGAATAATCCTTCATTTCTTTCAAATTTTCAAATAACGTCTTCATCGAAATCGACAGCTCGTTCATCGTTTGCAGAATAGGAGCCTGTTCGTTTTGTAGTCTTTGCAAATAGACATGCCATGCTTCTTCTAACAGCGTTATGTCATCTTCTTCCTTGATTTCCGAAAAGGCAAGATCAAGATGTGCCTCCACTGGTCTTTCGCGAAGAAGTCGTGCACAGAAGGAATGTACTGTTCCCAGAAAGCACTGCTCGATATTTTGCATCGCTGCTGCTAGACGAATCTTAACTGCGCCGTCAGTCTCGTTTTTCCACGTTTGCTCAAGCTTTGATTGAAACCGTACTTTCAGTTCATCCGCTGCCTTTACTGTAAAGGTAATCGCTACAATTTGATCAATCGTACAGATGCCGGAGTATACGAGCTGGACCATCCGCTCGACTAAGCTTGTTGTTTTCCCTGATCCTGCTCCAGCCTCTACGAGAAAATTCGTCGTAAGCTCCTGCTGAATTTGATTTCGGGCCGCTTGATCCTTTACCATATTAGTCATACGCTCTCACTCCTCTGAAACATGCTAACGCATCATACCGCGTATCCATTCGTTTTTGATCTAACAAATCTTTCTTATAGAATTCTCTACGGCAAACATTTTTGTATGGGCAAAACTTACAGTCTTCTTCATTGTCCGTCATTACATATTGCCCGCTTCTTAGTACTGCTACTAATTTCTCTAAAATAGCAAGGCCATTCGACCGCATCCCATCATCTTGCATACGTACGAATCGCTCTCCTTGCCCTTTTACGGTTGGAAAATAATACGCACTTTCTGCTACACTTCCGGCTTGCAAGTGCAAATGCTGCTCAATCGCAAGGGCATACACAAAATGCTGTAGCTGACGACCACCTTGAAACGGCTTGTTGCGATTATAGTGATACGTGCTACCTGTTTTATAATCGATAATTTGATAAGTTCCTGAAGAACCTTCGTCGACGCGATCAATTTTACCGGCAATCGAAAGTGTATCGCCAGATGGAAGCTGAACGTCTGCCGGCTCTTTCCCATTCATACCAAACGCATATTCAAAATAAAGCGGCTTATAATCCTGTCTATGAATCTCTTCTTCCGCAACAAACAAATCACAACACGCGAGCAGATCCTGTACTTCCATATCGTATACACGTTCACTTGGATGAGGAAGAAGTTCCCGCTCTTGCTTGATTAAGTCCATCGCAATTCCACGGATTAGCTCTTTATCATTTATAGTAGATTCATTATAGTAGAGCTCAAATATTTTATGAAGCAAACTTCCGCGCGTAGCTGCATCCAACCAACGATTCGGATCAAATACCAGTTCCTCAACCGGCTTCACGCCTAAAATATTTCCAAGAAAATACGAATACGGACAAGTCGCAAGCGTCTCAAGCTTGCTCGCAGTCATCACACGATCCTGATCTTGAAGAGATGGATCAACCGATACAAGTCCATCGTATGTCGTAAACTCCGGTAGTATGCGATTATGCTCCGCTTTCAGTCCGTTATCTAATCCTGGAAATTGTTGAAGTAAATCGTCCTGTAGCTCACGCTTCTTTTCCTCCATAAATTTCCTACCCCAATAATCCCGCTTTTGGAATAAAGTGTCGGGAATAAGCGGTGAAGGAAGCTGAGCAATCTTGTTAAAATCACAATCAGGTTGTCCTGTTACGAACCGGTATGTCTGTAAAAGCAGAAAAGCTGGACGGATGACGCGGTTATCTGAAATGGAAAAATTGCAATAGCTCATCGTAACTCTTCCTTCGCACTGCGTTAAAAGCTGCACCATTGTATATAGCCGCTCCTGTCCACTACTTTGCAATAGCGGGATATCTCTACCAAGACGCTCTCGTTCGGTATCAAGCAACAAGGGATCTTCAGTTACTTCGCCCGGAAAGCTGTGATTATCAAGCCCTACGATACTTACATTCTTCCGCGCTTGATACACCCCATTCAAATAAGAAGTAATATGCAAATGCCCTGGCTTTGGTCCAGACGAGAGAATCCGTAAAGAAAGCAGCAAATCCGAAAGCTTGTCAAAGAGTGAAAACCGTCCATATGCTTCATCTGCATACGGAAGTACCTTCTCAATTTCCGTTAACATCGTCTGCTTCGCCAACTCATCCGCCGCCGATGAAGTTCTGCAGAAATTCTTGATTATATAGGACATTCCAACTAACGCCTCTTTATACACCATTTTCTCTTCAAACGGCGGCATTTTCTTCATCAAACGCTCAAACCAGCGAAGTGTCCATTTTGCCTGGTCTATCTGTTTTGTGTAATATTCCTTTCTATCTGGCTCTGCCCTTTCCATCTTTTTCTCTAGCATGTCTATATACGCCTGAAGTTGCGGAACATATCGCTCCTTCCCCCAGCCAATCCCGGCGTCTCGAAGCAAATGGATCATTCTTGTTCGGTTAGGCGCTTCATCTCCAAGATTAAGCAGACCCTCTTGAAGCAAATTAACAAAGGTAATAGTGCTATAATTTTCTCTCATCCACGTAAGTACACCAGCAGCAAGACGCCCCGGACGAGTTAACGAAATCGGAATCCCCTCTCCAAATGTCACAGGAATGTCCAACTTCTTTGCAAGATGGTAGCTGTGCAAAAGATACTTCTCACTGCTCGTGTAAAAGATAACATATTCATCGAGCTGTTCGCCCGACTGTTTTATTTGCTGCAAAACCTGCTTCAGCTCCGTTTCCTCTGTACGAGCTGCAAATACAGATACATCCGCATTACCTTTTCGTGAATGCAGGTCATATAAATAACTAAGTGGCGTCGCCTCTCCGAACACAATCCTGCCAAGTCCGGACCGCTTCGGAATTGATATCCCGTACACAGGTGGGAGCGGGAGAATCTCCACCTCATCAGGCAAAAGAGCACGCAGGAATTCCTCCTCCGTATACGTGAGCGATAGATTCGACTGCAGCACATACAGAACGTCACCCGTCTTATGCTCATATGCCATCGCCATTTTAAGTAGCTGGGCATCATCCATTTTCTGATAAGTAGAAAGAAGCTTCTCATACTCCGTTAAAATTCGGACCATATCCTCCCCCTTCTCCTTCGTTACAAACATCTCCGGACGAAGTGATTCCGCCTGATACCCTGCCATCCGCAGCGTATGAATCGTCTGATACATCCCCCGACTGAACGAAGACGTAATTTCCATCTGATCAAAATAACGAAGCATCCCGCCCTCTTTCAGCTGGGTCAAAACCAAATATACAAGCTGCGCACCAACCGTCTCCTCCAGCCGATTTTCCACAAACACCGACCGGGAATCCAGCATATCAAGCGCTACATCTAGCACTGTCTTCACCTTCAAATTAATCGTTGCAAATCCAGCCTTCGTATAAGCCTCAAGAATCTGTTGCCCAGTAGCATACTGACTTACGAGTAACACCTTCTCTTCATATGGATGGCTCGAACAAATGGAATGAAGTTTCATCACAAGCTCTTTCACACAAATCTCTCCTTTGTTAGGAATTGGTTTTATGTAAGGATGAGTTTATTGTATACCGAGTTGTGGTAGTATTTGGGTCAGAATGGAAAATTTTTAAAAATTTCTACTAGCAAGCATTAAAATGCCCTCTATCTTCAGACAATTCTCTTCGACTTCTACATACTTTTATCCATAACAGGGAATTTTATTGGTATCGAAAAAAAGGAGATATCTTTATGAACTACAAACTATTTAAAGCAATCAATCGGCGTTCTGGACGTTCTTCTCCAACTGACTTACTTATGATCCTATTATCAAATAAATTGCGGTATGTGTTTCTGTTTGTTTTAATCTTTATGTGGTTTCGAAATGATTTGAGTAAAAGGTTTGCTTTCCATGCATTGCTTTCCGCAGTGGTAGCTTTGTTTCTTAACACGTTGATTAAATTGTTTTATTTTAAACCGCGTCCTTTTGTAAAACATCGGGTCGGGATTCTCATTCCATCAAAAACAGATTCTTCCTTTCCAAGTAAACATACGATGATTGCATTTGCGGTATCGACTTCGATTTTTCTTTATAAACGTACTCTTGGCTTGATTATGTGGATCTTATCTATATTCACGGGTTTCTCACGAATTTGGATCGGTCATCATTATCCATTTGATATTATCGGAAGTGCCTTTATTGGTACCATGACCAGTATCCTAGTTACTAAAGTATTTCGAGGTTTAAATTATTTTGCCCGTCAATGAGCTGTTATATTAAAGTTTTTGTCAAAAGTGTTGGGTAATCTATATCAAAACATTGCCAGCATTATCACCTCCAAAAAAGCAAATATTAAATGATGCAAGAGGGTCCAAATTTTTTATAAAGGAGTGCTGGATAATGAATAATTTGATGCTTATGCTTATGAAGATTTGGGGAATACGAAACCTTATCAGAATGTTTGGCAGAAGAAGAAGAGGTATAGGTATGATGTGGATGTCTTTAATTGGTATAGGCATTAGTGCAGTTGCTTGGGGACTCGGAAGAAGTCGAAACGGCAATATACTGCGCCCTCTTCAAAATGCAATGGGTAATTTAAGAAATCAAGCAGCTTCAGCAGCTTCCCAAGTACCAAAAGCTGCAGCTGGACTGGCCGAATTTGCGGATGATATTACGCCTAATACGGTAAAAAAAAGATAATGTAACAACGCCCACATTTTCTGTGGGCGTTGTTTAATTTGAAATGCTTTAACTATGACATCAGAATTGATGATATGACATCAGAATTGATGAAATTATTTGTTATAAAGTTATATAAGTATAGGACTCACTATAGGACTCAGCCAATTCGATTTTCTACTTGACAAAGTCTTCTTTTAGGTTATTATTTACATTAATTTTCTACTATGAATTTAGGCCATGAATTTAGGGTAGAAACAAGGGTTAGGTTAAATTTTCCACATCTTCTTTTTTAACAATCTGTACACGATTCGATAACTTTGCGTGCATATAACCATTTTCGTATCTTGTTCTCATTTTTCTTACTTTATATTTTTTATTTTTAGCCCTACCTTTATTTTTATTACTTTTATTTACTTCCTTCTCTTGCTTTCCTAATCCATTCTCAGTTTTAGAAATTGTAATCGATAATTCTGAAATGATTCTACTTATATGTTTTAATTTTTTTATCTTTCCAAAATCCCTTAAACTATAAACCAATAATCCGAACATAATAATTGTCCCAATAATCATTAAATACAATGCAAATAACGATAGTCCAACCTTACTATCTCCATTAACTAATTCTTTAATACTATAAGATAATAAGCCTGTTATTAAAACAGCTACAAATAACTGTGTTATTATACTTGAGAATGGAAACTTTTTGATATCTTCTATTATTTCAATCTCTTTTTTAAGTAATGAATCTAATAATTCATATTGTTTAACTGACTTTAATCCTAATTTTTTCTTAATAAACTCATCTATTTCATTAAGTTTATGTTCTTCAAATTTATCATTACTCCCATATTTACGTACAATACCTTTTCCTCGAATAAAGCCAATTCCAAATATTGAGACTATATATAATGCTATTGAAGCTAACATTAACAACACTCTATATGGATTATTAGTTTCTAGATAATAACCGTGGTAAAATCCGATTATTGAAATTAATATAAAAGAACAAGGTAGTATTATTAACGTACTATCTTTAAAACTATTTTTAAATGCATTAAAAAAGCTAAAATTTTTATCATATACCTTTATAAGATCTCTAATAATCATAATAAATCACCTGCTCTTACACTTCCGTCCCATTCCGTATATAATCATAAAGCTTATTATCAATTGCATGCTCCATGATCATATTCATACGGACTACCGGAATATCTTTTCCATCTTTATCTTTCATTTCTGCTTGTTGAACACTCTCTTTATCTGGAGTGGCCTTGCCTAAATAGTAAAAGTCGCTTCCTTCATCATTATCCTTTTTTACAAAAATATGAATATCGATATTGTTTTCTTTCGATTCAATAATCGTTTGAACTTCTCTAGATTGTAAAGATCTATTGCTTCTTGTGTACCATTTAAGCATTTCTTGGTTTATAAATTCATCTTCATAATCTACACTGGTATCTATTTCATCGTTTTTATGATAGGTAATAAAAATTGGACAAGTGTGATATTTCGTTTTATAGCCATACATCGTTGAGCTTTCATCATTTTCCCAATTTAAAAGCTTACATACGTCTTTTCTTGTATATTTTTCATACAAAGTAAGTGGCTGATAGCTTTGATAGATTCTACTTTTTTCTTTCGAACTTGTTACTATGTCGATAATCATATTTTTGAAGTATTGATTTTGATTAAGACGACTACGAAGTAAATCATTAAATCTATAAATCTTATTATTCTGCAAGGTAATTATTGGATCTTCTCCGTAGTTCTTCTTATTATTTTGCAAGAAAAAGGACAGATCAAATATGCGATGAACAGAAGCAATCGTCGCTTCATCAGTTGGACAATTCGATTCTGCCAAATTTTTAAGATACTCGTCGCATTCTACTTGATTTTGACGTAGTAACAAATCCAGTAATATAATTTCATGTTTTCGTTTTCCATTCAATACTTCCAATGACAGCATCGTCAACACTTTATTTTCATACTCTGTTAAAGCAGGCACTTCTTCTTTCATTTTTAATAAAAATTGATAGTAGTTCGAATACTTATCAACAATGACAACAGGATCGATAGAATGATTCGTGATAAAGTCATATAAATATGGAACCCGACCAATTCGATTTTTCAATTCCACGAAGGCTTCTTTTAGGACTTTCATTGAAGTTAAATTACTGCTATTAATTGCTTTAAAAATTTGTTTCTTAGCAATTTCTTCAAAGTTAATCGTGGAAACACCTTTAATATAGCTTGTATCATTTGTATGACGGCGAATATTATCCTTATTTTGTGATTTATCTCCGGAAAGAGCGATTGGAATTAAATAGTTATTTTTATAATTGCCAATAAAATCGATGATCGTAACGAAATCCTTCGACTCATGCTTGCGAAGTCCTCTTCCTAACTGCTGAATAAAGATAATACTCGATTGCGTTTGTCTTACCATCACTACTTGATTAATGCATGGAATATCGATTCCTTCGTTAAAAATATCAACTGTTAGTATGTAATCAAGGTCACCATTTTCTAACTGGTTGACACGATGTACTCTTTCTTCTTGAGAATCGTCACCCGTTAATGCTACCGTACGTAAACCTCTTTCATTTAATGCAAGAGATAGTTCCCCTGCTTCTTCTTTACGACTACAAAATATCAACCCTTTTACTTTGTCACCTGAAAAACCGTAGTATTGAATCTTTTCCATCAAATGATCGACACGCTCTTCTGTAACAAGCTTCGATAGTACAGTTGTATCATCAATTGTCTCTCCATTATAGTCAAGATCAGTCACTCCAAAATAATGAAAAGGACAAAGCATATCCTCTTCCAGGGCTTCTTGTAAACGAATTTCATACGCAATATTGTAGTTGAAAAGCTCATAAATATTAAAATCATCTGTACGCTCTGGTGTAGCAGTCATTCCCATTAAAAATTTAGGTTGAAAATAATTGATCACATTCAGATAAGATTTGGCACCTGCTTTATGTACTTCATCTATTAAAATATAGTCAAATGCTTCAGGGTCAAATTGAGATAGATTCTCTTCCTTTGAAATGGTTTGGATCGTGGCAAATAAATACTTTGCATTTGTTTGCTTATTCGAACCTGATAAAATCCCAAATTCATCATCAATTCCACCTAAAACCCGTTGGAAGTCTGATTTTGCTTTTTGTAATATTTGCTCTCGGTGAACGACAAATAGCATACGTTTAGGTGCAAAACGCCTTACATCAAAGGCAGAAAGATAGGTTTTTCCCGTCCCCGTTGCTGAAATCACCAATCCCTTATCTTTCCCAGTGTCCCTAAGAGCCTGAATTTCTTGCAATGCTGCTCGTTGCATTTTATTTGGCTCAATTTTTAAAGAATCTCTAATCGAATTAACCTGAAATGGAGCAGGGAATTCCAGCACACGATCCATCAATTGATTATCATGGTTTTGGTTATAGTTCTTCTCATACTCTTCAATCCATGCTTCAGTCAATGGCTGAGAAGATTGCCATACCTCTTCAAATTGATCTTTGAAGTGATGAACGATTTCTCCATTTTCATGCGAGGTCAGTTTTATATTCCATTCATAGTTTACTTTTAATGCATTTGCGGTTAGGTTAGAGCTCCCAACAATTAAAGAATAATAATTTTTGTGTTCAAATATGTATCCCTTTGAGTGAAAACCTTCTAAATTAGTCAATCTCACTTCTACATTCTTAATCTTCAGCAGTTCTTTAAATACTTTCGGTTTATTGAAAAGTAAAAAGGTCGAAGTTAAAATACGTCCTTTTATTCCTCTTTGTTTTAAATCGTAAAGATGGGACTTTAAAACAGCAAGACCACTTTCCGTAATAAAAGCAACAGAAAATATGAAACACTGACAATGATCCAGCTCTTCCAGTAAAGAAGTTAAGACATTTTCGCTTTTTTTCGCATTATTGACTAATAGCATGGGTAAGTATCTTCTAGATTGGTTAACCTTTTGATCAATAAACCCCTTATGTAAAGACTCTTGTAAATCCCGAATTAAATTCTCCATATAATCACCATTCATTACCAATTTATTTATGTTTATTGTAATCCTGGTTATTGGGGTGTGTAAATATTTTTATATTACAATTTTCTCACAGGAGGAAACAAGCTTACACTCTAATAAAACTATTTGAGAAATGATTCTGATATTTCTTATGGAAGCCAATGTGAAGGAATGGGTTTGGCGTAATGGAGGGACAGACAATTACTTTTTGTAGTTTGTGAATCTTAATAAATTAGAGGATGTTTCAGAGTATTTATTATTTAAGGGGTTATTTAATGGTTTGTCAAAGGCAAACATCCTTTGAATCAGAACGCGAAAGAACTATGGATACCATAAAGAACGTAGCATTTATTTACATCTTTCTCTTCGTCCGCAAATTTGATATTGCACGGAATGATGTTTCCATTTACCTATCTTGGCGAACTCGACTATGTATTTAGTCATGAAACTAAGCTAATGATCATCAGATGGAAATTGCATCATCCCGTGCCTGAATATTTATATATTAACCTTATTTGCTAACAAAGCCTCCACAGCCGGAATATCAGCAGGTGCCCATTCCAAAGATTTAATTTCTTGGATAGGCACCCATCTTAATTCCGCATGTTCTTTTGCCTTTGGAGTACCTTCTATAATTTTTGATTTGAATGTATGTAGGTTTACAATAATTTTTGGGTATTCGAACGTTGTATTTTCTATTTCTTCGTAAACTTCTATTTTGCATTCTAGTTCTTCTTGAATTTCACGGATAAGAGCTTCTTCTGAAGTTTCTCCTGCTTCGATCTTACCACCCGGGAATTCCCATAGGTTGGGCAAAGACATAATTGGTGAACGCAAGGCGCATAGAAGTTCGCTACGGTCATTGAATAGAGCTGCACCTACGACTATTATTGTTTTTTTCATGGTTTGTACTTCCCCTTTATATCGTTTATTGGAATTTTAACATTAATTTTGGAGGAAGGAAAATAGAAGAAAGGAATTTTGTTTACATATAACTAAGATGCTAATATAATTTTTAGAAAATACTGTTACGACTTCTATTCAGTACGCTTTGAGTTAATCAATTAAACGATAATGACTGTTCTTCCTTTTCTACTTAAGTCAACAGTACAAACCTTTACTTCTTAATCACGTAAAGTAAGTCTAAGTCTTTCTGTACTTTTGAATATGGAAAAAAAGCAACATATGTGGATATAAATTTCGTATTCTCCCAGTGGGCTACATGTGCTAATAATTTAAAATCTATTCGTAATACAAAAAAGAGTCGCAGGAACATAATTTTAAGTCATGCGCTTATGCCAATTCCTCCACAATCCCGTCACTAAAGAGCTTTATCCGATATATGCCAATGTTTGAACAGAAGTTATCCATACTATTATTAAAGACCTTCAATTAAAATATTAAACATATTGTTTCTTAAAAATTACGGAGTAGGTTTTTATTATTCTATAATCCATTCTGCAGTTAACGAAATATTATTATTTCTATCTTTCCCCTTAATTACTCCTCTTTGAAGAATCAATTCTTCATCCGCCCATATATATTTCTCAGTTTCATTATTTAATAATTCCTTAAGAGCTTTTAGTTGGTCATTAGAAGGGATAAATTCAAAAATATCCGCAATTAAAATTTGATGACACTTGAAATAATCATCTAAATAAATTCCTTTCGTCTTACGACCAATATATTTATAATTAAGAATCTTAAACTTATCCTCTGGTAAAATACCACTCTCTATCAATTCCTCAAAAAATTCCCTATTTGCTGAGCACTCTCTACTTACTCCCTTTTTAAACCAATTCATAAATTTAATTAAATATTTCCCCTTAATAAATATTCTTAAGTCATTTTTACTAACATCGTCAGCTTTTATAAAAGAATCCTCCGAAAACTCTAACCCCTCAATAAATGCCCTATCATAATATTTATAAACCCCACCCACAGGCTGAAATTGGTTGATTCTATTACCTTTTATTAGAAGATACTTATTATTTACTTTTATTCTAAACAAATATGATATTGACAGTCTTAATTTTTTTTCCCTATAAAATGTTTGGCTCTGGACAGCCCACCAAGCTTCTCTTATATTTGTAGTGCCGTCAATGAAGATTTTAATTATTCCATAAATAGCACAAGCCAAGAGACCAAATAATAGGGAAAGCATATCATTAGAAAAATTAAATATATTAACTAATAAACTAATTAAAATAATTATTATAAAATAAACTAGCGGCTCTAAATTCATTTTTTTCCCCTTTGTACGATTGGTTTATTCTTAAGAAATCCTATAAAAGCTAAGTCATTAGGTAGTTGGAAATATTTCATTATAATTTTTTCAGAAGCTATATCTCCATACAGATATAAGAAATAAATGATATATCTTCTTTCATATTCATTAAACACTCTCGATATATTAGCTAGTATTATTGAATTCAAATGCTTTATATATAATCCTTTATTTCGTATGTTAGATAAATTTTTACATATATACTTTATACATAAACATCTTGAATACCAATGGAATACGTTCTCTTTTTTATGACTTAGGTAACGGATCATAAAATTAAGTATACTTTTATTATATGGGGATTTAATTAATAAATTAAGTATAAAATGCTCAACATTAGGGTAAATATTATTTGGACCATATATATATTTCATCATTTCATCTATTAATTTAGGATAAATATGTATTAATTCCACTAAGAATCGATAGTGTTTTTCTTCAAGATTTAACGAAAAGTCTGGATTATCTATAAGTGAAAAAAGTAAATCTCTACCCTCACTATAACTCTGGAACAAACTAAGGTTTTTTTTATCAGATATAATTACCTTCATTATGTATTTAGATATAGAAGACCAACGTCCTTTTTTGTGTTTGATAAATAAGAAATATTTGCTAAGTAAGTATTTCTTATTTTTTTTATTTGTATGAACAATATCCCATTCATTAAACATCCAGTAATCTTCAAATCCTTTTCGTGTATATACCTTAGTTTTTTGATTTATATGGAGTTTTAATTTGTTTAATAGCAGTGACGATTTTTGAATAATATTGTTTGCATATATTTTTTTATCATTAAAGCAAATCCACATATCATCAGAATATCTTAAATATACATATTTATCTATACCCAAGAAATTATTTAGATATTTAATGATTTCTTCATCAAATCTTACAAGATAAAAGTTTGCCAAAATTCTAGACATTGCTCCCAATTCCTCTTGTGGAATTCCAACATTATTACTTGAGTAGCCAATATCCTTTTTATCAGATAGCCTAAGGAAATTAAAGAGTAAATCAATTATATTTGATTTATCATTAATCCCATTTCTTATAAATCTCTCTAGAATATCCAAATTAATATCATCATAAAAATGTGCGATATCAATGTGTAGAAAATATTTATAGCCATCATTGTATGCCTCTTTAGCCATATTTTGATAGTCAGACCAATCTTTTCTAAACTCATACTTTGAAAGTAATACCTCATATTCCGACTCTTGTTGCAAGCCGTGAAAAAAATTCTTTGTAATCGATTTATTGTCTGACGAGAATTTAAATCCTCCAAATACATTTTTAATTTGATTTATTTTTTTTGAAAGTTCGTCTTGTAACTTTTTTACACAATAATAATATACAGAAAAATCCTTTATATTAAATACCTTTATTCTTCTTAAAACACCATTATTTTTGGGCAAAAAAGAATAATTAGGGGTAGAAACATTATAATTATAGCTATTTATTTCATTTATCAATGCAACTAAAAAAGACTCCTTTTCGACATCATTAAACTTAATGACATCTTCATATTTCAACCTTTTTGTGACTGTGTTCCAAAACTCTTTATCAATAGAATTTAAAAAATCTTTACTGTTTATCATATCAACCACTCATTTTATTAGGATTACGGATCATTTTACAATAAAGAAATATATTGTAAATTACATACTTCAGTATTAAGTTAGTAAAGACATCCCATTTTTCCTCTTTTCCCCCGCTTCTTATTTCCTCCAATAAAAATAATAATGTAATCGATATCCACGGATTTCCTTCGTCCATTTATGTAAGAGGAACTCATTTTTTGTAATAACGAATCACATACTTTTTCATGTATATTTTGTTTTTTCAGCTAAGTAATAGATATCTTAATTCTATATCGATTCCTAAGATCTTCAAACAACGTTTTAATTCATTTATAATCTTATCGTTGTGTAAAAAGGTAATATCATTATCTTAACCCATATCTTTAAACTCTTTTATATCTTTTTTAGAAAAAGAACAATTTTATTCCAGGTGTAGCTTTGAAATAAAGTTTGATTAAAAGTAGGTTACCACTTGTTTTGAAAAAAGATTGATCAAAATGAGTGGGTTTGGTTTTTAAATAGATTTAGTTTTTATAAAAAGGATTGATTAAAACTCCATAGAAATCTGATAATATTAGTATCTCCATTAGTTAGAACCTAGTATTTTATCGGAGAACGTTAATATTTTTGTGTAAATGGCTGCACTTTAGCTAGAAAATCAATTCACATAAAATCTATTCATCAAGTGCATCGACAAGTTCTGTTGTAAACTTATTCATAGGGAAGACCTCTATTCTAGGATTGGTTATGGTGACTTTAATTCTAGCAGGAAAAGGTCTTCCTTTTATGTCACTTTATTCATTTAAACAAAATATTTTATGAGGAGTCATTTCAGAAATTAATTGTGTTAGATTCAGAGTAATTTTGAATAATACTTTTCACATCATTTAGGTAGTCATCCGTTACCTCTGGAATCAGTAATTCACCATCAATAGCATCAAGCATTACTTGTTCTTTGTCTTTCAACCGTTTATATACTGCTTGATCAATAAATCCACCATGAGCTCTGTCGCCTTCTGTCATCAAATAATAATATCGTGTGTATTGATCATCTTTTAATCCTAGCCGATGGATACGATCTCTAGATTGCAACATAAATGTTAGGTTGAAGTTGTATTCAAAATAAATAGCATCATGAACAGTTTGATGTAACGAAATAGATTCTCCTAAAGTATTTGGATTAGAAATCATTACTTCTACATCACCATCACGAAAATCATTAATCAATTCAACACGTTCATCCTTAGCTGTTCCTCCATAAACTAAATTTACAGATATACCTTTTTGTTGTAATTCGTGTTTAATCTTTTGCATCGTTTTTACGAACATTCCCCACACAATCACTTTTTTTCCATTCTTCACTAATTCGGTGATTAATTGAATGCCTTTTTCAAATTTTGCAGATGGAATTGTGTCTACTTGTAATTGTTGATAGGCTCGTCTTCTTGCTATTTCTCTTTCTTCATCATTTAAGGCATTAACTTGTGATAAATCAAATTCATCATCTAAAAGTCCTAATTCTTGATATTCAATTTTATCTAACAATAAAGCAGGATTTGTAGACGCTTGCAATAATCTTAAATAAAGAGATAAAATATTCCCTTCGTTTTCATATATTGTTTGAACTAATTGTTTTTGCTTTTCATTAGGTTCGACAACAATCAATTTGTCTGGTTCTGCTTCCGGTACTTTTAAATCGAATTTATTAGTTCTCCAAAAGAAAGGCTGAATACGATTATTAATCTCTTCAACTTCAGGATTTTCTAAATCACTTACTTCCCAGCCAAAGAAAGAATCATATTCTTTATCATAAAGTAGGTGTAAAAAATTGTAGATATCTTTATAACTATTAGGTATCGGAGTTCCTGTCAAAACATAATGATATTGTACTTTTGGGCCAAGGTTTAAAGCTACCATAGCTCGTCTTCCCCCTACCCCTTTTACACGGTGAACTTCGTCAAATACAATCATCGTATGTTCATCAATTAATTCATTTAAAATAGCTAGTTTCCCTTCTAAAGCTTCATAATTGATAACGATGACGTCACTTTTTCCCCAATCTGTTCGAATCTTTCCGATATTTCGGTATTTAGCATCTCTTAAATTCATATAGTTCAAAAAACGTTTTTCTTTAAATACCTCAATATATTCTGTACGCCAAGCTTCAAAGGCATTGATTGGTGAGACAACTAATAATTGCCTCACCTGTCCAATTTTTTTACTGCTTAAATAAGCAAATGCTCCGTACATCATAGCAGTCTTACCTGCACCAGGAACAGAAAAGTTAGCAGCTTTTTTCATCGTAGCTAAATAAAAACTCGCTTGTAACTGTTCTGGTTTCAATGGTCGAGTTATTTCTTCATCTAAAATATTCTTAAATGTATTTAGCTCATCTTTCCATCGTTCATCAGATGATTTAATCGTGCTTCCTGCGATGCGTTGCTCTTTAATCGCATATTTATTTTGTTGAATATATGCTTGAATTTCAGAACTAATCACTAATGATCCGGCACTTACCCGGGATAACTCTCTGTTGATCTTTTCAATCAGTTCTTGTAACGATACATAACTAATTTTACTATCAATCAATAGGTCATCAAAGTTAACAAAATAACTTTGATAACGATCTAAAATGCGTTTCACTCTGCTTTGTTTAAAATATTCATCCGGTGTATCTTGAAGTTGAAAAAATTCTTTTTCATCAAATACTACAGTAACAAGCTTAGGATTAGATTTCATCGTCATAAATTTCTATCAACTCTCTACTTATTAAGTTTATTTGAATTAAACACTCTCGAATTTCATTAATTTGATCTTTACTAAAATTATTAAAGTTCAAGTTCCCAGTTAATCCGTCGCCTTTTTGCATATCTTTTAAACTATTTAAAGTCTCTTTAACGTCACCTATAAAACTATCCACATTTTTTCCGCGATTTTGTCGATTCATAGTTCGAACAAATTCTGAATTTATCTCTCTTAATTCTTGCGTTGTTGTTTCTAAAGCACGTCGAAGCTCAGTAGCAGAATTTATTGTTTTTTCTTCCAGTTTGTCCTGTAAATCGTTAATTGCGTCTTCAACCGATTCATTAAAGTTGTTATTCGCATCAGTTGCTAAAATATTTTTATAATACTCTCGAATATCTCTCCCAATATCATCCCCAACTGATAACATTTTACTTAACAAAGCAAAAGTAGTAATTTTTGATTGTTCATATACCGGCCCCTTTTTGGGAAATTGCCTAGATAGTTTTTTTGAAAGTTCAAAAAGTGGAGTATAAAGTTTAGTATCTTTAATAATATGAAATGCATTAGATTTTGCATTAATGAAATTTAAATAGTCTTGCATTAATAAGACTGTCTCTATACGGTCTGATACTTCTTTTTTACTAATTTTTGCTTCTTTGGAATAATCCGCTTCACTAATCAACTGATCAACTACTACAGTCTGGTAAATATCTACAGATAAATCTACAGGATCATATGCCTGTCTTTCTTCTGTTCCCATTTGAATTGCGAGTTCAAGTCGTTTAATTTCAGCTCTTTCTGTCTTTGATTCATAGGTAAATGGCAAGATAACTGCTTCAAACATGTAAGTTTCACCAGTCTCTTTTGCTAGTTGTCTCAAAGCAGTATATCGTCTATTTCCATCAATCACTCGACCATCTGCTAACACATATCCAAAAACTTTTTGACCATCTATTTTGATAGATTTTTTTGTCTTATTTAATTTTCCCGGATTATCTTCAATGATCATTTTTTCTATCAGTTGATTGTATTCAGCATTTTCACTATCTAATGTTGGGTCAATTTGAACATCTTGCCGAGAAATAGCCGAAGCGATTCGGCCATTCTCGTTATTATAATAAAGATGTTCTAAGGGAATACGGTAAACATCTAACATACCATCATTTACATTTGGAATTTGTATTGGTAATTTAGGTTTTGCTCCAGTTTTTATCAATTGACCCGTTTGAACTAATTCTAATAATGAAATATTTTTATCCATTAACTTATTCCTCACTCTCAGACAGTTTTCTAATCATAGAATATACTTGTTGCGCACTAGTAGCTTCTTCAAATTCAACATGATGTTCTTTCAACGTATCAAAGAATTTCTTTTGAATCTCGATAATTCGTTGATCTTCTACCCGCATATTTTCAGCTTTTGTCTCAACAAGCAAATACACACATGTATCATCTTTTTTTTCAATTATATAAATAAAGTCTGGCGTTGTTGATCCACCAGTATATTTTGGAACCTGAATTGCACGTTTTGGTAGTTTTCCAAAAACAGTGACCTTTTCATTATATCCATGTCGTAATAGCTCTCTTTCCGGTGTTACACTATCGTATCTCATCGGAGGAAGTTCATAGAGATAGCGTTTATCTTCTTGTGCTCGTTCATCTATATTTACACCAATAACTTCTGCATTGATATCATCCACAAAATTATCCATTTCAGGATTATAAATAGATGTACGAGCTTGAAAATCTAACTTCTTGTATTCATAAGCTTGTGCAAATACTTCTTCAAATCTCTTTTTAAATTCTCTGGTAATATTATTAAGAGATAATTCACTCAAATATCTAGCATCACCTTTTAAAGCTGATCTCATAAGTTTAAGTAAATTTGTATGAACCTCTTTGACAGGTATACCTGCTGCTACATTAATTGCTTTGATAAACTTACCATAAGTCATACCTGGCAAGTACATTCGTTGATATTCCGTTTCTTGTTCACGTAGGCTAACACTCCCTTTATCGTCACTTGCATGTAGTGACTCTTTGATTTGCATAGGAACTTCACGCTCATATAAATCGGGGTTACCAACTATTTGCTCAGCCATAAAACTAATTGTTTCTGGGATACGTTCAAATTCCAACATATAACGGTTCGAAAATTGTTGCCATAACTCTTTCACTTTTCCCCAATTTTCTTTTCTTAGTTTTACTCGAACTTTTGTTGTAGTTTTAGTTGTATCTCTAACCTTACCTTCACGTAGTCGATTAGTATTCAATTCAGGATAAAGTTCAAGCATCCATTTAAAACCATCTTTTTGAACACCTTCAATATCAACAGATTGTTTAAACTCATTTTTTCGATTAATAATACCTAAATCATCTAGATGCTTCAGTAGTTTTTCATCTGTAAATTCTGGATCTGATTTTTGGCGTTTCGTGACTATTAATTTAATCATCTCTTCTGTTAGTTTTTCTGCATTCAATTGAATTTTTACATCACTATTAATTTCCCCTACTAGTTTTTGGGCAAAATCTTTTTCATCATAACCAATTAAGAAGGCAAGCCTAGATGGCCATTCATCTTGTTGAATACGATGTCCTGTTTCATCAACTGGTAATCGCAACCCCCGACCAACCTCTTGAATTTTACTATTTTCACTACCAGACGTACGTAATTTGGCAATAACAAAAACATTAGGATTATCCCAACCCTCGCGTAACGTCCATTTAGAAAATAGGAAACGTCTTGTTTGCCAACCACCTTTTTCATCTTTAAAGCTTAATAATTTTTCTTTGTTTTTCAAAATATCATCTACTTGTATTTGAATAGCTTCATCACCAGAACCTTGATCTTCACCAAAATACCCTGCATGTACGTTTTGTTTACTGCTTCCTAAACTTAAGCTTGCTTGAGTAGCTCTTAAAAAATCTAAGTACTCCTGTTCTCTTGGTAGACGTTTAAATTCATATTCTGACACCAAACGAGATAACTTTTTTTTCAATAAAAGCTCAAAAGTTTCTTTTAACCAGCCATCCTCTTGACGATAGCTATTAATGTTATCAATGAAAAAAAGACTTAATGTTTTGATTCTTGGTGCATTGTTTTCTCTTTGAATGTTTCTTAAAAAATTTGCCTGTTCGATTTCAAAATGTTTATCAATCGCATCTTTAATGATTAGTTCCTGATAAGAAGAACGGTACGTTCCAGGAATCAAACTCATCCCTTTATCGAGTTCCAATTCATTACTCAATATTTTTGAACCAGCATACTCAATATCTCCTTCAAAACCTGAGTCTACTTCCGCTAAATTATCGCCAACTTGAAGTGTCCAACTCTTTCCATTCTGTTTAAGCACTAATTCTTTTGCACTTACACTGTCTACAACGTAGCGGTTTTGAGCTTGTTCTTCCGTTAAATTTGGATAATAAATATCAATTCCTTTAACTAATCCATTATTAAAACTTTCAATTGCATTCAAATCGAATTGCGGTTTACCACGATAATAATCTTTCTTTATAATTTTATTTTTTCCTTTACCTACCGTTATATCAGGAAAAGTCGCACCAAAACGAACAATCATTTGAGGTTTAATGGCTTCAATTGCTTGATAATTTGCCTTATTTCTTGGAAAACGGTGTGGTTCATCAATGATCACTACTGGACGAGTATTTTGAATCCCTTCAATTGGATTTGTCACGCCACCAATTAATGTCTGATCATAATCGTTTTTCTTCATATTTGAGGAATTTAACATTCCCGCATTTATTAAAAGCACTTGAATCGTATTTGAATTTTGTCGACTGCCTTCAACAAAATTAAGTAATTGTGCTGGAAAATTTTTGCGTCCAGATTTAGATTTAAAATCACCCGCATTAATCACATTTAGTTCAATTCTTGTATTCTCATAAAATTGAGAGAAATGTTGCTTCGCATAATCACTTTGTATGAAATTTTTAGTCCCTTCTTTAATCGCGGGACTTGGAACTACAATCACAAATTTGAAAATATCATATTGTTGATGCATTTCGTACATTAATCGCGTATAAACATAAGTTTTCCCCGTACCAGTCTCCATTTTTACATCGATATTGGATGATTCATTATATCTTCCACGAATTAACGGGTTAGCATATACATCATTCGCATCAGAATCACTAGAAATATTATCTATCAATTCCAAATTTTCCATAACGGCTTTTAAACTATCTTCTTGGTGAGGTAGTTCTTCTAATAATATTTTCATCTTTTATTCACTACCTCTCTAATATCTCTTTACTAAATTTACTTTACTATTTAATTGCTTCAAGCCAAGCTCCAATTCTCTTATACTTTCTAACTCAAATGAATAGCCATATAAAACAACCGTTTGAACAGTCAATTTATTCGTTCCTATCAAGTTTAAAAGTTCTCTCGTTTGTTCAGAATTCCATTGAGAGTTAATTAAATACAAACGACTATTATCTACATAACTTGCTTGATAACCATTTAAATCAATACTTTCAACCTCTACATCCATTTTATAACCATCTGATACTAGCCAAGTTGTTATAATCGTATCCTCTCCATTAGCGTTTCCATTCACTTTTAATCCTTCAGAAGAAAAAGGCTGAATCATATCATCAAATCCATTTTCTGATAGCTGTCTTAACTGACCACTACTATCTTTAAATAACCCTGTTTCTATATCAAACGCTTCTAAATCATCCAAAGTTGGTTGTTCTGGTGAAACAACTCGATAATGTTTAAATCCACCATCAAAATTCTCAGAAAGTGTTAAACCTGCTTCTTCTTGAATTTTTTTGCTTACTCTTTTAATTCGTTCACGACTGATTTCATCAATAGACATATAGCCTGCATTAAAGGCAGGTTCGCTTCCTTTATTTGGCACCATTGTTCCATCACTATTGAGTGAATAAGTTTTTTCTGGAATTTGAACCATGATATACTGACGATTTCCACCATCCTCAGCATTTAATTGCATGACTGCATCGGCAGTTGTTCCTGACCCTGCAAAAAAATCTACAATCCTTACATTATTATTGTCTATTCTATCTATTAAGTACTTAATCAATTTCGTTGGTTTTGGATAGCTAAAAAAAGTTCCTAATTCGTATTTTTCTAACTCCTTACTTCCTTGTGTACTAGAAAAAGCATCTATTATTCCCATAGGTCTTTGAGTTCTATCTATATAATTTCCGTTATTATCTACTTTTAAATATTGTTTAGTATATACTGTCCAAATATCTGATGAATCTTTTTTTATAACAATAAAATCATTTTGAAGACCCCATTCAAATTTTTCTTTTGACCATCTCCAACAAGCCTTTTTACCTTTGTTATTATCAGCTGGCATTATAGTAGTACCATCAGGTGCCTCAATCTCATAATCCAATGATTTAGAATATTGAATTGAACCCATTCCTAATTTTTGTAGGTAATACTTACCTCTATTCATTTCATGTTCATCACTTAATCTATATCTATCTTCGTTATTTATATCCACCCCTTTAATACCAACAAAATTCATATTCTTACCATAAGTTAAAATGTGTTCATGTTTCACTCTGAAAAGTGCTGAATCAGAAGATCCTCCACCTTCTTTGTTAGACCAAATTAAATCAGCCACTAAATTAGACTCTCCAAATATTTCATCTAAAAGTAATTTCAAATTTGATGACTCATTATCATCAATAGATATAAACAACATTCCAGTTTCTTTTAAAATTCTTTTAGCCAACCATAATCTTGGATACATGAAAGATAACCAAGCTGAATGAGTAGCTTTTCCTTGAATACTTTTTAATCTTTCTAACTCTTTATCATTTAAACCAAATATATTCTTTAACACTTGATCAGTATATTCAAAATTATCAGGATAAATAAATCCATCATCTCCAGTATTATATGGAGGATCAATATAAATTATATCAATAGAATTGCTATAATTATTTTGCAAGTGACGTAATACTTCTAAATTATCACCGGTGAAAAACAAGTTTTTACTCATTTTATTCTCTTCCAAATTATTATGATCATTGTCTGGAACAATGACTGTTGTTGCATATTCTCCAGATTGTTTTTTTGCATAATCTTTTCCAATAAACTCTAGCTGGTATCCACTTGTTAGCTCATTGATATTTTTCTCTTTTAAAGCTCGTTTAAATTTTTCTAGATCAAACTTACCTTCTTCAACAAGATTACCATCCTCATCAAATTTATTCGCCGTGAAAAATTCTGGGAGTTTTTCTTTTAATTCATTAAAAAAACCAGTATTAGGTTTCACTTCTTCATTGTATTTTAAGTTGTCTTGTAACAATCTTTACACTCCTTATCACTTATGTTTATTTTTTGATAATACATCACATATAATTATAAATACTTACATTTATTAATTGTATAACAAAAAGATGGAGCATCAATATTTTATGTAAATGGCTACACGTACCTTTTCAGCTAGATAATCATTTCGCTAAAAATCTATTCGTCAAGCGAATCGAAAAGCGTTGACTATAATCCTCAAATTGCGACTATGAAGAGTTGTAACGAAACTTCGTACGAAAACTGTTCTTTACGTTTCGTGTAATTGTTGATTTATTTGTTAAACGATTCAATGAGATTCATCTATAGGGTGGGTTATGGTGACTTTAATTCTAGCAGGAAAAGGTCTTCCTTTTTGTAACTTTATTCATTTACACAAAAATTTTATACTATCAATTACTGAAAAAATTAAATAATATAAAACAAAATCTCAAGACAAATAACCCATTTATATTATTTTTTCAAATAACAATTTTGCTCTATGCTTGAAATTTTTCTTACTATGCTTTGCTTTCTTTAAATTTACACCTTTTCTCTCCATTCTTTCTAATGAAGCTTTTAACCAATTTCCACTATCGTTCACTAAGTACAATAACATTTCCTCAATGATTTTATCCCAATCAAGCTGTAAGTTAGATAAAAGTATTAGTATTGAGAGTGAGCGAGTTTCTCTTTCTACTTATAGTTTGTCATATAGTCTACCATTGAAGAAGCTTATTATTGCAACTACATATTGACGATTTGTAATGCCGTCGTCTAAATAGCTGAACTTTCCCTTGCCATCAGCTATTTAATGAATATTGACCAGATAAATTATCTCGAACAGCTGCTAATTTTATCTCTTTTGTATAGATATTCCATTTAGAAGTAGATTCAGGTCCTGCTCTCAAGCGTTAGATAATTCTTTTGCCAATCAACAATTGTTCTACGATTAACAGAAAAGAGTTCAGCTATCTCGTTTAATGAATGTTTCCCCTCATGATAGAGTGTAGAATTGTTATTTTCCTATTTTTTTGAATATTTACTTTTAGCCATAAAAATACTCCCCATTAAATTAAACAGATTTTATTTTTTATCTGTCTACCTAATGGGGAGCATATCAAATATAGATGGTACTCTTTATTTTATCGAGTTGTCTGAAGCTGATTTTGATAATCTTATATATTCAATTGGTTTTATAATAAACTTTTGTATAGGGATTAATATTGTATGTTTTATGGACGACATTTGATGGGCCTTCATTGAATGTATACAATATCACATACTCCCCTTTTTCGTTTGTGAATTTATATTCTCCAATTATATTCGCATGTAGATGTATTCCTTCATTATTCGCTATGTATACAACTGCTTTATCTGGATTCATTGGATTTTGTTGCTGATATTGATTTGTATCTTGTTGTTGACCAGTAGTCCCTTGTTCACTCTCTTGTTTCTTCTTCTCTTCCTGATTTTTATTTTGCTCTTCTTCTTTTTTCTTTACCTCATTTGCAGCAGCTATTACTTTTCCTCTTTCGTCTTCCACTTTACCAAGTAAATCTTTAGTTTGGTTTGCATATTGAGCAAAAGATGAATGCTTAGGAATTAAGTCCAGTACTGCTATTAAAGACTGATTTGCATCATCAAATTTCTTATTATTTAATTGGATTTCAGCCTCTTTTAATTTTTGTTCAATAGTCTGTTTTGTCTCTTTTAGTTCATTTGTTTCCTTTTCCAATTCTGCAAGTTTTGATATTGCAATAGTTTTTAAACTTTCATCTTTTGTTTCTTTTATTTCTCCTATATAAATAAGAACACTTTCAAAATTACCCTTATTAAATGTATTTATTGATTTTATCATTTCTTTTGTTATGAATATATCATTATTTATTTCGTCATTGTTATTACGCTCTTTAGCCCTTTCAAAATCTGATAGAGCCTTATCATACTCCTCACCTTTAAATAAAGTATAGCCTTCATTTTTCAACCTATCGTATTCCTTATCTGTACATGCTCCTAGTAAAAAGCAAAAAAAGAATATCAACAAAACAAATTTACGTTTCATAAATTGCTCCTCCATTCATACTTATAATCATGTAATAATAAATTAAAATCATTCCGTTCTTGGTATGTTAATTCTGATTACAATGGTCAAAAAATATAGGATTAACTTTCTATAATAGGATGTTAAAAAGATATTTTTTTTAGCTCTGTTCGAAATAGCCGCTACCCAAACAGAATCAGTATGAAATCCGTTGTAGCGATGATTATGTATCTTTTATAAAAATTTAGTACGGTCCTTTTTTATGGAGTAGTTAACGGTAAATTTGCAGAATAGTTAGCTTATGCTTTACAATCTGTGAATATCGACTTTACCAATAAGCTGTTTTGCAAACATTCTCGAACTAGGAAACTAGGATTTCTGTTTTCTAGAAGTATTAATTTATATTATTTTGAAAATAATGTCACAAAAAATTTATATAGCGCTTTCATTTCCTTCATTAGTATATGTTAACATATACTTGTAAACAAAAAATTAATTATCGTAACTTTAGGAGGAATGCATGTGTTTTATAAGAGAAATATATTTAAAATAAGTGCAACTACATTAGCTTTATCAATAGATTCTAATGCCTTTGCACAAACTGAATCTGTTTTTACACTTGAAAAGGATACTCCGGATAAAGAGGAATTACATAAACTTGGAATAATAGATTCAGATATGAATGAATATATACATACTTCTACACCTTTAATAATATTAGAATGGAATGGCTTATGATGCTGCTACTATCATGGAAGGGAATGAGTAAGGAAAAGTAAGCGAGGCTGTTCTCCTACGGTAAGCATGGTGGGCTGCAATAATCCTTACAGCATTCACATTTTAGGAGTGTTACACATGATAAATACAAAAGTAACCACATGGTTAGCAATATTATTTGTTATGATTTCTATAATAATATTGTTTATTCTACCTTTAATATTCCCTAATAACACAGTACTAAGATGGGTTAAAAGCATAGTATCTATTATTTGGATAATAGGTTTGGTATATGATATTTTTTTCAAGAAGAAATCGGGTTTAAAGGATCGATAATCTACAAAACACCTCTTTGTTTGGGATAGGGAATCCAATACAGAAGAGGTGTCTTCGATATAAGAGCGAATCATGTCAAAATAATCTACAGAAGAATCTTCAGATTGACCTCGGTTATGGGTTCCAAATACATTATCTCCCTACTCTTCTTCTAGCTGAAAAATAACAGCAGGAGAAACTCACAACTATCTTTTAAATGAAAGTCGGGAAAGTATCTCTGAACATAAAAAATCTATAAACTTTCTCTAATTAATTACAGGCATATAAATGATGAATTAGTTCATTCAGGACTTTTTGATAACATTTTTGACCACAATAAATGAAACTAGTTGAAAATCATATTAGATTAGCAGATTTCCAATCATTTATTGTAAAAAAAAATCATAATTTCTATATATCGCAATATTGTTTTGTACATTACAAGGATTACTATGATTCGTTTGAAACTCATCGAAGCCACGCAGGAAAATGGAATATTTTGTCGAAACCATCCTATAATGTTGATAATATAATATTAATTAATTGTCAGCGACAATTCACGTAAACTACCTATTATATAAACAATTTATCAAAAATAAATTAAGAATTGAGGAATACTATGTTATTTTCAGAAGAATTCAATATTAAGAATTCAGAAGATCAAGATTGGTTTGACCCGATTTTACACCAAGATACTAAACTTTTTATTGATCCCTTTCTTGTTTTTAAAACGGATAATCCTTTATTTCAAGATACATATGAGGACATGATGAAATTTATAAATAAGGTTTTTTCCTTAATTGCTGAATCTGGTGGAAGAGAGAGAAATGTATTATACGGTAAAGCTTTATCCATGTTGCGTTTTCATGAAGTAAATGAACTATGTTTAGGTTACTCTTCAAATAGACAGGGGGCTGGACCAGGCCCAGGATGGTCTAAAAAACTAGCTTACAACATCAAACAATGTATTGAATCATCCATTCTAAAATTAGAACATTTAGAAGAGATTGGCTTATTCACCCTAGGAATTGGGCCTGATAGTATAAGTGACATTGCTGCAAATCTTATGAAGGAAAAATTGGTAACATACACCCAAAATATTTGTAAGAAATATAATATTCCTACTCAAAAGGTTATATTAAGAAATGGAAAGTTTGATCATCAATTTTTAAGATGGAATGATATAAAAGTTGATCTTCCTATAAATCCCTATAAGAATAAAACTGGCATTTTGTTAATCCCAAAAAATTACCTGAATGTAATACCTGAAATTAATTCGGATAACTTTCATTCAACAGTCTTGTTCAACGAAACACTAAGAAATGATTTGAACTTTGAGATAGACAAGAATCTAAATAAGGAAGAGTTGGTTAAACTTGCATTAGAAAATTATGATCTTGTAAAAGAATACATTGTATTGGTTGAATCCAAGAAAGCGAAAGCATACGATTTAGAAAAAGACCCTTTACTAAGATACACTTGGTACGCTAAGGCTAAGGAAATTACTAGCTCTCACCCCTTAACAATAAATGAGCCAACATCCGATGAGAAATTCATGGAAATAGTTATTGGGATATCAAAAGTTTTTAAAAATTTTGTAGAAAATAAGTCAGGTTATAAACTTCTTTGGGATGATAAATTTACAAGAGGAAAAAGTGAGGAAGGAGTTCAATTATTGTTTAATGGAATCGTAGAACAATATTGTATAGCTAATAATATCGACTTTACCAGAGAAGTTAATCAAGGAAGAGGACCTGTCGATTTCCGCTTTTCATCTGGATATAGCAAACGCGTGTTATTAGAAATCAAACTTGCAAGGAACGGAAAGTTTTGGAATGGTCTAGAATTACAATTACCTAAATACCTTGAAATTGATTCTGTAAGAGATGGGATTTTCCTTGTTACGATATATACTGAAAGTGACCAAAAAAAGATTAAAGGTATTCAGGAAAGAGTTTCAAATATAAATTCAAAATATAATCTTAAAATCAGCTTATTAATTGTTAATGCAACTCCACATAAACCCTCAGCATCAAAATTAGAATAAACTATTACGTTAAAATTAAGCCAGTCAATCCTCGACTGGCTTATTCTTTTACCACTAGGCAGATATTAATATGGCAGATGATAGGAACAATATTGTGATAAGGTAGCCCTTATCACATAAATCTTTTATGTAATAAATTCCTGAAAACGAACAAACTATAAGCATACCGAAGTACTTTTAGAAATATAAGATAAAACGGTAGAATTCTTTAGTTTAGCAGACGTCAGGAAAAAGTACTTTCCCAAACTTTAAAAGTAATGGCTTTAGAATAAGGTTATAAAACTTAAAATAAGTTGATACTAGCATCAACTTATTTATTAGTATATTCACATTCGTCTTTATAATTTTTACAACAAGTACGTAAATTAAGGTGGTGCACCGCATATTTAATCCTATTTTCCCCTCCTTATATCTTTGAAACTCACAATCTGATCCTGCAAGAATTTTAGCTTTCCTATATCCCCCCAGCAAAACTCAAATTCACCAAGTTCCCTACAAACCGTCCATACTCCTTCAAAAATTTCAGCGTAACCTTCCCAGTCGGCCCATTCCGATGCTTTGCTACCTGAATTTCTGTTATATCCTTATTCTCCGTCTTTTTATCGTAATACTTGTTTTGGTACATGAGCAGGATGACGTCTGCATCCTGTTCAATCTGCCCGGTTTCTCTTAAATCAGATAGAAGCGGTCGTTTATCGTTTCGTGATTCTATTGCGCGCGACAATTGTGAAAGCGCCAAGACACATACGTGTAAGTCCCGTGCCAGCTGCTTTAGCTTTCGGGAGATATCGCTCATTTCCTGCTGCCGATTGCCTCGGTAGTTGTCATCACCGGATAGGAGCTGTAAATAATCAATAATGATAAGCAGCTTTTTATCCGGATGTTTTCGTTTTAGCCTGCGGATCTGTAAATAAAGTTCGTGAAGCTTCATTCCTGCCTTATCATAAATAGTAATAAGTAGCTGCGCTAGCTCTACAGTGGCCCTTACCGTGTTTTCCCAATCTGCTCGGTCAAACCAACGTTTTGGGTTTTTCATTTTTTCTCCGGAGATTTTTCCTACGCAGGACATCATCCGCCTTAACAACTGCTCTCGCCCCATTTCTAAGGAAACGATACCTACTGCTGCATTCTTTGCAGCATGAATGGAAATATTTAAGGCAAATGCCGTTTTCCCCATTGATGGACGTGCACCAAGTACAACAAAATCTCCCTCCTGCAGACCATACGTTAGTTGGTTTAAAGCCTGGAATCCTGTATCGATGCCGCTTAGCTCTCCCATATCCTTCTGGAAGCTTTCATATAAATCCTCTAACCCGTCTTTTAGATCATTATCTTCCTTATACTCTGCTTCTTCTATTTCACATAGTGCTGTAATACTTGTACGAATCACGTTCTCATCCTTTGTTTCATGCAGCTTCGCATACATACCTTGTGCGATATTAGCGGCACTTTGCATTTTCCATGCACGTAATACTAGATCCTCATAATGCGAAAAATTAGCTGTAGTTGGAACACTCTCTGCCATCGTGGCTAGAAATGAAATCCCGCCAATCTGCTCTAAAAATGCCGGTTCCATTGTGCTAACAAGCGTAATCAGATCAAGTTTTTCTTCTACCACTTGTTTCATCCATTTGAAAATCGTTTGGTGCAGGGCCAAGGAAAAATGTTGCTCGGCTAAACGGCACTCTTTCAGCAATTCTCCCTCTAAAATGATAGAACCGAGTACCATTTGCTCTGCTTCTACGTTTTGAATTCTCATTCCTTCCAGCTCCTATCTTTAAGGAACTGCTGCAGTTCTTCCTCGGATAAAGCATTCTTATCCCATTGCTTATGCTCTTCTATGATTCGATCTGTCTCATCCTCTAGCAGAATCTTCTTCCGAAATTTATCCTGTGCCTGCTCTACCTCCTGTACCGACGTAAAACCTTTTCCTTGCCAATCTCGGAGAATCCCCTTCACATACGCAAGCGATCGTTTGTTATATTCATAAGCAATTTGAAGTGCTTTTAGGACAAGTTCCTCTGACAAAGCCTTAATCCACCTGGTCAGTTCTTTCATGCTGTAAGGAGATAATTTCTTAAAATTCTGCTCGTAAAATGAAAACACGTCATCCTTAGTAGCTACATTTGTTTCAGGACTTGGGCTTTCAGAAGGAACTTCCACGGATTCTTCAAACGGATGACCAAATTGGGCAAGAAGCAACGGAATACGAAGCTCTTCCTCTAAACATCTTTTCAGAAACAGCTGTACAAACATTTTATTTTTCACAGTCTTTAGCTCTCGCAAGACACACTTTTCTACGTTTACATTGGTAATCGAGTTATATCGTACCCAATTCAATATGTAAACTTCTGTTGTTTCTGCATCATACATGATTTTTCCGTAATCAATAAACCGCTGCAGTAATTTATCAACTGTTTCACCATTGTATCCCGTCTCTAGTTCAACCACTCGCGCAGGCAATGTATAAATCCCGCACTGCGTCGTTTTCGAACACGTCAGTAAATACAGGTAGAAATGTCGTTCTTCCGGAGTTAAATCCAAAACAAAATCATCCTGCCAAAAGTTTACTCGTACAAGTCGGTATACTGCCATTTTTCTTCCTCCTATCTATTACGCAACTTTTTTTTGCACCTTCACTTTATAAATAAAGTGGGAGAATAGAAAATTGGGAAAAGGAGTGAAATATTTTTTTACTTGTAGTTGTTTTTTTTATTTTTTTGTTTTGTTTATGATTGAATACTTGCATAGGACTAAGAAGGGGATGCCAAGGGGGTACATAGCTTTTCAAGTAGAAAACATAAAAAAATCCCCGCATCATAGAAATGCAGGGACTTAGCCGTTAATTTTGTCACGACTATCTATAAACTTCTTAATTGCTGTATTTAAACTTCCCGCTGCTTTCGTAGGGATTTGATGCTTTACATTCTCAATACCTATTAACTCATGACACGGTAATTTTTCATGTAAGAGCTTTGCATAATAAGAAAATATTTTGTCTTTCTTCCCATAAACAACTAAAATCGGATGCTTTATGTTCACGAGTTGATTGGTACAGTTATATTGCAGGATATACTGGTAATACTGTTTAAAATTTTTGGCATGTCCTCTTTTAGCCGCTTTTAACATTTTGAAAAATATCTTTTTTGTATTGGAATTACTCCATGCAATAGCCCATGCCAAAATAGAAATGGCTCCTGCCTTTGCAATTCTTATCGCAAGCATAATTCTATTCACTATATGTGGGTCCTTCATTTCAGACATACCGCTTATGACAATTCCGCCTAATGCCCGGTTCGCAAACGTCTGTAAAAACTCTAAAACAATCGAACCTCCAGTCGAATATCCACATATATAAGCTTGGCTAATTTGCAGATGATCCAGAATACGGCAAGTATCCTGTACAATAAGTGAATAGGTGATAGGTTGATCAGAATATTGACTACGGCCATGACCTCGAATATCAAACGTAATCACTTTAAAAAATTGGCTTAATTCCTTTACTTGGTATTCAAAATTTTCACTAGTAAGGACAGGAGGATGAATACATACGATTGGAATCCCATTTCCTTTCACAGAATAATATAGGCTCGTTCCGTCTACATCCAGCATTGGCATAAATATGATTCCCTCCATAACTTTCCTAAAGTATCCACTTATAATATGTAACAAGTGAAGATCCATTATACGGAGAATCACATATACGAATAGAAAGGAAAATGCTACCATGAAATAAAACCCAAAAATGGAGGCGAGTATCATGATTCAGTGTCCGCAGCAAAACGAATATAATCCTTATTACGAGAAATATATCTCTCTTATTCCGGATGGAGATATTCTTGTATTTTTAAAAAATCAGCATGAGGAGCTGCAAGCTTTACTTCGAGAGGTATCGAATGAAAAAGGGGAGTACTGCTATGCACCTGGGAAATGGAGCCTTAAGGAAGTACTTGGTCATATGGCCGATACGGAACGCGTGATGAGCTATCGCCTTCTTGCTATCAGCCGTGGGGAAACCGCAGCTTTTCCATCCTTTGATCAAGATGAATACGTAGCAAATGCAGATTTCAATGAACTCCAGCTTTCAGATATTCTGTCTGATTTAGCTCTCGTTCGTCAGAGTACGTGTTCCTTGATTGCTAGTTTATCGATAGATGCACAAAAACGCAGTGGATCTGTTGCAAATTATCCAACTACAGCACGTGCATTGGCATATATCATCGCTGGTCATGAGCTCCACCATCTTGCAATCATTAAGGAAAAATACATGTAAGCGAAATGGTCGCCTCTTTCATAGAAGCGACCATTTACTTTTTATCTGCTCTAATTATCTTCATAAAAATGTCTAATATATGAGGATCAAAGTGATTTCCTCTTCCCTTTTCCATAATGGCTAACGCTTCTTCTTTCGAAAGAGAATCACGATACGATCGTTTTGAAGTAAGCGCATCCCAAACATCACTTACAGCAATGATTCTTGCCTGTAAAGGAATATCTTCCCCAGCAATACCCTCTGGATAACCCGAACCATCCATCCGCTCATGATGATAATAAACACCATCTGCAATATCAGAAGCTTGCGAGATTCCTGATAAAATTTGCAGTCCCATTGCCGAGTGCTGTTTTATCACATCGAACTCCTCTGGTGTCAATTTTCCTGGTTTATTCATAATCGCTTCTGGCATTCCGAGTTTTCCAATATCATGGAGAATACCTGACCATTTCAAATAAAGTAGCTCTTCTTGACTTAATCCTAATTGTTCTCCAATTTGACATGACATTTCAGATACGCGAAAGCAATGCCCGCTTGTATATCTATCACGAATTTCAATCGCTTGCGCTAGCGCTTGAATGATTTCGGTGCTTGAATTTTGGATGGCATCATTCATCTCTTTAATTTTGATGTTTTGTTGTAAAATTTCATCTCTTTGCTTGGTTATTTTCTTATTTTTATCCTGTAGTATTTTCGATTGTGCTGCAATTTCATTTCGCTTATTTTCTAAAATTGTAAATAAGTATCCTGAAAGGATTCCAAACGAAACGAAAAATATACTACGAACCATCCATGCTTCTGTCGGTTGTTTTATTTGTTCTATAACCATAAACGGTGTAAAAGCACCACATAATATACTAGCTATGATACTAACAATCAAGCCACCTTTTATTCTCCAAAACCTAGCGGAAAGAACAATTGGAAAATAAAATAAATGAACATAGGCAGAAGATGTCCCATTATGTGAATACAACATATACCATGAAAGAGCCATAATAATGAAAATCGTTACAAAATGTAATATTCTCTGTAAGTTGGTCATTTTTATTTCTCCTACTCTCTAGTACGATAAAAATTGTAAAAAGGAAAGATGAATAACAAAAATTGTTATTAGGGAGTGTTTTTACGATCCTCTATTGGGGTAATACTTCTAGTTAATGCGGGATAAAGTGAAACTTTAAATAGGGTTATTACAATATATACTTAGATAAAAAAATAGATTCAATAAAGGAATCCGTTCTCCAACTTCTTTCATTATGATAAATCTTTTTTACAACTGTACTTTTTATTATACTGAAAAATATGGATAGAAACTACTTACATACCAAATTTTTTATACAAGTCAGTGAAAATGAAAAGAAACCTTCACAAATATAGGAATATCTGATTCTCTATTTCGTGAAGGTTTCACCCTGTTAATACGTATTATAAATATTTTGGCACGTTTCTGCCGTTGGTTCAAAGAAGCAATGTTTCTTATAACGCCCGACTACTGGTTGCCCATACCACTGATCAGGGCAATCTCCTGGCGGGCGAAAATACCATAAACTAAATTTTGCCGGCCAATGCCTGAATCCATTAATGGCCTTTCGCGCTAATTCTTTTTCACTTTCTCTTGCTCGTTGATAAAAGTAACCATGCTGTACAGCTTCAAATGCATGCTCTTGATAAACCATTTGCGGAATCGTGCGAAGCCCCTTAAAATCAGAACAATTCGCTCGTATTCGGTTAATCCCCACGTTTCCAACAAGCTGCTCTCCTAACGTCCCTTCTCCTTCTGCTTCTGCACGAAGGAGTCTTGCTAGCAAGGAAACATCTGATTCTGTTGCAGCTACTACACCCATCCTTTCACCTCCATCTCATTTTTATAGTATTGCTACTTGATGGTGATGATAACCTACTAAACTGGTCCATCGTAGGAAAATTAAATAGGACATCCGAATTCGGATGTCCTATATTGTACTGCCAAGCAGTTAGGATATTAGTCTTTGTTTCCATGATCTTTCTTTTGATCTTGCTTTTGATCCTTCTTCTGATCTTTGTTTTCTGAACCTTGTTTATCTTCCTTGTGAGATTCAGAATGTCCCTGATTGTTTTCTACCTTTTTATTTCCTTGATCTCCTTGATCATCTTCATTCTCTCCTTTACCTTGGTGAGAAACTGTAGATGCTGGGGCAGAAACACTTGCTTGTTGTCCATTTGTTGTTGCCTGCGTTGATCCGTTTTGTGTTGCAGTAGCTGTTGTTTGTTGTTGGCTATCCGTATTTGCTGGCGCTACTGTAGAGTTTGTTGCTGGCGCTGCTTGTGCTTCCGGTACTACTTGAAGTTTAGGATCATTAGATTGTTGCGCTGTTTGGGTTTCTTGTAATTTCTCAATTTTTTGAGCAAGATGAGTGAAGCTCTTCTCGATGTTTTTCGAAATCGCTTCTTTTGCTTGTGGATTTTTCACCTTATCAAGTACTTTGGCTAGCGCTTCAATATTATTCCCGATATGTACTTCTACATCTTTTTTCTTTTGTAGGTCTTCCGGTTTTTCTTTGCTTTCCTTTTGTGTTGGTTGTGCTGGTTGTGCTGGTTGTGCTGGTTGTGCTGGTTGCGCTGGTTGCACTGGTTGCGCTGGTTGCGCTGGTTGTGCTGGTTGCGCTGGTTGCGCTGGTTGCGCTGGTTGTGCCGGTTGTGCTGTTGTGTCATCGCCAGTTAGCTTTTCTGCATCGTCAATATCTGCTGCTGCCTTATGAAGTGTATCCTGCGTATACGCATCTTTACCTTTTTCATTTAGCACATTTGCCTCTGCAATACGCTCTGCTGCTTGTTCGGATAATAACTTCGCTTTGTCTAAATCATTCGTAGTTAAAGCAAGACGAATCTGTTCCATCGTCGTTTTTACAAAATAGAAGAAATCACCTTGTACAAGTTTTGGTTGCGTTGTTTGAGTTGCTTGTGTTGTCTGTGTTGCTTGTGTTCCGTCATTGCTTGCTGCGAACGCTGCCGTTCCAGTTACCATCATGCTTCCTGCGATAAATGTTGACATTGCACCTTTAATTAGCTTGTTCATCTGTTTTCCCCCAGTAAGTTATTCACTATATATATCGAACGGCTTGCAAATTTTATGGGGGTCTTTTTTAAAATTAATTAATTTATTTATTTTATCCTGTATACAAACAAAGACACACACAATATCCAATTTATCCCAAATAATATTTGACACTATAATTATCCTGTTTTACCATATTTATGTAAAACATTCTTAACATCCTATCGTTAGGTGGTGTGTGTAATGAATAATCGCATAAAGGAACTTCGAGATAAGAACGGGCTTTCTCAAGGAAAGCTAGCGGAGCTTTGCCATGTTAGTAGACAAACGATGAATGCCATCGAGAATAACAAATATAATCCAAGCTTGCAGCTGGCGTTTGATATTGCGCATCAGCTTGAAGTAAAAATGGAAGAATTATTTATTCCATCGTATAGCGCGGGAAAGAAACATGTGTAAATCACAAAACATTCTAGTAACCTTAGCATTTGTATTTATCTGCATAGTAGGTGGTCTTGCATTCTATAAATGGTGGCATTTTGGAACGATTGATGGCGGAACCATATTCAGCTTATCTCTAGCATTTGCTTACTTTTTCAATGTTCTCAATTGGAGAGACCATAGAGGGAGATCAAAGAAAGACGAATTGGATCATTATATCATCATGCAAAGTGCAAAGATTAGTTACTTTGCCCTCCTTATCCTATCCGGTATTATTCTGTTTTTTTCAGAAGGGAAAACCAATTTAAATGAAATCAAGAATGTTCCATTGCTTATTGTCGTCTGCCTAGGTTTTGTAATCCTTCCTATTACTGAATTTTTTTACTCAAGGAAATTTAAATAGTTTTAATGGCGATGTTTTATAAAAGTTCCACGTCAAATATAAGGAGATCAAATCATGGAAAAACTAGGTGAACCAAAAAAAACATCAAAATTAAGTATGGGACTTACAATTTTCTCTATAACCTATCTTATCCTACGATTTACTGGTCTATTGGATCCTGTATTTGCGTACTTTAAGCATTGAACAAAAAATCATGCTTTTTAATTTCGATAATAAACATGTTGATTTCGATAATAAATTTTAATTTTCGATAATAAACATGCTGGTTTCGATAATAAATTTTGATTTTCGATAATAAACATGCTGGTTTCGATAATAAATTGTTTTTCGGTAATACATTCATTTTAGAATCAATGGGCAGGAGTTCCACATACATCTTCTAAGTGAAAAGGCAGTCTTTAGTCTGAATTAACTTTGGGTGAATACTTACCAACATATGCACATAATCTGGCATCAAATGACCTTCTACACCTTTATATTTACATAGCGTTCTTAAGATTTCTCCAATGCTCTTCCTATATTGATTGTAAATTATTTTTCGTCTATACTTTTGATACTCACTTTCCTTTCTTATTTTAGAGGCTTGAACAATCTCTATTATAAAACTGAAAGTGAGTTTTTTTGTGTAACCATTTACTACCCACCCGCATAACAGGTGCTTTTACGTTTCACCTTCTTCAGGCTCAACAGACTAAAGTCTACAAAAAAAGACACCCTAAAGGGTGCCTGAAAAAAAACGAAGAGCTTTCGCCATTCCTTTTTTTGCTTCGAATACAGATTGAAGAGCTTTCGCCATTCTCTGTAATAATTATTATGCCAAAATACTTGTAGTAAAATTCAAGATCGTATGTTTTTTTTGGAAGAGCTTTCGCCATTCCTTTTTTAAAGATAAGGAAGAGTTTACACAGTTCCTACAAAGGATTATAAAAGGTTCAACCTATAAGGTCAAGGTATTATTTTTATTCCAAAGCGATCAATAATTCCATTTTTACCATCATAAGCGATTTTTTCGAAGGCATCCATAAAACCATAAGTCCTTATTGTTTTGTTACATAACTTACGATTTAATGAATTGGGTACTAAGTCGGCAACTTGTAAGCCTATAACATTATCTGCCTTTAGAAGAAACAAAAAAATGATTTTTTTGAAATTATTTTTTCCTTTAATCATCATCTATTCGCTTCAAATACTACAAAAAAAAGAAAGAATAATGAATTATCCCACTATCTACCATCATCTATTGTCTCGACTAATAAATACTCGATTAATGACTAGCGTTCCGTTCGATATGACCTCAATTCTAACAGAAACAGTAACGATAAAAACCCACGGTGAAAACATCCACCATGGGTTCCTGATAACTCTCTTCTATCGATTTGCACGAAATTTCTCTGCGCTATACACTTCAACCTTATGCACCTTACCATCGTCCACTAGCTGTAAGTACGAATGCTCCCCGATGCTCTTCCCGTCCACTGTCCAAGATGTTGGACTTTCTTCGCAATAGACAGTGATGGCATACGTGGTTTCGCCGTATCTGTAGTCAATGTCAAATGATTCCCACTCGTAAGGGACACATGGCTGAATATATAATTTATCCTCCTGGCGTTTGACGCCAAGTACATATTCTAATCCTGCTTGGTACATCCAGCCAGCAGCTCCGGTGTACCAGGACCAGCCGGCTCTTCCTTCATGCGGATGAGCGGTGTATACATCGGCTGACATGACATACGGTTCATTCCCGTATTTTTGCACATCTCGGGTTGTTTTCGTATGTGTAATGGGATTGAGCATGTTAAAGAGCTCAAATGCCTTGTCACGTCGGTCTAGTATCGACCATGCGACAATTCCCCAAATTACGCCGTGAGTATACTGGCCTCCATTTTCACGGATGCCGGCTGGATATCCTTGAATATATCCGGGACTAGGCTTTGTTTCGCTAAATGCTTTTGTTAGTAGACGGGCAAGGTTTAGATCACGATCGACCAGTTCACGGTCAAAGGAGCGCATAGCCCTTTCTTGTCTGTCCGTCTCTGTACCGTCTGAGATAACAGACCACGACTGTGCAATCGCATCAATACGACATTCTTTATTTTCAATCGAACCAATCCAAGTACCTGCGTCCGTGTAGGCACGGCGGAACCAACCGCCATCCCAGGCATTCTCATTTAAATGCTTCGTTAGATCATGAACTTCCTGCTCAAACTGATCGACTACATCTTGAGAAAGGATTCCTTTTTCAAATCTTATAAATCGTTTTAAAATATCAAGTAAAAACCAGCCGAGCCAGACGCTCTCGCCGCGGCCCTTTGCACCGATGCGGCTCATGCCGTCATTCCAGTCGCCAATACCCATAAGCGGGATACCATGTTCCCCAAACTTACGTGCATGCCCTATCGCTCGCAAGCAATGTTCAAGTACGGTCCCCTTTTCTTCAGACACAACCGTATCCTCATAACGCTCTAATTCACCCTCACGCAGCACGTCACTATGCAAAAAGTGTACTTCTTCCTTCAAAATACTAGTGTCGCCGGTTTGTTCGATATAGCGCGATACCGCATAAGGCAGCCATAGAAGGTCATCAGAAAAAAGGGTACGGATTCCTTTACTCGTGTCGATATGCCACCAATGCTGCACATCTCCCTCTTGGTACTGATGGGCAGCATTTATTAAGATCTGCCGTCTGACAATACTTGCATCTACATGCAAGAATGCCAGTGCATCCTGCAATTGATCACGGAAGCCAAAGGCACCTCCTGCTTGATAAAAAGCAGTACGAGCCCATAAGCGACAAGCAAGGGCTTGATATAATAGCCAGCCATTTAGCAAAATATCTAACGCGCGGTCTGGTGTTTTCACCTGCACCTGTCCGAGCGTACGCTCCCAGTACTTACTTACATCTGCAAGCGTCTTTTCAAAAGCAGAAGGCTGACTATATTGCCCAACGAGCCTCTGCACCTCTTCCTTCGATGTTCCGCAGCCTAGTAAAATCGTGACGGTCACCTCACCGTTAACTGGCAAGCTCACCTTTGTTTGCACAGCTCCGCATGAATTCGAAAAGGTACCGACCTGCATCGATAATTTGTCCTGAAATAATGCTGCTGGTTGTTCTGCCCCGCCGTAGCCCATAAAATCTGTACGGTCCCCAGTATAAGAAACCGAGCTAGATGCTGCTTCAGACAATGCAATATGCAAAAAGGCAGTCGCCTCTCGAAAGGTTTCTTGATACATGTTACGAGCAAGCAAGATGCCTTGTTCTTCGTCCCATTCGGTAACGATGAACGGTGCCTGTGCTTCCCGTAGAACACCAAGAACCCATTCGGCATAATACGTGACAGAAATATTTTTCTCTTCTTCGCTCGTATTTTTCAAACGAAGCTGGATGATTTTTAGCGGATCCTCTTTTGGAACAATGGTTTCCATCGTATGCACAATGTCGCCGTCTACTTGTTCAAATGTGCTCAATCCAAAGCCGTGCGTCACCTTGTATGTTCGCCCATCTCCAGCTGGCTTTGGCGTGGCAGACCATACTTCATTATGGGCAAGATCACGAATATACAAGCACTCACCAACTCGATCGAGGACAGGATCATTCGTCCATGGCGTTAGCTTACATTCCCTGGAATTATGCCACCATGTATAGCCAGTCCCTAATTCCGTTAGGATGCAGCCAAATGTTGGATTCGACAATACATTGCTCCAAGGCCGTGGTAAATACCCTTCCTTTCCAACATAGAGCTGATACGCCCGGCCATCATTAACAAAGCCGCCCCAGCCATTGAAAAATTCTCCCTTTGTTTTGAATCGAATCGCTTGATTATTAACTTGCTGTTTTGACAAAACAGCCGGCAACGAAGGCATCATGTGCTTGTTCACGCGCAGCTGCGTACGAAGGCTCGGACCTCCTGCCCGCAAGATGACACGTGCAACCGTAAGAAGCAGGGTTCGTACTTCTTCTGGCAAGCTAGCTGCCTTTAATCCAATCAGCCGCTGAATATTCCAAATACCACGGGCCGCCAAATTCTCGCGTACGCGATGCAGAAATTCATCCTGATAGCCGCCAGCTGTTTCATCAAGAATGACAAGCTCTGCTGCAATTCCAAGCATGCACAAATACTGGTGCTGGCACGCAACGGTTATAACGAACGGCAAATCAGAATGATGACGTACGGAAATAACAAGGAGCGGGATATCGCCGCTAATACCATGTGACCAAAGGGACGACTGCCCTAATGTATTTCGTAAAATCGCTTCCTTTCGCAAAGAAGTCAATGGCGGTGTAAACAGAAGTCTGCTTGCAAGGACATGTGCTTCCATTGCCTGCTTATGCGAAAGATGAGTATGCCGTAAATCAATTTGCGTACGTACCCATGCCAAATGGAATGTTCGGTCTGCTTGTCTTGGCTCACGCAGCTGCTCGATAATGGCAAGCGCCTGCTCCTTTTCTTTCGCAACCCCTGTTACCATATAGATCGTTGCACTTTCGTGAGGTGCCAATTGAACACTACGGCGCATCACAAAGGAAGGATCTACAACCGAGCCGGTTGCACCGGTTAAGCGTGTTCTCAACGATTTTGGTGCTTGCAGCGAATGTCCCCGTCCGATGAAGGCTGCTCGGTCCGTTTCAAATTCATAGTCACCTATCTCATGTTGATCCACATATATCGTATGAACCGCCCATGTCTCCTCTTCTTCATCCTCGCGCCGTCTTCTTTTCGCTACTAAGCATTGCCGCTTGGAATCATGACTCGTTTCAATAAACAATTTATTAAACGCAGGATGGGCACTATCTGCCGATGGATGAGCAAGCGCAATCTCAAGGTAAGACGTTACCTCTAACAGCCGGTCTTCCTTGCTATTGTTCTTTAAAGTAAGGCGACGCACCTCTGCATCTAGATCCGAGCCAACCGCCAATTCTAGCTTCGCTGCAATATCATCATACATGCTATCATAGGCTGTTTTGTCGAGGCGGAACTGTGTTTTCACTTCTTCCGAACCATATGGAAAGCTCGTCACACTCCAGGCTTTTTCCTTCCTCACATCATACATATACAGAATAGGACCTGATGAATCAATGACCGGGTCTTCTCGCCAGCGCGTCACAGCGAGGCCGTTCCACGTTAGCATCCCAGTTCCTACGTTCGTGTTTACACTTGAAATACGGCCATTAGACAGTACATTAACCTCCGGAACAGCAGTTGGCTCTATAAATGTCCGGCTTTCATCATGCGGACAATCGAATTCCAATACCTTCGCCTCTACTCCAAGCGGATCCGTAAGCAAGGCTACTTTTGTTGGTATACGTTCTTGTAACAAGAGCTCGGCAGCAGTGACGCGCGCATCACGATGGAAACGGTTCACCATTATGTCTTCTTGCAATAAATTTACGAGCGTAAGCATACTCATTCCTTGATGGTGCGCCATAAAGCTTCGCACAACCTGATGATCCGTCCCGCGCGGCATTCTTGATTTTGTAAAATCGACCGCTTCAAAAAATCCGTAGGTCCCCTTGGCACCGTATTGGTCCAACTTATGAAGTGCCTGTATGGCTGCTTCTCCTGCATACGGCAGCGCCATAATCGTTGCATACGGAGCAATAACCCGATTGCGCTCTAATCCGCGCTGAAGTCCAAGTCCTGGTACACCAAACGCCCGGTATTGATAGTTCAGTTGATAGTCAAATGCATAGTAACCACTTTCGGAAATACCAAAGGGTACATGCAGTCTATCTGCATAGGTCTTCTGCCGATGCACAACCGCTTGATACGTAGTATCCCAAATCGTCTTTTGATACGTCCGCATCAGTAAGCTTGGCATCAAATACTCAAACATCGTCCCCGACCAAGATAACAGTGTCTTGCACCCATTGATAATGGTCATTGTACGTCCAAGCGTAAACCAATGGGAAACAGGAATTTGTCCAAGAGCGATAGCAATAAAGCTTGCTTGTCTCGCCTCTGAAGCTAGCAAATCGTAAAGAATGGTATCTTTTTGGTTTGTGTCTACATGATATCCTAGACAGAACAAACTCTCATCATAGTTAAATAATGCTTTAAAATCGGTTTGTTCCACGAGTCCATCAATTTTTTCAATAATCTGCTTAGTGCGAGCAGCAAACTCCTCTTCCTCACTCTCCGTAAGCGCCTGGCGTACGACCATCAAATACGCAATAAAATTCCCTGAATCCACCGTAGAAACGTAGCGCGGTGAAAGAGGTGAAGCCGTACATGTATCGTACCAATTTAGCAAATGACCATTCCATTTTTCCATTCCTTCAACTGTTTGTAAGGTAGCTTCGATGCGCGAGAGCATCGTTTCTGTATCGGTAAAATGAAGGTCACGAGCTGCGACAGCACAGGCTAGATATAAGCCAATGTTCGTAGGCGACGTGCGATGGGCGACAATCTCACTCGGCTGATATTGCACATTATCGGGCGGTAGCCATGATTCCTTCTCTGTTACATACTGCTCATAAAAGGACCAAATTTGCAGCGCCAAATTTCGCAGCTCTGGCTTCGCCTTTTGCACCCACGTACGAGAAATTTTCTCTGGCGGACGATTCAATTGCACAATAACAGGCCGTGCCAGCAGCCAAATAACCGCATAGGAAAATGCTATACTGCGACTGCCGCCGGAAAGAAAGGCGATTGCTAAAAAGACAGCAATGACGACATAGCCTGCAAGCTCGTACATAAATACACGTCCCCGAGCTGGACTGCGATCCGTTAATGCCGAAGTCACCCACTCTAGCAGCTTACGACGACTTACAAACAGGCGATAGAGCGTGCGAACGATAGCATCTACCGAAAGAATCGCCGCAAAAGGTAAAGTTAATAGCTGGACTACGCATTGTATCAAGCTCACCTTAACGCTCTTCATTCTTCCATTACCAAGTAGCAGATGCACACAACTCATTAAAAATGGAAGAAAAATTGTAAGCAGAACAATCGCTTCCCACACCGATGCACGTCCTGGTAAGACATGAATCCCAAGCAGTGCAACCAAGAAAAGTGCAGGAGCAAGAAGGCTTCTTCGTAAATTATCAATGATCTGCCAGCGAGTCAGTCCACATAAATCCACTTTTTTGCTCTCTCCGAAGCGGTCTTTACAAGACGAACCAAGCCATTTAAGCAATTGCCAATCTCCGCGTATCCAGCGATGAGCGCGGCGCTCAAACGCATAATACGTAGACGGCTGAGACTCAATCACTTCGATATCAGAGGTTAGACCCGTTCGCAAAAAGCCACCTTCTAATAAATCATGGCTTAGAACATGATGATCTGGAATCCGATTCACCAGCGTCTTGCGAAATGCTTCCACATCAAAAATTCCCTTGCCAACAAAAACAGCATGCCCAAACAAATCCTGATACACATTGGATACCGCAAATGCATACGGATCAATACCAGGCTCATCCGACCACAATGCGGCAAAACGAGATTTTTGCGTTGATGCGAAGTTCACCCCAATGCGAGGCTGCAGTACGCCGAATCCTTCCACCACACGCGTCTCATCCTTATTGAGACGCGGCCGATTGAATGGAAAATGAATCGTTCCTGCCATACGGCCAACCACTCCGATCGGTAACTGCGTATCATGATCCGCCGTAAAGACATAGCGAATATCTTGCAATATCTCTTTGTCCCCATGTACGGTTGTAAAACTCGTTTCCTTACTGCCTGACAGCAGTTCAACAAACTCAACTAGCTTTCCTCTCTTTCGCTCCCACCCCATATAAACATTGTCAATCTCGTTATATAGACGTGATCGATGAAAAAGAAAAAACTTATCGGACCCATACTTCTTGCGAAATGCATCGATTCGCTGAATCGCATGGGCTACCAGTTGTTCATCAAAAGCATCTGTTTCCTGCTTTGCATCAGCAAAGTCAGCGAGTACACCGAAATAAATATTCTGTTGCAGGTTCGCTAAGTAATGAACCAATAAACGATCCATCACATCATCTACTTCTTCGATACTGGACCAAATGATTGGCATAACAACCATCGTTCTTGCATCCTTTGGCAGCTTTTCAGAAAAATCATAGCGAAGCAGGGTAACCGGTCGGCAGCACCGACTGATTAAATTATGCACAAGCGTTACCGCCCATTCACTCATTGGGAACAGGAGCGCCAATCCTATCGCTAGCCAAGCAAGCGGCCAAACGGTTATTCCAAACGTAACCCATTTCCCTGCTAATGCCATTAAAACAAGTAACAATACAGCAGACACCGTTACATACGAATACATCGGTTGACGACGTATTGCGAGCTGCGGTAATTTTCGAGGACGGGTTACTTTGGAAAGAGCTTTATGTAAAGCTGTCATTCCGTGCGGATCAAGCAAATAATACGCAAGACTTGCATCCTTTTCCAGTCCTTGCTTTGCCTCCTGAGCTTTTGAAAGCGCAAGCGAAGCGGCTGTTTGAGTAACTACTGGTTCCGGAACACGAAGGCGGTACGCAATATCCGTCACCTGTGAACGTAGGACATTTTGACTCGCTTCATCCATATCCTTGTATTCAATCGTTGTATCAGCTAAAAGGATTTGCTCAACATGGGAAATCAATGCGAACGACTTTCGCCAAGGCAGCCGCTCGATCCGATGCAAGCTTTGCACTAAATTTCCGCATGTTACCTGAAGCTCAGCTTGAAGCTGATGCTCAAGCGAAACAATGTGATCAAGACTTGCCTCACTGTTTCCTACATAAGCTGCAAGCCATTCATGAATAACACGTATATCCGGCTGTTGCTCCCGTAAATGACGGACAATATGTACAATTTCAATGGGACCGAGTGTCCTTTTGCGTGCCACACTCTCTAAAAGAGCACGCACCTCATCATCAGACCGCTCCTTCTCACCGATTCTAGCAAGCAAGGATGTAACAAAATGACACACTTCATGTCGATGCTGCACCTCACGCATCTCCTTCGCCAACCGACGAATAATCATAACCCGAAGTGCACTAGGCAAAACCCAGCATTCCATTACTTGAAGGACGGAAACCTCCTGATAAGACTGCACGTACTGTTCAAAGGAGCCCGCATCATAGCAACCATCTACATGTTCCAAGTAATCATTACAAAGCGCATAAATACGCGGCACCCCTGTTGTTCGTATCCGTGGAAGCCGATGGAGTGTTGCCCGTGATAGATTTCGCATTACCTCTTGGGACTGCGTATGTAGAAAATGAATATGATCCAAGAGCCAATCCTCGGCTGGCTGCTTACAATGACCTACACTCCTACTTACCTGCTGGGCAAACGAATGCAAATGAGTCATATCAGAACGGAAAGCCGGCCAAAACCGAACCTTCAAACGATTTGGTTCACAAACTTCATGCATAAGGGCAAACTCGTGTCCCCTAGTTCTTAGTTGATCAGTATTAAGAATCATAAGAGCCTCCTAGGTTTCATTACAAAAAATGATTCCCTTTATAAGACCCTTTTATGCAAAATAAGGGGGATTTTGTCTGGAGAAAAGGACGATGAAATGTGCTTACTTTTGTATAGATTTTTGGCTTAAGGTAGATAAGTAAAAGGAAAGGAAATGGAATCTCTAAAACTACGATTCCAATCCAAATTCATATTAATACGGATGGGTTTGATGAAATCATGATACTCGTTTATTGTTAGGATATTAGCCAAAAATTATTTTCACCGTCTTGTTAGAAGGAGCAAAAAATGAAGATATTTACCCTTAGAGAAATACTAATCCTTATTTTTATGACCTCTATTCTTTCTGTAGTAGGGAGTTTATATTTCAGTGACATTGTGGGGCTTGTTCCTTGTACACTTTGCTGGTACCAAAGAATTGCGATCTACCCGATACCTGTTTTAACGGGGGTAGCACTCCTAAGAGAAGAGTACAATGTTGTGTACAATCTAAGAATTTTATCCCTATTTGGATTATTGGTTGCTGGGTATCAATATTATATTCAATTCTTTCACCTCACAAGTAACTTCTGTCATGTTGGAGTATCCTGTTCTGATGTGCAGTTTGAAATTTTAGGGTTTATTACTTTACCATTATTGAGTTTTCTTTCCTTCCTATTTATTCTCATTTTAACTTTTATGGTAAAGAAAAATGATTAACTAAGTACGAAGCCCACCTTATGTATGTGAATATTTTCACTAATAAGTGAAAAAGTTTTCTGGAAGTTAGAACACTTCCAGAAAACTCATGCACGTAATCTAGATTTACATTTTTGGGGTTATCCTTCTCTTCCTACTAACTACATAATATAGAATCATCCCTGCCGATAATGATAATAGTACTCCTAATGTGGTAGCTTCGGAATGAAAAGTGGCTCCATTTATACGAATCGAATATAATGGAAATCCTAGTATTTTCGGGTTTGAATCTACCTCTGAATAACCCATGAGAAGCAAAGCAAGTGTAGAACCCAAAACAACTTCGATATACAATATAGAAAGGCATATTCCATACATAAAAGACTTAAAAAATCTTTTCATTTCAACACCTCATTTCTTTTAGAGAAGTATTTTCCCTTCTGGAAATGCTAGTTAAACCAAGAACCTACGTATGTTTTATTATCAAGCCTTTTTGTATCCTACCTCTATTTTATCCAAATATTAACATTATTTCAAATGTATTATGAATCCAATCCCCATCTTACCGCCCAATCTGGCCAACGGTTATCGCTCCTTGCACGAATCCCTAATTACTAAAGTTGGCTTCAGGATAACGGAATCTTCCATGATGTTTTCTTCTTCATTAATCCTCTGAAATAAATAATTCAATGTTTCTTTCGCAATTTGTTCATAAGGCTGGCGAATGGTCGTCAATCTAGGGAAAATGTCACTAGCTGAATCAATATCATCAAATCCCATAATTGACAACTCATCAGGAATTTTAATATTTAATTCATTGCAGGCGTATATCGCTTTCATAGCAATTCGATCTGTGCAACAAAACAACGCTGTGGGTTTTTCATCCTTTTCCATCGTCTGTTGTATAAAGCTTTTTATTTCCGTTTCATCGGTGATCTCTGTCACCCACTCCTCTTTTAACAAGTTCTCGTCAAGAATCTCCCTAAAAAACTTTGTTCGCTGGCTGGTCCCTGTCCCCTTTTTCCCTATAAAAGCAATTTTTTCATGCTTTAAATCCTTTAGATATTCTATGGCTTCTTTCACACCTTCTTTATCATCAGTTCGAATTGTCGGTTTATACATATCGATTAAGCCACCATAGATAAAAATATACGGAATTTGAGATTTATGTATTTCATCGATAAATTGTTTATCTGGTGCTGTTAAAATAATGAGTCCATCAAACCAATGGTTAATCATCATGCTTAATTGATTTTCTGTAACAGATTCTTTATAGGCAGAGTGACCGATAAACAGTTCATGTTTTCTCGTTTGAAATTGTTTCTGGAGTTCTTTTATCATTTTATTTAAAAAAGGGTCGCCAATGTCTCGCACCACCGCACCAATCAATCCTGTTTGGTTAGACCGTAAAGCAGAAGCGTAAGGATTAATTCTATACCCTAATTCAGAGGCAACTTTTAAAACTTTTTCCCTTGTTGCTGGACTAATCTTGATAGATCCATCACTTTTTTTATTTATAATACGCGACACGGTAGCCGGAGAAACACCAGCCTTTTTCGCTACATCTGATATTGTAATTTTATCTGCCAATGTTCTATCTCCCTAATCTTTTTATTTCTTATATTATAGCAAAACAAAGATATTTATTAGAATTTTTGCCGTCGAAAGCGTTGACAATTATAAACGATTGATTTATATTATCCTCATGAAAACGTTTTACGTATATCGTTTTCGTAAAATGAAAGCGCTTTACATACGCTGTTTACTAGAGTAGGAGGGAATACAGATGAACGCAATTCAACAGAGTGTTACTCCAGCGAAAAAACACTCCATACTATTTGTTACACTTGTTTCATGCGCAGCAGCCATTGGAGGATTATTATACGGTTATGACACTGCCGTAATCTCCGGTGCCATCGGATTTATTGCGCAAAAGTTCACAATCACTCCAGAACTCGAAGGATTTGTTGTATCTAGCATCCTCATTGGTGGTGCAGTTGGCGTCATCGCATCAGGTTCACTAAGTGATAAGATTGGCCGAAAAAAAGTCCTTATGATCTCAGCAATATTATTTGGGATTTCTTCTGTTTTACAAGCTTCTGCAAGCTCAATCCCTATGCTTATTCTTTCAAGACTTATTGGTGGACTTGGCGTCGGAGCAGCATCTGTTTTATCTGTGACTTATATTTCTGAAATCGCTCCGCCAACCATTCGTGGAAGATTAGCCACTATTTATCAATTTGCAGTTGGTATTGGTATTACGGGTTCTTATTTTATTAACTACGCTATTATGAGCGGAAAAGCAGATGTTTGGAATATCGACCATGGTTGGAGATATATGCTAGGTTGCTCAGGAATTCCAGCTCTCTTCTTCCTAATTTTCTTAATTCCTATACCTGAAAGCCCTCGCTGGTTAGTGCAACAGAGACGTATTTCAGAGGCATTTGACGTTTTAAAACGAGTAAATGGTGAAGAAGTAGCGAAATCAGAATTAGAGGCTATTCAACATTCCGTCACCCAAAACTCTAACACTAAGTTTTCAACTGTGTTTGAACATAGATATAGAAAAATATTAGTGATTGGATCGATTCTCGCAATCTTGCAACAATTAGTAGGGATCAATGCCATTATTTATTATGCTCCACAAGTGTTCGCTAGTGCGGGTGCCACTGGTGAATGGGCATTTCTGATGCCATTATTAATTGGAGTAATAGGATTTATTGGTGTCTTTATTTCCATGTGGCTCGTCGACAAAGTCGGTCGTAAAACGTTAATGCTCATTGGTATAGTTGGCATGACCTTTGCACTAATTTTAATCGCAATTGGCTTCCTATCTTCCTATACCGGCTTCTTTACGATCGCATCTATTATGCTTTATCTACTAATCTTTAACTTCTCACTTGGACCCGTGGTCTGGGTTATTCTTTCAGAAATTTACCCAAATGCGGTTCGCGGGGTTGCAATGAGTATTTCTACATTTTTAATGTGGGTAGCCAACTGGGCCATTACACAAAGCTTCCCAAGCATGATGGCTCATCTCGGTGGGGGTATCGCCTTCTCAATCTTTGCAGTATTTTGTGCTATCGGCTTCTTCTTTACTTTGAAATATCTACCTGAAACAAAAGACAAATCACTTGAAGAAATTGAAACCATGCTCTTAAAAAAGTAACCACTAAACAATATAAAGAAGTAAGGAGATAATAAATATGGACTATCAAGAAACGTTAACTTCACTAAGACAACAACAGGAAGTGTCAATTGAAGAAGGAGCGGAGGTCATTTTTAAAAAATCTCCTCATTTAAAAGAAGGTTCACTCGATCCATATATCCTTAAGGATGATTCCAATGATACGGATGCGAAAAGTCCTTTTGACATTGACAAACCAGATGTTCTTAATTCAGCAGAAATGGCACTTGAAATACGGAAGTTAATGGGATCACCAAATAAGGATTTATCAAAAAATATCTCGGAGAGTGAAGATTCATTTACGAGTGAAGGAAACACGATAAAAGTTTACATCTACAAAAATAATGATAGACAAGACTTGTTACCAGCCTTTGTCTTCTATCATGGAGGCGGTTTCTTCGGTGGTAAACCGGAAGTAGTGGCAAATGCCTGTAAGGGACTTGCTGAAAAAATTCCTGCTGTGGTCATTAATGTTGATTATAGAATCGCACCCGAATTTCCCGCTCCTGCAGCTGTGAACGATTGTTATGGGGCAGTGAAATGGGTACATGAAAACGCTGCTTCTTTAGGAGTAGATCCTACCAAAATTATTGTTGGCGGGGATAGTGCGGGTGGTAACTTATCAGCTGCAACTGCATGGTTGGACCGTGAAAAAGGCACAAACTACATTGGTATGCAAGCTTTGATCTACCCTACCGTCTGTCTAGACTCAGAAAAAACGGAAGAGTGCAGTTGGACTGTTGATCAGTATAAACCTGCACCCGAACTGTACAATCACCTAAACGATAACTTAATGGGCATGGTAAACAGTCACCTACTCATTGAGAATGTGTATATCAAAGAAATGGATCCTACTGATCCAACGTTTTCACCTTTATTAGCAAATGACATTTCTAACATGCCACCTACTTTTATAGCTATCGCTGAATTTGACTATCTAAGACCATCAAGTGAAAGATATGCCGCTAAGCTTCAAGCAGGGAATGTTCCCGTAAAGTGTATCTGTTATAAAGGAATGGAACATGCTTTTATCGACAAATACGGAATATATCCGCATGCCGAAGACTGCATTGAAGAAATAGCCGCAATGGTTAAAAAAGTATTTTGCATGTAATAATTTGTAACACTTAAACAAGTAATCTCAAATAGCCTGGGTCCGATACTTTCTGGACTCAGGCTATTTATCACCTATGTTTATTATTCATCTAATCCCCATCTCACCAACAATCCACAATGGGTTAATCCGCCGCCAAATCCGTATAATAGAAGGGTATCCCCAGCTTGTAGCTTTCCATCACGAACACCTTTATCTAGAGAGAGAGGGATGGAAGCCGCTGAGGTATTTCCGTAATCCACTAAACTACTCAAAGTGCGATTCACCGGGAAATCACTCTTTTCACATATTGATTCAATCATTCTTAAGTTGGCACTATGCGGGACAAACCAATCGACATCTTGCAGGTTCATGCTGCTGTTTTCCATAACGGTCTGTATTCCTTGTGTAACAGTTGTTACAGCCCACTTATAGACTTGTCGTCCATTCTGAACAATGAAGCCATTATCAACCAGTTCGGTTTCACCCAAACGATTTGATAAATTCGTACTATAAAGATTGCTGCCACCCTCACCATCAGAACCTAGATGATACGCAAGGAAACTTGGATTTTCTTCGTCATATTCAACGAGAACTGCCCCTGCGCCATCGCCAAATAATATACATGTAGTACGATCACTATAATCCGTAATCTTGGATAAAGTCTCTGCTCCAATAACTAGAATTTTCTTGTGTAAACCAGCTGTAATCATACCATTTGCCACATGTAATCCATATGTAAAGCCTGCACAAGCAGCATTTAAATCGAGTACCCCTGTTCTACGAATCCCTAATTTTGCTTGTACGGTTGCAGCTACACTAGGCATATGAAAGTCGGGTGTAATCGTACAAACAATAATCAAATCCACATCCTCAATCGACTTATTCGATGATTTCATTAAATTTCTAACGGCATTTACACATAAATCGCTCGTAAATTCCTCTTTATCTGCGATTCGTCTTTCTTTAATCCCTGTCCGCTTCACAATCCATTCATCATCTGTCTCCACCATTTTTGCTAAATCAAAATTCGTTAACACCCGTTCTGGAACATAGGAACCAATCGCTGTAATCCGCGCCTTTGATGTGCTCATCCCTTGAAACCACTCCCGATTATTTTTTATCCCGCTTTAACGGGCAGTAAGCCCCCCACGTAAAGGCTTAGAGAAATCGGAGAAGGCTAAGTGGGGGTCAACTGCCCGTAAAAGTCCGATTGGTTCAACTAACCCTCGGTGGGGGATGAGAGAAAACCCCCACCGAGGGAAGTTTCACTTTATATTATATTTAATATTATGACTAGGTACTAATTATAAGACCATCCTACCATTTTTCAACTATTTCCTTCAACTACTCTATACAGGAGTGATCTTCATTAAGCTCTTTTTCCATCATTTCCGTAAAAAAAAAGAGCAAACCTATTGATTTGCCCTAGCATACCCTTTTCTATTGTTCTTTCTCACTTATTAAGTCAAACTCAGTAGGAAACTTTCCGGCGCAACGCCATGCAAAAAAGGGCTCGGTTCGCCTACACTGTATATCTGTAAGTGATGCATAGCCCGGGTGCAGGCGGTATAGAACAATCTGCGCAGGCTATCATCACCGTATACTTGCGCCGATGCATCATAAATGATGACAGCGTCGAATTCGATGCCTTTTGCCAAATACGCCGGTATGACGACAACGCCTTGTTCATATTCAATCGAGCCGCTTTTCACGAGCTTAATTTTATCGACGTTGCTCAGGGCATCGTATGCGGTGGTGCTTTCCACAGCGGATTTACATATAATCGCGATCGAATTATACACCCGCTTCCGCAAGTCTGCAACTTTGGAAGCGATGCGGCGGTGCAGTTCGGCACGATTGGACAATTGCGTCAGTACAGGCTTCTCGCCATCGCGTTCAAAAGCGGTAATCCGTTCACCGCCAGGCACAAGTCCGCGTGTAAATTCGGTGATTGGTCTTGTGGACCTGTAGCTGCGGGTCAAGTTGATCGAATCCGTTGCATCCGGTCCATATAAGCCGGTAAGTGTGTGGAAATCGACCATTTCGCTGGCATGGGTGAATATCGCCTGGTTAAAGTCTCCAAGAACGGTCATCTTTGCCGAAGGAAACAAACGTTTCAAAAACTCGAATTGAAATGGAGTATAATCTTGTGCCTCGTCTACAAGTACATGTTTGATTAAGACGTTTGTCTCAAACCCTTGAATCAGCTCTTTTAAAAGTAAAAACGGAGTAGCATCTTCGTAAAACAGCTTTCCTTCATCCAGCATTTTCATCGTCAACAGGCAAATATCCTTCCACTCTTCTGGTGTTTTCCCGGAAATCCACAGTTTGATTCGTGCTGGATCGGCGAAAAGCTGCTTGTATATTCCTGTAAAGTCGATGAACCGAAGCGTTCGGATCGATTTGCGCAGCGGCTTCAACTTCTTGCGAACGATCATACGCCCGAGCACCTTTCTCTCTCTCTCATAATCGTCAAATGAGTCTTCCGTAAAGCCTCGTTTTTTCTGTAAGAGGTTATAAGCCTTTTGATACTCCTCTTTGCTAAGTAACTCGATTTCTTCCTGTACCCATGGCTTGGTTAGCTCGAGCTTTTCAGTTTCATCTATTCGCTCGTTTAGCCATTCCATCAACTTCTCAAGCCGATTGTGAAAACGTAGCGAGGTGTCGCTGTTATAAAACCTTTCCGCAATTTGTTTGGCGGAGACGACCGGTTTTCCTCTGAATTTAATTCCTTTGAATACCATCCCGGATCGTTCTAGTGACTGCCTGTATGCTTTGATCGTCTCGAAAAAACGGGTCGATGCCTTAAATCGGATGCTTGCAGTCCTAGTCCGGTAGGAAGGGTCATGTGATGCAGTCAACACATATTCCAATTGCTCATAAGGACCCTCGACTTGAAATCCGTTGCTCAGCCGATGGTCCAAGTATTCCTGGAATGTGACCTGCTGCATATTCTCTTCACCAAGTTCTGGCAACACATTGGATACGTAGCTATTAAACATCGAGTTAGGCGAAAATAGAATAATTTGATCGGCTTTCAAGTTTTCTCGATACTTGTAGAGCAAGTAAGCGATCCGCTGCATGGCGGCTGATGTCTTACCGCTGCCAGCGGCGCCTTGAACAATGAGCAGCCGCCCACGATCGTACCGAATAATTTGATTTTGCTCCCTTTGAATAGTGGCCACTATGCTGTGCATATGTTTGTCTGTGCCTTTACCAAGCACCTGCTGTAAAATCTCGTCTCCAATGGTGAGACTCGTATCGAACATTGACTTGACAACGCCGCCGCGGATGATATATTGCCACTTTTTATCCAACAAGCCATGAACTACTTCTTCTGGCGCAACGTACTCGGCTGGTCCGGGCGCGTAATCGTAGTAGATGCTTGATATCGGTGCGCGCCAGTCGTAGATTAGGAAATTCTCTCCTGTTGTATCCGTAAGCGTAGAGACTCCGATATAGATACTTTCCACTTCAGAAGTTCCTTCTTCGATGAAATCAATTCGACCAAAATAAGGTACTTCCTGCATTCGGTGCAGGACGGACAGCCGATTGAAGGCGTGCCTGTGGGTACTTTGGCTTACGGACAGAGCCCCTGCCTGTTGTCTTAAACCGATGATCGTCTCGAGATAATCGTCAAAAGTATCTGTGTTAACCTTGACGTCATCCCAAAAGTATTTACGGATATTGACCACTTCTTTTCGACGCCGGCTGGTTTCGTCTTCTATCTTCCTTATTTGCTCCGTGATGGTCTCCATTACACTGTCCAATCGTTCTTGCTCCTGACGAAGATCTGTGTTCATATTATGCACTCCTTAAAAAAATTGAAAATGAGGGTTGACTGAAGAGACTATTTCTTGTATAATTATAATTGGGATAATATATAATTAAATATATTAATTGTGTTTCTATACTAATTTATCACAGTTACTTAGTTTTATCAATGTATTCCTGCCATTATCTAAACGCTCCCCTTATATAAGATATTGTGATATTTTTCACTAACTAACAAACGTAAAAAACAATAAATATTTTAAACAGCTAGTAAGGATTGAATTCTGTATTGTACAGGACTCAATCCTTTTTCGTTTTGCTTTGATTCATTTGTGGTTGTAAATTTCTTCTTCTGGACAATGTAGTAAAAAAAGGGTATTTCTTTCTGCTGTCGAATTTAGTCAAATTAACAAAATTTAGATTTCTAAAGGAGAAAGACCATGCCAAAAAAAGGACAATTAGAGGTTCTTAACCTACATAAATTAATACAAGACCAACAGGAATATACCAACTTTATCGTTAGCGAAGTAAATGACCATGCTCTAAGAATAGCCGTTATCAATGGAGAATTTCACTGGCATAAACACGAAGATTGCGATGAATTATTTTATGTTTTAGAAGGTGAACTTTTCATAGATTTAGAAAACAATGAAACAGTTTCTTTGAAGCCAGGTGATATATTTACTATTCCTGCAAATACAATGCATCGAACTCGTTCAAATGAACGGACAGTTAATATATGTTTTGAAAAGACAAGTAATGATATAAAAGGGAACAACAGTTAGTCTACCAGTGTTATTCCTTAAGCTAATATTCAGCTAAAAAGTAGAAATATAAAGAAATTACAGGGGGAATTTTCAATATGGAAAACAAAAAATGTGGTAAATGTGGAAGCAGCGAATTTGCTGAAGGGACAGATTATATACCTATTAAACCTAATAAGTTTTCATGGAGTGGCTCCAATAAGGTTTATACATTTTGTTTAAAATGTGGAGAAGTTGATTCTATTCGTATTGAAAATACAACTATTTTTAAAAAGTGAAATGGTGATAGCTAAGGTAAAATAGGCTTAGTTCTACTAAAATAGAGCCAAGCCATTTTATTTTCAATATATCAACATTTAAATTGAATTACATAAATTTATTTTTATTTCGAAGTTAAAAAAAACAAAATCAATCTAGGTTCGAGTTTTGATCGCCTTTATTCGTTTTTTGTAATGTTTTTATCAGTGAAGGAACACCAATAATCATACTAACCATGAAACTCCATATCATATATCTAAATTCACCTGTATATAGAGACACAATTAAAAAATAAAGAAATTGACCTACTAAGGCGAATAGCGACAAAAATAATGGAATTTTATTCTTCATCTGGTTCTCCTCTCACTTAATGATAGAAAAATAAAACTTACATACTTTAAATTTAACAGAGACTATTTTTCATTATTTGATCCACTCTAACAATTCTATACGGTTCCCAAAAGGATCCGAAATATAGAATCTTTTCGCTCCTGGAAGTTTATCATCTTCTATCACATGAACACCGTTCGTAATCAGATGTCTTTTTAGTTCCTCTATATGTTCCACTTCAAATGCAGGATGTGCCTTTTTAGCTGGAGAAAATGGTTCTTCAATCCCTATATGTATTTGTTGATTTCCGAATGTAAACCACACCCCGCCCCGTTTCTTTAAATCTTTCGGCTTTTCAATTTCATCCCACCCTAAAATGCCCTTAAAAAAGTTTCTTGCAGTTTCTTCACTACCTAATGGAGCGGCTAGCTGAATATGGTCAATGGTTTTAAAAATAAACGACACTTTACATCCTTCCCTTCTGCTTTTATACCGTTTTTACTTTTCTACTATCAATTTTATGTCAATTTAAGGAATAAGAAAATGTTATGTTTGTTATTTATTTACATAAGTAAATCTTATGAAAGACTCACAAGTGGTAGTTAATTCATAAGAGCGATTAATTTTTTTGTCTGAAAAAGCTGCAATTTTATGAAAACAGCAGTTATTTATGTATTTCTTAAGAACGGCTATATAAATAGATTTTTAGCATTACACATAAAGTTTTATATATTTCCTCAAACTAACGTAAAGAATGAAACAAAAAAGTGAGGTTATAAAATGAAAACTTTATGTAAAGGCATTGTTACAGGCGGAATAGCAATCACACTGTTCATTGGAGGTACCTGTTTAACTCCATCTATAAAAACTGTATCTGCTGCTGTTCATGAAAATAGTCAAGTTGAACAAGAAGCACGTCAAGCTGCAGTTCATTTCTTCTCTGCTCAGAAATCAGGCAATGTTGAACAAATGATAAAATATTCTACATATGTACATGATATATCAAACCTAAACGAGTTCTATGCAAGGATAATTAAGCATCACCCTTTGCTCCAAGCTTCCATTACTCATGCAAAAGTAGTCAATGATTCACTTGTTATTCTTTCTACTGAGATGCGCTTTAAAGATAGAATTATGATTAGCACAACTCCTGTATATAAAGAAAATAATCAATGGAAAATAGTAAGAGGAATTCCACCACAAGGTTATACACAGACCAGTACCTTAAATAAAGCAACTACATCAGAACATGAGGCTCAAGAAGCTGTTAACAGTTGTATTGAAGCCTTAAAATCGGACAGAATAGACGACTTATTAACACATCTGTATATTGTTTCTCCCACTAGTAAGGAACAAGTCAAGCAACATTTCCAACGTTTAAGCAAGCATCCTACAAAAATGGAGCTCAAGCAGTTAACCGTTATTGGAAAGAATTTGGCTTTGGTTACACTTGAACAGGATTTTGGATCTTATAAGATTTCCGGAACGATTCCTATGTTGAGGGAATCTAACCAATGGAAATTGGTATTCGGTCAACAATTAACTAGTGATTCTATTCCTGTAGGTACAGACATACAAGAAATCAAATAAAGTGAAACTTCCTAAAAGTAAGGACGTATCATCAGTTATCTCCCACCCATTTTCTTCGTTTTCTCAGAATCTTGAGTGGGAGTCTTATATTCTTCAAAAAATTCTATCCCCCACTATTATTGTGACAATTGCAAGTTTAGGCTCACTTCAATTTTTAGTTACTCCTTGAGAAACTCCATTAAATCATCTTAAAAAACCAAATATGTGATTCATCTCACAATCTAATTCCTATCTATATGTTACATTGTGATTGAGAATTACTATCACTTATTTTTGAGGTAAGAATGATGACAAAGTCGATTAATTTTCATCTAACTGTTTACGAATTAACTACCCAGTTTCCTGAAATGATCCCTATATTAAAAGATTTAGGCTTTGAAAATATAATAAAACCCGGCATGCTGCAAACAGCTGGCCGTGTCATGACGATTCCAAATGGATGCCGAATGAAAGGAATCTCATTCGATATTGTGAAAGAAACCTTAAAAAACAATGGATTTACCATTAACGAGTAAAGGAGAATCTTTATGAGTGAAATCATTAATAACCGTGAACAAGAAAGTATCAATAAATCCGAACGACAAGCAATCTTAAAAAGAATCATTAAAGATCTTCATAATGGAAAAAGCGTGGAAGAAGTAAAATCTCAATTTGAAGAAGCAGTTGGAAATATTACCGTCGCAGAAATCTCTCAACTCGAACAGGCACTTATGGAAGAAGAAGGAATTCCAGTGGAAGAAGTACAACATCTATGCTCCGTGCATACGGCTGTTTTTAAGGGTTCCATTGAAGAAATTCACCGATCTGATAATCCAGAGGATCAGCCTGGGCATCCGGTTCATACATTTAAAATGGAAAATAAAGAAGTCGATATGCTTGTTAACTTCAAACTTCAGCTTCACTATGAACGTTTTGAAAAAGAAGATAGTGAAGTAAATAGATATAAATTAATAGCAGATTTAAATTTGTTACTAGATATTGATAAACATTACAGTCGGAAAGAAAATCTACTATTCCCTTATTTAGAGAAATACGGTATTTTCGGTCCAACACAAGTAATGTGGGGAGTTGACGACAGAATTCGCGAATCTATTAAACAAGCGAAACAACAATTAATGAAATATAGCGGAGATAAGAAGACAGTCCTAGATAGCATCTATTTCGTTATCCGTGAAGTAAGCGAAATGATTTTTAAAGAGGAAAACATTTTATTTCCAATGGCTCTTCAAACCCTTACAGAGGATGAATGGATGAAAATCGCTCATGAAAGTGATGAAATCGGCTATTGCTTAACAAGTCCTACAACTATATGGGTACCTGAAAGAAAAGCAATACAAGCAGAAGCAATATCTGAAGGAATGATTCGTTTCGAAACCGGTATCCTGTCTTTAAAACAATTAGAACTGATGTTAAACCACTTACCTGTAGATATTACATTCATTGATAATAATGATGTTGTGCGTTACTTCTCTCACGGAAAGGAACGCATCTTTGCCCGCACAAAAGCAGTGATCGGCAGAACAGTCCAAAACTGCCATCCTCCTAAAAGTGTTCATGTCGTTGAAAAGCTCTTGGAAGACTTCAAGTCAGGTACAAAAGATTGTGAAGATTTCTGGATAAAATTCCAAGATAAATATGTATACATTCGCTATTTCGCAGTACGGAATGAAAGCGGCGAATATATGGGTACTCTTGAGTTCACGCAAAATATTAACCCAATTCAAGAAATTCAAGGGGAAAAACGCATTCTTTCATAATTACAATATAATGTTAAAAATTGTATTAAAGCTATGCCCCACCTACGCTTAGAGGTGGGGTGTAGCTAATAATTCTTCCAATTGCCAAGTATACATATCCGTTTCAGATTCACTTGTTCTCAAAATTAACAAAGTAATCATCATATATCATAATTTTATTAATGTGCGTGCCTTTGGAGCAACTAGCTGAATATGATCAATTACTTTAAAAATATGGATTTGTTAAAGTAAATGCTTGATTTTCGATTAACTTAACTGTCCTCACTGTACAATACTACCAGCTAACATCTCATTGTATAAAAATTTAGAATATTGTATATTTATCATAAAAGGAGGCGCTTATGTATGGAAATTAAATTTGCAGAAGTATCGGATGCTCCATTAATTCACGATTTAATGATTCAGGCATTTATGGAATATAAAGATGAAGTGCCACCATCAAGTGCTTTAGAGGAAACGGTTCAATCAATAGCAATCGCTTTAAAGAATGGTGAGCAGGGCTTAATTGGCTATGTTGAACATGAGCCAGTAGGAATGGTTCGTTTTCAAGTAAAAGAAAATGGTCTTTATTTTTATAGACTATCAGTTATTCCTGAAAAACAGGGTCAAGGTATTGCGAAAAAAATATTAAAGTCCTTAGAAGAATATGCAAACAATAAAGAAATTTCTTCGTTACTATGTAAAGTTCGTATGACTGTGCCTAAAAATATTCATTTATATCGTTCCATAGGATATAGCATTTATAATGAGGAAGTTGTACATAAACCAAACGGTATCAATATAAACGTTGTCTCTATGCAGAAACAGCTTTAATTCTTAAACTAGTTGGGGAAATTAAGTTATTCCCCACCCATTTTCTTTGTTTTCTCAGAATCTTGAGGTGGGAGTCTTATATAGCTTTATCAAATTACTACATGAGACACTTTACATTTTATAAAACCATTTCATTGGCAATAAAAATGTCCATGGTATGGTGACAATTGCAATCGTAAGCGCAACCTTAAACCTCATTTTTGTCTCTTCAATGATCGCCTTAAAAGTAATTTTATAATTAAAAATAAAAATAAAGGTTGATGCTAGTATCATCGAGATTAAAATGATGATTACTGCTAGAGGATTGCTAAATGGATCATAACATATTGCATAACTCAGTTTATTGGGTAGTTCTAGAAGACCTGCCCCTATTAGATATAAAAACGCCGCCCCAATTATATCTGCTAAAAATCCAAATAACCATACTTTTAAAATACTTTCCTTGTAAAATGTTTTTAAACTAGTGTTAGATAGTTTGAATAGAAAAAAGCAAGCTAGTACTACTAGTGAATCAATACTGAACCTCTCATGACTAAAGTCACGAGGTTCTAAGGTACATTCATTCAGCCTTCGTCTGAATGACCGAAAACGAGTTTTCGGCTAACATCAGCCACTCAGCTGTTTCCCTTAGACTTTCATGGGCAAGGCAACTTTTGCTGCCATTAGCGCCCTGTTGGCTCGGTTCAAAACCCTTTTATATTGAAGTTTTACAAGCCGATACTACGTAATTGTTTTTTGTTCAAATGTTTGATTCGTTCCATTTCCTGTTCGTGTTTTTCAAAGAAGTGATCCCAAGTTTTATTTGCTCGTCCAACATCGATTTCACGTAGGTTATCTTTTGTATTCATAATCAGGAAGGCACTATACAAATCTCGCTGAACATTACATTGTTCGAAGTGGTTCCAACGTTCCCAGAGTTTTTTCTTTACGTAAGTTTGTGTGAAGTGTTCAAATTGACTGGCTTTTACTTTAGCGGTGTCAATCCGCTTTAGGGATAAGCCGAAATAGTTTAGTTTGTTGTCGATAATCGTAAGTAGCATCGATGGCGCACGATTCGCTAATGACTTTCCAAAACGTTTTTTACGTTTGAATCGTCCAGTCTTTTCACTACCCTCTGTTTTCTTTGTTTTTGCTTGAAGTCCTTTGAAATTCATTGTTTCCACTCGAATATCTAAACCTAACGAGAGAATATGGTTTGCTAGAATGTTGTGCGCAAGTCTTCTCTTATCAGCTACCTTTCGGCTCATTTCCGCTACTTCTTTTCGAGCTTTTTTGTAATTTTCACTTTGCATCCATTTCTCTCGATTTGATTTATTGATTGTGCCATCTTCCTTATATTTGTTAGGGTTATTCGCTCTACGCCTACGATCTAATTTACGCTGTAAGATGCGTTTTTTGTGTTCGCGGGTGGACAAACCCTCCGCCAACTCGAGTAGCTTCACTTCCTTTTCAGAAGCAATGGCGAGTGTGGATGTACCAATATCTAATCCAACGCGAGCGCTTTCATCTTTGGAATAATTCTGATTGTGTTTCTTTGGCGGAAAACCTTCTAACGCAAATTGAACGTAGTAACGATTTTTACCACGAATCACTTTCTTTACAAGTCGGCAATATTTCATTTTATCTTGAAGGGCAATATGTGCGTACTCATCATGATCTTTAAGAATGACAGGCAGGATAAGCCCTAGCCATTCTATGCGTTTGGTTTCGGGGAAGTACCGAAATCCTGTCTTGTTTGTCTTTTCTTCTAACGAAAAGAATTGACCTACTGAACAAAACCGTACCTTCTTTCCGTTCCCATACAGGACTTTCTCAACTGCTCGAAACGCACGTTCAGCGATATTCTGGGCCATTTGGGAACCAATGTTTTGCTTAAACTTACGCCCCATTTCTTGCACGTACATATTTAAGTCGAATTTACGAAAGCCGTATTGTTCTTTCCATTGATCTAGAAGTTGATTGCGTTCTTTCCCTTTCGGCATACGAACCACTTCCCAATACCTAGGATTGCGTATCATGTATTTATACCTACGCCATGCTTCACCTAGACAGGCGTTGTAGATATTCCGCCCAATGTTTAGGCGTTTTTCTAAAATGTGTTCTTGCCATGTTTCAACTTTTAAAGGCAAAGGCATCACGTATGTTGGCGTTGCCACCCTAGGTTCAGCCCCTTTCGCTATTTCTTTTGTTGATTACGAAGGTACTGGCGTATCTGTTGTTCTGTATTTTCACTTACGGTTGCGACAAAGTAACTAGGATTCCACAAATGGCCACCCCACAGTTTCTTTTTTAAGCTCGGAAACTCTTTAAATAGCAATCTTGCAGAGACGCCTTTTACTGTTTTGATCATGGTTAGAATGGAATGTTGGGGAGTGCATTCGATAAGAAGATGAATAGAATCGCAATCGGTTTCGATTTCTGAAATTGTAAAACCATTATCTGTTGCGATTTGGTGCAGCATCTCTTTTAATCTTGCATCTATATCACCAATTAACACCTCATGGCGATCCTTTACGCACCATACAAGATGATACTGAATGGAGTATACCTATCCTCTGCCATGCTTTACTTCTGCCATATGTTCCACCTTATATTTATAATAACATATGTCAAAAGATTTATGGAAAATATTGTCATTGTATTAGTGCTTTTTGTACATTTCCAGCTAAGCATATGTCGGATAGTTAACGTGGCATAAGCCACGCCCTATCCGAAGCCGATTCATCTCATGACTAAAGTCACGAGTGTTCTCGGCTATTTTATAAAATTCCCGATAAGCGTGAAGAGAATTATTGGCGGAACAAACAGAAGCATCCATATTGGGAAAACAATATTATATAATTTTATATCTTTCATTTTTTTACTCCTTCTATTTGAATTTCAAATTTTCTTTTTCCATATATACCAAATTATTCTTAGTGTTATTTGTCAATGATGCATACTTTAAAGAAAAGAAAAAAGCAAGGCATAGCCTTGCTCGATGTCATCTTTTACCTAGTTCTTATTTACCACGATATTAAATAAAAGATAATCGTTACAATCAAAAACACGACACCAAGTAAACCACTCCAAAGACTCAATTTTTCTCGAAAACTGCGATGTTCCTTTGTTTCACCGTAAAAATTTGCTCGCCCTCTGTCTCCGCTCGTCCATACACCTAACGACAATCCTGAAATGACAAAACATACTACAGTAATGCTAAGAAAAACATTAAATAGAATCATAGCTATCCCCTCTTTGTTTTTTATAAGATATTCTTCCCCTTCTGTTTGACCCATGCGCTGAATACGATGAAGTAAATATAATTTTCTAAGTCGTATCCAAATGTCGGACAGGAGGCCAAGGTATGCTCGTTACATCAACCGTTCTAAAGCTAGCAATTGCTACTCTTTTAGGTATGATTTTAGGACTTGAGCGCGAATTAAAGCGCAAGCCAATTGGTCTTAAGACGAATACGGTCATTTGTGTTGCTAGTTGTTTAATTACGATCGTATCGATTGAATCGGCTTATCAATTTCCGAAAATGCAAAACATTACGATGGATCCGCTGCGGTTAGCGGCTCAAATTGTTAGTGGTGTCGGGTTTCTCGGCGCAGGTGTCATTCTTGTCAAAGGAGTAACCGTAACTGGACTGACGACAGCTGCGATGATTTGGGGTGCCTCTGGTATTGGTATTGCAGTTGGTGCCGGCTTTTGGGAAGAAGCGGCCCTCGCGCTCGGCTTTATGATTGTTTCTGTGGAGCTGCTTCCTGTTTTTCTGCGAAAAATCGGTCCTGGTCGACTGCGGGAAAAAGAATTAGAATTAACCCTTATTGTCGGTGAAACGATCGATTTAGATGCCCTCCAAACGAGCATCAAAAACAAAGAAATTATCATTCATCACGTACGAATCCGCGATTTAAAAAACGGAAACCGTCAATTAACCTACTCTATCTCTACTTACGAAAACAGACATACAACCGCTATCTATGATGAAATTCGCTCTATCGCTGGGATTCGCTCAGTAGAACTTGCAACAGTTGGATAGCGCTTAGATTTCTAAAAAAGACTTCGGTTTCGTTACCGAAGTCTTTCCGTGTCTATCTAGTTATTAACAAGTCAACTTCCTCATTACATTTTGGATAAATGTCAGGATGAAGGAGATACGCAATTTTAGCCAACCCGTTCAACAGCCGAGGGGATGGTCTGCAAAAAAGAGGTTCATCTAGGATGTAAAGTTGATTGTTTTTGATCGCGTTCATATACTCCCAACCTGGACGCTTTAGAATTACCTTTGGATTCACTTTCTCTTTCTGAACGCCTACCCATACAACACATATTACGTCAGGATTTCGGTGCTTTATGTCTTCCCAATCTGTTTGAACACTCGCCTCCGCTTTATCCTCAAAAATGTTTTGTCCTCCTGCAAGCCTACTGATCTCTGTTAGCCAATTCCCGGCACCTGGCGTGAATATTGGCTTCGCCCACCACTCCCAATACAGTGTTAGTTGTGTATCTACTTGCTGGCTTAAAGTTTCGTAGTATGTAAGAATACGAGTAAATTTTTCGTATAGTTGGTTTGCTTTTTCATATGTTTTCGTTACTTCTCCGACAAACAAAAGACAGTCTCCGACCTCTTGTAAGGTTTGTGGATTCGGAACAATTACATATGGGATATTGCGTTTTTCCAGCTCCTTAATATTGCGTTCCATCCCTGGAACAGAAAGTGAGGCTAAGACCAAATCAGGCTGTAAGTCTTCTACCTTATCCATATCTATGTCCAAATCTGGTCCCAACCTTGGTAATCCATTAATTTCTTCAGGCCAATCAGAAAAATTATCTACCCCGATTAGTGACGAAGTTAATCCTAAATATGCGACTAATTCGGTATTGCTCGGACAAATGGAAATCAATTTCAATTTAATCCCTCCCTTATATAAACGATTCTACTAACCATTATAATAAAACCATTTCTTGGAATCTACGGTTCGTTGAGCCAAAAATGATTCATGCAATTTGTTATGCATTCTAAAGAAGAAATAATAAATTCATGAAGTCGTTTCATAAATATGATTAAAGATCCGAATAAGTATCAAAATAACCTAATATCGAGTAATTTTTCATAAAAAAAATTAGAGGTGTAAAGAAATGTCGTTAATATCAGTTGTTTTCAATATGGTATTTAAAAGGGGAGACACGAAAAGGGATAAGGGTCTAACTACTCCTGAAAATGTCGAAAGAATTGTCAACATAGACTACTACGGGGATAAAATCGAAGATCATTTGCTTGATGTATATTATCCAAAGCGTACGGAAAAACCTTTACCAGCAATTATTTCAGTTCATGGCGGTGGTTGGGTATACGGGAACAAGGAAGCATATCAGTTTTACTGCATGTATTTAGCCCAAATGGGATTTACAATAGTAAACCTCAATTATCGTCTTGCACCAAAATATAAATTTCCTGCAGCTCTAGAAGACGTGAATGCTGTTTTTCATTGGGTAAAGAGAAATTCAGAAAGGTTTCATATTGACCTAAATAATTTGTTCGTTGTGGGGGATTCAGCAGGAGCACAGATTGCAAGTCAATATGCAGCTATCCTAACCAATGCAAAGTATGCAAAACTGTTTCACTTCAAAACCCCTGATATTAAAATAAAAGCACTGGGATTAAACTGCGGAATGTATGACCCTCTTGATAGATTGAAAAACAAAGAAGAAAAAAGATGGGTAACGAATATTTTAAATCGTTTGATGAAGGACTATATGGGTAAAGAAATATACAAATATGAAAAGGAAATGGATATACAGTCAAACATTACGTCATCTTATCCTCCGTCTTTTGTTACATGCAGTGTTAATGATGGATTGGTAGGGATTAAGCCAGGTTTCCTTGATAATTTAAAGAATGCAGGAATTCATTATATCTATAAGGAATATGGTCATAATGACAAGTCCATTCGACACGTATTCCACCTCGACATAAGAAAAGATGAAGCAACAAAACTCAATAATGAACAAATAGAATTTTTTCGCCAATACCTAGACTAGAACGTGTCAGTATGTCCAAATTTATTATTTAATAGTGGTTGTGATATAATTTCAGGAAACTGAACAAGGGAGTGAAATACATGATTAGTAAAGTCGGTCAAATTATGTTGTATGTTAATAACCAAGATGAGGCAGTGAATTTTTGGACGGAAAAAGTTGGATTTACTGTAATTTCTGAAGAAGATAACGGTCAGGGAATGAGATGGATTGAAATTGCTCCAACAAAGGATGCAGAAACAAGTATTATTCTACATAATAAGGAATTCATTGCGAAAATGTCACCTGAAATAAATCTTGGTACACCTTCTTTAATGTTTTTCTCGGAAAATCTCAATCAATTCCATCACGACTTATCAAATAAAAATATCAAAGTCGGAGAAATTGTAAATATGCCATCTGGTAGAGTATTTAACTTTGCAGATAGTGAAGAAAATTACTTTGCAGTAATGGAAAAATAAGCAGCAACCGACAAAGAAAATATTTTTGCTCACTTGTTTTACATGACAATCATGCACCAAAGGGCTTTAAATGAAGCCCTTATTTTGCTAATGTTTTTACAATTTTTGATAAGCGTCTCAGACCATCTTCTATATTAGGAAGAGAAGCAAATGAATAGGAAATTCGCAGATATTGTTCAGCTTGATTATCATAAACATTTCCTGGATTAAGTAATATTCCTTCTGTAAGTGCTATTTCAAATAGTTTTCTAATAGAGATTGACGGTAACAACCGTACCCAAATGTAAAATCCGCCACTTGGTTTTTCCCAAACTGCAATATCAGAAAAATACTTGTTTAAAATATCTAAGGTAAAATCTCTTCGAATTTTCAGTTGTTTTCTTACTTCATGAAGATGTTTATAATAAAGTCCGCTGGAAAACAACTCTACTGCTGCCCACTGTGATAAAGAACTAGACCCATAATCGGTTTGCATTTTAATATCTGCCAAGTGCTCGACAACTGGTTCTGGGCCAACTATCCAACCAATACGGAGACCAGGACTTAATGATTTAGATAAACTTCCCAAATAAAGTACAAGTCCATTTTTGTCGAAACTCTTAATTGGTTTTGGCGAATTTTCCTCGAACCATAATTCTCGGTACACATCATCCTCAATTAAAGGTAATTGCTCCCGACTACAAATATTGAATAACTGATTGCGTCTTTCAACGGTCATTAAAGTTCCGGTTGGGTTGTGAAAGGAAGGAATTGTATAAAGTAATGCAGCTTTATGTTGTTTTTTATATTGAGGAATCTGATTTGCTTGAATTCCTTCTTTATCCAATGGAATGCCAACTAAATGCATCTCTGCTGACTGGAACACATTTAATGAATGAAGGTATGATGGCTTTTCCGTTAATACGGTAGAACCTCTATGCAATAAACCAAGACTAATTAGCTGCAATGCTTGTATTGCTCCTGATACGATTAAAATGGATGATGGAGAAGCAGGAATCCCAATTGTCTTTAGATATTTGGCTATTTCTTCTCTTAATGACAGCAACCCCTTTGGTTCTTCATACCCATAAGAGATTTCTTTCATAGACAATTCGTGGAAAATTTTCTTCATTGATGTGCTAGGAATAAGATGTGGCGATAATTCTCCAGTTCCTAAACGAATTATGTTAGGAATAAATTCAGCCTGATTTATTTCTTGAATAGTTGGCAAGTTTGGCTTGTGAATTCCGATATTTACGTATGAACCCCAATCTGGTGGATGAGCTGTAGCCAGGAGATTCCAAGTATTATTTACCACTCTTGTTCCACTGCCGCTTTTCCCTTCAATAAGTCCTTCTGCTATTAATTCATCGTATGCTGTTACAACTGTACTTCTATTTACGCCTAAAACCTTGGCTAAAGTACGCTGAGGAGGAAGCTTATATCCTATCGTCCATTCTCCATTTGATATTTTTTCTTTGATATAATCCGTTATTTGTTTATGTAATGGTACAGGTGAAGACTTATTTGGTTTCCAATCGGTTGTAAACATCAAAATAGTCCTCCTTTTTGTACATTATTATATTACTTGGTTGGTTTAGATTCCATCCAATTGGTTGGAGACAAAGGCACAACTTTAAAATAATATAAGAGAATCATGTCAAAGAAAGGGCGAACTTTAGATGTTAGAAGCATTTATTCATGGATTTATTCTTGCACTAGGACTAATTCTACCTCTTGGCGTACAAAATGTTTTTGTTTTTAATCAAGGAGCACTACAACCACGTTTTATGAAAGTATTACCAGTCATAATAACAGCTTCTTTGTGTGATACCCTTTTAATTTTGGTAGCTGTTTTAGGTGTCTCATTACTTATTCTAGGATCATTCTGGATGAAAGCTATTTTAATTGGGGGAGGGTTTATTTTTTTACTCTATATGGGATGGACCACCTGGAATAGTAAACCAAGTAATGAAAGAAAGGAAATTGCCGATAATTTTTCTTTAAAAAAACAAGTTTTGTTTTCAGCATCCGTTTCATTACTTAACCCTCATGCTATCATGGATACTGTTGGTGTAATTGGAACAAGTTCATTAAGATACCAGGGAGAAGAAAAGATAATATTTGCTGCTGCGTGTATTTTGGTTTCATGGATTTGGTTTTTAGGACTTTCACTGATTGGACGAGCAAGTGGAAAACTTGATAAATCCGGAAAGTTTTTGATGAGTTTAAATAAAATATCTGCCTTAGTTATGTGGGGGGCAGCAGTTTATCTTGTGTTTTCTTTATTGAGCAGTTTTGTGTAAGTTACCAAGCTAAAACAGATCAATTACTTATAATTAGCCATCAGCGCAGGCTGAAGATGACTACACTGATGGCTTTATATTATAAGCTTGTTCAATAATTTCGGATTAGATAATCAAATGCACCTAACGCAGCATTCGCACCCGATCCCATAGAAATAATAATCTGCTTATATGGACTATTGGTACAGTCACCTGCAGCAAACACTCCAGGTATATTCGTTGCTCCATGGTTATCCACAACAATCTCACCGATTCTAGTACGTTCGACCGTTTCCCCTAACCAATCGGTATTTGGTACAAGACCAATCTGAACAAACACACCTTGCAATTCAATATGATGTTCTTTTCCTGTTTCACGGTCAACGTAGGTAATGCCGTTTACTTTGTCTGTGCCGGTAATTTCTTTTGTTTGAGCGTTCTTAATAACTGTTACATTAGGAAGACTGTAAAGACGTTCTTTCAGTACAGAATCAGCTTTGAGCTCTGAATTATATTCAAAAACTGTTACATGTTTTACAATTCCGGCGAGATCAATCGCCGCTTCAATACCGGAATTTCCGCCGCCAATAACAGCTACGTCTTTCCCTGCAAACAATGGACCATCACAGTGAGGGCAGTACGCTACACCTTTATTCTTGAACTCTGCTTCGCCGGGGACACCAATATTGCGCCAGCGGGCACCTGTTGTAAGGATAACGGTCTTGCTCTTTAGAACAGCACCATTTTCCAGTTCAATTTCAATAAAATTTTTCTTTTCTAAACGTTTAGCACGCTGCAAATTCATGATATCGATGTCGTACTCTTTTACATGTTCTTCAAGACTTGCTGCAAGCTTAGGACCTTCCGTGTGCTTTACACTAATAAAGTTCTCAATGCCTATTGTGTCCAGGATCTGACCGCCAAAGCGTTCAGCAATAATACCTGTACGAATGCCTTTGCGTGCAGCATAGATGGCTGCGCTGGCACCGGATGGGCCGCCTCCAACAACAAGCACATCATAGGGTTCCTTATTAGAAAGCTCTGAAGCATCTGAAGTATTCCCCATCTTAGCAAGGATTTCTTCTAGTGTCATACGACCGCTTCCAAATAATTTCCCATTTAGGAAAACAGTTGGTACTGCCATAATGTTCTTGCTTTCTACCTCTTCTTTGAACGCGGCACCATCAATCATGGTATGCGTAATGCCGGGATTTAGAACGCTTAACACGTTCAATGCCTGCACAACATCTGGACAGTTATGACAGCTCAGGCTTACGTAAGTTTCAAAATGATATTCTTCTTTTATGCTTTTCACCCGGTCAATGACGCTCTCTTCAACCTTTGGAGCTCTACCACTCACCTGCAGTAGTGCTAGCACGAATGAAGTAAATTCATGACCAAAAGGAAGACCAGCAAAAGCGATCCCAGTATTTTCACCGATGCGATTCACACTAAAGCTTGGTGTTCTCTCTAATGTTGTTTTCTCTACTTTAATTTTTGACGACATGGCTGACAGCTCATCAACTAGAACCAGCACATCATTTGATAAATCGTCAGAGCCTGCACTGACTTTGAGCAGGACGTCATTTTCCATCAGTTGTAGATATTGATTGAGTTGTACCTTAATTTCTGCATCAAGTATCATTTGCTACACCTCTTAAATTTTTCCTACAAGATCAAGGCTTGGCTTAAGGGTTACGGAGCCTTCTTTCCATTTAGCTGGGCAAACTTCACCAGGATTGTTACGAACATATTGTGCTGCTTTAATTTTATTAATAAGCGAACTAGCATCACGGCCTATACCATTTGCATTAATTTCAATAGCTTGGATGACACCATCTGGATCGATGATAAAAGTACCGCGATCAGCATGACCTGCTTCTTCTATATACACATCAAAGTTTTGGGAAATGACATGTCTAGGATCACCAATCATCGTATAAGTAATTTTGCCGATTGCTTCTGAAGAATCGTGCCATGCTTTATGTGTAAAATGAGTATCTGTTGAAACGGAGAATACTTCAACTCCAAGTTCCTTAAGTGTTGGGTAATTTTCTTGCAGATCCTCTAGCTCAGTCGGGCAAACGAAAGTAAAATCAGCCGGATAAAAGCAAACGACACTCCAATGACCTTTTAGATCTTGATCTGTAACTTCAATAAATTCTCCATTTCTGTAAGCTTGTGCTTTGAATGGTTGTACTTCTTTTCCAATAAGAGACATAATAAAATTCCTCCTAAATTTGATTTTTAAAAAATTATAGATACTTTGTTCAGAACATACTGTTGAACTTTGTTTATAATTATTATTAATTTATATTTATTATTATATAGTGTTTATTTTTTATGTCAACAATAATTATTATAATTTAATATTAATTATTGTTTAGTTTTTATGTCTTCGGATTAGGCGTTATTGGAGGGGCAATAATTGGCTTATTTTTAGAGGAATTATTACCAATATTGTTGAAAAAGAAACTCAGGATCTACATCTTCAACTATCGATTCACATTTGTTGAATAGGGATTGACTAGGTTATTCAGCAATGGTAGAAAGGGAGAGAAAACAATGTTGCAATCACTGATTTTTGATATGGATGGAACTCTATTTCAAACAGAAAAAATTCTAGAATTATCACTTGATGATACTTTTAACCATTTACGGTCACTAAATTTATGGGATACAGTAACCCCTATTGATAAATACCGTGAAATTATGGGTGTACCTTTACCAAAAGTTTGGGAAGCTTTGTTACCTAATCATTCCAATGAAGTAAGAGAACAAACGGATGATTATTTTCTGGAAAGATTAGTTGAAAACATAAGAAGTGGGAAAGGTGCTTTATATCCTAATGTAAAGGAAGTTTTCAGTTATTTAGAAGAAAATAATTGTTCAATTTACATAGCTAGTAATGGTTTAACGGAATATTTACAAGCAATTGTGAGTTACTATAAATTGGATAATTGGGTTACTGAAACATTTAGTATTCAACAAATACAAACGCTCAATAAAGGAGATTTAGTTAAAACAATTATAAAAAAATATGATATAAAAAAGGCAGCAGTAGTTGGAGACCGTCTATCTGATATAAATGCAGCTAAAGATAATGGATTGATTGCAATTGGATGTAATTTTGATTTTGCACAAGAAGATGAACTTGCTCAGGCTGATTTAGTAATAAATGACTTAATGGAGTTAAAAACAATATTGTCCGAATATAATTGCAGAAGGGTGTTCCTTTATGACAAATAGTAGATTGAATCCTAAGGTTGATGAATTTTTAAGTAAATCTAAAAAGTGGAAGGAAGAATATGAGAAGTTGAGAAATATCGTTCTTGACTGTGAGCTGACCGAAGAATTTAAGTGGATGCATCCTTGTTACACATATGAGAAAAAAAACATAGTTTTAATACATGGATTTAAAGATTATTGTGCGCTTCTGTTTCACAAAGGTTCCTTGTTAAAGGATGCCCATGGGATTCTAATCCAACAAACGGAGAATGTACAGGCGGGGCGCCAGATTCGGTTCACCAATGTTCAAGAAATAGCCCTGATGGAACCCATCTTGAAAGCCTATATTTATGAAGCCATTGAAGTTGAAAAAGCCGGTTTAGAAGTGAAAAAGAAAGAACATAAAGAGTTCATAATACCTGAAGAACTTCAAAATAAATTCGATGAAATGCCTACTTTTAAAACTGCTTTTGAATCATTGACACCGGGACGGCAAAGAGCATACATTCTTTACTTTTCTCAGCCCAAACAATCCAAAACTCGAGAGTCAAGGGTGGAAAAATATATCCAGAAAATTCTCGATGGAAAGGGATTAAATGATTGTACTTGTGGGCTATCTCAAAAGCAGCCCAACTGTGACGGCTCACACAAGTCATTGGATAAATAAGATATAGTCTCACTTTGCGTTAATTCAAACTCTTTTTTAAACTAAAGGAATGACTTTACTTTACGATTAATTTACAAAAACTTATATTGCGAACAAATGTTCTTTTGTGTATCATTAAGTTATGGGTAATAATAGAAATATGCTTCTTTTATTACTTCGATGGAAGCACAGCTTTTTAGTTATTGATTATATTTAAAAATAGAGGAGATGACTATTCATGACGCTGAAATTGATTCCGTATTTAGTAATGGCTGGAAATGCAAGAGAAGCAATTGATTTTTACCAAAAGGCATTGAATGCAGAAATACTCTTTTCCCAATCTTTTGGAGAAATGCCTGAAAACCCAGAATTTCCATTACCTGAAGATGCAAAGGAACTTATATCTCACGCTACATTAAAGGTTGGCGAAACAGAACTTATGTTTTCTGACACTTTCCCAGGTCAACCACATTCAAGTGGAACACAAGTTACCATTTGTATTACAACAGATGACGCAGAAAAATCAAGACAGATGTTTGATGCATTAAAGCAAGACGGTCAAGTGACCGTGCCATTGCAAAAAACCTTTTTCAGCCCAGCTTATGGCAGTGTAATAGATAAGTTCGGTGTTGGTTTCCAAATTTTCACTGAAGGTCAACATCAATAATTTATTGATCTGATTTTTATACGAATCTTTTCCCATCATGAACTACATACTCAAACTTTAGAAAGAACGGCTCTGTTGTATTGTGCAACAGAGCCGTTCTTGTTGTTTTGGAAAGCGTACCTTGTTCGTTGGAGTGAAACTAACTGCTGAAGAACCTGATAGGAATGTTTTTATGTTAGAAGGAAAGTTAAGTCCCTCCTCCTTATTCTTTGAGTGTAAGTTTCCCAGACTTTAGATAATAACAAATGCATCACTCCCTTAAATTCTTATTTTTAGAGGAATTATTGACGCATTGATTGCAATTGAAACTTGCCTGTTAACTTAACTATCGGGATAAAATAGCGTTACATAATTTTTGTTACAGAATGGGGATTACATATTTGTAAGAACATATACTTTTGTCCAAGCCATAATTATAATCTTGCCATTTAATAGTATGAGTGATAATGGAAGAGTGGTGAGAATATGAGCAGTAATGAAAAAAATCTTAATCAGACGATTAGGCTCCGAATCGTAAAAGAAGATGGACAAGAAGTTAATGTTGGTTCTCTTGCTGATAAACGAAAAATTGTAATCGTCATTAACAACCAGTTTACAAGTGCACCCAATACTACACAAATTGCCAGTGGAGCTGGACGAAACAGCGCAGCCGGGAGTAATGAGGCAATCGATTCATCGAATACCGAGCAGCAACAAGTTGTAGGCGCTAAGGGGCAAGCTACCAATACTGGTATGAATGGTGACCAGACTGAACCACATGAAAAGGATAAAGAGCACTCGGAAAATGACGAAGAAATTGTAATTGTCATAAATAATCAAGTAAATACAACAAGTACAGCACAGGCTAGTGCTACTCAGGTTGCAAGTGGTGGTGGAGATGATAGTGCATCTGGAACTAACGCTGCCATTGAAAGCTCCAATACCAAACAGCAACATGCAGTGGCAGGAGATGGATCGGCAATCAACTCAGGTGAAACTGCCAACCAAAAAGAAGTGTGACTTTATGGAAAAGCCTGCTAATAGGAGCAGGTTTTTTATGTTAAGGCTAAAACGAAAAGCATAATTTGATTCATCTTTTTTCAAAACATGCTCTATTCTTGTGCTCGTTTATCAGGGCTAGTGTCATGATTTGGATTAAACTTTATTTCAAAGTTACATCTTTTTATGTAAACGTTGTAAAACAAGGCGTTCCCACTGTTTCCACGAAACCAATTGCTTAAAAAATATCCCTGCCTTTACTCCCTTACCAATCGGATAACGAAGAGATACATTTGGCTGCTCTGCTATTTGAGCAATTTTCTCTGCTACTTCCTTTGGATCTCCAAATTTGCTTTCTCCTTTATCCAAATAGCTTTCTATTTGACTCATATAATCATAGTAAGGAGATGATTCAGATGCTTCGGTTATGTGCTTGCCACTTGACCAAATATTCGTTTTATACGAACCGGGTTCTATCAAAATAACCTCAATTCCAAACGGTTTTACTTCTAAACGAAGGCATTCGCTCCAGCCTTCAAGCGCATGCTTGGATGCTACATAAGGAGATATCCCTGGAAATCCGATTCTTCCGCTAATGCTGCTCATATTAATAATTTTTCCATATCGTTGTTTTCGCATAAAAGGGAGAACAGCTTGTGTGACTCGAATGACGCCAAATAGATTCGTCTCAAACTGTCTTTTGTATTCCTCAAGCGGTATCTCTTCGACAAACCCACCCGCTGCATATCCAGCATTGTTAACAAGAACATGTACTTGTTGCAATTCTTCCAGAGCAGGAAGAAACTGTTTCATAGACTCTTCAGATGTTACATCCAATTGGTGAACCTGAATCCGATTTGCAACCCCTATTCTCTTCGCTTCCTCTACTAGATTAAAGCGGGCATCTACGTTTCTCATCGTTGCAATAACATCATACTCACGTTTTGCTAGTTCCAATGCAGTTAGCAAGCCAAATCCGCTTGAAGTCCCTGTAACAACTGCTACCTTTCTTTCCACATCTTACCCCTCTCTTGTCACTTGTATTGATCCTATATTAACAGGATTTCTTGCGATTATATCCTCGTTCTCCATATGGTTGAAGTTGTTCTACCCATTTGTCCTCAATTTCTAACAATGCTTCTTTCTCATTAAAATACGGGGTATCTTTCTTTTTAAGAATCTCCAATACTTCAAAAGTGAAAGCATCTTTCCCAAATTGGCGCCATTCTTCTTGAAGCTCTTTATTGGTATGACTACCCATATCAAGCGTAAACTTTGCCCCATTTAAGCTTTTCAAGTTTCTCGTGCTTCCGATAAAAATCTTTTGGTTTTTCATATTTTTAATTTGGTAAACTCCTGCTTCAATAGGAGTTTCTTTATAAAGTTGCTTTAGTTCCTTTTTACGGTCCATTTATTTTCAACTACTTCCTTGGATTATTTTTTTAGCCAATATTCGCTTCCATCCGATTTTCTATCTAATAAGCCGTATTCGATTAAATATCTTCTAATCATGACATAATCATGATAAACAGCCTTCAAAATTTGATTTAATTCCTTTTCATCATACGTACGTTCACTATCCAGATGTTTTGCAATTTCCCGAAGGACAATAAGCCGTTGCTTTTCTTTTGGAGGGAATTTCGTTAAGCATCCTTTTGATCCTTCCGTGAAAAATTTGTTTATGATTTCTTGCTGCTCTTCTTGTGTAATATCATATCGATCATCCACTAATCTCGCTGTTTTATGAGGAGGGATAAAGGCTGGTGCATACTGATCTTTTTCTTTTAATAATTCCATAATTGCCAAAAAGACCTTAGCTTGACGTTCCTTCTCTTTTAATGCAAAACGGTGGTGCCTAATCGTAGAAGTGCTGCCTATACCCATTTCTTGCTGGACATCTTTATCGCTTTTTCCTTGATAAAAGTAGCGAAGGAGATGATTCTGATGTTCGGTTAGACCCGTAAGTTTTTTATCCATTCCGATTAAGTATTCAAATACCGATTGGTGGGTGCTCTCAATATGAATACGCGTATACCTTTCTGCGTCGTAAAGCATATTCTCGTAAGGGTAAATCATTCCCTTTTCTATTTTCTTGCCGCATAGCAAGCAAATATAAGAATCCTTTTCCTGAATATATCCTCGTTTCAGTTCATCTAGTGAGGCATTCCAAAAAAAATCCGATAGCTCCATTATAAAATCACTTCCAAATTTTATTTTCTAAAACACAACATATAAAAGAAATGTTTGCTTAATACCAAACATATTAATATATAATTTATTCATCGTCAATCAAATTAGTGAACGAATTATGCATATGTTTATTTATTAAACAAACATAATAGAAAAATGTTTGTTTAATAAGTAAAAAGCAACTATAAAATCATCATTTCTTGAAATATCGCCAGCAAACATTCTTTTTACAAAAAGAGTTTGCAGGGAAAAGTAAAGGAGAGATTGCCAGCCATAAATGAAACAAAAAAAAGAAGCTAATTACCTACTAGATAGCTAACTTCTTTCTTCACAACTGTAAGTTTCTCCTTATCCCTTTACCCCCTGTTCGGCCGATTTTATTAACTACCGGGCAAGTTCGTTTCATGTTCTACTCACACCTCCCATAACGTAATGTATCAGTGAAACAATTTGTTTAAAAAGGGGAGATGAAAAAATGAATACTAGCAAAAAAAGTACATTAATTATAGGGGTACTGTTTATACTTGCAGCAGTTACAGCAATAATAGGTCTAATTTTATATGACCCTATCCTAAATGGTCCCGATTACCTGATTAAAGGTTCCGAACACGCCAACCAGGTGATACTGGGAGCACTTATGGAATTAATTCTTGTCGTTTCAGCGGTCGGTACTTCAACAACGATGTTTCCGTACTTAAGAAAGTACAACGAAACCATAGCTCTTTGGCATGTTTGCTTTAGGTTTCTTGAAGCCGTTATTATTACTGTTGGTATAATCAGTGTATTGTCCCTATTGACCTTAAGCCGGGAATTTGCTACAACTGCAACTCCAGATATCGCCTCTTTTCAAGCTGCAGGTACAGTATTAAAAGCAATACATGATTGGACATTTTTACTTGGTCCCAATTTTATGCTGGGCATCAATACAATGATGTACAGTTATATATTTTATAAATCCAAGCTCGTACCCAGGTTTATACCCATCTTAGGTATGACAGGTTCAGCACTCGTTTTTCTTGCAGCCTTATTAGAAATGTTTGGTGTCATTACTCAACTTTCTGTTTGGGGAGCCATTTTAAGTCTGCCCATAGCAGCTAACGAAATGATTTTAGCAATATGGCTTATCATTAAAGGATTCAATACATCTGCACTCGCTTCCATGTGTTCAATCAAGAAAACGATCGAGAGTTGATGGCAACCACCATTTAAAACACCTGATAAAATCAAAAAGGCGGGGATTCACCGCTTTTTTTAGTTTTTTGGTTATTTGAAAAATACAAGATAAACCCCGAAACCAGAAACCAACACCCCAATATTTGTTCTTAAAAATCAAAAAAAGCTAACTACCTACTCGATAGTTAACTTCTTTAAATCTCCCCTTACCCCCTGTTCGGCCGATTGCCTGGAGGAAGGAAAATGGATAATACAAGTGCTACTCCTGCTAAAACGGGCGGCCTGTAACAAAAATCATCTATAACTTATATAGCAAAAGTATTTAACTTTCTTTCGTTTTTTGAAGTTTTTCTTGCTTCGTTCTTTCTACAAATCTTCCCATGAAGAAAGCTAGTATACCGACTCCAATTCCTGTCTGTACACAGAATAGTAAACTCTCTATCTCGCCTGGTAATTCCCCACCAATCCAAGTTTCCATAACAGGTGTAAACCAAGGCTTATAATTGGTACCTGTAATCTCAGCAACAACTTTGCTTCCTGCATCATCGGAACCACCAAATTCAGCACCCTTTAAAGTAAATAATGGTATGATAGCAATCAAGGCTGCAAGAACTAATAAAATAATAACTTTTTTCTTCTTTGACATTATTTTTCACCTCTATATAGAAATCCAATACCTTTCATTTCTGATTTTGCATAGGTTTCAAGGGTCATAATGATAACAACGGTCAGAATACCTTCGATTATAGCGAGCGGAACCTGTGTCGGTGCAAATACTGCAAGGAACTTTGTCGCAGATGCTAAGACACCCCCATTTGCAGACGGATATGCCAGTGCAAGCTGAAAACTGGTTACGCAATATGTAAAAAGGTCCCCGATTGAAGCTGCAAGAAAAATACTTACATTCTTACTTACTTTCAGTCTCTTGCATAATATATAAATCCCATAAGAAAGTAGAGGCCCTGCAATGGCCATAGAAAAAGTATTTGCACCAAGAGTAGTCAGTCCGCCATGTGCAAGCAGAACTGCTTGGAATAAAAGTACGATAATACCCAATATACTCACCGGTACAGGTCCGAATAAAATTGCGGCAAGTCCGGTACCCGTCATATGTGAACAACTTCCTGTTACGGATGGAATCTTTAAAGATGATAGTACGAAAATAAATGCGCCTGCCATAGCAAGCATAGTAATAGATTTACGATTCTTATCCAATGTTCTCTTTATTGATAAGTATCCAGCCACTAAAAATGGTATACAGAGAACTCCCCAAGCAATACAGAACTTTGGTGGAAGATATCCTTCCATGATGTGCATTGCATTTGTCACTGGGGTTATTGCAAAGACTAATGCAAAAACTGTAACAAAAGTGATAATTTTCTTTTCTTTCTGATTCAATTTCTTTTTCCCCTTTTCCCTTTTAAATTTATATTTATCTAAACTAAACCCCTAGAAGTAAACTGTTCCTCAAGCATTTCCTTGAATTCATGAACGCTTTTGGGATAATACTTTATATCCTCCAGCAGATTTTTATGTACAAATAACTCATAAATTTCAAACAAGGTTGGCTGTTTTAAATTTGCCTGTTTTAGGATTTCCGTATCCTGAAAAATTTCAAGCGGTCTTCCATCTGCAATAATTTTTCCCTTACAAAATACAAGAACTCTCTCAGCCCATCTGTATGCGAAATCCACATCATGGGTTGAAATCATCATTGTCTTGCCCTCTGAGCTAAGCTTTGCTAAAACTTCTTCTAACATCTGTGCATTTAAAGGATCAAGTGCTGCTGTTGGTTCATCAAAGATAATGATTTCAGATTTCATAGCAATGATATCCGCAATAGTAACACGCTTTTTTTCACCGCCACTCAAATAGTGAGGCGGACGATCCTTAAAATCCGATATGTTCATATATGCCAGTGCTTCCTCAACACGTCTTATCACTTCCTCTTTGGGAAGCTTTAAATTCATAGGGCCAAACCCAACTTCTGCCCTGACCGAAGATGCTATAATTTGATTATCTGCATCTTGAAATACAATACCTATATTTTTTCGAAGCTCGTTTACATTTTTTTTATTTATAATTGTACCCCGATAAATAACGTTTCCCGCCTCCGGTGTATAGACACCGTTTATATTCAAGAAAAATGTGGACTTTCCTGACCCATTGGTACCCAGTACAGCTATTTTCTCACCTTCATATATATCCACACTTACACCGTTCAGCGCAGGATTTCCATTTCCATAGACGTAATACAGATCTTCGATTTTTAATATTGGATCTTCCATAATAGCCCCTTTCTATCTTGTAAAGCCCCAGAGCAGAATTAAAAATAATACGAATGCTACTGCTGTGGCAATCTGTTTTGTCTCAACCTTTTTATCTTCCTCCAAAAAAATAAGCTCTCCATCGAAACATCTGGCCTCCATGGCATCATAATATGCATTAGCCCTTTTCAAAGAAATTATCAGCATATTGCTAGCAATATTTCCAAAGGTAAAATAGGAAGTTTTCATATCACAGTACCCTTGACGAGACTCTGCAGAATTTTTCATTTTAATAAAGACATCCATTAAGATGAAAATATAACGGTAAATCATATTCATCAGTTCTATAATAATCTTTGGTATATGTGCTTTGTGAAGCACATATATAATCTCTGATGATGGAGTTGACAGTGCCATCATCTGCAAGGCACTGATAGCTGCAAACACTTTCAAGATTAAAAAAACCGCTTCCATAAGCTTTGCCTGAGAAGTATACATATAATAGAAACCAAGATATAAGTTATACTGTCCCATAGGCTGCCTTGAAAAATCAATGGCAATGGTAAAAGTGGCTAGAAGGATAAAACCTATTTGAATCAGGAGTATTGGCATATATTTATGTATGGGAAGCTCGCCTTTTATAATTGTTATATAGGCCATTGCAAGGATGACTGCCACAGATACATATGGGTTGTTCAATACAATACACAAAATCAGTGTCAGCACAGAAAGAGATACTTTAAAAGTAGGATTCCAGTGTCTGATTTTAGACATATAAGCATAATAATCAATTGAAAACCCTTCGCCGTGGTTGTGTCCCATTCTATGGCGATGGCGATGTTCCCCATCCCTACACTTCTTATTTTTCAATATAAGATAAATTATGGAAGTTAAAATCACAATACATAACATAATAATTATTCCCATGTTGCACCTCCCTTCAATTTTTATCCCATGCAAATAAAAAATCCTTTTAACTGAAGTGTTAAAAGGATTTCATGATAAAATATGCCTATTCTATGAAATAAGCAAATTAATCTTCATTATAATGCCTTCCCTATCACTCGTAGAGGTTACAGAGCAAAATATAGGCAGGTCTTCTGACTCAAGAATCATTATTTAAGTACGCCTTCCCTGTATGCAAGTGGCATATTGTACTTAAATTCATCTAATACAGCTACGGGATAGTTCAGGAATGTCACCTGATTCCCTTTTAATTAATCAAAACTGATTAAACCTATATCCTATTATTAAATTTTATTGTTCTTGTCACGAACGCTTCTATTTATAAAATATAACATGATTACTATAATTATAGAACAACATTTGATTAATTATTCAGAATTAAATGTTTCTATTAAAAAGTGGATAAAAGCAAAAAAGAAGCTAACTACCTAAAAGATAGCTAACTTCTTCGTAAGTTTCTCCCCTTATCCCCTGTTCGGCTTATTGCCTGGGGGAAGGAAAATGGATAATACAAGTGCTACTCCTGCTAAAATTGCAGCGATTAAAAATGCGTCATTAATACCGTTTACCGAGGAAACCTTCATAACTTGACCGTATAGTGCCGCCGTGCCGAGTGACGAGCCCGTTTGCGGTGATACATTTGCTACGGCTGCAATGCTCTGACCCATCTGCGTAATATTCTGGTTCATAATTGGATTCGTCGATGTAATCGCACTTGCATAGTCTGCCGCATGGAACGTTGTTTGTCTCGTCATGAATGTAACAAGGATCGCTGTCCCAATCGAACCAGCTATTGAGCGAAGTGTATTTTGCGATGCTGTCCCATGTGAAATCTGCTTCAATGGTAATGCGTTCATTCCTGCTGTCATAATTGGCATCGAGATAAACGCCATCCCGAAGGAGCGCATGATGTAAATTCCGACAATCGTAGCATAAGGGGTATCCAGCGTAAGCTTAGATAGCTCATACGTACCGAATGTCATCAAAATTAATCCAAAAATCGCAAGTGGACGAATACCATAGCGATCAAATAGCTTTCCAGCAAATGGTCCCATTAGTCCCATAATTAATGATCCTGGCAACAGTAGCAATCCGGAATCAAGCGGTGAAAAGCCGCGAATGTTCTGTAGGTATACAGGCAACAGAATCATACCGCCATACAGTGCCATCGTAATAATGAAATTGATGATAATCGTAAAGGAGAAAGCTGGAATCTTGAAAATGGTTAAATCCAAGAGCTTTGTTTCTGCCTTGAGCTCCCACCAAACGAAGACAATAAGACCAATCACTCCAATTGCGAGCATGGCATCGACTTCTGTGCTGTCCCATCCTTTATTTCCTGCTTCACTTAATGCGTATAACAGACTGCCAAAGCCAATGGTAGAAAAAATAACTCCGGTTACGTCTAATTTCGGTTTAGACAGTGGCTGTACGAGCTTAAACCAACGTATGGCCATCAAAAAGATGACAGCTCCTATGGCAAACATTGCATAAAACATGATCTTCCACGTGTAGTTTTGAATAAGCCAGCCAGCAATCGTTGGTCCAACGGCTGGTCCTAGAATCAATGCTACACCAAGAAGCCCCATCGCCGCGCCGCGTTTTTCTGGCGGAAAGAGCGTCATAAATATATTCATTCCTGTTGGCATGAGAATACCTGCTCCAACTGCTTGCACAAGCCGACCTGTTAACATCATTGGAAAATTACCAGAGATAGCACAAATAATAGAGCCGACTGTGAAAAACCCTATAGCGATTAGAAAAAGTCTTCGATACGTAAAGGTTTGAATCAAATAAGCACTAATTGGTACTAAGATTCCGTTTACCAGCATAAAACCGGTGGATAACCACTGTATAGTAGATGTTGATACATTGAACTCATTCATTAAATCTGGTAACGCTACGTTAATAACGGTTTGATTAAGAATGGAAAAAAACATACCTAAGATTAGTACGAGTAATACCAATCTGATATTAAGCGCAGGGTCTGCTGCCAGCTTCGGAGCAGCTTTCTTTGGCGCTGGAATCTCTTCTGCTCCTTCTTGCTTGTTTTCTTCCACTGCTTGTGTTAACTCTTTGGCTTCTTTTTTCTCTTCTACCAAAGTGTCCTTCTGCTTTGGCATTGCAGAAGCAAGCGGTTTTGTACGATCACTCTTATTTTTTTGTTTTCGTAACAGCACGTTCACAATGAAAAATACAAGGATACAAAAAAGTGCATAAACTGCAATCATGGTTGAGAGCATGTAGTCCCCCCCCTTATTTATGAATACGAACTGTTACATTCATTCCCGGTACAATGTTTAAGGATTTATTGTGGTTTAACGAAATTTTCACTGGAATGACCTGTGTAACTTTTGTATAGTTCGCATTCGTATTACCGCTTGGCAGTAAGGAGAAGGTTCCGGATGTTGTTAATCCAATTTGATCTACTGTACCTGTTAAGACCGTATTCGGATAAGCATCCACATACACATCCACCTGTTGCCCCTTTTGTACTTGATCAATATCTGTTTCTTTAATATTTGCTGTTACATATAAATTGTTCATATCGTAAGCATAAGCGATTGGTGTTCCTGCCCCGACAAAGGATTTTTCTGTCGCATTAGATTGAACGATTGTTGCGCCAGCTGGCATTGTAATATCTGCCTGCTGCATTGCAGTTGGTGTTTGGAATTCTACGGTACCAACTTTATCGCCGGCATTGTATGATTTACCGACTTCTCCCGTCCAAGATATCAGCTTGCCTGCTGTTGGTGCTGCGATTGGAATGGCTTTTCCATCAATCTTGGCATTATTTGTTTTTAAATAGCTTGATGATTGATTGTAGTAATAGTAACCAAGAAAGCCACCCCCTACTAATACAATCAATGTAATGACATTGATAAGGAATAAACGACGAAATGAATTCATAAGGACTCTGCTACTAAAAACATAAACAAATGTACGCAATGTCCACTTATTTACGCTAGATTTTTCCTGCTTCATGGAACCCGACCTCGCCACTTGCCCGCTACTATCGTGGTATGGCTCTCTACAGGCGTACATTCCGAGGTAGCCCCCCGTACTCACTTTCGATTATCGAGCGGTGATAACCGTAAAGTCTTTTGCATATTTCAGATTTAAACTGGCATTAAAATCTCTATCCATTTCCATTCCACAAGTGTCGCATTTGTATGTCCTTTCGGATAATGGCAATTGAACTTTCTT